>CANLDA010000004.1 GCA_947489325.1 uncultured Paracoccaceae bacterium | reverse complement strand
TGCTGTCGCCCGTCGACTTCGAAAACAGACAGCGAAACATGAACCAAGAGGGTGTCTAGGAAACTAGGGGCTATTCAAGCGTTCAAAGTCTGAGCAATCAACGGGAAATCTCTCCGCTGGAAAAGGCTTGTATTACAAGGGAAAATAGCTCTTCTGCAGGACGTCCCGAGATGTCCAAGCACAACTCATCAACAGACATTTCGAATGCGACACCTCGCCTGGGGTTGATCAAGCCAATGCAAGGTATATCGGCTTCCCGAGAAGATGAATTTAACGCAGCGTAAGTAAGCAGCTGCCTAACGTCGGTACCACGAAAGGAACGATCAACAGTTTTTACTTCATATAGAGTTGATTTCGTTAACACATCACCTTCAGAAGCATCAATGAAGCCACAGCCTTTGAAAAGGGGACGAACTACGAGGGGGTGACGCCCACCCCTAAAAAAACTCAGAAGACGTTTCACGATTTCTGAAACTTCGGCCAATTCGTTGGCTTCCAGAGGCTTTTCAAGGTCCACGCCCTGTCCAAGAAAAGGTCGGAGTCGATGCTTAGTTTCATTCCAAGCAATGTCTGCTCGCTCGCTGTCACTTCTTGAGTTTTCTGTATCTGCCAACTTTTCCGCGAAAATAGAGAACGAATACTCTGCAACCACTGCCCTACGAACAGTTTTTGCGCCCTCCATTGGGACCGTAATTCTCTCGAGGTACTCAAGATTCATGCGCCTAATGAAATGCTCAAGCATCGGAGTAGTTTCACTCCAAAAGGCGTTATACGAAGAGGAAAAGGTTACTGCGTCAATCACAATGGAACACTCCAGTTCTGCACAGCACCCATCTTCTCACCAGCCCACTTTAAGACCAGTGTCTCAAATGGATCGAATTCCTTCTTCATATGATCGCGCCAATGCTTACCTTCATCTTTCAAGATAAATGAAGAGGCAATAAACGCACGACGTTCCGGAGCACTAAGCTCCCTATACCTGTTCTTTAAGTCAGACAGCCAATACCATTCACCCCAACGAGCCATGACTATAATGACATCACGGCGAATAATCTCAGAGGGACGGGAATCGAAGAGTTTTTGAAGCAGAAACTGGACCTGCGGAGTATTACTGTGGGCCAATACCCGAATGGCAAAGCTCAAATGCATATCGACTCTAAAGACATGTGAGTCTTGATCAATTAGATCTTGAATCTTCGAAAGGACAGCGTCTTGCGTAGGCTTTTCCAGTTGCTCAAATTGATCATCGATCATCATGAGTACAGAAGAAAATATTGGGTATAACACGTCACAGTTATCTATGACCGAAAGAACAGCATCCTGCTTGGATTTTCCTTCAAGGAATTTAATCGCAGAAATGATTTTACGAGCCAAAGATGTGTGCACTCGGCTTTTGGCCAGCTCTTCTTTAAGCATGCCTATAATGTCGAATTTACGAACTTCAGCCTTCAGAGCTTCGTAGTCGTCATCTGCAGTTGGAGAATACGGATCGAAACGTAGTGAGAAACGCATTAGACTACTTCTGGAGTGATCAATTGCAGCTTGCGCAGCCTTCTCTTCCTCAGGCTTTTGCTCCTCTTTGACAGGGCTGGTTGCCTTAAACTCTGAAGACGTCATGATCCGGGTTTTAGACTTTTGAAGTGTTAACCCTTGATTGACGAAGAGTTTCTCGGACAAAAAAATCAAATTCCGATAGGCGTCTTCTTTGGTTTGAGCGAACAGATGGTAGTCATCAGCAAATCTTGCGAATGCTATACCCTTCGACTGTAGCAGCCTATCAACTTGGTTGATCGTAATCTCCGATAGCAAACGAGCCGCAGGGCCCCCGATAGGTAACCCAAACGAATTAGTATTCGAAAAGTTGGACAGGAAATTCATTATTCTTTTGGGGTAAGGAGTATCACCCGCGACCTGCCTTAATGCGTTTTCAAGCCTATGATGCCCAAGCCTAGGGTAGAATTCGGAAATGTCACAAATCACAGTGAAGGGATATTCTTCCGCCAGCGCGAGAGAACGTTTCATGAACTGAACCCAGCCGACCTCTCGTGAAAAAACATCGCCGGTTTCTTTTTTCGGTTCGTATCGGTAAGAAAACACTACTTCATCGCCCAGAGGTATTCTCGCTTTCTCGATTTTTGCACCAATGGCCGAAACTGAAGCAAGAAAGTGAGCATTCCATATTGGGTCAATTTGAGTTGCCCATCTAAAACCAGAATATGTCACTGGGGTTAGTGAACTAACGTTCTTAGGAGGATACTGATTTAAGTACTGCTCAAAATTACCATCGTACTCTACGACAAGCTCCACTGCCTCAGCCTGCTTATCAAAGAAGGCATGATTTTCGAACGGAAAGGGGAAGATGTCAGTATCGCCATGTTTTATGACATTTTGGACGGCAAGTTGGGCAGCCGCCTTAAATTCAGCTTTTGTAACCATATTTAGAAAGAACCTTGAGAGCTAACGAGGTTGGATTGCGACCTATGCGGCAGCTTGCGGGCACCAGAGACAGAGTGCAAGTGAATAGGCTGATACCACACTCAAGAACCTTGCATGCACTTGCGGTCATCATCAGGCCATAGTTGAGAAAGTCGCTTTGAAGTAGCCCTACCGCTCTGGACAGGTATTGAGCCTTTCTAGGGAGCATCTGTTGCGAACGATGACTTTCATAACAATGCCACCCACTCCTTCAACGGGTCACGCGGATGCAAAGTCATATCAGCTTGCTCAACATTGAGGTTAAACACTGCCTTCGGCGTCAGGAACTGATCGATATCCAGATGAGGGAACAGGTCCCGTTTGATGGCTTCCAGCCTTTCAACAGCTAGAACACAGTTTGGCACTTGGTGAGGAATGAAGGCTGTCTTCTTCCGGTTGTTGTTCACGTCCACAGTGGAGCACGGGATGCCAAACCCAGTTTCGAGGATGTGAGCAAACTCCCGCGCCTTCAACTTAGAGCTGGCGACAATGTCCGCATTGCCAAATGACTCTGGATTAAGCTCGTGAGTACCGGCCTTTCGGAGTTTGTGGGCAATGATCAGGTCCCGCCGAACACGCTTCAGAATGCCATCCTCCTTCGCCAGATATGCCTTGGCAGGGCCTTGGGCAGCCAAGGCCCCTTCAAAGTACTCAGCCCATGCCTGATAGTCCGACAACGTCTTCAGGCAGTGTGGAGACTGCTTGTTGTAGTCCGCCCAAATTGCACGCACGGTGTTGAACTGATCGACGCTATCCCAAGGCTGCGTTGAGAACGCGAGGTGGTCATAGGTTTGCTTGCAGATTCCATACCCAATCAGCATCCTTTGGAATTGAAATTCGGCGCTGATTGCAAACAGCTATCAGCGCCGAACCAGGACGGAAGTTACGTTTGATATCTAGGCCTCATCAAACGACGCTTCCTTCTTTCGTCTAGAGCGACCTTTCAGCTTGATGTGGTACCGGTTGTGGGAAAGCCGATCGAGGACCGCGTCTGCGATGATTGGATCGTCGATGAACGCATGCCAATCATTGTACGGCCTCTGTCCGATGAAGATCGTCGATCGTGAATGCACACGATCTTCGACAATTGCCAGAAGGTCAGATTTACCCTGCTGCGTCATTGGTGTGACGCCAAAGTCATCCAGTACCAACAACTCGTATTTCTCCAACTTGGTTTTGAACTTTAGGTAGTTGCCATCTGCTCGCGCCAGAGCCATCTCATATAGAAGGTCGTCGACCTTATAATACTTGGATTTGATCGCGTTCCTGATTGCCGCCGTTGCGATGCAGCATCCGATCCAGGTTTTTCCCGTGCCAGTTTCACCAGATATCAAGATGTTCCATCCGCGTTTGACCCACGAGCACTGAAGGAGCTCACGCATCTGCGCTGACTGAAAGCCTCTGTCGACCGAATAATTCAGTTCTTCAGGCACGGCATTCAGCTTCAATCGCGCGTCTTTGCTCAGGCGTTCGAGCATGTTGTTGTGGCGTTTTTCCTTCTCTGACAACATCAGAGCCCCTAAGCGTTCGGTGAACGACAGCTCGTCATGGCTGGTATCTGATTGCTGTTGTTCCAGTGCCTCAGCGAGGCCGGAAAGACGAAGCTCTCGCGCCAGTTCAAGTACTGTATGAAGCTGCATCAGTTATCTCCTTCGTCCGAGTAGTATTCTGCACCTCGGATATTGCCGCTAGGCTTTGAAGGTGAGGGCAAATCTTCCTGGAAGCAGGTCCTCCCACGTTCGAGAATACCATAGACCGCCAGGGCATTAATCTGACCACGCTCGAGGGCTTCTGTGATTGCATTTTCTACTGCCAGCCGGCCGTAATGATGAATCTTGCTCGACAACTTTTTAACCATGTCGCCGGCTGCTTTGACATTTCTGTGCAGGTTCAGATGCTCTTGGACGAATGTCGCGACAATCGGACCTAAGCTTTCCGAGAATCGAAGTACCGCTTCCTTACGATAAGATGTCATTGCTTTGTGATGAGCAGGTAAGTGATCTGAGCTGGTCTTTCGCCCAGACAAGTCATTTGATCGTTGATGAATGGCTATTGGAAACCCATTTGTGAAAATCTCGACCGAATTCGCAGTTGCCTTGACGTTGACCTGAGCCCCAACGAAACGAGAGGGGACACTGTATCCAACACCGTCCACAAATACATGATAGTGGAGCGGGACAGTCAGTCCGACCTGCCAGCGTCCAAATTCATATCTGGCGGTCGGTAGCGGGGCTAAACACGCGGCCTCTTGGCTTTTGAAAATTTGCCATCGGGACATGCCCGCACGTTTTGACATGGGGCGATGGTTAATTTCATCAAGCGCTTCTTTCAGCGTCTCGTTCAGATCAGACAGCGAGTAGCAATTCAGGTAGCGCCCCTTACCGAGAAAGCTCCGCTGAACTTCCTGAACCATTTTCTCAACCATACCCTTGTCGCGCGCTGCGTAGGTTCGTGTCGGGTCTGGAAAAAGACTGTAATGGTCAAGACACGCTTGGAAATTCAGGTTGATTTTTGCGGGCTCACTCCCTCGTCGGGGTTTGTCCACCGCTGCCTTAAAGTTATCAAAAACTGCATCATCTGGCACACCGCCGAAATACTCCAACGCCGAGACGAAGGCCTCAGTGCAGTGTGGCAGAGACTGACTTGCAATCGCCATTGCGAATGTAAGCCCGCTAAATGGCAAGACTGCAATTGCAAGCTCTGCCGAAATGACCTTCCCACCGTTGTCAATGTACGTGGGCCTCTTTCCTGAAAAATCGAACTGCAGGGAGCCACCAGGGACATGTTCGTGGCGAAATTCTGGCCCGCGCTTCTTCTTGTGCTCTCTAACTCTTTGATAGAATAGACTTTCACTCATGGGCGCCAAGTTGGGGTCGTTGAAGTTATTTACTTCATCAACATATTGGCCGTGTAAGATTCTTAGAGTGACACCAGGCTTTTTCCTATTGATCAGAACCTGGTCCAGATCAGGCTCGTAGAAGCGTGATCGTACCCGTTTAGGTCCCTTGATTAACAGATCCAACTGAGCGTCATCTAGCGCATCCAGCTCCTTCTTGTTCAACCCTGAGACCTGCATGTTCGCTCGATATTTGCGAATTGAATCTCGGTGCTTTCCTGTTTTCCGAGCGATTGATGTGTTTGTTTCATCGGGACACCACAAGAGGTCCACGATCCGTCTGGTCGTGCTTTTCATAAAGCTCTCCATTTAGCGATTTTCCTCAAGCACAAAAACAGGTTCGGCGAACCCGGCTTCGGCTTGACATTTTGTGTGATTTTGGAGAGGCTGCACCTAAGAGTATGGAGGTGAATTGCCTCTGAGCCTCGAATTTGCGGCCAGGCAAATTTGAGGCTTTCTCATTTTTATGGGCTCACTGTTTTTCCTCCGATTTGTAGATCCTGTTTGGGAAAAGCTCGGCGACGGTAGTATCCAGAGCTTCTGCCAGCTCTTTTTCTACCCTGACCGACCTAGCATGGCCGCCAAGTACGCCTGACACCGTGGATGGCTGAAGGTTTAACCGACGAGCGATAACTGAAAGCGAAAGACCCTTTGTGCGGAGACGGGCCTTTATCTCTTCTTTTTTTGAAATCTTTGCGCCGTTTTCCAATTTTATCACCAACATTTGTTGGTTGAGGGTAATCGGAAATCGAACCCCAGGTCAACGTCTAAGCTATTGTTATTGTTGGGTTAAAAGTTAAAACTACCTTTGACGTTAGAGCCGTGAGTCTACCTGGTATTTATTTGATTTCATTGATCTTTAAGCAATGTCCAACTCTCAACACCCAGTCCAGTAGCCACACGGAATAAATTGTCGATCGAAATATTTTGCTCCGACCGTTCGACTGCACTCAAGTACGTGCGGTTCAAACCGGCTTCTTCGGCCAATCGTTCTTGCGACCAGCCTCGTTCCGCACGAAGCAGTCTCATATTGCGGGCGACTATGTCTCGCAGTGGGCTTTTGGGTGTTCTCTTCACACATTATTCTATTGAGGATCACCTGTTTTAGCTCTACCTGTTTTAACATACATTCGTGCTCAGTTGCTGTTGAGGAAGAGAATTATGGGATGTCAGATTTCAGAGTCATCAGGGGTGTTAAACATGGCGTGTCGAGTGGCCACACTGGCCTCTATGCCATTCTTGTTGACCGCTGCACCATTGTCTGCATTTGCGGAAGACACGCTAACCTCGGTGTTGCCAGCGCTCCAAGTTACTAGCCACCCTTATATGGTGCTAGGAGTAGCCCCAGGTAACGCCAAATCGGAGGCTGCAGAAACACTTACCGAATATTTTGATCGCAATCTGGAAGATGAAGTCGTCACTTTGAACGTGCAAAGTTCAAATGGGCGAACGTTTCGGCTCGAGTATGCACAGAGATTGGTCTCACCTTGGGTAACACCATTCGTTCGGATGGGCAGCGATCCCTATGAAGAGGTCAATGTTTCTCTTGCAACCGGTGTTCTCGATGGACGCGTCCTTGGGATCGATCGGGTGATTGTTGCAACCGGGACTGATCGGCCTTCTGCAGGATCGGTATTCAAGCAAATCGAAGATGCTTTTGGCACCCCGTCGTTGCAGCACTTCGATACTTACGAATCTGAGATGATCTATGCCCATACTGGTGGAATTTTGGTTCGTGACCTCAAAGCAGCCGATCCGAATCCGAATACTGCTGGTGTTGGGTCATCAGATTACCTAAGTGATGGCACCCCTTGCAAAACAGCGATTGGTCGCTCGCCAATATACAAGTTCAGATATCCAAGAGAAGAAGATTGGATTGGGGCTTGTGATTTGGTTTTTCGGATCACGGTTCAGAATAGCGTTGCCAATACGACAATCCGATTCAGCCTAATTGACTACGCCTTAACGCGGGCAAATCGAGATGAAACGGACCGGCAGATCAATGAAACGCTGCAGGAAACAGCACCAGCCAGCGAGATCAAACTGTGACAGCAAGAAGCACTGTGGAACAATCATCAATCCAATCGACGTTTGCTCCTGTATTCGCGATTAAAGCCTCCGCTTCACAGCTCACACCTGATAGCGGTCTCCTAACCTCACGTGAGAGACAACAGGCATGGGACCGCTTGCTGGTCGCTTTGCCTGCTGTCATGACGCAATGCTCTGGTTTCGGTAGCCATCCTGACGACCAAAGATATCCTGGACCAAAACTTATTTGGGATTTCCTAAATGGGCGCCTGCTGAAAATCAGCGTCAACAAGCGTGGCGGATATGATCTGGCGGTTGAAACGGAAAATTTGTGTAGGACCGAGACACAGCTCGCATTGGAGCTGCTCCTGTTGAAGTTGCTCGCGTTGGATTACACGCCGGAGGAATTTCGAAGGCTTATGGGCTGACTGAACTAGAAGACAAGATCATGACAATTTGGTACACAGCCGACACCCACTTCGGCCATGAAAACATCATACGTTTTTGCAAGCGCCCATTCAAATCCGTCTCACGGATGGATGCGGCTTTGTTAGAAAACATGTGGAAAGTCGTTGGTTCGGAAGATCAATTGTGGGTTTTGGGTGATTTCGCCTTTGGATCCAAAGCCAAAGACAGTGCTTATCTTGAACAGATTTTCAACCAACTTCCGGGTTCAGAACGACATCTCGTGATTGGAAACCATGATCTTACCCCAACGCTTGAGCTCTCCTGGGACTCCATCTCTCACTTCGCTGAATTGCGTGATGGCCCACAGAACCAGCTGAATACACTATGTCATTACCCAATGATCACTTGGAATCATGCTCGCAACGGGGCTTTGCAATTCTTTGGCCACGTCCACAACAATTGGCAGGGCACACGGAACTCGGTGAATGTCGGTGTCGATGTCTGGAATTTCTCGCCAGTCACCTACGGAGACATCGTTCAGCGTGCAAGAAAACTACCCGAGAATAAACACTGGGCAAATGTAGAACGGCGATCAGCGATCAGTTAAATGGTAAGTTGAAGGCTGTTTATCCTGCACCACGAGCGGACGGAATTTAGACCTGCGAGCCCAATGGCAGATACAATCAAATTAGCCTTCGCCTATTTGCAATTCCTGCTCTAACAGGGAGACGAATTCAGGTAAGTTACTTCCACAACACAGTGCAATCTCCCTGACTTCGATTAATGTCAGCTTCCGTTGTCCAGCCTCGTATTTCGAGACATAGCTTTGGGGATGCCCCAGCTTTCGGGAAAGCTGTGTTTGCGTAAGCTGCGCAGTGACCCTGATGTTGATCAGTATCTCTCGTTGAATTGCGCTTTGCACGTTTTGCCGTTCGTTGTCCATTTTCTCACTTGACCAAGAGACTCCACCCCCCTACAAAATATCTATCCTATTTTGGGATAGCGTTCATGCTGAGGTTGGAAGCAATGCTTACTACAGTCCAAGACTCACATTGCCTGAAACCGCAGGAATACCCAAGCCTTGTTAAGTATATGGGGTCCAAATCCAAAATCATGGGCTTTGTACTAAATGGCATCAATCAGGTACGCGATGACCGTCCCATATGTGACTTATTCTCTGGAAGCGGCTCACTGTCAGGAGCGATAGGGCAGCAAGCCACGGTCGTCTCAAATGACGTTCAAGCCTATTCTGGCTTACTCGCTGATACCTACAACCGAGCCTATCGCGATCAGACAGCCCCTAGCGCCACGCGCCTATTGGCCCTCGCCAGTGAAGTCTTAGAGGGTCGCAATCGCAAGCTGAAGGTGGACTACGATAAGGAGATGACCCTCTCGACTTTCAATGAATACGAGGGACGCCAGAGGGAGCTTTTGACGCAAGATTTCGATTATGAATGGCACTTGTTCGCCAAGAACTACTCCGGCACTTGGTGGAGCTACGAGCAATGTCTTTGGATTGATGCTATAAGAGAGGTGGCTGAGGACTTCCGGTCCAACCCGATATATCCCGCCATAATGTCGTCGCTGATGTTCGCGATGGCCTATGCAAGTCAAGGGACCGGGCACTACGCTCAATACAGGGATGCTAAGACACCATCGTCGCACAAGGACATTCTTATCTATCGGAAACGATCCATTAGTCAGTATTTCCAACGTAAGTACTGCGAAGTATTGGACTACATCCCTGATCGACCTATTTCCGCCCCTCATACCTCTACTGCCCTCGATTTCAAAGACTGCCTCAGAAAGTTTGAGGGCGGCACAGTCTATGCGGATCCACCGTATTGTTTCGTCCATTACAGCCGCTTTTACCATGCATTGGAAACACTGGTCCTTTATGATTTTCCAAAGCTCCAAGTCCAAAGGGGAAAAGTCGTGAAAGGACGTTATCGCGAAGAACGCCACCAGTCTCCTTTTTGCATCCAATCTCAAGTTCGAGGCGCATTTGAAGACCTTTTTGAAGGTGTCAAGGCGAGCGACTCTTCCCTTGTGCTCAGCTATTCAAACACAGGCATGATTTCCTTGGATGAACTTCTAGCGATTGGTGAGAAGGTTCTGACCAATAGGAAAATTGAAGTCCTGACAATAGACCATGAGCACATGACAATGGGACGGAAAGAAGATAGGCAACGTAGTGTGAAGGAAGGGCTACTTCTCATGCGCGCTTAGAAAGAACACTTAAGAGCACCACCCTGACTTCAGTACTGACCTGCAACAGAATTCTTCCATCGTCGATTTGAGACTGCCTCAACCTTGCTCTGTCCCAGGAGCTCTGAATTGTAAGGAAATGGCGTTTTCAGCGGAACTTTTCAGGCTGGCGCACAAGGAAAACACGATGACCGCCTCTGATGACCTCAGCCAGTTTCTTGGCATAGATAAGTTCTCAACTGTCATGGCAGACCCGCCTTGGCGTTTTCAAAATCGTACGGGGAAAGTTTCACCAGAACATAAGCGCCTCGCGCGTTATCCGACAATGACGCTGGAAGAAATTTGCGGTCTTCCCGTAGCAGATCACCTTGAAAGTAAAGCTCATTGCTACCTCTGGGTGCCAAACGCGCTGCTACCTGAAGGCTTGCAAGTCCTCAAAGCTTGGGGATTCGAATACAAGTCAAACATCATCTGGGAAAAAGTTCGTAAGGACGGTGGCCCGGATGGAAGAGGAGTTGGCTTCTACTTCCGGAATGTCACTGAGATATTGCTCTTTGGAACCCGCGGGAAGAACGTGCGTACGCTTGGCCCTGGCCGCTCTCAAGTGAACTATATGGAAGCGTCTGAGCCGAAAAGCCCTGAGCCTGATGGGGATGTTCTCAAAATGCGCAAACGTGAGCACAGCCGTAAGCCCGATGAACAGTACAAAATCATCGAAGAATGCTCGTGGGGACCATTTTTGGAACTCTTTGGTCGAGGTGTTCGGCCAGGTTGGACTGTCTGGGGCAACCAGGCGGATGCAGATTACAAACCGAGCTGGAAAACCTACTCATACAACTCTAGTGTCTAGGCTGGATAGTATTAATATGGATATTCAAACCCTTGGACTGGACTACACTTGAAAGTCGCCCCGGATCTTTCTCCAAAAATTTTGGCTGGGGTGCGGCCCCCGGCCTAACGCTGCTTCATCGCGTGATCAATGCCATCTTTAACGGGCAAATGAAGCCTGTGCTTCGAGATACGGCGCGTGCGACTATCTCAAGGGTCGCCACAGGCGACCCTCTCATTCCCTTGAATTTTTTCCTCTATAATCAAGAAATTGCCGGAAATAACTACATCATCCCCGATCAGCTAGTTCTCGAGGCACTAGCGAACCCTCACGATCAGTCTTTCGACCGATTAGCCATGTCTGCGCTTAACTTCAGCCGTGTGGGCACATGGAGAGGCGCTCGGCCTTGGCAAGCGTATCCTGCACCTTGGGCCAGAAGATTTGCCGTTGAAGAAGTATGGAATGGCAGCGCCTGGGACACACGCAGGATTACCACCGAACGGATCGAGACCTTCCTGGAACGAAACATGATCTATGGAGGGAATACCCCGCACAAATTCGCAACAAATCTCCTTTTCCTATATGAACGATCAAGTCTTATTGGCCTCACCAGTTCCGAGCGAGAAGATTGGTGGGCTAGCGCGCTGTTCCTGTTCCTCGATCGATGTATGATGGATGGTGAGATCGACATGGGTATGTCGGCATCCGACATATTGCAGTTTGTTCAGGATGAGGACTTTTGGGCTCTAACAGCCGCGAACCCGACATATGCTCCTTATGCAGCTTTACCGATTATTGAAGAGTATCTGGACCTCGGTGGACTGGAGCGCCTGAAAGGTACCCCACTGGCGGCACCTTCCCCCGTAAAGCCTGCGTCGCAGACAGGCGGCATTGTTGCTTCCAAAACAGCCTCGAAACCAAAAAAACCTGCGGATCTGACGCTTACGCAGGTGCAAAGGGTCTACGCACAAGCTCAAAGGCAAATCCGCAACAGAAAACACGCATCTTGGGTGAAGAGTGCTTATGAAAACAAGTGCGCAATTTGCGGCATGGCACTTGTCGTCGATACTAAGGGAACAACCTATTCCGAAGCAGGTCATGTCAAACCCATTGGGGATCCTTTCAAAGGCCCTGACCACCTGGCTAACATTCTTCCGTTCTGCCCCAATCACCACAAAGCATTCGACCGTGGAGGGGTGTGGATTGATCCCAATGGTAGCACACCTGTCGTTCGTAGCGCCACGAACGACAAGCAGTTTGATGGGCGAAAACTAGAAATCCTGAACGAGCACAACTTCGATATCAGCTTTGCAGAATGGCACGCTAAGTATTTCGGGCACTTTTGAAGCGCCCTATTAGTACAGAAGTTGTATTGGCGGTCTCTACATTAAAGTACGGGAGGCTTCAGGGGGCAGGTCAGTTCTGAAGTTGCTTCGCAGCTAGAGTAGTGTTTGCTGTTTAGGTTGTTTATCTGATAAACCTGACTCATCAAGTAACCGATTATAGAGCGTGGATACACCAGAGCTCCCTGGTAAAAAGTGCTCTCTCGTTAGTTCGGTGTCAGGAATGCTTATGCCTCGAAACACTTGGTCACAAGCTTCTCGTGTCAGTACTTCACCTTTGCCACATTTAGACAAATAGACAGGGCGCAAAAACTTCATCAGAGCACCATATCCAGTGGTTCGGTTCAGGACCGAGCCTGCTGGCGCATCGTCCCAGAGTTTTGGCCATTTCGCTTTAACCGCATTGAAGTAGTTAGTGAGACACAGGAAAACTGCCGCATCGTTGTCGTCGTCGTAGAACGGCTGGAAGATATAACGATTCCATGCGTTTACGGGCCGTTTTGATGAAAAAATACCTTTGTAGCGTTTATTGCGGTCACCTTCCGGATCCGGAGTGATGTAGTCGAGAAGGGGTTTGACGACGGTTGCTTGCGCAAGCGTTTGAATATGCCCCTTACCTGCTTCCGCCTTTCCAAGTCGCTTAATCTTGTCGTGAAATGGTCCATCTTCATCATGGTTCATCGCCAAGATGATTTCGTGCGCAAACTTCATTGGGCCGCGTTCTTCATAAAACGAAGCAAGGTCCACGACTAGGCTGGGGTTCACCTTAGTTTGTGCTTGATTTACCCGAGCAAAAATTTCGGCCTTGTCCGCCTCCGACGCACCTATGAAAACTGAAACATTTACATCGAAAATATTCCCTTCTTTCAAACCTTCTAATCCTGCTACTCGGTGTTGTCCGTCGATAATGAAAGCAATTCGGTCTAAAGGGGTGTAATCTTCATCTCCTTCGCGGCCGAAAGGCTTTAAGATCATCTTGAATATTGTCGGTTCTTCGTCGTCGCCCTGATTGTAGGGCTCGAAGTCAACGCATTCGGGCGGAACGGAAATAATTACAGAGGTTGGGAAGGTAGCATACTCGAGGTTCACGTAGCGTTTGATTTCGTTGATACGACCTTCATTACGCTCGCGCTGAATGCCCGCGATCTTCTTTTGTGTTCCTTCAAGGAAGGAGCGGATTTCAACATAAGAAATCGCACGCAGTTGCCGGGATTCTATGCGCCCAACGTAGAACTCGCCGATAGGCTGCGAGACCTTCGAAACTATGAGTTGGACGGGTTCAAGATTATTTTCCAATTTCCGCCGCCTTTTTTGCTATGTCGTTAACCCGGTTATTCTCCGCTGCGCCCGCCTCTTCACTGCTGGGGATTGTTGGCTCTAATGCCAGAATGAAAAACCAGAGGAGATGAAGCCCGAAATAGAACTTCCAAAGCAAGGATACGTTTGTGTCAGTCAAGACCTCTTTCTCAAATCCGGGGTTGAGACCGATTAAGAACGCGGTTGCCACAATCGGAACAACGAAACACAAATATAGGAGAATGGACATAATGGCGTTGAGTTTCCCGTGCCTTCGAAGTGCTAGGAACATTACGCCAGATATGGAAAGTACAGATAGACCAATTTGTCCTTCGTTGAAGTACCTGTTGAACGAAGAAGCAACCTTGCCTCCTTCGATTTGTCCTGAGAGGATGAAGGCGATTACGAAGACTATCCCAAGCGTTCCAATGAGTGAGGCGAGAACTTCAGTAAGCGCTTCTTTCCAATTTTTTATTAACGAATCCAGCATTGAAAGCCTTCAAATTTCTTCGGCTTAAAGTTGATCTACCGAGCATTGAGTGTCAAGCTAAGTAGCTTCCCAGCATAGCCAATTGAATGTAAATCTCACCTGAAACGGACGACATGACCAATGTCCCTTTTTTTGATTGCAAGCGTTCTATGTTGAAGCTGTAACGAAAGTCAGCATTCTGCCCTCAAAATGCTGTGCCAGCGAGACCAAGGCACCGACAATGAGATCCTAGTTCTCATGACCCGAAGGCGAGAACCGCTGCGATAGTTGATGTCTTCGCGCTTCTCGCCTTCTTCGGTACGAAACGAGCCTAGGTATTTCACCAGTAAGGATGCACGGCACCGCTATCAGCAAAATTGCGACAAGTGGCTTTGACTGTTCCCGCGTATCCTGCCAATTCTGCATAGGTGTCGAGTTTGCTTTTCAACGAGTGCCGACAAATCTCTGGAACCTGTGCTGAAAGCTATTGTAGTACGCAGTTTGCTGGCCTTTGATTGGGACGGACATCTCGCCTGCCGTATGCGGTCGCCGCTTCCAGTCAAATTCCATCGACAGCCGTTTGCTCATCTCCTTGTCGACGAAATCCATACCCTGCTCGTACATCTCGCGAATGCCAGCACCAAGTTTGATGACCATTGAGTCCGTTGGCTTTCGTTCGAAGAAAAATCGGAGGATTTCAGCGTTCTGCTCTTTCTTAGAAAGATGGGCATCCAGCTTGATCCCGCCTTTGGCGAGGACAATTTTCTCATCCTCCTTGGGGTCCATGTCCGTGCCCACCCAGTCCCCAAGTTGGGACGGAACCAGCGTGGCCTGCCCTCGGGTTCGCCAGCCTACCGGCTGACGGATGACATGTTTGACCTCATAGATTTTGGTTCTGATTTCATCTGGGTCTTTGTCACCTGCTGCAAGCCTGTATCTGGAAGACATGTAGTTGCGCCCCATGAATCCAGTCGCAGCCTCCTGCATTTGTTGGTCAGTGGCCGTTGTCAGGAAGCCATCGGTGGTCACGCTGAATATACTGACGTCTTCAGGGAGGGCGTTCATAATCTCACTTAGGACGCCCCGGCAGAAAGCCGTGATGAAGGAGGCATAGACCGGGTTGGTGATCTTACTGGGCTGTAGGGGTTTTGTCTCAGCCTCCCGTAGATCGTAAATGCGCCTTTCCCGGAGACCTTGCGCGGTCTTTCCATAGGTCGAGTTGACCAGCTCCTTCCAGAACAGGTTGTGCAGCGTCTTCTTTGGGTATTTGCCCCGTTCCTTAATGCAGTGGCGGGCGAAGCCATCAAAGGGACGTCTGGGTGTTATGCCTTTGGTGCCAGCATACCTAATGGAATCTATCCGCCGCCCCTCAACAAGCTCGATTCTGGCACCAAGTGTTCGGGCCAATAAGATTTCACTGATGTGAGTTGTACTGTTGCCCTTGCGTGGGAACAGTAATCCGTTCTCCGTCCGCACAGGCAGTACCGGGTACCGAACTTCCTCCGGGAACTCAAAATCGACGTTGGCAAAGGCCAAATCGGTATGAACCAGATCACCGCTAAACAGCTCATCGGTATTACCTATATGTCGAATGCGCGACCAATCAGGTTCACCGATCAAAGCCATGGCAGAAGGATAAGCGCTGGTCAGGTCATAATCATACCAGACGCCTTCATGGGCAGGCCCAAACCAAAATTGTTCATTACGCCCGCCGTGGTAACACTCGGTGAAAAAGTTCTCACTCCAAAACAACTTCTTTAGAGACGCTGTTTTCCGATTAGTGAAGTACTTGCCGTGTTTCTGGCTCCAACGCTTCTCTGTCAGAACTTCCTTTCCAACAATGTAGAGGGGGTCGATGGCATGGGACTTCCAATATTTCTGAATGAGATCGACACCAATTGACGTGAGCGTGATCGGCAGTTTGAACTTGCCGGTCTTCTCAAAATACAGCCGCATCATTTTGATCGTGTACTGCGCGCAGACCTCTGCATCACGGATGGCGTACTCACGAAACGCTGCCCAGTTCGCTTCCATGAACTGTCCCATGTTTTTCTTGAAGTGAAGTTCCTCGTCGGGATCGTCAGACAGCTTCAACTTATCAAAGCCTAGGATTTCACCCAGCTTTGCAAGGCTCTTGGCACCTGCTGGAGCGAGAGCAATCGTGTCTCGAATTTTGACATTCAAACACACATTCATAAGGGCGTTATCAGGACCCAGATGCACCTCAATATCGTCAGCAATGTTCATGAACAGGTTGCGGACGTTTTCAAGCTTCATGTCATCCCGTGAGGCTTCGTCCTTGAAGTCTCGAAACCCAGGAACGTCGGCTCTGGTGAAGTGAGCTACCAGATACACATCGACCGGAACCATAAGATTTGGATGGGCACGAAATCCCGCTCTGACAGCGTGCTCAACGAATTCGGCCAAGTAGAGACGATCTTCATCTTTGCGCCCCTTGGGCAAAACAATCCCAGACCATTGAGGCTCGTTGTCAGCGTTGTCAGGTGAAACAATGTGGCAGCTGTACTGGTACGACAGGACCTTGTTTCGAAGCTCAATCTTGCCTTCGGCGTTTTCAATGGACTCCCGCTCATACTCCGTATCAAAGCCAATAATCATATACCGACCAGTTTTCGCAAATTTGGGGTTTGGCGGCAGAAAACGGTCGGCGAACTGGACAATACTTTTCATAGGGATCTAAAGTTCTCTGAGGTTGCCTGAGCAACAGTGAAATACGTTTCGATACTCTCAGCACCTTAAACAAAAAAATAGTAAATGTCTTGCGCTCACACCCATATAGCACTTTTACTATTTTTTTGACTTTAACCTGTCGAATGCAGACAGCTCCTGACACCGTGGGAGGATTCACCCTTATCCACAGAGACTGTGGGAGATCCTCCCAAATTCACCAAATCCCATACAAGCCACGACCGTCAGCCCATAAATAACCTCACACACAGAAACATACATCGATACCCACCGCCACACACAGCCATATTACACACAGCTCGAAGCTCTCTTGTATCAGGAACGCGATACAAACAAACACATAGACAGCCCGAAGCGTCATGCGATCAGAAGGTAATCTCCGCCGGACGGTGCAGAACTGAATCAAGTAGGTCAGCAGACATGACGTCATCGAATAGTAGGGTCAGGGGACAGCGAAAGCCGGGGGAAAGATGAAAGCCCCCATGAGAGAGACAGAGCAAATTAATTGTCATCACGAGACGGGGGAGTGCCGTCGCCGAGCTAGCCAAGTTGCCATCTACAGGGCGCTAGTACATCGGTCCGCTGTGTAAGCAGCACGTAGGCTGAGACAGGATAACCGCCAGCCGAGCTATTGAAAGCAATCGTGTGTAGATGGTCTGTCAGAACCTTGGTTCTCACATGCTCCTCCTCAACGGATAGGAGAAGTATGTCCAAAATCCAAAACACTTAAATATCCCAACCAGATACCAACGCAGTTCTTGATCACGAAGGGATCAAGCAATTGACCAAAGATTGGCTTATGGCTTCACTTCGTGAAGTGCTTCGCAAGTGCCATTGAATGTTATTGGTTGGTTGGGCTGGGCGGGCTGAGTATTGAGTTCAGCCTTTGGCCAAACAGGTTCCCAGCCCGCCTTCTGTCTCATTTACCGAAGCGACTGCGGATCGTGGTGGCGGCTTCCATCAGCACGTCATCCAGCTTGCCCACATCAGCCAGCATCTTCAGCTTTTGGAGGTTCTTGGTCACGTCGGCCACATCGACGCATTTGATGGCATTCAGGCCGGGGGACAGCTCCAGAGAGGTTCTGCCATAGCACGGCGAGATGAACCAATCCCCATCATCGGATTTCCACACCCATGTGCTGGTGATCGTGCTAGCGCCATCAACCGGCACACCAGCCAGCTGCTTTTCGACAGCAGCGATGAACTTCTGACGACGTTGGGCAAACGGCTGGATCGCTTTCGGTTTCTCAGCGGCTTCAAGTTTGAACTGTTTTACGAGGGGCATGGGCTTCTCCTTGGTTGCCTCTCAGCCCTCCGCTGGGCCTCGCACTGTAGACAACGGGAAAGACACTTCCCTAATCGTTCCCATAGGTTTGAAGGTTCTCGATCAGCTCTTTGGTCGGGGCCATGTTCTTCAGATAGAAACGCTCCAACTGATCCACGGATGTCCCAGCGTTCTTGGCCAGAGAATAGGGATTTACCTTCCCCTTGGAGCTTCTGAGCCGCGCTTGGATGGCATAGTGGCGGAGGGAATAGGGGGACAGCTTACGATCCTCATCCACCAAATCGGCTTCTACCAAAATGTGATTAAACAAGCGGCGGGCGGTGTTAATGGCCGTCGTGCGATTTGGGTATTCCGGCATCCACACGAAGTCATCCCGGTTGGGTTCTTTTGGTTCGAACGGGTTCCGGTCGCCCTTATAGATCACCACAGCAAGCTTCATGGTGACGCTGGTGCGCTTGCCAGTTTTGCCGCCGCGTACATTGAGCTCCAAGTGAACTGGGTCAGTCATCAACTGGACATCCTTGTGCTTCAGACCGAACAGCTCGCCTTCGGTTGGACGAAGAAAGCTATGCACGACAAAGCGGAACATCCTGACATGGTGGCCCGTGATCTGAACACCTCTGACCTTGTCCCCTCGCCTGGCACATTCACCAGCGGCTTTCATGAACCGCTTGTACTCGCTATCCGTGAAGGTGTGCCTCGGGGTGTCAACGGTTTTGATCTTCGGCATGACCGGCAAGACGTTCAGCAAACCGTCCTCAACAGCAATAGTCAGGACTTTCCGAATGATAATGACGTGCTTGGATTTGGTCGAATGCGCCAG
The DNA here is from genome assembly GCA_947489325.1 of uncultured Paracoccaceae bacterium. Lineage (GTDB taxonomy): Bacteria > Pseudomonadota > Alphaproteobacteria > Rhodobacterales > Rhodobacteraceae > CANLDA01. The sequence continues at coordinate 168,858 of CANLDA010000004.1, read as the reverse complement.
TGGCTTCTTACGATTCCCATCGAGGTGCGTCAGGTAATCCCGAACCATGCCCGTGGTGATCTTTGAGACATCATGCTTGCCGAAATAGACAATCAGGCCATCCTTGGAACGGTTCAGGAGTTTGTTGTCACCGTCCGACCATTTCGACTGCCCCTTCTGCATTGCCATCAATTTCTTGGCATAGTGTTCGAAGCTGGTTGCCTTCACCTTGGCGTGATCGCTGTTGGCTTTGCTTCGATAACTGTCGGCAAACTCATAGGCCACTTCCATCGCTTCGAGTCGCGAAGTCTCCTTGGACGAACGATGGACATATTTCCCGGCAATCGGATCACGAAGGCGGATAAGCCAATACGGGCTACGGGCCGTCAGGATGATGGCCAGCCCCTTACGGAGTTGTTTTGATTTGAGTATTCGGTTTTTGGAAACTTTCACCAAATCAAGCCCGTAAGAAGAGTGTATAACTGTGTGTAACTTTTACGGAGGAATTTCCAAGGCTTCAACGAACCAAATAAATCAACTATTTCAGTGATTTAGTGGTGCCCAGGGGCGGAATCGAACCACCGACACGAGGATTTTCAATCCACTGCTCTACCCCTGAGCTACCCGGGCACGGGAAAGGCGTTTGCCTTTGGGTGTGGGCGTTTTATGCGCTGTGGTGCGCGGTGTCCAGAGGGTTTTCGCAAATTCTGCTAATGTTTTTGCAGGCTTTGATTAATGATCTCTTCTTGAGCGTTTTCAATGTCTTCGGGGCGCTCTCCAGGTATTGCATAGTTCCCGTCGAGCCATTTCCCCAAATCAATATCGGCACACCGCTTTGAACAAAACGGGCGATAGGCCGGGTTGGTTTGTTTTTTACAGATCGGGCAGCTCATTTAAGAATCTCTGACAAAGGGATGCGGCCACGTTTGCGTTGTAATTCATAGTGTCCAAGCGTCGTCCAGCCGACCAAGGCTGTATCTTCGCTATCGCTCCGAAATGCTGATCTCAGGGCAGTTTCAAAGGCGCGGCGATCCTTTTTGGGCATGGGTGCCAGATCCAGAACGATTTGCCCACCAATGCCACGCAGGCGCAAGGCGCGCGGCAATGCTTTGGCGCAGGCCATGTTTGCCTTGATCCCAGCAGCGAGCGAGGCATCGGCGCCTGTGTTCACATCTACTGCCACAAGTGCACGTGTGGGCTCAATAAACATAAAACCACCACCGGACAAAGATTCGCGAATGGACTGTATCTCTGCCAAAGCATCCAGCACGCCATGGCCATCAAAACAGCCCTCATCGCGCACCACTTCGGCGTCTTCAACCCAATCACGCCATGCCTGTACGTGCGGGCCATCCCCTGCAGACAGGGTTTCTATCTCGCTGCCCTCATCATGCACAACTTGGCTGGCCAAGGCGCACATGGCTTCGATATCTTCCGCGATCTCGTCCAGATCAGCACCCGCACACGCAGACCGTAGAATCAGGCCAAAGGTGCTGTCGCTCATCATGTCATGCGCCACCTCAAGCAGGCGATCTCGCTCGTCCTCATCCCGGATAGAGCGCGAAATATTCAAGCCAGGGGCATCCGGTGTCACAATCGCATAGCGACTTTTGAACAGAATTTTCTGGGTAACTGGGATCGCCTTACCATCCTCGGCAAAGCCAGTGACTTGAACCACCAACATCGCGCCGGGGGCAAGTCCCTTGATCTGGCGCAAAAACGCCGATCCATCAGGGGTTTTCAGAAACATACCCCCCTGCCCTTTGACAGGTTTATCTGCACGGGCACGATAGATGGTGCCTATCGCAGGAGCATCACCTTCGATCAGGATGTCTTCGAGCTTGCCGTCCACCATCAATGCCGCGGCTTCGCGCCCATTGATGTGGTCCAATGCGATGGTGCGGCCCTTCATGCGTGCTCTCCATATATGGGGTGCCCTGCGGCACTCAGCAAATTTGCGGCTTCTGCCAGTGGCAGGCCGACGATACCTGTAAATGATCCGCTGATCCACGGAATGAATGCCCCGGCGGGGCCTTGAATGGCATAGCCACCTGCTTTGCCTTGCCAATCATTAGAGGCAAGATAGGCGTTCAGCTCTATATCAGACAGGTTTTTCATTTTGACATGGGACACCACGTCTTTTTCCCAGATGCGGTCTCCTCGGCGCACAGCCACGGCTGTAATCACGCGGTGACGACGCCCTGACAATGATAGCAGAAATTCAGCGGCCTCTCCGGCGTTTTCGGGTTTTCCTAAAATGCGGCGGCCCAGCGCAACGGTGGTGTCGGCGCACAGCACAACATCATCGGCACCAGCGGCAACAGCCCTTACCTTGTCACGCGTCACACGCTGACAATAGGCGCGCGGCACTTCGCCCTTCAGAGGCGTTTCATCAATATCAGGTGGGCGCACATCATCCGGCGTCACCCCAAGCTGTGCTAAGAGTTCAAGCCGCCGCGGGCTGCCAGAGCCGAGAATAAATGCCATGCCGATCACCTGTTTGAATTACGTCAGCGTCATAGCCTGCGCATGACGTCCATGCAAAACAAAAGCCCGACCTTTGGTCGGGCTTTGCACATCTTAAAGGGTCATCCCTTACTTAAAGCGGTAGTTGATGCGCCCTTTGGTCAAATCATAAGGCGTCATTTCCACTTGCACTTTGTCGCCAGCCAGAACACGGATGCGGTTCTTGCGCATCTTGCCTGCCGTATGTGCGATGATCTCATGGCCGTTTTCCAGCTCGACCCGAAACGTCGCATTCGGCAGGAGTTCCTTCACGACACCGGGAAATTCGAGCGTATCTTCCTTGGCCATGGTCTCTCCTATATATAGCACCCGCCATTCGCGAGTCGCCCCTACATGGGACCAAAAAGGCTGATTTTCAAGGGCAAATCAACGCATCAAAACCGATTTAGCCTCATTGTTGCGCAGTCCTTGCTCCTTCCAGTGGGTGCGGTTGAGAACATTGCCATCCCGACGCACCTCGGTGATCTTGGCAAGTTCGATGTCGGCATAGGTCCAACCCGGTGAATTCAATACTCCTTCTGCCAGAACACCGGTGCTAGGAAATCCCTTATCCGGGGGACAAAACACGCCCCCCATACCGACGTTTTCGTCAACAGCGGGGGACCACGGGGCATCCCCAACGGTAGAGGACATGATGGTTACACATTGCTGTTCGAGCGCACGTGCCATGGCACCGATACGTACCCGCCAATATCCAGCCAGCGCATCCGTGCATGAAGGCACTAGAATCAGGTCACACTCTGACAAGGCACGTCCCAGCAGAGGGAATTCACTGTCATAACAGATCAAAATGCCTAGTTTGCCAAAGGGCGTGTCAAACACCTGCAACGGGCCACCAGCTGCAACATTCCAAATTTCGCGTTCAAACCGGGTCATGATCTGTTTGTCTTGTACGCCCATATCACCTTTAGGCGAGAACAGACGCGCACGATTCACAGGGCGTACTCCGCCATCAAACACTGGGGCAGAAGCGCCCAATATCCAACATGAATGCGCTGAGGCGAGTTGTTTGTGCAGCACATCTGCTGCTTCAATACGTTCTGAAATCGCATGCAGGGAGTGTTCTAGGTCACCCGCTTTTTCCACCCCGGCCAAGGACGCCAGTTCCATCGCGCCATATTCAGGGAACACCAATAATTCAGCGCCCTGTCCGGCCGCATCAGACACCCAGCGCGCCAGCTTGTCCTCGTATTGTGCCCAACTTTCGAGCCAGTCGAGAGGATAGGCAGATGTTGCGACTTTCATGTGATTTCCTCCAGGCGGCAGCACATAAGCTGATTATAAATCCTTGACCCAGAACTGTAGCTGCTTTTTGGTTTCTTCGCTGTGACCAATGTCTTTCCAGCCAAATTCAGCGATAGCACCATCCAGCTTTTTATATCCACGTTTCCGCCAAAATGGATCAAGCGGCGCGTAATCATTTGGGCGCATAGGATGATTCACAGGGCGAACCACTCCGCAAAAGCAAACCTTTTTATCGCCTAGCTTTCTAGCATGCGCTTCACGCAGATCAAAGAACGCATGCCCAACGCCATGTCCGCGGTACTGAGGCAGCAGAACAGACTCTGCGCAATAAAATACTTCACTCAGCACTAGATCAGTGCCTTCAAACGCCGCGCCAAAATCATCTGCGTGATCTTCAAGCGGCATGCCTGTTGATGCCCCAACCAAAACATCCCCATCAAAAGCCCCCACCAGTACCGCATCCTCACTCTCGCGGTAAATCTGCAAATACTGCTCTTCGTAGGCAAGGTCGCCGTCGTATAGATAGGGAAAGGCGCGAAACACATTGATGCGCAAACGTGCCACATCGCCCAGCGCCCGGTCTAGATCAGCTCCTGTCAAAACACGCGTCGTGATCATTGGCTGACCTGACGGATCCATTCCTGAAGATTGTAATAGGTGGTCACACGCGTGATCAGCCCATCCTTAAGAGTGAAAAACCCACCCGCAGGCAACAGGTATTTTTGGCCATGTGCCTCTGGCAGGCCCGGATCTGCCTTCAAATAGGTGCCGTTGACAACAAACTCTGCCGCACCGCGTGTGCCGTCGTCATTGGCAAAGACCACGATGTCGGTCAGCAGTTCTTTATAGGTTTCGCTCATATGGGCACAAAAGGCGCCAAAGGCCTCTTTGCCCATGCGCCGATCACCTTCATTCACATCATGCACAAAATCATCAGACAGGCAGGCAATCATGCCATCCATATCGCCTGCATTAAACGCGTCATAATACTGTTGAATTGTGTCTTTGCTCATGGGTCTACATCCGAAAAAAGGGGCGTTTTACCACAATCTATCGCGCACATCCCTCCTGCGTCAGGATAGTTTGCGACATAGTAGAGGCGCGACGCGCAATTCAACACAGCCTATTCGCTGCGCGCAGGGCCCCAGCGATTGATTAAATGGCCAATGATTTCGTCACGCGCCACACGATAGGCTTCAAGCTTGGCCTCGCGGCTTTCGCCCTGAGCTGTGGGATCAGTGATCGGCCAATACTCTAATTCTGTGTGGTAGAACCGCGTCAAATCCTGCGCCTGCGATTGACTAGCAGAGGACAATGCCACCACCAAATCAAAAGAGGACAATTGATCACCCAATTCTTCCATTTCCTCAAAAGAGCGCGACCGGTGTCGATCCAGCACAACCCCAATTTCAGAACAAACCGAAATGGCAAACCCGTCAATTTCCAGATCGTTGTGAATACCTGCTGATTGCACATAGGTGTCCGTGCCAAAGAATTTTTTCATAATGCCCTCGGCCATAGGTGAGCGCACGGCATTATGGTCACAACAAAACAACACCGATTGAGGAAGCTCTCGCACCACGCCTCAGCCTCCGAAATGCAAGACACAGATCAGGGTGAACAGGCGGCGTGAGGTGTCATTGTCGACCTCTGCCTTACCTTCAAGACGCTCCGTCAGAATGCGTGCGCCTTCATTGTGGATGCCACGCCGCGCCATGTCGATGGTTTCAATCTGACTGGGTGGCATATTCTTGACCGCATCAAAATAGCTCTCGCAGATTTGCCAATAGTCTTTGACCACCTGGCGAAAAGGCGACAAGGAAAGATGAAATTCTGCGGCTTTTTCATCAGCTTCGGTAGCGACATCGAACACCAGTCGTTTGTCGCGGATCGACAAACCCACGTGATAGGGCCCTTCAGCAATCACACGGTCATCGCGTTTGGGCAGGGCAAATGTATTGTCTTCGAGCAGATCAAACATCGCCACCTTACGCTCTTGCTCGATCTCGGGCGTTGGAGGCGGCAGGTTGCGGTCGTCGATCTGAATATGACTGATGCGGCTCATGTCAGGGTCTCTTGCATCTAAGGTTTCGACAAGCAGTAACGCAGTCTTCTTGCAAGAGCAATCTTGCGGCGCACAGCTTATGCATGCTCTACGATTTCGTGATATTTCCGCAAGGTCCGCTGATCACCTTTATGGTTTTATCGCAATCACTTCGATTTCAATCACCATTCCCTCATAGACCAGCGCAGGCATGGGCACCCCCGTGGTGGCAGGCCCGGGTGCGCGATAGGAATTGGACCGGATCATCAGGTTCTCATGCAATGCCTCTGCCGAGGCACGACCTTCGTAAAATGTGGTGACCTTGACCACATCATCCAATGTTGCGTCAAATTCGGCCAAAACCCGCGCTACATTATCCATGGCGCGCCGGGTTTGGGCGACCATATCGTCAGGGTCAATCACACCCGCTTGTGGATTCAGCGAAACCTGCCCGCCCACATGGATCATCTGCCCACACATATTTCCATGTTTATAAGGCAACGGTGTTGTCCAATCCCAATGCCCCTTTGGCCATGCAAAACGCCGCTCTAATTCTGTCCCATCCTGCGCGCGCATGGCGGTCACATGGATGCGTGTGGCCACATCAGGATGAGCAAAAGCTGTCAGCGGCATCCCGGTAGGTGCAGGACCCGGGTCAGGAAAACAATCCGCGCGAATCCGTGCAGGTGCCTCCCATTCTTCGGCAGTGCCACCTCCCAAATAAAACACGTTGAGTTTGGCGACATCCGACATGACCGCACCAACAGCTGCAAGCGTAGTTGCGAGGTTCTCCATCATCCGAGTGGTTTGGGCGATGACATCGCCCGGCGCATGCACAGCTCCCTGCCCGTCCATCGCCAAAATATCGCTGGTGAAAATCATGTCCTCGCACTGCACCACATGGGAAAACGCCTGCGGCAATTGGGGCATGTTAGGCAGATGCAGCGCCTTACGTGGCAGCAGCGTGTCCCCTTTCATTGCAATGCCTTCTATTTCGACGCGAAGCCCCGGATAGCATAGCTCTGGCAAGGCGATCATGCTGACCGCGGGGCGCACATCCGCACCAATGATGTCGGCGATCTGCTTCAACAGCTCCGCTTCGTCATGATGGTCTCCGGTGAAATAAACGATAAGTTTCACCAAATCGGAAAAATCCGCCTCAAGGTCGCGCAACACATCCTGCAAATAAGCCATCGACGCCATGCATTGTCGCGCGAGATCACCGGAGTTGCGCACTGTCCCCGAGATATCTAGGTCAACTTGACCGCCCGTATAGATCATATTGCCCACACGCACACCGTGCTTATGGGTCAAATTGACAGGCCAGTTCCAATGTCCCTCGGGCCAACTATGGGTGCGTTGCATCATCTCATCCTTACGTTTCGGGCAAAGGAAACGCTAGGGAAGCAATGAAGCCATGGCAAGCGTGGTTATTCGTTCAGGGAATCCAAACGTACACGCACGGACAGGCCGTGGGCCTCAAGGCTTTCGCTGATCGCGAGGGTTTCGGCGGCCGGGCCAATCGCGCGCAGGCTTTCAAGGGACATTTTGGACAGAGTTGTGCGCTTGATGAACTCCATCACCGACAGGCCTGAACTGAACCGGGCCGACCGTGCAGTGGGCAGCACGTGGTTGGGGCCTCCGGCATAATCGCCAATGGCCTCTGGTGTGTACTGACCAAGAAAAATCGCGCCCGCATGGGTGATTTCTTCGCTCAGACCTTCTGGATCGGCCACGCATAATTCAAGGTGTTCTGGCGCCACACGGTTTGACAGCTTTGCCCCTGTGGACAGGTCTGGCACGATGATCACTGCGCCATAGTCACGCCAGCTTATGCCTGCCACCTCGCGGCGCTCCAGCGTTTCAAGGCGTTTTTCAACGGCTTTGGTCACGGCGTCCGCAAAATCGACATCATCCGTAACCAGAATGGACTGCGCGCTTTCGTCGTGCTCCGCTTGGCTCAGCAAATCCAGCGCGATCCAGTCGGGGTTGTTGTCCTTGTCCGCGATCACCAGAATTTCGGACGGACCAGCGATCATATCGATGCCGACCTTGCCAAAAACCCGGCGCTTGGCAGCAGCGACAAAGGCGTTGCCTGGGCCTGTGATCTTGTCAACCGGGGCAATGGTTTCGGTGCCATAGGCCAATGCGGCCACGGCCTGTGCCCCGCCAATACGGTAAATCTCATCCACACCCGCAATCCGCGCAGCCAACAGAACTAACGGGTTCACCACCCCATCCGGCGTGGGCACCACAATGGCCAGACGCTCCACTCCTGCAACCTTGGCCGGAATGGCATTCATCAAAACGGACGAGGGATAGCTGGCGATGCCACCGGGCACATAAAGCCCCGCCGCCGACACCGGCGTCCAGCGCCAACCAAGCGTCGCCCCAGCGTCATCGGTCCAACTGTGATCTTCGGGCATTTGTTTCGCGTGATAGGCGCGAATGCGCTCTGCTGCGAGTTCCAGCGCCGCCCGGTCACTGTCGTTGACCTGACCGCAATAAATTTCAATCTCTTCTTCAGAAAACCGCAAGGTTTCTGGTGTCAGTTCCAACCGGTCAAATTTTGAGGTCAGCTCAATCACCGCCGCGTCGCCACGCGCGCGTACATCCGCAATGATGTCCGCAACGACGGCATCCACATCCGGGCTGTCTTCGCGTTTGGCGCCCAAGAGAGTGGCAAACTGCGCCTCAAAGTCAGGATCGGTGGTGTTCAGAAACTGTGGCATGGCGGCTCTCCTTTGCGCCTGCTCTTAGCGGTACAGATGCCAAGCCTCAAGAGGCAGGTCGTCGCTGCACAGTCAAAACGTGAAATCAAAGACCGTGGTCAGGGATTTTTCGCGATGGCGCAATATAGGGACGCGTCACATCCTTGAGTGTTGTTTCCAACGCCTCAACGGACAAACGGATCGCCCCATCGCCTGCCAAGGTCAGAATAACCTCACCTGCGCCGTCTTCGCCTGCTTCAAAGGTGACCGACAGAAGGGACAGCACCGTGTCCTTGTCGTTTCGGTCTATCCCTTGCGAGGCTACGCGCAGCACGTTGTCAATGACCAGCAAGCATTGCACGCGTTCCACCGCGCGTTTGTGCCGCTCTGCAAGAGGCGCATCTTCCCAACGAAAGCGGTTCAACAGCAGGGCAAAGCGACGTTCGCGCGCGCGCCACTTCATTTCCGTCGCGGGAAAAATCGCATCCTGCGCCAACGAGGATATGATCTGTAAATCATCGCCATCCAACGCGCCCAGGTTCAGAGGCTTTTCAGCGCCATCTTCAAATGTTGCGTCCTGTGTCATACACCATCAACCCGCTCAATATGGGCGCCAACATTGCCCAGTTTTTCCTCGACCCGTTCGTACCCGCGATCCAGATGATAGACGCGGTTCACGATGGTCTCGCCCTCAGCCGCCAATCCAGCAAGGATCAGTGACACAGAGGCCCGCAAATCGGTTGCCATTACGGGTGCACCTTTCAAGCGCTCCACCCCAGTCACTGTCGCCGTACCACCCTGAACTTCGATATTTGCGCCCATGCGCATCAATTCGGGCGTATGCATGAAACGGTTTTCAAAGATTTTTTCCTCAAGCACCGAAGTGCCTTCGGCGGTGCACATAAGAGCCATCATCTGCGCTTGCAAATCAGTCGGAAAGCCGGGGAATGGCTCGGTTACAACATCCACAGCGCGGATGCGATCCCCCTTGCGTGACACCTTAAGGCCATGTTGAGTTTCTTCGATGCTGACACCAGCAGCATCCAGCTTTTCGCAGAATGCCCCAACCAGATCAATCCGTCCACCAAGCAGCTCTACCTCCCCACCACAGATCGCGGGGGCCAGCATGTAGGTACCAAGCTCAATCCGATCAGTCACAACCGGATGTGTCGCGCCGTGCAAGCGATCTACGCCTTGCACTTCTATACGCGAGGTGCCGTCGCCTTCGATTTGCGCGCCCATGGCACGCAGACAAGTGGCCAAATCGGCAATTTCAGGTTCACGCGCGGCATTATTGATAATGGTTGTACCTTTGGCCAGTGTTGCTGCCATCAGGATGTTTTCCGTGGCCCCTACTGAAGCAAAGGAAAGGGTGATTTCCGCGCCTTGCAGCCTGCCAGCTGGTACTTTCGCGTGCAGATAGCCTTCTTTCAGCTCTATTTCCGCGCCCAGCGCCTCTAGTCCATGAATATGCAAATCCATCGGACGTGTACCAATGGCACATCCTCCGGGCAAAGAAACAACCGCATGCCCTAGGCGCGCCAGCATCGGCCCCAACACAAGGTTAGACGCCCGCATTTTGCGCACGATGTCATAATCTGCTATGTGGTTGTCGATGTTGTGGCTAGACATAGCCTGCACCTTGCCGTCCTGCAAATCGGACACCTCAGCACCCAAAGAAGACAACAACTGCGTCATTGTCTTGATGTCTGACAGACGCGGCGCATTGGTCAATGTCAGCGGTTCTTCGCTAAGCAACGTGGCGGGCATCAAAGTCAAACAGGCATTCTTGGCACCTGCAATTGGGATTTGGCCGTTCAGAGCGCCATTCCCACGTACAATAATCGAATCCATCTGCTCTTATTCCTTGGTGTTATCGGCTGCATCATCCTGTGTGGGCGGCCCAGCCCGAGACCGTGCCTGCGCCTTGCGACGCGCCATATTCGCCTTCAGCGCAGCCTTCAACCGGTCATCGCGGCTCTGGCCCTTTGGCTTTGCCTTTTGAGGTGTTTTTTTCCGTTCCATGATCTTTCCATACATGAGCCACAAAAAAGCGTCCAGTTAGGGCTTGCACCAATCTGGAATTGAGTCTAATCACCGCGCCACGGTCGGCATCGCCGATAGCGTCACGCCGCAGTAGCTCAGTGGTAGAGCGCACCCTTGGTAAGGGTGAGGTCGGGAGTTCAATCCTCCCCTGTGGCACCATATATCCATTCCTATTTCAAACACATCGTAGAAGGTACACACCAACCTCAGCGATTATGATGTTTCTAAGCGATTTTTCACAAGTATCAGGATTACTTCGTGAAAATCCTCAAAAAAGAAGTTGTGCCAAAACTGTGCGTAATACCCCAAGGACGAATTGTCATAGGTCCAGGTTTTCAGTGTCAGTCGAGTTTTTCCATTAAGGTCTTCAAGCGAATATTCACCTGAAAGAACATCAAAATACTGCCCACCAACTTTGACATGAGGATCTTCGATACCGTTGGCTATCCATCCCTCTGGAAAATCAAACTCCCAAGCAATCAAGCGATCCGATTCATAGTTTGTGATCCTTTCCAGAAAATGCACATCTTTACCCCAATAAGAATGCCTGACTGCGCCATCCTCGCCGTCTTCCCAAACTGCCGCAGTCGGCTTGGGCACACCTAACAAGTGCGACATACGCGTAGGAATTTCATGAGGTTTGATATCGGGGATCGACTTGAGTTGCTGAAAAACGACGTCAGGAGGGGCATCAATCACAATAGAATTGGAAATTTCATATATTTTTGGTGGCGCGGGAACCATCCCGACAATGATCATTGCAACAACCGGGAGTGATACCACTTTAAAGGTTTCTTTTCCCCCCGCCTTCCAACGCAAGACAGACAGATACACAATTCCACCGCTCAAGCTTGCCCCCAAAATTGGTATCATCCCCATAGCGATGCAAATCAGACCTTCATCGCCTGTTAGGAAAGTCAAAAAGATTGAAGTCACCATAATCCCGACTGTCCACAAGACAACTCTTCCCAAAGATTGAAACGTGTTTTTGGGCCTGAAAGCGACGATCACACCGCCAGCAATGAATGGATATCCCAACAAAAACACAAAGCTGACTGTTTGCACATTATGGGCAATCGCTAACAAATAGAGAGAGAAAAGCCCTGCTATCAAAGTCAACGCAGGGACTAGAGTTCTGAAAATTCTCAACAGCAAAATGAACTTCGAAACCTCGCCCCTTAAGGGAATAAACAGAAGATTACACACCCTGAAATAGCAATCACCACAATCTAAAGCCACCGCATTTGGTATGACAAGCAAAAAGCCCCGCCGAATAGCAGGGCTTTTGTTCGGTGAAAAATTGGATCAAGCCGCTTCGTGTTGCAGGATGGCCGCTTCGGATGTGCTGAGGTTGCGACGAGCAAAATCGCCGTAACTGTGTGTGTCTTGCGCCAGATGGGGCAGACGTTCCAGCAGACGATCGCGGTCGCTGTCTGTCAACGTCGACAGGGTTGTACTTGCCGGATGGAAGCTCTCGGTTTCCACACCGTTGGCCCACAATACCTGATGACGCGGCAACAAGAGGTGGACATAAGTCACCTCACGCAATGCATAATCCACCGAGATCGTAGAGCCGTTCACCAAGTCCTTGGCCGACACCAGCACCTCTGGCGTGTTGAACAATGCACGCGCCACGTCACCTTTGACCAGCATACGGTGTTCTGGTGACACTATCAGCTCTTGGTCTGGACGTTCCACCCCCAACGCGCCTGCGCGAATACGAATGGGACGCAACTTGGGCATGGCAAAGAGACGCGCGCCTGTCATGCGGCGACGCCCAGCCCACAGCACCTCTTCGGCACCGCTGTCTTTGGTCAGAACCTTATCACCTTCACCCAGTTGTTCCACCGGTTTAGGACCATAAGGCGTTGAAATCATTGTGCCGGGCGTAAAACAAATCACCCCGCCTGTGGCCTCGCCCGGTTGTTGCCGTTCGATGCGTTCCAACGTGTGATGCACCACCCAAAGCTCTGTGTTCTTTGGAGGTAATTCATCAAGGAACATCAGCAAAGGCTGAGACCCCTCAACTTCGATTACAGTGATTGTGAAGCTTTGCGACCCATTGGTCACAACAAAACCGCCGTCCAGCAGCGGTTCATCTATCTCGACATTTGCAACGTCGTTCGTCTCTGTCAGTGCTGCCCCGACCAAACGCCGCACCATACGTGCTGCGCGTTTTCGGATGTTTGTCTCTCCGCCTGTCCGCTCTAGCCGCAACAACTCCGAAGGTCCGTCAACGCGTATTGCATCGCCGCCCCAGGACCAAACGGTCCCGACCTCAAGTGACTCAAGGGGCGCTGCCCTCAAGCTGTCTAGCTCTGTTTGCGACCAGGATATGACAAACGTGCCTCGAAAGCCCGTTCCCATTGCCTGATTACCTGCCTTTTTTAGTCTTTTTATGGCCGAAAGGTTAACAGAACCGATTCATTGAGGAAAGACCTATACTTATCAAATCCAATTAATGTGTTTTTTGTGTCTTTCAGGATGCAGAAGAGTCGGCTGCTATCAGCCTTTGCCCCCCTAAAAGGGGTCCGCTTCAGAACTTCAGACTGATCTGAACCGCCCCCAACACCTGACTTTCATCCTGCGCTTCGAACTCTTCGCTCAGCCAAGTCATGCCATAGAACAAAGCCGCATTTTCGCCTTGCCAATGCACCCCTGCCCGAACGCGGCTGCGCTCATCACTGCGTTCAAGCCCCCCGGTTTCCGGTAAAAACTCGCTGTCTTGAACCGCGGTGAAATCAGCCCCCAATACCAACGCCATCCCCGGAGTGGCCTGTTTTATCGCGCGATACCGATGTCCGGTTACGCTGTCACGCACCCAAAGTTCGCCCTGACCAACCCGCCCAATGGTCAGATCAAACCCTGCACGCACCAAGGTTTCCACGCCTGCACGCGCCTCGAGGAACGGTCGAATGCGTGAGTTGACACCAATGTCAAATACGCGACCCGTTTCAAAAACCACCGTTGGGACAATACGATTTCCGATCTGCGTGTCGGTGACTGTATCAGAAGGGCGATCCACCCCTAGCAAATCGTGCAAAGCGCTTTGAAATTCATCCAACCCGTTTTGTGAGCCAATCAAAGAGATATCACCGCCAAGCGCCATCTCCCATCCGGCCTTTTGAAAATGGGTATGCAGACCCAAAGACAGGCTGCCAGCATAAAGACGATCATCTGCCGTAGGCGTCCGCAGATCTTCGGGCGCAATGATTTCTGCGCCAAAGCGCAATTCCAGAATGTCCCCGAGGTTCGACGGCAATTCACCCGACCAGCCTCGCCCATAAACTCTGCTGCTCGCGGCTGATCCCGTGCGCCAGCGATCTTCGCCATCGCCAATAAAGTCGTTCACGAACAACAGGCCATAGCCAAGCCGTTGCCGTTCCTCTGCGATTGCAGGAAGTGCGAGACACGAAAAAACTGCCAATAGGGGCACAAATAGACGGCGCATACCGATCCTCTTCAAATTGTCCCCCACAACACTCTTACGGGTATTATGCATCTCCAGCTAGTGCGCAGACGCAACATTTTCGTGCTTTTTTCAGGGCGGAAAGATGGCGCAAATTTCAGCAGAAACAGGAACACCTAATCCCGCGCGTAAACATCTTCATAGCGAATGATGTCATCTTCACCCAGATAGCTGCCGGTTTGCACTTCGATCAGAACCATCGCCACCTTACCGGGATTTTCAAGGCGATGCTTGGCGCCCAGCGGGATATAGACCGATTTATTTTCGCTGATCAGCTCCACACGGTCATCAATCGTGATCTTGGCAGTGCCTTCCACAACGATCCAATGTTCTGCGCGGTGGTGATGCGATTGCAAAGATAGCGCCGCACCGGGATGCACCACGATGCGTTTCACTTGAAACCGCTCGCCCATCACAAGGCTTTCAAACCACCCCCAAGGGCGGTGATCCTTCGGAAAGGCCGTGGCCTGTTTTGCGCCTTTGGCTTTCAGCGAGGACACGGCTTTTTTGACGTCCTGCGCGCGGCTCGCATGGGCCACCAACACCGCATCCGGCATAGCAACGGTGATGATATCGTCAAGTCCGATCCCGACGACCTCTAGTGCGGGGTCTTCTGAACGCAGCAATGTATTGCGACATTCCAATGCCGTGGCCGCGCCGTGGGTGACAACACCGTCGGCATCCGGCTGGCTTTCGCGCCAAACCGCATCCCAGCCCCCCAGATCGGACCACCCGGCAGAAAATGGCACCACCACAAGGTTATCGGCGCGCTCCATCACCGCATAGTCGATGGAAATATCATCTGCTTGCTGCCAATCTGATGGCGCAAGGCGCAAAAACCCAAGGTCAATCTGCCCATTGTCCACCGATGCCCGCACGGGGCCCACCAAAGCAGGCGCGTGGGCCTCAAAGGCGGCTAGAATGGTTTTGACAGAAAACAGGAAAATTCCGGCATTCCACATATAATTGCCCGCTGCCAGCATGTCAGCGGCACGCGCGGCATCCGGTTTTTCAACAAAACGTGTCAACGGCACAGGCTGGCCATCTTTGGTCTCGCTCGACAGCTCGAGATACCCGTATCCTGTTTCCGCGTGCGTTGGGGTGATACCAAATGTCACCAGTTTGCCGTCTTGCGCGGCCGCAGCACCTGCATTTACCGCATCGCGAAACGCTAGCGTGTCAGGCACCACATGATCAGATGGCGCCACCAACATCAGCGCCTCAGGGTCTTGTGTATTCAACCACAGCGCCGCCGCCAACACTGCAGGGGCTGTATTGCGCCCCTCGGGTTCAATCAGAATGGCCGATGGATCCATCCCGATCTCTGCCAACTGTTCCGTCACTATAAACCGGAAATCAGAATTGGTCAGCACCATCGGCTTGCCAAACCCTGCGCCCGAGAGGCGTTGAGCCGAGGCCTGAAACAACGTCGTGTCATCCACCAAAGGCACAAATTGTTTCGGATAGCTTTTACGCGACAGCGGCCACAAACGGGTGCCAGAGCCACCACATAAAAGAACTGGAGTAATCACACCGCTCGCCATCTGATATCCTGCTTACATCTTGGTATTCTTGTTGGCTATGTTTGACATGATTGCCACCAGAGGTGCAACGGGGCAATCTTTGACGCCCTTGCCTAACGCATCAAAGCGGCCTCTACAGCGCGGGCATGGGCAGCAGAGGCTTCGATTTCTTCAGCCAAAGGCTCAACCCCCGTAAAGCTAAGCAAATAATGTGGTAACAGCGCTGTGCGCTCTTCCATGGGTTCATGCAAATCCGCATCAGTATAACCGATTTGCATATAATAGAGCACCCGTGCGCGGGTTTTGGCCTCTAGCGGGACATAGCCAAATCGTTCAAACATCTGCTGCAATGCCGTCAGTCGTTTCGTATCAGATTGATCCAACACCCGCCGCACTGTGCCTGATCGGCGCGCCCAATCACGAATGGCGAAATCTAGTGCCGTGTTAAACACTGATGGATCGATAAAACAGTTAAAAACATTGCACACCGCCGCCGTGATCGTTTTGGCCGAGGCTTTCGTTCCAGAGATAAGCGCCGCCGTATTGGTATTTTCCCAAAAAGTCAGCAAGGCATCCAGCAAATCCTGCCGCGATTTAAAATACCAATAAAACGAGGATCGCGACACCTGAAGGCGCTCTGCCAAGGTCAAGACTTTAACCTGTTCCACCCCATCGCTGACCAAAACATCCATTGCCACATTCAGCCAATCCTGCCGCGTGACCTTGATATTCCCTGTCAGGGGTTCTTTGGATGGGTCATCGCGATGCAACAGCGGGGATTTTTGATCAGTCATGTTTTTGTTTTACCGTCTCGCACCTATGATATTCAACTCTGTCCTCAACTTTCCGGAGCTGCGCCACCCTCATTTGTGCGCTTGTCGATGAACTGACGTAAGGCCTCGGCGCGGTCCATGTGCACGTTAATGCTTGGCCCGGCTTCCACGATGCTTTGCCAGATAGACGTGGCCCGGCTGGACGCATCAATGCTGCCGCGTTCTGTCCATGTTCCGTAATTGGCGAAATCATGCACGATGGGATCATAAAATTCTGTCTGATACCGCTCCATCGTATGAGCTGCCCCAAAGAAGTGACCCGAAGGCGGCACCTCTTGCAAGGCATCAAAAGCAATATCCGAATCTGAGGCCGACGCGCCTGCGCACAGTTCTGCCACCATTTGCAAGACCTCAACATCGGTGATGATCTTCTCATACGACACGGTCAGCCCACCCTCTAGCCAACCAGCCGAATGGATGACAACTGTCGCCCCGGCCATCAGGCATCCCCACAAGCCAAATTGATTTTCATTTGCGGCCTGCACATCATTCATATTTGCCGCCGATCCTGCCGCGCATCGCCATGGCAGGCCAACACGGCTGGCCAATTGCCCGGCAATGATGGACGCCGTGTAATGTTCCGGTGTGCCAAAGGCCGGTGCGCCGGATTTCATATCCACGTTGCTGGTAAAGGTGCCGTAACACACGGGTGCGCCGGGTTGGGCAAGTTGCGTGAGGGTGATCGCGGCCAAGGCTTCGGCATGGGACAGCATCATCGCACCCGCTGGCGTTATCGGCGCCATCGCCCCCATCAAGGTAAACGGCGTGACAATCGACATCTGCCGCGCGCGGGCAAAATCAATCAAGCCTTGCGCCATGGGCATGTCGATCACACGCGGCGAGTTGGTGTTGATGATTGTGTAACATTGCGGCTCTGCATGGAACTCTGCATCTGACAGCCCGCGAAAGTCGCGGATCATTTCAAATCCATCCATCACTTGCGGCGTGCCACGCGAATACAAAAACGGCACCTTGTCGGAATAGAGCAGCTCTGCCTCAGTCATTGCATAATGGCGCAGATGCAGGGGAACATCCTGCGCCTCGACCACCGGGGGCACCATGTGCAAAACGTCGTAGTGCTGCGTGATCTGCACCATTTCGCGAAAATCTGACAGGCTGCCAGGGCGACGCCCACGCGTTAGGTCCGTGACATGCGGGGCCCCTGCCCCGGGTTGAAACATCAGGCTGCCAAGTTCCATTTTCAGATCGCGATGCCGGGCTCCGCCACGCAAATTGAAGGATCGCGGGGCCGTTTGCAGCGCAGCCTCGACCATCTCGCGCCCGATAAACACCATCTCGCTGGCCTCGTCCACGCGCGCGCCACCTGCCTTGAACAATTTGCGCGCCTCGGGCAGCAGCGCCTTGATACCCAACTCTTCCAAGGTGCGCATAGACGCGTTGTGTATAGCCTCTATTCGGTCATCAGAAAAAACCTTCATCTGCGGGAAGGGGTTGCGCAGATTGCGGTAATCCACCTCTCGTTTTGGTGTTTCAGCAGCAGTTCTGCGTCCTCGTCTGGTCATCCGCGCGTCGCCTTTTTTTATTTCCTGCAAATTGACAGAACGACTTCTTTGTAAAGGCTAAGCGGATTGCGTGACTAAATCTAGACATTTATGTCCATTACTATTCTTCCCACCTTTCCTTGCATCCCCACTGCATGTTGATAAACCCGCTGCAACACACGAGGAGAAGACACAATGACACCATTACATGGATTGAAAGTTGTAGAGTTGGCCCGCATTCTCGCAGGCCCATGGGTTGGGCAATCTCTGGCAGATCTGGGGGCCGAGGTTGTCAAAGTCGAAAGCCATGAGGGGGATGATACCCGGCGCTGGGGGCCTCCGTTCATTGAACGTGATGGGGACAAATCCGCAGCCTATTATTACGCCGCCAATCGTGGAAAAACCTGCGTCACTGCCGACTTTCGCACCCCGGAAGGTCAGCAACAGGTGCGTGATCTGGTGGCGGATGCGGACATTCTGGTGGAAAATTTCAAGGTTGGGGGATTGCAAAAATACGGGCTGGATTATGACAGCCTGTCCGCGCTGAACCCTCGCCTGATCTATTGCTCCATCACCGGATTTGGTCAGGATGGCCCCTATGCCAAGCGTGCAGGTTACGACTTTTTGCTGCAAGGCATGTCCGGGTTGATGTCGATCACCGGCGAGGCAGACGGCCAACCACAGAAAGTTGGGGTTGCTGTGACCGATGTGGTGACTGGGCTTTATGGTACCATTGGCATTTTGGCCGCCGTAGAACAACGCCACCGCACCGGTAAGGGTCAGCACATCGACATGTCCCTGCTGGATTGCGCTACGGCGTTGCTTGCCAATCAGGCGATGAACTTTTTGGCGACAGGCGACAGCCCCATGCGCCAAGGCAATGCCCACCCCAATATCGCCCCATATCAGGTCGTGCCAACGCAGGATGGGCATATCATCCTGGCAGTAGGCAATGACGGACAGTTTCAACGGTTGTGTGATGTTTTGGACCGTGCTGATCTGAAAGATGATACACGCTATGCTAGCAACCAAAGCCGCGTTGAACATCGCGAGAGCCTGACCAAGGCGGTGGAGGCTTCTATGACGAACTGGACGTCCAGCGACATGTTGGCAGCCCTTGAGGCCGCGACAGTTCCGGCTGGCCCGATCAATTCAGTGGGTGAGGCTTTTGCGGATCCGCAACTTCAACACCGCGGCATGAAGATCACCCCCGAAGGGGTGCCCGGTGTTCGCGGTCCGTGGGTGTTTTCCGATGCAGAGCTTGCGCTGGACAAATCTGCACCCGTCTTGGCCAAAAAAGGGTAAGCGCGGGGTTTGCTGATCCGGGTGGGGGCCTTGCCCCCACGCCTTCAAGGTATTTCTCCTAAGAAAAAGCCTAGGGTGACTTTTCGGATCGTAAGAGCGTTTTGCGGCGCTCAGTGATGAGGTGATTGCCGTCGTCGGTGCCGTCATGAAAAGTGTTGAACCATTCATCCCATGGGGTTTCCCACGTGCCGTAGTTACAGTCGAAAAACTTGTGATGCAGTTGGTGAAAGAAATCCCCCAAAGGCAAGCGTGTGCGCCCCAGTTTTAGGCTTTCAAATCCCGCATGGCTGACTGGCGCGCCGATACCGTGATGAAAAAGCAGGAAAATCACATGGATCGGATGGGCCGGCAGGATGAAGAAGATCATCGTGTCAAACATCAAAAAGAAGCTTTCGACCGGATGCATGGCAAGGCCTGACCAGGGGCCTGTGTTGATGTTTTTATGATGCCAAGCATGAACCCGGCGATAGAGCAGCCGCGTATGTAGGGCGCGGTGCAACCAGTAAAAATGCAACCCAGCCCAGATCGGCAACAAGAGGATCAGGCTTAGAAACCACACAGGGTGCGTCTCAAAACTGATCCTTGTGGCATAGCCGTTGGCCCACGCCCAATAGATCAAGCATTCCCAAAACGTCCAAAATTGCAGGGCCACAAAGGACCACAGCATATTGTCCCAAACCTGATGATTAAAATGAAAGGCCCGCACACCCCGCCCCATCGGGCGAAGATCATAGCGTTCCCTGTCGCCTTGGCGGGCAAAGCTGTGCAACCACAGATGCAGCCCGCCGGCCAAAGCAAACAACAGCACAAAATTGCGCATCCAGATCGGACCGATCCATGCCAGCGACAGCGAGTGCGCTTGTGAAATATCGGGCGTAAAGAAAACCCATGTGATGACAGCAGCGATCAACGTCATGCACCGCCAACCAACCGGATTCCAACTGCGCAGCAGATAGAGCGCAGACACCAAAGGTCTGAGCGGCCAATCAAAATAAGGGGCTGTTTTGATTGGCAACGCAGGCGTGAAGTTCCAAATCTTGCGACGGCTCATGTCTTGATTTCCGGACTGGTGTTACTGCGTAATGCGATACTGGTACATGTGATCATAGTGTGGCTTGGCCCGACGATGGACGCGTTGCACCCGTTCCGGCGTGCTCTCGATCTCGACATATTTGCGTTGCTGGGCTTTCAAGCCCGTGGATTGCGCAAGGTTGGCGTGAAACGATCCGCCATCCCACCAGCTATGCGCCGAAGGATCGCCGCCCGGCTCCCAACTGAGGGCGCTTTCGATAAAGGGAATATCGACAGCGTCACAGAAGGCACGGGTCATGTCGTGAGGGTTTTCCAACAGATCGTCACTGTCCACCACCGGAGGAGGCGCGCCACCATTCAACGCGGTCAACAAATCAAACAAGGCCCGTTGTTCAGAAAAACCGACTTCCAGCTCATCAAAGTCGGGCCACTTATTGTACATCGACGTGATGGTTTTTGCGGGATCTCGGATCAGAAAGGCATGGGTGAAATTGGCCAGAAAATCCGGAGTCCACATATGGTTGATGTAATGTGGGAAATCCTTGAGAAACACGGGGGCCTTTTCGGCGCGGGTTTGAATATCTGCCCATACGCTTTCTAACGTCAGGCCCGGCGTGGTCTTTTCACCCTCTTTGAAACGAGGCCAAAGCGGGTTTTCGCCCTGATACCACGCCTCGCCAAACGGTTCGTGCAGGCAGTCCAGATCGCCCCGCTGGCGCATCATCCATTCAAATGCCGTAGAGGTAGAGCGCGGAACCGCCCACAGTGCGATAATCTTATGCATGAAAGTCACCCTTTCAAAGAGGAGAGCAGGCTGCCCTGTTCGGTCACGGGCGCAAGGCCCAAGGTTTTAAAGATGCGCCAATGCAATGCATTGTCATGGCTAATCATGGGCTTGCCTGTCAGCGCCTCGATCTCGCGCTCCAGATGCACAGGACGCTGTGCCTGCCCATTGGGACCAGAGCGAAAATTGCACATGCCATTGATCAGATAAGCGTCGGCATTGGGGGCCTGTTCGGCAACATACTCAAAGCTTTTGCGCGCCAAATCACCATCAAAACACCAGATGCAGTCATTGACCTCTTCTTGGGTGTTAAACCAGCCTTGATCATGGAAATTTCCGGCCCACAGCACATCAAATCCGGCCTCTTTCAAAAACCCGACGGTGCCCTGCCACCATGTTGGCCAGTGATAGGCGGCGTTCAGAGCAACCTTTTCGATGTTTTGATCACGCAACGCCTCGACCAACGCATATCCGGCCATGTGAAACGGGGTATCGTATTTGTCGCTAAGCATCTCACAGTGTTGGCGAATACCTTCGACCCCCAAACCGCTGGCATGGACCCAATTTGACCCCACCTGCCCGCACACATCCACGCCATTGTTGGCCATGCATTCCACGAATTCTTCCAGCAAGCCAAAGTTCTGTTTGCGTTGATCCAGCTCGTGTTTGTAATCCGGTACATGCAACATACGACCATGCACACCAACGGTCTGCGGGGCCATGCGCAGAAAATCGGTTGGGGCTGCATCATAATCATGCGGCGGGCAGGTAAAACCAACTTGATGTGGAAACAGCTTATTTTTTTGGTGCGCCCAATGGGGCGGCTTTTGATAGTCGGACATGGGCCCTCCTGTTGCGTGTTTTGGTGAGGGTGCGCGCCATGACAAAAAAAATCCATTGCTTTTGCATCGACACATCCATACCCGTTTTGATATGAGCTCTCGTAAATTCAACCTGCCCTCTGTGAATGCCCTGATCGCCTTTGAGGCCGTTGCGCGACTGAATGGGTTTGGTCGTGCAGCAGAAGAGTTAAACACATCTCAATCCGCCATCAGCCGCCATATCCGCAATCTGGAACTGCGGCTTGGGGCCGCACTGTTTGTTAGGGATGGGACGCATATCTACCTGACCCCAAAAGGACATGTGTTTTTTGCACAAATTGCCAATGGATTAAGTGGACTTCAAGAAGCCGTCCACACCATGCAAATGGGATCGAACGAGGTGACGCTTGCCTGTTCGCATGAGGTGTCGCATTTGTTGTTGATGCCCCGATATGGCGCGTTGAAACAAGCGTTGGGAAACAAAACCGATCTGCGTATCGTGACGACGGAATACAATCTTGTGTCCGCGGCAGTCGATACCGGGGCCGATATCGTTTTTGAATACTCTATGACGCCTCCAACACGCGAGCATGTCAGGGTATGCGCCGAAGAAATCGTGCCTGTTGGAACATCGGGTGTGATTACTGCGGCCAATGCCGCGATGCGCACAAAGGCCACCCCGCCGCCATTGTTGGCATTGGGCAAAGCCAATTATGGTTGGCTGGATTGGCAAGACTGGCAAGGCGCCCATACCGCCACGCAAGCATGGCGCGTTGGCGAAACCTTTGACAACTATGTCTATTTGCTAGAGGCGGCGGTACAGGGTCAGGGCCTTGCCTTGGGCTGGCGCGGCTTTGCAAACCGCTATTTGGAAAGTGGCGTGTTGCAAAAACTTGATGCCAATTGGTTCAGCAAAGGCACGTCACTTTATGCAAGACTGACGCGATTTGGGGAAACCAATGCATCGGCCCGAAAATGTCTGACCCTGCTAGAGAGTATTGTCGCGTGAGGTTAATATAACCCGGCCTCTTTGGCCATCATGGCCGCCTGAGTGCGATTGCGGGCACCCAGTTTACGGCACAACGTGCGTACATGCAGCTTGATTGTCACCTCTTGCAAATCAAGATCACGCGCGATTTCCTTGTTGGATTGTCCACGACACAAACCTGAAAGCACCTCTGTTTCCCGACGACTGAGCATTTCAGCCATGGGGTGTATTTCCGTAGGAGCGTCTTCTTGCAAAAGTGAAACGGGCAAAAATACTTCGCCTGCAACCATGAAACGCACAGCATTCACAAGGCTTTTGGCGGCAATGGTTTTAGGAACGAACCCAACAGCCCCCATATCGATGGCTTCTTGCACAATGGCACTGCTGATATTGCCGGACAGAAGCGCAACAGACGTATCCGGAAAGGCTTTGCGCATTTCAGCCAACCCGGCCAACCCGTTCATGCCCGGCATGTTGTAATCCAGCAAAATCAAATCAAACGGACCGTCGCGTTTTGCTATCTTGATGGCCTGAGGCAGATCTCCTGCGGACTGCACCCTTGCCTGGCCTTCCTTTTCCAGAAAGGCCGAAATCGTTTCGCGTACTAAATCATGATCATCTGCAATAAGAATTTGCATAGTGTTACCTAAAAAATATCGTCTTCATTTTACATTATTCTAAGGCGAACTCCATCAATTATGCACCGCAATATGTTATCAAAACCAAAATCAGTCTGTGAGGCGCGTTTTCTTAACACTGCTTCCCCCCTATACCAAAGGCTATGGCAGTATTCGGAAGCATAAGGTGACGATAGGTCAACCTTATGTCACTTTGCCTGCGTTGCAACCGGGAGTACGAATATGAATGGCTTGTTTGCCGGGCTTTTGGCCATCGGTTTGGGGCTGGGCGTGACCGCCTGGGCGGATACTGATTCGTCCACGCCATCCACTCCTTCGCCAGAGACCATCCTGACAGTGTCCGGAATGGTAGACGGCAACGATGCAATTGACGTTCTGAAGCTGGATCGTGCAATGCTGATGAAAATGAAACAAACAGAATTTGGTACGACAACAATCTGGACCAACGGGGTTCAGAAATTCCGCGGTGTTCCATTGTTGCATCTTCTGAATGAAACCATGGTGAATGGTGAACGTATCGTTGCATATGCGATCAATGATTATTCCATCGAAATACCGCTAACAGACATTTCTGAAGAGGCCCCAATCATTGCCTATGAACGCAACGGCAAACCCATGTCGGTACGTGACAAGGGGCCGCTTTGGATTGTGTATCCTTATGATTCATCTCCGAAATATCGCACTGAAACCATCTATACCCGCAGCATCTGGCAGCTGGATAGGATAGAAGTGGTCAACTGACCCTGCACTGAGCATCTCTATCACAGTGCACACAAAAGCCCTTTTGTTATCACGCGAACAAGGGCAAAGTTGGCAAACCTCTGTGTAAGACAAGAGGCGACCTTCCAGCGTTGGAAGCTCAGCGTGGATTTTGCCCTGCAGGAGAGTTGATGCGGCCTCGTCTCAGAAATTTCTTGGTGCTTATTGCTCTGATTGTGATTGTGTTTCAGATCGGGGCCCGTGTTCTGGATGTTACTGATCGGCTTGAACAAAGAGCTTCGGCACCGGTGGACAGCGTGCAATGGACGTTGTCGCAAACTGAGGTTGAATTTTTCAAATACCAGATTGCCCTTGAACAGGCGCAACGCACCGGCACCACAGACCTTAGCGCCTTGAGGCAGCGGTTTAATATTCTTTACAGCCGTATTTCATCGCTGCTGGAAGGGCGGTTTTATTCGGTATTGGTAGAGCGTTCAGATCAAGCACAACACCTGGAACAGTTACGCAATTTTCTAAATAATACGGTGCCGCTTATTGATGGGTCGGATGCTGAATTGCTGCACAATATTGATCGGATGCGCAGCGACGCGCAATCCATCAACCTCCAGCTGCGCAATCTGGTGCTGGGGGCGATGTCCAGTTTTGCAGAAATGTCAGACCAACAACGAAATGACGTGACGGTTGTGCTGTGGGAACTTGTGGTGATGACCGCATGTTTGATCATCGCGTTGATCTTGTTGATTTGGGTTCTCAGCCGGGTGGTGACCACCACGCGCAAGATTTCGCGCGAAAACGCCGAAGGTCGGGCCCGCCTTGAAGCTATGATTCAAACCTCTCAAGATGCCATATTGGTGATGGATGAGTTGGGCCGTGTGATCGAAAGCAACGAAGCCGCGAGTGATATACTTGGGTACGATCAAACCGAGTTACATGACCATAATCTTGCCGACTTGATTACCCCAGAACATTTGCAGGCCAGTCATCACGAAGGATTACAAGACGTCCTAGAGATTGGAGAGGCCCAGCTTGTAGGCAGGGGGCTTGTCCAAGTAGAGGCCCGGCATAAATCTGGGCGGGTATTCACGGCTGAGCTCTCGGTGTCACAAGCCAACTCAGACGGCAAAAGGGTCTTTGTTTCGTTCATGCGTGATATCTCTGACAGGATCGAAGCCGAAAATACGCTGCGACAAGCCCGAGATGATGCGCAAGCGGGAGAGCGGGCAAAAGCAGATCTTTTGGCGGTGATGAGTCACGAAATTCGAACCCCATTGAACGGCATCATGGGGGCCGCCAATCTATTGCGCGATAAGATAAAAGAGACCGAAAACACGCGTTACCTTGAGGTGATTGAAAATTCCGGACAATTGTTGATGCATCATGTCAATGATGTACTGGAATTGTCGCGTCTGGATTCAAACCGTGCACCCGTCCAAGCCATTTCATTTGATCTGGCCACTCTGTTGCGTGATTTGGTAGAACTTCAAAACCCAAACGCCGAGGCCTCTGGCAATCATTTGCATCTCTCCACAATTCCTGAAGACATTGCTTGGGTAACAGGGGATGAAAAACGTCTGCAACGTGTGTTGTTAAACTTGATAGGGAATGGCATCAAATTCACCCAAAGCGGCGATATTCAGCTAGACGTCGAACGTCACAACAACAGCGATATGGTTGAATTTCGGGTCAGCGATACGGGTGTCGGAATTGCATCAGAAAACCTTGAGAAAATCTTTGATGATTTTGTAACACTGGATCCTTCTTATGGACGAAAAAGCAGTGGAACAGGCCTGGGCTTAAGTATCGCCAAACGTCTCGTACACTCTTTGGGTGGCGAAATAGGCGTGGAAAGTGAGCCAGGCGAAGGCAGCCTGTTTTGGATGCGTGTGCCTTTACCAAAGTCCAAGGCCTCTCTCCCCGGCGACGTCTATGCGCGCGCGACGGCCCAACTTCCCACGCACGCAATGAATATCCTTGTCGTCGAAGACAATGACATCAATCGGCTTGTGATATGTGAAAACCTGCAACGTTCTGGTCATACTGTGACAGAAGCCAGTGATGGCGAAAGTGGCGTGCAGCAGGCCGCACATCAAAAATTTGATCTTATCTTCATGGATATCAGTATGCCCGGCATGGATGGCATCGCGGCCACGCGTGCCATTCGGAAGGGTGCAACCCCTTCTTGTGATACCACGATTGTGGCTCTTACAGCCCAAGCCCAACCCGAAGATCGCAAGCGTATGAAAGACGCTGGCATGGACGCTCTTTTGACCAAACCTTTTTCAACCGACCAGCTAGAAGCCATTTTGCGCGGTGATCTTCAAGACAGCCCCCTTACCCTTCCCAGTACGATTGACCACCACATTCTTGATGACATCAAGGCCACATTGGGCGCGGATCACGCCTTGGCACTGCTT
Source organism: uncultured Paracoccaceae bacterium (assembly GCA_947489325.1). GTDB lineage: Bacteria > Pseudomonadota > Alphaproteobacteria > Rhodobacterales > Rhodobacteraceae > CANLDA01. Next base: position 142,278 of record CANLDA010000004.1, on the reverse strand, counting down.
GAGGAATTTGAAGACGAACTGGCGAGTTGTTTGGGAGCGAATACCAACATGCAAACCGCAGACAGCTTTCATCGTGTTGCCGGATCAGCGGCCGTGTTTGGTCTTGTTGGATTGCACGGGATTTTGCAAAAGCTGGAATCTGCTGCCAAAGAGAACGCGTCACGTGATCGGCTGATAGGAGATGCGCGCACTTGTTGGACGCAGACACAACCCGAGGCGATTGCCTATTTGAAGACCGATTAGGACCCGCACGGCGAAAACAGCCACGGTGCGACCTTGCCTTACGGGTTTATCTTGAATGATGCCTTGACCTTCCTGTTACTGGAACCCTTATGTACGGTGTGACTTTATGCAGGCATGGCCATGACCACTCAGACACATCTCACAATTGAAATCGACGGCATGTCCTGCGCGGGTTGTGCCGGACGGGCGGAACGTGCGTTAAAATCCGTAACAAGCGCATCAGATATCGCGGTGAATCTGACCAAAGCATCGGCCAGCGTGACGCTTACGGATGGCGACACGGCTCCTTTACGCCGTGCACTGCGTGACGCGGGGTACCCTGCCCGAGAGGCCGCGATTGTTCTGGATGTGGACAATATGCATTGCGCCTCTTGCACGGGACGCATCGAAAGCGCGCTGCAAAATCACCCCGGAGTGATTGATGCACGGGCCAATCTCGCCAATGCCACGGTAAACCTACGCATTTTTTCCGGCGCTGTGGACGCCAATGATATGGCCGCACAGATTGCGGCCCTTGGGTATCCTGCGCGCATCGCCCAAGAGGACCAAAGCCGCAACGATCGCACTGTTTTGGAAACCGCAAAGGCCCAACGCGCATTTGTGATTTCCGCCGTATTGACCACACCTGTGTTTCTGACCGAAATGGGGGGACACCTGTTTCCCCCGCTGCACCATGCCATCATTGGGGTACTTGGGCAGTCAACGTTCTGGCTGCTGCAATTCCTGCTCACAACACTTGTGTTGGCATGGCCCGGTCAGGTGTTTTTCCGACGTGGCTTGCCACTGTTGGTCAGGCGCGCCCCTGAAATGAACAGCCTTGTGGCGCTTGGCGCGGGTGCAGCTTGGGCTTATTCCACTTTGGTTCTGCTTGCCCCCGCTCTTTTTCCAGCTTCTGCCCGCGCCGTCTATTTCGAGGCCGCGGCGGTGATCGTAACCCTGATCCTGTTGGGTCGATGGCTTGAGGCCCGCGCCAAGGGGCAAGCCAGCGTTGCCATTCGCGCGCTCGTGCAATTGCAGGCAAAAACCGCACGCGTAGAGCGCGATGGACAGGTCCAAGACCGTCCCATTAGCGAAGTATTGATCGGTGATCTGATCCACAGCCGCCCGGGCGAACGCATTCCAGTGGATGGCGTCATCACCTTTGGCAGCAGCTTTATTGACGAAAGCATGATGACCGGCGAACCCATTCCTGTGTCCAAGGATGTAGAGGATGCGGTGATTGGCGGTACGGTGAACGGCAATGGAGCGCTGGTGTTTCAAGCAACACATGTTGGGCGCGACACCATGCTGTCACGCATCATCACCATGGTGGAACAGGCACAGAGTGCAAAACTGCCCATTCAGGCATTGGCGGATCGGGTGGTGAACTGGTTCGTTCCTGCAATCATGGGGATTGCCCTGATCACAACCTTGATATGGCTGTTTGTCGGTCCGACACCCGTGATTTCATATGCATTGGTTGCTGGGGTATCTGTGCTGATCATCGCCTGCCCTTGCGCCATGGGATTGGCCACGCCCACCTCTATCATGGTGGGCACCGGGCGCGCTGCAGAAATGGGGGTTCTATTTCGCAAAGGCGAAGCTTTGCAGCGCATGGAAGATGTACGTGTGATTGCTTTTGACAAAACCGGCACCCTGACCCAAGGCAAGCCCGAATTGACCGCCTGTCTGGTCCACGAAAAACACAATGAGGCCGACATATTACGTTCTGTGGCATCGCTTGAACAACACTCAGAACACCCGATTGCACAGGCCATCGTGCGCGCTGCAAAAGCCTCTGACCTAACACTGTTGTCTGTGGCCGATTTTCAGGCCATCCCCGGATACGGTCTGCGCGCCCGGCTGGGCGAGACCATTTGGACTGTTGGTGCAGAACGGTTGATGATCAAGGACGGCCTATCGCTTGGCCATTTCTCCCAAGAAGCCAGCCAACGTGCCCAAAACGGCGAAACCCCAATGTTTGCGGCATGTGACGGACATGTGGTGGCCCTGTTGTGTGTATCCGACCCTATCAAAACGGACGCCAAGGTCACGATCTCTCGATTGCAGGCGGCCGGGTTGTCAGTGGCCATGCTGACGGGTGATGCAGCCCCAACAGCCCGCGCTGTCGCATCACAGCTTGGCATTGAGAATATCCACGCCGAAATTCTGCCCGGTGACAAAGCAAAGACTATTACGGACTTGCAAAAGCTCCACGGCGCAGTTGCCTTTGTCGGGGACGGTATCAACGACGCCCCTGCCCTTGCACAGGCCGACGTAGGCATTGCCATGGGCACGGGCACCGATGTCGCCATCCAAAGTGCGGACATCGTGCTGAGTTCCGGACATCTGCCCGGAGTATTGAACGCCACCACCATCTCTCGACGGGTGATGCGCAACATCCGGCAAAACCTGTTCTGGGCCTTTGCCTATAACGTCGCCCTGATCCCAGTTGCCGCTGGAGTTCTATACCCTACGTTCGGCATTACTCTTTCTCCCATGCTGGGGGCCGGGGCAATGGCGATGTCCTCGGTATTTGTGTTGACCAACGCCCTGCGTTTACGTGCTGTTCCTAACCAAATGACACCCAACGGAGACCCATCATGAATATCGGAGAAGCGTCAGCGCAATCAGGTCTGTCAGCCAAAACCATCCGATATTACGAAGACATCAGCCTGATCACGCCGCCACGTGACGCCAATGGATACCGCGCGTTTCATGCCCAAGACGTGCACAAGCTGATCTTTCTAAACCGTGCCCGTACCCTTGGGTTCAGCATCGAGGAATGTCGCGACCTGTTGGCGCTTTACGAAGACCAAAATCGTGCCAGCTCTGATGTAAAACACATTGCCCAAACGCACCTGCAACAGATCGAAGGCAAGATCACCCAGCTTCAGGATATGCACGCAACCCTGTCTCATCTGATCAAAGAATGCGCAGGCGACAACCGCCCAAACTGTCCGATCCTGAAGGGGCTCTCTGGCAATAAGTGATGCCATTCCGTTTTGTTCACGGATTCGCGAGTTTGGGAAAACCTCATGCATAACCCCGCAGACACACCGTTGCGTTTCATTCCATATCCATTTTCATCGCCATGTTAGCGCAAGCAGGTACTGCCATGTCACATTTATCGCTAACAGCCTGCACCCTGATCCCGATTGCGCTTTCGTCTTGATCGGCGCGCAGATATAGCACGACCAACCACAGGACCCAGGAGAGCAAGATGACTGTCACAGTTGGCATCAACGGATTTGGCCGCATTGGCCGCTGCACCCTTATGGCCATCGCCGAAAGCGCGCGCGATGATGTGAAGGTTGTCAAGGTAAACGCAACCGGCCCGCTGGAAACGGCGGCCCACCTGATCCGCTATGACTCTGTGCATGGGCGTTTCCGCAATGACGTGACCATTGGCGAAGGTACCATGGATCTGGGCGTCGGTGAAATGCAGATGTTTTCGACCTATGACATGAACGAACTGGACTGGGACGGCGTGGATGTTGTTCTGGAATGCACCGGTAAATTCAACGATGGCGACAAAGCCAAGGCCCACCTTGATCGCGGTGCAAAAAAGGTTCTGCTGTCAGCACCGGGCAAGAACGTCGACAAAACCATCGTGATGGGTGTGAACGACGGCCTTCTGGAAGCCTCTGACACGATGATTTCCAACGGCTCCTGCACCACCAACTGCCTCGCACCCGTAGCCAAGGTTTTGCATGACAATTTTGGCATTGAATCGGGCATCATGACCACGATCCACGCCTATACAGGCGACCAGCCCACGCTTGATCGCCGTCACAAAGACCTGTACCGCGCCCGCGCAGCCGCCATGTCGATGATCCCGACATCCACCGGTGCAGCTAAAGCACTGGGTGAGGTTCTGCCTGCCTTGAAAGGTAAGCTGGATGGATCTGCCGTGCGCGTTCCAACCCCTAACGTTTCCGCAGTGGACCTGACCTTCATCGCGCAAAAAGACGTGACCGAGGCAGACGTGAACGCCGCAATGGCCGAAGCTGCCGCTGGCAGCATGAAGGGCATTCTGGGCTACACCGAAGACAAGCTCGTGTCGGTTGATTTCAACCACACCAACGAAAGCTCTCATTTCGCGGCAGATCAAACCAAGGTTATCGGCAACCGTTTGGTGCGTATCCTTGCATGGTATGACAATGAATGGGGTTTCTCGGTGCGTATGGCAGATGTTGCGCAACGCATGGGCACCCTCTGAGGCACGCCCCTTTCAGACAAGTTTCAACGGCCCGTATCACGCGGGCCGTTTTTTTGTCTCTCACTCCCGACACTCACATCACAACTTGCGCGCGCAGGCCCCCTCAGGCATACCAAAGGGATTCAATCCATCGAAAGTGTTTGAGATGACAAATCCAATTGCCGTTGCACTGGTGCTTTTGATCTTTGCGGGGCTAGCCGCAGATCTGATGATGCTTGATGGTCAAACAACGCTTTTATTGGCGCGCAAATTTGTAAACCTTGTAGAGTGGGTCGCCTTTTGGCGGTGATATGCCCCCGACGTTGCCGGGGACACGTATTATTTCACCAACGGTTCAATCCATGCGAACCTTTACAGCAACACTGCCACGCACTGCAGATTCCCATTTCAAGTTGAACTGATCGCCGTTTGCCCCCTGATTGACCTCGACAAAAGGCATAAGGTATTTGGTAACGTTGCTGCTGTTGCGGATATTGTCGGTCATCACGACTGACTCCACCGATCGAACACGCCCACCAAAGGGCAACTGGCCATCCGTATCCACGACCCATGTGCTTGCGACACTGCCTTCAGTGTGCTCCACCAAAAGTGGGCTATACACTGGGGTCGTTACCTGATGATAGGTATTGCCGTCCCACAGAATATTCTTACCCTTATTCATGTCCAAATCCGCAAAAGTGGTGTCGACACGATCCACCCGATCAATATTGCCCTGTGTGCTGCGGAACTTATTGCCAGAGACATTCAAGCCGCCGATGAAATGCCCTGTGCCATAAGGCTTAATCACAATGTAACTGAACCATGGCGCCACGTTTCCAGACAAAAATACATTGTCAGTAATCGACAACGCGCTGAACGAAAAGCCACTTGTAAAGTCAGGTGAACCATCATGCTCGTTCGTCCATTCAATGTGGCAATTGTCGATATAGTTGCCATCAATCGACGTTGAACAATGTGTGTCTGTCAACACGATGCCGGCCAGGCGCACACCATCAGCAACCAAATCGCCCTGAAAACAGTGGTTCCCGGTAATGACCGTATTTGCCCCAGCCAAAACCGCAAAGTGGCGCACTTGTGTGGCTCGGTTATTTCGCAGTTTCACATCATTTGCGTTGGTATTGATCATGATCGTTTCGCGATCCTGAACATTCAGGCTGCCCTCAGCAGACAGAAAATTGCAACGATCCACGATCAATCCCTGACAGCCGGACCCAATAGAGGTAATTCCACGTTGACCCGGACGAGTCAAAAAACTGTCCAACACTTGAAAAATCACACCAGATCGCGCCAACATGATCCCGCTGGCCTTACTGTTGCAGATAATATCAATGTTCGACAAAATCATCCGCTTGAGATTACTGAAGCCACTGAAATCCAGAACATATTTGAACCGCGTGAAGGTAAAGTTCTGCGTGCCTTCGGCATCATACAGAGGCTGTGACAGCGTCACTTCTTGCGTAGACTCGTTTTTGGCATTCACATAAACCTCTCGGCCTACGCCATTACCTGTCACCAATGCGCCAACTTCGATATTCGCAACATTCACAACATTTGTAAGCGTTCTGGCATCACTGGCAGAGTATGTCGCCTGCGAGGTCGCAACAGTTGGCTCCCAAGTGCTCTCACCTGTGACATAAAATTGGCCATTGTGAATGTGCCGACGAGAAGCATAGGTCGTGCGCTCGGGCACAATGGCTTGCATGTCGATTGGTTCTGTGACGGTGATGCTACGCCCCTCAAGATCCAAAGATTCATGATTACCGCTGTTCAGCAGTGCCTGAAATGCCTTTTTGAACGCAAGTTCTTCGCTGGTGAATGCATCGATATAGGTTGCCAGATTGTAATCCTTGGCAAAGTTCATCACATGTTCTGTCGCCATAGTGATCGTGCCTTCGATGATCACATGCGAATTCAGAGTGACACTTTCGCCCAGAAAATAATCCCCAGAAGGGATCAGTACACGTCGCCCATTTGCCGCCGCATCCGCCGCGTTAAAAGCCGCGCTATCATCTGTTACGCCATCCCCAATCGCGCCAAAATCACGCACATCGACCCAACTCATCATAGAGCGATGGAACACCGCTGTGACGTCTTCGATCTCGATGTCATCAATACGCACCACGCCGCCCGTGGCACCTGTCAGATCCAAGCCGAAATGCCCGAAAATCGGGTCGGTGCCCCAAACCATATCGACACCGTTGCGGTCTCCAGCGCCGACAATGGCTTCAATGGTCGCGATCCTGCCATAAGATGTAAGCGTGGTCGTCGCCGCCACTTCGGTCAATCCGGTGACATGTGCGCCCCCCGCACCCCCAGCCCAAGCTGCTATCCGTACCCCCGGCAGGTTCCCGCTAATCGCCTTTACCCGTGCCCGAATACGCAAATAACAGCCCGGCAACAGAGGCGTTTCCCCCATATACCGCAGCTTTTGCGTGGCTTCGGTTTTCTGCAACTCCAGACATCCGCCAAAATCCTGATCTGCAGGCACAAATGCCGCATTCAACGCCCCGTCATATGTATCTGATCCGGGTGTGCCGTCCCCGCTTGACCAAACATCCAACCCATTTTCAAACGCAGGCGGCATCAGCAGCACACCGTCGGTAATTGCCTTATTCATCCAAAACCCTTTCCACACCCCATGGGCCCGACGTTTGCCGCCCCAGAAAAGTGCCATGTGTCAGTCCACGAACTTACAAACCGGGCTTTGCGCCCGGATGAGGAGGGAAATACCAACGGGATATTAAATCTCTCTCAGAGCACCGTGACGCAAGATGGTTCATCCGATGATTGGCAGACGGATTTCATAAGTTATTTCATATAATTACAGATAGTTAAGGCCATTAACCAATTGGAAACCAAACAACTCCAAGCATCCAAAAAAAACACGCGCCCCAACGAGGCGCGTGTTTATTAACTTCATCTCAGGGTCTGAGGCAGGACTTAGCCCAACTTGCCATTCAATCCCGCATTGATCAGGTCAATGGTTTCCTGCACACCATAAAGCGCGATGAAACCACCAAAGCGCGGACCTTGCGACGCCCCCAAAAGCACCTCGTATATCGCGGTGAACCAATTGCGCAGCGGTTCAAACCCGTTCGTTTTGCCAATTGCAAACACAACCGATTGCAAGAACTCTTCATTTGCGAAATCTGCCTCTGGCAACGGATCATCATTGCCCATCATCGCATTCTTTGCCGCAATCGCCGCCAAAGCCGCCTCTTCCGACGAAAGTGCCTCGGCCAACTCGCCCAACGCTTTGCGTTCTTGATCCGTTGGCGTGCGGAACACTTTGTTCGGTTTCACAAAATCCTGGAAATAGCGGATGGCAAACCCCGCCGCCTGATCCAGATTTGGGTGGGTATCAGCTGTCGCATCGGGGGCATATTTATTGATAAAGCCCCACATCGCGTCTTTCTCTTCAACGCTGGACGCGCTGGCAAGGTTCAGCAACATGGCAAATGGAATGACCATATCGCTTTGCGGCACGTCGCCACCGTGGATGTGATACACTGGGTTGTTCAGCTGCGCCTTGATGTCCTGCCCATGATAGGCGCGCAACTGTTGATGATATTCATCCACGGCCTTGGGGATCACATCAAAATGCATCCGCTTGGCCGTCTTGGGCTTTTGGTACATGAAATACGCAAGGCTTTCAGTGCTGGCATAAGTCAGCCATTCGTCAATCGAAATACCATTGCCTGACGTCTTGGATATCTTCTGTCCGCTGGCATCCAAAAACAGCTCATATGTGAAATGTTCAGGCGCACGCCATCCAAGGATACGACAGATTTTGTCATAGATTGGCGTGTTGGTGCTGTGGTCCTTGCCGTACATCTCAAAATCGACCTCAAGCGCCGCCCAGCGCGCGCCGAAATCTGGTTTCCATTGCAATTTCACGTTGCCACCCGTGACAGGCAAGGTCCATTCGCGACCGTCTTCATCATCAAAGGTGATGGTGTGATTTTCCGCATCTACTTTTTTCATCGGCACATATAAAACGCGCCCTGTTTCCGGATGGATCGGCAGGAAAATTGAATAGGTCTGGCGGCGCTCTTCGCGCAGGGACGCGAGCATCACTTCCATCACTTCGTCATATTTTTCAACCGCGCGCCTCAACACCTCGTCAAACTGACCAGAGCCGTAAAACTCGGTCGCTGAATAAAAATCGTACTCAAACCCAAAGGTATCAAGGAACCGGCGCAGCATGGCATTGTTATGATGACCAAAGCTTTCGTGCGTACCAAATGGGTCTGGCACCGATGTCAGTGGTTTTTGCAGATGGTCATGCAAGGAGTCTGAATTCGGGACATTGCCCGGCACCTTGCGCATTCCGTCCAGATCATCGGAAAAACAGGCCAGTTTGGTCGGAATGTCAGAAATTACCTCAAAGGCGTGCTTGATCATAGAGGTCCGCGCGACCTCGCCAAAGGTGCCGATATGGGGCAAACCTGAGGGGCCATAGCCCGTCTCAAACAGCACGTAGCCCTTTTCGGGTGGCTGCTTTTGATACCGTTTGAGCACCCGGCGTGCCTCTTCAAAGGGCCAGGCTTTGGAAACCATTGCAGCATCGCGCAGTTCAGACATTGTATTCTCCGACAATTTGCCGCCCACGCCCTATGCGCAGGCAACACTGCTTCCTATTGTGCAAATGCAGCATGGTCAAGAATTCCGCGCACATCCTTTGTGCATATTCGCCTTGGAATATCACATCTCATCCTGAATCGCCGTCACAACAATATTCAACGCATGATCCAAATCATCCTGAGAGATCGTCAGTGGTGGCGAGAGTGTCAGAACGCACCCTTGGCTGATTTTATAGCTCAACCCGGCCTCAAGACAGACATAATAAATCCGTTCTGCGCGCGCCAAGGCAGGGGTTTTATCTGTGCGGTTTTCGACTATTTCGATGCCAAACATCAAACCGCGCCCCCGGATATCTCCGACAATAGGCACATGCGCCAGCCGATCCTGAAGCTGCGCCATAGCATAATCACCAAGTTGCGCAGATCGCTCGACCAAATCTTCGTCTTCAATAATCTCAATCGTAGTCAGCGCCGCGCGGCATGTGACTGGGTTTTTCTCATGGGTGTAATGACCGATGGCAAAATCACCACAGACATCCAAATCCTGACGCGCGACGCAGGCCGCAATCGGCAAAATGCCCCCCCCCAGTGATTTTCCAAGCGTGACAATGTCAGGCACGATATCGTCATGTTCAAAGGCGAACATCTTGCCTGTTTTTCCAAGACCCGTTGGAATCTCGTCCATAATCAACAGGGCACCATGGCGACTGCAGGCTTCGCGCACGGCTTTCCAAAAGCCAGCAGGCGGCACATAAGGCACAGCCCGCATCGGTTCCGCGATCACCGCAGCAACGTCGCCTTCACGCTCCAGCACATATTCCACCATCTTGGCACAGGCCAAGCCGCAGGTTTCCGGGCCAGAATGATTGTAAGGGCAACGATAGCACGCAAAAGGCGCCACATGTTCGGCACCGGGCAACAACGGCCCCGCGATATGGCTGCGAAAGGTGGCCTCCCCCCCGACCGAAGCGGCCCCAAATCCTGCCCCATGAAACGCATCCCAAAAGGATACGGTTTTAAAGCGGCCAGTGGCAGCACGGGCAATTTTCAGAGCGACCTCATTGGCATCAGACCCCCCCGTGGTGAACAGTGTTTTACATAAATCGGCTGGTGCGATCTCGGCCAGCTTCTCGGCCAACTCCACAGCAGGATCATTGGTAAATCGGCGCGGAGCAAAAGGCAGCACATCCAACTGATCCTTAATCGCCTGCACCAGTCGTGGATGCCCATATCCGATGTGATGCACCGAATTGCCATGAAAATCCATGAACCGCCGTCCGTCGATGTCTTCGATCCAGATGCCTTCGGCCTTGGCAATGGTGCTGACGCAGGGACTGGATAGGCTTTGGTGTAAAAACACCTTTTCATCACGCGCTAAAAGAGGTTCAGACGCGGGCCCAATGGATTTTGCCAGCCAGTCTTTGCGCGCATCAGATGTGTTTGATTCACCTTCGGTATGGACCAGCATGGACACCTTCCTTGATCAGCCCAAAAGGCCGTCATCGTATGGGTTAGGAAAAAAAGGGCCCCACAAGGGGGCCCTAGGACTGTTGACCAATTAGTTTGGCCAGGGGAGCGAGTAAGTCTTCACATTGGTGAAGTATTTCATGGCTTCGATCACGCCTTCTTTGACGCCATTGCCGCTGTCTTTGATGCCGCCAAAGGGGGACATTTCAATGCGATAACCGGGTTGTTCCCAGATGTTGCAAGTACCCACGTTCAAACCGTTGATATAAGCAATCGCGCGGTTCAAATCATTGGTACAAACGCCTGACGACAAGCCAAATTCGGTACCATTGGAAATCGCCATGACCTCTTCGTCATTGTCCGGTACGCGCACGATTGGCACGATGGGACCAAAGGTTTCTTCCATCACCAATTCGCTGTCGTGGGGCACTCTATCGACCACAATAGGTGGCAATAGCGCGCCTTGACGGCCCGGATGATAGAGGATTTCAGCACCTTCTTTTTCCGCCTGATACACGCGTTGCTCAAACAATTCGGCTGCCTTGTCGTGGATCACGCAACCCAGTTCTGTCTCTGGGTCTTGTGGATCACCAAACTTGATCTTTTTGGCCTTTTCCAGAACCAAAGGCACAAATTTATCCGCCACGCTTTCCTGAACCAAGATGCGTTTGATCGCAGTGCAGCGTTGGCCAGAGTTGCCAGTGGCACCCGCAACAGCAATGGTCGCCGCCTTGTCCAGATCGGCATCTGACAAATCATTACAAACGATCAACGGGTCGTTGCCGCCCAGCTCCAGTGCTTGACGTTTATAGACGCCTTTGTTGGCAATGATTTTGCCCACAGGCACACCACCAGTAAAGGTGATAATGTCAATGTTTTCATTGGTGATCATCTCATCGCCAATGTCAGCGGGCCAACCTGTGACAACCTGGAACATCTCATGTGGAAGACCTGCATCATACAAGATGTCGGCCAGCGCCAGACAGGTCAACGGGGTCAGTTCGGTTGGCTTACACACCATGCAGTTGTTGGTCGCAATCGATGGCGCGATTTTGTGACTGACCATGTTCAGCGGGTGGTTGAACGGTGTGATTGCCGAAATCGCATTCACTGGCTCGCGTGTTGTATAAATTTTGCGCTCTTTACCATTGTGGGTCAGATCGCACGAGAAAATCTCGCCATCATCATTCATCGCCTGTTGGGCCGCGAATTGATACACATCCTGTGCACGCTTGGTTTCGTAAATGGCGTGCTGATGGCAAATGCCCAGTTCCAGCGTCAACCATTTGGCCAGATATTCGCGGCGCTCGCCAATCAACTCTCCTGCGCGTTGCAAGATTTGACTGCGCTCATACCGCGACAGTTTCGGCTTGTAATTGGCCGCAATTTCAAATGCGCGTCGGGCGTGTTCTGCTTTACCGGCCGGCACGGTGCCGACCACTTCGTTGGTGTAAGGATAAAGAACGGGCACCACATCATCGGTAAAGACGATCTCTCCTCCGATGCGCATTCCCTCATTACGTACTTCGATATCAGTCATGTTTTGGTCTTTCATGGCTTACAGCGCCGCCGCTGTGGTTGCATAGAAGAAGGCATCAAAGTTGCGCAGAACCGGTTGGTTTGGCAAGTCGATGACACGGTTCACGATGAATGGGACCTCTTGTTCGGTCAATCCGCCGTGGCTGCGCAGCGGCTCTTTCAGGGCTGCCAGGTCGTGGCGATGTTCAGAGGTTCCGATGCAGATGTTCTCGCCGGAAATCATCACGATGTCACCAATGCGATCCCCCGGCAGCTCAAAGCGTTTGATGGCCTCTTCCTTATCAACAACAAGGATCAATTCGTCGCGTGCATCCAGTTTGGCCATGATGTCGGCCTGATCGGCCCCTTCTGGCAGATATGCGGTGGCAAAAGCACCCAACGCACCATGGTGCACAACATAAGGGTCAGTGATCGGCAGAATGACGCGAGCCGCATCTTTGCCCAACCATTCATCCATCAAATCTTGCGCATAGATCACGTTTGGTGTGCCATCTGCGTGGTGCTTGGGCTTCATGCCGTGATCAGCGGTGACAACAATTGCCGCGCCCAACGCGTCCAGTTCTGCAAGATACTTGTCAAACATCTCATAGAAATCCAGCGCACCTTTTTGGTCAGGGGCGTATTTGTGCTGAATGTAATCTGTGGTCGACAGATACATCACATCCGGCTGCCATTCCTTGAGCAGCTTTACACCCGCGGCAAAAACAAATTCGGACAGCTCTGCCGAATAAACCTCAGGAACCTCCATGCCCAGCCATTCGGACGCGTTGTCGATGCCGTGATCTGCTTTGGTTGTTTCGCCCGAACGTTCCGATGAAAACGCCACTGCGCGGTCTTCGTCAAATTTCAAGCCAGACCCCAGCAACGCACGCAGCTTGTCCTTAGCAGTCACCATGGCAACGCGTGCGCCTGCCTCATAGAATTTGGAGAAAATGGTGGGCGCACGCAGGAAACGCACGTCGTTCATCATCACTTCTTCGCCAGTGTCCGGGTCAATCAGGTAGTTGCCGCAAATACCGTGCACGCTGGGTGGGCGACCTGTGGCAATCGACAGGTTGTTGGGGTTGGTGAACGATGGAATCACCGAATGCGCCAACCGATCCGTGCCGGTTTCGCGCATACGCTTCAGCGTTGGCATCAGGCCTTTGGCAATGGCCACTTCCAGATACTCTGGCTCGCAACCGTCCAGACAAATGGCAATGGCACAGGTCTTGGGTGCCGGGTATTCGCGTTCGTTCGCGATAACGGGGGATTGAATGCTCATGAGAGGTTCCTTGTTTCTCAAGCGGCCAGTTTGGCGCGTTCTTCCAGTGCCCGGGCAGGAGGGGCCGCGTTCGCAACACCCATCTCTTCCAGTGATTCTTTGGCAGCAGTGACAACCTGCTGCATGACGTGTTCATCCATCTGACCGATACAACCGACGCGGAAACTGTCCACAACCGTTAATTTACCGGGATAGATGATAAATCCTTTGTCCTTCATCAGCCCATAGAAAGTGTCAAAAACGAATTTCTCATCCGCAGGACAAAAGAAGGTCACGATGATCGGGCTTAACCAGCGACTATCAAGTAAGGTTTCAAACCCCAACTCACGCATACCCTGAACCATTACATCGCGATTGCGGGCATAGCGTCCACCGCGTCCGGCAACACCGCCTTCAATTGCATGTGCCCGCAGTGCCACAATAAAGGCCGCAACCACATGGGTTGGTGGGGTAAATCGCCATTGGCCCGTTTTGTTCATATGCGCCCATTGAGCATGTACGTCCAAACTTAGGGAATGGCTGTTGCCTTTGGCCGCCTCAAGTTCATCCTTACGGGCAATCACAAAGCCAAACCCGGGCACGCCCTCAATGCATTTGTTAGCCGAAGACACCATCGCTTCATATCGGATTTCTGATGGCTTGAGATCCACCGCACCAAAGGCCGACATGGAATCTACCAGCAATTTACGTCCGGCAGCATAAGTGGCCTCGGAAATCTCTTCCACTGGATTGAGAATCCCAGAACTGGTTTCACAATGAATGGCAATGACATGTGTAATATCCGGGTCATCCGCGAGAATTTGCGCAACTTCATCGCCACGCGGGGGCAGATAATCACCTTTGTCCAACACAACATGCGCACGGTTGAGATAGGCCAGCGTCTGTGCGGATCGCAAACCATAGGCTCCGTTTGCCAGAACCAGCGCCTTGCCGTCGCGTGGCACGAATGATGCCAACATTGCCTCAACCGCAAAGGTGCCGCTGCCCTGCATAGGGACACAATCAAACTCATCTGACCCCTCGCCCAAAAGTGCCAGCAGCCCTGCGCGCAACTCGCGTGTCATGCCGCGAAAATCATCGTCCCAGCTGCCCCAATCACGCAGCATCGCTTCTTTCACCTCATATGACGTGGTCAAAGGGCCCGGCGTCAGCAGATAAGGTTCTCCCAAGCGGGGCGGCTCAATCTGTTGTTTGGATGCGGTCATTCCCGATCTCCGATAGATGTTTCGAGCACACCATTGCAGTAAGATTCACTATATGTGAAATTGCAAAAAACGATCCTTTCATAAGCTGAACCTATACACCCTCAAACGGAGACTCTTATGCGTCACAGCCAACTCAAGGCCTTTCACCATGTTGCATTACTGGGCGGATTTTCACGTGCCGCCGAGGCACTTTTCCTGACGCAACCTGCGATTTCCGAACAGGTCAAAAAACTGGAACAAGATCATGATCTCTTGCTCTTTCACCGTGAGAAAAAGCGCGTTCGCCTAACGCAAGAAGGCGAAGCCCTTTTTCACATGACCAAGCAATATTTCGAAATCGAAGCGCAGATAGAGGATTACCTTTCTGAAACCAGCGCCGCGATCGAAGGGGAATTGAGGATCATCGCGGATTCCGCCCACCACGTGACCGATTTCCTGGGCCCGTTTAATAAGAAATACCCAAATATCACCATCACGCTGCGGGCTGGCAACACCGAGGGCATTTTGGAAGAGCTGCGCGCTTATAATGCCGAAATCGGAATTGCTGGCAGCCTGACCCCCGGCAAAGACATGAGCGCGCTTTCGCTGGGCACGTCTGACATTGTGGCCTTTGCGGCCCGCGGTGTATTGCTAGCTTCCAAAAACAGCCTAACCGTAGAAGAACTGGCCCACCTACCACTGATTTTTCGCGAAAACGGGTCTAAAACCCGGCAAAAACTGGAAGAAGAGGCACGCAAAAAGGGCATAACCCTAAAGCCCGCCATCGTAGCTGAAGGGCGCGAAGCCGTGCGTGAACTTGTCGCCACAGGTGCCGGGATCGGGTTTGTATCGCAAGCAGAATATGGTCACGACGCACGATTGACCCAGATCGAACTTAAGGATGTGGATATCTCGATGAGCGAAAGCATGATCTACATGAGTCAACGCAAAGACGTAAAAATCATCCGCGCCTTTATGGACTTCGTTCAAATGACCCGCTCTGCCCCGCTCTGACAGCAATATCAGCATCAGCTTTTGGAAACATCGGCTTCCCCTTCTGCACACCTTTCGATAAAGGGACATCAAAGCGAAACCGATGCACGCAGGACTGATCTGATGGCGATGGAAAAGACATTTAACGCAGCCGAGGCCGAAAGCCGCCTTTACGAGGCTTGGGAAAAGGCCGGATGTTTCAAAGCAGGCGCAAACGCCAAGCCCGAGGCATCAAGCTATTGCATCATGATCCCGCCGCCCAATGTCACGGGCGTGCTGCATATGGGCCATGCCTTCAACAATACGTTGCAGGATATTCTGATCCGCTGGAAACGCATGCAAGGTTTTGACACGCTATGGCAACCCGGCACCGATCACGCAGGCATCGCCACTCAGATGGTGGTAGAACGCCAACTGGCCGAAACCCAACAACCCGGCCGTCGTGAATTGGGCCGCGAAAAGTTTCTAGAAAAGGTTTGGGAGTGGAAAGAGCAATCCGGCGGCACCATTGTAGAGCAGCTTAAGCGCCTTGGTGCGTCGTGCGATTTCTCCCGCACCGCCTTCACCATGGCCGGCGCCCAAGGCGACACCCGCACAGGTCACGAAAATTCACCCAACTTCCATGACGCCGTGATCAAGGTCTTTGTGGAAATGTATAACAAGGGCCTGATTTATCGCGGCAAGCGTCTGGTCAACTGGGATCCGCATTTTGAAACCGCGATTTCCGATCTTGAGGTCGAGAATATCGAAACCCCCGGCCATATGTGGCACTTCAAATACCCCCTCGCAGGTGGCGCGACCTACGAATACGTCGAAAAAGACGAGGATGGCAACGAGACCCTGCGCGAGACCCGCGATTATATCTCTATCGCCACCACCCGTCCCGAAACCATGCTGGGCGACGGTGCGGTTGCTGTACATCCATCCGATGAACGCTATGCGCCCATCGTGGGCAAACTGTGTGAAATCCCCGTCGGCCCCAAAGAACACCGCCGCCTGATCCCCATCATCACTGATGAATACCCGGACAAGGATTTTGGCTCTGGCGCCGTTAAAATCACCGGCGCACATGACTTTAATGACTATGAGGTCGCCAAACGTGGCGGCATTCCCATGTACCGGCTGATGGATACCAAAGGTGCCATGCGCGCCGATGGTGCGGCTTACGCAGAAATGGCCGCCACGGCGATGGCCGTGGCCAAGGGTGAGCGCACGCTGAGCGAGACTGAGGCCGACAGCATCAACCTCGTTCCCGATGATCTGCGCGGGCTCGATCGGTTTGAGGCGCGCAAACTGGTGGTTGACCAGATCACCAGCGAAGGGCTGGCGGTTATGGTGGAGGTCCCGGAGCAAGCCCGGGACACCGATCCGGGGCCGCTCCTTGAACCCTACGTCGAATCGAAACCGATCATGCAGCCCTTCGGTGACCGCTCCAAAGTGGTGATCGAACCGATGCTGACGGACCAATGGTTCGTCGACGCCGAAAAGGTTGTCGGCCCCGCGCTGGACGCTGTGCGCAATGGAGATATCAAAATCCTGCCCGAAAGTGGCGAGAAGGTATATTACCACTGGCTTGAGAATATTGAGCCCTGGTGCATCTCCCGCCAGCTCTGGTGGGGCCATCAGGTGCCGGTTTGGTATGGGCCGGAAGTTTTAGTGTCCACCACAAGAATAGATTGGGACACTGGGAAACTAGAAGATGTAGATCCGCTGACTTCGCCCAGCTACAACAACTTAAAATCTTTTTGCGCGCCAAATGAGAAAGAAGTTCTCTGGCAGATGCGCAAATATTATGAGCATTACGGTTATGACTTTGAAATTGTCGAACTAGTTGACAATTCGCCCAAACTAGGCTCTCGAGATCACGATGGAATAGTGTATCTTTGGCGCGATCCCGATGTCCTCGACACCTGGTTCTCCTCCGGCCTCTGGCCCATCGGCACGCTGGGCTGGCCCGAAGACACAGCAGAAATGCAGAAATACTTCCCAACCTCCACCCTGATCACCGGGCAGGACATCCTCTTCTTCTGGGTTGCGCGCATGATTATGATGCAACTGGCCGTGGTCGACCAAATCCCGTTTGACGCCGTCTATCTGCACGGTCTTGTACGTGACGCCAAGGGCAAGAAGATGTCCAAATCCACCGGCAACGTGGTGGACCCGCTGGAAATCATCGACGAATACGGCGCCGATGCCCTGCGTTTCACCAATGCGGCGATGGCCAGCCTTGGCGGCGTGCTCAAACTCGACATGCAGCGCATCGCGGGCTATCGCAATTTCACCACCAAACTGTGGAACGCGGTCAATTTCGCCAACTTCAACAACGTCTATGACGCCACTCAACCCGGCGCGACCTGCCCGGATGCCACGGCTGCCGTGAACCAATGGATCATCGGGGAAACCGCCAAGGTCCGCGAAGAAGTTGACGCCGCCCTTGATGGCTTTCGCTTCAACGACGCCGCGCAATCGCTTTATGCCTTTGTCTGGGGCAAGGTGTGCGATTGGTACATCGAACTCAGCAAACCGCTGTTCAACTCCGACGATGCGGCCGTGATTGCCGAAACCCGCCAAACGCTGGGCTGGGTGCTGGATCAGTGCATGATCTTGTTGCACCCCATCATGCCCTTCATCACAGAGGAGCTCTGGGCCAACACCGCCAAGCGCGACGATATGTTGGTTGTGACAGACTGGCCTACCTATGGTGCCAATCTGGTCAATGCGGATGCAGACCGTGAAATGAACTGGGTGATTGCGGCAATTGAAAACATTCGTTCCACCCGTCAGCAGATGCACGTGCCAGCGGGGGCCAAAATTCCCATGCTGGTCACACAGTTTGACGATTTCGCCAAATCCGCATGGGATCGCAACCAAACCATGATCATGAAACTGGCCCGCGTGACCAGTCTGGATGCAGTCGATAGCTTCCCCAAGGGATGTGCCACTGTGGCCGTCGAGGGCGCGACCTTTGGCCTGCCTTTGGCTGACATCATTGATGTAGATGCCGAAAAGTCCCGCCTGGAAAAATCTCTGGGCAAGCTGGCCAAGGAACTTGGTGGCCTGCGTGGCCGTCTCAACAACCCTAAATTCGTGGCCTCCGCCCCGGATGAGGTGATCGTTGAAACCCGCGAAAATCTTGCGGCACGCGAGGAAGAAGAAGCCAAGCTCAAGTCTGCTTTGGATCGACTGGCCGAAATCGGCTAATCCTGTTACCTATCTCTGTAAATCCCAAGGGCACTTTCGGGTGCCCTTTTTTATACGCAGCCGAACCTTTGCCTGCCTTGCCCCAAATCAAAAGCGATTGCGACATGTCTAAATCCACATTTGATCGAACAGATGCGATGGTCTTTTTTGGTGGCATCACCGCCCTCTCTGCTGTGGCTGTTGACATTATCCTACCTGCAACCGGCGTCGTGGCACGTGATTTCGGTGTCGACGACGCATATGGCACCTTATTGGTAGGCGTCTATCTTTTGGCCTTTGCGGCGGGGCAGCTTTTTTGGGGCCTGTTCTCTGACGCCTTTGGCCGCCGCCCTGCCCTGATCATCTCTCTTGTGGGATTTACATTGGCAAGCGTCGCCTGCGCCTTGGCCCCCAGCTTTGGGTTCCTCATCGTGATGCGCGCGCTCCAAGGTCTAACCGGAGGCGCCCCTGTCATCGCGCGCGCCATGGTTCGTGATGTCAGTTCTGGCAATGATGCCGCCAAGACCCTTGCTGCGCTTACTGCCATCCTAACCATCGCTATCTTGATTGCCCCTGTCATTGGCTCTGGTCTATTGGTCATCTTTGACTGGCGGGCCATATTTTGGGCTCTGGCGGCGTTGGGTGTATTGCTTCTGATCTACAGCGTTCTTTTTGTGGAAGAAACGGCGCTGGACAGGCGGCCTGATCGCTTCTCTTTATCTTTCGTCATCCCTTCTGCACACACACTCATGTCGATGCCCGCATTTCTGATTCCAATGATCGTGGGAGGTTTAGCTTTTGGTGGATATGCTGCGATGCTGTCCATTGGGGCTGTGTTGACTGAAACCCAATACGGTGTCACCCCTGAGGCATTCGGATCCCTTTTTGCGTTGGCTGCGCTATCTAATACGGTAGGGGCCCTTGGTATTCGCTACTTACTGAAAACCATCCCAGTCCAACGGGTGTTTATTATGGCAGTCGGGCTACTGGGCGTGTGCAGTCTTTGTGCGACAAGCTTGCTAATGTTCTCACCTTCACTCGCCGCATTTTGGGGTGTGGTGTGCCTTTATGTTCTAGGCTTCGGCACCGTCATGCCAACATCTGTTGCTCTTGCCATGGAGCCAGCAGGCAAGATGCCCGGCTTTGCTGCATCCCTTATCGGAGCCATACAAATGGGTATCGGCGCAGCAGGTGCTACCTTGGCGGCGGCTTTGTTTGATGACACACATCGGGCAATTCCCCTAACAATGGCACTATTTGGGTTTGCCGCAGTAATGCTATTGATATTCGGACGCAAAACCATGCATCGCCCATAAAACAGGGCATCCCATCTTCCGCATTATGTTGGTCAAATTTCAAAAGGCCTAACGAAAACCTCACCCAAAATTTGGCGCGCGTTTGCCAAGTTCAGCTGCAATCACCTCCATCTGATCTGGTTCCCCAATTAAGGCCGCCTGTTCACGGCTTTCTTCCATCAACACGGTATCCGGCTGCGCCATGTTTGCCTCTGCAAACCCAATAAGACGCTTCGCCGCTCGAATTGCAGAAGGGCTTTTCATGGCAATCTCTTGGGCCGTTTTGCGTGCCTCAGCAATGGGATCTTCGTAAATCTCGGTCACAAGCCCCCATTCCAAAGCCTGCGCCACATCAAAAGGCTCTGCCGTATAGGTCAACAAGCGTAACACATCGCTGCGCAGTAGATACGGCAACATCGTCATGCCCCCCATATCTGGCACAATTCCCCACTTCATTTCCATAATCGACATCTTCACGTCCGGTGAGGCAAAACGAACGTCCGCGCCCAAAGCAATCTGCAATCCTCCGCCAAACACAACGCCCTGAAGGGCGCAAATCACTGGAACAGGTATTTTCCTCCATACGAGAGACGCCTGCTGAAACAAATTAGCATTGCCATGAGTGCGTTTTACTATCTGTTCTTGAGAGTCCATTCCTGCCAGAACAGCAAAATTTGTAACATCCAATCCTGCACAGAATGCCTTGCCTTCTGCCGCGAGGACCACCGCACGCAAATCATCCTGCAGGATCAAGGATTCGCCCACAGCCACCAATTCACGCAACATCTCAAACGTCAGCGCATTTAGCTTTTCCGGACGCGCCAGCGTGACGTAAGCAATGTGGTTTTCCAACTGTAGCGTGATATTGGCCATTCGGGGTCTCCTTTGTTTCATCATCCTGCCTTGTCTTTGCCCGCATAGCCAGTCTGACGTAAGGCCCGTCCAGTAACGAACAGGCAAACCTATTTCTTCTGAGTCCCAATATCCTCGCCGAAGCCTCCCGACGGCACCGTACCGGTAAACGGTTGAACGTCTTTCTCCCCCCGCCCCCGACGTATCACACCGCGCACACAAAACAGATCGCTTGATTCTCCTTGCTCCAATCAAAACCTTGCGGCAGGGTTTGGGCATGACAGGACCTCGCTACACCCGCATTGCTCAATCACTTCCAGCCACCGTGCCCTTTGTGGGCCCCGAAGTGCGAGAGCGCGCCACAGGCCGCCCGTTTGCTGCCCGTCTGGGCGCCAATGAAAATATCTTTGGCCCGTCGCCAAAGGCGATGATGGCCTTACGGGACGCAGCTGCGGATATTTGGATGTACGGTGATTCCACAAGTCAGGATTTACGTGATGCTTTGGCAGAACATCACAGCGTTGCCCCCGAAAACATCGTGGTCGGAGAAGGCATCGACGGGCTACTTGGCAATCTTGTGCGATTGATAATTGAAACAGGGGACACCGTTGTTACGTCTGAAGGGGCCTATCCGACGTTCAACTACCACGTCAGTGGGTTTGGCGGCACGTTACATAAAGTCCCCTATCGCGATGACCGAGAGGACCTTGCCGCACTTTTGCAAAAAGCCGCTGAGGTGAATGCAAAACTGGTGTATTTCGCCAATCCCGACAACCCGATGGGAACGTGGTACTCAGGCGATAATATCGTGAGCATGTTTGATCGTATTCCCAACGACTGCCTTCTGATCCTAGATGAGGCCTATGTAGAACTTGCTCCGGCTGATGTCGCTGCGATCTATGACGTGAATGATCCTCGCGTCATTCGAATGCGCACTTTTTCCAAAGGTTATGGCATGGCCGGTGCGCGGGTGGGATATGCGATGGGGGCAAGCGGTCTCATTTCTGCATTCGAGAAAATTCGCAACCATTTCGGCATGAACCGTCCCGCTCAGGCAGGCGCACTCGCAGCACTTAAAGATCAGGTGTGGTTGAAACAAACCGTAGCACAAGTAGAGGCCGCACGCAGTGAAATCGACAGTATTGCGTCAGATAATGGGTTGCGGACCATTCCATCAGCAACAAATTTCGTGGCCGTGGATTGTGGGCGTGATGCAGCCTATGCCAAAGCTGTTTTGGAAGGGCTGGTGGCCCGCGATATCTTTGTGCGCATGCCGTTTGCCGCTCCGCAGGATCGCTGCATCCGGCTAAGTTGTGGACGTCCTCAGGACCTTGCTTTGGTGGCCTCAATCTTACCAGCAGTTTTGGCAGATATTGGCTAATCACAAAGTTCTGAATTCCTGCATGGGGACTCCTCTCTATGATGGATCCCGGAGAAAAACATGCGCCAACCCAAACAAGCGGTAGAAAACTACACTAACACATGCCTTGTGATGGGGCTTGTAAACCTCTTGTGGATGTTCACAGCGCTTTGGGCAGCTTGGGGTTTGGGTGCTGTCATACTTGTTGGGTTTCTTTTGAACATGGCCATCGATCGACTGCAAAATCATCGCAGCTAGACTGACGGCTCTTCAGTCCCTTACGGTCCATCATCGCACGCTCAGCGAAGAGCGCCCGCAAGGGAGCGATGAGCGCAGACAAAGTGATCCCAGCAAAACCAGAGATGCCGACCCATTTATCGACGCCATCCAACACACTTCTCCACATATCCGTATCCCTTCAGACACGCACATCCCACGACCTCTCGCCAATAGCTTGCTTCGCAACACACAAGTCACTAGATGGAACCGACCAAGAAAAACGGCGACGTCAAGGAACGTGGAATGAGTCTGAGAAAGTATTTCTACAATCTGGAACGTCGTATGCGCGACTATTACAATGTCGACCCGCGTATTCCGGAAAACGAGCGGCGTGCGCGCATCTATATGAATTGGTTTGACCACGGAATTCTGCGCGTTTTTTGGACCAATTTTCATGAGATTGCACCCGGTGCATTCCGCTCGAACAACCCAACACGAGAACGCTTTGAGAAGATGCGTGACATGGGCATTCAAACCGTAGTCAACCTGCGTGGCGTCAGCAACTCAGCCCATTATCTAACAGAGCTACAAATTTGCGAAGACCTAGGCCTGACGTTGATAGACCGCCCCCTCAAGGCCCGTCACACTGCCAAGCGCGAGAACATTCTAGAACTCATCGAAACATTTCGCACCCTTGAACGCCCTTTTGTGATGCATTGTAAATCCGGGGCAGATCGCGCTGGATTCGCATCGGCCATTTATCTGATGGTGATGTGCGATACCCCTGTTCAAGAGGCCCGGCGCATGCTGTCGGTAAAATATGTCCACCTGAAGTTCACCAAGACCGGTATATTGGATTACCTATTGCGCACGTATCAGGCACGGAATGCTCGCGACGCGATTTCATTCGAAAATTGGATCGCGGCCGAATATAATGATCAGGATATTCAAACCGCGTTCGACCAAAAAAAGGCGATTGAGGCGTGACCAAACAGCCCAAAACGGCACCTGAGAATCCAAAACTGCTGCGTTGGCTTTGGGTCAACTACTTACGCAAACACATAGGCATCTTGGTTGTTGCCGTTGTTTTCATGTCCATCGAGGGCTCCATGCTTGGCGCACTCAGTTGGATGATGAAGCCAATGTTTGATAATGTCTTTTTGGCCGGAGAGGTCGGCGCTTTGTGGTGGGTTGGCATCGCGATTCTAGGCATTTTTGCTTTCCGCGCCATAGCAAGCGTTGTTCAAAAGGTTCTGATGACCAGCATCACCCAAAAGACCGCCGCCGAGCTGCGGACTGATCTTTTGGATCAATTGATGCGCCAGGATAATTCGTTCCATCAAACACACCCCCCCGGGTATCTTATTCAACGTGTTCAATCTGATGTTTCCTCGATCAATCAGGTTTGGAAGACAATCATGACGGGTGCTGGGCGCGACGCAATTTCATTGACTGTGCTCTTGTCTGTTGCCGTCAGCGTAGATTGGCGCTGGACTTTGGTGGCCTGCATTGGCACCCCTATACTTGTGCTGCCTTCGTTGCTGGTTCAGAAATTTGTGCGACGTCGCGCACGCGAAGCACGGGACTTAGGGGCGACACTGGCCACCCGTTTGGATGAAGTTTTTCATGGTATTGTGCCTGTCAAACTGAATCGGTTGGAGAAATACCAATCCAAGCAATATCGCGACCTGACCAACAAACTTGTACACACAGAGGTGCGCTCTGCTCTCGGCACGGCTGCTATTCCGGGTCTGATCGATATCATGTCAGGGATCGGTTTTTTGGGGGTCCTAATTTATGGTGGCAGCGAAATCATTTCAGGTGACAAAACGGTCGGCGAATTTATGACCTTTTTCACGGCTATGGGGTTTGCCTTTGAACCTTTGCGTCGACTGGGCGCTGTAAGCGGCCAATGGCAAGTCGCCGCCGCCGGGATTGAGCGTTTGAAAGAGCTGCTTGATTCCGTGCCGAGCCTACGCGACCCTGCAAACCCAAAACCTGCCCCCAAAGGCGTGCCCGATGTGACGCTGAACAATGTGACCCTTTCATATGGTGAGGTTCAAGTCTTGCGCGGAGCAAGCTTCACAGCCAAAGCAGGCCAGACCACAGCCATTGTCGGAGCCTCGGGCGCCGGTAAATCGACAATTTTTAACATTTTGACCCGTCTTGTCGATCCACAAGGTGGCGCAGCCATGGTCGGTGGCGTGAAAACATCAGACATGCGCTTGGGCGATTTGCGTGACATGTTCTCTGTGGTGTCTCAAGATGCTCTTTTGTTTGATGAAACCCTGCGTGAGAATATTCTTTTCAACCATAAAAACATTTCTGAAAGAGACCTGATGAAAGCCCTGGACGGGGCCCATGTCAGCGATTTTGTGCGCAAGTTGCCCGATGGTTTAAACACCCCTGTAGGTCCACGTGGCTCGAGCCTGTCAGGCGGCCAGCGCCAACGCGTCGCAATTGCTCGGGCATTGCTGCGCAACACCCCCATTCTTTTGCTGGACGAAGCCACAAGCGCGCTGGATGCACAGTCTGAAACGGTGGTCCAAGAGGCATTGGATCGGCTCTCCAAGGGGCGCACGACATTGGTGATTGCGCACCGTTTGTCAACTGTGCGCGATGCTGACAAAATTGTGGTTATGGATCGCGGAAAAGTGGTGGATGAGGGCACTCATGAAGAGTTGTTAGAACGTGGTGGCCTATATGCTGACCTCTATCGCCTACAATTCAACACCGAAGGCCAGAGCGCCGAAGAAATGGTGCGTCAGAAAACCAAGGTCGCGAATGCTAAACTGGTAGAGCCGCAGTCGTCATTTGTATCACGTTTGTTGGCCCGCTTGCCCAGACTTTAAGGGGAGAATTGGCAGCCTCAAACGCATTTTCTCTGAAAGCCAGCCACCAAATACCCCCTAATGGTGGCCCGCCTCCAAACCCCAGAGATATTGTCACCAAAAAAGGCCAAGTGGCCTTATTGGGGATATGACTTGGCCAATGTTTCTGGTGACGCCCCCAGCAGATAGCGGATCAACAGTGTCAGGTTTTTTGAACCACGCCTGACCCATCCCGCACGTTGATACCGGCTGGCGCTGGTTTGAATGGAGATGTCCAGAGGGTGAAGTTTTCCACGCAAGGCACGCGCCATCGCAACATCCTCCATCAACGGCTGATCCACAAACCCGCCCACGTTCTGATAAAGCGTTCTGGGGATAAGAAGGCTTTGATCGCCGTATGGCAGCCCCAAAAATCGAGACCGTAGATTTGCCCAGCCAGCAACCCAACGCGCCGCAAAACCTGTGTCATCAAATTTCAACCGCCCATAGCCTGCTGTTTCTTGGGACATGTGAGATATGACAGCAATACACCAGCCTTCGCTGAGGCGACTATCAGCATGCACAAACCACAGCCACGCGCCCTGTGCGTGATCAGCACCGCGCCGCAACTGCCCTCCCCGTGAGGCAGGTCCTGTCAGCACTTCGCAGCCTGCGTCTTTTGCAATCTTCAGCGTGGCATCGCTTGAGCCACCATCGCTAATCAAAACCTCGCGGATAATGCCTGACTTCACGCCTTCCATCAGGGTTTCAAGACACCCTGGAAGCGTTTTCTCTGCGTTCAATGTGGGTACGATCACCGACAAAGGCGCGCGCATGTCTTTTCCCCCTGTTGCAAGCTGGTTCTATCCCTATATGAGTATCAAGATAAGGAACAGGACCCCATGGCGCGCAGCATTCTTGAAATCACCGGCCCGGACAAGCAGGACTTTCTGCAAGGTCTCATCACCAATGATATTCGCAAGCTGGATCAGGGAATGGTCTATGCTGCGATGTTAACGCCGCAAGGCAAATATCTTGCGGATTTCTTTTTGGTACGAGCAGGTGATGCTGTTCTGCTGGACGTCGATAATGCCCTTGCCCCGTCATTAATGCAGCGCCTGAACATGTACCGACTGCGGGCAGATGTCGCGATACGCGAGGGTGATCTTTATGTGCATCGCGGGACGGGCGACGTCCCTGCGGATGGATTTGCAGACCCGCGCCACGCCGATATGGGATGGCGCGCCTATCGAGACATCCCACAAACCGACGATACTGTGGATTGGACCGCACGACGCGTTCAGCATGTGATCCCAGACACTGGCCAGGAACTTGGTCCTGACAGCTTTATCCTTGAAATGGGGTTTGAGCGCCTGAACGGCGTGGATTTCCGCAAAGGCTGTTATGTAGGCCAAGAAGTTACCGCGCGTATGAAGCACAAAACCGAGTTGCGTAAAGGTTTGGCACAGGTGCATCTGGAAGGTGTCTCTGGCCCCGGCACCCAAATAACGCGTGATGGCAAAGCCGTGGGCGTGCTGCACAGTCGTTCCGGGGATATGGCCATCGCCTATTTGCGGTTTGATCGTGTAGGTGATGGAATGATGGCTGGTGACGCAAAGGTGAAATCAGCCACATAAATTCAACTGCGCCCGAGATTAGTTTCTCAGGCGCAATTCTTGTTCATGCATGGGTACGTGTTTTTGTCGGATCATAGATGGGCGACGCGACAACCATCGCGGTGGTTGTGATGCCATCACCTGATACCTCCAACACGGTCCCGCTTGCCGCTGCTGAAGGATCGACATGCGCAAGCGCCAAAGATTTCCCCAAACGGTGTGAAAACGCCGGGCTATTCACCACGCCGACCTCTGATCCGTTCAACGACAGGGTCTCTCCCCCTGCCAGCATATCATCGTGGATGACATCCAAACAAACGTTGGCCACCTTCTCTGCACCTTGGGCCATCAACAAAGCCTCTTTACCTCGGAAATCAGCCTTGTTCTTACTGATTGTGAAACCAAGGCCCACCTCCCACGGAGTGTGATCCGTAGTCATGTCATAGCCGTAAAACAACAACCCTGCTTCAATCCGCACCTTGTCCAAGGCGGTAAAGGAACAGGGCATAACACCTGCGTCGATCAGATTGTCCCAAATATCCCCAATCACACTGTCATCGGCAAAAATTTCGTACCCACGCTCACCTGAATATCCGGTACGCGAGATACGGCAAGGGTGCCCAAACACTGTCGCTGCCGTGTGTTGAAAATACTTCAGCGCGCTGAGATCCACGTCACAAGCTGCGTTCAATATCTCCAGTGACTTTGGCCCCTGAACGGACAGGTCATGTAAGTCATCAGTAAAAGTCACATTAACATCATGGCCTTGGGCAGAGGCGGTGAGCAAATCCATGGTGTCACCGGAACCATGCACGATCATCCATTCATCATCGCCGTTATTTGACACAATGGCATCGTCAGCCATTGTGCCTGCATCGGTCAATACGGACAAATATGCCGCATGCCCCGGTGCGACTTTGTTAAGGTCACGGGTTGTAAGATGATCCAGCACCACCTGTGCATCTGGTCCACGTACCATCACCTTTTTCAGTGGAGACATGTCAAACATGCCTGCGTGGTCACGCACCGCATCATGTTCCTCGTTGGGATCACTGTCATAGCTCCATGCCGTCCCCATCCCGTTCCAATCTTCAAGCCCCGATCCAAGGGCCCTGTGCCGTGATGCCAATGCCGATGTACGACTAAGTTCTTCTGTCATTGAGTGTTCCTTTGATTAATACCATTCATCCGCCATCCCAGCCTTGCGGGCTGTGACAAACTCTTCCAAATCGGCCTTAACCGATGGAGAAATTTCCGGGGGTTCATAACGTGCCAGCATATTTTTCCAGCGCAAATTTGCCCGCTGTGCGGCGCTCTGGCTTCCAGCCTCTGACCACGTTTCATAGGGGCCTGCATCCGGCAGCAGGCTTTCGTAATTGGCATTGGCGAAATGCGCCATGGTATGGCTCGTGGCGAGGAAGTTTTCTCCTGGGCCAACCTCGGCATAGCTTTCTTGGGTCAAGGTGGCGTCAGACACTTCCATCCCCTGCATCATCCGTAAAAGAGCACCACAATTGTCCAGATCAAGGATGAACTTTTCATAAGACATGGTCAGCCCACCCTCGAGCCACCCTGCCGCATGCCAAACTTGATGTGTACCGGTTAAAACCGTGGCCCACATTGCGTTCACGCTGTCCATCATCGCCTGCCCGTCAGGTGCGTTTGCTGCTGTAACCTGCCCGCCACCTGATCGTACAGGCACGCCCAGACGACGCCCCAATTGCGAAAGCGCCATGGTCACCAAATTGGCCTCTGGCGTGCCAAAAGTAAGCGAGCCACTGCGTAGATTCATCGTGGAATGAAAACTGCCCATGACCACAGGGCATCCGGGGCGCACCAGTTGTGTTAACGCCACGCCCACCATACCTTCGGCCAAGGTTTGCGCGGCGACGGCCGCGGGCGTTACTGGCCCCATAGCCCCGCCAAAAATCGCAGGTGACACACAAACGCACTGATTTGCCGCTGCATACTCTCGCAAAGCCCCTGACATCGTGTCGTCAAAAACAAAGGGCGAGTTGATGTTGATGTTGCCCTGCATCACAGCATGACGTTCCATCACCTCTGCCCCAAACATCATCTGTGCCATAGCAATACTATCGCGCGCGCGGTTCGGTGCTGTGACGCTGCCCATAAAGGGTTTGTCAGACAAAGTCAGATGGCCCAGCATCATATCCAAATGACGTTTATTCACCGGGATATCGACAGGTTCGACCACTGTCCCACCCGAATGATGCATGGCCGGGGACATATAAGACAGCTTTACGAAGTTCTGAAAATCCTCAAGCGTGGCATAGCGACGGCCATTGTCCAGATCGCTCGCAAAGGGCGACCCATACCCGGGCATAAAGACCATGCCATTTTCGCCAAGCGTCACTGTACGCGCGGGATTGCGGCCGTGCAGCGCAAAGCTTTGCGGAGCGGTTGCGCAGATTTCGCGAGCCTGACCGGGGGCAAAGCGCACCCTCTCCCCCTCCACACGCGCCCCTGCGGCGTCAAATAACTCTAACGCGGTCGCATCGCCGCGAAACTCCATCCCCACAGTTTCCAGCAACCAATCTGCATGGGATTCAAGCTTGGCTAAGGCCACCTCATCCAGCAACTCATAGGCAGGTATGTTGCGTCGAGTATGCACCGCAGGTGCCATAGTCACAGCTCCTGTGCTGCGCCGACCGCGCCGTTTCGTGCTGTGAGGTTTGTGTCGCATCCTAATCATGTTCAAACCATCTGCCCAAAACGGAGGTTTGAAAATCGAAATAAATTGCTCTTACTGGTGAAAAAATTTAAACTCCATTCATACAAACCAGAGTCCAGCATGCGCCTAAGACAATTTGATAGCTTACGAAACTTTGTGATCATTGCGCAGCATGACAGCCTCGCTTCTGCAGCAGAAGAGTTATGCCTTACCAAAGGAGCTCTCAGCCATCAGTTGCATAAGTTAGAAGCAGAGTTGGGGTTTGATTTGTTTGAACGACACCCGCGCGGCATTCGCCTAACACACCGCGGGCGTGAATTGTTAAGCAGCGCCCAAATCGGATTTGAACAAATCGAGCGCAGCGCGCGCACCCTTGCCAGCCATCACGAACGCACGCTTACAATCGGGGTGACGACATATTTTGCCTCTCGTTGGTTGTCGCCACGCCTTACCGAGTTCATGCGCGCGCATCCCGACATTCGTTTGCGCATTCAACCTATGATCAGCTTGCGCGATTTTTCCGGCGAAGGTGCCGATTTGGCCATTCGTTGGGGCAAAGGCACCTGGCGAGATTGTCAGGTTGAACCGCTGTTTCTGATGCCTGTTGCCCCAACCGGAAATCGCACGGCTTTTGAGCAGGTGCAGAAAGAAGGGCTGCAAGCGGCCTTTGCAAGTTTCACACTATTGCACGATCAAGAACACAGCACCGCATGGGCTGATTGGCACAAGCGTGCAAAACTTCCGTTTAAAGACCAAACCGAGGCTCTCATTATTCCTGACCCCAATGTGCGGGTGCAGGCGGTGCTGGATGGGCAAGGCGTGGCACTGAATGATGCGTTGGTCGAAGACGAAATCAGCCGCGGAGCCCTCTTTCGCTTGGGGCCAATGACAATGGCAGATTATGGGTATTTCCTTGTTCAACGCAGCGGCAGCGGAAAATCACCAGAGGTCAGCGCCTTTACCGATTGGCTTCGCCAATCCGCACTTCAGTCCGCACGATAAAAAAGGCCCCGCACTTGCGAGGCCTGAAATTGAAAACCGATAAAATCACGCCATTAGGCGCGTTCGGAGTACTCCATGGTTTCGGTGTTCACGACGATCATTTCATCCTGCCCCACAAACGGCGGCACCATGACCTTAACGCCATTATCAAGAATCGCTGGTTTAAAGCTGTTGGCAGCTGTCTGACCTTTGACCACAGGCTCGGTTTCGACAATCTTGCAGGTAACTTTCTGCGGCAAGGTCGCATTCAGCGCCTCTTCTTCGTGGAATTCCATAACAATAGTCATGCCATCCTGCAGAAACGGGCGGCGGTCCCCCAACAATTCAGCAGACAACTGAATTTGCTCATAGGTTTCCGTGTCCATGAAGATCAGCATTCCATCATCTTCATAAAGGAATTGCTGGTCTTTTTGTTCCAGGCGCACGCGTTCTACTTTGTCGGCAGAGCGAAAACGCTCGTTCAGCTTAGAGCCATTTCGCAGATTGCGCATCTCGACCTGAGCGAACGCGCCGCCCTTGCCGGGTTTCACGTGATCGACTTTGACAGCGGCCCACAGACCCCCGTTATGTTCCAGCACATTGCCGGGGCGGATTTCATTTCCGTTAATTTTAGGCATTTGGCAAAACCTGTCAGAAGGTTGAAAAAAACTTGCTCGGACCTATATCTCGCAGGCAGCCGGGAGGCAAGACAGCCTATCTCGTGCTGCACCTGCAGAAAGATATGCAAAATTTGCAACGAAGGTATGCATCTATGGGCTACCCGAATCGTAATGAATAGTCCATAAGAGGCCTCACGCCGAAAACGCAAGAGCAATAATACAAGGACGACGAGATGAGAGATTTCGTTGATGGAACGGCTTTTAACAATGAACAAGGCAACCGCGCGCGCAAATTATTTGCAGCGGTCGTTTTGGCCGCATTGGATGATGCCATTGCCGATGACAAGAAATATGGCAACGGCCCCGAGCAAATCGCCCGCTGGGCACGTTCGCGCGATGGTCGCGAAGTGTTGACCTGTGCTGGTATTGACCCGAACGAACGTGTTGTATCGGGTTTGATGGATTTTGTCGGCAAAGGCGTACGGACATCCGTTGCCCTGTCGCGCGAAGAAAGCGAACGTCGCAACGCAGCACAACAGGCCGAAGCCGCCTGATTGCAGTGTCGTATCGTAGAAAAATGGCGTGCAGAAATGCGCGCCTTTTTTGTACCTGGTCGGATTACGTTCGGCCGTTGGGAACGAACGCTGCCCCTTTTAGGGCGTCCAACACCGTTTCAATCCCAACCTGAAGCCGCCGCGTCTTTGAACGCGCAAGAATTACGGCTTCTTGGGCCATAGAATCTGACACCGGAATGCTTGTCAGGGGCATACCGTCATAACTTTGGGCCGTTGGTGGGTTGGTATAACTGATGCCGACTCCTTGCCCGTGGGCAGCAAGTGCGCGCATCAATTCCACCGAAGATGTTTTATGGCCGACCTTCAAATCAAGGCCAGCACGCTGAAACAACGCCAGAAAGTGACGGTAGGACAACCCTTCGTCAGAGAGAATAATCTCTCGCCCATCCAGATCGCCAAGGCCAACCGTCTCTTGGTCGGCCAGCGGATCGTCGCAGGGCACAAAAACATGCGGCGCAATCACCGCTTGTTCGTGTTTTTCAAACCCAGAATCAAGGCCCACGTCATAGGTCACGGCAAAATCTACACTGCCTTCTTGCATCGCCTCGGCAAGATCAGAGAACCCCAAGACACGATGATTAAGACCAGCAAGATTAAACCGGTCCTGCAAAAAGCGCCGCATCGGAGCAAGGCATACAGGTGCCAAATCAGTGAAACACCCAATGGTCACCCACAACCCATCGGTCACCCCATGTCGACCCGAATTTTCCAACAGCGCAGCACGATCAATTATCTCTGCCGCCCGATCCAAGAAATCCACACCAAATGCTGTGCGTTCAATCGTGCGTCCCTTGCTACGCAAAAAAACCTTTTGCCCAACGATGGCTTCAATCTGGGTCAAGGCCACGGACAAAGACGGTTGCGAAATATGCAATGTACGCGCGGCCTCACTCAACGATTCCGCACGCCCGACTGCAACAACATATTCCAACTGGCGTAATGTCAAAGATAGCATGTGTCTATATTATACATAGCTAAGTATTATTAGAAGCTAATTCATTATTGTCAGATACTCTTCAAACACAACAGGAGACTCGCGATGACACATCCATTGCTGACGCAGCAAGATATTGAGAACTTTCAGCGCGACGGCGTTGTCCTGATCAAAGGATTGTTCCGCGATCACGTAGACACCTTGCGCATGGGCATTGAGCGTAACATGCAGGACCCAGGCCCATATGCATCCGAAAACCAAAAAGAAGGCCAGACAGGGCGCTTCTTTGATGACTATTGCAACTGGCAGCGTATTCCTGAATTTCAAGAGGTGATCAAAACATCTCCGGCGGCCGAAGTTGCGGCCGATTTGATGCATTCGCAAAGCGTTCAGGTCTTTCACGATCATGTGTTGGTCAAAGAACCCGGCACCTCTATGCCAACGCCATGGCACACGGATGGGCCGTATTATTTTGTCAAAGGCAAACAAACCGTCAGTTTCTGGTCTCCTATGGATCCCGTCAAAAACGCAGCACTGCGCTGTGTTGCCGGGTCTCACAAATGGGAAAAGCCCGTACTCCCAACCCGTTGGGCCAGCGAAGAGAGCTTTTTTCCAAATGAAGACGATTATATGCCGATCCCAGACCCTGACGCCGAAGGCATGACTGTTTTAGAATGGGAAATGGAGCCGGGCGACGCGGTGGCATTTAACTATGATGTGCTGCATGGCGCACGTGGCAATACATCCGACACCCGCCGCCGAGCGTTTTCGCTGCGTTTGGTGGGCGATGATGCCCATTATACGCAACGCCCTGGGCGCACCTCCCCCCCCTTTCCAGATCACGACATGCAAGAGGGACAAAAGCTGCGCGAAGATTGGTTCCCAACCATTTGGCCCGCGGCATCCTGAAACAAAAAAGGGGCCGTAAGGCCCCTTGATCGTCTTATCCGTGGCGAATGGGCCTTAGCAAAAGCGCGCCTTGATCAGCGGGCCAACTTTGCCAAAATCCATCTGACCGGTGTATTTGGCCTTCAACGCGCCCATGATCTTACCCATGTCACGAATAGAGGTCGCGCCGACTTCTTCAATCGCCGCCGCAATGGCGTTTTCGACTTCATCGGCATCCAACTGCTTGGGCAAGAACTCTTCGATCACGGTGATCTCGTTCAATTCGCGTTCGGCCAAATCCAAACGCCCACCTTCTTCATAGGTGCGGGCACTTTCCTGACGTTGCTTTACCATCTTGGACAAAATGCCCAGAATTGCGTCATCGCCGACACCATCATCGTTGCCTTCGCCGCGCGCAACAATGTCACGATCTTTGATCGCAGCACTGATCAGACGCAATGTTGACAGGCGTTCTGCCGCACGATCTCTCATCGCTTGTTTCAGCGATACGTTGATCTCTTCTCGCATGGACATAGTGTTTTCATCCCTCGTAAACACGAACTTCGCACCATACAGAAAGCTTATCTGGCAGGCAACAGGAGGCACGCAAAGCTAACTATTTGATTTTAAACGTAATCTGAAATTTACCTTTCCCTTGACGCTGGCACGCCAGCGCCTTAGTTTCCGGCAAATTTGTCACCTCAGGAGAGTCGCGACATGGCCGATACCCCACAAAACCACCCCACTGCTTGTTTGGCTCTTGCCGATGGGACCCTATTTTATGGGCGCGGCTTTGGGGCAACGGGTGAAACCATCGCCGAGCTGTGTTTCAACACCGCAATGACTGGGTATCAGGAAATCATGACGGACCCGTCTTATGCAGGCCAGATCGTCACCTTCACCTTCCCCCATATCGGCAACACGGGTGTCACACCCGAAGATGATGAAACCAATGATCCAGTCGCCGCAGGCATGGTTGTCAAATGGGACCCGACAGAGCCGTCGAATTGGCGCTCCAACGGTGAGCTGTCTGACTGGTTGGCCGCGCGTGGTCGGATTGCAATCGGTGGTGTGGATACACGTCGTCTGACACGTGCCATTCGCCAACAAGGCGCGCCTCATGCCGCGCTGGCTCATGATCCTGATGGCAATTTTGACACAACGGCCCTTGTAGCCAAGGCCAAAGGCTTCTCTGGTCTCGAAGGGCTGGATCTTGCCAAGGACGTAACCTGCGCACAGTCTTATCGTTGGGATGAAATGCGTTGGGCCTGGCCCGAAGGCTATGTCCGCCAAGAGGCCCCAAAGCACAAGGTTGTTGCCATCGATTACGGTGCCAAACGCAATATCCTACGCTGCTTGGCCTCGGCAGGTTGTGATGTGACAGTTCTGCCCGCATCCGCCACAGCGGCAGATATATTGGCACACAATCCCGATGGCGTGTTCCTGTCCAATGGACCGGGTGATCCCGCAGCAACTGGGGAATACGCGGTGCCCATGATCAAGGAAATTCTGAACACCACGGACCTGCCTGTGTTCGGGATTTGTTTGGGACATCAGATGCTGGCGCTCGCACTGGGTGCAAAAACTGTAAAAATGAACCACGGCCACCACGGCGCAAACCACCCGGTCAAAGATCAAGACACTGGCAAGGTGGAAATCACGTCAATGAACCACGGGTTTGCAGTCGACAGCCAGTCCCTGCCCGAAGGCGTGGTTGAAACTCATGTGTCCCTGTTTGACGGCAGCAACTGCGGCATTCGTATGGCGGATCGTCCAGTTTACTCCGTACAACACCACCCAGAGGCAAGCCCCGGCCCACAAGACAGCTTTTATCTGTTTGAACGGTTTGCTGAACATATGGCTGCACGCGTCTAAATCGCGTCTCGCCTTTCCGTTCATCTCGGTTAACGAAAGATTAACCTTAAAGCGAGAAAGTTACCCGTAGATTTACTGCGGGTATTTTTCATGAGCGATCTTGGCGTCCGTCTATTTGCGCCCCAATCGGTTTCCACACAAGAACGTCATGTTTCAGTCGGGCGGCGGCTCATAGAAAAGGGCGTGATTACGCCTTGGCAGTTATTTTATGCGTTGGACCGTCAATATGGCTGGGATGCGACCTTGACGGAGATTCTGGTTTCAAAGGGCTGGATCACACAGGATCAAGCACTGGAAACTTTGTCGGAGCATTACACGGCACAGCACTTAGATCTGGACCGCAGCCCACCGGACAAGCGATTGTCACATCTGCTGCCACCCGAATTTTGCCTGAAACACAACGTCATTCCGTGGATGAAACTGGGGGGATTGATCGTTCTGGCAACGGGGCGTCCGGATCGACTGACACAACTGCGTCTGGCCTTGCCCAGCCATCTGCGCGGTGCCTTGATTTCCTGCACCTCCGAAACGCAGGTTGCAGATTATATCGCCCAAACGCATCGTAAGATACTGACACAAAACGCAGAAACACGAGTTTCTGACACCGAAAGCTGCCGCCACTGGAGTATTTGGACCGGGCGCCAATGGGCAGTTTGCGTGTTGATGTGCACCTTAATCTGTGCCTTCACGTGGCAATTTCCACAGCAGATTTTTGCCCTCTTGATGATTTGGGCCATTGTGACTCTTGTCTTTGCGACGGGTTTGAAACTTGCAGCATTGTTTGCACGCCTGACCAAAGACAGCTTTCCCTCCACCCCGCCACTTAAGGAAGGGGCGCGACTGCCACGTGTGTCAGTTCTTGTTCCGCTGTTCAGAGAACCCGAAATTGTATCCGCCCTGATTTCACGCCTGTCACGCCTGACTTACCCAAAGGCATTGCTGGATATCGTTCTGGTGGTTGAGGAACAAGACACCCTGACCCACGCCGCCATACAAGGCACCAACTTGCCCCATTGGATGCGCATGATCGAAGTGCCCACAAGCGACGGCGTGACGACGAAACCGCGGGCGCTGAACTATGCGCTGGATTTTTGTCGTGGCGACATCATCGGCATTTGGGACGCTGAAGATGCCCCTGCCCCAGATCAATTGGAAAAAGTGGCCCATCGGTTTGCCAGCGCCCCTGCCGAGGTCGCCTGTCTGCAAGGGATTTTGGATTATTACAATCCCGATACAAATTGGTTCTCTCGCTGTTTCACATTGGAATACGCCACGTGGTTTCGGGTGATGCTGCCCGGTGTTGCGCGGCTGGGGCTTGCGATTCCCTTGGGAGGTACAACGGTATTCTTTCGTCGTGACCCGCTGGAAAAACTGGGCGGATGGGACAGCCATAACGTGACTGAAGACGCTGATTTGGGAATACGTCTTGCCCGACATGGCTATCGCACGGAATTGATCAACAGCGTCACGCAAGAAGAGGCAAATTGCCGATTTTGGCCGTGGATTCGCCAACGGTCTCGGTGGCTTAAGGGGTACATGGTCACTTATTGCGTCCATATGCGCGCGCCTGTGCTGCTCTATCGTCAACTGGGCGCACGTAAATTTTGGGGATTTCAAATCTTCTTTCTGACCACCTTATCGCAATTCCTGCTTGCCCCTCTGATCTGGAGCTTTTGGCTCACGCTTCTGGGCAATGCCAACCCGCTTCAAGCAATCTTACCAGAAACCTACTTTGTGATGGTGTGGAGTCTTTTTCTGTTTGTTGCAGCGATTGATATCGTCGTACCGATTTATGCCATCCATGGCCAAGGGCGTGCGCGCCTGATCCCATGGGTTCTGACACTTGGGCTGTATTTCCCTATGGCGACGATTGCCGCTTATAAAGGTTTGTTGGAATTGGTGTTCCGTCCGTTTTTCTGGGACAAAACGGCCCACGCTCAAACAGACGAAGGCCGTAATGCGCAGTACTCAGGCGTCGGGGTCTGATTTCAGGCGGGTGATGAATGCCTTGGATATATGATCTTTCAACGCAGCATAGGCTGCATCTTCGTCACGGTTTTCTATCGCTGTGACAATCGCATCATGTTCTGACAAAGCAACCGGACCCCGCCCTTCGACAGCAAGCGACGTGGTCGCCATAAGCGCCATGGAGCGATGCACAAGATCAAGTTGTTGCACCAAATATCTGTTATGCGATGCCAGATGGATTTGTTTATGAAACCGGCGATTGGCGCGTGCCAAAGCACCCGAATCATCCACCAAGGTGCCATCGGTCGTGACCATCTCGCGCAGCACCTGCGTTTCCTCTGGCGTAGCGTGGCGCGCGGCAAGCCGTGCCGCCAGCCCTTCGAGTTCGATACGCACCACATAAAGTTCCGACATCTGATTGTGATCCAAGGACGACACGATAAGGCTGCGCCCATCACGTACCAACAAGGACTGAGTTTCCAGACGTTGCAACGCCTCGCGGATCGGGGTGCGCGATACGCCAAATCGCTCGGCCAAATCGCTTTCCACCAAACGATCGCCGGGTTTATAAACCCCGACGTCGATCGCTTCCAGTATCATCGAATAGGCGTCTTTGCTTGGCGCTTTGGAATGTACCATCTTTGGCTCCTGTCACGATAGCGCGCAAACTATGCACGGCCGCGCATTTCTTTCAACCCGCTATTGCGCAAATGCGTCCCGAAAGCATAGGTTATGGCCATGCCAAAATCACATTTTCAGTCTGTGCACACCTGGGTCTTTGACCTTGATAACACATTATACCCACCACACATGCGTCTGTTTGACCAGATAGAGGTGAAAATGACCGCCTATGTCATGAACACACTGGGAGTGGACAAACCCGAGGCAGACAGGTTGCGGCAAAAATACTGGGCCGAGCATGGCACAACCCTCGCCGGGTTGATGCGCGAACATGATCTTGATCCTGATCCTTACCTCGTGGCGGTGCACGATATTTCAATGGATCCACTGGATCCAGACCCGGAACTTGCCAGCGTGATCCGTGACCTTGAGGGACGGCGCATCGTCTACACCAATGGGTCTGCCTCTTATGCCGAACGCGTATTAGAGGCGCGCGGCTTGTCAGACCTGTTTGATGCGATATACGGCGTGGAACATGCAAATTATCGCCCTAAACCCGAACGCGCTGCCTTTGAGGCGATCTTTGAACGCGACGGTATCACAGCACAAAACGCCGCCATGTTTGAGGACGATCAACGCAATCTAGCAGCTCCGCATGACATGGGAATGCGCACGGTTTTGGTCGCACCCACGCCCCATGACGCGCCTTACATTCACCACCACACCGATGATTTGGCCGCCTTCCTGAACAAACTGGTATAGCCCTTTTGGGATAAGTGACAAAATGGCACATTTTATGTGCATCTTTTTGCGCTAAATCGATACCTGCAAAACAGGAGACGCATATGGCACCGATACATCCCCGCCCCCCACTTTGGCAGCGCTTGTTCTTTATGGTTCCGATCATCGGCTGGATCGCGCGTGACCTAATGTACAAAGGCCCGGAAAACATCTGGTATGCGCTTTTGGCATTTGTGTCGCTTTGGGGCATTTCCATCATGCTGTTTGGCATCCCGGGGCTTTACATTCCTGCCGTCTGTCTGGTGCCGGTGATTTTTGTCGTGTTGATCCTAATCACACGCGGATAGCGGGACAGGTTGTCGCTTGGACATCCTCAAAAACTTGCCTAACTATGGGGCAGGTTTTCTGGAGTCCTCACGTGACAGATCAGTTTTATGATATTCTCGTTTCCGGCGGTGGCATTGCCGGGTTAACCGCAGCCGCCGCTTTTGCCTCTGCCGGGTTTTCGGTGCAATGTGTGGACCCTACTCCACCAATCACAACTCGCGATGAAGAAGGTGCCGATCTGCGCACCACGGCGGTCCTGCAACCCGCGCGCGGATTGTTGCAAGAGGCTGGTCTTTGGGCACGCCTTGAAGACCACGCCGCACCTTTGCAAATCATGCGTATCGTGGATGCAGGCGGTGCCGAACCCAAGCCGCGTATCGTCAAAGATTTCAACGCAAGCGATCTGTCGGATTTACCCTTTGGGTGGAACCTTCCCAATTGGCTGTTGCGACGTGAGATGATGGCTGCGCTAACAGACATGCCCAACGTCAATCTGCGGCTTGGTGTATCGACAACCAACCTGTTCACCCGCACAGCCGAGGCCCGTGTTGGGTTGAGCGATGGCAGCCAAACCCGTTGCAAACTGGTTATCGCCGCAGACGGGCGCCATTCCCCCATGCGCGAAGCGGCTGGAATTCCGGTGAAAACCATTCGCTATGGACAAAAGGCGCTGGCCTTTGCGGTGACACATCCGGTACCGCATGAAAATGTCTCCACAGAAATTCACCGCACTGGTGGGCCATTTACGCTTGTGCCTCTGCCCGATTACCAAGGCAGCCCATCATCGGCGCTGGTCTGGATGGAGCGCGGGCCGCGTGCGCAAGACCTATACGACCTGCCTGTACCCGCGTTCGAGGCCGCAATGACAGAACGCAGTTGCGAGCTGTTTGGCCC
Source organism: uncultured Paracoccaceae bacterium (assembly GCA_947489325.1). GTDB lineage: Bacteria > Pseudomonadota > Alphaproteobacteria > Rhodobacterales > Rhodobacteraceae > CANLDA01. The sequence continues at coordinate 102,356 of CANLDA010000004.1, read as the reverse complement.
TCTGACGCTGGCATCACGCCGCACCATTTGGCCCATCATCAGCCAAGTTGCCCCTCGCCTCAGTGCACAGCGCATCGCATTGGTAGCAGAGGCCGCGCATGTGGTGCCCCCAATTGGCGCACAAGGTTTGAACATGTCACTGGGCGATATGCGGGTTTTACTGGACTTGGCCAAGGCTGATCCTGCAAACCTTGGGGATGCCAAGATGTTGGACACATATCACCGCAAGCGCCACACAGAGGTGACGTTACGCGTAAAAGGCATTGATATGCTCAATCGGGCATCAATGATGTCCGCTCGCCCGCTCCGAGATGCGCGTGCGATGGGGTTAAACGCGCTTTATTCCCTTGGTCCAGTGCGAAAAACCCTAATGCAGATGGGATTGGGCGCACGGTGATTATCCACTGGATCAAAGCCCATTGGCAGATAGCGTTGCTCAGCGGTTTGATTATTGCACTGTGGACGACACCAGCGCTGGTCCCTTTGAAAATCTTGATCGTGCTGCTGCATGAACTGTCCCACGCAGGGGCCACGGTTTTGACGGGCGGCAGCGTGGTCAGCCTGACAGTCGATGCCCAACAAGGTGGGCAGGTTCTGTCGCTTGGTGGCAATCGTTTTCTCACCCTTAGTGCAGGGTATGTCGGATCGCTTGCTCTTGGGGTGGCATTATTTGTTATCGCAGTGCGCACCCATTTTGATCGCTTTATGTTGGGGATACTCGGGGGGCTTATCCTGCTTTGCACTGCACTTTATGTGCGTGACGGCTTTGCCTTGCTGTTTTGTGGGGTAACAGGTGCCGCAATGATCGCAATCGCCCGGTTTTTATGGCGTGACTTGAATGATCTGATCCTGCGCCTGATTGGTCTGACCAGTATGATCTATGTGCCGCTTGATATTTTCAGCGACACAATTTCGCGCGCGCATCTGCAATCGGATGCATGGATGCTGGCCGAGGAAATCGGCGGCACAACGATGTTTTGGGGGGGCGTGTGGCTGGCGATCAGCCTTGTGGTGATCTGCGCCTGTCTATGCTGGGGGTTGGGCGACAACAGCAATGTTTCGCTGCGCCGCCCAATTGGGTCAGATGATCAGAGAACCTGATCCAACACGTTTTTCAAACGCGCAATCGTGGCGTCCACATCATACAGTTTATCCAAACCAAACAGGCCCAATCGGAAGGTCATGAAACCCTCTGGCTCATCACATGCCAAAGGCACACCTGCGGCGATTTGCATGCCCAGCGCGGAAAATTTGCTGCCATTTTGAATGGCAGGATCGGCTGTAAAGCTGACAACAACACCCGGCGCACCAAAGCCATCAGCGGCAACCGGCTTAACGCCTTTTTCCGCCAACATCGCACGCACGCCGTTGCCCAGCGCCCACTGTGCATCGCGCAGTTTTTCGAACCCGTATTCCTTGGTTTCCACCATGGTATCGCGGAACGCACGCAACGCATCTGTTGGCATTGTCGCGTGATAGGCATGACCGCCATTCACATAGGCCTGCATGATCGAATACCATTTTTTCAGATCCAGTGCGAAACTGTCTGATGTTGTTTCTTCGAGACGCGCCAAAGCACGGTCTGACATCATCACAAGCCCTGCAGATGGTGAGGCAGACCACCCTTTTTGAGGCGCAGAAATCAACACATCCACACCAGTTGCCTTCATGTCGACCCACGCACACCCAGATGCAATGCAATCCAGAACCATCAACGCGCCAACCTCATGAGCGGCAGCGGCCATAGCCGTTACATAATCCGTTGGCAGGATCACACCTGCGGCAGTTTCAACGTGAGGTGCAAACACGACGTCTGGTTTGACCTCATGAATTTTCGCAACGACCTCTTCGATTGGTGCGGGCGCGAAAGGTGCGGTCACATCATTGCCCGACTGGCGTGCCTTCAGAACCGTAGATTCGGCGGCAAAAGCGCCTGCTTCCATGATTTGGCTCCAGCGATAGGAAAACCAACCGTTGCGCACAACCAGCGTCTTGGCACCCTTGGCAAACTGACGTGCCACAGATTCCATCCCATAGCTGCCCCCACCAGGAACCAATGCCACGCCGTCCGCATTATACACCTCTTTGAGCAGGCTATTGACGTCCAGCATCACCTGCTGAAACGACGCTGACATATGGTTCAGAGAGCGATCAGTAAAGACCACCGAAAATTCATCCAGACCTGTTGGGTCAATATTCTGTAAAAGCGCCATTTTGGCCTCCTTCAATTCCTTTGACTAGCACCGCTAGCCGCTGCATGAGCAATTGGCAAAGTCTACTTTTGCATACAACGAAGCCGTAATCGCCAATCTTGTTCGCTTTTTCATACCGCTTTCACACAGGGCAACATATCGGAAAGGCGACATCCGTAGTATTGGTATGCGCCATATCAGGTTAAAGGACCGGGGCGCCTCTCTTCACTGAGCAGGACATTGGCCTCGACATCCCCTACCCCGGGCAGTGTCATGATCCGGCGGCGCAGCACACGTTCAAAATCAGCGATGTCGCGGGCGGTGACACGCAGACGATAATCATACATGCCCAGCACGTGCTCCACGGTCTGCACCTCTGGAATGGCTGAAACTGCGTGTTCAAAATCTTCAAGGCTGATGCGCCCTTTGGTGGCCAGCTTCACCCCCAAAAACACGGTCACCCCAAATCCCAACTTTTCGCGATCCAGATCAAGTTTACGCCCGGCAATAATCCCGGCATCCTGCAAGCGTTTGATCCGTCGCCACGTCGCAGGTTGCGACAATCCGAACTGCCGTCCCAACGCCCCGGCGCTTTGCGTCACATCACGTGCCAACTCACACAAAAGACTGCGGTCAATGTCATCAATGTCGATCATATCGGCAGTCTTTCGTCCGATTTGATCCGTGCCACATGCATCAGGGCCTCGATGTCATTGATATGTGGCAGGATCAGAATGCGCGTGCGGTAAATATCCTGATAATGCGGCATGTCACGCGCAATCACAGAAAGGCGCACATCCACACGCCCAAGAAAGGTTTGAATTTCAATCACCTCAGGAATATCGCGTGCCGCCTCGATAAATTCGTCAAAGGCGCGGGTCTGGGTCTTGTCCAATGTCACACGCAACGACACCTCGACCGAATACCCCAAGGCACGCCAATCAATCACCGCATGTTGGCCACGTATCACACCACTTTCGCGCAATTTGTCCAAACGGCGTGACAAGCGTGAAGAAGTCAGTCCGATTCTGTCAGCAAGATCAGGCAACGATTGCACAGGGTCCGCCTGTAAATGACGCAGTATGCGCCTATCGAGATCATCAAGCATGATTTCACCAATAATATCAATCTGGGCGAATGTGTATTGCAAAAATTTACATAATTCCATGACAAATGCGCTCGCCCTCACCCAAAATCCGCCTATGATCACGCCAGAACGATCACAGCCATCAACAAAGGAGCGCCATCATGCGCGTTTATTACGATCGCGATTGCGATGTTAACCTGATCAAAGACAAAAAAGTTGCCATTCTGGGCTATGGCTCACAAGGTCACGCGCACGCGCTGAACCTGCGCGATTCCGGTGCGAAGAACCTTGTTGTTGCTCTGCGCGAAGGCTCTCCTTCTGCGAAGAAAGCCGAAGGCGAAGGCCTGAAAGTTATGGGTATCGCCGAAGCGGCTGCATGGTGTGATGTCATCATGTTCACAATGCCCGACGAACTTCAGGCAGAAACATACAAGAAATACGTTCACGACAATATCAAGCCAGGCGCAGCAATCGCATTTGCCCACGGCCTGAACGTACACTTTGGCCTGATCGAGCCTAAAGAAGGCGTTGACGTGATCATGATGGCGCCAAAAGGCCCAGGTCACACTGTGCGCGGCGAATACACCAAAGGCGGCGGCGTGCCTTGCCTTGTAGCAGTCCACAACGACGCATCCGGCAAAGCGCTTGAAGTTGGCCTGTCTTACTGCTCCGCAATCGGCGGTGGTCGTTCCGGCGTTATCGAAACCAACTTCCGCGAAGAATGTGAAACCGACCTGTTCGGCGAACAGGCTGTTCTGTGTGGCGGCCTGGTTGAGCTGATCCGCTGTGGTTTCGAAACTTTGGTCGAAGCAGGTTACGCACCTGAAATGGCCTATTTCGAATGTCTACACGAAGTGAAACTGATCGTTGACCTGATCTATGAAGGTGGCATCGCCAATATGGATTACTCGATCTCCAACACTGCGGAATACGGTCAGTACGTCACCGGCCCACGTATTCTGAAGTACGACGAAACCAAAGCACGCATGAAAGAAGTTCTGAACGACATCCAACAGGGTAAATTCGTTCGTGACTTCATGCTGGAAAACGCTGTTGGTCAGCCAACCATCAAAGCATCGCGTCGCGCCAACGACGAGCACATGATCGAAGAAACCGGTGCAAAACTGCGTGGCATGATGCCATGGATTTCTGCCGGCAAAATGGTCGACAAAGAAAAGAACTGATCTCATTAAGATCAAGACTACACGTCAAAGGCGCTCTGCACAGAGCGCCTTTTTCTTTGCTTTCTACGTGGCGTAACCCCTCAACCACCTTGACCTGGCGCATCATTTACAGGTTTTGTGCAGTGTCCCCGGTCAGAAAGGTCTCCATGCCCGAAATCACCCGAAAAAGCTGGCTTATGGTTGCCATTCTGGGCCTCACTTGGGGTGGTACATTTATGGTGATCGAAATTGCTCTGCGCGGCGTCACGCCCTTTTGGTTGGCGGCCTATCGGATTGGGTTCGGGGCATTACTGACAACATTGGTCTGGCAAGTGCGCGGGGGCCAGCTATTTGCCGCTCCCTTAACGTCTCATCAGCACCGCACGCTGTGGATCATTGGGTTTCTCAGCTCAGCCGTACCGTTCATGTTGCTCAGTTGGGGGCAACAATATGTGACGTCCGGCTTTGCGGGTGTTTCAATGGCAAGTGTGGCGCTGATCGTTCTGCCGCTCGCGCATTTTTTAGTGCCCGGCGAGAAAATGACATGGCGACGAGCCTTGGGCTTTGTGATCGGCTTTATCGGCGTCACAATCCTGATTGGCGGACAGGCCTTTAACAGCACCGGTGCGCAACTGGAACTACCCGGCCGTCTTGCCTGTGTCGGCGCAGCGAGCTGTTATGCAATCAGTTCGGTATTGATGCGACGTTTACCCAAGGTCGATCCTGTGGGGTTGTCGGCTGTTTTGCTTTTGATCGGTGCAATTGCCGTCATTCCCACGGCCCTGATTGTTGAAGGCGCACCCGTTTTGCCAGATAGAAACACCCTGATCACTGTGGCTGCGCTGGGTCTTATTCCAACGGCTGGTGCCAACTTGCTGCGCGTCGCGGTCGTGCGCAGCGCAGGTCCTGTATTTATGAGCCTTGTGAATTATCAAGTGCCGGTATGGTCCGTGATCCTTGGTGCATTGATCCTAAGCGAACCCCTGCCCGGCAGCCTGATCTGGGCATTGCTGTTGATCATGTGCGGGGTCGCCCTTAGCCAATACGGCGCGCTGCGACGGTTGTTTTTCGGAGAGCGCCGTTAAACGGCTGCTTCAATTTCCGCGACAATGCCACCAACAACAGCACGCATTAACCCGTCGTCTTCGCATTCCGCCATCACCCGAATAATCGGCTCTGTACCAGATCTACGGATCAGCAGACGCCCTTTGCCATTCAATTGCGCCTCGCCATCCTCTATGGCGGCTTGCACACCGGCATCCGCCAAGGGTGTTTGGCCCGGCAAGTATTTCACATTGGTCAACACCTGTGGCACCGGCTCAAAACTTTGCGTCAACTCGCTTGCGGGTTTGCCCGAAGAAACCATCGCAGCTAGAAATTGCAATCCGGCCATCAGACCATCGCCCGTGGTGGCAAAATCGGTCATCACGATATGTCCGGATTGCTCACCTCCAAGATTATATCCCCCACGACGCATTGCCTCGACCACATAACGATCCCCAACGGCAGTGCGCTCCAGACGCAAGCCGCGCTCCTGCAAGAAACGCTCCAATCCAAGATTGGACATAACCGTGGCCACCAACGCATCCCCGCGCAACTGCCCGGTTTCGGCCCAGCGTGCGGCCAGCAAACCCATGATCTGATCACCATCAGCCACAGTGCCCTTTTCATCAATGATCATTACACGATCTGCATCACCATCAAGCGCAATGCCCACATCCGCACCATGCGCGACAACGGTTTGGGCAGCCAATTCAGTATTTGTGCTGCCGCATCCCTCATTGATGTTGATGCCATTAGGAGCGACCCCGACCGGTATTACCTCGGCCCCTAATTCCCACAAGGCAGCAGGTGCCACGCGATACGCCGCACCATTGGCACAATCCACCACAACCTTAAGACCATTTAGCGGCTTAATCTCGGGAAAGCTGTTCTTGACCCGCTCCACATAGCGAAACCGCCCATCTTCGATCCGGGTTGCCCGCCCAATCTTATCCGCAGGCACCGTGCAGGCCCCATTGGCAAAAATATCTTCGATCCTATTTTCGACTTCATCGGACAGCTTGAACCCATCGGGGCCAAAAAACTTGATCCCATTGTCAATCGCCGGGTTATGGCTGGCTGAAATCATCACACCAAGATCAGCGCGCATTGAGGACGTTAGCAAGCCCACCGCAGGCGTGGGAACAGGCCCCAAAAGGATCACATTCATCCCACAAGACGTAAGCCCCGCAGTCAGTGCATTTTCAAACATATATCCCGACAAGCGTGTATCTTTGCCAATCACCACGCGGTGGTCGTTCTTGCCGTCATTGCGAAAATGCCGACCAACGGCGGCTCCAATCCGCAAGGCGACCTCTGGCGTCATCGGATAACTGTTGGCCGTACCGCGCACACCATCCGTGCCAAATAACCTATCCGTCATGCCAAGTTCCTTTTGTCACGGCCTGCCAAAGATTCAGGGCCTGCCGCGTGTCTCCAACATCATGTACACGCACGATTTGCACACCTTGTGCAATGCCTTCCAGCGCTACAGCGACAGATCCACAAGACCGCCCTTGAGGGTCCTGTGCGTTACCAATTACGCGAATGAACCCTTTACGAGATGCCCCCAGCAATATGGGGCACCCTAAACTGTGAAACAGGCTAATGCGGTTAAGTAATTCAAGGTTATGTGAGATCGTTTTGCCAAACCCAATCCCTGGATCAACCACGATTTTGTCTTTGGCTATACCCAACCCTGTCAGCATGGAAATCTGGGCGTTCAGAAAATCATACACATCCAACAGTACGTTCTCATAGATCGGGTTGTCCTGCATGGTGCCCGGATCACCTTGCGCATGCATTACGCAAACGGGCACGTCGGCACGTACACACAGCGGCGCGAGATTGTGATCAAAGGTAAATCCTGCCACATCATTCACAAGTCCGGCCCCAGCTTCCAACGCAACCTGCGCCACCGGAGCTTTGCGGGTGTCGATGCTGACCGGAATATCAAGCATATTGCGAATGGCCGCCACCGAAGGTCCAACCCGTGCAATCTCTGCTTCTATAGGGATTTCCATGGCACCGGGCCGCGTTGATTCACCACCGACATCAATAATCGCGGCCCCCTCCTCGACCATGCGCTTGGCATGGGCCAACGCGCGCGCCGGGCCGTTGTGTTGCCCGCCATCCGAAAAGCTGTCGGGGGTGACATTCAAGATGCCCATGATTTGCGGGCGATCCATACGCAATCGATCTATCCGCGCGCGCGGGCGAACAATGGCATCCCGTACATCAGCCGGCACCTCTGAGGCAGGAATAATCGTTGTCCCGGCATCACGCGTGATACGTTCAGCATGGCTGAACCATGTCCAGCCACCTGCAATGCTCAGGGCATCGTCAGGACGAGCGTTATCGGTTTGAGGGATGGCACGATAATAAACAGTCATCATATGTGAATGAGAGATTATAGTTACTTTTACAAGGCTTCAGAGGGTCCGCACATCCGCAGACAGGTTCAGAACGTCAATATCCGCACATTCAGGCAACGTTTTGCCGATCGAGATCAGCTTCACTGCGTTGGTCTCGCGTGCAAACCACAGCGCCAGTTCTGCGCCATCACTGCCTTGTGGACCATCCACCGCATCCAAAACGATCTTGGCTGGGGCCCAGATAGACACCTGATCATTCTTCATCGCCCAGTCTAATTCGGTGCGCGTCGCGACGACTTCAAAACGGTCGTTCAAGCTCGCCAATACCCAGGCCGATTGTTCTATCGCCAATAGATCAATATTGCGCTGATTAACCAAAGTCTGTGCCAAGGGGCGTGTCAGATCAGGGATATCGACACATAGTAAGATCGGCGCTTCAGTGGCGCACAATTGATCAATCCAAGCCTGAAGATGCCCACTGCTAAATGCGGTATTGGACAAGAACATCACAATCGGGCGCGGCGCCTCTTGTTGATCAATTCGGGCGGCCTCTGCGCGGTCGCGTACGATTTCGACGCCCAATTCGCCATTGCCGCGATCCAGTTTCTGGATACGCACAAACACGCGTTGCGCCTGTGGTTCCAACAAAATGCGATCCGCAACACGTTCAGCCAGAGTTTCCAACAAATTCAGACGCTCAGCATTCAACTCATGTTCAATCGCCCATGTCATCCGATCATATGACAAGATGCGATCCACATCATCCTTAAGCGAAGGATCAAGCTGCCGAACTTCGACCACCACATCAAAGGAAATGCGCTGTGTCGTGTCACGCTCTTGCTGAAACGCGCCGATTTCCACATCCACGATATGATTGCGCAAGGAAATGCGATCCAGATGCGCATTTCCATCCGCCTTGGATCGATCTTGCAGGTCATCAAATGCAAGAGTTATCTTATCCGTCATGCTGCTCTTGGCCTTTCACATCACCGCATAAATAGCTGTGCCGCGTCTCCCTAGCAGGGCGCGGCACGGCAAACCAGAGCAGGAATGCGTCAGTTGCTGGAAAGACGCGTTGGCTGGCGATAGAAATGGTGCACACCAATGGTCGCAGTGCGTGGCATCTTGCGCGACCATGACGGGTTCACTGCTTTGGTATGATAATGTGTGGCGCCTTGCGTCAGAATGCGCGGCGCGCCATCTACCATCAATTTTGCGATCTTACCGCCCCGTGCATAAGCGGCTTTCTCGGCAACCACCTCATCCACACCATCGCAGGTAAAGGTAAACTGGCACTGATATTTACGACCTGTACCTTGACGGATCACCGCACACACCGTGTCAGGATAGCTTGCGCTGTCCACACGGTTTAGAATGACTTCGGCCACTGCGAATTGGCCTTTTACGCTTTCGCCGCGCGCTTCAAAATAGAGCGCCTCAGCCAGACAGGCCCATTGCTCATTTCCTTTGACGGCAGGTTTTGCGTCAATCCAACTGCGGCTATATTGCACGGGCTCCGAAGAAGTCACCGGACGTGCGGTCAGAAGGCTGCGAAGTTTGTCGCCTGACATCACAGCCAAGCCACGCTTTTCACGCTCAAGAATTTTTCCAAGTGGATGAACCGGAACATCGGCCACAGCAGCACTTACAAGCAGGCTCAACCCTGCCAGAAAGATAGTCAAGACACGCATTTTATTGCCCTCACGCACAGTTGCGCCGGACAGTCCCCCCGTCCGAGCATTGGCGGCATATAACGAATTTAGGGCAATCCGTCTACAGAGGTGAAAGTCACGTTGCAGTTATGCAACATAACATCAAGATGCAGTGGCAAAAAATGCAATCCCTACCCGGTCTTGTCCTCAATCGCGAGTTGGGCAGCGGCGAGCCGCGCAACAGGCACCCGGAAAGGCGAGCAGGAAACATAGTCAATCCCTACCTGGCGGCAAAAGGCGATTGATTCGGGGCTACCGCCATGTTCGCCGCAGACAGATAATGTCAGTTCGGGTTGTGCCGCACGCCCTCTCTCGGCCCCAATGCGCAAAAGTTCCCCTACACCTTCGGCGTCCAGCGTGTGAAATGGATCCTCAGGATAAACCCCAAGGCGCACATATTCTGACATGAAGCGACCCGCATCATCACGTGACAAACCATAGGTCATCTGGGTCAAGTCATTAGTGCCAAAGCTGAAAAACTCACAATGCGGTGCGATATCCTCTGCGCGCAAGGCTGCGCGCGGCGTTTCCACCATGACTCCCAGACGATAGGTGAAATCTTCGCCCCGTTCGGTCCGCACGGCAGCAGCAACACCGTCAATGCGGGTTTTGACCAATTCGACCTCTCGCTTTGCCGATACCAGTGGGATCATCACTTCGGGCACAACGGCCTCGCCGTCTGCGCTGGCATCAAGCGTGGCCTCGAAAATCGCTCGCGCTTGCATTTCATAAATTTCAGGAACCGTCACACCAAGACGCACACCGCGCATACCCAGCATTGGGTTATATTCTCCAAGTGCTTCCACGCGGCGAGTCACAGTAGACAAAGGCAGGTTCAACGCCTCGGCCAAATCCCGCAATCCGGTGCGATCCGTGGGCAGAAATTCATGCAATGGTGGATCAAACAGTCGAATGCACACAGGTTGCCCCTGCATGATCCGGAACAATTCTGTGAAGTCATCCCGCTGCATCGGCAACAAGCGTTCCAGGGCAGCCCTTCGGTCGTCACTGTGATCCGCAAAGATCATCTCACGCATCACCGTCAGACGATCGGCCTCAAAGAACATATGTTCCGTGCGGCACAACCCAATGCCCTGTGCGTTGAAATTCCGCGCGGTTTGCGCATCAGTTGGTGTATCCGCATTGGCGCGCACCCCAATATCGCGCTCCGCATCAGCCCAAGACATCAATTTCTGGAATGCATCGTCAAGGGTTGCCTCATGCATCTTTGGTTGGCCTGCCAGAATCTCGCCATGACTGCCGTCGACCGTAACAATATCCCCTTCGCGAAAGACCCGACCATCCGGACAAGTCAACATTTTCTTGCGTGTCTGGAACCGAATTGATGACGCCCCAACAACGCAAGGTAGACCAAGCCCACGACCAATCACCGCCGCGTGGCTGGTAATGCCGCCGCGCTCTGTCAGAACACCCGCAGCGGCATGCATACCGCGAATATCTTCGGGACTGGTTTCGCGACGCACCAGAATACAGTTTTCGTTGCGGGCGGCACTTGCTTGTGCCGCTGCCGCAGAAAAGACAATTCGCCCCGTGGCCGCGCCCGGACTCGCGGCAATGCCCGTGCCAATCACGTCCCGTTCGGCATCAGGGTCAACCTGACGGTGCAACAGTTCATTCAGCGAACGCGGATCAATCCGCATCAAGGCTTCTTGTGTGGGGATGACACCGTCTTCGGCCAAAGACACCGCAATACGCACCGCGGCCTGTGCAGTGCGGTGGACCCGCACCCCATCAAGAATGTAAACTTCGCCATCTTGAATGGTGAATTCGATCTGCATCTCTTCGCGCAGTTTCTGACGCATCAGGGCCGCGTGCACTTTGATTTGCGAAAAAGCCGTTGGAGCCTGTTCTTCCAGCGACGCACCGCGTGTGTCTTTTTCCAGAAACAACGCTTCGGATTTTACATCCAGTGCTTCTCGTCCTTGCGATTGTTGTAAATATCGGCCTGTGATTTGTGGCAACCCGGTTTCAGAGCTTACAAGTTGCAAAACACCAGAGCCACATTCTCTCTGCCCCAAGCCAAGAATCATCGCCTGTACAACAAGCCCAAGCCCGGCATCTGCGGGTGCGCCTTTGGCCTGACGCAAAAGACGCGCGGAGGTGCCTTCCCAAGCACGGGCCATGGACCGTAACACGCCAGCGAGTTGGAGATTGCGATCTTGCGGAAAGGGTTCTTCGGCTTCATCTTCATATGCGTCCAACGCATCTTGCAAAGCATTTGCGCTACTCAGATCAATGTCATCAAACATGTCAGGATCAAGTCGCGCGACATGTATGGAATAGGCCTGAATAAACCTTAGGTACAAAGCGGTTGCGGCCTCTGCCCCGTGCGTTTCAGACAAAGCTTTATGAACACCATCATTCATACCAATGTTCAAGACAGCGCCAGGCCCCCCCCAATCGGGATCTTCAGAACTGGGACGCACACACAAAAGACCATCATGGTCAAAGGCTTCGCTGAGCGCCGCAATATCGGGCATATCGCCCGCAGCAATGTCATGAACGGCCTGAAAAGACAGTGCCACGGTTTGCGGAACAGGAAGGTCCAACCGCGCAAGGCGCTGCAAACATTTGGCCCGGCCACCATGTGTTGTGGCAGCCATTGGGGCATCCGGTGTGATCAGGGTGATATTTGGGTCATTTTGCTGCACTGCGGCGACACTCCTTCGTGCATGCAGCATACGCAGAGATCTTGATCTGGCAAGTAAAAGCTTACGTCAAAAAGTCAAACGCTCATCACTCCCTTACGGTCGTTTTTCACTCAGCGAAGACGGACCTTAAGGGACGGATGAGCAACCTTTAGCCTTCAATCAAAGTGAAGTCTGCCACGCCTGCGCAAATCTTGCGAATGGCAGACAACAAGTTCAGGCGATTGCGACGCACAACTTGATTGTCTGTATTCACCTGCACTGCCTCAAAAAACGCATCCACTGGCGCGCGCATCTCGGCCATACCCGCCATTGCGGCTCCGAAATCTTCGACCTCAACGGCCGCTTCAATGACTGGTGCCTGCGCTTCAATCACCGCAAACAATGCACGTTCTGCATCATTTTCAGCATACTTAGGATCAGCCCCAAAGGAATATTCCACGCCGTCCTGCTCTTCTGCTTGCGCCAGAATGTTGTTGGCGCGTTTGAACCCTTGCAGTAGATTTTCACCGTCCTCAGACGACATGAACTCCTGTAGCGCACGCGCACGCTTCACAAGCAATGTCAGATCATCACTTCCATCCATCGCGATACAGGCGTCAATCACATCGTGGCGCACCCCTTGGTCCCGCAAAAACACTTTCAGACGGTCGTGAAAAAAGCTCAGCAAATCGCGCGATGTATCAGGCAAGCGGTTCTTAAGCTCTTCCATATGCTCGGGTAGATCCCCATCAAATGCATCCAGAACTGTACGAATGGCCGCTCCAAACACGCCGTGATCTGCAATTTCATTCTCCAGATCTTGCAACAGTGCAGTCGAAACGGAATCATTTCCATTTTGCGCAGCTTCATGACGCAGCAACTGGGCATCAAACTGACGATCTAGCGGCATCCGCAAATTGTTCTCCAACACCAAACGGATCACACCCAACGCAGCACGACGCAATGCAAAGGGGTCCTTGGATCCTGTTGGCTTTTCGTCAATCGCCCAAAAACCGGTCAACGTGTCCAGTTTATCCGCCAAAGCCACCGCAACAGACACCGGAGCCGTTGGCACGTCATCTGATGGGCCAAGTGGGCTGTAATGATCTTGTGCCGCATCCGCAACCTCCGCCGGAAACCCGGCAGGTGCCGCATAATACCGCCCCATCAACCCCTGCAGTTCGGGAAACTCATAAACCATTTCCGAACTCAAATCCGACTTGGCCCAACGCGCGGCTTTTTCGCAAAGATCAGCATCAGAGCCAGTTATCGCAGATAAATCACGCGCCAGCGCGACAATCCGGTCAATACGTTCACCCTGACTGCCCAGTTTATTATGGAACGTCACATTATTCAGGCTATCAAGCCACGCCTGACCACCTGTTTCGGCCACACGAATATCATTTTCCCAAAAGAATTTGGCATCGGACAAACGCGCAAACAGAACCTTTTGATTGCCTGCCAAAATGGTCACACCATTGTCTGCAGTTTCACGATTGGCCACGGTGATGAATTTTTCAATCCGTCCCGTTTTCGGGTTTTTCACTGAAAAGAACTTCTGATGCTCTTTCATAGAGGTTTGCAACACCTCAGGAGGCAGATTCAAAAAGTCTTCGGCAATATCCCCCATCAGAGCAACAGGCCATTCTACCAATCCGGCGACTTCGGCCAGCAATCCGCGATCTTCGACCAATTCAAGACCCTGCGCAAACGCAAGGTTCTGCGCATCTGCCCAAATCATATCGGCACGTTCGATGGGATCAAGGATCACGTGATCGCGCTTTAACTTGGCAGCGTAATCTTCAAACCCTGTGACAGCAAAACGCCCAGTTCCCATGAACCGGTGGCCTTCGGTCGTGTCTGTCGATGTGATCCCATCGACATCCATCGGTATAACTGTTTGCCCCGCCTCATCGCTCAGCAAACAAAGAATAGAATGCAGCGGACGCACCCAGCGCAAGTTACCAGCACCCCAGCGCATGGATTTGGGCCATGGGAAATTACGGATCGTTGTCTCAAGCACTTCTGAAATGATATCCGTCGCAGGGCGTCCTGCCTTTTCAATCACTGCAAAATAGACCGCGCCTTTGGGTGTGTCGCGTTCTTCCAACTGATCGCGCGTCAGGCCTGCGCCCCGCAGAAAACCTTCGATCGCTTTATCAGGTGCGCCGACCTTTGGCCCCTTGCGTTCTTCGCGTACTGTTGGGCTGTGGGCTAGCAAGCCTTCGATGGCCAACGTCAGGCGACGTGGCGTCGACATGGATTGCGCATGGGCATAGGTCAGCCCGGCCTCTACCAGACCGTCCGTTACACGTTTTTTCAAATCATCCGCCGCGCGCACCTGCATGCGAGCGGGAATTTCTTCGGAAAACAGTTCAATCAACAGATCGGGCATATTATTGGCCTTCTGGCTTAGGGGGACAGTGAGCAGGAACCGGGTCGCCATCAAAGGCAAGCTTGCCGCAGTCGTTAATTTGATGCCAAGCAAAGGCTCGGCCGTCCGGCATCACCGCGACCACCCGGTCGATGCCATACATGACGTTGCTAACTCCAAGAAAGGCCTTTGCTGTGCCTGCTTCGAGAGCTTCACCGATCTCGGTTGCATCAAAACAATCAAACCATTTCGGCGAGGTCAGCGGCACAGCCTTGGGATAGGTTTGATAAGATTCTTGCAAGACATCCAGCGACTGCATCAGCGAATAACAAGCACGATAGCGAATTGGCGATGACACGCTGTCGATGCCTTTAAAATCGTGATGTTTCAATTCCTGCGTCACGCCGTCTGCCTGTGCAACAAGCGTCACACCGCCCGAACTCTCGGCGGTGATCTCCTCATAAAACGCATAAACCTGCGTGTAATACAATCCAACGCCAAAGATCAGCGTAGACAGCACGATAATCATAACAAGTATTTTACCGGTCACGCCGCATATCCCCCGGCTTCGGTCAACACAAAGGCATCCGCACATTGTTTTGCCAAGGCGCGCACACGTCCAATATAGGCTTGACGTTCCGTCACAGAAATAACGCCGCGCGCATCCAGCAGGTTAAAGATGTGGCTTGCTTTGATGCACTGGTCATAGGCGGGATGCGCCATGATGATACGCTTGCCGGTTTTAGGGTCGTCATGCACTTGGGCCAAGATGGCCTCGCACTCGGCTTCGGCCTCGACAAAATGGCGCAGCAGAACTTCGGTGTTGGCCACGTCAAAATTCCAACGCGCATATTCTTCTTCAGTTTGCTTGAACACGTCACCGTATTTCAAGGCAATAGGCGCATCCGGGCTGTTATATGGCATATCCATCACGTGATCGACGCCCAGCACATACATTGCCAAACGTTCTAGACCATAGGTCAGCTCGCCCGAAACCGGATGACAGTCATGCCCTCCAACCTGTTGGAAATAGGTGAACTGGCTGACTTCCATACCGTCACACCAGACCTCCCAGCCCAGACCCCATGCACCCAGTGTGGGGCTTTCCCAGTCATCTTCGACAAAACGAATGTCGTGCAGGTCCATATCAATGCCAATGGCGGCCAGACTTCCAAGATACAGGTTTTGTAAGTTGGGTGGGCTGGGTTTTATCAACACTTGATATTGGTAATAATGCTGGAGACGATTAGGGTTTTCGCCATAGCGCCCATCGGTCGGGCGACGCGAAGGTTGAACATAAGCCGCAGCCCACGGTCGTGAACCAAGGGACCGCAAGGTGGTGGCCGGGTGAAATGTTCCTGCGCCCACTTCCATGTCATAAGGTTGCATGATCGCGCAGCCTTTTTCGGCCCAATAAGCCTGTAGCCGCAAAATGATCTCTTGAAAGCTGCTCGGTTTGCTATCGCTTTTTGGCATGGTTCTTCCCTTTGGAAACGCGCGTTGTTCCTATGCCTTCGCTGCGACATCGTCAATTGCACCATTGTGCAAAATGGGGGTGCAACATCTGCCAGACCTGATAAACATGTGCGTTAATGTCACTGTTTTAAACGTTGCAAGGGTCAACATACATATGATGCGAATCCTTTTCACGGCGCTGCTCGTTTTTATTGGCAGCCTGACCTCCGCTCTATCACAAGAAAATGAAATCGTTTGGGTGCAAATTGAAGCACAACCAAGCCTGACAGTCGCGCGCGACCGTATTCAGCAATACGCCCGCGAGGTCGAGGATGTGAACGGCTTCAGCCTTGGCGGTGGCTGGTATGCTATTGTGTTGGGTCCTTATACGCCCGAAGACGCCGAAACTGTACTGCGTGTGTATCGTGAAGAAAGAGTGATCCCAAGGGACAGCTTTATCGCCTTCACATCCGCATTTCGCGCGCAGTTCTGGCCCGTCGGCGCAAATCTGCTGACCACTTTGCCCAGCGTAGCTGAAAGCTCCTCGATCCCAGAAACGACTTCTTCTGACGATCCTGTAGAGACGGCAGAAACCCAGATCGACGACAGCAGCAGCGAGCCTGAGGAAACCCCCCGTCAGGCCCGCGCTTCTGAAGCAGCGCTTAGCCGCGAAGAACGCAAGGAATTGCAAGTTTGGCTGAAATGGGCGGGATTTTATAACAGTGCCATTGATGGGGCCTTTGGTCGAGGCACACGCCGGTCGATGGCGGAATGGCAATCGGCCAATGCGTTCGATCCCACTGGCGTTTTGACCACACGCCAGCGGAAGGTTTTGAAAAACGCCTATTTCGCCGTTCTAAAGGGCCTTGATTTGCAAACCATCGCTGATCTGGACGCGGGTATCGAGGTGCAGATCCCCACAGGTGTGGTCGCAAAATCCAAGATTGAATTCCCTTTCGTGCATTATGACGCCACCGGGGACGTAGATGCCAAGGTCCTCTTGATCAGCCAAAAAGGCGATCAAGCCACGTTGTTTGGCCTGTATGAAATCATGCAGACACTGGAAATCGTCCCACTGGAAGGCCCAAGAGAACGCCGCAAGGATGGATTTGTGTTAATCGGTGAAGATGGGCACATGATCTCACACACCGAAGTTACCTTGAAGGATGGAGAGATCAAAGGCTTTACCCTTGCTTGGCCCGCAGGCGACGAAGAACGTCGCCGTCGCGTTTTGAACGAGATGCAGAAATCCTTTGGCCGCATCGGTGGTGCCCTTGATCCTGCCGCAAGCAGTGAAACGGTGCAAAATATCAATTTGCTGGCAGGGCTGGAAATTCGCCAACCCAAAATTTCTCGCTCTGGGTTCTTTATCAATCAGGCAGGGGTGGTGGTGACCACGTCAGAGGTCGTGCAACAATGCGGCACAGTCACGCTTGAAGGCGATTATCCCGCCACTGTGATTACCAATGACACGGCTCTTGGCGTCGCCATCCTGCGCCCGGTAGATACGCTTGCGCCCATGAACGTGGCACAACTGCGTGACGGGACTCCTCGTCTTCAATCAGAAGTAGCCGTATCGGGATATTCCTTTGAAGGCGTGTTAGGCGCGCCGACTCTGACATTTGGGCGGTTGGAAGATGTGCAGGGCTTGCGTGGAGAGAATCATATCTCCCGTCTGTCTTTGACTGCACAACCCGGTGATGCGGGTGGACCCGTGTTTGATGCAACAGGTGCGGTTGTTGGCATGCTTTTGCCTGCATCATCAGACACGACGCAGCAACTGCCAAAGGAAGTCAGTTTTGTCGTGGCCCCTTCGGCAATTCAATCTGTTATGAAAGACTTGGGAATTAGCCACTCGGTGGCAGCACCTTCACCTGCCATTGCGCCCGAAGACCTAACCATTTTGGCAGCCGGAACAACCGTTCTTGTGAGCTGTTGGGAATAGAAAAATCGCTCATCGGTCCCTTTTGGTCCCTCTTCGCTGCAACGCTTTCGAAAGCGAAGAGGGACCAAAAGGGACCGATGAGCCTTGGCTTAACCTCTGATGGCGGGTGTCATTCGGATCAACGTCGGCTTATCCGCCACAAAAGCGGTCTTAACTGCATCTAACAGTTCCGTCAGGTTTGCGGGTTCAGTCGCATGCGCCCCATAGGCTTCAGCTAACTTGCAGAAATCTGGATTCATTGCCACCACTGCATTCGGAGCGATCTGACTGTTGACCATACTATCTTCAATCTCTTTGAGCTTTCCATTGTCCCACAGCAAAATGGGCATAGGCAATCCCAGTTCCACCGCAGTTCCCAACTCCTGAATAGTATACTGAAATCCATAGTCCCCCGCGACGCATACCGTGGGTTGCCCTGGACGTGCCATTGCTCCTCCAATTGCGGCAGGCAGGGCATATCCCAGCGTACCGAACCCTGTCGGGTGATGCCAATGACCTGGTGTGGGCATGTCCCAAACCTCTTTGGCGACATAAGCAAACTGCGTCATATCCGAAAACACCATCGCATCGTCTGGCATCACAGATCGAAGCGCGTCACAAATCGGCACAATGCCTGGACGTTCTGCGTCGGTTTCTGCGCGCCAACGCGCGCGCATCGCTGCCACAGAATCCGCCTCCCACTTTGACGCGGCCTCTTCTGTCAGATGACCAGACAGTTCACTCAAGAACGCAACACCATCGGCATGAAATGCCACATCAGCGCGATGTTCATCAGTCAAGACTTCTGGATCAATATCCACCCGCACCAATGTCCCTGTATGACCCAACTCATTGCGCCACAAATCCACCTCGGCAAGTTGTGTACCAATGGCAATCACCAAGTCAGCCTCACCAATGATCCTAGCACTTTCGGGGCGCCCCAGATAACACCCAAAACTCATAGGATCATCTGCAGCCAACAATCCACCACCAGCATAAGTGGTGAAACCTGCGCCACCACTTTGACGCAATATCGTCCGCGCGGCTTCTGCTGCATGTTCACCCTGCAGACCCCCGCCAAAAATAAACAGCGGCTTGCGGGCTGCCTTAAGCGTGGCTGCAAAAGCGCTGAGATCATCCACTTTCAGGGCACCGGTGCTGGCTTGTGCCCCCGGAGCAACAGGCGCAGCGTCAGCCATGCTCCCCAGCAGAGCAATCGGCACCTGAATATGTTTGGGGCGGGCACGACGGCTTGAAAACTCGGAAATGGCGCGGTCCACCAACGAATAGGCAGCTTCGGCAGAACGCGCCTCTTCACTCCAATCACACACTGTCGCAGCGGCAGCCTCTTGATTCAGCATCTGATGCAATTGCCCACGCCGCGCAGATGTTTCGTCAAGACACGAGGACATCACAAGAACAGGGACGCTGTCACTATAGGCCTGCCCCATCGGCGTCATGATGTTGCAAAGGCCAGGGCCAGTGATCACGTAAGCCACCCCAAATTTGCCGCTGGCGCGTGCATACCCATCCGCCATAAACCCGGCGCCTTGTTCGTGGCGCGCCAAGACATGAGTAATTCCGGCCTCTTCGATACCGCGATACATTTCAACATTATGCACACCCGGGATACCGAAGATCACATCCACACCGCGATCTTTCAGCATATGGGAAATCTGCGCACCAAGCGGGCGTTGGGTATCATTTGTCATCATGCTCTCCAAAAGCGAAGGGTAAAAAGTGCATAAACCACAAGCAGTTCCAGACGACCGATCAACATCCCGATCGCCAGCAACCATTTTGCAGTATCATTGAGTGAGGCAAAGTTGCCCGCAGGGCCGATCGTTTCGCCAAGTCCGGGGCCGATATTCGCCAATGCAGCTGCGGCCCCTGACAAAGACGTTACAAAATCAAGCCCGGTCAAACCAAGCGCCACGGACAAAAGGCCCAGTGTCACAGTAAAAAATACAAAGAAGGACATGACCGAACTCAGGACATCATCCTCAACTCGACGTCCCTGATAGCGCGGCGTGAACACACCACTCGGAGTGTGCAGTTTGCGCAGTTGTACCTTGATAGAGGCAAACAACAGTTGATAGCGAAAGACTTTGACGGAACACGACGTAGAGCCCGCGCAGCCCCCAATCAGCCCTACAAAAAACAACAACGCCACTGGAAAGCTGCCCCAAAGCATGTAGTCAGCGCTGGCATATCCGGTGCCTGTCAGGATCGACACAGTGTTAAACAAAGCTTTGCGAAAGGCGATTTCACTGATGTCCCCAAGGCGCAAGAACTGCCAAGCCGTTACAATTGCAACAATGACCAAGGCAGTGGCTAGAAAAACACGTATCTGGCTGTCACGCAGCAAGGGCGCGGCAGAACCAGCGGTCATCTGTACAAAGCGCACAAAGGGCAAGGCCGCCAATATCATGAATACAACAGACATATACTCCGTGGCACCACCAAAGGCCCCCATAGAGGCATCATAGTTGGCAAACCCACCTGTTGCGATCGTGGTCATCGCATGTACAGTGGCATCAAACGGGTTCATGCCAGTGATGAGATACCCAAAGGTGCACATCAAAGTCAGCGCAACGTATATTACCGAAATACGTGATGAAATTTGCGTCGCACGCGGCAGAATTTTGCCAAAGGTGTCAAACCCTTCTGATCGGAAGATTTGCATCCCCCCGACCCGCAGTTCCGGCAAGAACACCATCGCCACAACAATGATCCCGATGCCTCCAATCCATTGCAACATCCCACGCCAAAGAAGGATACCACGGGGCAAGTCTTCTAACCCGCTCAGAACGGTGGATCCGGTTGTCGTCAACCCTGACATGGCCTCAAAAAACGCATCCACATAACGGGCCTCGGTTGCGCCAAGCCAGAAGGGCAAGGCCCCAAAAATGGGCAAAGCCAGCCAGACCCCTGTGGTAAGTAAAAAGGTCTGCTGAATGGTCAAACGATCTTTATTGACGTTCTGACAACTGAGCGCCACCATCCCGCCAATCAAAAAGGTCAAAATTGCGGATTCCAGAAATGCAGGCCAATGCCCTCTGCCCTCGACAATATCAATCAGCATAGGAAGCAGCATTGCCGCCCCCAGCATGGCCACCAAGAGGCCGATCACATATCCGACGGGTCTTATATCAAACATGAACGCAGGGTTGGCCCGGTGGTGTCAAACTGTCAAGCACAGTCATGCACAAAAGCCACAGAGGGGACTGCACCGTCCAGAACAAGGCTCGTACCTCCCCCCCCAAATAACTTTCTCCACGAAAAAACTGATCGCGCGTTAGCCCACGTGAAAGAGCGTGGTGAACAATTTGGGATCGATGGAGCCTGCTGCGAACGTTTCGCCTTCGGTCAGGATGGAAACAGCATCATGGCTGTGCAGGCTTTCCTGATGGCTGGCGATAACGCGGAAATCGCCGACGCGTTCATCTTGTTGCAACTCGTGGCAAAAGAGGCGTGCGGCATCCTCGACAAAGATCGGATTGGCAGCGTTGAGTTCTGCAAAAGCCTGCTCGTCTTCGCGTTTGACCATGACCTGTGTTTCCGTAGGCACCGCGCGGCGCGCCATGTCGATCAGATCTTCGAACCACAATTTCTGGATCGGGCGGGACACCACAGAAATACGCGCCACGGATCGTTGCGAATGAGGCGTTGCCAATTGACCGCGATATTGGCGTGCATGTTCGGACAGTTCCAGCGAACAGGGGCATGTGGAGGAATAGACATAATCCAGATGCATAATCTTGAGAGGTTGCCCTCCAATTTCCACCTTTTCCATCGCGATATCGTAATATTGATACCCCTCCAATCCCGAGCGCAGGGACGGAATTTTCATTGGATAGCGAAAGCGCATCTGAATGCGCGCATCAAAACTGCCAAGGTCAGCTTTGTAATCCGCAAGCGCGGCTTCCATCACTTCGAAGCTAAAGGTTTTTTCCGCGTGCTTGTAAAATGACCGCATGATCCGGGACATGTTGATGCCCTTTTTGTCGGCCTCAAGACTTACGGTGCCGGTTACACTTGTTTCCAAGGTGATGTCGTTGCCATCGCGAGTGTGGTAATTGATCGGCAGGCGGAAATTGGAAATCCCTACGTGTTGGATTTGACGTTGCGCCCCACGGATCAGGCTGGTCGGCCCATTTTGCAGGTCTGGCAAGGTGCATTTATAATCTTCATCCACCTCAAAATCAGCTTGATATTCCCGCGACAAGGACGGGTAATTGGACACCTCTTGTCCCGGCAAGAGACGCGCAACCGCCGGTTCAAGCTCGGCAATCTCTGTCGGGCTTGCGCTTTTTGCCCAAGTTCGCAGCTTTTCCAGCGCCTCGGCGGCGTCGTCCCTGCTGATTGAGGACTGATTTTTGGGCGTCTGCACGTTCATGGGCACGTCCTTTGAGGCAATGCGGATTATCTAACTTAGTCTTTTCCGTGTGGAAATGCCAATTTCGAAAGGAATGATGCGGTATGCGACGTTTTAGTCAATATGAACCTCGGAAATTCCGGCTGCATCCAGAAACGCCCGGATGCGACGTTGATAGAGCTTATGATGCGCAATAATAACTCGGTAAGGTTGCGGAGCCTGAATGGTAACATTTGATAGTTTTCGCAACCCGCCTGATGCTAACAATGGCTTTGCTAATGTGGTCTGCCCTAATGCAACCCCCACGCCCTCGACTGCCATGGCCAACGCGGTGGCTCCGCCCGGCACGGTTATCCCTTCGGAGGGGCGCGGCGGGTTATCCCATCCGCGTGCTTCAAACCAGCTTTGCCATTTTGGGGTGCGCGTAAAGGACGGCCCCCAATCCATGTGTATGAACTGAGATGCCTGCAAATCAGGCCGCCCCTGATCCCAATTCTCTGCCATATCGGGGCAAGCCATCGGGACTAGGTCATCCTGAAACAACGGGGCAACCCAGTAATCTTCATATCCGACGCGCCCATAACTCAGCCGAATATCGATACTTTCTCCTTGAAGATCACCGGGATCTTCTTCGATGCGCAACTTGATCGCTCGTGCACCCAGCCGGGCCAAAACGGGAGGCAACCACGTTTCAGCAAGCGCGGGCAACGTGGAAATCACCAAGGGACGCGAAGTTCCAGAATCAGTTAAACTCGATGTAAAATCGGCGATCCGCGCAAGCTCTGGTGCAGTATTGGCATAGAGGTCGCGCCCAGCGTCTGTCAGTTTGATCTTGTTGCCTTCGCGCAAGAACAATTTGCGATCCATCCAGCTTTCTAGATTTCGCACTTGCAATGATACTGCGGCAGACGTCACCCCAAGTTCAGCCCCAGCTAAAGAGAAGCTTCCTTGGCGCGCGGCTGTTTCAAAACTACGAAGCGCATTGAGAGGTGGGAGCTTCATCACGCCATTCCCAAGAATTTCTTTTGCATCATAAGAGTATTTCTAGTGACACAAAAGCGGGGTTGAGACAATGCTTGTCAAAACAATGGAGAATGTGATGCGCGACATTATTGATCTGGACCGGTATCCCCTTGATCGACCAGAAAGCCCCGAATGGCTGGCGCTTGTTGCAAGATGTCGCGAAGACCTCGGGCAGAACGGGATGTTTAACCTCGAAGGCTTGATGCATCCCTCAGTGGCACAAGAAACCGCCAACCATATTACGCCCAAGTTCGATAGTGAAAGCTTTCGCCACGAACGTGCGCACAATATCTATTTTCTGAAAAAAATTGATGGGTTGCCAGACGATCATCCTGCCCTAACGCAATTTCAGACATCCAATCTGACCTTGTGCGCCGATCAACTGCAAAACACGGCGCTCATGCGACTATATGAATGGCCGTGCTTTGTAAGCTTCATCGCCGCGGTCATGCAAAAAGATGCACTTTTTGTGATGAAAGATGCGTTAGCACGGATCAATGCCATGTCTTATCATGAAGGTCAGGAGTTGAACTGGCATTTTGATCGATCTGAATTCACCACAACGATGTTGTTGCAGGCCCCTGATGAAGGAGGCGAATTTATCTATCGCACAGATTTGCGCAGCGACGATGACCCGAACTATGAGGGCGTGGCGCAATTACTGCAGGGACAAGATGACCGCGTTCAGACTTTGTCGCTTTCACCTGGCACGTTGAATATTTTTCGAGGCAAAAACACACCGCATCGTGTGGGGGATGTCAAAGGAGAAACCGCCAGGATAATTGCTGTCTTTTCTTTTTTTGATCGCCCCGGCGTGGCGTTTTCGCCCGAAGAACAGCGCGGATTTTATGGGCGATCCGCGTGATGGAGGCGGCAGTTTTCAAAGACGAACGCAAACGCGTTTTTCTAAATATTGATGGCGCGGATAAACCGCTGAAGTCACCCCTTTCCCAAGATATTCTGGATCGCGCACGCACCTATCGTCTGAACCGTCTGCGCGCCGAAATGGATCGGCAAGATGTCGCGGCCTTGCTCCTCTATGACCCGGTCAACATTCGCTACGCATTTGACTGTTCCAATATGTCGATCTGGACCGCGCATAACCCTATTCGCTATGCACTTATTCTAAACGACGGGCCGGGGAACATGTTCGAGTTCAACGGTTGCGAACATTTGAATGACGGGCTGCCGGGCATCGACGAAGTCAGACAGGCGATCGGCTGGATGTTCATGTGTGCCGGGGACCGCGCAGAGGAACGGTTGTCACCATGGGCACGTGAAATCGAGGGGCTTGTGGAACAACATGGCGGCGGCAATAGGCGTATCGCTGTGGATCGGATGGAACCTGAAGGAGTGCACGCTCTTTCATCGCTTGGGCTAAAAGTGATCGATGGCGGCCAGGTCACCGAAATTGCCCGCGCAATCAAATCAGAGGATGAAATCGCCCTGATGCGTTGGACCATTCGGGTGTGTGAGGCGGGCATGGCGCGCATATATGAGCATTCCGTGCCCGGCGTGACCGAACAGGAGCTTTGGGCGCATCTACATTTTGAAAACGCGCGCTCTGGCGGTGAATGGCTTGAGACCAAGTTGCTGACATGCGGCCCAAATACCAACCCGTGGTACAAAGAATGTTCTGATCGGGAATGCCAACTTGGCGAAATGATCAGCTTTGATACCGACATGATCGGCCCCTATGGCTATTGCGCTGATCTGTCACGCAGTTGGACTTGCGGGTATGTCCCGATGAATGACACTCAAAAACGGCTGTATTCCGCTGCGCGCGAACAGATCGAGCACAACATGGCCCTTCTGCAACCCGGACGAAGCTTTGCTGAATTCAACGCGAAAAGCTGGCGCATCCCCACCCCTTATGTCGATTACCGTTACTCGCTTGCAGCGCATGGTGTGGGTATGGCGGACGAGTGGCCTGTTGTGCCTCTGCACCCTGATTTCGCAGGTGCCCACGGTGGGAAGTTTGAGGACGGAATGGTGATCTGTATTGAAAGTCTGATCGGCGAAAAGGGCAGTGAATCCATAAAGTTGGAAACTCAGGTGCTTGTGACCAAACACGGACCAGAACGATTAGATAGCTTCCCGTGGGAGATGTGAAAAGCCCCGGTACGAAACCGGGGCCTTGATGGTCAAGCTTGCGAGGCCTCAAGCGCCTGCGTCAGATCGGCAATCAGGTCGTCCGTATCCTCCAGTCCAACCGAGAACCGGATCAAGCCCGGGGCAATCCCCAGTTCGATCTTCTGATCATCGCTCAGACGTTGATGGGTGGTGGTCGCAGGGTGGGTTGCAATGGATTTAGCGTCGCCAAGGTTGTTGGAAATCACCGCAATATTCATCGCGTTGAGGAATTTGAACGCAGCCTCTTTGCCACCTTTGATGTCCAGCGACAAAACGGTGCCGCCCTTGCCGCCCAGTTGTGTCTGCACCAATGCATTTTGCGCATGGGTTTTCAGACCAGGATATAGC
This sequence comes from uncultured Paracoccaceae bacterium, assembly GCA_947489325.1. Classification (GTDB taxonomy): domain Bacteria; phylum Pseudomonadota; class Alphaproteobacteria; order Rhodobacterales; family Rhodobacteraceae; genus CANLDA01. The sequence goes on along the minus strand of CANLDA010000004.1, from coordinate 76,500 downwards.
GTGCGCTCAAGGGCGGGGTGTCCTTCGAATACCTCGGCGATCTTTTGGGCGCTTTCGGCCTGTGCATTCACGCGCAAAGTGATGGTTTCCAATCCCTTGAGCATGACCCACGCATTAAAAGGGCTAAGTGCTCCGCCAGTGTGCTTCATATAGGGTTCCAGCGTACCGCGGATGAAATCCTTGGTGCTAAGGATGATCCCGCCCAGCGCACGGCCCTGACCGTCAATGTGCTTGGTTGCGGAATAGATCACCACATCCGCGCCCTGCTCAATCGCGTTGGAAAACACCGGGGTAGAGAACACGTTATCTACAACGACGGTTGCCCCCACGGAATGAGCAATTTCTGATACAGCTGCGATGTCGATCACTTCAAGCGTCGGGTTAGACATGGATTCAAAAAACACCGCCTTGGTGTCCGGGCGCATTGCTGCACGCCACGCACCCAGATCCGTGCCGTCAACAAAGGTCACCTCTACGCCGTACCGTGTCAGGATATTTTCCAGAATATACAGACAAGACCCAAACAGCGCTTTGGCCGATACAACGTGATCACCCGCCTTCAGCAAAGACGTCAACGCGCCGCTCACAGCCGCCATACCTGACGCTGTGGCAAAGGCATCTTCAGCACCTTCCAATAACGCGATACGGTTTTCAAACATTGCAACTGTTGGATTGCCATAGCGCGCATAGATGTATTCATCTTCGCCGGTTTCAATAAACCGAGCCTCGGCCTGTTCGGCGGTCTCATACACAAAACCTTGTGTCAGAAAAATCGCCTCACTGACTTCGTTATATTGGCTTCGGCGGGTGCCACCATGCACGAGCTTGGTGCGTGTGTTCCATTCGCTCATATCATTCTCCTCTTGCGCCCTTAACGCATCAAAAAAACCCCCAGACGCGGTCAAGCGAAAGGGGTTCCTTCACATCCTGACCTCTTTAGCGGGATGTTTAACGTGGCCCGCAATCCGGTAACAAATCGCCACATAGCTGCTTTAGTATGGTGTGTTGCGCAGGTCAACACCGTCACGGTCCGGTAACAGGGTTTTCATGAAATCGGCACAATAGTCTGAAAGGATGACCTGGAGCAGAAAGAGGGTATCACAGACATGCCCATCATCAGAATAAACGCAAATGGGTCAAATCCAGAACTTCACGGATCCCCCCGGCCCTTGTCCAGCATCCTGTCACCCGCCCTTATGACCTCTGGTCCGGTGGTGGTAATGATCCATGGGTATCGGTTTCAACCACACCGACCCAATCGTTGTCCACATGGGCATATCTTTTCGCTGGAACGCCACGCGCACCCACGTATCAAAAGCTGGCCGCGCCATCTGGGGTTTGGTCGCGGCAAGGCGCGCGAAGGTGTTGCAATCGCCTTTGGTTGGAACGCAGGCGGTCATATCTGGGCCGCTGCAAAGGTGGTCGAAACTGCTGGCATCGCATTGGCGCAGGTGGTTCAAATCTTGCGAAAAATTGCGCCTCATCGCCCTGTTCATCTGGTCGCACATTCCTTGGGTGGACAAGTTGCGTTGAAGGCAATGCAGTTTCTAGCCACCAACGATCTGGGACGTGTGATATTGATGAATGCCGCGTCTTATCAAAGCACCGCCCGTGATGCCGTGCTAACAGATGCAGGCAAATCCTGCGAGCTTTTCAACATGTGCGCCACAGAAAACGCGCCGTATGATGGACTGTTTGAATGGGCACTCCGCCCACCCGTCGCCAAAGATCGCGCCTTGGGCCGAGGCTTCGTTGCAGATAATGCGCTGACGGTAGACCTCAGCCAAGCGGGTGTGATCAAAACCTTGCGCTCGCTGGGCTTTCCGGTGGCAAGACGCGATCATCGCATCTGTCATTGGTCCACCTATATGCGGCCCGGCGTTTTTCCATTCTATTCCGCCTTGATCCGTCGCCCTGACGACTTGCCGCTGGCAAAATTACAACGTCTCTTGTTACCCACCAGCCTTGCGACACCAGAACGTGAGGACACACAGCGCCCTGCCCTCTTGCCCCGCCAGATAAAACCCGCATCATAGCTCCCTGACAGGAGGCCCCATGATTGAACTTTATTATTGGCCCACGCCCAATGGCTGGAAAGCATCCATAGCGCTGGAAGAAATGGGGCTTCCGTATAATCTGAACCAGATTGATATTGGCAAAGGTGATCAGTTTGCCCCTGACTTCCTGCGCATTGCGCCCAACAATCGCATGCCTGCCATTATTGACCCTGATGGCCCAGACGGCGCGCCGATATCCGTCTTTGAAAGTGGGGCCATCTTGCAATATCTTTCGCGCAAGACGGGCCTTTTTGGTGGGCAGTCCCCACGTGAACAGGTTGCCGTTAATGAATGGCTGATGTGGCAAATGGGCGGCGTTGGCCCAATGGCCGGACAGGCCCATCATTTTCTGAAATATGCACCCAATGATATCCCCTATGCCAAAGATCGGTACTGCACCGAAGTGGCACGTCTTTATGGCGTTCTGGATCGTCGCTTGGCCGATCATGAATATGTCGCCGGATCAAATTTCACCATTGCCGACATTGCCATCTGGCCGTGGGCCTCGCTGTGGGAAGGCCAGGCACAAACGTTGAATGACAAACCTCATATGGCACGATGGTTGCGCAAAGTGTGGGACCGCCCCGGAGTGCGTGCTGGTCGTGCTCTTATGGCTGAAAAGCGCGGGGACAGGTCAGACACATGGGTACAGGCTGATTTGTTCGGCCCTTAACAATCTCAGACATATTTCGCCGGGTCGAACAGTTTATCCAGAAATCCACGGAACCATGTATCCATGGCCATATCATGCGCCGCGCTCAGCCGATCTTGATCCGCGCGGCTCTGCACCCCTGGGTTTTTCTCATTTCCTTGTGACCAATCCGCCTCTTGCCAGCGCTTGAATCCTGCAAGTGTCACCTCTGGGTGAAACTGCACGCCGAATATCCTGTCGCCCCAAGAAAAGGCTTGATTATCAAACAACTCTGATCTCGCCAATTGCCGCGCGCCGTCGGGAAGCTGAAACTGATGAAAATGCGCCTGTAACATATTCAGCGGATGTGGCAGGAAATCGCGCCCTTCTTTTGTTGGCTCCACCGTATAGCTGCCAAACTCATGCCACCCTTCTGGATGCGGCCCCACATCGGCGCCCAATATGTGTGCAATCATCTGCGCACCCTGACAAATCCCCAGCACGGGCAAATTTGCCGCCATGCATTGGCGCACCCAATCAATCTCTGCCTGCATAAACGGCAGATCATCTATTTCAGAGATACAGTATTTTCCGCCATATACGATGGTACCCGCAACATCGTCTGACAAAGGCTCCAGCACATCTCCCTCACACGGGGTTTTCCAGTCCAATCGGTACCCCAGACGTCGTAAATGATCAGATGCTCGATCATCCTTATCAGGAAGGCTATGCGTGATCAGAACAATGCGCTTTGTCATGATACCCTTTACTCTTCCTGATCTTCGGTCCCGTATTTGGAAAGTACACCACCCTGCGTCATGAAAAACACGAAAATCGCAGCTGTCAGACCAAATGTCTTGAAATAAACCCATGTATCTGTGGATTGTGTGCGCCAGATGGCTTCATTCAACACTGCCAAGCCAAAAAAGAACGCCGTCAGGCGGCGCGTCAGGATCATCCACCCCTCTTGCTCAAGCGGTAACACCTCTTCCATCACCGATTGCAGGTAACTTTTGCCACGCAACAGTCCGACACCCAAAATGCCACCAAACAGCACATAAATCATCGTCGGCTTCATCTTAAAAAACCGATCGTCGTTCAGCCACACCGACAGCCCACCAAACAGCACCACCAACACAAGCGTCGCGATCTGCATTCTCGACAGATGGCCTGTTAGCTTCCACAGAATGGCAGAGGACAAAAGCATCAAAGGAATGAACGCAGCCGTGACAACGATGAACCCGTCGTATTCGGTGCCACCAATGGTGAACACCTCGTCTCGCAGTTTCAGATAGGCCACGAAAAACAGAACAATCGGCCCCATCTCTAATGCGGTCTTAAGCCAAGAGGGAATTGGGCGGCCTGTGCTCATAAATCTGTCCTTTTGTTGAAGCGCCGACACAAAAGCGAAAAGCGCGCGTCAGCGAGCGATGAGCGGATGTTCATCCTCCCATTTCCACTATCACAGCTCCTGCCGCGATCAAGCCCATGAGGAAAATACGTCGTGGTCCCACAGTCTCTTTCAATACCAGCCAGCCAATCAACGCCGCGAACACCGTGGATGTTTCGCGCAACACCGCCGCCTCGCCCACTTTGTCCAGTCGCGTCGCCACCATGATGGATCCAAAACTAAAAAAGGCCAACAATCCACCAAACACGCCCTTGATCATCAAAGGGCCAAGTACTGGACGCGCCGCCATGCTACGCCATCTCAGCGTGGCAATCACAGGCATGAACAGCCCATCAACAAAGAAAAACCATGCCAGAAAAGTAAACGGATTGGCCGTCGCACGAATGCCATAAGCGTCATATGTGGTATATCCCGCCACGATCAACCCCGTTAGAAACGCCAAAAACAGCGCCAGCATCAACGTGTCCCGCTCACTTACAAGATACAGAAAATTATAGAGCGCTAGGCCAAAAATTCCGCTCAGCAACACTCCAACGCCAACCCACTGCACCCAAGTAAAGCTCTCGGAAAAAATGAAATACGCACCGATGACCGCAAACAATGGACCTGTGCCGCGTACCACCGGATAAACCACCGTGAACGCGCCCTTGGAATAGGCATAGGCCTGCATCACTTTATAAGCCACGTGAATGAAAAAGGCGCCCACCAAGATGGGCCACATATGTGGCTCCGGCCATGGCACCACAAAAAACGCGAAGGGGGCAGCCATCATGCAATAACTGAAATCAATCGCGCCACGGGTTAGCCATGGATCATGCCGTCCTTTTTGCAAGGCACCAAAAACGGCATGCAAAAACGCCGCCATAATCGCCAATCCTAGCGCGACCTGATGTCCTGCTTCGGTGCCCTCAAGCGAGATCAGCCATTCACTCAACACTTATGACATCCCTCAAATTCCGCAGACGCCAAACTTGGGTGCGCGCCTTGGGTCTAAACATTCTCTGCGCCAGTCAGCGCCTTGGCAAATTCTTCGGGGTCAAACGGGGCAAGGTCGTCGATTGTCTCGCCCACTCCAATGGCGTGAATGGGCAGGCCAAACTTGTCTGCAAGCGCCACCAGAACCCCACCTTTAGCTGTGCCATCCAACTTGGTCATAATAAGACCGGACACATCGGCCAGTTTTTGAAAAGTTTCAACTTGGCTCAGCGCGTTTTGCCCTGTGGTGGCGTCCAAAACCAGCAATGTGTTGTGCGGCGCATCAGGGTCTTTTTTGCGAATGACACGCACAATTTTTGACAGTTCTTCCATCAGGTCTGCGCGATTTTGCAAACGTCCGGCGGTGTCGATCATCAACAAATCCGCCCCGTCCGCTTGTGCCTGCGTCATTGCATCAAACGCAAGACTTGCAGGATCTGAGCCTTCGGGTGCCGTCAGAACCGGCACGCCAGCACGATCCCCCCAGACCTGCAACTGTTCCACAGCGGCCGCGCGGAACGTATCACCTGCGGCGATCACCACCTTTTTGCCTGCATCCTTAAACTGGCTGGCCAGCTTACCAATGGTCGTGGTCTTGCCCGACCCATTCACACCAACAACCAACACCACCTGCGGTTTTTGCGGGTAAAGCGGCATGGGCTTGGCAACCGGGCCCATCACACGCGTGATTTCCGCCGCCAACAGCCCCTTGATTTCATCCGTGGACAAACGTTTTCCAAACCGTCCCTCGGCGATATTGGCCGTCACGCGCAACGCCGTATCGACGCCCATATCTGAGGCAATCAGCAACTCTTCGAGTTGTTCCAACATCTCGTCATCAAGCACGCGCTTGACCACGGGTTTGGCGCTTGCACGGCCTGTTAGACGGCTGAAAAAGCCGGATTTGGTTGCGGGTTCTTTGGTGACAGGAGCAGGAGCAGGAGCAGGAGCAGGAGCAGGAGCAGGAGCAAGTTCTGGCGCGACCTCAGGCTCTGGCAATATCTCTTTTGCAAGCTCAGGTTCTACGGGTTCTGGCGTTGGCTCAACTGCTGGCTCTGGGTCAGGAGCAACAGCCGTTTCAACAACTGGCTCTGGCGCCTCAACAACAACCTCTTCGCCGCCTTCTTCAACAATCGCATCCAGACCTTCCTCAAGACGCGAGGAAGATTTGAACAGTTTGTCCTTGAGCTTTGAGAAAAACGCCATCGGGCCCTCCGAAAATCATTCCTACCCACCTAATGCGGATTTCTCAGATTGAAAAGAGCGGGCGCGCAAAGCCAGCACCTGCAAGGATCATACATTGCCCCAGAACATACAGCCCCCACAGCGCCACAGAGGCGGGCACCTGCCAACGCGCACTTTCTTTCATGCGAAAAACCTGTATCGCCAAAATCACATCAGACACCACAAATGCCATCGCACCCCACATTGCCAGTTCTCGTCCCTGCAATGACAGCGCCATCACAGCCATCGTTGTGATCACCACGACATAGGCCCGCACAGGCCACTTCATCGCACCTGTAAAGGGCCGAAGCCAAACCTCAGATGATACAGCCAGTGCCACGACAACACCCGCCGCCCACAAAGGGATCAACGCCACTCCACCAAGATCAGTAAAATGCAGAATGTACAGAATATGCGCACCTGCAAATGCTATCAGCCCAAACAGGAACGTCTTTGGCGTATCGCGCGACAGCGCCAGATCCCCCACCGCCGAAAGCCCCAACCCGGCAACAACCAACATGGCAGCAAAATTCGCATATCCCGCGACCGCAAATCCCAGTACCGGGATAATTTTGATCCCCGTTTTGGCCCAACTTGGCCCACGATAACAGAACAACAGCGCATATAGCACAGCAAAGAGCAGCCCCACCGCAATGCCACCGAACATAATCGACTGGCGCAGGGCTATCTCTTCAAGAATGGTCATGGCAGTTCAGTCTCTGATGAATGTCTGAAGACGTTAAATCAGCTTCGTTTAGGTTTGTCGTCCCTGTCGTCAGGGCACAGGCAACGAAACGCGCAAAAGAAAACACCCCGGCAGATCCATACCGGGGTGTTTTAAAAAATTATCGGATCAAAGGATCAGATTTCGTCGGGGAAATGCTTGATCGTCATGCGGATCGGATTTGGCGCCGCCTGACCCAGACCACAGATTGACGCATCAACCATGGCTTGCGACAGTTCTTCCAAAAGTCCGGTGTCCCACGTGTCCTGATCCATCAGTTTGACCGCTTTTTCACAGCCAACGCGGCAAGGCGTACATTGACCACAGCTTTCATCTTCAAAAAAGCGCAGCATGTTCAATGCCGCCTGCTTGGCACTGTCCTTGTCAGACAGAACCACCACAGCGGCAGAACCGATAAAGGTGCCATGCGGTTGCAGCGTGTCAAAATCCAGTGGAATGTCAGCCATGGATGCAGGCAGCAAGCCAGAGGATGGGCCGCCCGGCTGATAGGCCTTGAACGCATGGCCATCCAGCATACCGCCACAGGCCTCAATGATGTCAGTGATGGAGGACCCTGCGGGCAGCAAATGCACGCCGGGGTTCTTCACGCGACCAGACACCGAATAAGAACGCAAACCTTTGCGGCCGTTTTTCTCAACGGAATTCAGGCATTCAGGACCTTCGCGGCAGATTTTTGCGACCCACAAAAGCGTTTCCACGTTATGCACAAGTGTTGGGCGACCAAAGATACCCACCTGCGCCACGAATGGCGGGCGGTGGCGCGGCTCTCCGCGTTTTCCTTCGATGGATTCGATCATCGCGCTTTCTTCGCCGCAGATATAGGCCCCAGCCCCGCGACGCAGATCAATATACCCTGCTTCGACAATGCCAGCATCCTCAAGCGCCTTGATCTCACGGCGCAGGATGTCCAGGACCGCAGGATATTCGTCGCGCATATAGATAAACGCTTTTTCTGCCTCAACTGCCCATGCAGCAATCAGCATACCCTCAAGGAAAACATGCGGTGTGCGTTCCAGATAATAGCGGTCTTTGAATGTGCCCGGCTCGCCTTCATCGCCATTCACGGCAATGTAACGTGGGCCTTCATTGGCGCGCACAAAGCCCCATTTGGTGCCTGACGGGAAACCCGCACCACCCAGACCACGCAGGCCAGCCTCTTTCACTTTGGCCTGTACGGCCTCCCATTCGCCATTCTCACGCAAATCTTTCAGCGTGGCATACCCACCTTCCGCGGCATAATCGGCAAAGGTTTCATAGGCAGGGACATGCGCATGTGTGTCATCCGCCGCAATCGCCGCCTGCACCTTTTCAGGGGTGGCGTGGTCGATGTGATTGTGACCAATTTCCAAAACAGGCGCCGTGTCGCAACGGCCCATGCAAGGCGCACGCAGAACGCGCACTTGTGAGGCATCCAAACCATCTTCAAGCGCTTTTTGCAGTTGCTGAGCACCCGCCAATTCGCAGGACAAGGAATCACATACACGGATCGTCAAAGCTGGCGGAGGCGTCTCGCCCTCTTTCACCACGTCGAAATGCGCGTAAAAGCTGGCGACCTCATAAATTTCCGCCTGCCCAGTGCGTACCTCATCCGCCAACGCGCGGATATGGGCAGAGCTGATATAACCAAATTTATCCTGAATCAGATGCAAAAATTCGATCAACAGATCGCGGTTGCGTGGGCTGTCGCCCAACAGTTCAAGAACTTCTGCCTGAGCCTGATCGTCGAGTTGACGACCTTTGGGCGTGTGACGCCCTTTGCCCTTACCTGATTTCCATACGCCTTTACGATCGTCGAGTGCCATCTGGGTCCCCTGGGATTCTGTGTTGACGGACTGTATACCGACGTGTTCGGAATGTAAGGCCCCAAAAACGACATTCATGATCCCGGATGCGTTGAAAATACAATTGCCTCTTGTATCTGACAATCAGGACCGTTTTGATCAGGGCGCCCATGACATAACCCAAAGGCGGCACATATCATGCTTTGGTTTACCCTGATAACTACTGTGGCCGTTCTGCTGTTGATGATGGCCGGGATCGCAGGCGGGGCTTGGGTATTGGTTTCGTTCATCTACTTGACAATATTCACCTATTTCATGGATCGGTTGATCCAGAGATCAGTTGCCTATCAAGACAGTGATGGAGAATTCCCCGCCGGGCACAACCTGTCTGCTGTACTGGGGCTTGCCCATTGCGTGTTGTTGGTCGTGGGGGTTTGGGCGATCTCTGGCGCAGGCAATCACTCGATTTGGGAACGCGGCTTGTGTTTCATCTCTTTTGGCATCTTCTTTGGTCAAATCAGCAATGCAAATGCGCATGAATTGATCCATCGTTCTGCCCGCTGGCCGCGCCGATTGGGGGTTCTGGTGTATACGACCCTTTTGTTTGGCCACCATGCCAGCGCCCATCCAAAGGTGCACCACATCTGGGCCGCAAGCGACATGGACCCTAATTCCGCTCCGGTGGGTCAATCGGTCTATCAATTTTTGCCCCGCGCTTGGGCCGGGTCTTTTGTCAAAGGCTGGCGTGCTGAAACCCAAGCCCGGCAAAAGGCGCACAAACCAATGTGGAGCCACCCCTATCTGGCCTATATTGGTGGGGCTTTGGGAACGATATGGCTGGCCTGCGTGACATTGGGTTTGCCCGGTCTGGGGGCTTTGATCCTGCTGACAGGATACGCCCAGATGCAACTGTTGATCAGTGACTATGTCCAGCATTACGGCCTGCGACGGATACGCGATGCCACAGGGCGGCTGGAATCTATCAAAGCGCACCACAGTTGGAACGCACCGCATTTTTATTCTTCGGCTCTGATGTTAAATGCGCCCCGCCATTCTGACCATCACCTGCATCCAAGCCGTAGTTATCCGGCGCTGACTCTGACACAAGACATGCCTACCCTACCCCGCCCTCTGCCATTCATGGGGGTTGTGGCGCTTTTCCCGCCGCTTTGGCGGCGTATGATGGACCAACGTTTGGCAAAGTTCTGCAAATCTTAAACAATTTCATCAAATTGATTGGACTTGCGGTCACAACCTGCCAGCATCCGATTATGCGCATCTGTTTTATTGTCCTCGCCCTCCTCCTATTGCCTGCCACGCTGTTGGCACAACAGCCCATGAACCCGGCCGAGTTTGAAGAATATACCAAAGGCAAAACGTTGTTCTTTGCGGCTAACGGCACCCGATACGGCGCGGAACAATATCTGTCCAATCGGCGCGTGCGTTGGTCATATCTGGATGGGCACTGTAAAGAAGGGTATTGGTACGAAGACACGGGGGACATCTGTTTCGTCTATGAAGACAACCCAACCCCACAATGTTGGCATTTCTTTGATGAAGCGGACGGCCTGCGTGCAAAGTTTATCAGCACCCCTGATGCACGCGAGCTCTATGAAATCCAACCTGCAGGCGAAGAGATGCTGTGTTTAGGACCTGAAATCGGCGTTTAGATTTCAGCCATTTCTTGCCGACAGACCGGTATCACCCACGATACAATCCTTCGCAGCACAAGGATCGCCTCGCTTCCCTCTTGCTGGCACAGACTGGCGCACTTAGTCTAAGGGTAACTCTTACAAAGGATACCTATCGTGACTCAGGAAGCCCCCCATCCTCTTACACCGCAGGATTGCCTTGTCGCGGTCATGGTTGCCGTTTCTGCATCTGACGAAAATATCCGCACGGCTGAGCTGATCAAAATTCAATCTGCGGTGAACAATTTGCCAGTTTTCGCAGGATATGATGATGATCGCCTGAATTTCGTCAGCCAAACCGTGTTTGATCTCTTTGAACAGGAAGACGGGCTTGCGGCGCTGTTTGGTCTGGTGCGTGACAACCTGCCAGAGCGCCTGTTTGAAACCGCTTATGCATTGGCTTGTGATGTGGCGGCGGCAGATGGTTCATTGGCTGAATCAGAACTGCGTCTGTTGGAAGAAATGCGTTATGAGCTGAATATTGACCGTCTGCACGCCTCTGCCATCGAACGCGGTGCACGGGCGCGTCATATGACTGTGTGATATCACAGGCTGACGGAGGCCCAATCGCCCGTGGCCCCGCACGCCAGCAACATATCAAAAAACGCGCGGCGCCCTTTTATTAAGGCGTCGTATTCAAGCGCCACCAAGGTCTCTGGCGAAATGTTGGTGTGATCCAAAACGACACGTGATGGATCAAACGGCGGCTTGAGATAGGCAAACGTACCTTCCCCCAAAACAACCCCACCCAAAGGCTGACGCCCGTCACGGATCGGCGCGCTATACGCCCAAACGTTTTCAAACGTGATCCGCCGCAATCCTTGTTTCAGCAATGTGTCAGTCAGCGCATTGAGTGGTAAAAACCCTTCGCCCAGCGGCACCCCCGCGACAGTCAACTGCCCCGCATGATCTGGATGAATCATCACGTGGTCCTTGACGTGAACCGAATAAACATGCGGCAACACCGCTTTAAGCGCCTCTTCGGGGTCCTCCAGCACCATTTGAGAATTTCCGTAATCATACAGGATTTTCATATTAGAGTGATCAACCTGCTCAACGATCTGCGCCAATTCCGGCCCGGTGAAATCCTCGTGATTTTCCAACACGATCACAACGCCCAAATCTTGCGCCTCTTCAACAACCTGCGCCAAATCATGCGCCGTGGCTTGCATCATGTTCGTGATACTCCCGCCATGCCACGTATAGGTGCGCAGCGATGACGCCCCCATTTGATGCGCGACTTTCAACATTTCAGACATATGCGCAGGTGTGGTATCAGAAGTGTCGATCTCAAGACTCATGTCATGCGCCGCAAGATAGTTGCGCAAGCGCTCCATCAGTTTCACGTCACGCCCACCAAGATGGCGATAATTGGCATCATTCAAGGACAGGCTGATCCCCTGAAACCCAAGCCTGCGCGCCAAATCGGCAAAGGCAATGGCATCAAAATCGGTTTTCTGAGCAAAATGATGCAACAGGCTAAAACTGTGAATGGTGGCTTGGACATTCATGTTCCCAACTCCATATACGACAATTCCGCCGCCAAAGCGCGGCGATACCGGGCACACACATCGGCGTCGTCCAACATGGCTTCTCGCCACGCACAATAGGCCGCAAACCGCCATGCATAAAAGGGCCGGAGTTGGTTATATCGATCCCTAAGATCATCTCGCCCCAACGCCTCCCAAAAATGCGCCACTTGCCCCTGCGTCAGTGGCGCACGTTCCCCTAGGATTTGAAAGGCCGGTGACAAAAAGCTGTAGATGTCTTCGCAAATATCCCCCACGGCCGGGCATTGCCAATCAATCAATCGCAGCCCACGTCCCTGACCCACAAGATTCACCCCCACATCTGTATGAATAAGCGAGAGTTTTTCCGGTGCTGGTATGTGAACAGGATCGGGGCGGCGCATCCTACCCCCGACTTTGCATCGCGCAAATAGCGCATCGCCTTGTGCCAAAATATCTGCGGGTGCCACAGGAACAGTGCGAAATCCGGCCGGATCAGCCACATCTTTGCGTAACAATAACTGCGCCACGCTCTGCATGTCACCGTCCCACATCGCACCTTCGACATAGCTATAGACCAGCAGCGCAGCCTCCGGCCAAAACCCTACGAAATCAGGGGCTACACCAAGACCGCTCAGCACACGCAACGCACGCGCCTCATCCTCTGGTAAGTTGGGAAACAACGTGCCGCTCATCGGGGTGGCAAATTCTTTGGCAACCAATTTCTGATCACCTGTATCCACACGCCAAACCGAATTGAGGTATCCGCCTTTCAACTTGTGAAACTGCGCCTGCGGATCCGCCAACCCCACACTTTCAAGGAATTGGTGCAGGGCAGCCTTGGTCATGTAAACCCTTTCAGGCGTGCGTATAGATCGTCTTCAATGGGCATCCCCTCGCGCGTCAATCGCAGCTTGTTTGCCTCGCGTCGCGCGTTTGGCAAACGTGCACCTTCCTGTTCTGTAATGGATGCCACCATCGCAGAGATCGTGGTATCAAACGTGCCGCCCGAAAATTTTTCAGGATCAAAAGCTATGAAAAATTGTCCATTATCAATAGGCTTACCATCCTGTTCAGTAAAAGACCCTTGATCCGGACCTAACCTTCCCCCAGCAAGTGCCGCACTCAGAACCTCTACCAGTAATCCAATGCCAAATCCTTTGACACCCCCAGCCGGGACCATAGACCCATCCAGCCCGGCATGAGGATCCGTTGTTGGATACCCCTCTGGATCAAGCGCCCACCCCAATGGTATTTCCTCACCGTTTTCCGCCGCGCGTTTTACCGCAGTCCATGCCACCTGTGTTGCAGATTGGTCCACCAAAAAGGCGATCTTTCCCTCTGGTGCTGGTACGGCAAATGAAATCGGATTGGTTCCAATGATTGGTGTGTGGCCGCCAATCGGTGCCACAGTCGGCATCGCATTCGTTGCGCCCAATGCCAACAGCCCCGCCTGCGCAAGCGTGCCTGTATGAAACCCAAGCGTTGCGGCACTGTAGGAATTATACACCCCCATGGCTGCCACCCCATGCGATCGAGCTGCAGGAATAAGACGCTTAAATCCCGCTTCAATCGCCGGATGCGCGAACCCATGCCCTGCATTCACGCGAAAACTGGTTTCCGACAACGCCTCGACTTGTGGCACGACCTTGCCATCCACTTTGCCGCTGAGCAAATGATCACAGTAATATTGCAGCCAGAAAAACCCGTGCCCCTCGAGGCCCGATAATTCAGTATCTAGGATCGCTTCTGTGAAATACTGGGCGTTCTGAACTGATGTACCGCTGTTCACTAGGGCATCATGGATCAATTTGCGCGCGTCTTGGGTTTTCAACTTCACTGTCATGGTAAACGCCCTTTTTTGCCGAAAACGCCACAGTTTGCGGCCCTGCAATGGTGCTACCGTGAAATGTTCCTGTGCAATAATCCAGTATGAAAATGGGCGCGGGCAGAATTAGGACGTGTCAACGATCCGCGACCAGCGCTCAATCAGCTTTTGCTGAAGGGTCTTGGATCGTCGGTTCCACGTGCGCGCGCCTCTGGGACGGTCGCCAAATTTGTTGCGCGTCTTGCGACGTGTCTCTGTATCCGCCGTTAATATCGCAAAAGCCAACGGCTTGCCGCCCGGACTTGTGGCATAGCCAGCCAGAGCACTGACAAAATGCAATGTTCCGGTTTTTGCGTGCACCTTGATGGGATGTTGTCGGTTTACGGCGCCATTTTCGTGGCGCAATGACACCTCTTTCATAATCGGCATAAGCATCTTGTGACGCGCAGATTGCACCAATACATGCAGGAGCTCATCCACACGCATGCGGGATGCATCCCCAAGCCCGGAATGATCCACAAGTTGTAAATTTTTCATACCAAGCTGTTCACGTCCCCAACGGCTCATTTCTTGTGCCGACGCCTTCAGGGAGTTGACCGCCACCCCACGTCGCGCCGTCGCTGACAACCCCACCATCTCTGCCGTGATATTGGTGGAATATTTCAACATGCCTCGCAGGATTTCAATCAAAGGGGCACTTTCAAGGCTGACAAGCGGTGTGCCCAACGCACGTTTTTGCACCATCTTGGGCGTCTTCAACACAATCCCATGCGCCCGTGCGAGAGTTTGAAACACCTCGCCCACATAAATTTCGGGTTTGCGCACTGGCAACCACCGCGCGCCGCCCTTGCCCAAAGCCCCCTGCGCCACGGTCCATTGATCCCGTCCGGCGCGATCTTCATAGGTATAGACGGGCGACTTTCTGGTCACGACTTTCATCGCAGCAACCTGCACCTCCGGGCGATATTTGCTGCTTCGGGCATCCATTGTCACAGCAAACCCATTGGCACCCGGCTTCCATTCAAAATGCACCCGGTTGTAGTTCAGGCAAATCCCAGAAACCGCGGGGTTATATCCCACATGATCTGGCTGATCGGGATCAATTTCCTTGGCAAAAGGTAGCGCGCCACCCCAAACAAGGAACCTGCCACGCACTTCGTGAACGCCAGCGGCCTTTAGGCGCGCCGCCAAAATTGCCAGACCATTGGTATCAAGGGTTGGATCCCCCCCACCGACAAGCACCAAGTCCCCATCCAAACGCCCATTTTGAACAGGTCCTGTTGCAACCAACTTAGTGGTAAACCTATGCGTGTCCCCCAATGTATCCAGCGCATAAAGCGCGGTCACGACTTTGGTCACACTGGCCGGAGGCAGCATCGCAAGGGGGGCATGAGCTTCCAGAACTTCGCCACCGGTCACATCCGCAACCGCAAAGCTGATCTTTCCACTCAGACCTGATTTGGAAATCAGCGGCCCCGCACCGGGGTCCGTCGCTAACCCATTGGGGCGCAATTGAGGACGCAAAGACACTCCCGGCGCACCCGCCTGAACTGCACCACCTGCCAACGAGGCCACACCACCCAAAAAGAAACGCCGTGAAATTCGATTAAACATAGGCTGACAATAGACCTGTCTTTTTGCAACACTCAAGCCGCTGATTTGCAGTCACCAACAATCGGCAGATCACGTTCCAGTGTCTTCTTTGATCCACTGCCCACTGCGGCGCAGTTTGGTCGAGCTTTGATCGCTCATCGGGACGTTCAGAAAACACCACGCAGGGGCCGACATACGCGCGAGCAGATGACTTTGCGGGGCCTCTATGCGTGCTGCCCGAAACACCCGCGCCGCCCGTGCGGTGCGTGCACGTGTACGTTCCTTGGGACGTGCCAGAATGCCCACAGGCACCCGCGCCATGATCTCGCGCCAGTCTTTCCATTTGTGAAACTGGTTGAGGTTATCCGCACCCATTAGCCACACGAACCGCACTCCCGGATAAGTCGCCTGCAATTCAACAATCGTCTGCGCCGTATAGCGCGTGCCTGCCCGTGCCTCAAAATCACTGATGCGCACACGCGGATGCTGCATGATTGCGTGCGCCGCCGCCATGCGCCGCTCAAGCCGCGCCGGCGCGTCTTCTTTCAAGGGATTTCCCGGGCTAACCAACCACCACACCTGATCAAGCCCAAATCGTTTCAGCGCCTCTCGTGTGATATGCACATGCCCTGCGTGAGGTGGATCAAACGACCCCCCAAGCAGACCGACAGTCATGTTTCGATATTTGCGCGCGCCGTTCATTTTCTTGGTCTACTGCGCCACTTAGCGACACACAACATCCTTTACATTCGTACACCGTAAAACCAACATGCCTCTAACCAATATTTTCAGGATCTATTATGAAATCTTTTTTCTCTGCCGCAGTGCTCTCGTTCGTTATGACACTACCAGTGCTAGCGGATCCAAAATCCGACATTTCCTTTATCGTTGAAAAAACAGTTACTCGTGCACTCTTTGAGGGCGCCCTAAAGGTGCAACGCCCTCTCATTATTTCAGCCCTAGAAAACGACTTTCGCAAAAAGAACCTCGTAATCAACGATTCCGAAACATTCTTTGACCTCTTCGTCGACGAATGGATCGACGCATTTACTCTGAACATGCAAGAACGAACTGGGGCAATTTATCGTGACCTATTCTCAGATCAAGAACTCGCCGATATAGCGGCCTTTTATCGCACAGACAGTGGCCTTGCGATGATCCGTCAATCACCCGCCTTAATGCAAGCCGGTGCAGAAATTGGGGGACTCGCGGGCGCAGAAGCCGCAGAGGGGGCAAATAAACGCCTCGCCGCCAGAATGCGTTCTGAAAACATTACCATTGATTCACCATCAGTGACGCAACAGTTGCTAGATATACTGGAATAGGCACCGCTCACCTACAATTTGAAATCCTTAAGCGAACCTACGCATGTTTTGCCCACTGTGAGATCGCGCAAGTCCCCGTTTGTTCTGTATGGTGGATTGCCCCGCCTTCCCCCATCCGCTATCACACCCGACAACATGAAATTCCTTTGACGGAGCATCCCAATGGCAGCCTATCAATACGTCTATCACATGCAGGGCGTCTCCAAGTCCTATCCCGGTGGCAAGAAGTGTTTTGAGAACATTCACCTCAGCTTTCTCCCCGGTGTGAAAATCGGTGTCGTTGGGGTCAACGGCTCTGGTAAATCCACCTTGATGAAGATCATGGCCGGCATGGACACGGATTTCACCGGTGAAGCATGGTCCGCAGAGGGTGCTAAGGTTGGATATCTTCCACAGGAACCAAAGCTGGACGAAACGTTGTCAGTCCGTGAAAACGTGATGCTGGGAGTCTCCGAGAAGAAAGCCAAGGTAGATCGCTTTAACGAGATCGCGATGGAAATGGCCGAGAACTACACAGATGAGCTGATGGAGGAAATGACCGCTCTTCAGGACAATATCGATTCCGAAAATCTGTGGGATTTGGACAGTCAGATCGACGTTGCGATGGAGGCCCTGCGCTGCCCACCAGATGACGCGGATGTGGCAACCCTATCAGGTGGTGAGAGCCGCCGCGTGGCGCTGTGCAAGTTGTTGCTTGAAGCCCCCGATATGTTGCTGCTGGACGAACCAACCAACCACCTTGACGCCGAAACCATCGCGTGGCTGCAACAGCACCTGATGGATTACAAAGGCACCATCCTGATCGTCACCCACGACCGGTACTTTCTGGATGACATCACCAGCTGGATTCTGGAACTCGACCGTGGTCGCGGCATTCCATACGAAGGCAACTATTCCGCATGGTTGGAACAAAAGGCCAAACGCCTTGCCCACGAAGCGCGTGACGATAAATCCAAGCAAAAGACCCTGGAGCGCGAATTGGAATGGATGCAACAGGGCCAAAAGGCCCGTCAGGCCAAATCCAAGGCCCGTATTGCCGCCTATAACGATCTTGCCAATCAGTCTGAACGCGAGAAAATCACCCGCGCTCAGATCGTCATTCCGAACGGCCCTCGCCTTGGCTCCAAGGTGATCGAGGTGGAAAATTTGGCCAAACACATGGGCGACAAGCAGCTAATTGAAGATTTGTCATTCAGCCTGCCGCCCGGTGGTATTGTCGGTGTGATCGGCCCCAACGGCGCGGGTAAATCCACCCTGTTCAAAATGCTGACCGGCCAAGAACAACCTGACAGCGGGTCGGTGGAATATGGTGACACTGTCGATTTGTCTTATGTCGACCAGTCCCGCGATGACCTGAACGATAAAGACACCGTTTGGGAAGCAATTTCCGGCGGCGCCGAAATCATCCAACTGGGTGACGCACAGGTCAATTCACGCGCCTATTGCTCGTCCTTCAACTTCAAAGGTGGCGATCAGCAAAAGACATTGGCGCTGTTGTCAGGTGGGGAACGCAACCGCGTCCACATGGCGCGCCTTCTGAAAGAGGGCGGCAACGTATTGCTGCTTGACGAACCTACCAATGATCTGGACGTAGAAACCCTACGCGCGCTCGAAGACGCACTTGTCGATTTTGCAGGCTGCGCCGTGGTCATCTCGCACGACCGGTTCTTCCTTGACCGTATCTGCACCCACATCCTTGCCTTTGAGGGCGAGGCCCATGTGGAATGGTTTGAGGGCAACTTTGAAGACTATGAAGAAGACAAAAAGCGTCGCCTAGGCGCCGATGCACTGGAGCCCAAGCGCTTGAAACACAAAAAATTCTCACGATAATATATAAGGGCGGGAATTTCCCCGCCCTTATTTTTGAAAGGCGTCAGACTTTGTCTGAAAACACTTAAACACATCATTAGTATTGCTCACATCGCAAGTTTCGCATCGTTTCCCCCGTCTTTGTCCAATGCCCAATCTCTTCAAGTTGAACGACAAAGGTGGATTGCTGGCTGGGAAGTCACCCGGGCGCAAACACCAAACGGCGGCCTTTCATGCCAGGCACGTCGCCGTGATTCCCATCAGTGTAATCAAACCGTCAATGCATCAATGTTACTTTGGGGCTCAAAAAGGCGGAATGCCATCACCCCGAAATTGGTATTGCTTCCGGTTTGCCAAAAAACTTCAAGGCAACACTGTTAGTAGATGGACAACGCTTCACCTATGTTAAGAACAAGAAATTCCCAAATCGCACAAAACTTGTTCCCGAACACCAAACAGATGATGCAAAGGTCCTATCTGCAATACGTAACGCGGTATCAAAGAATTCAAGAGCCAAAGCCACAGTATCTTCAAAGCGCGGTACGCATTACATTCCACTGAGAGGCGTTGAAAAGGTTTTGAAATTCTACAAACGACATTGCGACATTGACTGAATACCCCTGAAAATCCGGCGTTCTTTCACCTGAAAGGGCGTCAGTGAAAACTCTGCTGATAGTAGGGATCACAAATCAGCTATCGCAATGAAATGCACCTCCCCTTCCCTAGCTACATCGTATTATGATCAGGTGACGCTACCGGAGGCCTAAATGCGCCACTTTATCCCTGCCATCTTCGCTTTATTAGTCATGGCCATTATCTGGTTCCTTGATTTGCCCAAATTCTATGGCGCCCACCCTTGGTGGTCGATGAAGGTGGTGTTGATTGGTGCACCAATTGGAGTGGTGGTGGCCCTTGGATTGGCAATGACGCCGCTGAAACCTCTTTTACGGATGGTAGGTTTCGCAATTCTAACTGGTATTGCGCTGTACGTGGCCCATGCAGGCAAAACCCAATTCGCCGCCTCATATGCCGAGGACGCCTTGGCCGGACAGATGTGGTATTTTGGCTGGATTGCCGGCATGGCAGCGCTGGCGGCTATGCTGACGTCCCTGTTTCAAGGCATCATTGCGGGGATACGGGCCTAGGCTTGCCCGCCTCATTAATCGCCACATAGGTAAAAACCGCCTCGGTCACTTTTTCATTCACACCGGTGCGGTGGCGCACGACCCAAGCCTCAATGCCAATGGCCATGGAGCTGCTCCCGACGCGATCCACCTGCGCCCAGATACACAGCACATCGCCCACCCCAACAGGGCGGATGAATTTCATCGCATCCACGGCCACGGTGGTTACGCGCCCCTTGGCGCGGGTTGCGGCGACGATACCGCTGGCGATGTCCATCTGGGCCAATACCCAACCACCGAAAATGTCGCCATTCACATTCACATCGGCAGGCATGGCCTCCGTGCGCAGGGTTGCTTCACCTTGGGGCGGTGTGTGCTCTGTCATTTTGGGCCTCTTGTGTTGGTTGTCCCACCCTACCCCTCTGGCAATCGGCTGCAAAGTTGGTAGAAACGCGCGACTGGGACGAGGATGCAATGCAAGAATTCGATGTGATCGTGATTGGGGCAGGCCCCGCAGGCAGCGCCGCCGCCGCGTGGGCTGCGCGCCATGGTCTGTCGGTTGCTCTTGTGGACAAGGCACATTTCCCGCGCAACAAGCTGTGCGGTGGATTGTTCACCGAACGCAGCCGCCGTTATTTCCAAGACATCTTTGGTCAGGATATTGATGACAGCACCTGTGTGACCAAGCGCGAGATCTCCTTTTGGCACGGCAGGGCAGAGCTTGCGACGCTGCGCGACATTCCCCCGCTGCGACTGACCATGCGCCTTGATCTGGATGCCACGACGCAGAGGATTGCACTGAATTTTGGCGCCGAGGATTTTTCAGGGTGCGGCATCGCAAAAATTGGCGGATCAGAGGTTCACCTAGCAGATGGCGCGATCCTGCATGGCAAAATCATCATCGGCGCAGACGGCGTGAACAGTGCCGTCGCTCGTCACTTGTTTGGTCGTGCGTTTGACAAGGCGACCATCGGGTTTGGTCTAGAGATCGAAGCCACACCCGATGAACAAGACCCAGTTGAGCACCCTCTGCGCATTGACTTTGCCGCTGCGCGCTGGGGCTATGGGTGGAGTTTTCCCAAGCAACACAGCACCACAGTGGGTGTCGGAGGTCTGCTCCATCCAAATCCAGATATGAAGGCGCAGATGGCGGCATATTTGGAAGGGTTTGGCCTGTCTTCTGATCAGGCCCGGTTCAAGGGGCACTTTCTGCCATTTGGCGATTTCAAACAATCCCCCGGCAAAGATCACATTCTGTTGGCAGGCGATGCTGCAGGTCTGGTTGATCCTATCACTGGTGAAGGCATCGCTTTTGCCATGAAATCCGGCCAGTTGGCTGCCCAGGCCGCGATAGAGGCACTGGGCCAACAGGCCCCACAGCAAGCCTTTCGTATTTACAAAAGAAGCCTTCGCCCCATGCATCGCAACCTGCGTATTGCGCGGCAGTTGCGGAAAATTATCTTCACCCCGCGATGGGAGCAGGCCTTTGTACGAACTTTCCGTCGTTCTGGTACAGTGCGCAATCAATATATGCGCCTGCTGGCCGGGGAAATCGAATACCCTCAGATCGCCGCAAGCGTTCTGGCGCGTCTGCCCAAATACCTCATGGCGCGTTTCAGCCCCGGATCGAAGTCATCACAAAATTGATGATCGCAGGTGTCGGCATTACGCCCGCCTGTCGCGCCTTTTCCTGACCTTTGGCAAAGGTTGCGACCAAAGGAATACCCCGAATGCCATAACGTTTGCTGGCTTGCGGAAATTCTTCGGTGTTCAATTTCACCAACCGTGCATGACCTGACAGTTTCGTCGCCGCATTGGCGAACTGCGGCCCCATTTGGCGACACGGCCCGCACCACGGTGCCCAGAAATCCACAACCAACGGTAGGTCATCATTGCGCGCCGCCTTTTGCAGTGTCGTGAGATCCACCTCTGTCACTTTACTGCTGATCAACCGATCCCCACAGGTGCCGCATTTTGCCGACGCGCCCAAGCGCTCTTCAGGGACGCGATTCAACTGACCACATTTCAGACAGGTAATTTTAAGTGCCGCCATGAGGGTCTCCAGCGTGATCTAGATGCTTTCTGTCTAGATAAGTGATTTCACGCAGGTTCAACAGCACCGCAAACAAAAAAGGCCGGGAACATGTCCCGGCCTCTCTCAATTGTGACTAATTCTTAGTTCAGGGCTTGATCGGTAATCACATGTGTCCACGCACCTTCAGGCGTTTTGGTGATAACCGGATCAGAACCACCAGCCAACAGGCTGCTGACGGTGCGGTCAAAGTCTGCTGGATCAAGCGCGCCGTTGCTGCCAGCGGTCAGTTTGGCCACTTCACCCATCATGCGAATTTGGTGCTCCTCAGTTTGGGCACCGGATGCGTCGTTGTCCAACACGATCAACGCAGCATCCTCTGGGTGTGCTTCGGCCCACTTCCACCCCTTCATAGAGGCCCGCACAAAGCGCACCATTTTCTCTACGAATGCAGGGTCATTGAGGTTCTCTTCCATGACATACATGCCATCCTCAAGCGTCGCGACGCCCTGATCCTCATATTTGAACACCACAAGGTCATCCGGGCTTAGGCCCGCATCAATGATCTGCCAGTATTCATTATAGGTCATGGTTGACACACAGGCCGCCTGCCCTTGCAGGATCGGGTCAACGTTAAAGCCCTGTTTAAGAACCGTCACACCGCCGTCTGAACCATCGGTCGCAAGGCCGAGTTTGCTCATCCAGCTAAGGAAAGGATATTCATTGCCAAAGAACCAAACACCCAGCGTTTTGCCCGCAAAATCAGCAGGCGACGCAATGCCCGCATCTTTGCGGCAGGTCAGCATCATACCTGAGGATTTGAACGGTTGCGCGATATTTACCAGCGCCAAGCCCTTTTCGCGGCTTGCCAATGCTGATGGCATCCAATCCAGAACGACATCTGCACCACCACCTGCAATTACCTGTGCAGGGGCAATATCCGGGCCACCCGGCTTAATCGTCACATCAAGACCTTCTTCGTCATAAAAGCCTTTGTCCTTGGCGACATAATACCCCGCGAACTGTGATTGCGTGACCCACTTAAGCTGTAACGTCACCTCATCGGCAGCCTGCGCCATAGAGGCCGCAAGGCCCAACGCTGCTGCCCCAATTGTCTTGATCAATGTATTCATTCTGTCTCTCCTTGTTGAACGTGCTGTTGTTTTATTTTTGCTCAGCCTCGTTGTGACGGGTGCCAGAAGGTGATTGCCTTTTCCAGCAATGCGACCCCACCATAAAATGCGGACCCTACGATTGCCGCAACGACAATCTCGGCCCAAACCATATCAAGCGCCAATCGGCCGACCTCGGTCGAAATCCGAAAGCCCATGCCTTTAATCGGTGATCCAAAGAATTCTGCCACGATGGCTCCGATCAATGCCAATGTTGTAGCGATCTTCAGACCATTGAACACAAACGGCATCGCCGCAGGTAGGCGCAGCTTTAACAGCGACTTCCAGTATCCAGCCGCATATGTCCGCATCAGATCACGCTGCATTGAATCGGTGGCCTGTAGCCCCTGAACCGTGTTCACGAGCATGGGGAAAAACACCATGATGACCACAACTGCGGCTTTGGACTGCCAGTCAAAGCCAAACCACATGACCAAAATCGGCGCCATGCCAATGATCGGCAGCGCCGCGACAAAATTGCCAACAGGTAACAATCCTCGACGCAAGAAGGGAAAGCGATCCACCACAATGGCTGTCAGGAACGCCGCAGAACATCCCATAACATATCCTGTCAGCGCCCCCTTAACGACAGTCTGAACCAAATCTTGCCAAAGGATATTCAGCGATGTTGCAAATCGCACGGCTATCATGGACGGTGGCGGCAAAAGAACGGCCTTCACCTCTAGCCCGCGCACCAAACATTCCCAAAGAGCAATCAAAGTCAGTCCGAAAATAATCGGGATAATTAACCGCGTCAGTCGTGTTTTAGGGCGTCGCGCCAGCCAGACATTGGTTTGCCAGCCAACGGCCCAAGCGATCAAACCTGTAGTGATCCACCCCATCACGCCATCCCCATCCGCTTAAGCACACGTCGTTGCAAAATTCCGATAAACCCTACCAGACAAGCCGCAAGGGCCGCCGCCATAATCAGCGCGCTCCAGATTTGGATGGTCTGACCATAATAACTGCCACCCAACAAACGCGCCCCAAGTCCGGCAACCGCACCCGTAGGCAATTCCCCAACTATGGCACCCACCAAAGACGCCGCCATGGCGATCTTCATCGAGGTAAAGAAGTAAGGCATAGAAGACGGTAAACGCAGCCTCCAGAATTCCTGTTGGCCAGAAGCGCTCCACGTTTTCATCTGATCGAGTTGCATGTGATCGGGACTGCGCAGCCCTTTCACCATGCCGACAACGACCGGGAAGAATGACAAGTACATGGAAATCACAGCCTTCGGTAATAGCCCCGAAATTCCTACCGCATTCAGCACCACGATGATCATAGGAGCGATGGCCAAAATGGGGATCGTTTGGCTGGCAATAACCCACGGCATCACACTCATATCCATGGTGCGATTATACACAATTCCCACCGCTAAGGCGACGCCCAGCGCGGTTCCCATCAAAAATCCAAGTGCCGTAGAACTGAGCGTAATCCAGCTGTGATAGAATAAAGATCGCTTGGAAAACGCGCGCCCGCGCAACACCATCGCCCCCGTGGTTTTCCAGATTTCCGCACCGACCTGATGTGGTGCTGGCAGACGTGGCTTTTTTTGGCTCATCGTATCGGCGACCAACTCGGACGTGGTCAAAACCTTGCCCGCACGCTGTGCCTTATCGTGCGCCCACGCTGAATTTAGCGCGATAGATCCTGCATACCACATTACAAAAATGGCAATGACCACTGTCAGAACAGGTCCAAATTTATGCCACAGCCTCGCCATCAGACATTGTCTCCATGGCCAGCTCTCAGCCCGTCACGCACCCGATGCGCTATTTCGATGAACTCCGGTGAGTCCCGAATGTCCAACGGACGTTCCTGCGGCAGTGTGCTTTCGATGACGTCGGTGATCCGTCCCGGCCGTGGTGACATCACGACGATCTTGGTGGACAGGTACACCGCCTCTGGGATCGAATGCGTCACAAAGCCGATGGTTTTATTTGTGCGTGCCCATAGCTTCAGCAATTGCTCGTTCAAATGGTCGCGCACAATCTCATCCAAGGCACCAAAGGGTTCATCCATCAGGAGGATGTCCGCATCAAAAGCCAACGCACGCGCAATCGACGCCCTTTGCTGCATCCCACCAGACAATTGCCATGGAAACTTCTTTTCAAATCCTGCGAGTTCGACCAGTTCCAGCACACGCTCGATCCGCGTATCCTGATCTGCCCGACTATATCCCATGATTTCCAAAGGGAGACGAATATTGCCACCAATAGTGCGCCATGGATAAAGGCCCGCAGCCTGAAACACATACCCATAAGCACGTGCTTTGCGTGCCTGCTCTGCCGTCATGCCATTTACCGTGATCTCACCCCCGGTGGGGTTTTCTAGATCAGCAATACAACGCAGAAAGGTTGTTTTGCCACAGCCGGAAGGGCCGATAAAGCTGACAAAATCGCCTTTGTTAATCTCAAGATCAACATCTTTCAGCGCGTGCACTGGTCCATCATTGGTCTGAAACGTCAGCGACAAATTACGAGCGCTGATCACTGGCTGGCAGGAGGTTTCATTTGCCTCAGCTTGCGTCATTGTGGTTCACTTCTATCTGGCCCCATGGGGCGTTTGTAGGGACGAAAGGGCATTCGGATGACCAAGGAAACAAATATAAACAAAGCCTGCGTCAAACTGCGTCCCGGTGATGCCTACACGGGAAAGCAAGGTTTTGATTACTTTGAAGGTATTTCCAAAGAAACCACTGGTTCGCAAGCCATTTGCATGCATCTTTTGACGGTGCCGCCCGGAGGGCGCGCCAAGGCGCATAAACATACCACGCATGAGACTGCGATTTATGTCCTGTCGGGCAATGCCATCATGTATTGGGGCGAGCACTTGGAACATTGCATGGAAACCACCGCTGGAGACCTGATTTATATTCCCGCCGACGTGCCCCATCTGCCGATCAACACGGATGATATTGCCGCGCAGGCCGTGATTGCGCGCACTGATCCACACGAGCAGGAAAGCGTAGAACTGCTTCCCCATCTCAATGATCTTGTGCCCTGACATCACACCCCACAGTTTCATTCAGATACCCGCCGGAATGTTCATCGGATCACGGTTGATCTGTTTGGGCGCGGTCAGCTCTTTCCACTTGGACAAGGCAACATTCGCACTTGGGAAGGCAGGGCGCGGCACGAATCGGCCTCGACCCGGCTGTGGTTGCGAATTCTGCCCCCATGCCCAGATCACTTCGCCGCGACTTAGAGTAAAGCGGCTTTGCGCCTGAACCTCAAAGCCCTCAAACACGTTGTAATCCAACACCGAATGGTGGTTTGCCTGACTGATGGTCTTGGAAATTTTGGGGTCCCACACCACGATATCGGCATCCGCCCCTTCGACAATCGCACCCTTCTTGGGATAGATGTTCAGGATTTTCGCCACATTGGTCGAGGTTGCCGCGACAAATTCATTGGGTGTCAAACGGCCGGTTTCAACGCCTTCTGTCCACAATACCGCAAGCCGTTCCTCAAGCCCGTTTGATCCATTCGGGATCAGGCAAAAATTATCCTTGCCCATCAGTTTTTGTTCGCTGTTAAAGGCCGCATGATCAGTCGCCACAACTTGCAATGACCCCGCCTGAAGGCCTGCCCACAGGCTTGCCTGATGTTCCTTGTTGCGGAAAGGGGGCGACATCACGCGACGCGCCGAATGCATCCAGTCGCCTTTGAAATATTCACTGTCATCCAACGTTAGAAACTGAATGAGTGGCTCGCCATAAACGCGCATTCCCTTTTGACGCGCGCGTCGGATCGCTTCATGCGCCTGCTCACAAGATACATGCACGATGTACAAAGGCACACCCGCTGCATCCGCAATGGTGATCGCGCGATTGGCCGCCTCACCTTCAAATTCAGGTGGGCGGGAATAGGCGTGACCCTCTGGCCCGGTGATGCCCTGCTCCAGCATCTGCTGCTGCATATCAGCCACCAGATCGCCGTTTTCCGCATGGACCATCGGCAACGCGCCAAGCTCCTTGCAGCGTTTGAAAGAGGCGAACATCTCATCGTCCTCAATCATCAACGCACCTTTATAGGCCATGAAATGCTTGAATGAATTGACACCCATATCCACGGCGTCTTTCATCTCGGAAAACACTTGCTCGTTCCAGCCGGTGATCGCCATGTGGTAGCCCACATCAGAACAAATCTGCGGTGCGGATTTGCGGTGCCATTCATTGATCGCATTCTTGATAGACCCATCTTCCCCCGGAAGGCAGAAATCCACCACCATAGTGGTGCCCCCACAAGCCGCGGCCCAAGTACCGCTTTCAAACGTCTCGGCCGCAGTGGTGCCCATGAACGGCATTTCCAAATGGGTATGCGGATCAATCCCACCGGGGATCACATAAGCGCCCTCGGCATCGATGTATTCGTCGCCTACCAAATCGTCGCCAATTTGTTTGATCACTTCGCCCTCAATCAGGACATCCGCTTTCCATGTGCGGTCAGCAGTACAAACAGTGCCGCCTTTGATGACTTTGGTGGTCATGTCACTTCCTCCCAAGGAGTATTATTTTCGATTCGATCTTCCCAAGAAATCCAGCCTGCGCGCTTTGCTTCACCTTCGACAGACAATACCGCCTTCCAAGCTAATTGTGCGGCCTCTTTGGAAGATTTGACTGATATGCTGCCTACACCACTTGCAAACTTTTCATCTCCGTATGCATAGCTTTCCAAGTGCCCCCACTTAAACTCTTCTCGCCTTCCTGAACTTGTAGAGTATTCATCAAAGTGTTCTTCGAAATCTCGCAAATCAACCAAGTGAGGTAAGAGCCGATCAAATTCTTTAAGGAATCTTTTCTCTAGCGGCAGGTCTGGCCGGCATTTTCCCAGCAGCAGCAGACATTTTCTAAGCCGCGCCAAAAAAACTATCAGAGCCTCCCAGTCATTCTTGTTTTGCAAATCACAGTGAATTTGATTGAATTCTACAAGCACTTCGCGATCTCTCATTGCTCTCGCGCTTTTTTTAATACGTCGGGTTTGAGTTTCGACCCCGAAACAATATCGACTGGCCAGTCGCCGAATTCGTCCATATTGCTGAGCTGAATCGACTGTCACCCCACAATCTCCGCTGTCTCTAACACCGCGTGCATCAACACATCGGTCCCCGCTGCCGCCCAGTCTTTGGAAATCTCTTCGGCCTCGTTATGGCTCAGCCCATCCACACAGGGGCACATCACCATGGCTGTGGGCGCCACTTGGTTAATCCAGCAGGCATCGTGTCCGGCGCCAGAGATGATATTGCGATGACTGTATCCCAAACGTTCAGCCGCATTGCGCACGGCACTCACGCATGTCTCGTCAAACTCCACAGGGTCAAACCCACCGCTGCGTTCAAATTCGATGCCAAGGCCCATTTCATCGCAAATTTTTTGCCCGCCCTCTTTCAGACGCGCCACCATATCGTTGATCACATCCAGTTTTGGTGAACGGAAATCGACAGTAAAGACGACCTTTCCAGGGATCACATTGCGCGAATTTGGATAGACGTCGATATGCCCCGCCGCGCCCACGGCATCGGGTGCGTGGCTCCATGCAATCTCATCGACCAGATCAAGGATACGCGCCATACCAAGGCCTGCGTTTTTGCGCATCGGCATGGGGGTTGATCCGGTGTGGCTGTCCTTGCCGGTGATTGTCACCTGCGTCCAATTCAGGCCCTGACCATGAGTGACGACGCCGATATCTTTGCCCTCAGCTTCCAAAATCGGGCCTTGTTCGATGTGCAGTTCAAAAAATGCATGCATTTTTCGCATACCAACCTCTTCATCGCCACACCACCCAATGCGCTTTAACTCATCACCGAACTTTTTACCTTCTGCATCCTCACGCTCATACGCCCAATCCTGTGTGTGAATACCTGCAAACACACCGGATGACAGCATCGCCGGGGCAAAGCGTGTGCCCTCTTCGTTGGTCCAGTTTGTCACGACAATCGGGTGTTTGGTCTTGATACCCAGATCATGCATCGTGCGCAGAATTTCCAGCCCGCTCAGCACGCCAAGGACGCCGTCGTACTTGCCGCCCGTGGGCTGCGTGTCCAAATGACTGCCCACATAAACCGGCAGCGCATCCGGGTCCGTTCCCGGATAGGTCCCAAACATGTTGCCCATACTATCAAGCCCCATGGAGCATCCCACCGCCTCACACCAGCTTTGGAACAAGGCACGGCCTTCACCGTCCTCATCCGTCAGGGTCTGGCGGTTGTTGCCACCTGCCACGCCGGGGCCAATTTTGGCCATTTCCATCAGGCTATCCCACAAACGGTCAGCGTTGATTTTCAGGTTTTCACCCGGTGCGGCCATTGGCTCTCTCCCTTGTTGCGTGGCGATTTGGGCATGGGCGCCTCTTGCTTTGGCCACATCCTGACCGTATGGTCAGGAATACAGCACCACAACCTGACCAACCGGTCAAGAAAATTCTTGGACGATTTCGCCAATGCATGACGCCCCCCGTAGCAATAGCAAGAGAGAACGCCGCCAGGAAAACGAAAAGCTTATTCTGGCAGCCGCTGAAAAAGTCTTTTCCGAAGCGGGGTTTGGCGGGGCAACGATGCAATTGATCGCCGATGTTGCCGGGCTGCCAAAGGCCAATTTGCATTACTACTTTCCGACCAAGGAATCCCTGTATCGTCAGGTCGTTCAGCGCATTTTCCAGATATGGCTTCAGGCGGCGGATACATTTGACAAGGCCGAAGGCCCCGCAGAAGGAATCGGTGCCTATATCGACGCCAAGATGGAAATCAGCCGCCGCCACCCGGCGGGATCAAAAGTGTGGGCCAGCGAGGTCATGCACCGCGCCCCAGTCATTCAGGATTATTTGGAAACCACCTTAATGGAATGGACCGAAGGGCGTGCCAAGATCATCGATCGCTGGGTCGCCGAGGAACGTATGGATGCGATTGATCCCAATCATCTGCTTTACATGCTGTGGGCCACCACCCAGCATTACGCTGATTTTGGCCATCAGATCGAAACACTTAATGGTGGCTCTCCTCTTACAGATGACCAATGGGAAGCGGCCAAGACATCCGTTAAACACATCATCCTGCGTGGAATCGGTGCCATAAAATAAGGGTTCTGGACCAATGGCTTGGTGTCGTCTAACCTGATTATCCAGCGTGCGGAGACCCAGATGGACAAAGCGATTAAACCAGCCAAGAAACCCAGCCGTATTCAGGTGCGCAACCGAGGCCTGATACTGGATGCCGCATTAGAGGTCTTTTCACGCCATGGCTATCGCGGAACAACCCTTGATCAGATTGCCCACGAGGCTGGACTGAGTAAGCCCAACATCCTTTATTATTTTGACGGTAAAGAAGAAATTCACATTTCCCTGCTCAACAAGCTGATGGAAAATTGGCTTGATCCTTTGGATCAAATGGATCCCAATGGCGATCCACTAGAGGAAATCTGCGCATATGTGCGCCGCAAAGTTGAGATGAGCCGTGAATTCCCCAGAGAAAGCCGCCTGTTTGCCAATGAGATTCTACAAGGTGCTCCGCGCATGAAACCGCATCTAGAAAGCGGGCTAAAACCATTGTTTGACCGTAAAATCAGGCTGATTGAACACTGGATGGATTCCGGAAAATTGGCCCGTGTAGATGCGCGCCACCTGATCTTTTCAATTTGGGCGACCACACAGCATTACGCCGATTTCGATGCCCAAGTACGGGTTTTGATGAATGGTGAACGCGGCGTGATAGATGCAGCTGGGGACTATCTGGAAAACATGTTCTCCAGCATGCTGAAGCCCATATCCTAAACAACAATCGATTACGCAGAGTAACGGTTATGGCATCTGGATTGGCGGCTTGCGCCGTACACCTGACAAGGCATTACCCATAATCGCGGCGAGTAATACGCCCCCCCCGATCAAGGCATTGACGGCAGGGGCCTCGGACAGCACAAGCCACACCCAAACCGGGCCCAGCACGACCTCAGCCAATGATAACAGGGTTAGTTCGACCGCAGGCACCGACTTTGCCCCAATGGTATAGAGAACAAGCCCCGCCCCGACCTGAACCACGCCCATGGTCAATGCGATCGACGTATCCCATTGCGTCATCATCAGTGACAACCCCGTCATAAGGCACATGATCGTTGTAATCACGATGGCAAACAGGCCCGACAGAAACACCGCAGGCATCATCTCGACATCCTTGCGCCATCGCAGAGCAATAGTGAAAACTGCAAACCCTACAGCAGAGCCGAGCGCCGCCGCATTTCCAATGAATGACCCTTGTCCGCTTTGGTCTGCCACCATGATGCCTATTCCGATCATGGCCACAGCAATGGCTATCCACGTGGCACGCCGGACTTTTTCCCCCAGTATGACCCACCCCAAAAACGCTGTAACCAGCGGCGCACTAGCAAACAGCAGCATGGCGTGGGCCACCGACGTGCGTTGTATCGCAAAAATAGCCCCGGAATATGCTGCGACCAATCCTAGGCCGCCAATAGTTCCTGCCAATCCCGTTTCCTTTGCCAATCGCAAAGGATTCTTTCCCGTTCGGATCAGGATCACCACGAACAGAAACATTGATAGACTGATGGAGCGATACAGCAGGATTTGCCAGACCTGCGCATTCTCAATCAGGCGAATACCCAAGCCGACGGTCGACCACAGCAACCCTGCTAAAAAGACCAACACCATACCTATGGTCTGGTTCTGGTTTGCCTGTTCCATTGCGCGCCTCCTGTCGCACAGGCTGACGCAAACGCGTCTTATTACACGCCCTTAGGCGACAGATTTCCTGTTCGCGACATATTTTTCACCCAGCAAACCGCTATTTGAAACAATGAACCCACTCAATGAACTGATTGAGCGGGTTTGGGGCTGGGACAGCCCATGTGATCCAGCGCTCGGAGGTGCGCCGGATCGGGATTATTCTGCAGCGCAACTGCCAGGATTGTTGGGATGCGTGGTCCAGTTGCCATATTCCACCGCCACAGGTTCACCTGTGCGTTCATCCATCTCACCGGGTTGCAGTGTTTTCATAGTGATACAGCCTTCTACCGGACATACATTGACACACAGGTTACAAGCCACACATTCATCATCCTTGACGGAGAACACCCGATCCTCGGTCATTTCAATCGCTTGGTGACTGGTATCTTCGCAAGCCGCATAACAGCGCCCACACTTGATACAGTCATCCTCGTTGATCACCGCTTTGGTGATGTGATTAAGGTTCAGATACTGCCAATCCGTCACATTGGGTGTCGCGAGCCCAACGAAATCAGCAGTAGACGTATATTGCTTTTCGTCCATCCACTGTGACAGGCCGGAAATCATTTCCTGCACCACCTTGAACCCATAGGTCATCGCTGCTGTGCAAACCTGCACATTCCCTGCGCCCAGCGCCATGAATTCCGCGGCATCCCGCCAAGTCGTCACGCCTCCAATGCCAGAAATTGGCAGGCTTGCCGTCTCTGGATTGCGGGAAATTTCGGCAACCATATTCATTGCAATCGGCTTCACTGCCGGACCGCAATAACCACCATGTGTGCCTTTGCCATCAATCATCGGCTCTGGACTCATCGCATCCAGATTGACCGAAGTGATCGAATTGATCGTATTGATCAGGCTGACCGCATCTGCCCCACCTTTCATCGCCGCAGTGGCCGGGTTCAGAATATTGGAGATATTTGGCGTCAGTTTGACAATCACTGGCATGCGGGTGTTGGCTTTGCACCAGCGCGTGACCATTTCCACGTACTCCGGCACTTGCCCCACA
Source organism: uncultured Paracoccaceae bacterium (assembly GCA_947489325.1). GTDB lineage: Bacteria > Pseudomonadota > Alphaproteobacteria > Rhodobacterales > Rhodobacteraceae > CANLDA01. The sequence continues at coordinate 43,850 of CANLDA010000004.1, read as the reverse complement.
GCAGAGCCCATACCCCGTTCAGCCATTCCATGCGGGCAGCCAAAGTTCAGCTCTACGCCATCAGCGCCAGTTTCTTCGACCACGGGCAGAATCGCTTTCCACGCCTCTTCTTCACAGGGAACCATCAAGGATACAACAACCGCGTGATTGGGATAATCACGCTTTACCGATTTGATTTCACGCAAATTGGTCTGCAATGGACGATCCGTGATCAATTCTATGTTGTTCAGTCCCAGCAATCGCCGATCAGCACCAAAAATTGCGCCATATCGAGGGCCGTTGACGTTCACCACCGGCGGGCCTTCGGACCCCAGTGTTTTCCAAACCACACCACCCCATCCGGCCTCAAAGGCGCGGCGCACGTTGTATTCCTTATCCGTCGGCGGCGCAGATGCGAGCCAGAACGGGTTGGGGGATTTGATGCCTACGAATTCGCTTGTCAGGTCAGCCATATTTGTATCCTCCCTTATGCCATCAACACGGCATGAATATCTTCGGCAGCGTCACGACCTTCGGCCACTGCCGTTACGGTCAGATCATCGCCACCGCTTGCACAATCGCCACCGGCCCAAATACCTGACACGCTGGTGCGTCCGGTACCGTCCACTGCAATTTTGCGTCCCTCCAATTGGGGCAAACCATCACTCTGTAAGGTTTGTCCAATTGCAGAGAACACCTGATCGGCAGGAATGCGAATGGTTTGGCCTGTCGAACTTAGGTCATCTGCGGTGTATTCAAATTCGATCTCACGCACCGCGCCATTCCCATGAATGACCTTAGGAGAGGCATTGGTAATGATGCGCACACCTTTGGACGCTGCGAGATCCTGCTCAAAGACCGAGGCGTTCATACGTTCCCGTCCCCGCCGATACACAAGACTGACATTTAGCGCGCCGAGTAGCTTGGCTTGCACTGCAGCGTCCACCGCTGTCATACCCCCACCGATCACCACCACATCGCGACCAATTTTGACTCCGCTCAAGTCATCGGCCTGACGCAGCTCGGAAATGAAATCCACCGCGTCCAGAACTCCAGACTTTTCCTCACCTTCAAGGCCCAGCGCATTCACCCCGCCCAGACCAATACCAAGGAATACCGCATCAAATTCTGCCTGCAATCCGGCCAATGTAAGACCATCACCAAGGGCTTTCCCGGTTTCCACCGAGATACCGCCGATTTGCAGAAGCCAATCAACCTCGCATCCGGCAAAACCATCCACGGACTTATAGGCAGCAATGCCAAATTCGTTCAGACCACCTGCCTTGGCACGCGCGTCATACACCGTAACGTCATGTCCATAAGACGCCAGCCGATGCGCAGCCGATAACCCCGCAGGCCCTGCCCCGACAACGGCCACTTTCTTGCCAGTAGGCGCATCACGTTCAAACGGATGCACTCCGGCATCCACCAATGTATCAGTGGCATATCGTTGCAAACGTCCGATTTCGACTGGCTTACCCTCAGCGACCTCTCGCACGCAAACCTCTTCGCATAAGGTTTCTGTGGGACAGACGCGGGCACACATACCCCCCAGAATATTCTGGCTAAAAATCGTCTTGGCCGCTGCCTCGGGCGTACCCGTGGAGATCTGGCGAATGAACAATGGAATATCGATATCCGTCGGACAGGCCGTCATACACGGGGCGTCATGACAAAAATAACAACGATCCGCTGCAACCAGTGCTTCATGGTCATCCAATCGCGGGTGTAAATCCGAAAAGTTCTCGGCCAGTCGCGCCTTCTCCAGACGCGATGCAACTATTCCCTGGCTTAACGGTGTATTGGTCATGCGACCTTCCTCCACATCGTTTGGCTGTTAATTTATGCTGGCATATGTTTATTTTTTTATCAACTGGTAAAATTTTTGATTGGCGCATTTTCACCAAACCAGTCGAAAACCCATATTTTTGCTGCTATTTGCGGCCCAGCTGGCAAATTTTTCTTGAAATTGGATTTTGCCTGCTCATTATTTGGGGCGCGACGTTACCACTATCGACCATCTGCTCCATACGGCTCAGTCACTCGATCTTGCACTGACTTTGCCGACCTGCCGCATTCCGCGGGCAGCCAATATTAGGAGACACGACGATGGCAACTGGCACCGTCAAATGGTTCAACACCACCAAAGGCTATGGCTTTATCGCGCCCGAAAGCGGCGGCAAAGACGTATTTGTCCACATTTCCGCAGTAGAGCGCTCTGGCCTGACCGGTCTGGCCGACAATCAGAAAGTAGAGTTCGAGATCCAGCCCGGCCGTGACGGTCGTGAATCAGCTGTCGATCTGAAACTACTGTAATTTCGACGACATCTCAGTTTTGCAAAACCCCGGCACGACCCGGGGTTTTGTGTTGTGGATGATAATCAGATAAAGTGCCCAAACGGGACAATCAACTTGGATCACGAAAACGGTTTACGATCGGGTAACGCCGATCCATCCAAAACGCCTTTTTACTTAGGCGTGGACCAGGGGCCGACTGAAAGCGTTTGTATTCACTAATGTAAACCAGATGTTCGACCCGTTTGACCGTGGCGCGATCATATCCGGCGCCGACGCAGTCAGCGACGGATTTATCCTCATCCACCAGCATGTTCAAAATGCCATCCAATACGTCATATGGCGGCAGGCTGTCTTCGTCCTTTTGATCTGGGCGCAGCTCGGCTGAGGGCGGTTTTTCGATGATTGAAACTGGAATCACCTCTCCCTCGGGGCCAGCCATCCATTCTCGGTGATGCGCATTACGCCACCGACAGGTTTCAAACACCCGCGTCTTATACATGTCCTTGATCGGATTATAGCCGCCGGACATATCCCCATAGATCGTGGCATAGCCCACCGCGACCTCGGACTTATTGCCCGTGGTTAACAGCATTTCACCGAATTTGTTAGACAGCGCCATCAACAGCAGGCCACGCAGGCGCGATTGAATATTCTCTTCTGTCAGCCCTTCCTCTGTGCCCTCAAACAAAGGGGCCAAAGTGTTGGTAATCGCGGCACGCCCTTCGGCGATTGGCACAAAATCATAGCGGCAACCAAGGCGTTCCGCGATGTCTTTTGCGTCATCAAGCGAGCCTTGTGATGTGTATTCAGAGGGCAGCATCACACAGCGGACATTTTCTGCGCCCAAGGCATCCACCGCGATGGTGGCAACAATGGCAGAATCAATGCCCCCGGACAGGCCCAACAGAACTTTTTTGAACCCTGTCTTACCCATATAATCGCGCAATGCTTCGACGCAGACACGATAATCTTGCTCTTCGCCTGCAGGCAATATGGCCTTGGGCCCATGTTCGGCGCGCCAACCGTCATCCGTGCGCACCATATCCACATGCGCAACCATTTCATCAAATACAGGCAGTTGCAGCGCCAATTCGCCACCGGGATTCAGCACGAAAGAGCCACCATCAAAGACCTGATCATCCTGACCGCCCACCATATTGAGATAAATCAGCGGCAGGCCGGTTTCCACAACCCGCGCCACCATATGATTCATCCGCCGATCAAACTTGTCGCGATAATAGGGCGACCCATTGGGTACCAACAGGAATTCCGCACCCGTTTCTTCCAGCGTTTCAGCCACATCTTCATACCACGCATCCTCACAAATCGGGCTGCCGATGCGGGTATTGCCCACAGCATAGGGCCCGCCAAGCGGGCCGATATCAAACAGACGGACCTCGTCAAACACCTTGTAGTTGGGTAAATGGTGTTTCAACTGACGGCTGGCCACACGGCCATTTTTACAAATGAAATAAGCGTTATAAAGCTTGTCACCCTCGGCAAAGGGGCCACCAATGGCCAACGCTGGACCATCAGCGCACTCTTTTGCCAAGGCTTCGATTGCCGCCATGGCTGCGTGATGGAATGCAGGCTTCTGAATCAGGTCCTGTGCGTTATAGCCAACAATAAACATCTCTGGGAAAGCAACCAGATCCGCGCCAGCGTCTTTGGCTTCTTGCCAAATCGTACGCGCCTTGGCGGCATTGCCTTCAATATCCCCCATCGTTGGGTTGGCTTGGGCGATAGTGATGCGAAATCGTTCGGACATGGCCGTCCCCTCGTGGTCAAGTTGCTAAGAGATTTATCAGAAGACACGCCAAGGAAAAGCGCAAAGCGTCAAAAGGCGTTGCCCAGCGCCGCGCCCTGTTCTAGTTTTGCACTGAGAGGCGCCCTTGCGGCGCGAGTAAAACCCATTGGGGAAAAAACATGACGTCAGTTCGAGCAATCCGTCTTGCGGCAAGCTTTGCAATTTTGTGCGCAGCCAATCCGGGCCAAGCCCAGACCAGCGACGTGCTGACCAAACAATATGATGATGGCGGTGTATATCGCGGCACCTTCAAAGGGGGACTGCAACACGGCACTGGCACCTACACCTTACCAAATGGGTATGAATACACTGGCGAATGGATCGATGGAGAAATTCGCGGCCAAGGGCAAGCGCGCTTTCACAACGGGTCAATCTATGTTGGTACATTTGCCAAGGGCAAACCCGAAGGTGTGGGGCAAATCACCTTTACCGATGGTGGCACCTATGAGGGCGAATGGGCCGATGGCAAAATCACCGGCAGCGGGCTGGCGGTTTATGCAAACGGCGTACGTTACGAAGGTGAATTCCTAAATGCCATGCATCACGGCAAGGGCGTTATGACAAGCCCCGGTGGTTATGAATACAACGGCGATTGGCTCAATGGTGTCAAACAGGGCAAAGCTCAGATCCTCTATCCCAATGGGTCCAAATATGATGGTGAAATACTGGATGGCAAGCGCGCAGGTTTTGGCGTTTTAGTGACAGCTGACGGCCTGACCTACGAAGGTCGCTGGGTGGATGGCCAGATCGACGGGGTTGGCAAACTTATCCAATCAAACGGCGATGTCTATGAGGGCAACCTTGTGGCCGGACAACGCCAAGGCAAAGGCAAAGTCACCTATGCCAATGGCGATGTCTATGTGGGTGATTTCACCACCGACAAGCGCCACGGCGAAGGCACGTTCACAGGGTCCGATGGCTATACATATGTGGGCGCTTGGGTTGACGGGCGCATTGAGGGGATGGGCAAAGTCACCTACCCGGATGGATCAGTCTATAAGGGGCAATTCCGCGATAATCTGGCGGATGGCTATGGGCGTATCATCTATCCCGACCAATCCACATACGAAGGCACATGGGCCCAGGGCATCATCGAGGGCACAGGCAAAGTGACCTATCCCACCGGTGTGACCTATGAAGGGGCCTTTGTGAATGCGCGCTACGAAGGTTTGGGCATCATGACCTATTCAGATGGCTATCGCTATGAAGGCGAATGGACCAACGGACAGCGCAACGGCGCAGGCAAAGCATCCTATCCCAATGGCGCGGTTTATGAAGGTCAGTTCGACAATGGCAAACGCGATGGCACCGGGCAAATCACCATGGCCAATGGCTTTAGCTATAAAGGTGAATGGCAAAATGGCGAGATCAGCGGCCAAGGCGTTGCGACCTATGCCAATGGAGATGTCTACGAAGGCACATTCCGGGCCGGCAAACGCCAGGGTGAAGGCAAAATGACCTATGCCAGCGGTCAAACTGCAGATGGCTCATGGGAAAACGGGGCCTTGCAATAAGGTCCCTTCCCCTCACCAAGGTTTCCTTCAGACACATGGACATGGACGAAAAGAATTAGCCCTTACTTATGACATTAAGCAACCAAAAGATTTGGACGAGATTAGTGGACCACGAAGCGCCCTATTTCAAAGAGGGTGTGCTTTTGAGGTTTACGACCATTGCTACTGCGGGCAACTTTTACAAATATGCGTTAGGGATCGCTTTTGATTTATCAGAAGACTTATCATTTGTCGGATTTGATGGACGGGGTTGGGGATACGGGCGATGCACTGTTTCTCCCGAGGCACGCTATCAATTCAAGGAGAGGACTATATCGAGAGACTGGTTGATTGAAAATTTTATCGCAATAGCCCGACCTGAAGACATTGAAGATGTGTGGGTGTGCCCTAAAGCTTTGGATTTTATTAAAGACTGTGGTCAGGATACATAGGCTAGCTTGGGGCCAATAGAAACAAAATGCTGAGCATCCGTTGTTCTGGAACACTCGCACATTAATATGTCGCGCAATACGGGGAAATTTTGAGATTTTGGAAAAAATTTAACGTTCCAATTCTTCAATTCTGCAATGATGCAGATCGTGAAGTATCCCTGATTATTGAACCGCTGGAACAGCAATATTGGCTTAAACTAGGATTGCATTACGATCTCTATTATCCATACCGGGCAAACAGCAGGATGCCGGAACGCACGTTGACAGTAGCCTATCAAGGTAAAGAAATAACGGTATACGCTCCGGGTGAATTGGCACCAAAAGCCTATGTTGGCGAAGAATTGATTGAGCCAATACAACCCTAAAACCCTTCTTTGCCCAAGACACGTCAGTTTCCCTGTTCACAGACATTATTTTCGACTTTTCATTTATGGTATGCTCTGTATATTCGCCTTCATGATGACCAAAGCCCATATCGCATTTCCCTTGCACAGCGCACGCGCTGCGGTTTTGGCTGACCTACTACTCCTAGCCCGCCTCTGAGCGTGCCACGAACTATGGCGCGACCGCTCAGAGGATGTGCCCATTTCGCGCCGTGGCTTCTGGAGTAAGATAAAGAGATCCAACATGACCAATATTGATAAAGACCGCAGTTCGCAGAAGGCGAACAAAGATCATGTCGTCATTTTTGACACGACCTTGCGCGATGGCGAACAATCCCCCGGCGCGACCATGACCCATGAAGAAAAGCTCGAAATTGCAGAGCTTTTGGATGACATGGGCGTGGATATTATCGAGGCTGGTTTCCCCATTGCCTCGGAAGGCGATTTTCGCGCCGTAACCGAAATTGCCCAACGCAGCAAACACTCTCGTATTTGTGGTTTGGCCCGCGCCAAGCTCGGCGATATTGATCGCTGTTGGGAGGCCGTAAAGCACGCCGAAAAGAACCGCATTCATACGTTCATCGGCACCTCGGAATTGCACCGCGCCATCCCAAATCTGACAATGGATGAAATGGCCGACATCATTCATGAAACCGTCAGCCACGCGCGCAATCTTTGTGAAAACGTGCAATGGTCGCCCATGGATGCGACCCGCACCGAATGGGATTACTTGTGTCGCGTTGTGGAAATTGCGATCAAAGCAGGCGCCAGCACCATCAACATCCCCGACACTGTGGGCTATACTGCGCCTGTCGAAAGTGCTGATCTGATCCGCCGTTTGATCGAAACCGTGCCCGGCGCGGACGAAGTGATCTTTGCCACCCATTGCCACAACGATCTGGGCATGGCGACCGCCAATTCTCTGGCCGCGGTCGCAGGTGGTGCGCGCCAAATCGAATGCACAATCAACGGCTTGGGTGAACGTGCGGGCAACACCGCCCTCGAAGAGGTCGTCATGGCGCTGAAAGTGCGCAATGACATCATGCCTTGGCACACGGGTATCGACACCAGAAAGATCATGCATCTCTCGCGCCGTGTCGCCACGGTTTCTGGCTTTAACGTGCAGTTCAACAAGGCAATTGTCGGCAAGAACGCCTTTGCTCATGAAAGCGGCATCCATCAGGATGGCATGCTGAAAAACAAAGAAACCTTTGAGATCATGCGCCCCGAGGACGTGGGTTTGTCAGGCACATCTTTGCCGTTGGGCAAACACTCTGGCCGGGCTGCATTGCGCGACAAGCTGCAAAATCTTGGCTTTGAGGTGGGGGACAACCAACTCAAAGACATCTTTGTGCGATTCAAGGAATTGGCTGATCGTAAGAAAGAGGTATTTGACGACGATATAGTAGCATTGATGCGCACAGGTGAAGATGCAGAGAACGATCATCTGAAACTTGTGACGTTGCGCGTGGCTTGCGGAACTGGTGGCCCTGCTGAAGCAACGCTTGTGATGGACATTGCCGGCACACAGTCTACCGCGATTGAGCGCGGGGACGGGCCAGTTGACGCCACATTCAAGGCTATTCGCCAGCTGCACCCCAACGCCGCGCATCTGGGTCTGTATCAGGTACACGCTGTGACCGAAGGCACAGATGCACAGGCCACCGTATCCGTACGACTGGAAGAAGATGGGAACATCGCCACAGGCCAATCTGCAGACACCGACACCGTCGTTGCCTCGGCCAAGGCCTATATCCATGCGTTAAACCGCCTGATTGTGCGGCGCGGCAAAATGGGTGAAGGCGCCGACGCACGTGAGATTTCGTACAAAGATGTGACCTGAGTCCTATTGGGTGCCAAACAATTAAAGGCCGTCCCGCCGGGCGGCCTTTTACGATTTGGACATCATGTGCAGCCTACGATCGCAAAGGGAAGCTGTGCATGTATTTCGGCGTCGTTTCTCACAAGCACTTGAACTGACTTTAGAGCGGTCAATAGCTTCCCTGCGCCTTCACTTGTTGCTGCAAATCCTTGTGATCGGGTGTGCCATTCCTGTGGCGCTATACCTGACCTGAGAATTGCATCAAAAACCCCTTCAAATCCGTCTGTTGATCCCATGTGATCAAAGCATCCGTCACCTTGCGCTCTGAATTAGTCTCAAATTTCTGACAGATTTCTTCCTCGCTCATTGGATGTTGCGGCGCGCCCTTGGGATAAGCCACCGCGGCCTGCAGACGACGCCCATCCTCAAGCATTACGCTCAGGCGATCAGGTTGATCGGGGTCAAAATTCATTTCTGGCCGCTGAGCGGGATGCGGAGTCACTGTGGTGCACTCAATCAAGTCCGCAATCTCGGGGTCAGACAGCGCGGCTTGCGTCAAATCACTTAATGTCAGGCCCCCACGCTTTAGCGCGGTTGCCACACAGTAAGGAATAGAGAACATCGCTTCTTGGCGATTTTCAGGATGCCTAAACGGCAGGATCTCTGCGTGAAAATCTGGCAGTTCGGCGTGAATAGAGGTGATCCTGGATGTGCCAATCTGTGACTCTATCTGACATGCGCAATCAATCAGGCGATGGGTATAGCCACAGCTTGGATAACGCTTTGCAGCAAGTCCCCATTGGGATAAGGCCAGCCCATCCAGTCGCCCCAGCACATCATCCAACGCAGCCAAATTGCCATGTGACATCTGCGTCATCATGGCCTCAAGAACACCCGCCTGTCCGGTCATTCCCACCGCCGCCATTTGCGCAGCCATCACCCCATCACGCGCCGCAACCCCAGCCTGTATAGGTTTGGCATGACTGCCAAACTGGGCCGTATATCCTGAGGCTTGCGTGATCGCCAAGGACAGCGCATGGGTGGTTTGTTCCACTGACAATCCCAACATCCGGGCCGAGGCCGCTGCCGCACCGATCACGCCCAAGGTCGCAGTACTGTGCCAGCCGCGATTATAGTGGTCAAAATTCATTACCTCGCCCAAGCGCGCGACAATTTCAAACCCCGTTGAATAAGCGGTTATGACATCTGTGCCTGAGTACTCTCCAAGGTGACACAACGCCCATAGCGCGGGAAACAAAACCGCCGATGGATGGGTGTTTCCCGGCTCTTCCCAGTCATCAAAATCAAGCGTATGCGCCGAAATTGCATTGCAAAGGGCAGCAATCGGCGCCGGTGCGGACATGCCGCCCCCATAGATCGAACACACCCCGTTCCCCCAATCCAAAGCCGCGCGACGTATATTCACAGACGCCGTTTCTTGCACCCCAAGCAATACGCACCCTAATGTATCAATCCCCGCCAAACGTACCGCGCGCTTCACGGATTCATCTGGGGCGGCACCCTGTGTCACGAATTCGGCAAATGATGACAAGCGCGTCATATCCGTGCCTCCTGCAATCGCCGGGCAAGCGTCTCTATCTGATCCCATGTCGCCTTGGGGACAGCGATCTTGCCATCAGCTGCCTTTTTCAAGGCGCGTTCGCGTTCGCCGGGCACCTGAACCTTGTCAAACCCCGGAGACGGAGGACAGTCGCGCAACTCTGCAAGAACTTCCTCGGCCACAGATTGCATTGCATGGGGTTGGCGATATCGCGTGGTGTCCAAGGCGATCATCAACCAGTTACATTCCGTTGCAACCGGTCCCAACAGCGCCTCTCCGATCATTTCGGCCATCACCGACAATCCGTACCCTTTAGGCCCGCCCGCCGGTAAAATCGCCCCGCCCGTAAAATAGTCCGCCGGGTCGGTTGATGGATTGCCATCCTTGTCAATCAGCTTGCCTTCGGGCAAATGCGCGCCTGCACTTTGAGCAGCATAAATCCAACCGCCTGCAATTTTAGATGTGGCAAAGTCCAACACCACCGGCCCCTGATCCCCACCTGGAAACCCCACAGCCCAAGGATTGGTCGGCAACAATGCTTTGCGCCCACCATAGGGGGCGACCTGTCGCCAAATCTGTCGATTTCCCCCACCTATGATGAACATCATACAGCCCTGCTGTGCCGCATCCTGAACAAAAGCACCAAGCCGCCCGGTATGCCCCACATTGCGCACTGGCAAGGCCGCGATGCCCGCAGACTTGGCTGTCTTAACGACGGTTTCCACCGCCAAATGCATCGCAGGAATGCCAGATCCACCTCCGCCATCCACTTCTGTAAACCCGTTTTCTTGCGTCACTTTAGGCAAGGCCCCAGCAGCCATGTATCCGGTTTCAAACTGCTCCACATATTGTAGAACCCGCATCAAACCATGGGATTCAACCCCCGACAGGCTTGCATCCGCCAAATGTTCCGCAATCATCCGCGCCGTATCTGAAGTGCACCCGGAATTGGTGAATATATCACCTAACAGCGCCACCGCCTGAGCCTCGTTCACGTCAACGCGTGCGCCAACGGATTGCAATTTTGACTGTGTGGTCATGGGCAGAGTCCCTTTATCTGTTCAAGCGTCAGACGTACGTCATGATCAGAAATCAGTGACGTCGCGATTGTGTCGTCCACATGAGTGGGAAAATGCGAGGCAAGGATTTCAACCGCTCGTGTTTTGGCAACCTGCACGATGTCAGACCGCCCTGCGTCTGCCCATTCATCAATGGACAGGCGGCACCCTATTTCGGGATAAAGGAAATCCGATTTCATTCGCGCATATGTTTCGGGCTGCCCCAGAAAATGACCATCACCTGCAACGACCTTGCGAATGGTATCCATGGCAAGAGTTTCTGGCGACACCTCTGGCGCGATGTTGGCGCGCAACAGGCTACCAAGCATATCATTGTCGATCACATATGCCGCGTGGCTCACCCCCATCAAACCAGCCTGCATACCTGCCGCTTGGGTCACAAGGTTTGCCCCGGCTTGAATGGCTGACAAAACAGTCAACGCCTTTTCATATCCTGCTTGGGCATCGGGCATTTTAGCATCTGTTGCCCCGGCAATCACCGAACAGGGCAGTTTCCAATGGCGCAACACCTGTACACACATCGCTGTGGCAAGCGCCTGTTCGCCTGAGCCACCCGAAAATCCCCCTGTGCGCAAATCCGTGATCATCGGACGCGGCCCCGCAATCATGGCGGCCTGCGGATTAAGCGCATAGGCAAACACCATCCCGGCCAGTACTTCGGCCAATGTTTGCGCGACAGAGCCAGCACTGGTCACAGGAGATGACGCCCCAAGCTGTCCAAAGACATTGCAATGCACAGGGATGCCAAAATGCACGGCCTCTGCCATGACCTCGGCGCTTTGGGCGTGAAATCGTAACGGGGGCACGATGTGATTGACGTTAAGTGACAAGAATGGGCGCGAACGAAAGGCCGCCTCGCTCCCTGCTATCGTATGGCACATCTTCGCGATTGGCGCCACGTGTGCAGGATCGCTCGCTTGAACCATGACGTGTTTGGATGTGCCCGTCAGCGCAGCAAAAGCCGTGTTCAGGTCAAGCGCATATGGATCCTCTATGTCACGTGCAACAAGGCTTCGGGAAAAGAAATGGATATGCGACAAAGCATCGGTCAGCCGCGCAGCATCATATAAATCCGCTAACGTTGATGCGCGATAGGTCTCACTTTCCAAATCCAAAATATTGGGCGCGGCCCCCCCGGTTCCAGTGTAACACCGCACCCCACCAACCTGCATGTCATATGTGGCGTCTTGGCCTGCCAACAAAACCTCACGCCTAGCGTTTTGTATGGTCTCTTGGACAAAGGGTGCAGGGAAATACAACCGCCCGCCGCGCAGGCGTCCGCCTTTGGCGGTGATGGCTTCGATCACCACGGGCGGTGCCTCTGACAGCCCGATTTTGGTCAAAATTTCTAGGGCAGCGTCGGCAATTTGCGTAACCTGCCCCTTGCCCAACACTCGCCAAGTGCCCCCAATCGCAGCCGTTTCCGGCACAGCAGCAATTGAGGGCGTGTCCCCGCGTATGCGAGAACGACGAGCCATCAGGCAAATGGATCCGCTTGGTAAGGGTCCGTGGACAGCCACACCGATTTGGTCTGCATGAAACAGCGCATCCCTTCCCAGCCATTTTCGCGTCCATAGCCGGATTGCTTATATCCGCCGACCGGTGATTGCGTGGCTGCGTTGAAATAGTTGTTGATATACACCGTCCCTGCCTCGATCTGATCTGCCACGCGCATGGCGCGCGTCACATCGCGCGACCAGATACCCGCCGCAAGACCATAAAGCGTGTCGTTGGCTGTGTGGATAACATCTGCCTCATCTTCCCAACTTTCGGTGGAGACAACCGGGCCGAACACCTCGTTTTGGGCGAGATCAGACCCGTTGGGCACTTCCGCAAAAATAGTGGGGCCGATGTAATAACCTTTGTCACGACAAGCCGTGCGCCCATCCAACAGCATCTTATGGCCTGCGGCCTCGGCTGCATTGATCCGTGCAAGCACGGTTTCGTAATGGGGACGGTTCGCCATAGGCCCGATTTGCGTGGTTGGATCATTCGGATCACCCACCCGGGCCTTTTTCGCCACATCAACAAGGCGCGCGCTAAATTCGTCAATCACCGATTTATGCACCAACAGGCGTGATCCCGAAATACATGATTGCCCACCTGCTGGGAAAATCCCTGCGGCCACGCCGTTGACTGCCAGTTCAATATCCGCATCCGGGAACACGATTTGCGGGGATTTACCGCCCAATTCCATCACGATGGGTTTCACTTGTTTGGCAGCCGCCGTGGCTGCTGCGCACCCGCCTGCTGTGCCCCCTGTGAACGACACCATACGCACGTCAGAATGTTCGATCATCGGGGCCGCAGTGCCGGGGCCATATCCGGTAACGACATTGATCACGCCCGGTGGCAAATCTGCCTCTAACAACACGTCCATTAATTCCAGCGTGGAACACGAAGATTGCTCGGATGGCTTCAAAACCACGGTATTGCCCGCCGCCAAACATGGCGCGAGTTTCCAAATCAACGTCCCGAGGGGTGAATTCCATGGCAAGATTTGCGCCACGACTCCAAAAGGTTCCCATTTCAGATAATTGTGGATGTTTGGGGCCTCGGCCGGGATAACGCGCCCCTCAAATTTGTCGCACATGCCGGCATAGTAATGCCAACTGTCCACCTGCCATTGGCCCGGACGCAAACCCGGCGTGATCGCCCCCGGCAGTTTGCCATTGTCGCGCGTTTCAATCACACCCAGACGGTCGGCATGCTTGCTGATCACATCGCCGATCCGACGCAACACGCGTCCGCGTTCGGCGGGCATCATACGGCCCCATGGTCCGTCGTAAAAGGCAGCCTTGGCCGCGGCCACCGCACGATCCACGTCGTCAGAATTACAGTCAGGAACCCGCGCCCACACTTCGCCGTTGGCCGGGTTTTCGCTGTCGATGTATTGGCCCGATGCGGGATCGTGCCATTCGTTATTGGCGAAGTATTTAAAGGTGCGGATATCGCTCATTTTCAAATCTCACAAATGCCAGCTCTTACAACAACCAGTCTGAATTTTCTTTCACCACGATCACGGTGGGGCGATCTGCCTTAAACGCATTGGTAAGACTGGTACGGAATTCCTCTTCAGAGGCAGGTGCAACACCATGACAATGGCACGCCTTGGCCAAAGTCACAAAATCCGGGTTGATACCTTCTACTCCGACGCGTTGAATGTCGCGCACATCCATGTCGTCCTGAATTTGCTTTAGCCCGCCATTTTCCCAGATGATGATGGGTAAGGCCTGTCCCAGCTCTGCCGCGACGATCAGCTCGTTAATAGTGAACATAACTCCGCCATCCCCTGCCAGAACCACAACAGGCGTATTTGGTTTGGCCTCTTTCGCGCCAATGCCATTGGGCAAACCATTGCCCAGCGCACAGTATCCAGCGGGATAAAACCACTTGCGCGGCTTTGCGACGTCAAAGGCAAACGCGCCTGTATAAACCAGTTGGCAAGCATCGCCCGAAAAGATCGTGTCCTTAGGGGTCGCGCTGCGCAGAATATCCAAGAATTTCACATGCTGTTTTTCTGATGGGGTCAAATTGTCCTGAATGTCTGCGCGAATACGTGCGACATCTGCCTCTGATTGGGCGCGCACTGCCTTGCAATTATGGTCTGCCAAAAACGCCGCCAAATCCGCCATTGCCGGGGCAGCATCGCCCACAATAGGCAAGCGCGCAGGATAGAAATCATTCATCTTATGTGGATCAATATCCACCCGAATAAGGTTGTCGGTGATCTCCATCCGTTCGACAAAGCTGTCGGTTTCGGCAATTTCGGTGCCCACTGCCAACACGCAATCCGCCGAGGCCAAATACGCGCGCACCTCGGGCCGCACGGTTGACCCGGACAAGTGCAGTGGATGATCATCTGGCACAATTCCCTTGCCCGCTGTTGACGAAATCACCACGGCCCCGGTGCGTTCCACCACCTTGGCCAGCCCGCCTGCGGCCTCTACTGCGCCGCCGCCAATCATGATCACCGGGCGCTTGGCCTCTTTCAGCATGGCGGCCGCTGTGGGCAACAACCCTGCTGCCGCCTCAACCCGACGCGGCAAGGCGACCGGTTTCCAGTCACCCTCGACCATTTCGGCCTGCACATCCAGCGGCAGGGAAATATGCACGGGGCGAGGACGCCCCGAGGCAAAGATCGAAAATGCCTGTGCCAGCAATTCCGGCACATCAGAGGCGCGATAAGCCGTGGCAGACATAGCCGTCAAAGGCTCTGTCACCTTTTTCTGTTCGGTGATTTCATGCAACACACCCCAGCCCTTACCAATGCTGTTGCTGGGTGGCTCTGCGGACAACAACAACATCGGCAGGCTGTCGGCATAACATTGGCCAAGAGCCGTGGCCGTATTGGTCACACCGGGGCCGGAAATCACCACGGCCACACCAACCTCTCCGGTGGCGCGACACCAGCCTTCGGCCATGAACCCGGCACCTTGTTCGTTGCGTGTCTGCACATGAACGAGTTCACCAGAATTGCCACCACCTGTCAGACCCCGGCACATATCCAATGTATGCACGCCGGGAATGCCAAACACTTTGGTGATCCCATATTGCGCCAACAGGCGCATTGTGGCCTCTCCGCAGGTCATGCTCATGTTTGTTTCTCCTCAGGATATTCCGCTGCCAATGGTGGACGGCCAAGGATCATATCCGCTGCCTTTTCCGCCATCGCGATGATTGTTGCGTTCAAATTTCCAGTGATTTGGCCGGGCATCGCCGCGCCATCACACACCCTTAATCGTTCAATACCGCGCACACGTAACTGCGCATCCAGCACGGCCATAGGATCATTATCCGCCCCCATCCGCGCGGTGGAACACGGATGATGCCCCGTTGTGGTGGTTTGGCGTATGGCGGCGCTGATTTCTGCGTCCGTCTGTGCAGTCCGCCATGGGAACATTTCCCCCTTGTGGTATTTTGCTATCTCAGATTGCGCCATGACCTTGCGGGCGGCCTTTACGCCCTGCACCATCTGGTCCAAATCATGCGGATCATCATAAAACGCAGGGTCAACCAGTGGATCCGCCAATGGATCTGCACTGGCAAGCCGAACGGTGCCTTGTGACTTGGGGCGTTCCAAATTGATGTCGATCTGAAGTCCCGGGGCGGCCAACTTGCGTCCACGAACCAACATCTTGCGGCCGAGACGCTGCAACAGAGGGGTGCGTTCGCGCGCTCCGACGGTCAGGTTTTCCTCTACCACCATCGGCATCATGAATATCTCAAATTCCGGCAAGGCCGGATCATCCAAAGCATGAAACAACACAACCGAAAAAAACGCACCCGCGCCGGGGCCGCGTTTGAACAAGACCCATTTGGCCATCAGGCCCGCCGCTTTGTCAAAACGCTGATATTTGGCAAGACTCAGGTCAAGCCGGTCAGAGCCATATTGCATAGGCACATTCAGATGGTCCAAAAGGTTGGCCCCGACACCGGGCACATCCGCCACCACCTTGATGTCATGATCGGCCAAATGCTGTGCTGGTCCTATCCCTGACAACATCAAGGTTTGCGGCGTGCCAAAGGCCCCCTGACACAAGATCACCTCTTTGTCGGCATGGAATTGACGGCCATCCACGGCCTTAATCCCCACGGCGCGTGTTCCGTCCAATATGACCTTATGGACATGGCAATTCGTTACAATTTTTAGATGACGCGGTGGATTCTGCAAATAGGCAATCGCTGTGGATTGTCGAATTCCACGATGCACAGTGCTTTCGGTGCGGGCAACGCCTGTGCGATCTGCTGCGTTAAAATCGTCCAGTTCCTGATGCCCTGCCGCTTTGGCCGCATTGATAAACGCCACATCCAGAGGGCCATAATTCCCCGCAGGTTCGACCTTTAGAGGGCCAGATTCACCGTGCCAGGTATCCCGTCGATCCCGCGATCCTTCAGAGCGTTTAAAATAGGGCAACAGGTCAGAATACCCCCAACCGTCCAGCCCCATCTGGCGCCAACCGTCATAATCGGCAGGCACGCCGCGCATATAGATCAAACCGTTCATGATAGAGGAGCCGCCCAGCGCTTTGCCGCGTGCATAATAAAGCTGCCGCCCATCCAACGCGGGTTGCGGAGTAGATTGAAACCCCCAATCCAGTTTTGGATTGCCAAACACAAATCCATTGCCCGCAGGCATACGGATGAACAGATCACGCCCATTTCCGCCGGCCTCAAGTAAACACACCCGCGCGCCACTTTCGGCCAGACGTGCCGCCAAAACACACCCGGCAGACCCGGCCCCGGCGATCACGTAATCAAACGTGTCGCTCACCCCTGCCCTCGCAGGTTGTCAATAATGGCGTCTGTCATGGCCGCGCTGCCCATTTGCCCCCCAAGATCAGCGGTTCGATGACCTTCATTCAGGGCGCTTTCCACCGCCAGTTCTATCCTTTTTGCGACATCCGGGGCGCTGGCAGAATAGTGCAGCATCATTGCCACCGACAAGATGGTGCCAATCGGGTTGGCCCTCCCTTGCCCCACAATATCGGGGGCAGATCCATGCACCGGTTCGTAAATGCCGTTGATGGGCTGACCCTCATTGGGCAAGCCACACAAACAGGCCGAGGGCAACATGCCCAGACTGCCGGAAATGGCCGCTGCCTGATCTGACAACATATCGCCAAACAGGTTATCGGCGAGAATCACATCAAAATCAGCCGGGTGGCGCGCCAATTGATAGCTCGCGTTATCCGCAAAGAAATGGGTGAGCGAGACATCAGGGTAATCTTGCGCCACCTCATCCACCACCGTGCGCCACAAAACGCCGGATTGCACGACGTTGGACTTGTCCACTGATAAGAGCCGCCCACGCCCCCGGCGTGCCAGCTCAAACCCAGCATGCGCAAACCTGGCAATTTCGACGTCGGTATATTCCGTCAGATCAAACCCGCGCCGCTGGCCATCCACAATGTCGATGCCACGGGTCTGGGTGAAAAAGGCACCACCGCACATCTCACGCAGAACCATGACATCCGCGCCGTCACATAGATTGGATTTGTAAGGCACATGATCCGCCAACGCTGGCCAATATCGCGCAGGCCGCAGACCAACATAGGTGTCCATTTCTTTGCGCAAACGCATCAGCCCGTCTTGCATTTCCGGGCCGCCCGGCACTTGAATGCCATCATATTGCGGCGCCCCTACCGCGCCGACCAGCACAGCATCAGCCACCTTGGCCCGCGCAATCGTTTCATCGCGGCAAAACGTGCCAAACATGTCCCATGCGCGCCCGTGCAAAATATCTTCGGTAATATTCAGGCGCAGCCCGGCAATTGATGCCGCGACATCGGCCACTTTCAGAGCGCAGGCGACAACCTCAGGGCCAATGCCATCGCCACCCATCACCAAAAGATCAAACTTCCGAGACATTCAATGTTCCTGCATCAAAGCAACAACATCACCGTAGCCCCGAAATTTTCATTTGAGCAAATCAAAAAACCGCTGAAAGAATTTTTTGCATTGGCAAAGCAAATGGCGCCCTGAGAAGACGCCATGCTTATTCTTATTCCGCCGCGTTGACCTGCGGCATATGTTGGTCTTGTGCTGCAAACCACAGGTGGAAATCACGAATGGTGCCTTCCAGATCATCCCCGGCAAGCGGCCCTGCCTCTGCATGCGACGAGCGCAAGGCAACCTGCATGCGTTCCAGCTTTTCACGGTCTTCGCGGTTCACTTCGCTCCACAATTCAATCCGTTGCGCAATGGTTTCAGCATCCAGATCATCGCCATAAACCGACATCGTCCATTTCACGTTGATCTGATCTGCCGACAATGGGAAAATATACAACGAAACCAAAAGGCTTGCGGCCTGACTTGCGACTTGCGTTGGGAAGATTGCAAACAAGGATGAGCGATGACATTCCTCAGCACTCAATCCCGGAGCACCGGTGCCTCGCGATTCAATCCCATCTGGGTAATTCGCGCAATAGCTGGTGAAGCCAGGGCCAGAAGCTGCCTTACGGGCCAGACCAGTAGGCGTATATCCATGCAACGTTTGTGGGTGAACCACCGACAGGTGATAGCCTTCCATGAAATTCTCAACCAGACATTTCCAGTTGGTATTCCAAACGCCTTCTTCGACATGCACAAGACGAAATTCATCCGGTGCATAGTTTTCCAGCAGCCCATCAAGGTCTGCGGTTTCATCTGTAAATGGTGCGGCGGTGGCGTCCAGATTCACATAGATAAAGCCGTTCCAAATCACTGTGTTAAAGCCGTGTAACTTGCAGGATTTCGCGTCAAACCCGGCGTTATCCATCCGCGCGGCCCGCAGCAAACTGCCATCGCGTCCATAGGCCCATGCGTGATAGGAACAGACAAAGCGTTTTACATTACCGCGCCCCTCGGCCAAAGGCATGCCGCGATGACGGCATACATTGGCCAAGATGCGAATTTCGCCATCATCCCCACGCACTACGATCAGCGGCTCATTATACAGCTGCACGCAGAAATAGTCGCCCGGTTCAGGAATTTCATCCGTACGACCAAGAACATGCCAGCCATGACGCAGTACGGTGTCCTTTTCCCAGTCAAAGAACGCAGCATCCGTATAAAAAGTACCGGGCATCGTCATTGGCCGATCCGCCGGAAGCGATGCGATGGCCTTGAGATGGGCGCGAATATCACTCACAGAAGTCATCAAATTCCCCCCTGCCTAGGTTACGTTTGTACCAGCATCAATACGTGCCATCAGGTATTGCGCGAAGTCATAGTTCGGGCGCTCCAGATGACTTAGATGTCCCGGTTCAGCGGCGTCAGAACACAAACCACGATAGACTTTTTCAGTGCAGCCACGGTCTTCGACGTTCACATCATCCAGCAATGTTTTCAGGTCTGCAAAGTTTTGTTGCGCATCTGCATCGTCCTTATAGTCATCAGACATGCCACCACCAAAACGAATGTGTACCTTGCCCGGGCTGACGGGATGCAGCGACAGATACCAAAAATACCCCGGCGTCAGCGTGATCATCAGGCTGGGATACAGCGCCAGCAAAAACGTCGTGCGACGCTCTTCGCCTTTCAGGCGATCATTGCTGGCATGTGCCATAGCAATACGCAGGCTCTCGTCTTTCAGAATAGTGTGATAGTTGAACGCAGGCAGGCCGGGTGGGCAAACCATATCTTCCAGCTTGCTCAGCCCACCAATGGTGCCGGCATGGCACACTGGCAAGTGATAGCTTTCCATGAAATTTTCGGCCAGAACCTTCCAATTGGTATCCCAGACGTGCTCTTCGTAAAACGCCTCGGTGTAATTGGTCATGTCATAGCCCTCGACCATGTCTGCGACCTGAGAGAGCTGATCTGCAACCGTTGGGGCCTCGGTGTTCAATGTGATGAACACCCAACCAAGCCATTCTTCGCAACGCACTTTGGGCAGTTTGTATTGATCCTTGCAGAAGCCTTCGTTCAAGGTCATCGCAGGGGCGCCGCGCAAGCTGCCATCAAGGTTGTAAGTCCAAGCGTGATACGGGCACACGATGGACCGTTTGTTGCCGCGCCCTTGCAACAAGGTGGACATGCGATGCAAACAGACATTGGACATGGCGCGCAGGGTGCCATCTTTGTCACGGATCACGACAACAGGCTGTCCTGCCAAATCACATGTGGTGTAATCGCCGGGATTGGCCAAAGCGTCCGCACGGCCCACACAAAACCAATCCTTGGAAAAAACATGTTCCAACTCCTGCTGCAGGAATGCATCGGTGGTATAGACCGAAGGCGGCATGGCACGTGCCTGTTCAAAAGGAATTGCAGTGTTCTCGCGCAAGGCTTGAACTGGGTCGATATGATCCTTGGCCATCATAGCCTCCTTGTTCAAATAAACTCTATGTCCTGATCGGGTGCAGGCCGTTGCCAATGTCACCAATTTCATCTGAGTCGCGCATCAGGGTTGCATAATCAAACGCCGAATTTGACTTTGATAAAAGAACAAAAAATATCGACATGACTTAATCCAAAACTAACCCAAACATCTTCACACCACCACTTCGACTATCAAGTCATGAATTCCCCTTGGTTTTCAATGTTAGGGCCCTTTTGTGCATTCTTCCTTGTGGATACGCACAATCAGTTTACCATCAAACGATGGCCCTGAATTTTCAGCCTTTCTGCCGATCCAGCACGTTGAATGTCGCAAATTCAGTTCACGCGTGCCAAATACTGGAAAAACCATGACCGCGTTTTGGACCAGACTTTGGGCCGCACGACGCGCCTTGGTGATGTATGGGCTCTTGCTGGTGGCAGGTGTGCTGGCAGGAGATGCCCTTAGCAAACGTGCTTTTCTTGATGTTACCTCTACAGAGGATCCAGCTGCACATTTCATGGTGATAAGTGCCTTGACCGCCTATGTGGTGATTGCTGCAATACCGTTTGTTCCGGCTGCGGAAATCGGATTGGCGATGTTGCTGCTGTTTGGCGCCAAAGCTGCACCTGTGGTTTATGCCGGAATGGTGGTTGCTTTGGTTTTGTCATATTGTGTTGGGCGTCTTGTTCCAATCAGTGCTGTTGCACGGGGATTGAACTGGTTGGGTCTGCACAAAGCTGCGCAGTTGGCCTTGAACACAAACATCAAGAGTACCAAAAAACGCATGGATATGATGGCAGATAAGATGCCATCGCGGATCGCGGCCACCATTTTTCGCAATCGGTATCTGGTATTGGCCATTGCCATCAACACGCCCGGAAATGCCATCGTTGGCGGTGGCGGCGGGTTGGCGCTGGCAGCAGGGGCGTCAAAACTGTATCCGCCCCTGCCCTATATTTTGTGCATCCTGTGCGCAGTTGCACCCGTGCCTTTGATTTTCTGGTTTATGTAAAAGCTTGCCCTAGCACGCAGCCATCAAGCGATAGGTGATCTGTGCGGCCGTGAAATCCCATGCTGCATTGCCATCGGGGGCCAATTCCACCACATCCAAGCCAACACAGCGCCGTCCTTTCAACGCATGTTCCACCAGTTGCAACGCCTGATAATACCCTAACCCACCAGGTACAGGTGTACCAGTTGCAGGCATCTGCGAAGGATCCAGTCCATCCACATCAAAGCTGACATAGACGTCTTTGGGAAAATCCTCTGGCAGATCAATCGCGTGGATATTGCCCGTGACCAACTCTTCTGCGTCTTTGAAAAAGACGTTATTGGCCGTACGGCTGTCGACCTCTTGTTGACACAGCGCGCGCACGCCAAATTGCGCCAGACACACGCCTTTTTCGGCCAACAAATGCATAACCGAGGCGTGGGAATGTGTGTTGCCCTGATAGGCCACACGCAAATCGGCATGGGCATCGATTTGCACCAATCCGATCGGACGGCCCAATGCCCGCGCAACCCCCATAACCGCCCCATAAGACAGGGAATGTTCCCCGCCCAGCGTGACCGGGATTTTGCCCGCAGTCACAACTGCCTCTGTACGGCATGCGAGTCGCTCCATCACGTCGGGCATTTCCCCGGTGCAATCCAATGGGCCCTCTGTGAAAATCCCCGCAGCGCAGGGTTCTGCGCCATTGGTGATGCGTTCCAATTCGTTACTTGCCTCGATAATGGCAGAAGGGCCATCTGCAGTGCCTGACCCATAGGACACGGTACGTTCCAGCGGCACCGGGATCACATGAAAGCGCGCACCCTCTTCGCTGCGCTCATCGGTGGTCAGTTCACTATCCAGAAAGATGCTCATGACAGGCGCTCCTTGAAATCGTCATAGCCAAATTCTTTGATAATTTTCAACGTGTCGGCGTCACTGTTCCACAGCGCAATTGTAGGCAACGGCACCCCGTTGAACGTGTTGGTTTTCACCATCGAATAATGCGCTTGATCCAGAAATGCGAAACGATCTCCGATTTGCAAAGGTGCGGCCCATGTGTAGTCACCGATCACATCCCCAGCGAGACACGATGGCCCGCCCAGCCGATAGGTATGGCCTGTTTCTGCCTCGCCCAGCAATGCCGGGCGATATGGTGCCTCGATCACGTCAGGCATATGGCACGTCGCAGAAACATCGGTGATCGCAAGGTTTATTCCATTCTGCGGTAAGTCGAGGATTTCACCCACAAGGATGCCTGCATCCAACGCCACGGCTTCGCCCGGCTCCAGATAAACATCCACCTCGTATTTCTCGCGAATATCCTTCACAAAAGCGATCAAGACCTCGCGATCATAATCGACGCGGCTGATATGGTGCCCGCCACCAAAATTGATCCATTTGAGTTGGTCATAGTAAGGGATCAGCTTGAATTCCACCGCAGACCACGTGCGCATCAAGGGTTGCACATCTTGTTCGCAAAGGGTGTGCATGTGGATACCGTCCACACCCTGCATGTCCTGCGCGGTCAGACGACTGATGGGATAGCCAAGCCGCGAGCATGGGGCGCAGGGATCATATTGGGGGATTTCCCCTTCGGAATGTTCTGGGTTGATGCGCAGACCCACCTGAACACCCGCCGCCTGTGCCTTGACGAGAAAGCGGTCTTTCTGGGTGGGGCTGTTAAAGATGATGTGATCAGACAGCGCGAGGATTTCGTCGATCTCGCTGTCTTTGTAGCCTGCGCAGAATGTTGCAACCTCGCCGCCGTATTCCTCGCGGCCAAGACGGGCCTCATAAATGCCGCTGGCGCAAGTGCCGCCAAGATACTGACGCACCAAGGGGGCCAGTGAAAACATGGAAAACGCCTTGAGTGCTGAAAGCACATGCGCGCCAGAACGATCCGCCACATCTTTCAGGAGTGCGAGGTTTTGCTCTATGGCTTTTTCATCCACCACAAAGCAGGGGCTAGGCACGCGCGAAAGATCAAAATTTCGAAACGCACCGGGATCGCCGGCTTGGGTTGTCATTATGTCGGACATGAGAAGATCCCCATCATTTTATGCGTCTCCTTGAGGTTGCCCCCAAACGCATTCTTAACTTGGGGGTTCCCCCCAAACCCCCAGGATATTTCACCCAAGAAGAAAAGGGGGCGGGTGATGCCGCCCCCGTAGAGTCAAAAATCAACTGGACCGTCGAGTTCGTGCACCTGCCATGGCAAACCATGATGGTTGAGCATATCCATGAAATCGTCTGGGTCGAGCTGTTCCGTGTTCCAAACACCCGGTTCGTTCCAAATGCCTTTGAAGAATTGCGCCGCACCAATCATGGCTGGAATACCAGTGGTATAGCTGACCGCCTGAGAGCCTACTTCGCGGAAGCATTCTTCGTGATCACAGATGTTGTAGATGTAATAGGTTTTTTCACCTGATCCATCTTTGGCCTGACCTGTGATGATGTCACCGATACACGCCTTCCCTGTGGTTTCTTGGCCCAGCTCGCCGGGATCGGGCAGCAAGGTTTTAAGGAACTGAATAGGAATTATTTCCTGCCCTTCGTGCACCACGGGATCGATACGGGTCATGCCGATATTTTCCAACACTTTGGCATGCATGATATATGCATCCCCAAAGGTCATCCAGAATCGTGCGCGTTCGACTTCTGGGAAGTGTTTGACAATCGATTCCAGTTCCTCGTGATACATGAGGTACATGTTGCGCTCGCCAATACCCGGGAAATCGAAGGCAACCTTGTGGGTCATCGCCTCGGTTGCGGGCCATTCACCGTTTTCCCAATGATGGGCCGTTTGCAGCACTTCGCGCAGGTTGATCTCGGGATTAAAGTTGGTCGCAAACGCTTGATCGTTGGATCCACCATTGGCATCCAGAATGTCGATCTGACGGATCGTTTCCAGTTTATGTTTCTTGACCCACTTGGCAAAGATAGAGGTCACCCCCGGATCAAAACCAGAGCCCAAGATCGCAGTCAGGCCAGCCTTTTTAAAGCGGTCCTGATAGGCCCACTGCCAGCTATATTCGAATTTGGCTTCGTCTTCGGGTTCGTAGTTGGCAGTATCAAGATAATGGCATCCGGCCTCTAGGCAGGCATCCATCAGCTTGAGATCCTGATAAGGCAGCGCGAGGTTCACCAAGAGCTCTGCCCCGGTTTCCTTGATAAGAGCCACAGTCGCGGCCACATCCATCGCGTCGATCTGCGCTGTCTTGATGTCTACACCAACGCGTTCTTTCACGCTTTTGGCGATGTCATCACATTTTGACTTCGTACGGCTTGCCAACGTGATCTCGGTAAAAATGCCCGCATTCATGGCCATTTTATGCACCGCCGCATGAGACACGCCTCCCGCACCGATAACTAGAGTTTTGCCCATTCAGTGTTCTCCTTTGAATTTGGGTTATTCGTAGTAAGTGTAGCCGTTGATGCTGTCGCGATATGCGCCCATCAACAGTTTTCGATCTTTGGATTTCAGTGTGCCATCCGAAATGGCCTCGTCCACCATCTTGCGAAACGCCGATACGCAGTCATCCGGGTCAAATTCCACATAAGACATGACCTGACGAATGGTATCGCCCTCTTGTTCGTGCAGCAGATCAAACCCGCCATCCGCGCGCAAATCAATGGTCACCACATTGGTGTCACCAAAGAGATTATGCAAATCCCCCAGCGTTTCCTGATAGGCGCCAACAAAGAACACCCCCATGTAATAAGGTTGATCTTCGGGCAATGTATGTACCGGCAGTGACGGCGAAACGCCATCTGCAAGAATGAATTTATCAACCTTGCCGTCACTGTCGCAAGTGATGTCAGACAAGACCGCGCGACGATCGGTCGGCTGGTTCAACATTTGTAATGGCGCAATCGGGTGCAGTTGATCAATCGCCCAAACGTCTGGCAGAGATTGGAACAGCGAGAAATTGCAGTGGTAAATATCCGCCAGCTTTTCCAGTTGATCTTCCATGCCGGTGGGGCCGTCGATCCCATCCACCAAGGTTTTAATACGTGCCATCAGGTGCAAGTAAATCCGCTCAGCGCGCGCCATCTGACGCAAGTTGATAAAGCCGCGGCGGAACAATGCGCGTAATTCATTGCGATAAAACATCGCGTCGTTCCAGCATTCCTGCAATCGATCTGCGGCCAGATAATCATTGATCGCAATTAAGTCACTGACCATGTGATGGTCACTTGCTTCGGCCTCTGGCGCGTTTGGAGCGTCATAAAACGTCGCCTCCAACACGTTGAAAATCAACATGGAAGACGTCGCGACCACCGCTCGACCACTTTCGGTGACTAGGGTTGGGTGGTCGACTTCGGCCTCGTCCAAGGCATATTGCACGGTTTCAACCACGTTGGCGCAATATTCTGGAACGGTATAGTTGATGGAATTGTCCGCGGCTTTTTTCTCTCCGGTGTAGTCAACACCCATGCCACCACCCAAATCCAAATGGGTCAGGGGCACGCCCTCGCGTTTAAGTTCAGTGTAGTACCGACAAGCCTCGCCCACGGCGCGGCGCACATCGTTTACGTCTGCGACCTGACTGCCCAGATGCGAATGCTGCAATTTCAGACAATGCAGCAATCCCGCGTCACGCAGTTTATCAACGACTGCCATCAACTGATCGGTATTCATGCCAAAGGCAGAACGATCCCCGGAACTTTCTTCCCATTTGCCACTGATCTGGTTGGTCAACTTGACCCGAACACCAATGATCGGATCAATTCCCAGCTCTTTGTGGACCTGAATAACCGTCTCGGCCTCTTTTGGGCTTTCCAGTACGATGACTGTGTTAAATCCCAACTGGCGGGACAGGATCGCAAGGCGGATGAACTCTGCGTCTTTGATGCCATTGCAGATGATCAACGCATTTTTGGCCAGCCGATGCGCCAAGGCGATCACCAATTCAGGCTTTGATCCGGCCTCTAGCCCATAATCATAGTCCTGACCAAAGGCGACAATACGATCCACAACTTGCGCCTGTTGGTTGACCTTGATTGGGAACACACCGCGATAGGTACCCTTGTATCCTGTGCGCGCAATTGCGGCCCGAAAGCTTTCGTTCAGGTGGCGAATTTCATTTTCAAGATAGGAAGACACCCGCAAGACCAGTGGCATATGTACGCCACGATCATCCAGATCGCGCAGAATTCCCGGAAGGCTGACAGCGGGGGCTTCGGGAACCAGAGGATTTTTCAACCCAACCTCACCATTTTCAAGGACAACAATCATGTCCTTGCCCCATTTCTCAATTCCGAAAACGGTATGTGGTGCGGTCAGCGGTTGTTTCAATCAGGTTTCCCCCAAGCGGTATCGTTCACAAGATCAAACCCTGACATAAGGTGCAACCCGAACAGGATGGGGCATGTAAAAAAGATTCGTTTCTTTTCCAAGCCCATTTCGCACCAGAATAACGACATTTTGGATCATCAACACATAAATCAGAATTGTGACAGGCCCGCACACGGCTGTTGGGATGCAACTCCTTCAACATTCACTGGACAGACACCGCGTTCTAGCGGTCTCATGTTACAAGGAAGTAACGCATTGGCATGATAACTGCAAAGAGGGCAATATGGCTGCACCAGTAAACGAATTCAAAAAGGCACTGGCCAATGGCTTCCCTCAAATTGGATGCTGGCTGGGGTTTGCAGATGCCTATGCGACCGAGGTCATGAGCGTGACAGGCTTTGACTGGCTTGTGGTCGATGGAGAACACAGCCCCAATGATCTGCGCAGCATACGCGATCAGCTTCAGGTGTTGGAGCCATCGCCCAGCCATGCGGTGGTACGCTTGCCGGTTGGGGAAACATGGATGATCAAACAAGCATTGGATATTGGCGCCCAAACCATGCTGATCCCGATGATTGACACCGCCGAACAAGCCCAAGAGATGGTACGCGCCTGTCGCTATCCGCCCGATGGGGTGCGCGGCGCAGGGGCCACCTTGGGACGTGCGAGCAAATTTGGCACCGTGGCGGATTACGCGATCACAGCCAACGATCAGATTTGCCTTTTGGTTCAAGTTGAAAGCGTCACGGCGTTAGAAAATCTGGATGACATTCTAGCGGTGGAGGGAATTGATGGCGTGTTCATCGGGCCTGCGGATCTTGCGGCCAGCATGGGGTTTCTTGGAAACTCTGGTGCACCCGAAGTGTTGGAGACCATCCAAACCACCATTTCCCGCATTGTTGCCTCTGGAAAAGCGGCGGGTATCTTGTCACCCGATCTGGACCGCGCGAAAATATATCTTTCGCTTGGCGCCACGTTTGTCGCCGTCGGCATTGATGTCAGAATTTTGGTAACTGCCGCACAGAACATCGCCACAAAGGCCAAATCCTTACGGCCTTAACGCCAATCACCCAATGCCTGTTGCCACACCGTTAAAGCCGCAACGACAGCAGTATCTGCACGCAAGATACGCGGCCCCAAAGCCACGACATGCGCCTGAGGATGTGCATGAAGGCACGTGCGTTCGGCCTCCGAAAACCCACCTTCGGGGCCAATCAGGATGGCCCATTTATCACCGCTTGCCGCGCCAAGACGCTGTGCGCTGCCCACTTCGGCCTCATCACAGAACATGATGTTGCGATCTTCGGGCCAATCAGCCAACAGGCGGTCAAGTTTTTGCAGATCGCTCACTTCGGGCACATAGGTGCCGCCGCATTGTTCTGCCGCCTCAACGGCATGAGCCTGAAGGCGATCTTGTCGGATACGTTCTGAATTGGTGAAATCAGTTTGCACCGGCACAATCCGCGCCGCCCCCATCTCAGTCGCTTTTTCCACGATGAAATCCGTACGCGCCTTTTTGATCGGTGCAAACAACACCCACAGATCCGGCGGCATCTGCAAAGGCTTGGTTTGCTCTTGGCACACCAACACCCCTGCCCGCTTGCCAGCCTGCACCACCTCGGCGCGCCATTCCCCGTCACGCCCATTAAACAGCGATACTTGCGCGCCAACGCTCAGCCGCATCACCCCGAACAGATAATGCGCCTGATCCCGGTCCAGAGGAACCGATTGCGCTGCACCCAATGGGTGATTTACATAGAGCCTGATTTTTGCATTTTTCATGGGATCCTTTCTATGACCACGCCCTCGCCAATGCCAGACCAGAATGGACACGTCGCAGATGCTGTGGCGGGGAATTGGGTGGATCACTATGCGCCTGCCTTCAGCCGTCCTTATCTGCGCCTAAGTCGCGCGGATCGCCCAATTGGAACGTGGCTGTTGTTATTGCCCTGCTGGATGGCGCTGATGCTCGCGATGTTGCATGACGGGCGCGCCAGCCTGCATGATCTGTGGATATTCATCGGCTGCGCCATCGGAGCCTTTGTGATGCGTGGCGCGGGATGCACGTGGAATGACATCACCGATCGCGAAATTGACGCAAAGGTCGAGCGCACCCGATCCCGCCCCATTCCGTCCGGGCAGATCACTGTCAAAGGCGCGTTGGCTTGGCTGGTTTTACAGGCGTTGATCGGATTGTGTGTGCTTTTGACCTTCAATCTGAACGCAATTTTGTTGGGCGTGATTTCGCTGGTTCCTGTTGCGATTTACCCGTTTGCCAAGCGCTTTACCTGGTGGCCGCAAATGTTTTTGGGCATCGCTTTTAACTGGGGTGCCCTGCTGGCATGGACGGCCCACACCGGGCATTTGGAACTGCCTGCCGTGATCCTTTATCTGGCCGGCATCGCATGGACATTGTTCTATGATACAATTTACGCCCATCAGGACACCGAAGATGATGCCCTGATCGGGGTGAAATCCACAGCGCGGCTCTTTGCGGAGAATTCTGGAAAGTGGCTGTTCGGTTTTTTGGTTCTAACCGTGTTGCTTATGGCCTTTGCTGTGGTGCAAGCCACCATAGACCAAAGCCCCTTTGCTTTGCTCGTGGCTCTTGGTGGACCATGGGCGATGGGGCTGCACTTGCATTGGCAATTGCGGCAACTAGACACCAATGACATGCCACTTTTACTGCGCCTATTTCGATCAAACCGCGATGCGGGGCTGATTCCCTTGCTGTTTTTCGCCTGCGCGTTGTTCCTGTGATTGCGTCCGGGCCTTGTGCGTCGTATCACGATGGCCAATTGCGAACTTGAATACGAGCTGCCATGCGCCTGTCTTCCCTGCTGATTGTCTCTGCTACTTTCATTGTCGCAGCTATCCTAAGCGTCATTACGGCGGGGTTTTCTGTTGCCCTGATTGAATCTGCCTCGCGCAGCAGCGTCAAAAGCGAGCTGGACAAAGGCGGACTATTTTGGGCCGAAGTCTATGCCGAAGGTCTGCAGGTCTTTGTCACAGGTATTGCCCCCACAGAGGCGGCGCGCTTTAACGCCCTGTCAACAGCCGGGCGTGTGGTGGACGCCGCCCGCGTCATCGACAACATGCAGGTTGAAAGCACCGCAGGCATCGCCCCTCCCCAGTTTTCCGTGGAAATTCTGCGCAACGACAGCGGCATTT
Organism: uncultured Paracoccaceae bacterium; assembly: GCA_947489325.1. GTDB lineage: Bacteria > Pseudomonadota > Alphaproteobacteria > Rhodobacterales > Rhodobacteraceae > CANLDA01. The sequence continues at coordinate 13,707 of CANLDA010000004.1, read as the reverse complement.
CCATCATTGGCCTGATCCCTGAAAGTTCTGATCGGGATGATGTCATTGATGAATTGAATGACATCGCTGGCCGGAACAATGTCGCTGATTTCCTAGAGGCCGCACGCTATGACGCCCCAAAAGCATGGAACGCATCATTGTCATATGCGCTGAAAGCGCTGGAAATGCTTCCGCGCAGCAAAATCTCGGTTCAAGCAGGACAGGTCTCCATCACCGCCATCAGTGACAGCAGCGAGGAACAGCGCAAGCTGGAAAGCAAGCTGAACGCGCGTGCGCCTGCTGATCTGCGTGTGACGTTAAATATTACTGCTCCACGCCCTGTCATAACGCCATTTATCTTGCGGTTTCTGATGGATGAGAGCGGCGCACGATTTGATGCTTGTTCCGCCGACACCGAAGAAGCCCGTGATCTGATCATCGAAACCGCCAAGACGTCTGGGTTGGAAGGCAACTGGAACTGCATCATCGGTTTGGGTGTACCTTCTCCGACATGGGGTAAGGCGGGCGAAGTTGCCATTTCGCATTTGTCCAAGCTGGGCGGTGGCAGCATCACGATTTCAGATGCTGACGTCAGCCTTGTGGCCCTTCCCGGCACAGAGCAATCCAAATTTGACCGTGTCGTCGGTGATCTTGAGGCAGCCCTGCCTGAGGTGTTTTCACTGCGCGCGACCTTGCCCATCATCGAAGACACAGAAGGCGACAGCGGTGTGCCAGAGCTGCAAGCCACCCTAAGCCCCGAAGGTCTGTTGCAGTTGCGTGGACGCCTGTCCTCAGATTTGCATCGCACAACAACGGAACACTATGCACAGGCGCGTTTCGGCAGTGATCGCGTGTATATGGCGGCCCGACTGGATGAAAAACTACCGATGGGCTGGCAGGTGCGTGTACTTGCTGGGTTGGATGCATTGGCTTTCGTTCATCATGGGTCTCTTACCATAACACCCGAGATGCTTACGGTTTCTGGGCGCACAGGTCGGCAAGGGGCCAATTCTGAAATCGCACGACTGCTGACGCAGAAACTTGGCCGGGACGCACAGTTTTCCATCGGGGTTGTTTATGACGAAGCGCTTGACCCCATTGCACAGCTCCCTACGCCCGAGAAATGCGAAGCGGACATTCAGGCTATTCTTACGGAAAACAAGCTTATCTTTGAACCCGGTTCAGGCACATTGGATGCCAGTGCGGGCAAAACCCTTGACGCCATCGCCGAAGTTTTACGCGCATGTGGCGAGATCCGCCTCGAAATTCAGGGCCATACCGACAGTCAAGGCCGCGAAGAGATGAACCGCCAGCTCAGTCAGACGCGCGCGCAATCAGTTCTGATCGCGCTTCAAGATCGACGTTTGCTGACATCCAGTTTTTCCGCCAAAGGCTATGGTGAAACAGCTCCAATTGCTGACAACGACACCGAAGATGGCCGAAATGCCAATCGCCGGATCGCATTTGTCCTGCTAAAGACTGAAAATACGCAATCAGACACGTCTGAAAACCAAGACGATGTTGAACACACCCATGATTCAGTGGCAGAAGGACAAAACAGCCCCGCAAGTGCGGACGCTGAGGAGACCGGTGAAAATGACCAGAATTGAATTCATCATCGCGACAGCGATCGTTCTGTTTGTGGCCTTCTGTTTGGGCTGGTTTGCCAATTGGTTGGTCCATCGGTTCACACGCGTCGCCCAAAGCGACGTGGATCAACTTGAACGCATGAGCCAAGAGCTGCACGAAGCCGAGGAAACCCGAGATCAAGCGATCACCTATCTGCAACAGCGTGAGGCAGAATTGACCAATCAGCTGGCTCAGACAGAGGCAGAATTGGGCGCGGCTATGGAAGGGTTGCGTGACGCACGCACAGAAACCGAGGCCCTGCGCAGTCAGTTATACGGCGCGTAATCTTCGCAACGATGCATTACCAACGGGTCAGTGCGGTTTCGTCTTCGTCCTTGGCATCGACCCATTCGGCACCATCTTTGGTGAACTCTTTCTTCCAAAACGGTGCCCGTGATTTCAGGTAATCCATCAGATATTCGGCTGCCTCAAAGGCATTCTTGCGATGGCGTGACGCGGTGGCGACCATCATGATCATCTCGCCGGGCTTTAACGTTCCATGGCGATGAATGACCAGCACATCCCCCAATGACCAACGTGTCTGTGCTTCTTGAGCAATCTCGGTCAATGCCTTTTCAGTCATGCCTGGATAATGTTCGATTTCCATGCGATCCAAGGTACCTGCATCATTATCACGTACCACGCCGGTAAAGGTGACAATCGCCCCCATATCGCTGTGGCCTGCCGTGAAATTGGCGGTTTCTGCCCCCACATCAAATGAGGCGCCCTGAACACTGATACGCATCTTATCCCCCGGTCATAGGAGGGAAAAAGGCCACTTCGTGCGCGCCGGCCAATGGGGCGTCAAACTCGCATAATTCTTGATCCACCGCGACTCGAAGGGCGGAAAGATCAGAAAATGCCAAGGCATATCGTTCTTCGCGCGCGCGCAATTCTTCGACCAGATCTGCAACTGTTGTCGCCTCTGTCTCAACCGTTTCGCGCGGCAGGCCGATGCGCTCGCGCACCCATGCAAAATAGAGGACCTTCATAATCTCAATCCTTTAGATGCGGCACCGACTTGCGGAAATAATCGATGCCTGTCACCAAAGTAAGTGCCGCCGCGATCCACAACAAGACCAGACCGACACGGCCAGACCAAATCATACCATCATATTTCCAGCGCAAGCCAAGAACATCCTCGGTTTCGCCCAATATGATGCTTTCAAATAACGCTTGGTCCATGCCAAAGGTCGACATGCCAAGATAATGTTCAAACACGCCTTGGGAAAACAGCACCGCAATCGCAAACATCTGTGCTGCGGTTTTCCACTTGGCCAGTTTTGTGACTTTCAGAGTGCCCGCCGTATCGCCCAAAAATTCACGCAAGCCAGATACAAACACTTCGCGAAACAAGATCATAGTGGCAGGCAACACCAACCACGGTGTCCAGTGTGCGCCTGAATATCCAACAATCACCATCAATGCGATGACAACCATGGCTTTATCCGCGATCGGATCCAGCATCGCGCCCAGTTTGGTGGTCTGCTTCCACGATCGCGCCAGATAGCCATCCAGCCAATCGGTCACCGCCGCACTGACAAACAGCACAAGCGCGAACCAGTCGGCCCAAGGGCGCGTGAAATAAAGAAACATCACTGCGACAGCGGGGGCCGCCAAAAGACGCAGCACGGTAAGGATATTGGGGATATTCCAGTTCATTGAGTGATATCTATCCTGTTCCATCCCAAGGTGAAAGCAAGCTTAGCCCTTTTCATGAAAGAAATCATAGATCGCTTGGGCCAAAGCATCCGACACGCCCTCCACCGCCTTAAGATCTGGCAATGCCGCACGGGTTACGGCCTTTGCTGATCCAAAATGTGCCAACAGTGCGCGCTTACGGGCGGCACCTACGCCGGGCACATCATCCAGCGGATTGGCCGCAATAGATTTGGCCCGTTTGGCGCGATGCGTGCCAATGGCGAACCTGTGCGCCTCATCCCGCATGCGTTGGATGAAATACAGCACCGGGTCATTGCGTTGCAGGGCAAAAGGGCGTTTGCCGACGCGGTGGAATTCCTCTTTGCCGTGGTCGCGATCCACGCCTTTGGCCACCCCTACCATCGGAATGTCGGTCACCCCCCATTCGCGCATGATCTCGTCCACGGCGCTTACCTGCCCTGCCCCGCCATCAATCAACAAAAGGTCCGGCCATTGGCCATTTTCGCGATCCGGGTCTTCCTTCAGCAGGCGTTTGAACCGGCGCGCCAGCACCTCTTTCATCATACCGAAGTCATCGCCCGGCGTGATGCTGTCATCCTTGATGTTGAACTTGCGATAAGCATTTTTCATGAACCCATCAGACCCGGCAACAATCATGCCTCCCACAGCGTTGGTGCCTTGAATATGCGAGTTGTCGTAAACTTCGATCCGTTGCGGCGTAGCTGGCAAATCAAAGGCTTCGGCCACCCCTTTCAAAAGCTTGGCCTGTGTGGCGCTTTCAGACATCTTGCGCGCAAGGCTTTCGCGAGCATTACGCGCAGCCCCTTCTACCAGTTCCGCCTTTTCACCACGCAGAGGCACCAAAATTTCCACTTTGCGCCCCAACTTGTCGCTTAATGCCTCGGTCATCAAATCGACGTTGTCGATGGGATGAGACAGGATCAGTTGTCGCGGTGGCTCCTTATTGTCGTAGAACTGCCCAATAAAGGCCTCCAGTACCTCTGGCGCTTCTATGTCGATACCCACACGTGGGTAAAAATCGCGGTTGCCCCAGTTCTGATTGGCACGGATGAAAAACACCTGCACACAGGCCTGACCGCTTTCCAGATGCAGGGCGATGATATCGGCCTCTGATACCCCACGCGGGTTGATGCCTTGCGTGGTCTGCACTTGCGTCAACGCACGGATACGATCACGCATAACCGCGGCGCGTTCAAATTCCATGGCTTCGCTCGCCACCTGCATCTCTGTTGCCAACTGTTCCTGAATTTCAGTGGACCGCCCGGACAAATATCGCTCTGCGTCATGCACAGCGTTCAAATAATCCTGTTCGCTGATATACCCAACACAAGGCGCCGTGCAGCGTTTGATCTGATATTGCAGACAGGGGCGCGTGCGGCTTTCAAAAGTGGCGTCGGTACAGTCACGCAAAAGAAACGCCCTTTGCAATTGGTTCAGCGTTCGATTGACCGCCCCCGCGTTAGCAAAAGGCCCATAGTAACTGCCCTTTTCCTTTTTCGCCCCGCGATGTTTTTTGATCTGCGGAAAGGCGTGTTCGCGACTGACCAGAATATTCGGAAAGCTTTTGTCGTCGCGCAACAGCACGTTGTATTTGGGCTTAAGCTGCTTGATTAGATTTTGTTCAAGCAAAAGCGCCTCGGTTTCTGTCTTGGTTGTCAGAAACATCATCGACGCGGTTTCCGAAATCATCCGTGCGATGCGGCCACTATGGCCTGTGGGGCGCGCATAGCTGGACACCCGCGCTCGCAGGTTACGCGCCTTACCAACATACAGAACGCGACTTTCGCTATCCAACATACGATAAACACCCGGAGAGCCATCCAGCGTCTTCAAATAGCCCTGCACAACGCCAAATCCGGCGGGTGGGGTCTCAGTGGTATGTTCGGTCTTATCCATGTGATCCAGAGATATGATTCTTTGGGGCGCCCTGCAATCTTATCCGCCTTGACGCAAGAGTTAAGCTGTCCACGGAAACTGTGGATAAGTCTGGAGATATCTTTTGGTCAAATGCAATTTTCTCTTGTTTTTTGGCCGTTTCGAAGAAGTGCCTAAAAAATAGGCACATTCTTAAATAACTGAAAATAAACAGTAAAATTATACAGTTCGTACAAACCATTGAAAACATTAGAATTTTGTAAACGCTTTCGTAACCCAAGTTAATGCGGTGCAAAACTTTGCCAGGGGAATTCAATTTTGCCACGCCCTGACACCAAGCATTCATCGTTTTTGCATATCCAAACTCGTTGAATTGGGACCATTTGGTCTACATCAAGACCACAAGGATATAGGTCGCATACAAGGTTGTCAGCGCCACGCCCCAGACCCGCGTGATATCCATCTTGAAAAATACAAATGGGAACAACAGCGCCGACGCTGCCAGCATCACCCACAGATCAAATCGCAGGAACGATGGATCGACGGGGATTGGCCCAACAAAGGATGCGATTCCGATAATAGCCAACAAGTTAAACATGTTAGAGCCGATAACATTCCCCAAAGCCACGTCTGCTTGTTTGCGCAAGGCGGCCATAACGGTTGTGGCCAACTCAGGCAGGCTTGTGCCTACAGCGACAAGCGTCAAGCCGATCACAGTTTCGCTTATGCCAAAGCGTGTCGCAATCACGACTGCGCTATCCACCAACATGTCTGCACCAAGAGGCAGACCAATAAGACCCAACAGCAGGAAAACAATGATACGCCACCACGGCATATTCGGGTCGGCACCTTCCAGATCTTCTTCGGACACAACATTCTTGCAAGACTTACGGTGCCGGTGGGCATCGCGCATGGAATCCATCAACACAAAGGTAAGCGCCACAAGCAACACCGCGCCGCTGACCCATGTAAAGGTGCCACAAAATGCCAAGCCGATGAACAGCGCCGAAGCCATCATCATAAAGACATAGCTTTTGCGCGTGTTACACTCACTTGTATGCAGCGACGACAAAAGAGCCGGAACCCCAAGAACAAGCAAGATATTGGCAGTATTGGACCCAACAACATTGCCCATTGCAATGCCCGGCGCATTGTCTCCGATCGCCGAGATTGCGATCAACAGCTCAGGCGCCGACGTCCCAAAGGCCACGATAGTCAAACTGACGATCAACGCCGGAATACCGATGCGCAACGACAGGTTCACCGCCCCGCGTACCAACGCATCCCCAGCCAAAAGCAGGATGACAAGCCCCAGCGAGGCCAAAAGCCATTCTTGCATTGTCTACCCTTTGCTTCCCTTTATGCAGGGGCATGACCCCTTGCCGATCCTGTATCGCCCGCATTTACGACATTTGGCCGATTGCAATCGTTTCTTACCCGGATAAGACAGCTTGCCAAACATGGCCAAAACGCCCATCCCGATCAGGAACAATGTGACAATCTTAAAAATCACGTCAAAGACCAAACCGCGCGTATTCTGCGCGTTCCTCTATCCCGGACAGGGCGTCTTGGGCAAGTGATGCGCCAAAACGCTGCCACACAGGGCGGCGCATATCATAGGCGCGCAATCGCACGTCTTTGCCAAATTTTTCTTTCAGAACCGGGACCATGTGACCGATCTGGTCAATCAATCCCACATCCTGCGCAGCGCGACCGATCCAAATTTCCCCGGTGAACAACTCTGAGTCATCCGCCAATTTGCTGGCGCGGCGGGTCTGTACATAAGAAATGAAATTCTGGTGGATCTGCTCCAAAATCCGGGTCAAGCGCGTCACATCTTCTTCTTTTTCCGGGCGAAACGGATCCATCATGGATTTGGATTTACCGGCCGTATGCACGCGACGCTCTAATCCGTGACGCTCTAGAAACTCATGGGCACCAAACCCCGAGGAAATCACCCCGATAGAGCCCAGAACCGAGCTTTCATCGGCATAAATCTCGTCCGCACTTGCCGCGAGCCAATACCCACCGGATGCAGCCACATCTTCAACAAAAGCGAACACTGGAACGTCATGTTCCTCTGCCAGTCGCCGAATGCGCGCACCAATTAGCGAGCTTTGTACAGGTGACCCCCCGGGTGAATTGATCTGAAGCGCAACCGCTGCGGGCTTGCCACGTTTAAATGCCTTCTCCAACAACGGCGCAAGGGATTGGTCATTTAGTGCAGCACGCCCATTTGCCGCAATCACGCCGGACAGGCGCACCACCGCCACCGAAGGCGGCGTTTTCACGAAAGGTATCCAGCGTTTCATATCATCGCATGTAGACGTCTGTTGCGCCTCAAACAAGGTCACATAGAACACAAAGCCATCAATTGATGCATTTTCGGCGCTGCGCCTAACATCCGACCCGCGTTACCTGCCTAGTTACGAATGCGCCAACCAGTTTTGAATATCCACCAAATCACAGCAAGATAAGCCAGAGTAAAACCCCCAATCACCAGTAAACTAAGAGCGACACGCACATCAGATGCATCAAAAAAGGCCCACCTAAATCCGGAGATCAGATACACAACAGGATTGAACAACGTAATCGTCTGCCAAATCGGAGGTAGCATGGAAATTGAATAAAGTGACCCTCCTATAAACAAAGATTTTGTCGCCGCGGCTCCAACATATCCAAATACGATCTCAAGGAAATTCACGGAGGCGGACAACAATTCATAAGATCGGGCCGATGAACTTGGGGAAATAGATACCACAGCTAGCGTAAGGGATACTTTGCGCGGTTTGAATATCCCGAAGGATCACCCCAATCTCTGACAGATCAAACAACAGTTGGTAATGCCGGTCCCTTCGCCATAAGCATCACAGCTGTAGATCACCGATTGTCCGTCATCGATCAATGCAAAGTCATATTCCAGCAAGGCTTGGGGCATTTCAGACAAGGGGATTTGCAACTCAATGCGCAATTGCGTTTGACCAAAACGATGCATTAAGGCGTCTTTTCCTTCGATCAACAACAACTCTCCCTTGCTGATCACCCCGACACGATCGGCAACGGCCTCTGCCTCTTCGATGTAATGGGTGGTCAGAATGATGGTCACGCCATCGGCTTTCAACCCTGCCACCGTGTCCCACATGTCTTTGCACAGATCGACATCCACACCCGCCGTTGGCTCATCCAAAAACAACACGCGCGACTCATGGCTAAGGGTCTCGGTAATCAAGATTCGTCGCTTCATGCCGCTGGACAGCTCCAATACACGACTGTCTTTCTTGCCCCAAAGCGAAAGCTGACGCAGGATTTTTTCGATTTAGGCGCCGTTTCGCGGCTTTCCCAAAGCCCCCATCATAAATCTTGGTTAGGCCTATGAACTCAACAATCGCCGCCATATGTTTCCCTTTTGCTTGCGACAACACTATCACGACACGAGAAAGAACTAAGCCGCAATTGTAAGAGGGAGAGAGGTGCAAGATTGCACTTACCCACGCAACAAAGTGATCTGTGGTCTAATCTCTATACACCCAAACGATGGTTGGATTGGCCCGTACTGAAATACCGATACGCGTATCGCCCTTAGAGAACCTATTTCCAATCCGCATAAAGCCATCAGCAACAAGGTCACGCCGCACAACACGATAAACAGCTTCAGTCGTATTAGGATGCAATCCAAAAATATTTATCTTACAGCTTGTGGCCTTCTTATGGATAATGATCCCATGCGCCCCAAACAGCTCTGCTGAAACGCCTTTCTTATAGGCCGTTTGCTTACGCAGCTTTCGCTCCTGAATGCGGTATCCGTGATCGACCAAGTCAGCAAATTCGCCCCGCCCACTCACTGCGTGATCTACACAAAGCTCGATCGCACGACGCATCTCCACAGCTGCATTCACCTTTTCTTTCGCAACTGCGAATGTGCCCAAACAGCTCAGCGCTGCTGCTAATAAAATTCCACTCGTACGTTTCATACATCAACCTTTGTAAAAATTATGCGTTTTTCATAACGTGGAACAGTACCCTGTCAATAAGCGTCTGCCCACAGCTTCTTCTTGGTTCAAATATCCTGGGGTGAATGCGGCCCCGCCGCAGAGGGGCAAAGCCCCTGACCTGCGCCCCAGCGCAGGCTATGCCCAACTCTCACGCAGACATTTTAATGTCGAATTGAGAGGCGGGAGCTTCTGCCCTTGCAGCGCCAAACACGTTGGCTGTTTTCAAAACAGGTTGCCTTGGGAGTCTGAAGGCGGCGCAGGTTTCGCGGTTTTTTTGGCAGCAGGCGCAGGCGTAGAACCCGGTGTCACGCGCCCATCTGCAAACTCGATTTCAAGCGATTTGGCTTTTTCGGCCGTCTTGCTGTTTGTCACAAGCTTGCCGTCGGCCCACACGACCGCATAGCCGCGCTCCAGTGTTGCCTTATACCCAAGGGTCGTGCGCAAACGCTCCAACCCATCAAGCCGGTCTCGCCAACCTTTGATCTGCTGGCTTGCAGCTTTTTCAAACCGCGCCTCAAGCTGGGACAAATCTTTGGTCTTACGTGCAATATCTTGCTTGATGGGCGTCAGAGACAAGCGATCAGCCCGTCGCCCCAACGCTTCTCGCTTGGCGTCTACTGCGCGGCGCAGGTTGGTCGGACGCAAACTGGCAGCGGCTTCGGTCAATTTCAAACGTCTCGTATCCACCGATCGCGTCAATGCAGACGGCAGACGCTGCGCTGCATGATCAAGCCGCTGCCGCGGGCCATCCAACAGCGCCTCTATTCGGGGCAAAGCGCGTGACAGATCACGCAATCGTTGGCCACGTTGGGAAATCCCCTGGGTCAAGGCGTGGCTCATCCGGGCACCTTGGCCCTCCACCCAAGACAGCAGTTCAAGGCGCACAGGCACAGCCAATTCCGCCGCCGCCGTCGGTGTTGGCGCACGTTTGTCTGACGCAAAATCAATTAGCGTTGTATCGGTTTCATGGCCCACCGCCGAAATCAGGGGAATGTCGGATGCTGCCGCGGCACGCACGACGTTTTCTTCGTTAAACCCCCACAAATCCTCAAGTGAGCCACCGCCACGCGCCACGATGATCAAATCCGGACGCGGCAACGCCCCACCTTTGGACAGCGCATTAAATCCTGCAATCGCGCGCGATACTTCAGGCGCGCATTTGTCACCCTGCACCGCAACTGGCCAGATCAACACCTTACGCGGAAACCGATCCCGCAAGCGGTGCAGGATGTCACGGATCACCGCCCCAGAAGGCGAGGTCACAACGCCGATCACTTCGGGCAGATAGGGCAGCGCCTTTTTGCGTGTTGGATCAAACAACCCCTCGCCCGCCAACTGCGCCTTGCGCTTTTCCAGCATCGCCATCAGGGCGCCCACGCCAGCGGGTTTCATATCTTCAATCACAATCTGATATTTGGATTGCCCGCCAAAGGTTGTGATTCGCCCTGTCGCGACCACCTCAAGCCCTTCTTCGGGACGCATCGACAGGCGCGCAGCCACGCCTTTCCACATCACCCCGGAAATCACCGATTTTTCGTCCTTCAGATCCAGATATACGTGTCCCGAACGCGGCATCGACACGCGCCCGATCTCTGCCCGGATGCGCACATGACTGAAATTGCCTTCAATCACCCGCTTAATCGCGCCTGAAAGTTCAGTTACCGAAAATTCCGGGGCATTTTCACCCTCTCTTGGGTCGTCTAACAGATCGGACATTGGGCCTCGCTTGTGCAAATCACCTGTACAGGTTAGACCGCCCGCAACCGAAGGCCAAGCAGAAGGGCATCCCATGAACATTCTTATTCTCGGCAGCGGCGGACGCGAACATGCGCTGGCTTGGGCCGTTAAGCAAAATCCAAAATGTGACCGCCTGATCGTGGCCCCCGGAAACGCAGGCATTGCCCAAATCGCCGAATGTGCATCCTTAGATATTGAAAACGGTGGGGCCGTGGTTGGCTTTGCCGAAGAGAACGCAATTGATTTCGTGATCATCGGCCCCGAGGCCCCGCTGGCCAACGGCGTGGCGGATCGCTTGCGCGAAGCGGGTGTTCTTGTGTTTGGCCCATCCGAGGGTGCGGCGCGGCTTGAAGCGTCCAAATCCTTTACCAAGGAAGTTTGCGCTGCTGCCAATGCACCAACCGCCGGATACGGCCATTTCACCGATGCCGAGGCTGCCAAGGCCCACATACGTGAAAACGGCGCCCCGATTGTGGTCAAAGCAGACGGGCTTGCCGCCGGTAAAGGCGTGATCGTTGCCATGGATGAGGCCACCGCATTGGCCGCCATTGATGACATGTTCGGTGGGGCCTTTGGTGGCGCGGGTGCCGAGGTCGTGATCGAAGAATTCATGGAAGGCGAAGAGGCGTCATTGTTTGTTTTGGTGGATGGCAATCAGGTTTTGTCCATCGGTTCTGCCCAAGACCACAAACGTGTGGGCGAAGGTGACACTGGCCCGAACACAGGTGGCATGGGCGCGTATTCCCCTGCCCCGGTTCTGTCAGCAGAAATTGAAGCCAAAGCGATGGAAGAAATCGTCAAACCAACGATGGCGGAAATGGCGCGTCGCGGCACACCATATCAAGGCGTACTCTACGTTGGTTTGATGATCAAAGACGGCCAACCTCGTTTGGTGGAATACAACGTACGTTTTGGCGACCCAGAATGTCAGGTTCTGATGATGCGCCTTGGCGCACAGGCGCTTGACCTGATGCAAGCCACCGCCGAGGGCAAACTATCAGAAGCGCGCATCAACTGGGCCGACGATCATGCGGTGACTGTTGTCATGGCCGCCAACGGCTATCCCGGGTCATATGAAAAAGGGACCGAAATCAAAGGACTGAATACGCAGCCCGAAGACAGCATGAACATGGTCTTTCACGCAGGTACCAAGGCCGATGGGGCGGCTATTCTGGCCAACGGCGGGCGCGTGCTGAACGTCACTGCCCGCGGCAACAACCTGCGCGAGGCACGCGATCGTGCCTATGCGATGGTGGATAGCATCGACTGGCCCGGCGGTTTTTTCCGTCGCGACATTGGTTGGCGCGCCTTGTAAGCACCTTGTAGAAAACACGATGAAGGATGGGTGCATCTCTCCAGTTGCGCCCGCTTTCACAGGTAGAGTTGATAAAGCTAAGACACGCTCTCTGCCCTTACTCAGTTCATCAACTCCAGTGATCCCTTAGTACCAGAAAACGCAAGAAGCGCCGCCTGTTTCCAGACAGCGCTTTTGCATTTCGTATATATTTGCCTTTGCAGGATCAGATTTGTTTTTCCGGCATCTGCACAACCAAACCATCCAACGCATCGTTGACCTTAACCTGGCAGGTCAGGCGAGAGCGTGCCATGTCAGGCTCATACGCAAAATCCAGCATATCCTCTTCCATGTCATCCATGGTGGGCAGCTTTTCCACCCAGTCAGGATGCACATATACGTGACAGGTAGAGCACGCGCACGCACCGCCACAATCGGCCTCAATGCCCGGAATATTGTTGTCACGTGCACCTTCCATGACAGTCAGACCATTGGCCACTTCGACAACGTGCTCGGTACCGTTGTGCTCGATATAGGTGATTTTCGCCATGTCGCAGTATTTCCCTAGCTAGAATTCGGGATATTCCTATCTAAGGCTGCCAAGCGACGCTAGCCCCTTTTGCGACTTTGTCCTGTCGTTGTTACGACAAATGCGATGCCTGCTTGGATAAAAAGATATGTTTTGCCCCTTGCTCGTGAAAATGAGGGCAATACCCTCCAATTCGCCATTCAAGCAAGACCGACTTCATAAAGCTTTTTGAATGATAAAAAACAGGGTAAAAGAGATCAGGCAAAACCAAAAGGCCCAAACAAAGGCCAGAGATCCGAGCATGCGAAACCCAAAACTTTACTTTCTGGCTGTGGCTGCCGGGCTTTTGTCTGGGTGCAACACTGTGGGTTTTCCTGCGCCTGATCTGAGGGCCTTAAATGAACCAGAAATCATTCGTAGCCATGCCGCAGGCCCACCCGGCGCAGCCCCTGGAACATGTTGGGGCAAAGATGTCAGCCCCGCCATTGTGGAAACTGTGACCGAGCAAATTTTGATCCAACCCGCCGAAGTTCTGGCGGATGGCACGGTCATTACCCCCGGAATCTACAAAACCGAAACCCAACAGCGGATCGTCAAAGAACGCATCGAGACATGGTTTCAAACGCCGTGTCAAAATATGCTCACCCCGGATTTCACGGCATCATTGCAACGTGCACTGCAAGTGCGTGGGCATTATCGGGGCCAGATCACAGGCGAGATGGACAGCCGCACCCGCGCTGCCATTCGACGTTTCCAAAAGTCACAGGGCCTGAATTCGGCAATCCTGTCACTTGAGGCTGCGCGTATGCTTGGTCTGGTTGCAGTGAATGTGCCCCAGTAGGCAGTGACCCCTTAAGGCTACCCCAACGCAAAAAGGCCCGCCAATGGCGGGCCTTTCTTCATCTACGCGGATGCGTGGATTATTCTACGATTTTGGACACAACACCGGAACCAACTGTGCGGCCGCCTTCGCGGATCGCAAAGCGCAG
>CANLDA010000003.1 GCA_947489325.1 uncultured Paracoccaceae bacterium | reverse complement strand
TCATTCCCCCAGATCATTGAGAACCGTGAATCATGACAGCAATTCCACATCAAGCTGATTAATGGGTCCTGACCCTAAAGTGAGCGTACCAGTGCGAGAGATGACACCCTTATCACTTTATTTTGGACTGCGTTTTGCCAAAATACGTTGCAGCGTCCGACGATGCATGTTCAGACGACGCGCCGTTTCTGAAACATTGCGATCACACAGCTCATACACGCGCTGAATATGTTCCCAACGTACACGGTCTGCCGACATGGGGTTTTCTGGCGGTGGGGGCAGCTCATCTTCGGAACTGAGCAGGGCATTCATGATGTCAGTGGCATCAGCGGGTTTTGACAGGTAATCCGTCGCCCCGATTTTAACTGCGGCAACCGCCGTTGCGATGGCACCATATCCTGTCAGAACCACCACGCGACTGTCCTCGCGCCTTTCGCGGATCACTTCGACCACATCAAGGCCATTGCCATCCTCTAGACGCAAATCAACCACGGCATAGGCTGGCGGGCGGGCTGTTGCGATAGCGCGACCAGCGACCACAGATCCTGCGGTTTCTACCTCGAACCCGCGTTTTTCCATGGCCTTCGCCAAACGACGCAGAAAGGGTTCATCATCGTCCACCAAGAGCAAAGATTTATCCGGTCCGATTTCCAAATTTGGATTGTCAGCCATGCGCGTGTCCCCGGATCATTTCATTCGTTCAAGTATTAGCCCGGGCATCCCAGAGGGTCAAACAAAGGCTGACGTTACATGTTTTCGACGAAACAACCTACGCGCTCTGCCATCTGTTCCGGTGTTGCATCGCGCCGGAAATATTCCGCAAATCCATGTTCGGGCAGCATCAAATAGGTAAAGGTCGAATGATCCATCAAATAGAATTCATCTTCGCCTTCTTGCTTTTTGTAATAGGTTTTATAGGCACGCGATGCGGATTTGATTTGGGCCGCGGTTCCAGTCAGGCCAACCATGCGAGGATGTAGATAATCGGTGAATTCTGCAAGAACCTCTGGGGTATCGCGCTCTGGGTCAATTGTGATCATGACGGGGGTGACGCTCATTCCGCCAGCTTCGAGGATATCCACCGCCTCGGCGTTGCGGGCATTATCCAGAGGGCACACATCTGGGCAGAATGTATAACCGAAATACACAAGCGTTGGTTCGGTGATTACATCTTTATCAGTCACGGTTTCCCCGGTTTCACTAACCAATTCAAACGGGCCACCAATACTGCCAGCACCTCCTGCAATCTGCCCTTCGCGGCATTGCGCAAACTTATCACCCGATCCGCCAAACAACTTGCTATAGATAGTCATCCCCGCAAGGGCGGCAATAGCGATGAAAACGGCTGCGACGGCAAGAGTACGAGACATGACATGTCCTATGCGATGTTGATTGATCTTGGGCAGACACCTAACAATTGATTGAATGGAAGCAAGAGGCAAAAGCGCGCAATGACACAGAATTCATCTCAGCCTCTATTGTATACACATCCGACAAGATTGATCCGGTTACGGACTATTATCATGGTGCGCTGGATTGCAATCGTGGGGCAATTGATTGCGTTAGTTGTTGCGCAACGCGTGTTCGAGCTGAATTTGCAGTATGGGCTGTGTTACATGGCCGTGGGTGTGTCTGCGGCGGCAAACCTTGTGGCGGTGTTCATCTATCCAGAAAACAAACGTCTGACAGGGCAGGAAAATTTCCTGATGATCCTATTTGATTTGTTACAGCTGTGTATCCTGCTGTTCCTGACAGGAGGGTTGAACAACCCCTTTTCGATTCTGGTTGTGGGACCTGTGACGATATCGGCCTCTGTTCTGGGGGTGCGTGCCACTGCGATACTGGCGATTGTGGCGATTGTCTGTGTGTCCATGATGGTTGAATTTCACCTTCCACTGCGCACCGAACAGGGGTTTGTGTATCGGGTGCCTGACATTTTCCTGTTCGGCACATGGTTTGCGATCACCATCGCCATACTGTTTTCCTCACTGTATTCACGGCGAGTTGTGTCCGAGATGAGCTCTATGTCAGAGGCGTTGGCGGCGACGCAGATGGCGCTAGCGCGGGAACAGAAATTGACTGATTTGGGTGGTGTGGTTGCTGCTGCAGCGCATGAATTGGGCACGCCGCTTGCTACGATCAAATTGACGAGCGCAGAACTGATGGAAGAATTGGAGGATCGCCCTGAATTATACGAGGATGCGGCCCTAATACGAGAGCAGGCAAACCGGTGTCGGGATATCTTGCAATCTATGGGGCGCGCTGGAAAGGATGATCTTCAGGTACGTCGCACGCCATTCTCAACCCTTATCGAAGAAGCCGCAGAGCCACATATTTACCGCGGCAAAGTCGTGCATATGATCCATGGCGATACCGATCACGAAGACCTGCCCATTCCTGTGGTGCAGCGTCGCCCAGAGATCATTCACGGGTTGCGCAATCTTATCCAGAACGCTGTGGATTTTGCTGATGCCAATGTGTGGGTCGAAAGTAGTTGGACTGAGAACTCGTTGAGCGTGCGTATTCTGGATGATGGACGCGGATATCCAGCTCACTTGATTGGCCGGATTGGGGAACCATTTGTCAGACGTCGCAGAAATTCCCAAGAGAAATCGCAACGCCCAGGATATGAAGGAATGGGGTTGGGCTTGTTCATAGCCAAGACATTGCTGGAACGCACTGGCGCGGAATTGAACTTTGCCAATGGATCCGAACCCTATCAATCAGACGAGACCGAATTTGCGCGCACAGGTGCTGTTGTTTTGGTTAACTGGCCACGTACCGCCATCGAGGGAAGCGGCGAAGCCATGGGGCAGAATCCGCGTTTCACCATATAAAGCAGGCCAATATTCGCCCATGAACGCCCTGCCATCAAGGGTTGGTTAACTGAGTGTTAACTGATTTGCATGATCAAGGGTGGTGTTGGAGATGAGGCGCCTTGATGTTTGACTATTACTTTATCTGGTATTTTCTGATTGCAGTTGCCAGTTTTGGAATTGCATTCGCAGCGATTTGGTTCACTGCACGCTTGCATGACATGACTGCGCAGGAACTCTGTAAAGGGCAGGAACCTCAGGACACAGCTGTTTTTTTGTTTGAAAACGGACAACTTGTCGATGCCACCCCACGCGCTCTTTCAACAATTGGCAAGACCCATGATGAGGTTGCTCTTTGGACAGATTTTGCAACGATACTTCAGGCCCGCATCCCCTCGTTTCCGGATACGCAAGATGTCAATTCACCAGGCGTGATTGAAACGTGGCATGCTGAAAAGGAGATAGATAAGGCTGGTGCGACTGTTGAACACCGAAAGGATTTGGCGCGGATTACGTTGTCTAATTGGATGCGTTCACCGCTGGAACCTTTGTACGCTGATGATCTCAGCGACGCAGATCAAGGCGAAATCAATGCGGTCAAGATGATGGTGACATGTGCGCCCTATCCAGTGTGGCAGACAAATGGTGATGGGGTGATTGTCTGGGCAAATCAGGCCTATGTTGACCTGATGCAGAAACTGGATGTGTCAAGCGGTGCTGCCAAATGGCCGCAGCTCTTCAACCTTCCTGAATCTTTGGAAGAGAAAAAAGCCATGCGTACAGCCGTGCGCGAGCAAAAAGAAGACGGTGAAACCTTTTGGTATGACGTCACTGCGATTTCAAAGGGTGACATGGCAATGTACTATGCGGTGAATGCTGATGCGATTGTCAGCGCCGAGGTGGCGCAACGCAATTTTGTGCAAACGCTGACCAAAACCTTTGCCCAATTGTCGATCGGTTTGGCGATATTTGACCGTAACCGTCGGCTTGCGTTGTTTAATCCTGCGCTGATTGATCTGACCTCTCTGCCAGCGGACTTCCTGTCTGCGCGCCCCAACCTGTCTGCGTTCTTTGATAAGATGCGCGAAAACCGGATGATCCCAGAGCCTAAGAATTATTCGTCATGGCGTGAACAGATCGCAGACCTTGTTGTCGCGGCCAGCGATGGTCGCTACAGCGAAACTTGGACACTTCCTTCGGGATTAACCTATCGGGTGACAGGGCGCCCGCACCCTGATGGGGCCGTGGCGTTTCTTTTTGAGGATATCAGTGCAGAAATTTCGCTGACCCGCCGTTTCAGATCGGAGTTAGAGCTGAGCCATTCCGTGTTAGATGCGATGGATCCGGCGGTGGTGGTGTTTTCTGCTGTGGGGAACTTGTCGTTTTGCAACCAAGCCTACCGCGACATGTGGGGCGTTGATCCGGACAGCAGCTTTGCGGATATTTCCATTCGGGATTCAATCCGGCTTTGGTCTCAAGACATCGGGAAGGTGCCGGAATGGGACAGGCTGCAAGACAGCGTGTTGGATTTGGGTGCACACAAAAGCTGGCGCGCAGACCTTATGTCAAAATCACATGGGCCAATTGAATTGCGCGCAGCGCATGTTAGTGGGAATTCGACCATCGTGATGTTCTGTCAAGAACATGTTTCCCAAATTGCAGACAAAGAATTCGTGGCCTAATACGGGATCGCGCTTGCAGGGGGCGCTGGGCGTTGTAAGTTCGCACCATGCATTCCCTGATGTCCCGCTCTGCGGAAGATACCCAAGATTTGGCGCTGCGCTTGGCAGCCATTGTCGGCGTGGCTGATGTGATCCTGTTAGAGGGTGACATTGGCGCGGGGAAATCCCTGTTTGCGCGCACTATGATCCAAGAGTTACTGGCAGAACCAGAGGATGTGCCATCCCCCACCTTCACATTGGTGCAAATCTACGATGCGCCTGACTTTGAAATCTGGCATTCTGATCTTTATCGCCTGACATCTCCGGACGAGGTGGTCGAGCTTGGTCTGACAGAGGCATTTGAAACGGCGTTGTGTTTGGTGGAATGGCCAGATCGGTTGGCCGAATTGACCCCGGCCGATGCTTTGAAGATACAGTTTGAGTTGGGTAAAGACGAAGGTCAGCGCCAGATTACCTTGCACTGGACAGACCCAAAATGGGGTGAACGAATGAAAAAGGTTATGTCGCAATGAGCCGTGCAAAACTGGCACAGGCCTTTCTGCAAACCACCGGTTGGCAGGATGCTGTATGTGAAACGGTTGCGGGGGATGCGTCGAACCGCCGATATGACCGCCTGACATTGAAGGGGCGCACTGCCATTTTGATGGATGCGCCCACCGAAAAAGGCGAGGACGTGCGCCCATTCCTGAGCATCGCACGCCATTTACAATCCCTTGGATTTTCTGCGCCCAAAATTCTGGCCGAAGATATTGAAAACGGATTCCTTCTACTCGAGGACCTTGGCGATGATCTGTATGCGCGGGTTTTGGCAGAGAACGAGGATTTGTCGAGCGAGTTATATAGCGCGGCAACGGATGCATTATTGGACCTTCATAATGCCAAGGTGCCCGAAGGTTTGCCCCCCTATGATGTGGATTTCATGGCCGAGATGGCGGCGTTGGCATGGCGTTGGTACCTGCGCGGAACGGATGCGCCTTATGAAGAAAAGGCCACAGCCTTTGAAAACGCGTTCAAACCAGTGCTTGCGCGATACGCGGCCACAGCGGATGTGCTGATCCAACGAGATTATCACGCTGAAAACCTGTTGTGGCTGCCGGAACGTGATGGGGTTGCGCGTGTTGGAATGCTGGACTTTCAGGACGCGCTTGTAGGGCATCGCGCGTATGATCTTTTGTCACTGATGCAGGATGCACGACGCGATGTGCCGCCTGCATTGGAGCGCCAGATGTTGGATCGTTATATCGCCACCAGCGGTTTGAATGCGCAGGAATTCGAAAATGCCTATTATGTGTTAGGTGTGCAGCGAAATCTGCGGATTATCGGGGTGTTTGGACGATTATGCATGATGGCGGGCAAGGCCCATTATGTCGATCTGATTCCACGCGTTTGGGCTTATCTCCTTCGGGACTTACAGCATCCAGCATTGGGTGAAGTGGCTGAAATTATCATGTCAGACTTGCCGAAGCCTACCCCTGAAATACTAAGCGGGCTGAAAGAAAAATGTGCGACACTCCCCAAGCTGTAATGCTGTTCGCCGCGGGTTTTGGCACGCGGATGAAAGAACTGACACGCGATATACCCAAGCCGATGATCAAGGTTGCGGGTCGGTCGTTAATTGATCACACACTGGATTTGGCGCGGGGGATTGATCCTGACCGGATCGTTGCAAATGTGCATTACAAACCCGAGATGCTGGAGCGCCACCTAACACCCCAAAGCATTCTGACCATACGAGAGGAACCAGACATCCTTGAGACCGGAGGCGGGCTGCGTGCGGCTTTGCCAATGTTGGGGGAGGGGCCGGTGTTCACTGCAAACACCGATGCGATTTGGCTCGGGCCAAATCCATTCCAACAGCTTTTGAAGATGTGGAATTCCAAAGAAATGGACGCGTTGCTTATGTGTGTGCCTGTCGAGAATGCGGTTGGATATTCCGGGCAAGGGGATTTTGAGGTGGCGCAGGACGGCACCGTTACGCGTGGTACCGGGGTTGTTTATGGAGGCATTCAAATCGTGAAAACCGAAGGGCTGCATACCATTCAAGACCGCGTATTTTCTCTAAATGTGTTGTGGAATAAAATGATTGAAAACCGCAAAGTGCATGCTTGCCTGTATCCCGGAAAGTGGTGTGACGTGGGCCATCCTGCAGGAGTAGATTTGGCAGAAAAAATGTTGCGTGATCAGAATGTTTGACGCCACCGAGCATCCCCGTGTTTTTGGTGTGCCAGCAGGTGTTGATTTCTCGGCAGAGCTGATCAATGGGCTGCGACAGCATTTGTCGGGCACCTCGCCCGAAGCAATGGGTGCGGTGCAGCTGATTGTGAACACTCAGCGTATGAAACGCAGGCTGCGGACATTGTTTGATGCAGGTCCGGTTGGATTTGTTCCGAAAATTGCCCTTGTCACCCAGATGCAATCGCTTGCGCCGACCTTGGATATTCCACCTGCAATGTCGCCGCTGCGTCGTCGATTTGAGGTGATCAGCCTCGTGTCGCAACTTCTGCGCCAACAGCCTGATCTTGCCTCGCGCGCGTCGCTGTATGATTTGGCTGACAGCCTTGCTGGGTTGATTGATGAAATGAACGGTGAAGGTGTGTCGCCAGAGGTGATAGCGAACCTTGATGTGACGGATCAATCCGGCCATTGGGAACGCGCACAGAAATTCTTTGGCATTGTGAATCACTTTCTGGATGGCATTACGACCTCGCCAGATGCGGAATCCCGGCAACGCATGGTGGTGGAAAAACTGATCACCCATTGGAAAGTCGCACCGCCAGCCCATCCTGTGATCCTTGCCGGGTCAACGGGATCGCGTGGCACCACGATGTTGCTGATGCAGGCGGTGGCCAAGCTGCCGCAAGGGGCGGTGATCCTGCCGGGATTTGATTTTGATATGCCTGCGTCGATCTGGGGGCGGCTGAATGACGCTCTGCAAAGCGAGGATCATCCGCAGTTTCGCTTTGCTAAGCTGATGCAGGTTATGGGTGTGAGTCGAGAGCAGATCGTGCCGTGGTCTGATGCCGTTCCGGCCAATCCGGCGCGTAATCGGCTTGTGTCTTTGGCGCTGCGTCCGGCCCCCGTGACGGATCAATGGCTGAGCGAAGGGAAAACCCTGACGGATATTGGTGAGGCTTGCAAAGACATCACATTGCTAGAAGCCCCATCAGTGCGCGAAGAGGCGCTGGCCATTGCCATGCGTTTGCGTGAGGCGGCAGAAACTGGGCAGACTGTGGCATTGATCACCCCGGACCGGATGTTAACGCGACAAGTCAGCGCTGCGTTGGATCGATGGGATATAATGGCGGATGACTCTGCCGGCACGCCGATGCAGCTGACACCCCCGGGCCGCTTCTTGCGCCATGTTGCAGGGCTGCGGTTACGGCCCCTGACGTCAGAGGCCCTGTTGACCCTGCTGAAACACCCGCTGACCCATTCCGCGCAGGATCGGAACGAGCACCTGCGCCGCACCCGTGATCTGGAGCTGTACTTGCGCAAAAAAGGCGTGACTTTTCCGGATGCAGAACAGCTTGCAGCGTGGGCGTCGGCACAAAAAGAAGACCTGTCTGAATGGATTGCATGGCTGATTGCGTGTTTTTGCGATCAGGTTTTGATGGGCGAACATACGTTTATCGATTTGTTGGAAAGTCATGTCGCGCTGGCGGAACGTATTTCGGCAGGGGATGCGGACACCGCGGGGGAGCTGTGGCAAGAGGCCGCCGGACGCAAGGCGGAGGCCGTTGTTGAAAAACTGCGTGTGAATGCTGAATACGCAGGTGCGTTGAGTGCGGGAGATTATGCAGATGTGTTTGGCTCTGTCTTATCGCAGGAAGAGTTGCGCGACCGTGATGCC
Organism: uncultured Paracoccaceae bacterium; assembly: GCA_947489325.1. Lineage (GTDB taxonomy): Bacteria > Pseudomonadota > Alphaproteobacteria > Rhodobacterales > Rhodobacteraceae > CANLDA01. The sequence continues at coordinate 228,314 of CANLDA010000003.1, read as the reverse complement.
CCGCACGCCAATATCTTGATCTGGGGCACGCTAGAGGCGCGAGTTCAAGGCGTGGATATGATTATTCTTGGCGGGTTGAACGAGGGCAGTTGGCCCGAGGCGCCTTCTCCCGATCCATGGCTCAACCGTCAGATGCGCGATAAGGCGGGATTGTTGTTGCCTGAGCGGCGTATCGGTTTGTCAGCGCATGATTTCCAACAGGCCGTTGCAGGCAAGGAGGTGTGGTTGACCCGATCTATCCGCACCGACGAAGCTGAAACTGTGGCTTCACGCTGGGTGAACCGTTTGACGAATTTGTTAAGTGGTTTGCCAGAGCAAGGTGGGCGCGATGCATTGGAAGAGATGCGCCGTCGAGGACGTGACTGGCTCGCCAAAACCGCAGCATTAGAGACTGTTTTTCCGGTAGAACCTGCAAAACGTCCTTCACCGCGCCCCCCGGAACATGCGCGGCCTCGGCAGTTGTCGGTCACTGAAATCAAACGCCTGATCCGCGACCCATATGCGATTTACGCGCGCCATGTTCTGCGCCTTCGTCGGATGGATCCTTTGATGAAAACCCCTGATGCCTTGCTGCGTGGCATTGTGGTGCATGAAGTGCTGGAAAAATTTGTCAAAGATGCCGCAGGGGACAGGGCGCATTTGACTGCTGACCATTTGCTGACCATCGCGCGGGACGTCTTGGTGCGTGATGTACCATGGGCATCAGCGCGGGCGTTGTGGAATGCGCGTCTGAACCGGGTGTCGGACCACTTTGTAACGGCAGAGGCCCATCGGCAAACGCAGGCTTCTCCACTGGCATATGAGGCACGGGCAGAGGCAACAATTGACGATTTAGCGTTTAAATTGACAGGTACTGCTGATCGCATTGACCGCGCGCAAGACGGGCGTTTGATCCTTTATGATTACAAAACCGGATCACCACCCAGCAAAGCAGAGCAAGAATTCTTCGACAAGCAATTGTTGTTAGAGGCTGCGATGGCCGAACAAGGTGGTTTCAAGGGTATCGCGCCAGAAGATGTGGTGTCGGCGATCTATCTGGGGCTTGGCAATCCGCCCAAAGAAGTGGCCGCGCCATTGGATGATATGCCAACCGAAAAGGTATGGGATGAATTCAAAGAGTTGATCTCGCGCTATTTGGATGCGGAACAAGGGTTCAGTTCACGCCGGGCCATGCAAAAAGATGGCAATGCAGGGGATTATGATCAATTGGCCCGTTTTGGCGAATGGGATGCGACCGACCTGCCAAACGCGGAGGATGTGTCATGACTCAGCCCAACATTATTCAACGCGATGATGCCACTGAAAGCCAGGTGCGTTCCGCACGCCCGGACATGTCCACGTGGCTGTCGGCGAATGCCGGCTCGGGCAAAACACGGGTTTTGACGGATCGTGTGGCCCGGCTTTTGCTGGCCGAAGTGCAGCCGCAGCACATCCTGTGCCTGACCTACACCAAAGCTGCCGCCAGCGAGATGCAAAACCGCCTGTTTAAGCGTCTCGGTGAATGGGCAATGAAGGATGATGCCGCGCTGGGCGCGGAACTGCTTGAATTGGGATATGAAGGGGCGGCAGATGCTGGCACCTTGCGCCGGGCGCGCACGCTGTTTGCCCGCGCCATTGAAACCCCCGGTGGTCTAAAAATTCAAACGATCCACTCGTTTTGTGCCAGCCTTTTGCGGCGTTTCCCGCTTGAGGCAGGCGTTTCACCGCTGTTCAAGGAAATGGAAGACCGCGCCGCAACCTTGTTGCGCGAAGATATTGTTGAAGACATGGCCGACGGCGATGACACCCATTTGGTGCAGGACCTTTTGCGGCATTTTTCCGGTGAAACGCTGGAACAATTGACCCAAGAGATTTGCCGCCATCGCTTGGCCTTTGCCTCGGATGTATCACCAGAAGGGCTGGCAGATCGGCTGGGCGTTGCGCCAGAGATGACAGCGCAAGATTTACAGTCGCAGGTGTTTTTGGGCAGCGAGCGTGATCTGCTCACAAATCTGATTGCGGCGTTGGAAACGGGGGGGACGAACGATCAGAAGGCCGCTGCAAAGCTGCGATTTGTGACTCAGTTTAATTTGTCAGATTTGCCGGTTTTGGAAGGTGTATTTCTGACGGGCGCCAAGGCAAAAGAGCCATTTTCAGCCAAGATAGGCTCTTTTCCAACGAAAAACCTGCGCGAGAGTTTTGCGGCCCTGATGCCAGAGGTCGAGCATTTCATGATGCGCATTGAAGATGCGCGCAATGTGCGTCTGGCGCTGGATGCAAAGCGACGCGCAGAGGCGCTGCATCGCTTCGCGCATCGGTTTCTGCGCCATTACGAGACGCGCAAACAAGCGATGGGCTGGCTTGACTTTGACGACCTGATCATGCGCGCGCGGGGATTGCTAAGTGACCCTGCCGTGGCGGAATGGGTGCTGTACCGTCTGGATGGTGGCATTGATCATATCCTTGTGGACGAGGCGCAGGATACCAGCCCTGTGCAATGGCAGGTGATAGAACGTCTTGCTCAGGAGTTCACATCCGGCAGCGGTGCGCGTGGCGATATTCAACGAACGATTTTTGTCGTAGGTGATAAAAAACAGTCGATCTATAGTTTTCAGGGCGCAGACCCGGCGGAATTTGATCGGATGCGATTGGAATTTTCGGCCCGTCTGGAAGATGCAGAAACGCCTTTGCAATCCCGCGAATTGGAATATTCCTTCCGCTCATCCGAAGCGGTGCTGCGACTTGTGGATTTGTGTTTTGAAGGCCTGCCAGACGTCGGTTTCCCGCAAGAAATGAAACACCGGGCGTTTCATGGGGATTTGCCGGGGCGTGTGGATCTGTGGCCGGTGGTGGAGCCTTCGGCCAAGGAAGAAGATGGCGCATGGTTTGATCCGGTGGACCGGATCAGCCACACCCATCACACCGTAATTTTGGCCCAACAGATCGCGGATGAGATCAAGCGGATGATCCATCAGGGGGTCACGATTGCGGATCATAAGGGCGCAGACGGCGTGTACACGCAACGCCCCGTGCGGGCCGGGGATTTCTTAATCCTTGTGCAGCGTCGGTCTGATTTGTTTCACGAAATCATCCGCGCCTGTAAGGCGGCGGATTTGCCGATTGCCGGGGCGGACAGGTTGAAGGTTGGTGCAGAATTGGCTGTGCGCGATCTGGCGGCGCTGCTGTCGTTCCTATCCACGCCGGAGGATGACTTGTCATTGGCTGTGGCTCTTCGATCCCCTTTGTTTGGGTGGAGCGAACAGGCACTCTATGATTTGGCCCATAAACGTAAAACGAAATACTTATGGCAGGCTCTGCGCGAACGGGGCGAGGAATTTCCAGATACAATGACGGTGTTTACCGACCTGTTGGGTAAAACTGATTTTCTGCGCCCCTATGATTTGATTGAACGGATATTGACCCGTCACGACGGGCGCAATCACCTGTTGGCGCGTTTGGGTACAGAGGCAGAGGACGGCATCAATGCATTGCTGTCGCAGGCACTGTCTTATGAGCGCAGTGCAGTGCCAAGCCTGACTGGGTTCCTTGTGTGGCTGGAAACAGACGAGCTAGAGATCAAACGCCAGATGGACAGCGCAGGGGATCGCATCAGGGTGATGACGGTGCATGGGTCCAAGGGGCTTGAGGCGCCGATCGTGATTATGCCCGATACCGGGCAGCGTGCCGTGCGTATTCGCGATCAGATCGTAAAGGATGACACCGGTACGGCGTTCTGGAATGTACCTGTGGATGCGGCGCCGCCTTTGTTGGTAGATGTGCGCGAAGCCATGATAGAGGCTCAAAAAGCCGAACGGTTGCGCCTGCTGTATGTGGCGATGACACGGGCGGAAAAATGGCTGATCGTGGCGGCAGCAGGAGAGCTGGGTAAAGACGGCGAAAGCTGGTATCACATGGTGGAACGCGCCATGACCAAAGCCGGAGCCACGGCGCATGACTATGCCATGGGGCAAGGGCAACGATACGCGCATGGCGATTGGTCTGGCCCGGTATTGGCCACACAGATTTCTGAAACTCCTTCCTTGCCGCATTTGGATCCATGGTTTGATAGCAAAGCGGAAAAACCACCAGAGCCGAAAAAAACGCTAAGCCCATCTGATCTGGGTGGGGCAAAGGCCCTGCCAGGAGAGCCTAATCTGGACGAAGAGGCCGCCAAGGCGCGAGGGCGATGCATCCATCTGTTGTTGGAACATCTGCCAACAATCCCGCCCGCAGATCGACAAGCAGCGGCAGACACTATATTGCGAAATTCCGGCGAGAATTTGAATGGATTTGCCGATCAGGACCTTTACACAGAGGTGGCCGCTATTCTGAACAACGAAGCCTTGCAGGGTATTTTCACAGCCGATGGTGTGAACGAGGTATCCCTAAGCACGGCCTTGGGGACAGAGCGGCTGCATGGCACCATTGACCGTTTGATCGTGTCGGATGGTGTGGTTTTGGCTGTGGATTTCAAATCCAATGCAATGGTGCCTGATGATCCCAGCGCTGTGCCCGAAGGGATTTTGCGGCAAATGGGGGCCTATGCCGAGGCGCTTTTGCAGATTTATCCGGACCACGACATTCAAACCGCGATTTTGTGGACCAAAGACGCAAAACTCATGCCTTTGCCGCACAAGCTTGTGAAGGAAGCACTTGCAAACGCGTTGATTGCTTGACGCCCCCGGCAACCGTACTTAGGTTCAAGTCCGATCTTATTCCCATTCAGGAGAAGCCTTATGGCAACCGTCGCTGTCACCGATGCCACCTTTGACGCTGAAGTCAAAAATTCCGACGTACCCGTTGTGGTCGATTTTTGGGCCGAATGGTGTGGCCCTTGCAAACAAATTGGCCCAGCATTGGAAGAACTGGCAGCAGAGTTTGGAGGCAAGATCAAAATTGCCAAAGTTGACGTAGACAGTAACCCGAATTCAGCTGCTGCCATGGGCGTGCGTGGCATTCCTGCGTTGTTCATTTTTAAGGACGGTCAGGTCGTGTCCAACCGCGCAGGCGCAGCACCAAAGGCCGCGTTGCAAAGCTGGATCGAAGAAAGCATCTGATTATCTTTTGTTTGCATGATTTCAAAAGGCGCTTTTGAGCGCCTTTTTTGTTGTCTTCATCCCAATTTGTGCAGTCAATCAGTAGGTTTCGTTGCTTGTGGAAGGCCGCACATCTTTAACTCGGCACGGTAAATTTTCTGAATCCCTTTAATAGGCCGTGACATGCAATATTGCCCCAAACCCACCATTCATCATATGACTGAGCAGCGCGCGATGTGCGGGACTTTGCCGCCTTTTGCCGGTGCAGCTAGTGCTTGCGCAGAAAACGCTCGCGTCTGCGGCAATCTTATCGGTGCAATGCAGAAGTTTTCACCGAAGCGGTCGTTGAAACTCGCTCTTAACAACAGAATTCAAAATATCCTTACGCTGCTTGCTTTTCGACCCAGAAAAATGCGGACAAGAAGCTGTTTCGATGTGGATTTGCCAATAAGGGCTCGTCAATTTGTGCTTAGTCATCCAAAATCTCGCGCATGGCTGCAAGAAACGTTTTGACTTCATCAAGGCTGTTGTAGTGACACATTGAGACCCGCACGGCGTCGGGCAGACCAAGTGGGTCAAGGATGTTGCCAGAATAATGGTCTGCTTTGCGCGTGTGGGTGCGAATGCCCCGGCTGCGTAACGCGGTGACCAAATCGGGCGAACTTAACCCGTCCACCGCGATTGATACGAGCCCTTCGCGCGCAGGATTATCGATGCCACCGATGATCAAAACACCTTCTAGGTCGGCCAGTCCTGCCAGATTACCGGTGCCGTGCAGCATTGCATCGGTCAGCCCTTGTTCGTGGGCATGGATCGCGGCACCTGCGGCCTCGATCCGGGTGCGACGGTCATCACTGTCGCTCACTTGGCCGCCCAGCCAGTCAAAATAGCCAATCACGTCAGACATCGTGGCATAGGCGCCTGTGTCGCGGGTGCCCATTTCCCAGTTGCCTTCAGGGCCACCGATCAACGCGTTGTGTTCCATCGCGTTCAGCGTGGGCGAGGTCCACGCCACGCCGTACCCGTGCCGCGAAAACACTTTGTAGGGCGAAATCACATAGCCATCGATGTCATATCCCGCGATGTCGATCCGCCCGTGGCTTGCGTGCTGAATGCCATCTACAATGATCAGCGCTTTGGGCGCGACCGCGCGGATTGCGATCGCAATGCCCGCAACATCCACGGTCATTCCGGTGACAGGCGAAGTGTGCAGGATCGTGGCCACACGAATATCCGGTGTCAGATGCGGTTCAAAATCCGCCGCCGTGACAGTGCCCGTCGCATCATTATGCGGCACTTGAACATAGGGTTTCCCCGCGATATTGGCCCAACGGGTACAGGCGCTGCGGGTGGCGGGATGTTCCAGCGTGGACCCCAGAACCACGCCGCCGTCCTCAGCGCCTAAAATCGCATTCGTGATCAGGCGGAACAATAGCTCTGTCCCACTTTCGCCCACAAAAATGTCCCCCTCAGGCGCGTTGAAGAAGACCCGCATGTCATCCTTGGCGCGATTTATCGTGTCCACCAGATCATGGGCCATTTCATTGTCGCGCCCTTGGTTGTCGGGGATCGCGGCAAAATACGTTGACGTCTCAACCGCGGATTTCAGCGTCAGCGCGCCACCTGCATTTTCAAAGAAAACACGTGGACCTGCCTTGGGGCAGCTGTCCACATGGGCAAAGCGGTCGCGAACGTCAGCGAGAAGTGTGTCTGAAAACATGGGTCTTACTTTCTGTCAGGGAAGCGCCTTGCGGGTGATGGCAAGGGCCATCTCCGCCAGCGCGATATGTGTTGTGTCTTTGATGCCGTCAACATGTGGATCGATGAGGCCATCCGCGGAATTGATTAACCCATTGGCAGTCATAACCTCCAACAGACGGGCTTCCATTTCTGGGGTATGGATCAGGCGTTTGTCACCCGTGCGCAGGGCAATCGCCGCGCAAATCGCAGTGCAGCCCCAGTTCGACACCGCCGCCGTCATCAAGATATCGGCGCTGGACACGGCACCAATTCCGCCGCCGCACGCGCAATCACCGGATGCGGCGTATGGCACGGAGGTTTTGACAACCTCTGCAACCAACCCCATGCCAATTTCATTGCCACCGTCGCCCACGGCCAACGTGGGAATGCCACGCGCTAACGCGGCATCAAACAACATGTCTATCCGCGCGCGGCCCATGCCGTAATCGCGCCCGCGCATGTTGTAGTAAATCCCGTTTTCATTGCGGCCCACACGCTCGGTTGACACCATGACATCGGGTTCAAACTGCGCCAGCATATCCCGTGCTGCCGTCTGTCCCTCGGCATCGGTCACAGGATAGGGGATGAGCGTGGCACAGGCCATTGTTCCGTCCGCGCTTGCTTTGCGCGTCACCTCCAGATCAGTCACCGCAACGCCACAGGCTTGCAGTGTCGCGGCCATCGGTGACATCAACGTCTCTTCAATCACCAAGATGCAACTCGCCCGGCGCGCAAGCCACAACGCACGGATCAGTGCCGCAGCGCCCGAAGGCCCGTCGTTCTCGCCCAGCTCAGGCGACAACCATGCGCGGCTGACCGACCCCGTTGTGACAATCGCGGTGCCCCCTTTTGGAATGGCCAGCAACATATCCGCCGCCGCACCGCACAAAGCGCGCCCGGCCAATGCGCGCGAGGCCTCATAGAGCGGTTCGATCCCGCGATTGCCCAGATCCAGATTGACCAATCGGTCCAACCGATCATCGTACTTTGCGAAATCGCTCATGCAGTCTCTCCGAACAAGGTGGCGGTGAACCACGTGTCATCGCCCAACCGATCTGCGACCTGAGCAACGGCTTCGTCGAGTGCACAGACGAGAGCGCCTTGCCCGCCCACGGCTGCCAAGGCCCCAGCGGTGGGTTTCAGGCGCAGGGACACCCGGCCCCCCGGCGCGCCATGCGTGTTCACCGTCAGCACGCCATGGTCGCGCAGCAGGATCATACCTATGGCGGCAGTGACCTCTGCCGGGACGATATCCGTTTTGCGCAATCCGGCATGTTCCAGCACCCGCGCCAGCACGTCTTGTTCCTCCAACATCGGGCCAAGGTCCGAGCGATGCACGATATCTTCGCCCCATGTCGCGCTCAACGCGTCGGCAATGGACCCGCCATCGCGCGCTTCGGTGCGTAAATCTTCGGGATCAAAGGCTTGCAGGCTGCGCATCGCCCCGGCCGCAATCGGTGCGCGGGCCTCTTGACCCAGCTCAGAGGCTTTCGCAAGCGTCGCCAGCACCGGTTCTGTCGCCCCGCATAAGATGCCCGCGCGTGGGCCGGATAACCCCGCTTTGTCGGCATTTGTAATGGCAAAATCTGCGCCCATCGTCAGGCTAAGCGCACCGCCGTGCAGCACCGGTCGCAATCGCGCGCCGTATGCTTCGTCCATAAACACTGTGGCACCCGCCGCTTTGGCGGCGGCGATTGCGCGGCGGGTCTGATCATCCGTCATCCGCGCCAGAGAGCTGGTGACCGTCGTGATCACCACAAGAGCGGGTGCGTATTGCCCCAAGGCGGGTGCTGGATCGGCACTGCTGTCCAGCTCAATCAGATCAACGCCAGCCAGGGTGCAACCGCGCACCACGGAGGCATGGCTGCGATCACCGTCAGGAACTACCGAAACAACAGGGCGGCTATCGGCCAAGGCCAACACCGCCGCGACTAGCCCTGCGCTGGTGCGGTTGGTAACGGCGACGGTTTCGCCACCGCCGAAATGCTGGATCGCAATCTGCGCCAAATCGCCCGCAAACAATCCCGGCCCAACCCATTCCTCGCAATTGGTGGCCAAGTCGTCGGGCTTGAGCGGGAAATACCGCGGGTTGCCGGTGAAAATTCCAATGGCATCAATGCCCCGCGCCGCCACAACCTGCGCTGCCACACTTTGCGCATGGCGTAACCTGCGAATTTCCGCCGCGCTGGAGGATAAGAACCGCCCGCGCGCGTAGCCGACTGAGGGGTCAATTGGATTGCCGAACCGGTCCTGCGCCATGGTTTATAACGCCACCGTCACGCATTTGCGAAAGGTATAAGCCTCAAGCGCGCCTTCGATCGAATATTCGCTGCCCATGCCGGATTGTTTGATCCCACCATAGGACATGCCCGGAATTTGCCCGCCGCCTTGATTGACCTGCACCCACCCTGCATCAAGCGCGCGGGTCATGCGTACCACCGTGCTCAGGTCATGACTAAAGATGAACGCGGCCAGCCCGTAGTGGGTGTCGTTGGCTTGTTCGATCATATCGGCCTCGTCCTCCCACGGGATCGCGACCAGCACGGGGCCAAACACCTCTTCGCGCGCGATGCGCCATGAATTGTCGAGCCCCGTGAGGATGGTGGGGATCGGGTGGAAGCCCTTATCCGTGGCTTTTGGGGTTTCGCCCGTCAGGAACGTGGCGCCCTGCGCCTCGGCCTCGGCCACATAGGCGCAGATTTCGCCATAGCGTTCTGCGTTGACCACAGCGCCAATATCGCTGTCTTCATCCAGCGCATCGCCCACGGTCATCGCGGCGGCTTTTTCAGCGACCAGTGGCATCAGATCATCCCAGACGGATTTATGCACAAACAAACGCGACCCGGCGGTGCAGCTTTGCCCCTGACGCGCGAACCGCATGGCGTTGACGACACCTTGGGCTGTTGCGTCCAGACGCTCTGGTGTGCAGGCGTCCGGGAAGATCACACAGGGGCTCTTGCCACCAAGCTCCAACGTGACGTTGGCGATCCGGTCTGCGGCAGAATGCGCGACCAGTTTGCCAACCTCGGACGAGCCGGTGAATGAGATTTTTGAGATTCCGGGATGTGCGGCCAGTGCAGCACCTGCCTCTTCGCCCAAACCGGTGACGACGTTGAAGACGCCAGGTGGGAAAATATCTGCTGCCAGTTCCATCAATTTCAACATCGCAAGGGGTGCATCTTCGGCGGGTTTCAGCACAAGGCAGTTGCCTGTCGCCAGCGCCATGGAAATTTTGACCGCGCCCAATTGCAACGGTGAATTCCACGGGATGATCGATCCGACCACACCCAAAGGTTCGCGCGTAGAATAGGACATCAAGCCGGGGCCAAAGGGCAAGGTCTCGCCCTTTTGCTCGCCTGCGACACCGCCGTAGTATTTCAGAACGCCCGCAGCCCCCATGGCCTCGCCGCGTGACTGGGTTCGAATGGCGTTGCCGCTTTCTGCCGCGAGAATGCGCGCGACGTCCTCGGCATTTGCTGCCAACTGATTGCCCAGCTCGGTTAACATCGCGCCGCGCTCTGCCGCTGGACGTGCCGCCCAGGTATGCCGTGCACGATGCGCTGCGGCCACGGCCAGATCAATCTCGGTCGTGGTGCCGCGCCCGATCTCGCAGATCGTGTCGCGGCGCGATGGGTTTTCGACGGGTAGTTTTTCGCCACTGGCAGGCCAATGCCATGCGCCGTCGATGAAACATCCGGCTAGACCATCGTTCGGAAGGGTGTAGTCCAAAAGCGCCATGATTTAATCCTGTGATTGGCCGGGCAGCGCCCGGAGTGTGGTATAAAAGGCCGAAAAATCGCGGTCGCCGCTGGTTTCCGCGAACGCGGTAAAGGCTTTGGCCGCTTCGGCCCCAAAGGGCGTGCGTTGTCCGCTAGATGCAGCGGCAGCTTGGGCCAAACGCAAATCCTTGGCCATCAGTCGCACGGCAAAGCCCGGGTCGAAATTATTCGAGGCGGGGGCCTCCGCCACCACACCCGGGATCGGGCAGCGGTTTTCCAGGGTCCAGCTTTGCGCGGCAGCACCAGCACACAGCGTATAAAATTTCCCCAAGTCCAGCCCCATGGCGTCGGCCAGCGCAAAGCCTTCCATCACGGCCATCGCAGTGATCCCGCAGATCATGTTGTGGCTGGCCTTTGCGGCTTGCCCCGATCCGGAACCGCCAAAATGCGTTATTTTACTACCCATCGCAGAAAAAACAGGCTGCGCTCGTTCAAAGGCGTCGTCGGACCCCCCCACCATAAAGCTGAGCGCGCCGTCCGCAGCACCCGCCGGTCCGCCAGAAACCGGCGCGTCTAGCATCGCTAAGCCTTGGGCCTCGGCCCGCATTGCAAGGTCGCGCGCTGTGTCCACGTCAATCGTTGAGCAGTCGATCAGCAGCGCGTCAGATTTAGCCGCCTTGCGCACCAGCGCGTCATGCACCTCGGCCACATGTTTGCCCTCGGGCAGCATTGTCACGATGACATCCGCTTGCGCCACCGCGTCCGCAGATGGCGCGACAGCCCCGCCAAAGCCCGCCCGCATGTCCGCACTGACATCCATGCCGATGACGTCAAACCCTGCATCACGCAGCACGTACGCCATCGGGTCGCCCATAGTGCCCAAACCAATAAATCCAATTCTTGTCATTGGTGATCTCCTTACGGACGATCTTTGCACGCTTGCGCGCAAATGCAGCTACTGAAAAAGCAGTGTTTGAGTGAAAAATTCTCATTTCTTGCCGCGAATTTTCGAATTGTGTTTGTAGGCCCATCGGTGATCCTTGGCGTGATGTGAAAGAGGCCAGTCAAAATGGTGAGACGTTCCAGAGCGATTTCCGGTGCCCGCGCGCCGCTTGCCACGCCTGCCCCAAGGGGGGGGCGTTTTGCGCCGTTGGACCCTGCGGGCGTTGAGCGGATCATAACCGCCGCGCTGGACATACTGGCACGAACCGGCATCGCTGAATGCCCCGATGCGCTTGCCGCACAGATGGTCGCTGCGGGCGCCACCCGCCGTGACGACGGGCGGGTTTGTTTTCCCAAAACCATGGTCGAAACAGCAATCGCGCGCGCGGCAGGGCGCGTGTCCCTGCCGGGGTTTGTCGAAGACAAAGGCCTGACCATTGGCGGCGGGCATGTGCATATCGGCACGGGTGGTGCCGCGACAGAAATACTGGACAGTGCAACCGGTGCTTTTCGGGGCGCTCAATTGGTCGACTTGTACGATCTGATGCGGCTCGTTGGGGCTTTGCCAAACATCCACTACGGCCTGCGCCCGGTGATCGCGCGCGATATGGACGCGCCGTTTTTGCTGGATATGAACACCGGCTTTACCTGCCTGAAGGCCTGCGCAAAACCCATCGGCATCAGCTTTGACAGCGCCGCCCATCTGGACCCGGTGGTGTCGATGTTTGACATGGCCTTGGGCCGTGAGAGCGGCTTTCGCAAGCAGCCGTTTTGTTTTGGGGTGATCGTGCATGTGGTGTCTCCGCTGCGCTATGCCGCCGAAGGGTTGGAGATCATGCAGCGCGCCATGGCGCACCGGATGCCGTTGCAGATTTGCACCGCCGCGCAGGCCGGTGCGACGAGCCCGGTCACACTTGCAGGCGCGCTGGCCCAAGGGTTGGCCGAAACGCTGGCGGGTCTCATGGTGGTCGACACGCTTGAGCCCGGCTATCCCTGCATCTTTGCGTTCATGCCGTTCATCTCAGATCTGCGCACGGGTGCCATGACCGGCGGTTCTGGCGAGGCCGCTGTTGCCGCTGCTGCCGCGGCGCAACTTTTGCTGCATCTGGGCCTGCCCTCCACCGCCTCGGCGGGCATAACAGACGCCAAAACACCCGATGCACAGGCGGGCTATGAAAAAGGCTATACCGTCGCATTGGCCGCCCAGGCGGGCGCAGACATGATCAACCTGTCTGTTGGCATGCTGGGCTCTATCATGGCCGCCTCACCCGAGGCTTTGGTGATTGACGATGATATGTGCGGCGCGATCCTGCGGTCCGTGCGCGGGGTCGAGATGACGGACACCGCGATTGATCTGGACCGGATCGAAGCTGTGGCCACAGGCGAGGGCCACTATCTGGGCGAGGCTCAGACACTGGAACTGATGAAGACCGAATACACCTACCCAAGCCTTGGCAACCGCCAAAGCATCGCGGATTGGAAGGACGCAGGCGCGCGCACCATCTGGGACGTGGCCGTTGAGCGTACCGCTGACCTGCTGACCCAGCGCTCCACCCATTTGCCCAAAGATCGCGAAGCCGCCATACGCGCCGCCTTTGACATCCGTTTGCCCGAAGGACCCTGAGCCCATGAAAAACACCTGCAAAGTTGTGGTTATTGGCGGTGGCGCCGTCGGAACCTCGATCCTCTATCACCTCGCATTGGCCGGCGTGACTGACACGCTCTTGTTGGAACGTGATGAGTTGACATCCGGTTCGACCTGGCACGCGGCGGGCAACATCCCGACCTATGCGACCTCGTGGCTGGGCATGCGCGCGGGCAACTACGGCTGGCAGGTCTACAAGGACCTTGCTGAAAAAGTCGACAGTGCAATCACCTATCGTCATACCTCAGCCTTCTGGCCTGCGCATACGGCCGAACGGATGGATTTATTCCGCCATCTATGTGGCGTGTCGGAAAGCGCGGGGTTCGATCTGCGGATGCTCAGCCCGTCTGAGATGGACGAGATGCACCCGTTCTGGCACCCCGACGACACGGTTTTAGGCGGTATTCTCGACCCTTACGAGGGCGACATTGATCCGTCCCAATTGACCCTAGCGCTGGCCAAAGGCGCGCGCGATCTGGGCGCACAGGTTGAGCGGTTTGCTCCCGTATCCGCCATCAAACGCCTGCTCATGGGTGAGTGGGAGATCACCTGCGCCAAAGGCACCGTCAAAGCGGAAATCGTAATCAACGCGGGCGGGTTTTACGGCGCGAAAATCGCTGAAATGGCCGGGCTCAAGGCACCCGTGATCACGCTCGAACACCAATACCTTGTAACCGAACCGCTGAAGGCGCTCGAAGACCACCCCGACCAGTTCCCCCTCGTGCGTGACCCCGACATCCGGTTCTACCTGCGCCGCGAACGCAACGCGTTTCTGGTCGGGTCCTACGCACATGATGGCCGCCCCGCGTGGGAAAAAGACGGCCCACCGGATGATTTTGCCCACCAATTGTTCCCAGATAGCGTTGAAGACATCCTTGATGTGCTAGAAGCCACCATGACCCATGTGCCTTTGCTGGGCGAGGCGGGCGCGCAACGGTTCGTCAATGGCCCCATCGCCTATGCACCGGACGCCATGCCCTTGGTTGGCCCCGCCGCGGGCGCGCCGAATTTTTATCACGCAACGGGCGTGCAAGTCGGGATCACCCATTCGGCAGCGATCGGCAAAGCCATGGCCGAATGGATCACCGAAGGCGAAACCGAATGGGACTTGTCGGCCTGGGATCCGCGCCGTTTTGGCGATTGGGCGACGTTGGATTATGCCAACCGCCGCGCCTCGCAACATTACGACCTGCAATATGCGATTCCCTATCCGCACAGAAACATGCAACGCGGTCGCCCTGTGCAGCAAACCCCGCTATATGACACGCTGGTCGACCAAGGCGCGGTGATGGGCCAGATCGCCGGATGGGAGCGGGCGTTTTGGTTCCAAACGGATTCAGTGAAAGACAACGGCGACGCCGACTTGTCGTTCCATCATGAACCTTGGCAAGACGCCGTGGCGCGGGAATGCCGCGCAGTTGCGAGCAGCGTCGGCGTCATGGACCACGGCGGGTTCACGAAATACGACCTACGCGGTCCGGGTGCCGAGGCGTTCCTGTCAAAGATGGTTTGCGGTGGTATGCCCAAAACGGGCCGCGTGCGGCTCGGCTACATGCTGACACCCAAGGGCCGGATTTGGTCCGAGGCCACGGTTGCCCGACTGGCGGATGATCGGTTCCTGCTGTGCGGCCCGACGCTTGCCGACCTGCGCGATTTTGATTGGTTGTCAGCCCACTTGCCCGCCGATGGCGTGACCCTGACCCGTGGCTATGCCCATGACGCGGCACTGATGATCATGGGTCCAAAATCGCGCGACGTTCTGGCCCCGCTGACAGATGCAGACCTGTCTGCGCAAAACGCGCCGTGGCTTTCGGTGCAAGAGATCACAGTTGCGGGCGTCCCCGTGACCGCGATGCGCGTGTCTTACGTCGGCGAACTTGGCTGGGAATTACACCTGTCGTCGGATCACTTGGTGCAGGTATACGAGGCGATCATGGCAAATGTCCGCAAGGTTGGCGGATGCCAGTTCGGATCCTACGCCTTGAACACGATGCGTATTGAAAAAGGCTACCATGGCTGGGGCGCGGATTTTGGAACGGAATACACCCTGTTCGATGCCGGATTGAACCGCTTTGCCAATATGAACAAGGGCGATTTCATTGGTCGCAGCGCCGTCGAGGCGCAAGCGGATCAAGAGGCCGAGTGGGACTGGATCGGGCTGGAGATCACCGAAGACAGCGCCGAACCGATGGCCTCTGATCCGATCCTCAAAGACGGTGAATGGGTCGGCTATGTCACATCAACCAGCCACGGCTATCGCACCGGCAAGCATTGCGTCTTGGGCTATGTTAAACGCGGAACTGTAGACATGGACGCGACTTGTGATGTGCGGGTTCTAGGATCGCTCAAGGCCGCGCGACGTCATTGCCCACATGTCTATGACCCCGACAACCTCCTTTTGAAATCATAAATGAGAATGGATAGGGCGCGGATCAAACGCGCCCCTTCACCTCGGCCCAAACGTCATCCAGTGCTGCCTTCAAGATTGCCGTCGCCTCAGCGATTTCATCCTCGTTGATGATCAGCGGCGGCATGAAACTGATGCGATCCGGCGGGATCGAGCGCAGATACAGACCCCGTGCATGGGCGCGGTCCTGCACCATCGTCCCGACTTTTAGGGCCGGATCCCACAGCGCCCGCGTGGTTTTATCCTGCACCAGCTGAATGCCGCAGAACAAGCCAATGCCGCGAACATCCCCCACCAACGGGTGGTCCATCAATGCCTCGCACCCTGCCAAAAATGGCACAGAGACCCGGCGCACATGCCCAATCAAATCAATGTCGTCGTAGACCTTGATCGCCTCAAGCGCGACAGCCGCCCCGACCGGATGGCCCGCATAGGTGAATCCATGGCCCAAAACGCCCGCCGCATCCGAGGTTTGCATCAGATCGTCGAAAAACTCCTGCCGGAACATGATCGCTGACATTGGAAAGAACGCGGCCGTCAAGGCCTTGGCGCAGGTCGTACTGTCCGGTGTCAGATCAAACGCTTGAGCGCCCCAATAATGCCCGGTGCGGCCAAAGCCACAGACGGTTTCATCCACGTGGAAATGAATGTCGTACTTGCGGATGACGGTCTGCATCGCCTCCCAATAGCCTGTGGGCGGATGGATCGCGCCGCCGCCCGACTGCATCGGTTCGGCAAAAAAGGCCGCAATCGTATCAGGCCCGGCCTCCAGCACGGTCTGTTCAAACTCCGCCCCCAAGCGGGCCGAGAATTCTTCTTCGCTCTCGCCATCCTCCGCATTTAGATAGTAGTTGGGCGTCGAGAGTTTCAGGAAATCATCCATCGGCAAGCCAAAGCCTGCGTGCATATGCGGCTGGCCGGACAGCGCCACCGACGCGACGGTGTTGCCGTAGTATCCGCGCCAGCGCGAGATCATCTTGCGCCGCTGTGGCTGCCCCAGGGCGATGTTGCGCGCCCAGATAAATTTGATCATCGCATCGTTCGCCTCGGACCCTGAACACTGGAACATCGCCTTTTCGAACGGCACCGCCGCTTTGCTGGTCAAAACGCCCGCAAGCTCGGCCACCTTGGGATGCGAGCGGCCATAAAACGTCGGCGCAAAAGGCAACTCCTGCATCTGCGCCATCGCGGCCTGCGCCAAACGGTCATTGTGATACCCAAGCGACACGCACCCAAGGCCGGAAAACCCGTCAATGATGCTTTGCCCATCATCGGTTTCAATGCGCACCCCGTGCCCGCGCACCGCCATGGCCGTGGGCCCCTCGTCGGCATGCAGGCGGGCATTTGTTTGTCCATGGACATGGTGCAAACGATCTGCGGTGCGGGGTGAATTGACGTCAACATGCTCGTTCATGGTCGGGGTCTCCATTTCCTGTTACGCGCAGTCTCCGCGATCCTTTACTGAACAGCAATTTCGTTTAACGTAGGTCTTGATGAATTTCTTTCAGGTGAAAACAGCCGATGGACAGCCCGCGCCTTGATATCCGCCATTTGCAAATGATCCGCGCCATTGGCCGCACAGGACGGGTTGTCGATGCGGCAGATGAACTGGGGCTGACCCCCTCCGCCCTGTCGCACCGCATCAAAGAGGCCGAGCGCCGTCTTGGCGTGCCGCTGTTTGAGCGGATGCACAAACGCCTGCGGATGACGGCCGCTGCTGAATACCTCGCCAATTTCAGTGAAAAATTTCTGGGCGAAATGTACCTGATCGAAGACGAGGTTCGCCGGATGAATGCGGGCATTGATCACGTTGTGCGCATCGCCGTCGAAAACTACAGCACCTACCACTGGTTCCCTGATTTTCTGTCGAAATTTCGATCTGAATATCCGAGCATCGACATTCAGATTATGGCGGGAAACCGCCGCGATATGGTCGGCTCCCTTTTGGACCGGCACATTGATCTTGCCATCACAACCGGTGGTGTGTCCCACACTGCGACTGAGCAACTGCCGCTTTTTCAAGATCCACTGGTTTTCATTTGCGCGCCGGAACATCCATTGGCGGCCGCAACCGCGGTTTCCGCGACAGATATTGAAGGGCAAAAATTCATCACCTTCACCAAGACGCCTGAGCCTGATCAGGAATTCGCCCGCCTTTTTCGCCCGGAACGACGCTATCCCGTTTGGACTGCCTCGGTCGAACTGCCCGAAGCCATCATCGAGCTTGTCGCCGCCAATCAAGGCACCAGCATTCTCGCACAATGGGCCGTTGAACCCCATGTCGCTGCTGGCCGGATAAAGGCCATCGCGCTTGCACCCAAACCCATTTTGGTGGACTGGAATTGCGAATTTCGCTGCGATGAACCGGAAGGAAACCCGGTTCGACAAGTCGCCGCTGCTCTTGGTGATTGGTTTGCCTCGTAGGCCTTTGATGATCTCAACTTTGCTGTGATGCGTATGAATGACCGGTTTTCTCGTCGCGCAGCGGTGTAGAAATTTACTCTGCCGCAGCAATTTCCACGCTGCGAGCGCACGCAGCACAAAATCAACAGGTCCGGTGTGGGCTCAGACCCGCCATTCGCTGCAAGATGCACGAAGGACTATTTTCGCCTGATAGGCCATTTGGGTCAATATCCAGACGGAAAGGTCAAACTCATCTGACGTTTCACATTGGTGTATTGAGACGCAGTGTATCAGGGGCTGGCATGGCTGAAAGTTAGGTCTGTGCTGGACTTATCGTCAAGGGCGGCTGTCTCTTTCCATGAGAGGGAACTTGCGTCATTGATGAATTAGTAAAGAAGGATCAGACATGACAAAAACGCGGGTACTTGTAGAATTTGGTATGGGGACGTCCCTGCGGCGCGAAGATTATACTGAGGCTGCGTTGCGCGCGCTGAAAGATGCGCTGTGGCATAATTCGGTCAATATGGCCGAACTGTTCGATTTCCCCAAAGAAGCGATGATCATTGATGCCGAGATTGGCGTGCAGCAGCCGGCTAAAGTGGATGTCGCCGCACTAGAGAAGATCTTTCCTTATGGGCAACCAACCATCACCGTGGTGCAGGGCGGTTTGGATATTGAGAAACCGCATGCTGTCGGCAAAACCGTAATCGCCAATGCGGCTGTGATCGTATCCTTTGAAATGGAGGCGGTATGATGGATGAAAAACGCATGATCCTTGAGATGGGTATGGGCAATGATCTTTATGGGCAAGATTACACCAAAGCCGCCCGTCGCGCCGTGCAGGATGCGCTGCATCATTCGTCTATCACCTTGTTTTCCAAGCTGGGCATTGATCACGCTGAAATGCGTGTGCAAGTGACGATTGCAGTGCAGAAGCCAGAAGAGGTGGATTGTGCTGCTGTCGCGGCTGATTTGCCTCGTGGTCGTGCCGAAGTGAGTGCGGTCCATGGCGGGTTGGACGTTGAAGACGCAGAGGCCGGAACTCGTCACATCGTGGCCACAGCGGCAGTCGAAGCATTTTTGCCTGATTTGTCGGGCAAATATAAGTTGGCCAAATAAAAAGGCCGCCCTAACTGGGCGGCCCACTGTCTGGATCCAAGGGAGGGTGGATCGTACAGATCAGATAAGATCACCGCGGTTCAGACCAATGTCTGCCAGTTGGTGATCGCTCAGGCCGGACAGGGCCTTAAGAGTTTGGCGCTGGTTGTTCCAGTCGCGCACTGCTTCGACAGCAGATTGAAATACATTTACCGCACGGAGAACTGCGACTGCTCCGAAGGGCACGGTCATGGTGTTAGCTTGCATAGCCATAGTACGTTTCCTTGTTTCATCAGCCGACACTGTGTCGGTTGTTAACCCCATGTAGGGTTTACAGCTGAGTCTCACAATTGCCCGTTTCACAGGTCTGTATTGCAAAAACTGCATATCTGAATGAGGCTCTTGTTCGACAAAGATGTTTTCATAAGGCTGTGACAGTTGCCTCGCAGCCAAGACAGGCCCATATACGAGACAACAGAATATGGAGACACTCATGGCAAAAACCGATTTTCCCGGCTGGCACGGTACAACCATCATTGGGGTCAAAAAAGGCGGCGAGGTGGTGATCGCAGGGGATGGTCAGGTAAGCCTTGGTCAAACTGTGATCAAAGGAACTGCGCGTAAAGTGCGTCGATTGAAACCCGGTGGGCACGAAGTTGTTGCCGGATTTGCCGGATCGACTGCGGATGCCTTTACCTTACTGGAGCGACTGGAAACCAAGCTGGAAGCAACCCCCGGACAGCTTGCGCGGGCATCGGTTGAGTTGGCCAAGGATTGGCGCACGGATAAGTATTTGCAAAAGCTAGAGGCAATGTTGATCGTGTCCGATGGGGCGGATATCTTTGTGATCACCGGTGCGGGCGATGTGCTGGAGCCTGAACATAATGTTACGGCGATCGGGTCTGGCGGTAATTTCGCGCTGGCAGCGGCGCGCGGGATGATGGATAGCGATAGATCAGCGGAACAGGTGGCGCGCGATGCCATGGCGATTGCTGCGGATATCTGCGTGTATACTAATGGTCGCCTGACCGTCGAAAAGATCAGCGCTTGATAATAGAAAGAGGCCGCCCTTATGGGGCGACCTCTGACCAAGGGTTCCGTGAGTGAATGCCCTTAGTGGATGGTTGCAACGCCCAGCGGCACGTTGAACTTGCGGCACCAGATGTACACTTCGTTGTGGCCGGAAATATCCAGACTGGCAGGGATGGTATAACGCTGTTTACCATTAAGGTTCTCAAGTTTTCCCAGATCGGTATCCTTGTCGTATTTGCCGTCTTTGCCCAGGCCAACACGTGGATCAGGTGCGCCGTCCAACGAGAAATCTTCGCCCAGCTCTACAACGTAATGATCGCCATCTTTGACGATTTTCACTTTACCTGTGGTGATGTGGTCGCTGCGGCCCTCGAAATGACCTTTACGGCCTCCGGCAAATGCTGGTGCGGCACTGAAGCCAAGGGATGCAACTGTGCCAAGTGCGATGGCAGAGCTTAGAAAAGTACGACGATTGATCATGGTGTCCTCCGATCCAAAATTTGTCTGACATATGTAGTAGATGTGATCAGCAATGAAACCACCCCTCACGGTTACATGATCTTGCGTGATTTCACTGTGCATGCTTGTTGTTTTGTGCGCGCATGATTAGGTTCCGGTCGGACACCTGATTGGAGAGATTGCATGACCGACCTGACCCCACGCGAAATCGTGTCTGAACTGGACCGTTTCATCATTGGGCAGAAAGATGCAAAGCGCGCTGTTGCGGTGGCTTTGCGCAATCGCTGGCGGCGCAAGCAGCTTTCGGATGATTTGCGCGAAGAAGTGTATCCAAAGAACATCCTGATGATTGGCCCCACTGGGGTTGGCAAAACGGAAATCTCACGTCGGTTGGCCAAATTGGCCAAGGCCCCCTTTATTAAGGTAGAGGCCACCAAATTCACCGAGGTCGGATATGTAGGTCGTGATGTGGAACAGATTGTGCGTGATCTGGTGGATGCGGCGATTTTACAAACACGAGAAACCATGCGTGAAGAGGTAAAAGCAAACGCCCATAAGGCCGCAGAAGAACGCGTTGTCGAAGCTATTGCCGGAAGTGATGCGCGTGAAGCAACACGTGAGATGTTCCGCCGCAAGCTACGTGACGGGGAACTCGACAATACAGAGATTGAAATTGAGGTGGCTGATACAGCCAGCGCGATGCCAATGTTTGATATTCCCGGACAGCCCGGCAATCAAATGGGCATGATGAACCTTGGCGATATCTTTGGCAAAGCCATGGGGGGCCGTACCACCCGCAAAAAACTGACCGTCGCCGAAAGCTATGAAGTGCTGATCGGTGAAGAGGCTGACAAGCTGTTGGATGATGAAACTGTGAACAAGGCAGCACTTGAATCGGTCGAGCAGAACGGCATCGTTTTTCTAGATGAAATCGACAAGGTTTGCGCACGTAGCGATGCCCGTGGTGGTGACGTCAGCCGTGAAGGCGTGCAGCGCGATTTGCTGCCCTTGATCGAAGGTACCACTGTCAGCACTAAACATGGCCCGGTCAAAACCGATCATATCCTGTTTATCGCATCGGGCGCCTTTCACATCGCCAAGCCAAGTGATTTGCTGCCCGAACTGCAGGGCCGCTTGCCGATCCGTGTTGAGCTGCGTGCCCTGACCGAAGAAGATTTCGTTCGTATCCTGACGGAAACGGACAATTCTTTGACACGTCAATATACTGCCCTGATGGCCACCGAAGAGGTCGTCGTGACCTTTACCAACGAAGGCATCGCAGAGCTGGCGAAGATCGCCGCAGAGGTCAATCAATCCGTGGAAAACATTGGCGCACGTCGTTTGTACACGGTGATGGAGCGCGTATTTGAAGAACTTTCTTTCTTTGCGCCAGACCGTTCCGGCGCCGAGATCACGGTTGATGCCGCCTTTGTGGAGGAAAATCTTGGTGAACTATCACGTTCCACCGATGTCTCGCGGTATGTTCTGTAGGAAATAACCCCAAGACAGTCCCCCAATGCGCCCATTGGATCACGGTTGGGGGACGCAGTTTTTTATAGCGAGTGCAGGGGTTCTTGGGCATAGTCGGCCTGAGCGAAAGGACATTGCCGTGCGTTTTCTTCTGGTTCTTATTGGGGTTTTCGTCCTAACGGCGTGCGCGGACCGCTATAATACACCTGTGGTGCCCGATGCAGCGGGTGTTGGTGAGACGCGCGGCATCTATGTTGCGACCAACCGCAAGATCAATGACAGCGGTCGCCTGAAAGGCGATCGTGGTGAGGAGCTCTTGTTCGAAGAGGTGCTGGTGTCCATTCCGCCCACTCATATGACGGGTGATCTTATGGTCGATTTCAGCAATCCTGCACCGGACCGCTCTTTTGTGGTGGCTAACAGGCGACCGATTACTGGGATGCAAGAGTTCCAAACCAATTTAACTCGCGACCTTGCCCGCCTCCGTAAGGAAGATCGCCAACTGACCTTGTACATCCACGGATACAATACAAGCTATCCAGAGAGCCTTTTTCGCGCGGCGCAGCTGTCACATGATCTGATAATTCCGGGGATCACGGTGGCGTTTTCTTGGCCAAGTCGCGCCAAGGTTCTGCGCTATAATTACGATCGGGACAGCGTATTGTATTCACGCAATGATCTGGCAGAGCTACTGCGAGTTATTGCGCAAACTGGTGCAACCGAGATTAATTTGATTGGCCATTCCATCGGTTCACAGCTGTTGATGGAAGCATTGCAATTGATCGAATTGCAGGACCCTGGGTTCACCAAGAAACATCTAGGCGGTGTGTTTCTGATCTCGCCTGATATTGATTTGGGCGTCTTTAAATCGCAGATCGCCAATTTCGAAGACCTTCCACAGCCATTTGGTGTGATTGTATCGCGCAGGGATGGTGCATTGCGTTTGTCAGAAATTTTGAACGGCCCATCGCGGCGCTTGGGCAGGCATCTTAATCCCGAAGGGCTTGATCATTATCCCATCGCCATTTTTGATATCAGCGCCTTTGCCAATGGGCAGGCGGCGAACCATTTCACATTTGGCGACAACTCAACCCTGATCGGGATTTTCCAGCGCCGTGATGCGTTGGATGAAATTTTACAGGCAGAAAGCCGAACCAACATTCCCAGCCTCGTTGCAGCCACCATCCCCGAGGCCACGATCCTGCAACAAGAACGTGCGCGTTTGTTCGTGTTCCAACCTGATCCGAAAGACAGGCGATAATGCGCCTTTTGAGGTATCTGCGTGAAAACGTAAGGTTTCTGACCGCAGGTGTGTTGCTGACGTTCTTATCCAGCTTTGGGCAGACGTATTTCATTTCTCTTTTTTCCGGTGAGATCAGGGCAGAGTTTTCCCTGTCTCACGGGGAATGGGGCGGCATATATTCTTTGGGCACCATGACGTCGGCCATTGTGATGGTGTGGGCCGGCGCCCTGACCGATCATTTGCGTGTGCGAATTTTGGGCGCGGTGGTGTTTGGCCTGTTGGTTGCGGCTTGCCTGTTCATGGCGTTTAACAACGCGGCATGGTTGCTGCCTTTGGTGATCTTCGGCCTACGGTTCACCGGGCAGGGCATGACCAGCCATCTTGCCGTGGTGGCAATGGCGCGCTGGTTTGTGGCAACACGAGGTAAAGCACTGGCGATTGCTGGGTTGGGCTTTTCCGTAGGAGAGGCGCTATTGCCGATCTTGGTGGTTGCTGTGATGGCGTTGGTTGATTGGCGTTTGATTTGGGTCGGCGCGGCAGGCATTACCCTTTTGGGCATGCCAATTCTCTTACTTCTCTTGTCGCAAGAACGCACGCCACAGGCCATTTCGCAAAGCAGTCAAGCAACAGGAATGAATGGCCATCATTGGACACGGATGTCATGCCTGCGCCATTGGTTGTTTTGGTTAATGGTGCCTGCATTATTGGGGCCATCGGCCTTTAGCACGGCGTATTTCTTTCAACAGGTGTATTTTGCAGAAGTCAAAGGGTGGGCGCATATTGAACTTGTTGCGCAATTCCCATTTTTCACCGTGATTTCGATCTTTTCGATGATCGGGTTCGGATGGGCTTTGGATAAGGTGGGGACGGGTCGGTTGATGCCGTTTTTCCAGTTGCCAATGGTCGCTGCCTTTCTGTGTTTTTCGTATGCGGACGGGGTGGCGATGAACATGCTGGGCCTGTTTTTTATGGCGCTTACAGCGGGTGCCAACGCCACATTGATTCCGGCCTTTTGGGCCGAATTTTACGGCACGCGATATATCGGTGCGATTAAGGCGGTTGCCGCCGCGATCATGGTGTTGGGATCGGCCATTGGGCCCGGGCTTACCGGATTTTTGATTGATTTCGGCATTGGGTTGGAAGCCCAATACATCGGTGTTGCGCTGTTTTTCGTATTTGCTAGCATTTTGATGATGATCGGAATTCGCCGTGCAGTTCCATTGTTGCTGGTGCGATAGATCAACTTTGAGACACCCAAACTTGACCCATTAAGAGATCGGTAAAGGTTAGGTCGATAATTTGATCTTGGGTGAGTAAAAAGGTGGTGGATATGAGCGCGCAAAGCAATGTTGCGCCTATCATCATCAAGAGAAAAAAAGTTTCCGGCGGTGACGGCCATCATGGCGGCGCGTGGAAGGTGGCCTATGCCGACTTTGTGACGGCAATGATGGCGTTTTTCTTGTTGATGTGGCTATTGAATGCAACGACAGAACAACAACGTAAAGGACTTGCGGATTATTTTACTCCGACAGTTCCGATCAATCGAATATCCGGCGGCGGAAATGGTGCCTTTAGTGGTGATTCTGTGTTTACTGAGAGCACACAGGCCCGAAATGGCACGGGTGGATTGCCGCCAATGGTCGAGGCTGCGGACGAAAATGCCGGTCTGGCGCCGATGACAACCTCTGCTGATGGAGAAAAAGAAGATCAGTTCGGCGAAGTCGAAGACATGTTAATTGGGAACGGTGGTGAAAGCATGATCGCCGAAAATGCCATGAAACATGTGCTGACGCGACAAACTGACGAGGGGCTGGTAATTGAGATTTTTGATCTTGAGAACTCTCCCTTGTTTGTCGAAGGCGAAGATATTCCGACCCGGCTTCTGGTTGATCTTGCGCGTGTGATCGCCGAGGCATTTCAGTTGATAAATAATGATGTGGCGCTTGGTGGGCACACGCGATCTGAACCGGTTGTTGTCGCCAATAACACCGTCTGGGCCTTGTCGACAGCACGTGCCGATCGGATGCGTCTTTTGTTGGAAAGTCATGGGGTCGAAGCGTCGCGTATGGCGCGGGTGACTGGCCATGCCGACCGGGAAGTCGTGGACTTTGATCCTCTAAGCACACGTAATAACCGGATTGAGATTGTTCTGCTGCGATCGGATCAACAGGAATAGATAGGATTTTATACGTTAGCCCGGTGTTAAGAGCACCGGGCGTATCTGTTGCATCGAAACAGGTTGATGCAGCAGAAAGGCGTATTCATGACTATTTCTTCTTCGCTCAATGCCGGGGTCGCAGGACTCAGTGCAAACGCGACGCGGCTTGCCGCTATTTCCGATAACATCGCGAACTCTGCGACCTACGGGTACAAACGGGTCGAAGCGGATTTTCACTCTATGGTGATTTCCAGCAATGGCGGAACGTATTCTGCAGGTGGTGTACGGTCAACAACGCAACGTCTGATTGATGAACGTGGGCCGTTGGTTTCAACGACCAACGCCACGGATTTGGCGGTGCGCGGTCGTGGAATGTTGCCCGTGGCGCAGGCGTCAGAGGTGGGTGTCGGGAACGGTACCCCGCAGATGTTACTGACCTCTACGGGGTCTTTCCGTACAGATGCAAATGGGTACCTCAGCACCGAATCAGGTCTTGTTCTGATGGGCTGGCCCGCCAACCCGGATGGCAGCATGCCGACCTATCCACGTGATACCAGCGAAGGGCTGGAACCTGTCCAGATCAACGTCAATCAGTTCACTGGAGAGCCGACAACCACCATGACGCTTGGCGTGAATTTGCCCGCAACCGAAACAGAGGCCGGTGGCACAGGTGATACACAGGAACTGTCGGTGGAATATTTTGATAATCTGGGCCGCTCCGAAAGTTTGAACGTTGATTTTACGCCAACAATTCCAGGATCTGGCACGTCGAATGAATGGACGATGACGGTTACTGACACTGCTTCGGGTGGGTCGGTGATCGGTGAATACACACTGACGTTTGATGACAGTCGATCATCGGGTGGCACGCTGGCCTCTGTTGCGACGATTTCTGGTGGTGCTTATGACGCTGCAACCGGATCGTTCATCGTCAACGTGGCGGGTGGCCCGATGGAAATCAACATCGGAGAATTGGGTGCAAGTGACGGCCTGACACAGCTTTCAGACAGCTTTGCCCCTTTGCAGATTTCCAAGGACGGCACACCGGTTGGCAATATGACCTCGGTTGAGGTGGACGCAAACGGGTTTGTCCATGCGTTCTTTGACACGGGCATCACGCGCACGATTTATCAGGTTCCATTGGTGGATCTTCCGAACCCCAACGGTATGGTTGCTATGGATCAGCAGACCTACCTGCCCTCTCCGGAAAGCGGATCTTACTTCCTTTGGGATGCGGGTGATGGGCCCACGGGTGATGTTGTGGCCTTTGCCCGCGAAGAATCTGCAACGGATGTGGCGGGCGAGTTGACCGATATGATCCAAACACAGCGCGCTTACAGTTCGAATGCGAAAGTCATTCAGACAGTTGACGAAATGTTGCAGGAAACCACCAACATCAAGCGTTGATCGTAACCCATCGCCCGATGGGGCTGCATTCCTGAAAGGATAGTTCATGTCATTAGGTTCCGCGTTATCAAACGCAGTTACAGGATTGAATGTGGCCTCGCGGGCGGCGGGTGTCGTGTCTTCGAATTTGGCCAACGCCTTGAGCGAAGGTTATGGGCGACGAGAAGTCTCGATGACGTCACGGCTTGAAGGTGGGGTCAGAACAGATGGGGTTACCCGGCTTGTAAATGATGGCCTGTTGGCGGATCGACGTTTTGCCGATGCAGAACGTCAAAATGCGTCGACACTTTCCTCCTTTCACACCAGCCTAGAAGGGTTGGTGGGCACACCGGATCAACCGCAATCACTTACTGCCAAAATAGCGAAGTTTGAGGACAGCCTTATCTCTGCGTCCAGTCGACCAGAATCGGTAGAAAGATTGCAATTGGTGTCTTATCGAGCAACTGATGTGGCAACGGCGTTCAACGATGTTTCTGATGGGATTCAGTCGATGCGGGAAACCGCAGACCGCAACATCGAATCCATGGTTGGGCGGCTGAATGAATTGTTGGATCAGGTTCAGGATCTGAACACACGAATTTCGTCTGCGCAAAATCAGGGCAAAGAATTTTCGTCCCTACAGGATCATCGACAACAAGCCATCGATGAGATTTCCGAATTGGTGCCTGTGCGCCAGGTGCCCAGAGATCGAGAGGCCGTTGCTTTGTATACCCCCGGCGGCGCAATCCTGTTGGATGGTCCGGCAGCAGAGCTAGAGTTTAGCGCTACGAATGTCATCATGCCCCACATGACCGAAGATGCAGGGTTGCTGTCGGGCCTGTCCATCAACGGCGTTCCGGTCAAGACGGGTTCGGAAAACGGCGCCTTGCGTGGGGGGGCTATTGCGGCAGAATTTGAGATACGCGATGAGCTGACGGTGACCGCACAGGCACAATTGGATGCGGTGGCGCGTGACCTTGTGGAACGTTTCCAAGACCCAGCTATGGACCCAACGCTTGGGGCAACAGATGCTGGATTGTTCACGGATGTCGGCAGTGCCTTTGACGCTGCTGACGAGGTGGGTATATCCGGGCGCCTGTCTTTGAATGGCTTGGTTGATACCGCCGGGGCAAATGAACTTTGGCGCCTGCGGGATGGTTTGGGGGCCGCCACACCCGGACCCTTGGGAAATTCTGATCTTTTGCAAGGTATGAGCAGTGCGATGACCCAAGCGCGCACCCCTGCTTCTGGTAGTTTTGGCGGCGCTGCGCGGTCTGCATCGGGGTTGGCGACGGGATTTCTGTCACAGATATCCACTGACCGTTTGGTGAGTGATCAGGCAACAACTTTTGCCGAAACCAGGCAGTCCGCCTTAACGGAACTGATGCAGGAAGACAGCGTTGACAGCGATCAGGAACTTCAAAAACTGCTTTTGATTGAAAGGGCCTATGCGGCCAACGCGCGGGTCATTCAGACCGTGGATGATATGATGCAGGCATTGTTGGGGATTTAAACATGACATCAATTAACCTTGGCGATCTTGCACAACATTTCATGCTGCGTCGACATAATGCCGACCTAAAGGCAACAATGACGACATTGACTGAAGAGCTCGCTTCCGGCGTTCGGTCTGATGTGAGTGATGCAGTGACCGGAGATTATTCCTATCTCGCGGATATCGAGAGATCCCTTACGATTATGAATGGATATTCCCAGTCTGTGAATGAAGCACGTCTTTTTACCGATGCAACACAGTCTTCGCTGGAGCAAATACAGAATATCACCTCTGATCTTGGCGCAACGCTAATCACAGCGGCGTCTTCGAATTCAACAGTGACTTTTCGGGCGGTTTCGCTTGGTGCAGAGCAGGATTTTCGCTCTGTCGTGTCCGCCATGAATGCGAATGTTGCTGGGCGTAGCCTGTTTTCAGGAAATGTAACCGATACATCTCCGTTGACGGATGCGGATGTTATTTTGGATGAGTTGCGCACCGTAGTTGCGGGGCTGACGTCTCCTGCGGATGTGCAAACGGCGGTGGACGATTGGTTTAACGCGCCCGGTGGTGGATTCGAAACCGTGGCCTATCAGGGATCGGATACCGATCTATCGCCTTACTTGCTCGGAGAGGGGGATTCTGTTCGGTTTGAATTGCGCGCTGACAGTCAGGAAATGCGCGATTTATTGCGGGATACGGCGCTTGCCGCGCTGGTTGGTGATGATGCAATTGGCCTTGATACCGCGTCGCAAAAATCCTTGATCCAATCCACCGGAGAGAACCTTATGACGGCGCAGGGTGGCTTGATAAATGTGCGTGCAGACCTTGGTTTTGTTGAAGAACGCATCGACGAGGCCGCTGTGCGCAATTCAGCATCTCAATCCAGTTTGGAGCTGGCGCGAAGTGAGTTGATTGCTGCAGATCCTTATGAGACCGCAACCCGATTGGAAAACACACGCCAACAACTTGAAACGCTCTATGCGGTGACCGTGCGCCTATCGAGCCTAACATTGGCGGATTACCTACGATGAAACGTTTGATTTTCTCAACCTTATGCATGTGTGTTGCTTTGCTGTGCACGCCCGCGTCCGCAAGCCAAATCCGCATCAAGGATTTAGTGGAATTTGACGGAGTGCGGGGCAACGATCTCGTGGGATATGGCCTTGTGGTTGGCTTGAATGGTACTGGAGATGGATTGCGAAATGCGCCCTTTACCGAAGAGATCATGTCAAACATTCTTGAACGTTTGGGTGTGAATGTAACCGGCGAACAGTTCCGTCCAAAAAATGTGGCCGCAGTGTTTGTAACGGCTACATTGCCCCCATTCGCACGTGCTGGTGGGCAGATTGATGTCACTGTTTCGGCAATTGGTGACGCCAAGAGCCTGCTGGGGGGCACCCTGATTATGACACCCCTAAATGCAGCAGATGGGGATATTTACGCGGTTTCTCAGGGGACGGTGATTGCCGGGGGCGCCTCTGCTGAGGGAGAGGCAGGTGGTGTGGTGCAAGGTGTGCCCACATCAGGTGTGATTCCATCTGGTGCGCGGGTCGAACGTGAGATTGATTTTCAGTTGTCCTCTTTGTCAAATCTGCGCCTTGCATTGCGAGAGCCGGATTTCACTACGGCGGGTCGTATTGAGCGAGCAATCAATCAGGAATTCGGTGAGGTAGTTGCCCTGATGCTGGATTCCGGCACGGTTCAGCTTGATGTGACGGCCACACAGACAGCCTCTGCGGCACATGCGTTGATGCGTATCGAAAACATTTCGGTGAAACCGGAAACCAAAGCGCGCGTTGTGGTGGATCAACGGTCCGGCACGATTGTTATGGGTGAAGATGTGCGTATCTCGCGTGTCGCTGTGTCCCAAGGGAATCTGACATTACGCATTCAAGAAACACCAATTGTGGTGCAACCAAACCCATTTGCAGATGGCGAAACAGTGATTGTCCCGCGTACCGATGCACAACTGACCGAAGAAGAAGGCATCGGTCTGGCAGAAGTGCCGCCAGGCACGACCCTCAGCGAAGTGATCGCAGGTCTGAACGCGCTGGGCGTTTCACCGCGCGACATGATTGATATCCTCAAAAGCATCAAAGCAGCAGGTGCATTACATGCCGAGTTCGTCGTGCGATGATCGGTTAATTCACACTGATTTCAAATGTGCTGCTTTCCTTGACCGCGTCCATCACAACATAGGTTGAAGTCGATGCCACATGCGGTAATGTCGAAATCGTTTCGCCCATAAAACGGCGATAGCTTTCGATGTCTTTGGTGCGCACCTTGATCAGGTAATCAAACCCGCCGGCAATCATATGGCATTCGGTGATTTCCGGTATGTGAAGCACGGCCTCACGAAAGGCCTGCAATGCCGGTTCACGCGTGTCGGTCAAACGCAGTTCGACAAATGTGATGTGTCCATGCCCCAGTTTTTTCCAAGACAGTCGTGCGCTGTATCCAGTGATAAACCCTTGTTCTTCCAGTCGACGTACGCGGGCCTGCACTGGCGTTTTTGACAAACCAACACGGCGTGCCAGTTCTGTCGTGGGTAGACGGGCATCTTTGGATAGCTCTGCCAGAATCGCACGGTCTATCTTGTCAAGTATGTTTAGGCTATTTGAATTGTTATTCATTTAAATTTTGGGCCTTTTGGATGCTTAATGTCAAAAAATGGTAAATAAGTCTAATTCATTAATGGTATTATAGGTCGAAATGACTGAGGTATGCAAATGTCTGATCTGACCCAAATACACCACCAAAAATACACCGCCGAAGATACACTTCTTCAAAACCTAAGTGTGTTGGCTGATCTGAATGAGAATGCCCGTCATAGCATTGTGGAGAATGCCGCAGGGATCGTGCAACAAATCCGGTCTGAATCTGACCCGGGTTTGATGGAAGTTTTCCTTGCGGAATATGGTTTGTCCACGGACGAAGGCATTGCTTTGATGTGTTTGGCAGAGGCGCTGCTACGGGTTCCTGATGCAGAAACCATGGATGACCTTATCGAGGATAAAATTGCGCCTTCGGATTGGGGTAAACATTTGGGTAAATCTGCGTCCAGCCTTGTGAACGGATCAACTTGGGCACTTATGTTTACGGGCCGCGTACTTGATGATGGCGGCGCCGGCTTGGCCGGGCAGATCAGGGGGGCCATCAAACGGTTAGGGGAGCCGGTCATTCGTACCGCAGTTAGGCGTGCGATGAAAGAAATGGGGCGCCAGTTCGTTTTGGGGGAAACCATCAAGGATGCCCTGTCACGTGGTGAGGATAACGTAAAACAAGGATATACTCATTCCTTTGACATGTTGGGCGAGGCCGCGATGACTGCCGATGATGCCCGCAGATATGAGCGATCCTATACCGATGCGATCACGGGCATTGCACGCAATTGCAGCAGCGATGATATGCGCCAAAATCCCGGAATTTCGGTGAAACTGTCCGCATTGCATCCCCGCTATGAGGTCGCACAGGAAGACCGTGTTCTGACAGAGCTAGTGCCCATCGTTACAAAACTGGCGCGTCAGGCGGCCAAAGCAAACATGGGGTTCAGTATCGACGCGGAAGAGGCTGACCGGCTTGTTCTATCCCTTAAGGTCATTCAAGCGGTTTTAGAGGATCCGAAGCTTGCCGGATGGGATGGATTTGGTGTGGTGGTACAAGCCTATGGTCGCCGTGCCGCCCCTGTTTTGGACTGGCTGAATGAATTGGCGACCGCACTTGATCGTAAGATTACGGTACGCTTGGTCAAAGGGGCCTATTGGGACACCGAAATCAAACTGGCGCAGGTGGAGGGGTTGGAAAGCTTTCCAGTATTCACGCGCAAACAGGCGACCGACATCAGCTATATCGCGTGTGCGCGTAAACTTTTGAACATGACGGATCGGATTTACCCGCAATTCGCCACCCACAACGCCCACACGGTTGCAGCCATCCTGCATATGGCCCGGGATTTGCCGCGAGAAACCTACGAATTTCAGCGTCTGCATGGCATGGGCGAACGTCTGCACGACATTGTTTTGAAATCCCATAAAACAGGATGTCGGATTTATGCGCCAGTCGGGGCGCATCGCGATCTGTTGGCCTATTTGGTGCGGCGGTTGTTGGAAAATGGGGCGAACTCTTCTTTTGTGAACCAAATCGTGGATGAAACTGTTCCACCTGAAGAGGTCGTTTCTTGTCCGTTTGAGGCCTTGGCGCAGTTTGGTGAAATCTCAAACACAGCGATTGCGACAGGGCCCACGGTTTTCGGACTAGATCGTGTGAATTCAAAAGGGTTTGATCTGACGGATGAACCAACGCTGCAGCAAATCGAAGACGCGCGTGCAAAAGATGGCCAATTCGATATTGGTCCATTGATTGCCGGAGATATTGCTCCTCTTGATCCCAATCCATCCTTGAACCCGGCAACCGGTGAAACGGTGGGGACGGTTCGGTATGCATCCAAGCCAGATGTAGAAACGGCTTTGTCCAATGCACGCCATTGGAATGTGTCGACCAAAGAACGTGCCGTGGTTCTGAAGCGCGCGGCGGATCTCTATGAACAGAACTTTGGCACGCTGTTTTGGTTGGTTGCGCGTGAGGCAGGGAAATCTTTGATGGATTGCGTAGCAGAATTGCGCGAGGCGGTCGACTTTATCAGATATTATGCCGACGAGGCGCAAACCCTTGCAGAAGGGGCGCGCGGTGTCTTTGCCTGTATCAGCCCATGGAATTTTCCTTTGGCGATTTTCACGGGTCAAGTCAGCGCAGCCTTGGCGACTGGGAATGGTGTGTTGGCAAAACCTGCTGAACAGACCCCACTTATTTCGGCCTATGCAGTTGAATTGCTGCATCAGGCAGGCGTGCCACGCGAATGTTTGCAACTGTTGCCTGGGCGCGGGGCGGACGTGGGAGCAGCTATTACATCTGATCCGCGCGTGAGCGGGGTGGCCTTCACCGGATCAACCGCGACAGCAATGATCATCCGTCGCGCGATGGCCATAGGCATGTCGCCCGGCGCGCCATTGATTGCGGAAACGGGCGGATTGAACGCAATGATCGTAGACAGCACAGCCCTGCCCGAACAGGCAGTACGCGATATTGTTGCCTCGTCGTTCCAATCTGCGGGCCAACGATGTTCAGCTTTGCGGTGCCTGTATGTGCAAGAAGACGTCGCAGATCGCGTTCTAGAGATGTTGTCCGGGGCGATGGATGAATTGTCGGTTGGCAATCCTTGGATGCTGAAAACCGACGTTGGTCCCGTCATCGATAGCGCCGCACAAGAGAGCATCAAGGCATATATCAATACGGCCAAGGCCGAAGGGCGGGTGATCAAACAGGTGGGCATTCCAGATAAGGGAACGTTCGTGGCGCCGACTATGTTGCGCGTAGAGTCGATTACTCAAATGGAGCGCGAGATTTTCGGTCCAGTTCTGCATGTCGCCACCTTTAAGGCAGCGGAGATTGATCGCGTCATCGCGGATATTAACGCCACCGGATATGGGTTGACCTTTGGGTTGCACACACGGATCGACTCGCGTGTGCAGCAGATCACAGAGCAGGTCGAGGTGGGGAATATTTATGTAAACCGTAATCAGATTGGCGCGATTGTTGGCAGTCAACCTTTTGGTGGAGAGGGTCTGTCGGGTACTGGACCCAAGGCAGGTGGCCCGAATTATCTGTGTCGATTTACATGGCGTCCGGGAAGTAGCTTGCAAGAAAGCTGGTCTCAGCCAATGACGGTTTCAGATCTGGTTAATGAGGTTAAGTCATGTGCCAGTGGGCAAAAGGTCTCCACACTTGATTTGCCGGGTCCGACAGGGGAGTCCAATCAATTGACCGCTTATGCCAGACCGCCTTTGGTCTGTCTGGGGCCGGGGAATAATGCTGCGATGGCGCAGGCCGATGCGGTTAGATCCCTTGGTGGGTATGCGGTTGTAGCAAATGGCGATGTTGCCCCGGAAGATTTGACAAATCTTGCAGGAATTTCAGGGGCAATCTGGTGGGGGGATACGGATCAGGGGCGCGACTATGCTTTGGCTCTTGTTGAACGTCAGGGGGCAATTTTGCCGCTGATCACTGGGATGCCGGATATGGCCCATGCCGTACACGAACGTCATCTTTGCATTGATACAACCGCATCAGGTGGGAATACAAAGCTGCTTTCTTTGGCGAGTTAGGGTCTAAATATGTGCTTGGCTAGAAATAGCTGCGCACAAGGCTTCCGGCGATCAGACTCCAACCATCGGCAACCACGAAAAATGCCAATTTGAAGGGGAGCGACACGATTGCCGGCGGGACCATCATCATGCCCATCGACATCAGAATCGCGGCAACCACCAGATCAATGATCAGGAATGGAAGGAACACCAGAAACCCAATCTGAAATGCGCGTGATACTTCAGACAGCAGAAAGCTGGGCATCAAAATTGAAAGCGGCGCATCCGCATCGGCTGTGATGCCTGCCGTCTGAGGACGCAGATCTGCCATGGCGGCAAATGTATCTGGGTCCAGCCTGGCTGCCATGAAAATGCGAAAGGGTTCCAAACTGCGCACAAAGGCATCTTCGACTTCGATTTCTTCGTTGATAAGGGGGGAAACGCCTTGTTCCCAGCTGGTCATGAAAACAGGTTCCATCACAAAATAGGTCAGAAAAATCGCGAGGCTGACAATCAGCATGTTGGGTGGGGATTGTTGTAAGCCGATCCCTTGCCGTAGAATGGAAAGAACCGTCACGATAAATGGAAAACAAGTCACCATAATGGCCAACCCGGGAACCAGACTAAGTACCGTGATCAGCAGAAACAGCTGAATACCACGCGCCGTCAGTGACCCACCATCCGTAAGGGAAATGGACACGTCCTGTGCATAGGCCGGGGCCGTGAATGCCCACAGAAACACGACAACACCCAAAAGGCGCGCGGGCAAAGTCATTCTAAACCGTTCCGAAATTCTGCTACTTCTGTCAATCGCACGGCAAGTTGCCCGGCTTGCGCACCGTCCAGCTCTTCTAGCTCACCACGCGCAATCAGGCGATCACCAACATAGATGTCAACGGGATCATCTACGCGCTTGTCCAGTTGCAAAACTGAATTTTCGCCCAGTTGTAATAAATCCCCGATCAGTGGACGGGCTTTGCCGACAGAGATCGTGATTTCGATTGGTACATTGTCAAATGGGCTTGATGTCGTGGGTTTTTGCTCTTCAGGCGCTGACATATTGGGTCTCCTTGTTGAGTTCATGGAAGTAGCCGCTAATTGCCTGCGCAATACCGTCTTGGACTTCGGTGATGTCTATTTGGCGCTCTCTTTGGCCAATGCTGATTTGCACCTGACCGTCTGACAAAGTTGGATCAACGGACATTTCAAGTGGCAGGGCCGTGTTGGCAGAAATCAACGATTTGAGCCGCTCCTGATCATTTGGGGAAACAGAGATCACGGCCAGATGTTCATGCGAATTTTCAGCCATTTCTTGCAATTGCCCAATGATGGATTGAGCGAGGCTTGCCATGGCCAGATCGGGTAGAATCGTTGCTACAATTTCTTCGATCACCTTGTGTGATGTCTGGGACATTGCGCCCAATGCCTCGTTAAAGGTGAAGGACA
Source organism: uncultured Paracoccaceae bacterium (assembly GCA_947489325.1). Taxonomy (GTDB): domain Bacteria; phylum Pseudomonadota; class Alphaproteobacteria; order Rhodobacterales; family Rhodobacteraceae; genus CANLDA01. The sequence continues at coordinate 192,516 of CANLDA010000003.1, read as the reverse complement.
GATCTTGCATGTTTGTAGCCAGATTCGCGGAAATATGTGTACGTTCTTCGGCTTTTGCCTTCACGGCATCGTCCCAGCCTGCCTGATACCCCTGATCAAATGTGGCAAGTTCGTCATGGTCGCTTGTAAAGCTCAAGGTCCCTTGGGCAGGTTGAGTTTGGCCAAAATCTTCCAACAAATGGGTGATGCTCATCATACCTTCTCCTCACTGTCTTCAAGCCAACTTCGCAAAATCTCCACGGTTTCTGATTGCCGCTCTCCGATCAATGCGCGCAGACGCTCAACGGGATCTGAAATCGGCGCCGAGTCCAAATCTGCCAACGATGTGCCGACAGACAGATCAGGCAGATCGCCCCCCATCTCAAAATCATCCATGTCGATTTCACCCGTAAGGGGGGGCATCGCGTTATCTTCATTGGCATCTACTAGTGCCGCTGGTTGTTCACTCACAGATGCGGCGACAGGCAATGCAGCGGGGGTTGATGAGCTTGTATTGCTTAGCAGGGGGCGCAGGACAAATAGCCCAAGCACTAAGGAGACGAGTGCAAGAATTGCCATCTGAATGATCGTCATAATATCCAATGCCAACCCGCCAAAGAACGAGGTGTTGCTCACGGATCCTTGAGGTACAACAGGTTGAAATGCCATTGATTTCAAAGTGATAACGTCGCCGCGTTTTTCATTGAACCCAACAGCAGAGGCAATCAATTCCCGCAATGAGGACAGTTCAACATCGTCGCGTGGAGTGGTCGTAATTTCACCTTGGGCATCTGTGGTTGCGACCGCGTTGATTAAAACCGCAACGGTCAGACGCTTGATTTCCCCGGGTTCTCGGGTGATTTCACGGCTGGTTTCAGAGACCTCATAATTGATGCGTTCACGTGTTTCACTGTTCTGGCTGGATGAGCTTTGATCATTGGCGCCGTCTCCGTCCGGTAAGTTGGAGGCAATAGTGACGTCCCCACCTCCTGAATCTTTGGAATTTGTTGTGCGCTCTTCGACGTCGGAACTAATTGCGACGCGGCTGGCCGGATCAAACGTGCGTTGGCGTAAAACTTCACTTTCGGTCACGGTGTCCATACTGACTTCGACAACCGCATTGCCATATCCTACGCGGGCCTCCAACAGGCGTTGGACGCGCTGACGAATCGCCCCGGCGCGATCTTCCGATGCAGAAGACGGTGCGGCCTCTTCCGATGAACCGATCAGACCGCCAGCCCCGTCAATGATGGCCACATCATCATGATTCAGCCCGGTGACAGCGGATGCCACCAAAAATTTCAGGGCGCGAACTTGATTTCCAGACAGCGGTCCACCCGATGTTGTCACGGTGACCGATGCCGTTGGCACAACATCGCGCTGAAATGGGTTGGAACCGGTGTTCGCGATATGCACGCGCGCGTTGGTTATATGGGGGCTGCCGCTGATAGTGCGGGCCAGTTCGCCCTCTTTTGCACGCCAATACGCTGCGTCAAACATTTGCGAGGTGGTGCCAAAGCCTGACAGCGAATCAAGTAATTCATAGCCGCGATTGCTGTTGGCGGGTAATCCTTCACTGGCCAGTGTGAGGCGCAATTCATCACGTTTTGACGAATCAACATAAATGGCCCCGCCACGTACATCAAAGACCACCCCGCGCTGTTCCAGTGCGCTGACAACGTCTCCGGCAGCGCCGCTTTCAAGGCCGCTGTAAAGCAAAGCCATACTGGGGGCAGTGGCCATACGAGTCAGGGATAAAACTGCTGCGAACATGGCGACAGTGGAAACAATTACAATGACTCTGCGACGCATATTCAACGACGACCAGATATCTAACATCTGCTGCACGACAAACCTCCGTGACACCGAACCTTCTGCCCGGATATGAAGTCATCTTTCTCCGATCAGCCTTAACAATCGGTTAGTTCCTGTCGCGTTATAGAGATTGTGTCGAAGAACTCGGGACACATCATGACAGAGATCGAAAGCACAGAAGAAGACGCACCAAAGAAGCGCTCTAAAATGCCGCTGATCATTGGGCTTGTGTTGGCTCTTGCTGGCGGTGGCGGTGGTTTCTTTGCTGTGTACTCCGGGATGATTCTTGGGGCTGACATGGCCGGAGATCATGCGGATGAACATGTCGAGGAAATGGTCGATCTACCAGATGTGGCCTTTATCCCGGTTGATCCAATTGTGGTGTCTTTGAATTCGACAACAACCAAACATTTGCGATTCCGCGCTCAACTTGAGGTGCCATCGCAATATCAATCCGAGGTGGAAACAATTTTGCCGCGTGTTGTGGACGTACTGAACAGTTATCTGCGCGCGTTAGAGCCTGCTGATATCGAAGCACCTGCCGCCTTGGTGAAACTAAGGGCGCAGATGTTGCGACGCATTCAGATTGTCACCGGCAGCGGCCGGGTTCGTGATCTGCTTGTTATGGAATTTGTGCTAAACTGAATGAGGCCAGAATGGACTTGATTGCAGATATCCTTCTTGTTGCCGGCGCACTTGGTGCTGGCGTGTATTGCTTTATCCTGGCGCGCCGTCTGAGCAAATTTAACGACCTGGAAAACGGTGTGGGTGGTGCAGTTGCCGTTCTGTCTGCGCAGGTTGATGATCTGACGAAGACGTTGAATGCCGCGCAGAAAACGGCGACGGCCTCTACTGGGTCTTTGGATGAATTGACGGGGCGCGCCGAAGGTGTGGCCAAGCGGTTAGAGCTTTTGGTGGCGTCTATGCATGATCTGCCGGATCAAAACACCCCAGCCCAATCAGTACAACACACGGCACCTCCGCCAGAGGGGGCTATGTTCTTGCGTCACCGTGCCCAGAACACAGGAGGGTGAAATGGCGAAAAATGACCAACCTCAAAAGGCTCGTAGAAAGAGAAGGTCTCGGCCCGGGCGCGGCAGCCTATTTTTGATCGCATTCTTCCTGATCTCTTCGGCGTTTTTGCGTTTGGGAACCGAAGCAGGGCAAGCAATTGCCAAAGCAAAAACGGATGTGATGTCACATGAAACAGCAGATGCTGATCCGAAAACGTGCGAGCCCACACCGGATCTACGAAGAATGCTGACGGTTTTTCAGGACCGTAAGCAGGTGCTGGATACCCGAGAAGAAGAGATTCGCGGCAGAATGCAGGCTCTATCGGTCGCTGATCAGGAAATTTCACGCAAAATGAAAGAGTTGACCGAAGCAGAGGAACGCCTGCGCGACACTATTGCAATGGCAAATACAGCAGCGGAAAGCGATATTTCCAAGCTGACCGAGGTTTATGAGAACATGAAACCCAAAGACGCAGCTGCGTTGTTTGAAGAGATGGATCCCGAATTTGCCGCAGGATTCCTGGGGCGTATGCGGCCTGATGCGGCGGCAGGGGTCATGGCGGGCCTCAGTCCTCAGGCAGCCTATACCGTAAGCGTGGTCATGGCTGGCCGAAATGCCGAAGTTCCTACGGAATAAATGTATCATGCACAGTGTTTTTTAACGGGTCGATGCAAGACTGACAGTGAAATCCGACGAGGAGCGTAAGCATGATTGGTTTTGTTGGCATCGCGATTATTTTTGTCATGGTGTTTGGGGGGTATCTTGCTGCCGGGGGCAAATTGGGGATCATCCTGAAATCCCTACCATTTGAGATGATGATGATCGGTGGTGCCGCGGTTGGGGCTTTTTTGATTGCTAATGACATGTCTGCGGTCAAACAGACAATGAAAGACATTGGGAAGGTGTTCAAAGGCCCAAAATGGCACCATGACGATTACCGGGATCTGTTGTGTTTGTTATTTGAATTGATTCGATTGGCACGAGAGAACCCAGTCGCAATAGAAGAGCATATTGAAAATCCCTCCGACTCTGTGATTTTCTCGCGCTACCCCAAAATCCAAGGAGAGGGTGAGGTCGTCGCGTTGATCGCCGACACTATGCGGTCTGCGTCTATGAACTATGACGATCCGCATCAGGTGGAAGAGGTTCTTGAAAAACGGATGGAGGCCAATCTTCACCACGCCATGCATTCCAGCCATGCCTTACAGACTGTTGCAGATGGTTTGCCTGCGTTGGGAATTGTTGCTGCGGTTTTAGGGGTTATCAAAACCATGGGATCGATTGATCAACCACCTGAAATTTTGGGTAAGATGATTGGCGGTGCGCTTGTTGGGACATTCCTCGGGGTTTTTCTTGCCTATGGTCTGGTTGGGCCTTTTGCTGCCAAGGTGAAGGCTGTCGTCGAAGAAGATGCGCATTTCTATCAATTGATCCGTGAGGTTCTTGTTGCGAACCTGCATAACCATGCGACCAACATTTGCATCGAGGTTGGCCGCCAGAACACCCCATCCCACTGTCGCCCTGATTTCAGTGAGCTTGAAGAAGCGCTGAAAGCCGCAAAACAACAGAGTGCTGCATGAAAAACCTATTATCTTTGATATACATAGGTCTGTTTTTGGGTGTTGGAGCAAGTACAGCCGCACCCATCCCTATTCGATCTGGTGAACATGAGGGATACACGCGTTTGGTGCTGACACTGCCAAGTGAGCAGACGGAATGGCATATTGAAACAGAGGTAAACAGTGCAAAGCTGACTGTCACAGGGGCCGATGCAGGGTTCTCTGTCGAAGATATTTTTGAACGTATTTCCAGGGATCGCCTTGCATCTGTGCATACTAAAGACGGATCAGATGCCCTGACATTGGTGCTCGGGTGTGCGTGCGGCGTAAAGGCGTTTCGCTTTGGGGCCAATTATCTTGTGTTGGATATCTCATCAGATTTCGCGCAAGAGGCCCCAACAGAAATTGAAGTAAAAGCAGATGCTTCGCAACTAAGGGAAAAACGACAACCTCTGACATTTGGCGCGAATGGTGGTGAAATAGATGTGGCCTCTCTTCAACTTTCTCTTGGGAGCAACCCTACGCCTCAGTCACAATCACATGACGTTGAAACCTCTGTTGCGACGACATTGACGACGATCGAAAAGGCATCCGACACAGTTGCCGATGTGTTGCCACTCAAGGATTATTTGAACAGTCGCCAAAACCTGCGAACTGCGCAAAGCGATTTGCTTAAACAATTGGGGCGCGCGGCCTCTCTTGGTTTGTTAGAACCCAAGGGAAAAGTACCAGTGTCATCACCTGCTGAAATGGTCGTGAAAGATGAGCAAGGGGTTGAGCCCCAAATGGGGTCTTCAGAGGCCACAACAATTGAACATCTGAACCTGCGCGCGCAAAACAGTGTTGAGCGAGAGCTGGCTGAAACCCTAGGATCGTTTAGCAATGTGGCGTCTGTGAATGGTGGATGCCAACCAAGCTTTAGCATACGGCATTGGGGTGATGAGACATCGGTTGATCAACAAATTGCCACGAGACGGGCGCATCTTGTTAATGAATTGGGGATTGTTGATCCGGAGCGAGCACGCGACTTGGCAAAACTATATATCTATTTTGGATTTGGTGCAGAAGCACGGCAGGCAATGACATTTGCCCCGGAAACATCACCAAGAGAGCGTGCATTTTTCCGTGCGCTTGCCGACATCATGGATTTTGGCAAACTGACGGGCCCAAATCCATTTCACAAACTATACAATTGTGACACGGAAATTGCGATGTGGTCATTATTGGCGGCGCGTGTAGAGAATGTTCAACCCGACATCAAAACAAAGGCAATCACGCGCAGTTTTAGTGCCTTGCCTCTGCATTTACGGCATCATTTGGGGCCAAAGCTTAGTGATCAATTTCTTGCGTTAGGTGATCAAAAAACCAGCAGAATGATCTTGAAATTGATCAAGCGTGGAGAGCAAGAAACCGACGCGCATTTCGCAATGGCAGCTGCAGAAATCGAATTGGCGGAAGGGAATGTAACAAAAGCCCAAGCAGGGCTGCAAGACGTGGTTATGGCGGAAAATGAACTTTCCCCCAAAGCATTGATCAAATTGATAGATGTGCATTTGGCAGAGAATCAACCTATTTCATCATCTACGGCAGAGCTTGTTAGTGCGCTGGTTCTGGAGCACCGAGATACAGCATTTGGACCAGAATTGCGACGTGTACATGCGTTGGCCCGAGCGCAGGCACATCAGTTTGGCTCGGCCTTCGATGCGTTGCGTGACATGAGAGATCGCGACGATGGCGCAATCATAAACCAAACGCGAAGTGTCGTAACAAATATTTTGACGGCACAGGCCGATGACTATCAGTTTGTTGAGAATTTACTGCTGAACATTATCGATCCTCATGCCACAGTTTCTTTTGAAAGTGAGCATCTGGCAGCAAAACGATTGTTGGAACTTGGTTTTCCGGATCTTGCTTTGTCTTTGCTGGCAGCCGAACCAGAAGAGACCCTTGTAGAGGAGCGCCGCATGTTGCGTGCGCAAGCAGCGTTGTTGCAAAGAAAACCCCTTCAGGCAGAAGCCGAAGTGATGGCGCTTGCGGGGGCGAATGTGGATCGATTACGTGCAGATGCGCGCACGCTTGCTGGTGATTTTGGAGTTGCGGCCAAGTTGTTTCAATCAGTGCAGGCGCATGACAAGGCGGAAAACGCTGCATGGCTTGCAGGGGATTGGGAGACTCTGGAGCACTCGGAATCGGACGTATATCGCCGTGTCGTTAACCTGACAAAGGATGCGGAAATGGTGCACGTATCTGAGGACATTCCAGATAATCTGATCGCAAAAGAACGAGTGCTATTACAAAAGAGTCAATCAGTTAGAGCCACGTTGGTGGATTTGCTTGCGATGCATTCCGTGGACGCAATGCCAACGGAGTAAACAAAAATTTTGACGGTTAAGGTGTATGGTTACCAAATCTCAACCAAGGTTCCGTATTGCCTAAGGTAAGCAGCAAAAAGCGCGGACCAATGAACAGAATGTTTAATGAAACGTCGATACTTCAATCTCTTAGATTCTCATCAAATTGGCGCAAGCATCGATGGTGTTTTGCGGTTTTTTGTACTTTAGCAACCTTGGCAATGAGCATTATTGCAGGGACGGCTTCCGCAATTCCTGCATTTTCGCAGACTTGCGACACGGTTGCGCTTCAGGCAGCAAAAACATCCGGCGTCCCCAAAGAGGTGCTGTTATCCATCACAAGAACAGAGACCGGCAGAGGCCGAGGCGGCAAATTACAACCCTGGCCCTGGACGGTGAACATGGAGGGCAAGGGAGTGTGGTTCGAGGCAGAAGCAGAGGCCCGCGCATATGTTCTGAAACATTTCCGCGCAGGCGCCCGCAGCTTTGACGTTGGTTGTTTTCAGATCAACTATCGTTGGCATGGTAAGGCATTTGCGTCGATCGAGGCCATGTTTGACCCTCAAACCAATGCCAACTATGCCGCGAAATATCTCAAATCGCTGCATGCGGAGTTCGGCAATTGGGTGGATGCTGCGGGGGCATATCATTCGCGCACGCCTCAATACGCTGATCGATACAAGGCCCGGTTCAATCGCATCATGGCGGGGCTGGGTGATATTAACCCAACTGTAAGCGCACCGCCCGTGAAGATTGCGAAACCACCAACGCAACCACGGTTGAATACCTTTCCCTTGTTACAGGCTGGCGTGAAAGCGCCGCGGTTGGGATCGCTGGTTCCGTTGGGGTCACAAGGCGGTGCGAAACCTCTCTTCTCACAGGGAGGTTGAGGTGAACATTAAGGCGCTTTTTAACCCTACGGTTTTGCTGGCCATCGCCCTAATGGCGGTGATTGTGATGATGATTCTACCGATGCCATCGTGGGTTCTGGATATCGGTTTAGCAGCATCTTTTGCTCTGGCGATTCTAATTTTCACCATCACATTGTTTATCGACAGGCCGCTGGATTTTTCGGCTTTTCCGACGATTCTGCTCGCCACCCTTATGTTGCGGTTGTCGTTGAATGTATCGTCAACCAAATTGATTATTGGCAATGGCCACAGCGGGACAAATGCCGCTGGCGATGTGATCGAAGGGTTCGCGAATTTTGTGATGGGCGGCAGTGTTTTTCTGGGCCTGGTGGTGTTTTCTGTTCTTTTGATTGTTAACTTTATGGTGATCACCAAAGGTGCCGCCCGTATGGCCGAGGTGGGGGCACGGTTCGCGTTGGATGGAATGCCCGGCAAACAGCTTGCCATTGACAGCGACATGTCTGCCGGCGCGATTGATCATACCGAGGCCAAGGCCCGCCGCGAGCTTGAGCAACAAGAAACCACGTTCTTTGGGTCATTGGATGGTGCGTCCAAGTTTGTCAAAGGGGATGCGGTTGCGGGATTGCTTATCACGCTTTTGAACCTCGTGATGGGGTTGGTGATGGGGGTTGTCGTGCACGGCATGCCCATGGCGAAAGCTTTTGAAACCTATGCGATCTTGACCGTTGGTGATGGTTTGGTCACGCAGATTCCTGCGGTTATCATCTCTATCGCGTCCGCGCTGTTGCTGGCTCGAGGTGGCAACAAAGGTGCAACGGATCTTGCGATCGTAAAGCAGTTGGGCGGGCATCCTGCGGCGCTTGCTACAGTTGCCGTATTGATGGTTTTGTTTGCATTGGTGCCCGGCTTGCCATTCTTGCCCTTTATCGCAGGTGGCTTGGTTTTGGGCAGTGCAGCCTATTTCGTGCACACCAATGCCACCGCCGAAGAGGCGCAAAATATCGCACCAACACCTGATGATGCAGAACCCATTTCGAAATCCATGGGGGATGTGCTTGATCTTGATGATATTCATGTAGAGTTCGCCCCGGACCTTGTGAATATGGTGCTGGATCCCGGTGCCGGGCTGGATGTGCGTATTGCGAATATGCGCACGCATATTGCCTCTAACTTTGGCTTAATCATGCCAGAGATTCGACTGACGGATGAACCTGCCCTGCCGCCGGGATGCTATGTCGTCAAGGTGCAGGGGGTTGAACAGGTCCGGGCCACATTGAATTCGGAAAAGGTTCTTGCCTTGTTGCCTGATGGCAGCGGTGGCGTGCCCGATGGGACTGATGTGAAAGAGCCTGTTTATGGTGCACCAGCGCGATGGATTGACCCTTCAATGCGTGAACAGGCCGCGCTTTCTGGTGTGACGATCGTGACAGCTGCAGAGGTTCTTGCCACCCATCTTTTGGAGATTATCAAAAAGAACCTGTCGCGTCTTTTGACGTTAAAAGCCTTGCGTCGATTGTTGGATGAAATGGTGACGTTGTCTGACCCCGCACGATCAGAGGCCAACAGGAAAATGTTGGATGAGTTGATCCCTGACAAAGTGCCTGTCGATCTTTTACATCGTGTTCTGCGTCTGTTGTTGGATGAACAGGTCTCTATTCGCAACCTGCCACTTGTCCTCGAAGCAATTGCAGAGGCGCGTCACGTCCACACCTTGCCCGAGGCAATCTGCGAACATGTGCGACAGCGTTTGGGGTTTCAATTGGTGGCCGAGATGCGGCGCGACGATGGAACAATTCCTTTGATACAGTTGGCGCCAGAGTGGGAAGATACGTTCACAAACTATCAGATTGATGGGGATCACGGCAGTTTTGACATCGCTTTGCCGCCGGACGTTTTTAACAAACTGGCATCTGGCATGTCTGAACAATTGAACGAGGCGAGCAATCAAGGAATTTTCCCAGCGCTCGTTACGTCGACCCGCAGGCGTCGTTTTCTGCGCACGGTCATGAGCGCGCGTGGCATTGCCAACCCTGTATTGTCATTTGAGGAAATTGGTTTAGAGGCGCGCCCTTCGCTTGTCGGTGTGATTGCCGCATGATCGAAGCCGCTGCACAGGTTCTGGATTTTAGCAGTGCATTTTTCTGGCATGGTTTTGCGGTTTTTCTTCGTATCGGTGCAGCGATGTCAATCTTGCCAGGCTTTGGAGAGCAGAACGTCCCCGTCCGTGTGCGGTTGGGGTTGGCGATTGCCTTTACCATGATTGTGGCACCATCGACTTCTGGATTTGGCGTCCAAGATATGACAAGCATTCAATTCACCCTGTTTGCAATCAGCGAAACAATCACTGGGTTTGCCCTTGGTGTTGGGGTCAGAATGTTCATTTTCGCATTGCAAACAGCCGGGTCTATGGCGGCGCAATCAACATCTCTTGCCCAGATTTTCGGTGCTGCCGGGGTCGAACCTTTGCCTGCCATCGGGCATCTCTTGATGATGGCGGGTTTTGCATTGGCAATGATAATGGGATTGCATGTGCGCCTCGCCCAATTGCTGATTATGTCCTATGATATCCTGCCAGCGGGGGAATTTATTGCCGCCTCTATCTTGTCACGCTGGGGGGTGATGCTGGTGGCGTCCACATTCGCCTTGGCGTTCAAATTGGCGGCCCCCTTTGTCATCCTGTCTATGCTCTATAATCTTACGCTTGGCGTCATTAACCGCGCCATGCCCCAGCTGATGGTTGCCTTTGTCGGCGCACCAGTGATCACTGCCGGGAGTCTCTTTTTGCTTTTCCTTGTGTCCCCGGTGTTGTTGTCAGTTTGGGTGGGTGCGCTGAACACCTTTGTTGCCAACCCATTTGTGGTAACACCATGAGCAGTCAAGATGATGACACCGATAAGTCCTATGAGCCGACCCAGAAAAAGCTGGATGATGCGCGAAAGAAAGGTGAAATCGCGAAATCTGCCGATGTGTCCGCAGCAGCGTCATATGCGGGGCTTTTGCTTGCACTGCTGACGGCAGGGGTGATGTCAGTGCAATCGATGGGCGATGCCCTTATGGTGCTGATTGATCAGTCCACCGATATTGCTCCGCTGATTTTTGAGGGTGATCCGGCGGCCCCTATGGGTGGGGTCTTCATGACTGTTTCTCAAGCGGCGATACCATTGTTTTTGTTGCCTGCGCTGGCTGTTGTGCTGTCCTTGATCGCGCAACGTGCATTTGTCTTTGCACCCAGCAAACTTGAACTAAAATCTTCACGTCTGAACCCAATTCAAAACGCGAAAAACAAATTCGGTCGTGGTGGATTGTTCGAGTTTGCAAAAAGCTTTGTGAAGCTCTTGATCTATTCTGTTTGCCTCGCAATTTTTTTGCGGGCGCGCCTAGAAGAGGTGACTGGTGTTCTTCATGGTGATGCGCGGGTGGCCATTGGGGTGATGGCGCGCTTGGGTGTCGAGTTTTTGTTTCTTGTTTTGGTCATTGCGATGGGTATCGGGGCGATTGACTACATGTGGCAAAGACAGGAGCACATCCGCAAAAACATGATGTCGCGCAAGGATATGACGGATGAGGCCAAGGATTCCGAAGGCGATCCACATGTAAAACAGAAACGCCGACAAAAGGCTCAGGAAATCGCTATGTCGCAGATGATGGCGGATGTGCCTACGGCAGATGTGATTATCGTGAACCCAACCCATTACGCGATTGCATTGAAATGGTCACGGCAACGAGGGGCAGCGCCAGTTTGCGTTGCAAAAGGTGTGGACGACATTGCCTTTCGTATTCGTGAAATCGCAGTAGACGCACAAGTTCCTATCCGGTCCGATCCGCCAGTGGCGCGTGCGATTTATGCATCCGTTGATATCGGCCAGGAAGTTCCACCTGATCAATATCGCGCAGTGGCGGCCGCAATTCGATTTGCAGAAACAATGCGCAAACGCGCCTGGAGGGCAAGATGAGCAAATACCCACTGTCGGATTTGGTGTCTGTAACTGAGGCGCGCTATCAGATCGAACAGGCAAAGCTGGCCGACATAGCAGCAGAAGAGCAAAAACTGCGACGCATGTTGGCAGAGCTGACTGAACAAGAGCGCAGCGGGCGATCAACACTGGTTAAAGACACTGCCATTGCGGCCTACGGTGGGGATGTTATGTGGCAGCGTTGGGTTGGCCGCAGTCGCACGGTCCTGAACGCACGCTTGGCGAACGTTCTTGCACGTAAGGACAATATTCTCGTGGGGATGCGTAAGGCATTTGGCAAAAAAATTGTTGCCGAAGAATTACTTCAGCAACAACAGGTTGGTGCTCGAGCAGAAAAGATAAAGAAAACGGAACAGCAGATTGAGGACCTGCTGCGCCATTAAGTTGTGTCAGGAGACGTCTTGCCGGTTGGCATCTGTAATCAATACATCAGTGACCATAGATCCCATGGTGGCAACGGCGACTTCTTTCAGGGCCGCCCGTAATATGTCCATATTGTTAGAGCTGGTGAATGTGCCATCAAAACCGCCAACATTCGCATGATCAAACATCACCTGTAAAAACCCATCTCGTAACTTTGGCTCCTTGGCGAACACAGCCTCTTTTTGCCCCGTAGTTATCTCGATGCTGATGGTCAGCAACACCAAAGATGATACCTTTTCATTGACCACCACAGGGACCACAAACTGATTGTTCAGTTTGACGTATTCCCGATCGGACGGAATGTCCTCTTCTTCGGGTTCGTGTTTGGCTTTTGCCAAGGCATGGTTGGGATCCTCACCGCAGGGATTGGCGGCTATATCAGGCATGTGCGGTTCAGGCTTCAGCATGAGGCCTGAACCGACACCGACGCAAATGCCAATAACTGCAAGAAGGACTGGAAGTAGTTTACCCATGATCACCCCTTAGAATGGAAGTAAGATGTCAAGCATCTGTTGGCCGATACGCGGTTGTTGAACGTCTGTAATTTGACCGCGACCACCATAGGACACACGCGCTGAAGCGATTTTGTCATAAGTAATTTCATTCCGCCGTGAGATGTCTTCGGGGCGTACGAAACCTGAAACCACAAGCTCTCGTAATTCGAAATTCACGCGAACCTCTTGCAGGCCGGAAATCGCAAGGACGCCGTTGGGCAACACATCCACAACCGTTGCGGCGATACGCAGTTCTAATTTTTCCTGGCGACTTACACTCCCGTCGCCTCCACTGCTACCGGTAGAATTGATGGACACAGCGTTGCCGAGAGATGCCCCTTCTGGAAGTTTTTCATCCACCCGTTGCGGAATTCCAAAGAGTTGCGGAATTCCAAGAGATTCCGATCCATTGCGCGATCGAGACGTGGAGTTGGATATTTCAGCTTTTTCATCGATCTCGATTACCACAGTCATGATATCGCCACGCCCCATGGCGCGCCGATCGCCAAGCAAGGATTGACGATTGCGACTCCAGAGGGACGCCTGATCAGCTTTGCGCTCATGCGGCACGGCTTGTGGCATGGTTGGGTTGCTCATGGCAAAATGTTCTTGGTTGTTCATGCTGGGGGTAAAACTTGGCGCCTTGCCGACGTTTTCAATGCGATCGCAAGCGGCCAGCGCAAGAAATCCGCAGAAAATGGAGAATGTGTGTTTCATCGGAATATCCTTATTGCAGCACGCGAACGGTGCCATCTGATTGCACGAACCCGGCAACCGTGGTGTGAGAGGACAGATTCATGACGCGGATTGTTTCTCCGGCTGCTGCGCGATCCAGCGCGCGCGCCTCTGCTATGATGACCAATCCGCCACGTTGATAAATCAGCGTTACGGTTTGATTGCGGTCGATCAGAGCGGGGGGACCTACGTCTCCTGATCGGATGGGGCGTCCGGGATAAATCGCAATCCGCGCCTCAAGCCCAACTAAATGAGCAATGTCGGTATAGGTTCCGGGAATATCCACAGCTTTCACCGCAAGATAATCGGCAGAGATGACAGTTTTCGGGCGAATGACCTGTGTGGATACGACAGTGTCAGCCAACCCTGAATGCGCCACCAGAATAAGACCTATGATTGCAAAGATTTTCATCAGCGCACCTGCGTCGTTGCGCCCATCATCTGATCGGCGGCAGAAATGACTTTGGCGTTCAATTCGTATCCGCGCTGGGCTTCGATCAATTGAGTGATTTCGCGTACGGCATCAACAGAACTGGCCTCAAGATAACCTTGACGCAATGTCCCCAATCCATCCGTACCCGGGGACGAAACGATTGGGGAACCTGAAGCCTCGGTTTCAAGGAAGAGATTGCTGCCCATTGCCTCCAACCCTTTGGCATTGGAAAAACCGGCGAGCGTCAACTGACCCAAAAGCTGTGCTTCTGTGGCCTCTTGAAAATAGGCATAAACCTCGCCGTCGGCGTTGATGGAAATGCTGCGCACATCATTGGGAATGGTGATTTCCGGAGAAACCGCATAACCATCAGAGGTGACGATCAACCCATCCGCACTGCGTTTAAGTGCGCCATCACGCGTATAGGCCGATTGTCCGGATGGCAGTGTGACCTCGAAATATCCTTGCCCCTCAACGGCCAAATCCAGATCACCGCCGGTGGCAGACAATGACCCTTGTGCAAGATTGACGGTAATCGCCGAAGGGCGCACGCCTAAGCCGACCTGAACACCGGTGGGTAAGACCGTACCATCGGCGGCACTCACTGCCCCGGCACGGTTGATTTGTTGATAGTGGAGGTCGGCGAATTCGGCGCGACGGGCATTATAGCCGGTGGTCGACATGTTTGCCAAATTGTTCGAAATCGTCTCGACCCGCATTTGTTGGGCGCTCATGCCGGTGGCGGCAATTTGTAGGGCTTTCATGACTGTTTCCTCACACTATTTTACAAAGGTACGCAGGGCGCTTTGGACACGTTCATTTTCCGCGTCCAAGAATCTTTGCCCCATTTCATAGGCGCGCTGAACTTCGATCATGCGAGCAATCTGAGAAATAGGATTGACGTTGGAGCCTTCTAAAAACCCCTGTAGAACGCGTGGATTCTCCGAAACTTCGGCACCTGCTTGGGCATGAAACAGTACGCCGTCCTCGCGTATCATTGCCCCAGGATCGTTGGGGTCAAATATCCCAAGTTGCGAAATCGGGGTGCCGTTGGAGCTAATGGTGCCATCTTCGGCAACGTTCAAATCCTGTGCATCCGGAGGGATGAAAATGGGGGCGCCGCCGCTATCAAGAACGCGATGCCCATCCATGTTGACAAGATCACCAGCAGCGTTTGGCGAAAAAGTTCCGGCACGGGTCAGGCGTTCCCCCATTGGGGTTTCAACCATGAAATATCCGTCGCCTTCGATGGCAAAGTCAAAAGTGCCACCGGTTGGGGTTAACGTACCCTGCATCATCGATGTGTTGCCAATATTGGCAGTGGCCATGGACAGCGATGGCCCATCGCTTGTTCTTTGGACATATTCTGAAAAGATAAGGCCTTCCTGACGGTATCCTGTGGTGGCAGAGTTTGCGATATTGTTGGCCACGACGTTCATCTCGCGCATCAAACCGGCCTGTCGTGTGAGGGTTGTGTAACCTGCGTTTTCCATCTGTCAGCTTCCGATAATGAGGGGGACTAATTGAGACTGAAAATATGACACGAGCGTTTGTGTCATGAATCCCATGGTGGCCCAAAATACGACGACAATCGCGATCAGTTTCGGCACAAAGGTCAAAGTCATTTCCTGAATTGACGTCAACGCTTGAAACAACCCCACCGCCAGACCAGACACCAAAGCGACAGTCAGAATGGGCGAGGAAATCAGGACGGCGATCCAAAGCCCCTGACGCAATGTGTCGAAAAAGATCACTTCTTCCAGCATCAGACCGGCATTCGCAGGATTTCCTGATAGGCTTCGACGACTTTGTCGCGAATTGTGACGGCGGTTTCCACCGCAAGTTCGGTCTGTGCCAAGGCCTGAACAAGCGCGTGTGGGTCAGCCTGTCCGGTCATGGATTGCATGGCGATTTCTTCGCCTTCTTGCATCGTTGTGGCAAAATCTTGGGCAAGGTCCTTAAAGGCATTGCCCAATTCTGATACCCCCTGTGTGGGTTCCGTTGCAGGTCGTGCTGCCGCATATTTTTGTGCGGCCATGACAGAGCGAATATCCATTTTAGATCTCCTTATTTGCGAAGCAGTTCAAGCAGGCTTGATGACATACGTTTTGTTTGTTCAAACATCTTGAGGTTGGCTTCATAACTACGCTGCGCTTCGCGTGCGTCTGCGATTTCGATGATAAGATTTACGTTGGACCCATCGAAGTGACCGGTTTCATCGGCCATCGGATGCGAAGGGTCATAAATTCGTTCAAGTTCTGATGAATCGAGGTTCACACGACCAGTCGAAACAGCACCTTCTGCGCCAGAAAGTTCTTGTTCGAATGAAACGGTTTTGCGGCGATATCCAGGGGTATCCGCATTGGCGATGTTTTCTGAAACATGACGCAGGCGCGCAGCTTGGGCGCGCAAACCGCTTGAGGTGATGCTTAATGCATCCAAAAAATCACTCATACTGTTTATCCTTCTGGATTACCGGCGACCAAGTGTGGTGCGCAAGACGCCTAGAGACGATTTGTAGATGGACAGGGCGCGTTCGTGTTGGCGCTGTACCTCAACGGCCTTCAACATTTCCTCTTCAAGTGAAACGGAATTGCCGTTTGGCGCGCTGCCTTGGACCTCTGCCTGAAAAACGGCGGGTTTGTTTGCGCTGCTGTGACCGTTCAAATGACGATCACGCGTTGCACGCAAAGCTGCCGCAGAAGAGTTGCGTTGTTGTGGGCGCAAAAACTCCTTGAACGACGCCACCTCGCGCGCCTGAAATCCGGGGGTATCCGCATTTGCAATATTCTGCGCAATAGCGGACTGACGCGTCGCCGCATGAACGGCCATCGCATGAGATATTTTGAAAACATCCAAATTTTTGAACATCGGGGCTTCTCCCTCGAGTGACGTACATCAAGACTTAACGGTGATTCCTTTAGAAATTGTTTTCAGAAGAATTATGGAGAAATGGATGACAATTAAGAGCATGGACGTTTTCCGGGCAGAACTGTCGTCGTTACAGCCTGTTCGCGAAGTTGGCCGCATAAGCGCCGTTGAGGGAAATATTCTGCGAGTTGCGGGATTAAGTCAGCTTGCGCGCATTGGTGATCAATTACGGGTTCACTTGCGTGATGGTGCCATTCTGGAGGGAGAGGTGCTGCAACTCCATGGTGATGAAATTTCGGTTCTTCCGGATTGCGCACCAGAAGGCGTGTCGATGGGGGATCGGGCCGTATTGATCGGCTCTATGGGAATTGCGCCTGCGGACTCCTGGATTGGGCGAGTCATTGATCCTTATGGACGCCCGATTGATGGGGATCCACTGTTGCGAGGCACAACATTTCGAACTTTGCGGAACACTCCGCCAAAGCCCGCAGAACGGCGGGCCTTGGGTGAAAGGTTGGAAACCGGAATGTCAGTTTTCAACACGATGCTTCCCCTTGTTCGCGGGCAGCGGATGGGGCTTTTCGCAGGTTCTGGCGTCGGGAAGTCAAGCTTGCTGGGCCATCTTGCGCGTCATGTGCAAGCAGATGTGGTTGTTCTTGCACTTGTTGGCGAACGTGGGCGCGAACTACGCGATTTCATTGACAATGTTTTGGGAGCAGAAGGGATGGCGCGCAGCGTTGTGGTTGCGGCCACGTCCGATCAATCTCCGTTGGTGCGCCGACGCTGTGCATGGACCGCGATGAGCGTGGCAGAGTATTTCCGTGACCAAGGAAAACAGGTTCTGTTTTTGGCCGACTCCATCACTCGTTTTGCCGAAGCGCATCGCGAGGTCGCTGTCGCCGCTGGAGAAATGCCTGCATTGCGCGGCTTTCCGGCTTCCACCTCGCATATGATCATGTCGCTGTGCGAACGGGCAGGCCCAGGGTCGGGAGCGATGGGCGATATTACCGCATTGTTCAGCGTGCTTGTCGCCGGTTCTGATATGGATGAACCGGTCGCTGATATTTTGCGCGGTGTTTTGGATGGCCACGTGGTGATGGATCGTAATATTGCAGAACGCGGGCGGTATCCAGCGATTGACCTGCTCCGTTCTGTTTCCCGAAGCTTGCCCCATGCGGCCTCGGAGGAAGAAAACCGGACCATCACTGAAGCGCGTTCCTTGTTGGGAGCATATGAGCAATCAGCCGTTATGGTGCGTGCGGGATTGTATAGTGAAGGTAGCGATCCTCGCCTGGATCAAGCGATTCGCGTTTGGCCAGAACTGGATGGGTTTATCGGGGAAACAGAGTCTGTTTCTGCAGAAAACAGCTTTGCGCGTTTGAATTTGATTTTGCGACGTGCGGGAATTCAAGGTGGCATCAAAAAGTCGCGCGCTTCTGGCATTGCGGGACGATAAATCAACAGGTTGGGTAGGTGTTACCCACCCAACAATGTTAATGCGATACTGGCAGGGCTTGCAGCCTGAAAAGAAGATATTTGAGACATAAGAAAGTATCTTTGAACGAGGGTTTCACGCATCTCTTCTTGGGCAAAATCAGATATATCAGACGTGCCAAAGATGTTCTCTGCGCGTTCTTGAAAAACCTCGTGCTGTTTATCGATGTCAATTTGCCCAAAGGATGCTGGAAGTGCCAGCGCGGTTTCAAAAACCTCTCGTAACGGACCGCTCCCCATGATGGCGAACCATTTTGCTGAATTGGAAATATTGTCTTCAGCGAGATCAAGAACTTCGCGTTCGGCATTTAACGCAAGCCGCATTGTGTCATCTTGATCCCCTACCGCGACTTCAAATGAGCGTTCTCGATATGCGCTTACGATCTCATCACCGAATGTCGACAGCTTACTGCGTGGTGTGCTGAAGTCACCAAACCCAAAGGCCCCCACGAGATCTTTGTAGCGAGGGTCAGACAGGCGATTGGCAAGGCCATCCTCTTTCAATATCCCGTCTTCCAGCATTTTCTGGATGAAGTATTTATTGTCGATGTCGTCTTGCAAGCCAAAGGCGCCCAGTGCGACGCGCAGCAGCCTGCGATCACTTACCAAATCTGCAGCAGTATCAATATTACCAATGTGTTCCTTAAAATAATCCGTGTCCCGAACCACCTCTGGGCTTTTGTTGAACGTGTTGGATTGGCTGTCAATTGTGCGTTGCAGAAAGTTCCAACCGACCAAACCACTGGCCGGTATGATCGGTTGAAAGGTCATGACAGGCGTGCTCCAAGTAGGCGATCTTCACGCGGAATGAGGGCACGCAATGCCTTAAGGCATTGATAGAACTTGTCTTCAAGAACTGCGTTGGTGGCCAATGTCAGTTGGCGCCGACTGTCGATATCGGTCAGCACCTGACTTAGCTCTTCGATACGCCGCAACAACTGCAATCGGCTTTCTTCTGGATCTGCATCACCAGACAGAACCAATTGGGTTGCGTAGCAGATACGCCGCACTGGCGTATGTGCCTCTTCGGGATGGATCGCGTCGCGCAGACGAAGAATATTGGCATTGGGCGTCATAATGGACAAGCGGCTGCGCTTGTCACCGTTTTCGATCACAGCGCCATTTACAAGCACGCGCTCTTTTGGGCTGAGTTTTAGAACAAGACCACTCATGATGGTTGGCTCCCTTGGCGAAGGCCTTTTAGGACGGCCGTGTTAATTTCAAGCAAAGGGCGAACGGAAACTTTCCCGCTTAAGACTTTGCTGCTGTGTAGTTGTGTGAATTCGGCCAAGTATAGGATACGGGCCCGAAGTTCGGCAGGTAGTTGATTGTCGGACCCAGCGGCATCTGCTGCCAACAATGTCCACAATTGCCGATTGGTATGCAGCGCCTGCGCAAGTTCGTTGAAACCTGATTTGCCTTTTTGGGCGGCTGATTTCAAACGATGTGTAATACGCACGATGACATCGTATTCAGTTCCACGTGGAGTACGTATCGGAGCGGAGGCTTGTGCATAGGCTCGCTGCGCAAGTGTATTGGGGGTCACCTTAGATCCTTCCTGAGGCCAAAACGTCGTTGTGAGGTTTCAGAGGGTGCGATTTTACCGCACCCTCATCTGGCCCGAATTTATCGGAACAGAGACAGGAGTGACTGAGGCGCCTGATTGGCGATCGACAACGATTGGGTCGCCAGTTGCTGCTGTACCTGCAGGGCTTGCAATCGTGCGGAGGCTTCTTCCAGATCGGCGTCGACCAGAGACCCAATGCCAGATTTCAGAGAGTCAGTTAGTTGCGAGACAAACTCTGACTGGGTTTCGATGCGGCCTTGAGCCGAACCAAAAGAGGCCGCTGCGTCAATTGACGTTTGGATAAGACCCTCAATTGCTGTCAAAGCCTGACCAGCCCCTACCTCTGTTGACACGTCAATGGCATTCAGAGCGCCAAGACCCGAGCCACTTCCAGATGTACCTGGGGTACCGCCCGAAGAGGTTTTTACGGTTACATCAAGGTTTTCACCAGAGTTATTGGTCAACGTCAGGTCTGCTCCGCTGCGGGAAAGGGTGTAGTCACTCGAAGACGTCGAGGCATCTAGATATGCGCTTACTTGTGAGAACAAGTTTTGCGCAACGCTCTCAGCACTGTCATCGGTGCCCGCAACATACTCAAACGTCCGGCTACCGACGGCAGTGCCGCCACCAGTGCTCTCAAGCTGTACATCTTCAAGCGTGATACGATAACTTGCACCGTCAGAAACGCTTTCGATTCCGATAACGGTATTGCCAGTATCGGCAACTGTTACGGCGCTGTCATCGTTGGTTGCTCCATTGGTCGCAAGTGAGCCGTCGTCAACATCAACAGCACCAAACACAGCAGAGGATGCAACTGTCGTCAGGGAAAGATCCTGGCGGGCAACTGAAATCGATTTTGCTGCGACTGTGCCATCTGTTGCGCGGTCAAGTGACGACAACACATCAACTGCGTCAGTAGAAGACCCGTCAATCAGGTTTAGGCCATTAAACTGTGCTGCACCGACAACAGACCCGATCTGCTCGCGCAGTGCAGTGATATCTGTTTGCAGTTTGTCACGGTCTACGTTGGCTTCCTGCGCGGAAACGATCTTGCCTTTCATTTGTGTCAGAAGGTCAGTCACGGTTTCAGATGCATTGCGTGCAACAGCGACAGTTGATTGACCAAGTGAAAGAGTTTCAGAGATTGAGTTAAAGCCCTGAACGTCCGATTCCATCACTTTTGAGATGGCCCAGATAGCAGAGCTGTCTTTGGCACTGGCGACGCTTTTACCTGTTGAAATTTGGCTTTGAGTGGTCGCCAGATTGCCGTTGACGGATTTCAGAGTTTGCAACGCAACCATTGCGCTGTTGTTTGTCAGAATGCTGGACATGGCATTTCCTTAATTTAATTGACGCTTTGCGCCGAGTTTCACATCCCCGCCCCAAAAGAGCGGTCACGAACTGTCTTCTGACTGTTACGAGATCTGGCTGGGGCCAGTTCGCGCCACCCTTTCGGATGCGTGACCACCATGTGCGGTGAAGTGCTAATGGAGTGCTAAACGCCAAGCCTCCAATATCCAGCATTTGAGATAATATTTTCTCAGGCGCGCTTTTCGACTTTGCGGGTGGTGTGGTTGATGATTTCCTGTTTGCGCCCGTTGCTGTCATAGGTTTCAAGCGACTTGCGGACGCGTCGCAGGGTCGCCATGCGCTCCGAAACACTGCGTATTCCTTGAAGAGCGCTATCAAGCAGGGCCTGATTGCGCGTCACCTTGGTATGCAGTGTTTTCAGATCGCTTGTTTCCTGCACATTGGCCTGCTGAAGAGAGTCAAAGAGGCGTTCTTTTTCTTCCAGAAGGCGCGAAATAGAATCCAGATCACCCAACATAAGTGCCTGTCGCTCGCGATCCAAAAGATCATCTAAGGCATCGAAAATTTGTTGCGTCTCATCATTTGCCATCTGTCGTCTCCTTTAGTGCATTGAAAAATGATTCGGCCAAACCGATGCCTCCGGCTTTGACCATTTCTTGTGCCTGCGCCTCGCGCAGAAATGACGCGAACTGATCTTCACCGATACCCCCGCCAAAGCTTTCGCTGGGTTTGCCAACGCCTGCTGCCTTAAGCATTTCAGCAAGAAAGCTGGCTTCAAGTTCTTGCGCAGCGTCTCTCATCTGCTGATCTTGTTTGGGTGCCACCAACGCCTGATCTGCGGACGAAATGGTTGTGATTGGCATGTTCGGCATGGGTTATCTCCAAATTGAACTGGTTTTTTTGAATTTGCGCGCAAAGCAGTAAAGAACTGGTAACCATAGAAGAGTCATGGTCGCTCCAACTGAGGAAGAACTCCCGGAGTAGACCATGATGAACTTGCCATTTTCTTTGTTAGCGAACCAAGGTGAGGCCGGAAGCGCGCCTCAAGATGTGCGAGGCGCGGCTTTGAGCGAGGTTGAAAATAAGATTGTAAAAGATGGTTTCTCCCTTGTTTTTCAAGATATTACCGCTGCGGCTGCAAACGCATCTAAGGCACGCACGGGAGCGGCAGAAACGTTGGATGTCGTGGATGATACGAGCGAACCCGTTCAAGCGGATACCTCTCAGGACGAATTGTTTTCCGAGGAGGTCGATCTTAAAGATTTGCGCAAAGCAGAGCGCGCACTGTTACCTAAAGAGAGCGCCAAAGGGTCTGCATCCACTGATGATTCGCTTTCAACTTCACCCGGAGCGTCTTTTGGTGAAGAGGTTGGTGAGAGAGTTTGGAAGAGTGAAACTTTGGCAAGCGCACCAAAATTCACACAAGAACGAATCACACTAAAAAAGACGCCCATCGAGCCAACTCTGCCGCGTGAATCAGATTTTCCAAGTAACAGTTCTTTTGTCGAGATAGGCCGAGGAAGGTTTACCGAAAGGCCCTCTCATGGGGCTGATCCGTCTAGGGGAGCCGGGCAAGGTTTGCTGCGAATGCAATTTGAAACTCTTTTCCAAATGGAACGGGGAGAGGTGCCCCAAGGTGTGGAAACGCCGAGTGAGAGCCCCCAAGAAATTGAGGGATTGGGCAACAAATCGCAAAATGACCTGCTGCAGCTTACTGGTCAGCACCTTTCAGAGGGGGTTGCGCCTCTGGGTCCCAACCAGAAGGAGCAAGTCTCTTTGTTGGAGGAACCTGCGTCAACGCAAGGAGATATTCTTTCCCGGAAAAACATTGATGTGAAAGATGTCTTGCCTGAAAAAGCTGGCTTGCCAACACAGACATTTTCACCAGAAACACGTGGGAGAGCCATTGAGAGCGAAGTGACAGCCAAGCTGGGCAACACACAGCAATTGGGTGAGATGCGCGAGATGATTCCTACGCAGCAAACTTCAGATCAAGATGTACCTGTGGTTCAACGGACCAATATAGAGAGCGGTCTTTCGCCCCAATCCGATAGAGTCCAAACGACCATTCCACAGACGCGCGCGCCCTTTGTCAAAACTGAATTGACGTCGATGCAGGCCAAAGCGGGCACAGCTGTTCCCGAATTAGAGCCTGCCGACCAGTCAACGCAACATGTCTCTGTTATTGGGCGACCTGAATCAAGAGAACACCCTATCCCAACGAGGCCGGATTCACCGCGAGCAGATACAACACGCCCGGCGACGACAGTGGTGGATGGCAGACAATCTGTTGGAAAGGGAATGCCATCTCAATCGGCACAGATATCAGCACCACAGGTAACCGAGATCTTGGCGGATGTTCCGGTTGAGACTGAACAAATTGTTGGCGCAGCAGGCGTATTGGAAACGCGTGGTGGTACGGCACCAAATGTGCAGATGAACGCAAGTCAGATTTCTAGAAGCGAACAGGCCTCTCTTATCGGACGGCAGTTGGTTGCAGTCAGCCACCAAGCGCAGGGTGGGGGGGTGGAGCTTACGCTTAATCCGGAAGAGCTTGGTCGTGTGCGCATGGGCATCACCGGTGTGGATGGTGCGATAACGGTTAGCATTCTTGCGGAACGTGCGGAGACCTTGGACTTGATGCGTAAGCACATGGATCAACTTGCACAGGAATTTCGCGACATAGGGTATTCTGATGTGTCTTTTGCCTTTGATCAACAGACCGACGGGCAGGATGAGCAGAAAAAAGGCAGTCAGTCCAACACATTGACGAAACTAGAAGACACAGAAGACGCGCCTGTCCCCGTGACTCTTGCGGTGACATCGGGCGTGGACATGCGGTTATAGGAAGGTTCCCAATATGGATGTTACTCAAACAACGGCTGCGGCCGCGACCACACAAGCAGCAAGCGCTGTTGCGGGATCATCATCGGTTATCAGTGCCGATTTTGAAACGTTTCTGAAGATGTTGACGGTTCAGGCCACCAATCAGGACCCTTTGAACCCATTGGATAGTTCTGAATACGCGGCGCAATTGGCGGCGTTTTCCACAGTGGAACAGCAGGTTCAAACCAATGATCTGCTGACCACGATGATCACACAACTTGGCGCGATGAGTATGGCGCAATT
Organism: uncultured Paracoccaceae bacterium; assembly: GCA_947489325.1. Lineage (GTDB taxonomy): Bacteria > Pseudomonadota > Alphaproteobacteria > Rhodobacterales > Rhodobacteraceae > CANLDA01. The sequence goes on along the minus strand of CANLDA010000003.1, from coordinate 168,495 downwards.
GTCAGGCTGGGTGGGCATGGAAGCGCGTGCAACGGCACCTGCATTTTTTGATGGTGAACCAGTGCAGATTTCCCCCAATCCGGCGCGACTTGCGGATCAAGCCGTGCTTGTGGTGCAGGATGCCGATGGCAATGAGGTTCAACGCTATGACATTGATGTGTCAACGGACACGATTGCCTGGGACGGTATGTCAGATGATGGCGACAGTTTTTCCAACGGGCTATATACATTCCATGTCGAAAGCTATGCGGATGGGGAATTGCTCCGCACCGATCAAGCAGAGGTCTATTCGCGCATCACCGAGGCGCGGGGCGAAAATGGCGATACGATTCTTGTGTTGGAAGGTGGCGCGAGGGTATCCGCCAATGCGATCACGGCCTTGCGGGAGGCGACAGATACATCTGCCTGACCACTTGTTGTCATGGCTTAGGTCCACTAGCGTCCGGTTTGCTTGGATTTGATTCATGGAATCGGGACGATGTTGTCTGCAACACCACCTATGGGCGTCAAAGATGCCATTGCCAGTCACCTGCCCGAGGCTCATGATGGCAGTTGGGAACGCTTGTTAGGTGGGCGCACCAATACGGCGTGGTCCTTGCGTCTTTTGTCGGGGCAAGAATATGTCGCCAAACTGTATCGACCTTGTGAGGCCAACCCGCTTTTTCCAAATGATCCGCAGGCAGAGACCTGTTTGTTGCGTCATATGCAGGGCAGCGGCCTTGCGCCGCGATTGATTTGCCAGATCGCGACGCCTGATGGGGATATGGTTCTTTATGAATTGATCCCCGGAGATCGTTGGGGGCATGACACGGTTGCGGTGGCGCATATGATTCATCGCCTGCATCGGATTGCGGCGCCTGAGGGCTTGCGTCGCACGGCGGACGGTAGCAAAGATATTCTGGCCCAAACGCTGTGCATTTTGGGGCAGTGCGAAAAGACACAGCATTTACGCGATCTCCCCTCTTCAAAACATGTTCCTGCCAGCAATGCCAAAAGTTTGGTGCATGGTGACATCGTTCCGGGGAATTTGATTTGTAATGCATCCGGGGTGCATTTGATAGATTGGCAATGCCCGGCAATTGGCGATCCCTGCGAGGACGTGGCGATCTTTTTATCCCCGGCCATGCAATCATTGTATCGTGGGGTATCTCTGTCCGATGCTGAACGCGAACAGTTTCTGACAGCCTATGCCGATGCAGATATGGTTGCGCGCTATCACGCTTTGGCGCCGTTTTATCATCACCGCATGGCGGCCTATTGCCAGTGGCAGATTGAGCGTGGAAATCAGGATTATGCAGCAGCGCAAGACTTGGAGGTCGAGGCGTTTCACAAATCTCTGACCCCGTAATAAGCATAGGCCGGCACCAAGGAAATGCGCCGTAATGCACCGCCGGGAAAACGCCACGGTTCTGATTTCATGACCTCTGGTCGATGATCTTTTCCGCCGACCAAATCTGCAACCAAGCGCCCGGCATAACTGCCCATCGCTACGCCATTGCCGTGATACCCAAGGGCAGCGAACAGGCCCGGCTGGTTTGGCACTGGGCCTACGAAAGGTGTAAGGTCCATGTTCATGCACAACAACCCGGCCCAGAAATGTGGTGTCTCGACCTGTGCCCAAGCGGGGAACATGCGATCAAAATGCTGCCGGATCACCTTGCGCATGGCGTTGTGTGTTGTCTGACCCGTGCCAACCCCGCCTCGCATACCAAACAACATGCGTTTGTTCGGCATCAGTCGAAAATAATGCAGCAGTTGGCGGGTGTCGTGGGTCATCTGCGTACTGTGCCATCCTTGGGCCGCGATTTCCGCATCGCTAAGGGGGCGGGTGACAATGACGTTGGATTGTACCGGTAGATATCGACCTGACAGCCATTTAGGGATGGTTTCAGATGAATAACCATTGGTTGCAATGACAACATTCTCTGCGAGGACCGAACCTTGGGGTGTGGTCACGGACCAAGCGCGCCCATCACGCGACACCCTGGTAACGGGGCTTTCACCAAACCCAACGACCCCTGCAGATGTCACCGCCTGAGCAAGGCCCGCAGAGTATTTTGCAGGGTTCAGCGCAAATCCAATTGGATTGGTCATCGCCCCATGAAAGGGCCCCATCATGCCTTGGGCTGCCATCTCTTGCGCCGTGAGGACGCGCGGGGTAACGCCATAATATTCTTCGATGTCCCGGGCTTCGTTCTCAAGCCCATGAAACCATTTATGGGTGTGGGCGACCATGGTCTCCCCATCTGAATGGCGATCTACTTGCAGGTTTAGACCTGTAATTTCACCATCGACATGGTCAACCGCTGCACGTTCTGTCATGCGCCATTCGCGCAACCCGACCTCACCGTATCGTTTCCTAAGGGTGCGATCCGATGCTTTAGAACCGCCGACACAACAAAACCCACCGTTGCGCCCAGAGGCACCCCAACCGGGGTGTTTTGCATCAATAATGACAACTGATGCCCCTTGCCTTGCAAGGGTAAGGGCCGCGTTTAATCCGGTGTACCCTGCACCAATAATGACAACATCGGCCTTGTGATCCTCTGTCAGTTGCGGCCAGAGAACCTGTTCAACGGTTTCAGACCAGAAACACTGCGCAATGGGCGCATCGGAATATGCAAACTCCTGGCAAATACGCTTCATGCAGCTTCGGCCCTTTCTGCGGTGCGCTCATCCTGATCTCGCTTCATTGCTGAGCGCTTGGAAATCAAAGATGCGCAGATAACACCAAGCGTCACAACACCGATCATCAGGGTCGAAAGCGCATTGATTTCCGGGCTGACACCCAGACGCACCGAACTCCAGATTTTCATGGGGAGCGTGGTGGCCGATGGGCCTGCGGTAAAGGAGGCAATCACCAGATCATCAAGGGACAAAGTAAACGCCAACAACCACCCTGAAATCACAGCCGGGGCAATGATGGGCAATGTCACAAGGTAAAACGCTTGAAACGGAGAACACCCAAGGTCAAGCGCGGCCTCCTCCAGAGATTGGTCAAATGTGGTCAGCCGCGACGACACAACCACCGAGACATAGCACATGGCGAATGTTGTATGAGCCAGCACAATTGTCAGCACGCCCCGATCAAGACCAATGCCAATAAAGAGCAAAAGCAAGGACAAACCGGTGATAACCTCAGGCATGACCAGAGGGGCATAGATCATTCCAGAAAACAGAGTGCGCCCAAAAAACCGCCCAGACCGCAACAGCACCAGCGCAGCCATGGTGCCCAATACTGTGGCCAACGTTGAACTGATGATTGCGACCTTAAGGGTAACCCAAACCGCATCCAGGAACGCTTCGTTCTGGAAAAGTTCACCGTACCATTTGGTAGAGAACCCCGCCCAAACCGTCACCAGCTTACTGGCGTTGAAGCTATAGATCACAAGAATGATCATTGGCAGATAGAGGAAGGCAAACCCAAAGGTTAAGGAGGTTGCATTGAACCAGCTAAAGCGTCTCATCCTTCGGCCTCCCGTTGTTTTTGTTCATTGCGCTGGAAAAGGATGATCGGGATCACAAGAATCAGCAGCAGAATAATCGCCACGGCTGATGCAACGGGCCAGTCGCGGTTGTTAAAGAACTCTTCCCAAAGAACCTTGCCGATCATCAAAGTGCGGGATCCACCCAACAGGGACGGAATCACGAATTCGCCCAAGGTTGGGATAAAGACCAGAAACGATCCGGCGATAATGCCCGATTTGGACAAAGGCACAGTCACCAACCAAAAGGCAGAGGTGCGTGAGCATCCAAGATCTTCGGCGGCCTCTAGCAAAGAGCCGTCCAGTTTTTCCAAAGCGGAATAAACCGGCAGAACCATGAAGGGCAGATAGGTGTAAACAATACCGATATAAACAGCGACGGGCGTGTTCAGAATGATCAAAGGTTCATCAATCAAGCCAAACGACAGCAACAGTTGATTGAGATACCCTTCTTGGCTGAGGATACCCATCCAAGAATACACCCGGATTAGAAAACTGGTCCAGAACGGTAAAATCACCAGCATCAGCAAAGTGGGCCGCCAGTCTTCGCGCGCTTGCGCCATTCCGTAAGCGATTGGAAATCCAATCAAAAGCGTAAAGAATGTTGAGATCAAAGCTATTTTCAGGCTGCTAAGGTAGGCTTTCCAATACAGGTCATCCTCTGTTAGCCAGACAAAGTTTTCCATGTCCAGTGCACCGACAAAAGCGCGGAAGGTCTCCCATCCACTTAGATCAAGCGTCGGGGTGTAGGGGGGAATTGCCAGCGCAGTGTCGGACAAAGAAATCTTTAACACAATGAGGAAGGGCACCAGAAAAAGCGCTAGAAGCCACAGATACGGAACAAGAATAAGGCTGATACGTCTCATATCAACGCTCCAACAAAATGCCGGCGGTGTCCGTCCAGCTTAGCCAAACATCATCTTCCCAAGTAAAGCTGCGCCGGGACAAGCGACGATTATTGGCGGTTTGTGATTTGATGACGACACCATTGGGCAGCTCCACATGATATGTTGATACGTTCCCCAAGTAAGCGATGTCCAAAATCTTACCCTGAATGGCATTGGTCGCGTCTTCGGGTTTTGTTGCGGAAATGGTCACTTTTTCGGGGCGGATTGCAAAGTGAACGGTCTGTCCCTTGGTTATTTCACTGGATGGGGTTCCCGTAACATTGGGTTGCCCTTCGGCCCAGGCGATGCTGACCTTTCCGCCTTGCGGTTCTGCTTTGCCTTCGATGATATTCACATCCCCAATGAAATCTGCGACATAAACGGAATTGGGTTGTTCATAGATGTCTGCGGGAGTGGCCACTTGAATGATCTTACCGTGATCCATAACTGCAACACGGCTGGCAACGGTCATGGCCTCTTCTTGGTCGTGGGTCACGATGACAAATGTGGTTCCGGTCTTTTCTTGAATGTCCATCAATTCAAATTGCGTCTCTTGGCGCAGCTTTTTGTCCAGCGCGCCCAAAGGTTCATCCAGCAACAACAGCTTTGGTGCCTTGGCCAAAGACCGGGCCAAAGCAACGCGTTGCCTTTGACCACCGGAAATTTGATGCGGTTTGCGGCGCGCGAATTTTTCCAGACGGGTCAAGCGCAGCATTTCCTGAACGCGATCACCAATCACATCCTTAGCCAACCCTTCGCGCTTCAGACCAAAGGCGATATTGTCCCAAATCGACAGATGCGGGAACAGCGCGTAACTTTGAAACATCATGTTGACGGCACGTTTGTTTGGCGGGACGGGCGCAATGTTTTGGCCATCCAACAAAATGGTGCCTTCGGTCGGTGTTTCAAACCCGGCCAGCATGCGCATCAAGGTGGTTTTGCCGCACCCGGAAGGCCCCAATAGGGCGTAAAACTCTTGTTCAAAGATATCGATGGTCAAATCGTCGATTGCCACAAACTCGCCAAAGCGTTTTGTGACGTTTTTAAACTGAATCAGCGGTTTGGCGCCCGGATCGTTCCAGGGGGCAAAGACGGATTGCGTCATAGCGTTGAAGCCTTTGATATCATGAGAAAAGACCCACGCAATTTTTATGCGCGGGTCATTGGTAAATCAGAGTTAGGTGCCTGATTTGATTTTGGTCCACAGGCGCGTCACGCGTCGCTGAACCTTGGTTGGGTAAGGTGTGGTCGTATAGAGGTTCTCAAGCGTTTCCGGGGTTGGATAAATCGCCGGATCACCAATTACATCTTCTTCGAGATGCGCCTGTGAGGCCTCGTTACCATTGGCATAGTAGACATAGTTTGATGCCGCGGCCATGTTGTGTTCGTCCATGATAAAGTTCAGGAACGTATGGGCTGCATCTGGATTGGGGGCATCGACAGGAATGGCCATCTGGTCAAACCACATCAATGATCCTTGGGCGAAGGCATTATAGGCGATTTCGACACCATTTTCCGCCTCGGCAGCGCGATCACGTGCTTGCAGGATATCGCCGGACCAGCCGACCGCCACACAGATGTCACCATTTGCCAGCGCGTTGATATACTCTGAACTGTGAAATTTTTGAATGTAGGGGCGTACCGCTTCCAGAACAGGGCCAGCTTTTGCAATCACATCCGGGTCATGGCTGTCGGGGTTTTCTCCCAGATATTGCAAGGTCATTGGAATCATCTCTGACGGGGCATCAAGGAAATGTACACCGCAATCCGCCAATTTTTCCATGTTGGCAGGGTTCAGGACCAACTCCATGCTATCAAGTGGCGCATCTGCACCCAATGCTTCCTGAACTTTGGCGACGTTCACACCGATACCGGTGGTGCCCCACATATAATTGATAGAGTAGGCGTTGTCGGGGTCATACTGAGCGGTCCGGTCCGCAATCACATCCCACATATTGCCGGCATTGGACAACTTGGTCCCATCAAGTTTTTGGAATGCGCCCGCTTGGATTTGACGCTGCAGGAACGTGCCCGACGGCACAACCACATCATAGCCCGAGCCGCCTGCCAGCATCTTGGTTTCGAGAACCTCGTTGCTGTCAAAGACATCATAAATCAGGTCGATGCCAGTTTCTTCTTCAAATTTGTACAGCAAGTCTTCGTCGATATAATCGGACCAGTTATAAACGCGCACCTCTTCGGCGCTGGCCGCGAATGCAGACAGCGCAACAGATGCTGATAAAGTCAGCAGTGTTTTGTTCATTATCTTCTCCCGTTGGACGGCAACGCTTGATGCATTGCTTCGAATTCCACGCCAATAATATGATCAAACTTTTACTCATCTGGCAATATAGCTTTATTGTCGCATCCCGGTTATGATGCTAATTCACGATTAACTTGTGGAATTTGCTCAAATGAAAACTGCGACGCAAAAGCGGCCAACTGCACATGATTCAACGAAAAATGCAGCGAAGCCTCCTGCACATCAGACGGTTTATCAGACATTAAGAGAACAAATTTTATTTGGTGAACTTGCCCCCGGGCAGGCGGTGACAATTCAAGGGTTGGTTGCAAATTTGGGTGCTGGAATGACCCCCGTCCGCGAAGCGATTCGCCGTTTGACAGCGGAAGGCGCGCTGGAATTTCAGGGAAATAGACGTGTGTGTGTCCCTATTTTGAGCATCGCAAACATCGAAGAATTGATCTTTGCGCGACAAGCCATAGAACCGGAACTTGCCCATCGCGCAACTCAACGCGCTACGGTCGAAGTTTTAGATATTCTTGAGGAAATCGACGAAAAACTGGATAGTGCGATTTCTCGCGGAGATGTCGGGGCATATCTGAAACAAAACTATGCTTTCCATTCAAAGCTCTATGCGGTGGCTGACTCTCCCATTCTTACGGAAATGGCGGATGGGCTTTGGTTGCGGTATGGGCCAAGCTTGCGTGTTGTGTGTGGGCGTATGGGAACGCAAAACCTTCCAGACCGGCATAAAGAAACGCTGGATGCGATGCGAGATGGGGATGCAAAGGCGGCCGCCCGCGCCATTCGCGAAGATGTCATGCAAGGGATGGAACAGATCCGCGACGCGCTCTAGCAGCGAACGGAATCTCGAAGGGGATATTGACAATCCATAATTTGATCATATTCTGACAGCAATCGCAGCGAGCCATAAGTTCGCACTTTCTTTCAGCATGAGGTCCGTCATGGTTTCGATCACAAATCACCTGCCAACCGCAGAATTGCAGGCGTTGGACGCCGCGCATCATATGCATCCTTTTACGGCAAATGGAGAGCTTGCTGAAAAAGGCGTGCGTATCATCACCCGTGCAAGCGGGGTGACGCTGACTGATTCAGAAGGCAACGAAATCCTTGATGGCATGGCAGGCCTGTGGTGCGTCAATATTGGCTATGGCCGGGATGAATTGGCGGATGTGGCCGCGCGCCAAATGCGCGAGCTTCCTTATTACAATACCTTCTTTCAGACCACGCATGTGCCATCAATCGCGCTTGCTGCGAAAATCGCGGAACTGGCGCCTGGTGATCTGAATCATGTGTTCTTTGCTTCGGGTGGATCAGAGGCCAACGACACCAATATCCGCATGGTGCGCCATTATTGGGCACTAAAGGGTAAGCCGACAAAATCGGTGATCATTGCGCGTGAAAATGCCTATCATGGATCATCCGTTGGCAGTGGCAGTTTGGGTGGCATGAAGCCCATGCACGAGCAAGGTGGTTTGCCCATTCCTGATGTGCACCATATTGGCCAACCGTATTGGTGGGCTGAAGGTGGGGATATGACCCCCGAAGCGTTCGGTCTGAAGCGTGCCCAGGAATTGGAAGAGGCGATTCTGGAAATGGGCGAAGATCGCGTCGCCGCCTTTATCGCAGAGCCAGTGCAAGGCGCTGGTGGTGTGATCATTCCGCCGTCGACGTATTGGCCCGAAATTCAACGTATCTGTGACAAATATGAGATTTTGCTGATCGTGGATGAAGTGATTTGTGGGTTTGGCCGTACTGGGAAATGGTTTGCCAGTAACACCTTTGACATTCGTCCGGATATCATAACCATCGCCAAGGGGCTGAGTTCTGGCTATGCGGCGATTGGTGGCTCTATCGTGACAGACGAAATCGCAGATGTCATTGGTAGCGATGAATTCAACCATGGTTATACCTATTCGGGGCATCCTGTTGCGGCAGCTGTCGCGTTGGAAAACTTGCGCATTCTGGAAGAGGAGAATGTCCTTGGATATGTGAATGACACTGCTGCACCTTATCTTAAGGAAAAATGGGAAGGGCTGACAGATCACCCGTTGGTTGGCGAAGCTTGTATTTCAGGCATGATGGCATCCATTGCACTGACACCTGATAAATCCAGTCGTGCCGCGTTTGAGGCAGAGGCAGGCACCGTGGGTTATATCTGTCGAGAGCGATGCTTTGCTAATAATCTGATCATGCGTCACGTTGGGGATCGTATGGTAATCTCCCCGCCGCTTATCATTACGCTTGCAGAGATTGATACCTTGATCGAGCGCACGCTTAAGTCTCTGGATGAATGCCTTGGTATCCTCAAGCGCGACGGATTGTACAAAGCGGCCGCCTGATTTCTGATCACGTTTGTTCAACTAAAGAAAATCGATGCGGTCTTTGCATCGGTTTTCTTGTGAGATCAATTTTAGAATCAGTTTGTGTCTTGCAAATACTGTGACGTATCTGTCGATAGTGGCGCGCCAAGGGTCGCATACAGGCCAAAACTGAAGAATTGCACCCTTACAGTAGGTTTTCTAATCAATCGGTTGCACATCTAATCGTAGGTGTGTTTAGATAAATACTGAAAAGCGCAGAAAAATCTGCCAACATAACTCAGGGAGAGTCTTGTGCCTGATGCTGCACAGAACGACGCATTCGTCGAATTCGAACGTGTGCAAAAGAGCTACGACGGGGAAACACTTGTCGTAAAAGATCTCAATCTTAGTCTGCCCAGAGGTGAGTTTCTGACGATGCTTGGCCCATCAGGGTCTGGCAAAACAACTTGCCTTATGATGCTTGCAGGGTTTGAAACGGCGACACATGGCGACATTCGTCTGGGTGGAACGTCGATCAACAACATTCCTCCGCATAAACGTGGCATTGGCATGGTTTTCCAAAACTATGCGCTGTTCCCACATATGACGATTGCCGAAAATCTGTCCTTCCCTCTGGAAGTGCGCAAGATGGGTAAATCGGACCGCGAGGCGAAAATCAAACGTGCGTTGGACATGGTAGAGATGGGGGCCTTTGGTGGTCGCCGTCCGGCACAATTGTCCGGTGGGCAGCAACAGCGGATCGCGCTTGCACGCGCGCTGGTGTTTGAACCAGAGCTGGTTTTGATGGACGAGCCGCTGGGAGCCTTGGACAAGCAACTGCGCGAAAAGATGCAATTCGAAATCACCCACTTGGCACACAGCCTTGGCATCACGACGGTTTACGTAACACACGACCAAACCGAAGCGATGACAATGTCTGACCGTGTTGCTGTGTTTGAGGATGGTCGCATTCAACAGCTTGCGCCACCAGATCAGCTTTATGAAGAGCCAGATAACAGTTTTGTTGCGCAGTTTATTGGTGAGAATAACACACTTGAAGGTGTGGTGAAGGAAATCAATAACGGCATTGCCTTGGTTCAACTGGACGATGGTGAATTGATTGATTGTAATCCGATCAATGTTGGCGTTGGCGACCGTACGCGGGTTTCGATCCGTCCAGAGCGTGTCGAATTCAACAAAGACCGCCTTAAGGAAGGCACCCATACAATTAAGGCCGAAGTGCTTGAATTCATCTATATGGGTGACATTTTCCGCACACGTCTGCGGGTTGCTGGCAATGATGAATTTGTCATCAAAACACGTAACGCACCTGACCAAGTGCGCCTTGAACCCGGCGCGCAAATCGAAATTGGTTGGTTGCCCGAAGATTGCCGTGCGTTGGACGCTTAAGTCTGCGCACGCAAAACCCCCGGCGCTAAGATCGGGGGAAAAATTGCTCACGCGAACGATACTCAACAAGGAGAGACTACAAATGAAACTTAGCACATTGACAGCACTCGCGGTCACCACCGCATTGGTTGCTCCAGCTGCTATCGCCGAAGAAATGACCATCGTGTCATGGGGCGGCGCATACACAAAATCGCAAAAGAATGCGTATCACGATCCCTATTCGGAAAAATCCGGCATCACCATCATCAACGACGACAGCTCTGCAGAAGCCGTTGCAAAGCTGCGCGCGATGAACGAAGCGGGTAACGTGACTTGGGATGTTGTTGACGTTGTTGCTGCGGACGCTATTCGTCTGTGCGACGAAGGCCTGGCAATGGAAATCAACCCAGATGAGCATCTGGCACCTGCACCTGATGGCACATCCGCGGCAGATGACTTTGGCGATCTGATCGTATCTGACTGCTTTATTCCTCAGATTGTGTACTCAACCACATTCGGTTATCGCACTGATTTGGTTGGTGACACACCACCAACATCTGTTTGCGCAGTTTTCGATACGGAAGCATATCCAGGTAAGCGTTCGCTTGAAAAGCGCTCTATCAACAACATGGAATGGGCATTGTTGTGCGATGGCGTTGCAAAAGAAGACGTTTATGACGTTCTGGAAACAGAGGAAGGCCAAAACCAAGCGCTTGCCAAGCTTGATACCATCAAAGACGATGTGATCTGGTGGTCTGCTGGCGCTGACACTCCACAGCTGCTCGCAGATGGCGAAGTTGTCATGGGCTCGACCTATAACGGTCGTCTGTTCAGTGTAATCGAAGAACAAAACCAGCCGGTGGCAATGCTGTGGGACGCGCAGGTGTTTGACCTTGACGGTTGGATCATTCCTGCAGGCCTGAGTGACGAGCGCAAACAGCGTGCTTTGGACTACATCTATTTTGCGACAGACACACAGCGTCTGGCAGATCAGGCGAAGTGGATTTCATATGGCCCAGCACGTGCATCTTCTGCACCATTGGTAGGTCAGCACGCCGATTTGGGGATCGACATGGCACCACACATGCCAACCGATCCTAACAACGCCAAGAACACATTCCTCTACAACTATGAGTTCTGGGCTGATTATCGTGATGACATCGAAGCCAAGTTCCAAGCTTGGTTGGCTAAATAAGTCGCTTTATGATTTCGGAAAGGGCCACTTGGGCCCTTTCCACCTTCATTCGTTAAGCCCTTTACACATAATGAAAAGATCAACGGGGACGATATGACTGACGCAACAAACAATGGTGGGCCTGTCCTTGCCGCGGATGGAACGCCGCTCAAGAAAAGTTTGGCCAAGGCTCTCAGACTTCAAAAAATGCGCGCATTGGGTCTGATTGCACCTTTGCTCATTTTCGTCATGGTGTCTTTTATTATTCCTATCGGATCCATGTTGTTCCGATCCGTTGAAAACGGTCTTGTATCCGAAACGCTTCCGCTAACGGTTGCTGAGCTTCAACAATGGAATGGCGATTCCAGTGAACCACCCGGCGAGGAAGTTTTTTCCGCTTTTGTTGCCGATATGGTGGTTGCGATTGAGGCGAAGAACCATACAAGATTAGGTACGCGCCTGAATTATGAAAAAACCGGCATGTCGTCGTTGTTTCGTAAATCAGGTCGAAAAATCAAAAACCTTGACCCTGCTGTAGACGGGCCATTCAAAGAAAAACTAATTGATATCGATAAGAGATGGGGAGATGTCGAAACATGGCGTACAATCAAAACCCATTCTGTCGGAATCACGAATGGCTATTTTCTAAACGCGGTTGATATGCGTCGCACCCCCGAAGGTGCGCAGTCACAGCCCGAAGACAAACAAATCTTGATCACGCTGTTTAAACGCACATTGATCATGTCGTTGGCGATTACAGCATCCTGTATTCTCCTCGGTTATCCTGTCGCTTGGATTTTGGCCAACTTGCCTGCGCGCACAGCTAATATTCTAATGATCCTTGTCCTACTGCCTTTCTGGACCTCTCTGTTGGTGCGAACATCTGCGTGGAAGGTCATGTTGCAGCAACAAGGTGTGATCAACGAAGTTCTGGTCTGGCTGGGTATGGTGCCCGATGATGCGCGACTTGTGATGATCAACAACCAATTTGGCACGATTGTTGCGATGACACACATTCTGTTGCCGTTCATGATCTTGCCGATGTATTCGGTCATGCAGACCATTCAACCGACCTATCTGCGTGCAGCTAAATCCATGGGTGCGACCAATTGGACAGCCTTCTGGCGGGTGTATTTCCCATTGTCTGTTCCGGGCATTGGCGCGGGATCTATCCTCGTGTTCATCCTGTCGATTGGGTATTACATCACACCGGAAATCGTGGGCGGCACCAAGGGTGTCTTCATCTCGAACCGGATTGCCTATCACATCTCAAGCTCTTTGAATTGGGGTCTGGCAGCAGCACTTGGTGCAATCCTGCTCGCAGTGGTTCTGGTTCTATACTGGGCCTATGACAAAATCGTCGGCATCGACAACGTGAAATTGGGGTAACGAACATGGCTGCACTCACACCCATCTCCCGCAAGCCTCTATCGCTTGTCCTGCCAACGGTTGCCGCGGCGGGGGGCCTCTTGGGGCTTTTTGTTGGCACGGCAAACGGTTCTGGCTTCATGGGCATTGTCATCGGCGCAGCACTGATTGCTGCGATGGCTTTTGTCTTCATCACCATTCTAAAGAACGAACAGGTGTCTAAGTGGATTTCCATTGTCCTCTTTGCCGCCGGTGGGTTTTTCTTTGCTGGTATTCCCGCCATGATCCTTGGTTTGGTTTTTGGCTGGCTGTTCCACTGGTTTATCTATTGGCTTTATGAAGGGCGCTATCGTGCCAAGGTACTGCCATACCTCACTCCGGGTCAGGTGTTGTGGCACTATGGTTTCCGTGTGATTTGCGGGGCAATCTTTGTCTTCCTGATCACGCCGATCCTTGTCGTGATGCCACTGTCGTTCAACTCTCAGGATTTCTTTACCTTTACGCCCGAGATGTTGCAGTTCAAGGCCGAAGGCTATTCGCTCAAGCACTATAAAGATTTCTTTTCCAACAACGAATGGCAACGTTCGTTCAAGAACTCTTTGCTGATTGCACCCATCGCTACAATTATCTCGGTTAGCCTTGGAACATTGGCCGCCATTGGTCTTAGTCAAAGTCACGTGCCCGGCCGTCGTGCCATCATGGCAATCATGATTTCACCGATGATCGTGCCGCTGATCATTTCAGCAACAGGTATGTTCTTTTTCTACTCTGACATTGGTAATTGGCTCGAGGGTACACTTGGTCTGCCTAAGAACTTTGTCGGTTATGTCAAAGTTATTCTGGCACACTCCGTTTTGGGTATTCCCTTTGTGATCATCACCGTCACGGCGACACTGGTTGGTTTTGACCAGTCTCTGACACGTGCGGCGGCGAACATGGGGGCGGATCCTGTGCGGACCTTCTTTAAGATCCAGATGCCTTTGATCCTGCCTGGTGTTATTTCTGGTGGATTGTTTGCCTTTATCACATCGTTTGACGAGGTGGTTGTGGTGTTGTTTGTTGGATCTGCAAGTCAGAAAACTTTGCCATGGCAGATGTTTACAGGTCTGCGTGAGCAAATCAGCCCGACCATTCTGGCGGTTGCAACGATCCTTGTTGGTATTTCGATCTGCTTGCTGGCGACAGTTGAATTGCTGCGGCGCCGCTCTGAACGTTTGCGAGGGATGTCACCAACCTGATAGAGGTCAGGGGGCTGCCCCCGTGGTATTTTGACCAAGAAAAACAAAAGGCCCGCCTGATACAGGCGGGCCTTTTGTTTTTGCGAAGGGTGCTTAGCGCAAGTGTTTCAGGAGGGCGTAAGAGACATATCCGTCCGGTACCAAACCTTGTGATTGTTGATAACGGCGGACCGCATCAATCGTGAGAGGGCCGATTTTTCCATCGATTTTTTGGGTGCTGAACCCGGCGCGTGTCAGGCGGCGCTGCAATTCTTTGCGTTCCTTGAAGGTCAGCGCGCGATCGCTGCCAGGCCATTTGGCGCGGAAGGGGCCTTTGCCGCCGATTTGATCACTAAGATGTCCCACGCCGATGACATAGGCATCTGCAGCATTATAACGCTCGATAGACTTGAAATTGCTGAAAATCATCAAGGCGGGTCCGTTGGCGCCCGCTGGCAAAAGGATCGAGGCGGGGCCATGGTTTGGAATTATGCCCTGCACACCCTTGACCCCTAATCGCGCCCATTCGTCGGGGGACTTTTTGATCTTGCGGTTCGCTTGTGCAAAGTTAAAACCGCGTGGCAAAGTCACCTCCGCCCCCCATGGCATCCCTTTTTTCCATCCAGATTTTGCCAGATAGGCGGCAGTGGAGGCAAGTGCATCTGTCGGATCATCTGACCAGATGTCGCGCCGTCCATCACCTGTGAAATCCACGGCGAAAGCCTGATAAGAGGTCGGAATGAACTGTGTATGCCCCATCGCTCCGGCCCAACTGCCAGTCATATTGCGCGGGGTTGTATCGCCGTTTTGCAGAATTTTCAGCGCGGCAATCAACTGTTGTTCAAAAAAGGCCCCGCGCCGACCATCATAAGACAGGGTGGCAAGGGCTTCGATAACAGGGGTGTCGCCGCGAAATTTACCATAGGCGCTTTCCAGTCCCCAAACTGCGACAACCACTTCTTTTTCGACGCCATAACGACGTTCAATGGCTTCTAGGGTGCGGCGATGTTGACGCAAGGCGGCTTTGCCGTTCTTGATACGAGAGTCAGATGCCGCGGTGGTCAGGTATTGGCCAATGGTTTTGGTAAATTCGGATTGGTTGCGATCGCGTTTGATAATTTCGGGATCATACTGCACGCCCCTGAATGCGCGATCAAATGTGGTTTCGCTGATACCCGCGCGTAAAGCACGGGGGCGAAATCCACGAACCCACTTGTTGAAACCGGGGTTTTTGGCGGCAACAGGCTCTGCTGTAGCGCTGTTTGATCGTAGGACGGGACGCAGTGACTGCGTAGGCGAGGCCATGGCAACCTGAAATGACGATTGTCCTGTCTCTGGCCGCACAACGGGTCGTGCGGATTCAGTGGGCGCATTGGCGGTGCCAGCGCCTGCTGCCAAACAAGACATCGCGGCCAAGGAAAGTGCGCGCAGATGCATAGGGTGCCTCATTATGTTCTGGTTTTCCTGAATGTTAACCCGAACATGGCCTTTACGAAAGGACCTCGTGCATTGCGTGCATAATTTCGCTTGCAATGCTTTATTTTCGGCGGCGAGAAACCTTGCGTTTGGCCTTATCTGCTTTGCGTTTGGCGTTGGAAAGTTTGCGTTTTGCCCCCTTGCCGCGTCTGTGGGAGTGACCTTTGGCAATCACTTTGTCTTCGAGAGACAACAGCTCCAGAGCGATACCGCCAGTAACGGGCACAGCTTCTGCTAAGCGAACGGTTACACGCTGCCCAAGAGAGATCACTACACCTGTATCGGCCCCGATCAGGGTGTTGCTATCAGCGTCGTGATGGAAATATTCGCGTCCCAATTCCCGCATGGGAATCAGGCCGTCGGCACCAGTTTCATCCAGTTTCACAAAGACGCCAAAACGGGCGATGCCACTGATACGGCCGGTAAATTCATTGCCCACGCGTTCAGACAAATACGACGCAAGATAGCGATCCGTCGTATCCCGTTCGGCCAACATGGATCGGCGTTCGGTGTCAGAAATATGCGCGCCCGTTTGTTCAAGATTTTCGACATCTTCGGGTGTCAGCCCATCCTTTCCCCAGCCATGCGCCGAGACCAACGCACGATGTACGATCAGATCGGCATAGCGGCGAATAGGTGACGTAAAATGCGCATAAGATTGCAGTGCCAGTCCAAAATGCCCAAAATTTTCAGAGGTATAATACGCCTGAGTCATGGAGCGGAGTGTCGACAGGTTAATCAACTCTGCATCTTCTGTTCCGGCGGCAGCATTCAGTAAGGCGTTCAAGTGTTGGGTTTTTAGAACCTGCCCTTTAGCCAAGGTAAACCCGGCCTCGCGTGCGGTTTCGCGCAGCGCATCAAGTTTTTCTGGATTGGGTTCTTCATGCACGCGGAACAACAGCGATGATCGTTTGGAGATCAGGGTTTCCGCCGCCGCCACATTCGCAAGGATCATGAATTCTTCGATCAGGCGGTGGGCATCCAGGCGGTCCCTGAAGTTGACCGAGGCCACCTTGCCTTCTTCGGTTAACATGACCTTGCGTTCGGGCAAATCCAGGTCCAGTGGCTGGCGTTCTGCGCGCGCGGTTTTGGTGGCCTCATATGCGGCATAAAGTGGCGTGATGATGTCATCCATCAAGGGCGCACATTTCTCGTTCGGCTCACCGTTCTGTGCTTGTTGAACTTCTTCATAGTTCAAGGAGGCCACGGATTTCATCATGCCGCGCACAAAGCGATGGCTAATTTTGCGTCCCTTGGCATCCAACTGCATCCGAACGGCCATACAGGCGCGAGGGACGCCTTCGTGCAGGCTGCATAAGTCGCCAGACAGGCGATCCGGCAACATCGGCACCACGCGATCTGGAAAATAAGATGAGTTGCCGCGTTTGCGAGCCTCGCGGTCAAGGGCAGAGCCGGGCGTCACATAGTGCGCGACATCGGCAATGGCGACCCAGACAATATGGCCGCCGGGGTTTTTGGGATCATCATCGGCATGTGCCCAGCAGGCATCGTCATGGTCGCGCGCATCTGCAGGGTCAATCGTGACCAAAGGCATGTCACGCATGTCTTCGCGTTTGCCCAAGGGCGCAGGTTTGGCAGCGTCGGCTTGGGCAATCACTTCGTCCGGGAAAGTGTCGGGAATACCGTGTTGGTGAATGGCGATCAAGGACACGGCCTTGGGCGCACTGGGATCACCCAGACGATTGATGATGCGGGCACGGGGCAGACCCATGCGGCCTTTGGGGCCGGATTGCTCTGCCTCGACCAACTCTCCCTCTTTGGCGCCGTTGGTCAGATCAGAAGGTACGAACCATTCCTTGCCGTTGCCTTTGTCAATCGGATGGATGCGGCCACCCTCGGCGGTTTTGCGGAAAACGCCAAGAACGTGCGTGGGGTTGCTGCCGATGCGTCGGATCAGGCGGCCTTCATATTGGTGGTCTTCGTCAGCCACTTCGGTCAAGCGGCCAAGAATGCGATCCCCTGATCCCAGCGCCGGGTCACTGGCGCGCAGAACCATCAAGATTACAGGTTCTTCGCCCTCGCCTTGCCATTCCAACGGGCGGGCGTACAAATCGCCATCTGCATCACTTTCGGTGATTTGTAGAACGCTGACAGGGGGCAGCTTTTCCGGGTCGCGATAGCTGCGTTTACGTTTTTGTAGATGCCCTTCGGCCTCCAACTCTCGCAAGATACGTTTGAGATCAATACGCGCAGCGCCTTTGATGCCAAAGGCTTTGGCGATGTCGCGTTTGGAGGTGAGGGTCGGGTTTTCGGAAATCCATTCAAGAACTTCCTGTTTGGTTGGTATTTTCATAGCGCCGCCCTAACACGTCAGCGCACAGGCGTCATGGGGAAACCTTGCGGTTCTGGTTGGGTGTCACAGATCAGCCACCGTATCCACATCGCGCAAATGATCCACAAGGGCCACACGCGCGCCCGGCAAGGTGGCGATGGTATCGGCCAGTGCGTGTTCGGTTGACCAACGCACATCTGAAAACAAAGTCGGGGGCACAGGGGCCGTGCGTTTCATTCCAACCAACCAATACCCGCCATCTGGGGCCGGGCCGAAGACGGCGTCGTGATGCCCCAACGCATCAAAAGCCTTGGCAATACGAGCAGGGGTGATACCGGGAATGTCTGCGCCAATGACGCATACAGGGCCAGGAGGGAGGGTGCGAAACACGCGCCCCATGCGGTCCCCCAGATTACCCCGCCCTTGTGGGGTACGTGGCAAATGGGGTGGCCAAACCCGGCTGGTCATGCCCTCATGGTCAGGCGCAACGGCAAGGATTACATCCCAACGCGGATCGACAATACGGCGTAGCAATCCGGCGACCTGATGGCGAAACCACCACGCACTTGTTGTCATGCCAATATCGCGACCCAGACGGGTTTTAACCCGCCCGGGATGGGGTTCTTTGATCATCACAACAAGACGTTTGCGCCAAATATTACCCGGCAAAATAATCCCTCAGCGCGCGCAAGTAGATGGATTTAAGTTGATGAATTTGTACGACGGGTACGCACTCATCCACCTGATGCATGGTTTTGCCCACGAGACCGAATTCGACCACTGGACAGTGATTTTTGACAAACCGCGCATCTGATGTGCCGCCGCTTGTTGATAGTGTTGGCGTCACGCCCAGCTCCGCCTCTACTGCGCGGGCCATCAGGGCAGACAAATCGCCGGGCGGGGTGAGAAAGCTCTCGCCAGAGATTTTTATGTCGACTGATATGTCGATGCCCGTTTCGGTGGCGACCTCTTGCATCAGCTCACGAATCCATGTGCTTAGGCTTGCACCGGAATGGCTGTCGTTGAATCGGATATTCACGGCAGAGCGGGATTCAGCAGGAATCACGTTGGTGGTTGGGTTGCCAGTGTCCATGGTGACAACAGCAAGTGTCGAGGCATCAAAGTGATCGGTGCCTTGGTCCAGTTCGTGATGGGCCATGCGATCCATCAGGCGCGCCATTGCAGTTAACGGGTTCTTTGCGCGGTGTGGATAGGCCGAATGCCCCTGAACACCACGATAGGTAAACCACGCGGTCATTGATCCGCGTCGCCCGATTTTCATCATCTCGCCCATTTCATTGGGGCAGGTGGGTTCGCCCACGAGGCACACAGACATGCGTTCCTGTTCGTGAGACATGTAATCAAGCAAGGCTGTGGTGCCATCAATGGCATCGCCCTCTTCGTCGCCGGTTATGGCAATGATGATCGCCCCATCCGGCGGGGTGTCGCGCACATAATCAATCGCGGCCGCGACAAAAGCAGCTACGCCGGATTTCATATCGGTCGTGCCACGCCCATACATGATGCCATCACGAATTTCGGCGCCAAATGGCGGCGCGGTCCACGCGGCCTCGTCCCCCAAGGGAACGACATCAGTGTGGCCGTTAAACCCAAACGTCTGTGGATGGCCTTTGCGTCCCCACCGAGCAAACAGATTGGACACGTCGCCACGATCCACGCGGGTGCACTCAAATCCGGCGCTTTCAAGAAGTCCTTGCAACAGGATAAGCGCGCCACCTTCATTGGGCGTCACGGATGGGCATCTGATCAGGTCTGCGGTCAGGTCTGCGGCGTCAATCTCAGACATGGGATTTCCTTGTTAATAACGGTCCCTGCATCCCTAAAACGACCAGCCCCAAAGCGCAATTGTGGTGTGGTGGTCTCACCTCAGTCGCATTTTGTTAAGTAAGAGGTTTAAATTCTTAACAAATAGGGAAAAATTGTGGTAACTCTTAATCAATAATATGACCCGAGGCAGGGCAAAGAGCACAAAGACCTTCACAATAGGGTCTTAAAAGGACGCGACCAAGTCGCGCGACATGTCTGGCTGTGCCAGAAAGTGCCGAAGTTTCTGCCGCAAAACTGGGTATTGAGGCAGAAATGGTAGCAGCGTCAGAGCTGACATATAATCAGGGTGCATCCGCTGAGGATATGGCCGAGGCCATCTTTGGTGACGGCGTCACTGTGGTAAGTGCAAGTTATACCGGGGCCAATGTGTCATCCGGTATTTATTCTGGTGGCGATACCATCAGCCCAGGGGTCACGCCCTCTGATACTGGTGTTATCCTGTCCACGGGGCGCATCCGCGATTTTACCAACAACAGCGGAAACGCAAATCAAAGCGGCAGCACCAGCAGGAATACAAACGGTGTCGATAATGATCCGGATTTCAATGCCATTGCTGGGACCAACACGTTTGATGCTTCTTACCTAGACATCGATTTCATCCCCACAGGCGACACGTTGACGATGCAGTTTGTGTTTGCCTCAGAAGAATATCCCGAATTCACAAATTCTGTGTATCAGGATGCTGTTGGTGTTTGGATCAACGGATCCTATGTGCCCTTGTCAGTGGGTGATGGCGATACCGACCCGGGCAATATCAATTCTGGCAGTAATGAGAACCTGTTTATTGATAACACAGGTAGCGATTATAACACCGAGATGGATGGGTTCACGGTTACGATGACCCTGACCATTCCCGTCATTCCCGGAGAGGTGAATTCGATCCGCATTGGCATCGCCGATGTATCCGACAGCAGCTATGACTCTGCCATTCTGATCGCAGGAGACTCCGCTCAAACAGCGCTGGTTGCCCAAGACGACACGGCAAGCCTGCTGGGGAATGCAACGAACACCATGGATGTTCTGAGTAATGATACGGGCACAGGTACGCTGACTGTCACGCATATCAACGGTGTGGCTGTAACTGCAGGCGATACGGTCACTTTGACGACTGGCCAGACCGTTACCTTGAACGCAGATGGCACCATTACCTTGGTGGGTGATGGCACTGACGAAGATTTCAACTTCACCTATTCTATTGCGGATGGGTCAAACACCGATACAGCATTTGTGACGGTGAGTGCGGTGCCATGCTTTGTTGCGGGTACGTTGATCCGTACGCCTGATGGCGATGTACCGGTAGAGCAGTTGCAAGTTGGTGATTTGGTGGAGACCTATGATGATGGTCCACACCCTGTGCGTTGGATCGGCAGCCGTCGTGTCCCAGCACAGGGAGAGTTTGCCCCGATCCGTATCGACGCAAATACACTGGGGCAACACGAGGAGCTGCTGGTCTCGCCCTTGCATCGTGTGCTGGTACGAGATTGCGTGGCGGAGTTGTTGTTCGGCGAAAGTGAAGTTCTTGTCGCAGCCAAGGATCTTGTAAATGATCGCAGTATTCGCCCCGTCGAAGGAGGGGAGGTCGAATATCTGCACATCCTTTTTGATCAGCATCAGATTGTGTTCTCTCAGGGTTTGACGACGGAAAGTTTCCTGCCAGGTCCACAAACCAGCAAAAGCCTCGAAGCGGATATCGTTGCAGAAATATGCACGTTGTTCCCAGAGCTGGATCCTGACACGGGCGAGGGGTATAGCCCTGCAGCGCGACGTATGTTGAAACGTCACGAGGCCGTCCTTCTCGCTAATGAATACAGAGTCGCCTAAATGACGTGGATCGCCATCTCCGATCACCACTCAAACTTGTTCGCGCCCAATGGCGTGCAGACCCCCCAAGCGACATCTGACACGCATGACCCGCTGAATCGCTTCATGCCCAAGGGCAGCATTATCTTGGAAACGCGCCTGTCACCGCAGGGGCGGCCGCAGAAACTGTTGGGATTTCATCGCAGCCATCCATGGGTGAGCAGTCTTGAGTTTCAGGCCCTACCCGGTGGCGGAATTGTGTTGTTGATTATGCAGGGCGATCAAGTGTTTCACGCAACGATTGATCACATGATCGAAGACCGTACGGACGCCTTGCGTATTACATACAGTTGGGATGCACCAAACCGCTGGGGTCGCTTGACGGTCGAGTTACCCGGAACAAACCGCTTTGCCACCACGGTTTTGAAAGATCCCCGGCCATTGTATCTTGCGGATGTTCGGGAAATGGTTTGCGTTCCTGGATTGCGTCACATGGAAACAGATGTGCGGTTCTTCGCGGTGTCTGACGATATTGAACCTGTTGGTCCAATGCCCGCGTTAACCTCTGCTGTCCCTATTCTGACCGCCCGCGGGTATCGCCCCGCGAGCAGCCTGAAGCGGGGGGATTTGGTAGCGTCCCTAGATGGAGAATTGTTGCCGGTTCTCAACGTGGTTCATCGCACGGTGCCGGCGCGCGGCACCTTTGAGCCCGTGCATTTACGCGCACCCTATTTTGGTTTGCAAAAAGATATCATTGTGGCCCCTTATCAACGTCTGGTGATCGGCGGGTCGCGGGTGGAGTATCTGTTTGGGTCAGAACACGTGCTTGTCCCCGTGCAATATCTGATGAATGGCACTGCGGCCTTTGCGGAAAAAGGGCATGCTCTGGTGACCTATTCGCACGTTCTACTGCCCGATCATGAGGCCGTGATTGCGGCAGGGACCGCCGTTGAAAGCCTGAACATCGGACGCATACGTCGCAAGAAAGACCTTTTGCCAAGCACCCTTTTGGCGCAATATGAACGTGCGACGTTGCCCGATCATTCAATTGCGGCCTATCCAGTGTTGCGCCCATTTGATGCGATTACACTGGCAGAGGCGCGCGCGGCCTGATGCCAAGAGGCGCTATTGGTGCTTTCCGGCGCACAGAGTTCCCTTAAAACAAGGTGAAAGTCCCAAGTTTCCTTGTCAGGAAGGACATATTATCCTAGGCGCAGGCCAAATTATGGTGATCCTAGGTGCTATGCGTAAACTTGCTCTTTTCATTCTGATGTTGATTTGGCCAATGCAAGGCCTCACGCAATCCTCAGCAATCAAAGTCGCGACTGTGACGCGCCCTCCGTTTTCAATGTCCGAAGGCGGACGGGAAACCGGGTTTTCACTAGAGCTTTGGCACACCATCGCGCAGGAACTAAATCTGGACTATGAAATTGTCCGATATGACAACTTCAGCCGTATGTTGGCAGCGGTTGAAACCCGCAATGTCGATTTGGCTGTGGCGAATATCTCGATCAAGGCCAGCCGGGAACAGGTTTTGGATTTCAGTCAACCGATCTTTGACAGTGGCTTGCAAGTGATGGTTCCGGTCAAATCCTCCGGGACGTCATCCTTGTTCAAGGCGATTCTGTCGGTGGATTTGCTGTTGGCGGTTCTTCTGGCTTTTGCGATGTTGTTCGGGGGCGGCATGTTGATGTGGCGGCTGGAACGTCAAGCGCAGCCCTATTTTGATCGCCCTATGAAAGAAGCCATGTTCCCATCGTTCTGGTGGGCGCTGAACCTTGTTGTGAATGGTGGGTTTGAAGAGCGGGTTCCGCGTACGATTTTTGGCCGGATGTTCGCGGTGCTATTGGTGATTTCATCCCTGTTCATTGTGTCGGTGTTTGTGGCTCGGATTACGTCGGTCATGACGGTTGATGCAATTACACATAACGTGCATTCCACCAATGATCTGTATGGAAAATCGGTGGGCACCATTCAGGGATCGACCGCCGCAGACTTTCTGGGCGCGCGCGACATCGCCTATTCGGGCTTTGAGGATCTGCACGGGCTTTTGGCGGCATTTGAGGGTGAACAGCTTGAGGCCGTGGTTTTTGATGCCCCGATCCTTGCTTACTATGTGCTTAATGACGGGGCAGGTATCGGGGAATTGGCCGGATCTGTGTTTCTGCGCGAAAGCTATGGCATCGCGCTGCCATCAGACAGCGACATGCGCGAGATGATCAATCTAGAAATCTTGGCCCTGCGTGAAAACGGAACCTATAAAACGCTTCACGACAGCTGGTTTGGCTCAATGCAATAGGGCGGCGTTGTCTGTGCTTTCTTCGCCGCCAAAGAACGGCGTCATTTGTGCGACAACAACAGAGTTTTCCTCAAGCGCGCGCTGCATCAAATCGCGTTCTTCATCGTCGATCTCGTGACCCTGTTCTATGCGCTCTGACAAGGTGCCATATCCCACCACGTCTAGCGGAGCCAATTCAGCCTGTTTTAGGATCGCAACGGTTTCGCGCACGGCCTCTGCCTCGTCCACGCCACTGGCATAGATCATCAAGGCCCCGCCGGTCGCATCCGGTGGCAATCCATCGCCATCCTTGCGGCCAACTTGAACCAGCAGCGTATAGACTTGCTGACGAGATTTCTTCTTCTGTTCCATGGGTGGCCCATATCCCGCATTTATTGGCAAGGTCAACTGTCTGGATGACGTTGTCTGGTTGGTGTGGTGTATCTGATTTTAGGAAAAACTGGCAAAAATCTACATGAAATTCATTACTTAGATGACCAAGATGTAAACACTCCCTGAACCATACCGCCTCAATATCAGATCGTATTCGTCTGAAGGGGCCGACATGGCACCAAATAACCAGCCTGAGAGCCAAATTCCTGCCCCGATTCTTGGGCCTCAGAAGACGTTGCCGGGTGTGGATGTGACGACATGGGTAGAAACCTGCACCGGGCCAAAGCGGGCGGGTGACTTAATGGTTGGTGATCGTATTTTTACACCCAACAATGGCGCACAGCCGCTGTTGTGGGTGGGGCGGTTTGAACGCTTGTCGTGGGGGTATGACGCGCCACTAGAGGTTGA
Source organism: uncultured Paracoccaceae bacterium (assembly GCA_947489325.1). Taxonomy (GTDB): domain Bacteria; phylum Pseudomonadota; class Alphaproteobacteria; order Rhodobacterales; family Rhodobacteraceae; genus CANLDA01. Next base: position 143,913 of record CANLDA010000003.1, on the reverse strand, counting down.
GGCCGAGGCACTTGGTGTGCATGGCGTTGTTTCTGTGTCTCGCGATCAGCCGATTATGCTGACATCAAATTTGGCAAAATCCATGTTTGGCGAGGCAGAGGTATTGATCCGGGCGCAGCATTTGGTCGGCACTTTGGCGCGGTTTCGAGAAGATGGAAATTCGGCTGAATTCATCCTTTTGTTATGTGGTCAACAGCAGGTGTTCTGCGCAAATAACCTACCGGTCGCTACATTCAAGCCGTGTCGACACTCGCTTGCATTGCTTGATGATCAACAACAAGAGGACATACTGGATGTCTTACCAAATCGTGATGGCCTGACAGGGTTTGGATATGGCCCCACTGCACGGGTTGTTATGCGCGATCAGGAAAGCAGGGCAATCCTTAAGGATGTCTTCTTCAAAGAAAAACGCCCGCGCGATGCACGGGCGTTGTCCAGATTGGTTGGCTGACAGATCGGGCTGGATCAGTCGCGCAGCAATTCGTTGATGCCTGTTTTGCTGCGGGTTCTTTCGTCAACGCGTTTCACGATGACCGCGCAATACAGGTTGATGCCATTCTTGGAGGGCATAGAACCTGCAACAACCACCGAATAGGGCGGTACTTCACCATAGAAGACTTCGCCAGTTTCACGATCCACGATTTTGGTGGATTGACCAATAAAGACGCCCATCCCCAAAACCGATCCTTCGCGCACGATACAACCTTCGACGACTTCAGAGCGCGCACCGATGAAACAATTGTCTTCGATGATGGTTGGGCCTGCTTGCATGGGTTCCAGCACACCACCAATACCAACGCCGCCTGACAGGTGTACGTTTTTGCCGATTTGGGCGCAGCTTCCGACCGTTGCCCATCCGTCCACCATGGATCCCTCGTCCACATAGGCGCCGATATTCACAAAGGATGGCATCAAAACCACGCCCTTTGCGATAAAGGCCGAGCGACGCACGATAGACCCGGGTACAGCGCGAAAGCCGGCAGCAGTCCATTGGTTTTCGTTCCAGCCATCAAATTTCGAAGGAACCTTGTCCCACCAACCTGCGTTGCCGGGGCCGCCTTCGATGATTTCCATGTCGTTCAGGCGGAAAGACAGCAGAACAGCCTTTTTCGCCCATTGGTTCACATGCCAATCGCCGCTTTCCATTTTTTCGGCAACACGCAAGGTGCCGCTGTCTAGGGCATTCAGGGTGTCCAGAATGGCTTCGCGGGTTTCGCCGGTGGTGGCAGGCGTGATGGTGTCACGTGCGTCCCATGCGGATTCAATTGCGGCTTCGAGTTGCGCGTTCGACATGTGTTTAGGCTCCAGATCAAAGGGATTCGCGCTGTAATAGCGAATGAAGTCCCGCGCGTCACCCTTGCTTTGCGACGCTTATGAAAAGGGATCCGGCGCAATGTTGCCGCCGCAGACCAGTACGGCCACCTTTTCACCCGGCGCTGGGCGATAGGCGCCAGACATCAGGGCGGCCAAAGCAGTGGCGCCCGCCGGTTCAACAAGTTGACGCATTTCACGCCACATCGCGGTTTGTGCGGCTGTGATGGCTGTATCCGTGACGGTAATGGATGTGACGCCACTGGACTGCGCAAGATCGAAGCAAATGTCGCCAATGCGCCGCGCTCCAAGGGCATTTGCTGCCACGCCTGAAACATCGACATCCACAGGATCGCCCGCCGCGAGCGCTGCGTTCAATGCACAAGAGGTTTCAGGTTCGACCGCCACCACACGGCGACGCCCATCAAACCATGCCATTGCCCCGCCAATCAGCCCACCACCACCAACGGCGATCAAAACGGTATCGGCTTCAAGCCCCTGATTTTCCCACTCAACGACGCAACTGCCTTGACCCGCCACCGTTGCCGGGGCGTCATAGGCGTGAATTTGCATCGCACCTGTATCGTGTTCGTATTGCTTGGCAAGGTCCAGTGCATTTGCATATGCGCCCGGTACCACATGCAGATCTGCTCCGATGTCGCGGATCAATCCGATCTTTGCAGGTCCGGCCATTTCGGGCACATAAATCCGTGCATTATGGCCCAATTGCTGCGCTGCATAAGCGACAGCAGCCCCATGATTGCCACCAGACGCTGCGACCAAACCTGCGGTCGGGATATCCTGTGATAGCAAGGTGTTGAATGCACCACGTGCTTTGAAACTGCCAGTGTGCTGCATGTGCTCTAGCTTCATCTCGACCGGAGAGATAAGCCCAAAGCCCTTCATGGTAATCACAGGCGTCCGTATTACATGAGCGGCAATCCGGTTGGACGCGGCCAAGATGTCCTGGTGCCAGTTCATTTTTGTTATCCCGTTACTGGTGATCTTGCATGGAAACCTATACCTCTTAGGGAAACGCGCAAGACAGGATGTACCCCGTGACCAAAGATGACCGCCTTTCCCCGATCCGCGATGCCCATTCCGACCGCAGCACCGCGGCCCATGTCCCAGATACCCCCCAAACACGCGCGCCTGCCTATCGGCTTGCATTTGCTGATGATGAATTTCTGTGCCGCGATGATTTGCGTCCGGTGCGCCTGCAGTTGGAATTGCTGAAGCCTCAGTTGGTTTTGGATGAGCGCGGTATCGAAAGCACCATCGTATTGTTTGGCGGGGCACGCATCCCGGAACCCGCAAAGAAAGATACGGCGCGGACCCAAACCCTTGCGGATTTGTCAGAGTTCTATGAGGAGGCGCGCGAGTTTTCCCGTCTGATGACGCAGAAAAGCATGGAAAGCTCTGGTCGAGAAAATGTGATCGTCACAGGCGGCGGGCCAGGTGTGATGGAAGCGGGGAATCGCGGTGCACAGGATGCTGGTGGGGCTTCTATCGGGTTGAATATTGTGCTGCCACACGAACAGGCACCCAATGAATATGTGACGCCGGACCTGTGTTTCAATTTCCATTACTTTGCTATTCGGAAGATGCATTTCCTGATGCGCGCCCGTGCGATTTGTGTGTTTCCTGGGGGCTTTGGGACGTTGGACGAGCTGTTCGAATCCCTGACGCTCATTCAAACTGGGCGGATGGAGCGTGTTCCATTTTTGCTGTTTGGTCGTAAATTTTGGGAGAAAATCATCAATTGGGACGCGCTGAGTGATGCGGGGACAATTTCGGCAGAAGACCTTGACCTGTTCCGATTTGTCGAAACCGCACAAGAGGCGATTGATGTAATTGAAAATTGGGGAGAGACCGGACCACGGGACAGTATCCCCGGACGATAAAGCGAACTAGCGTAAACCGCCAAAGCCGCCATGATGCAAGATTTGTGCATGCGCGGCTTGGTGATCATGTGACGGAAAAGGGCACTGGAAACGTTCGACCAAATGGCCATAGCTGGTGCCGAATTCAGATGCCTTGGCGATGCGACGATCATTTGTGGGATGGAAAACGGCCAACCCACCGCCAGATGGTCGCACATTGTATCCTTTGGAAGAAACACGATTACACAAGTCGTTCCATGAAGTGGCTTTGGCGAAATCTTCGGCCAGCAAGGCGCGTAGAGCCGCGACCTCGTGTGGGTTGGTTTTCTTTTTGGTTTGAGCGCGATGACGGCGACGCAATTCACGAGACAGGGCGTCGCGCATAATGCTGGCCATGTCACACTTGTTTTTGTGTGCCTCTTGCCGGAGAGCAGAGAGGCTGACTTCATCTAATTTGAACATGACGGTAATCTGAGACATGTTCATCATTTTGGCAGCGCTTGGTTAATCAAACGTGAATAGCCACTCATCGCTCCCTTGCGGTCTCTCTTCGTTAGCGAAAAGCGACCGCAAGGGAGCGATGAGTGGATTTAGGAGTCCAATCCAGCCTCTGCCGCGATTTGCTTGCGAGATTTGCGCTCTCTTTCGGTGGCGGATTTCAACTGTCCGCAGGCCGCAAATATATCTTCGCCGCGTGGTTTTCGGATAGGAGAGGCATACCCTGCCTCGTAAATGATGTCTGAAAACGCATGAATCCGATTGTTCGAGGATCGCTTGTAAGGTGCGCCAGGCCATTCATTGAAGGGAATAAGGTTCACCTTGGCAGGAATGCCCTTGATCAATTTCACAAGACGATGCGCATCTTCTTTGCTGTCATTCACCCCATCCAGCATCACATATTCAAAGGTGATGCGTTCAGAATTCGAAAGCTTTGGGTATTCCCGCAAAGCGTCAAGCAAAGTGGCGATGTTCCAACGTTTGTTGATTGGGACCAGTATATCGCGGACGGCATCCGTGGTGGCGTGGAAGGAGACCGCTAACAAGCAGCCGATTTCTTCAGCGGTGCGCGCGATTTCAGGCACGACTCCTGATGTAGACAAGGTGATGCGACGGCGTGACAGCGAAATTCCCTCACCATCCATGGCAATTTTCATCGCATCACGGACGTTTTCAAAATTATACAGGGGCTCGCCCATTCCCATCAATACGATGTTGGACAACAGGCGCGCATCGCTTGTTGGTTTGCCATGTTCCGGCCATTCGTTCAGATCATCCCGCGCCATCATGATTTGCCCGACGATTTCACCCGCTGTCAGATTGCGCACCAGTTTCTGTGTACCTGTGTGACAGAATGAACATGTCAGCGTGCATCCGACCTGCGAGCTTACGCACAAGGTGCCACGACTTTCTTCGGGGATATAAACGACTTCGACTTCGTGGCCTCCGGCAATGCGCACAAGATATTTACGGGTGCCGTCTTGTGAAATCTGTCGATTGACGACTTCTGGGATTTCGATAGAGAACTTTTCATCCAATTCGGCGCGATATACTTTGGACAGATTGGTCATCTCGTGAAAATCACGCACGCCCCATTGGTAAATCCACTGCCAGATTTGCCCAACACGCATTTTGGCCTGCTTTTCTGGCGCCCCGTGTTCAATCAAAAGCTCGCGTAAACGATCGCGTGTTAACCCGACCATATTGATCTTGCCGCCTTCGGGCAGCTTGCGCGGAATGGTATGTACGTCCTGCGTAACAGGGGCATTGGCAGTCATGACGGTGCTCTCCGGAAATCAGAGACGTCAGTTACACCATTTCTGTCCAAAAGCAAATGATGCGCGTTACGCGGCGTCCATGGCTTGTTGGGCTAAAGGCACCTCATAGCTCTTCAGGCAGTGACGCGCGGTTTTACCGTTTCCGGGAACTTCTGCAAGCTCTGGAAACAAGCGTAGCAACTCATCTCGGGCTTCGTGTTCAAACTGGTCCATTGTTGCCACGCTGGGGTGCAAACTCTCTGTCGGTAAACCATCGCTTAGAACGATTTCATGACAATCAAAAAGCAGATGGAAATATCGAGGTTGTGGCACATAACTGACCTTGGAAATGCCTTTCCAGCCGATCAGATGCTTTGCCGGAACCAGAACTTCGCGTTCGGCAAAATAATATTCAAAGCTGGGGTTGTTCATCCAGATACGATGATTGGGTGAAACATACAAATCGCGTGTTGGCGCCCCTTTGCCAAAGGCATTGCGCGGAATACGAATTGGGGCGTTTTTACCCCCTTCTGGCCCTGTTGCATCCACCTGTGTCCAGCCCACCCAACGCAATGTGGCATAGGCCCCATCGCGTACGACGACTTGATCGCCGGGAATCAGATCCTCAACAGTGACTTCACCATATCTGGTGCAGATCATCGTGCCCTGCAAAAAGCAGGGGATCGTGTTTTCGGTGATGTCCCCAGCCGTATATGTGGTGCCATCAGTGGAAGATACCGATTGAGTTGAATCGTTTCCGGTTGAGCCGACTTGGTCAGAGGTCATCCCATCTGCTGGTCCACCGTTGGCAGTGACTTCCGCATCGAAAGAAATAAAGCTGATCACGACTCCATCTTGAACCAGCGCAACCGCGCCATTCATATGAACGCCAGTGTTGACGACATAGATGTCATGGTCAAACTGCTCGCCATCCTGCGATCCGAGGGAGTTTGTACTACGGACATCGCCACTTGGATGATAGACAACAACCTGAATGCCAGAGACATCCATGTCTTCGTCAACGACGACCTCAATGAAATCATCGTCCGCGCTGCCACGGTATTTGACCTCGGAAATATATGGGTCGGGCATGCTCAATACCTCTTATGTTGAACGAAATCACCTGCAAGTCAGCAACGCTGCCGAATATGGTATTCGGCAAACGTCAACATATTGTTATTATTTGCTGCAGCGTGCTTCGGCTTCTTCTACGGCAGCTGTAAAGCCAAGCAGCGAAAACGTATCTGTGGTCTTGGTGCCACGAGCACTGCGTGCTGTAGTAACGGCTTTGCTGCCACGTTTCATAGCTGTGATGATCTTTGCGTCATCTGCTTCGGATGCAGGCCATGCCCATTCACCTTCGGTAAACAGTTCATACCCTTGGCCACCAATGTCCAAATTTACAGTTGAATCTGGGGCAAAAGGATAGCCACCGGTAAACCCAAGCTGTCCTTTCACACCCACTTCGGGACGAAAGAACACCATGAACAGAATGTCGCCACGATTCACAGCAACGACACGTCCATCGCGCGTGTTTACGCTTTCCTTGAAAGTGGTAACCGCCCAACATTCATGTGGGTTTTGATCCTCAAAAACGCTCCAATCAGTTTTCGCAGCAACCTGATTGGTGCTGCTTTGCTGAGCGTTCGCGCCATATGCGGCAAGCGACAGAGCCGCCACCATCAGTGCGTGACCTACACGTGATCCCATATTTACAGCCTCCAAGCTGTGTTTTGCCTCTGTTCCGTTGCCCCGACGTGCCGTTATTTGGCTTTTTGTCTGGTGGGACATTCCCTTCTCGATGCGGTTATCCTAGCCTGATTTGGCCTTGGGACGAAAGACCCATTGGCGCAAATTTGCTTAGAGCCGTGATTTGCCGGTCGTTCCATCCAAAGATGTTGCGCAAATCCCGCAGCCAACAAAGGTGAAAATGTCACATCCTGTCCCCCTAACTGAAATCTGGCGTGGGCCATTTCTGGAAAGTGTCCATCTTGGGCACGCTGTTATTTGCGATGACACTGGCCATATCGTAGAAAGTTGGGGTGATCCCAATGCCGTGGTTTTACCACGCAGTTCGGCCAAGATGATTCAAGCATTGCCTTTGGTCGAAAGCGGCGCTGCGGCGGCTCATGGGCTGACAAGTGAACAGTTGGCACTGTCGTGTGCATCCCACACGGGTGCTGCGATTCATACGGATCGAGTCAAGGTGTGGTTGGATCAATTGGGTCTGACGGATGATGATTTTCGCTGTGGCCCTCAAGAGCCATCAGACATTGCCGCGCGGGATAGATTGATTCGTGCAGGAGATGCGCCTTGTCAGTGTCATAACAATTGTTCTGGGAAACATTGCGGTTTCCTAACCTTGTCGCGTCACCTTAGGGCGGGGCCAGAATACGTTGAAATGGATCACCCGGTGCAAAAGGCGTGTTTGCAGGCGTTCGAAGAGGTTACCGGAGAAACCAGCCCGGGTTATGGCATTGATGGTTGTTCTGCCCCCAATCATGCATCCACAGTGCATGGGATGGCGCGTGCAATGGCACGGTTTGCCGCCGCGATAGAAGGGAACGATCCCCGCCAGACGGCGATGGTGCATCTGCGCGAGGCGATGATGGCGCATCCAGAGCTTGTGGCGGGGTCAGACAAAGCATGTTCACTGCTGATGCAGGCAATGAATGGACGGGTTGCGATCAAGACCGGCGCCGAAGGGTATTACATCGCCATTATTCCGGAACGTAAAATGGGTGTGGCGTTGAAAATTGCCGATGGCACAACCCGAGGTGCAGAATGCGCGATTGCGGCCATTCTCGTGCGATTGGGAGTGCTGGACGCGCATAACCCGGCCACTTTGGCGTTTATGAACGCGTCCATTTTGAATCGTCGTGATGTTCAAGCCGGGATGATCAAACCTGCGGCAGCGTTGGCATGATCATGTGAGATCGCTGGCGTGGGGTGATTGGATGATCCCATGCCATTTCAACCCACACTACATTTCCATTGCTTCGGCAACCTCGACAGTACCTGCCCCGTCTTCAAGAATGGGGCACCCTTGCGCAATAGTGATTGCGGCATCCATATCTGCGGCGCTAACGAGCGTATATCCGGATATTGGATTGGCCCCACCATTGTCTGCAACATCTGTCGCGCTGACCGTTTTAGAAAGCCCAACAGGTGCGCCGCCATCAATCAATGCATCCCCTATACCACCAAGCCAGTTTTGCCATGCGGACATAACACGTTCTACATCCTCAGGCGTTTCTGGTTTTGATCCACCATGATAAACAAAAACAAATTTCGGCATGAATAGTCTCCCTTTGAGAGTTTTAGGATGGGTTTGTCACCCAAAGTAGCAAACACTGCATGCTAGAGGCCCAACCTTGTTCGTGGTGCGCCGCCATTTCGTCGTCAGACAGATCACGGTGATCAATGGTCAGGCGTGACCCCGCCGGAGTTTCCGCAATTGTAAAGGTGACATGGCTTTCAGTGCCGCGTGCATCCATGTCGTCGTGCCAACCCCAGGTGAAGCCGACAGAGGTGGGGGGGCTGACATGGGTGACTTGCCCTGACACTTTGAATATTTGGCCAGAGGTGCGGCCTCTCATAACCGAAAACCACGGCCCAATGCGCGAAAGATCCAGATCGTTTTCGATGATATCTATATCCTCTGGGCCCCACCATCCCATAAGGTCTGTGTGACGGGTGACTGCCTCAAACAGGCGGTCCGCGGTGGCGTTAAAGTCGCGCTCAAGCTTCAGATCGCTCATGTATTTTGTTCCTCATCCAAAAGAGTTTCGAGCCGATCCAATCCCGCCTGCCAGAAGGCGCGCTTTTCGATGGTCCAGTCGGAAATGGCCTTCAAGGATTCGGGACGCACTGAGTAGAGCCGCCTTGTGCCGTCGATGCGCTGTTGCACCACCCCAGCCTGACGCAGGATTTTTAAATGGCGCGACACTGCCGGACCACTGATCGGGCGCTGTGCAACAAGATCACCGGCGGGTAATTCGCCTTGCGTCATTAATTGTTCGACAAGGTAAAAGCGCGTTTCGTCCGCCAATGCAGAGAATGTCGTGATTAAGTTGGTCATACTTGTATTTAACATATTTGTTAAATATTGCAATGGGCAATGAAATCAGCATTCATGCTGGCCTAGAAAAGGGCCAGGCCAGCATCAAAATATGTGATTTATGAAACGGCGTCTTTGTATCGCGCCACGAGATCCTTCATCGCAATTCGGTAAGGCACAGGACCAAAGCTGATACGGGCCACGCCAAGCTGTGCCAATTCGCCAATCGGGAGCTGACCGGGCAGCATGATCATATTGACTGGCAGGGATGTATTGTCACACAGATCACCGATCAGTTCAGCGCGATCCATGCCCGGTGCAAAGAACCCACTTGCGCCTGCCTCGGCATAGGCGGCAGCGCGCTCTTTGGCCTCGGCCATTATGCCCACGTGTGCGTCCTTGTCCTTTTCTTTCAGAAACAAATCTGTGCGCGCGTTTATAAAGAGGTCAATACCAGCGGCATCGGCCATCACGCGAATGGCTGCGATACGTGCGGCCTGTGCATCAATGGCGTGCAACCCGCTGCCGCCGACAACCTGATCTTCAAAGTTGATGCCAATAATCCCGGTTTTCAGAAAACGTGCGGCGTTTTGCGCGACATCTTCGGGCGCTTCGGCGTATCCACCTTCGAAGTCTGCACTAACTGGCACATCCACTGTGTCCACAATTCGTTTCAGGATCGTCTCATGTAAATCCATTGGAATGTTCTGACCATCCGCATAGCCCTGCGCCGCAGCCAAAGGATTGCTGCCCGTAGCCACCGCAGTTGCCCCTTCACCGACAATGGTTTGGGCACTTCCGGCGTCCCAGATATTATAAAGCACAATGGGCTGCCCCTTTTTGTGCATCGCGGCAAAACTGCGTGCCTTGTCTGCTTGTGTCATCCTGCTTTCCTTTCCAGAAATCGGCGTTCTAATTCGATCAATCGTTGTTTGCGCCACAACCCACCACCATACCCGGTAAGCGATCCATCTGCGCCAATCACCCGATGACAAGGCACGATCAGAGCAATCTGATTTGCGCCATTTGCACGGGCCACAGCGCGCACCGACGCCGGGCGGCCAATGACGTGGGCCATGTCGGAATAGCTCCGGGTTTCGCCGGGCGGGATATCTTGCAGGGCTTTCCAAACATCGCGCGTGAAATCTGATCCATGCAAGGCGAGGGGGATGGTAAATTCGGCACTAATCCCGCTAAAAAAGGCTCTAAGTTGGCTTTCTACCTGCTCTGTGGTGGCAAAGCGTCCAAAGCCAAGATTGCCCTTCACCGCCTTTTGCAATTTATGCAAAGAGGCGGGCAGTGCCTTGCGGTCGACGAATTCCAGCAGATGCAACGCGTGCTTATCACAAACGGCCACCATAGGCCCCAATGGCGTATCAATCCAATCCGCGCGCAGCATTGCGTCATTGGCGAAACTGCCCGGCGCTTGCCCTAACAACTTGCCAAAGGCCGCGCGGAAGGCGCTGGGCGACTCAAACCCTGCATCCAGCTGTGCCTCTATCACCGCGCCCCCCTTGGCCAGCGTTGTGAACCCTTCTCGCAGCCGCCGTTGCCGGGCCATTTCCAGAAATGTCATACCAAAATGGCGCTTGAATGCACGGCGTACTGTCGACAGATCAAGCCCAAGGCGTGCAATATCACCTTCGGCCCAACGATAGGTCGGACGATCTTCCAGCGCTTTCAAAAGGGTGGCAATGATGGGGTCCGCATCGGCCATGGGGGCCAATGGGTGACATCGTTTGCAGGCCCGAAACCCAGCCTCGAAACATTCGCCGACGCTGCCAAAAAAGCGACAGTTTTCCGGCTTGGGATTGCGTGCGGGACAGGTCAGGCGACAAAAGATGCCGGTGGAGGTCACCCCCACATAAACGCGCCCATCAAAGGATGCGTCCCTGTCGCACAGGGCGGTGTACAGCCGGTCGTGATCGTGCAAATCAAACATCATGCCGCGACGATAACCTATGTCACACGCAACTGACGCCGAAAATCAGGCGTTAATGATCAAAACCTTGTCATTCACGTCGCAAAGTCAGATTTTGCATAGCCTTGAATGTACAAAAGCGCCGTCAAATCACCGTGGTTGATCCGAATTTCACATTCTGCTGCCACCGACGGTTTTGCATGTAGTGCGACACCCGCGCCTGCCAGTGACAGCATGCCCAGATCATTTGCACCATCGCCCACGGCCATGACCTGCGTGTGATCAAGATTTAGCCGTGCGGAAATCTCTTGCAATGCGGCGACCTTGGCATCGCGTCCCAGAATAGGGCGCCCAACTTCCCCAATGAGGTGATCGTTTTCGACCAGCAATGTATTGGCGCGGTTTTCGTCAAATCCCAGTGTTGCCGCGACGTGCGTCGTAAAGGCGGTGAAACCACCAGACACCAATGCTGCATATGCACCGTTGGCCTTCATCGTTGCCAACAAGGCCTGACCGCCGGGCATCAGAGTGATGCGTTCTGCGAGCACCTTGGCAATAACGGATTCGTGCAATCCTTTCAGCAGGCCAACACGCTCGATCAGCGCCCCTTCGAAATCCAGCTCGCCATTCATGGCCCGTGCGGTGATGTCCGTGACGCGCGCCCCAACACCCGCCTCATCGGCCAACTCGTCAATGCATTCCTGTTCAATCATGGTGCTGTCCATATCGGCCAACAGCATCTGTTTGCGACGACTCTCGGCAGGTTGAACAATCAGATCGACGCCCATGTTTTGCAGATCGGCCCAAACATTCCAAAGATTGTCTGGGCGAATGGTCAGCGGAAATTCTGCCGCTTCATCCGGGGCCAACCAAACGGCATCTCCGCCACCCCAAGCATTGCGCAGGGATTCGACCAAAATGGGATCAAGCGCAGGGGTGTCAGGGGCAGTTAAAAGCGTGGCAACGAACATGAGGGTCTCCTTTTCGCGACGCCCCATATCCCATGAACACCGATATGACCAGTGAGGCGTATTATCGTTTCGGGTAGAGCGTAAGTTTCCGATAATGGAAATTTGCGTCGTAATTGGCATGCGATTAGCCGCAAAAACTTCATTTTGGCGCTTGCATGCCGTACAGCAGCACAATAGCTCTGCCCGTGGGACACCTCTCCCCAACGAGAGGCATTTATCTGTAAGGATAGCATTGATGGCTACTCAGCAACCGGCAACGCGGCCGGCAAATCCGCGTTTTTCTTCTGGCCCATGTGCCAAACCCCCGACATTTGATGTGACAAAACTGGCCGACGCCGCGTTGGGCCGCAGCCACCGTGCCGCCATTGGCAAGGATAAGCTGAAGGCCGCGATCGAAGGCACGCGCGAGATTTTGGGCATCCCCGCAGATTACAAAATCGGCATTGTTCCTGCGTCTGATACTGGCGCGGTTGAGATGGCTCTGTGGTCGCTTTTGGGTGCACGCAAGGTTGAGATGCTGGCATGGGAAAGCTTTGGGTCTGGTTGGGTCACTGATGTGGTGAAACAGCTGAAGCTGGACGCCGAAGTGAAGACTGCCGATTACGGGCAGATCGTTGATCTTGCATCGGTCAATTGTGACAATGATGTTGTGTTCACATGGAACGGCACGACCGCAGGTGTACGCGTGCCAAACGGTGACTGGATTGCGGATGACCGTCAGGGCCTGACCATTTGTGATGCGACCTCGGCCGCATTTGCGACGGAATTGCCTTGGGATAAACTCGATGTGACGACCTTTAGCTGGCAGAAAGTGCTGGGCGGAGAAGGTGCGCACGGAATGCTGATCCTTAGCCCACGTGCTGTGGAGAGGCTGGAAAGCTATACACCCGCATGGCCGTTGCCCAAGATTTTCCGACTGACCAAAGGCGGTAAGTTGATTGAAGGTATTTTTACGGGAGCGACAATCAACACGCCGTCAATGTTGGCGGTCGAAGATTACCTGTTTGCCCTTGATTGGGCGCAGTCTGTGGGGGGATTGCAGGGGCTGATCGCCCGCGCGGATGCCAATGCGCAGGCTGTGTTTGATTTCTGTGACGCCAATGACTGGATTGCCAATCTGGCCGAGGATGATGCAACGCGCTCAAACACATCAGTGTGCCTGAAGTTTAACGATGCGCGCATTCAGGATGGCGCTGGTTTTGCCAAGGCTGTGGCCAAACGTCTGGAAGCAGAGAACATTGCTTTGGATGTTGGTGCTTATCGTGATGCACCTGCAGGTTTGCGGATCTGGTGTGGTGGGACTGTGGAAACCACCGACATTCAGGCGATGCTGCCTTGGCTGGCTTGGGCATTTGCAGCTGAAATCGAAGGGCAAAGCGTCGCTGCCTGATCGCTCAATCCCTCCCTTATGGTCGGTCTTCGCTGCGAAGAGGGACCATAAGGGACCGATGAGCCCCCATTTTATTGAATAAAGGACCAACAACATGGCTCCCAAAGTACTCGTATCCGACAAACTTAGCGAAACCGCTGTGCAAATATTCCGTGACCGCGGCATTGATGTGGATTTTCAGCCTGATCTTGGCAAAGACAAAGACAAGCTGGCCGAAGTAATCGGTCAATATGATGGTCTTGCCATTCGCTCTGCGACAAAAGTCACTGAGAAAATTCTTGCTGCGGCTGATAACCTGAAGGTTATTGCGCGTGCAGGTATTGGCACCGACAACATCGACAAAGAAGCAGCCTCTAAAAAGGGTGTGATCGTCATGAACACGCCTTTTGGCAACATGATCACAACCGCAGAGCACGCCATCGCAATGATGTTTGCTGTTGCCCGTCAAATCCCAGAGGCAAGCGCATCTACCCACGCTGGCAAATGGGAAAAGTCCAAATTCATGGGGACGGAGCTGACCAACAAAACGCTGGGTGTCATTGGAGCGGGCAACATTGGCGGCATCGTGTGTGATCGTGCGCGTGGTCTAAAGATGAAAGTGATTGCTTACGATCCTTTCCTGGGTGAAGAAAAAGCCGACAAAATGGGCGTTGAAAAGGTCGAGCTTGAAGCGCTTCTGACCCGCGCCGATTTTATTACGCTGCATGTGCCCTTTACCGATGCGACGGCCAATATCCTTAGCCGTGAAAATCTTGAGAAGACCAAGAAAGGTGTACGGATTATCAACTGTGCCCGCGGAGGTTTGGTGGATGAAGCAGCCTTGGCTGACCTTTTGAAATCCGGCCACGTTGCAGGCGCGGCGTTTGATGTATTCAAGGAAGAGCCTGCCAAAGAAAACCCTTTGTTCAATCTTCCCAATGTGGTGTGCACGCCGCATTTGGGGGCTGCGACAACCGAGGCACAGGAAAATGTAGCCTTGCAGGTGGCTGAACAGATGTCGAATTATCTGCTGACTGGGGCCGTAGAGAACGCGTTGAACATGCCATCTGTCACCGCCGAAGAAGCCAAAGTCATGGGGCCATGGGTCAAACTGGCCGGACATCTTGGATCGTTCAGCGGGCAGATGACGGATGAGCCGATTAAAGCAATCAATATTCTCTATGACGGTGTTGCGGCGGACATGAATCTTGCAGCACTGAATTGTGCGACCGTTGCCGGGATCATGAAGAAATCCAACCCTGATGTGAATATGGTCAGCGCACCTGTGGTGGCCAAGGAGCGGGGCATCAAAATCTCGACCACCAATCAGGATAAATCCGGCACCTTTGCTGGATATATCAAGGTAACGATCGTAACGGACAAGCGTGAGCGCTCTATTGCTGGCACTGTGTTCAGCGACGGCAAGCCACGCTTTATTCAGATCAAGGGCATCAATGTGGATGCGGAAATTGGCCGTCACATGTTGTATACTACCAATCGGGATGAGCCGGGCATTATTGGGTCGTTGGGTCAAACCATGGGTGAAAATGGTGTGAATATCGCGAACTTTACTCTTGGTCGTGCTGCGGCTGGTGGAGAAGCGATTGCGTTGCTGTATGTAGATGAGCCTGTGCCCGCCGAAGCGCGTGCAAAGCTGGCGGAAACGGGTTTGTTTACACAGATCAAGCCGCTGGAATTTGACGTAGTGTGATGTAAGGCTCATCGGTCCCTTTGGGTCCCTCTTCGCGGGATCGTGTGCAATTTGCATATGGAAAAGCCTCGTATATCGAGGCTTTTCTGGTATGCGCATCAGGTACGTGCGTGTGAAAGAGGGGTGACCAATGATCTATGCAATTGGCGATATTCATGGGCAGCTGGGCATGCTGCAGACGGCGTTGCAGCGGATTGAGGCAGATGGCGGAGCGGACGCCACGGTCGTTTTCCTTGGGGATTATGTGGATCGCGGCCCTGACAGCAAAGGTGTTCTTGATCTATTGATCAAAGGTATCTCACAAGGGCGGAACTGGATCACGTTAAAAGGCAACCATGATCGGATGTATTCCATGTTCATGGAAGAGTATCCACGTAATGATTCCCAACTGTTGGTCGGATATCACTGGCTACACGACAACATTGGTGGCGTGCAGACGCTTGCCTCATACGGAATAGATGTGCCTGAAAGGTCGCGTATTTTTCATATCCACGCAAAGGTGCGGGATGCCATTCCACCCGAGCATATTGATTTTATGGCCGCCTTGCCGTCGCATTATGAAACTGAGGAATTGTTGTTTGTGCATGCAGGTATTCGTCCTGATGTGCCTTTGTCTGACCAAACCGAAGATGACTTGATTTGGATCAGGAATGAATTCCTGATGCATTCCATGGCTCATTCACATCTGGTGGTTCACGGGCACACACCTGTTGACCGGGCAGAACATCATCGCAATCGGGTGAATCTTGATACGGGCGCTGGTTTTGGGCGACCGTTGACCGTTGCGGTGTTTGAGGGCACCCAGTGTTGGCAACTTACGTCGCATGGGCGTGAGGACCTTATTCCTGACGCACCGCTCCTGTAATCGCTGCAGCGCCTAGTGCGGTAATGACCCAGCCTGCGGCTTTGGCAAACCAACGCATCCACCATGCAATTCGCCCTAAATCAGAGCGGGAAGTGGAGGGTGCCCATGCATCTTCTTGCCCCAAAGATACAATCGGAATAACCACATCGGCGGCATAAGCGAAGCCGTTGAAGGTTTCCCAATCCTGACCAGCCTGACCAATCTGCGCCCAATGTAATGCAGGGTTGTCTGGGTGGGTTTCTGTGGCGGTAATCCAGTCATTTGAGATAAGGATAGGCGCGGCGTTGGGGGTCATATCTCCAGCCTTCCAGACGGCATCGAAAAACACCCCTAACCCGATCACCATCACCACCGCCGCCAGCAATGCGCGCCCCGGGCGGTATCCATACCCCACGCCCCATCGCATCACCCCATCCCGTATGGCCATTGCCACCCAGCGCGCGCCAACGGATGCCACTTGTGCGCGATTTTCGCGGCGCAGCAGTTTTTCCTTTTCCATCAGGATGGTGCGCGCATCGTTGCGGTGCCCCATATGACCCAGTACCCGTGCCAATTGTTCATAGGGTTGTGCCGTAAACGGCGTATCTTCGGGGCGACGCGCAAGCCATTTTAGGCGTGCCCCCACAGACATTTCCGCATGGCGGGAAAAATCATCATACGTCAGCCCATCAAGCCGGATGGGATAGGCCGCGCCGGGGGCTTCGGGTTCGTCTCGAAGGCGTGCGACATGCGCTCCGGCGAGGTTCACCGACCCTCCGGTGATTTGATTGTCCTTAAGATATAAAATCCCGCCCACCTTGGCCCGAGCCAAAGATAAGGCAATATCGCGACCGTGCTCTTCGGTTGCGGCGAAAACTGGATCACCGGCACTTCCATTTTGCGGGGATATCGCGCAATTCGTGATGAACACATCATTTTCAACACGCAACGAGGACAGAAAAACCCGTCCTTCGGCATGCAGGTGGGTGATGTCCCCCGCATAGGTGTAATTGCCCAAAAACATTGACCCATGTACCCGCAGCGCGGGGGCAAAGAGCGCATCGTGACGAGATGCAAAAAGCCGTGTATCGCACAGTTGGAAATCCCCATCAATCTGCGCCCCGGCAAGGCTAATTTCGCCCTCATTGCGACAGCCCGCGCGGATATATACGGACCCCTCAAAAGTGGCATGGTCTGCGAAAATTCCAGAAAGCATACAGCCAGACAGGAACAGGCCCTGCAAACGGGCGTTCACCATCTCTATTCCGGCACTCAGATGGCATTGGCTAAGCGACAAATCGTGATCGGTGCGCACCCCCTGAAGATCAAGCGGGCCGGTGATCCATGCCCCGCGTAGTCGCAGCCCCTTTTCCGTCAGGCTACCGCCGACAATTAGGGCACGCAGTACCGCTGCCCGGATCGCATTTTCAGGTGTTTCGGTATCGGGCAATTCTCCATCGCCGACACTGACACGTGCCATAGAGACACTTTCGGCCACCAACTTTTCTTCGGCAGGTGACAGGGGAATAAATGCTTCAAGCTGTTTCATTTTTGCAGGATGGTGCGACAAGAGGCATATGACAAGAGTTTCTGCTGTGGATTGCCTCCTCATCTTATGGTTGTTAAACATTCATCAATTCGTATGGAGAAACAGGCAATGCGCCGAAACTATCTGCCTCCGCTTCAAACAGTTTCCACAGGGGCAGTTGTGGCGATTGTTGGTTTTTTCAGTTCTTTTCCAATTGTATTGCAGGGCATTACGAAAATGTCCGCCACTCCTGATCAGGCAGCATCGGCATTGATGGCGGCGGCCTTGGCGATGGGGGGGTGCGGTATCTTCCTTAGCCTTTGGCAAAAACAACCGGTCAGCGTGGCATGGTCCACGCCCGGTGTGGCATTATTGGCGGTGTCCGACCCTTTGGCGAGCGGGTTTGCCGGCGCCGTTGGGGCATTTGTGTTTGCGGGCGTATTGACCGCCATTTCTGGGCTGTGGAAACCCCTTGCGCGCTGGGCGGCCGCCATTCCTATTCCGCTGGCGCATGCGATGTTGTCTGGCGTGTTGCTGTCGATCTGCATTCAGCCGGTGCAAGCCATGGCAGAGATTCCAATACAAGCCTCTCCCATCATTCTGACATGGTTTGTGGTGGGGCGTATCAAACGCGTTTTTGCGGTGCCCGCGGCAGTTCTGGTTGCGGTTGGGGTTATCTTTGTGACCAATGGAATGACCATTCCGACACCTGAAACCGTGTTCACACCCTTTGCAGTGACCACCCCAATCTTCACCCTGTCGGCCCTGCTGAGCATTGGCGTGCCGCTATATATTGTGACTATGGCGACGCAAAACATTCCCGGTATCGCGATACTGAAAAGTTTTGGCTACGAGCCACAGCCGGGAAAATTGTTGACATCAGTAGGGGCGGCCAGCGTGCTGTCTGCTCCGCTTGGGTCGGCGGCAACATGTCTGGCCGCGATCACTGCCGCGATGTGTTCTGGCGAAGACTCACATCCAGATCATGCAAAACGATATTGGTCGGCTGTGATGGCTGGGGTGTTTTACTGTGTGTTCGGGCTGTTTGCTGGGACAATAACGATGATTGCCGGACTGGCACATCCTTTGGTGTTGGGCACGTTGGCCGGTGTGGCCCTCGTTGGGGTGTTCACGGGATCAGCCAAGGCCGCCTATGAGGATGAGCAGTACCGCGAGGCTGCCGCCTTGACCTTTGTCATCACGGCATCAGGGGTGACAATCTTTGGATTGGGCGCTGCCGTTTGGGGGTTGATCGTTGGCGGGCTTGTTCAATTTGTCAGCCATAAATTAAAATAGCTTTCCTTAAATTGATTCTTGATCACCCATCCTGCCCCCCATCCAATTAACGGGTCGGTAATGCTTTGCCATCATCGTTCTCCATGGTGGGGGCCAAGTATTTGGGGAATGATTATGCACAGTTTTGGTCATGAAAAGGCACGCTTGAACGAACGGCGCAGAATGTTTCGCGCTGCGGATATGGTGCAAATGGGACCACAGCCCAGTTTGCGTGGCTTGCTCAGGTCATTGGGGAAGCTGAGGGCGTTTACGTTCTCGGGTCGGGTCTGATGTGATCAGAGATCATTGCCCAGTTTTGTCGTGCTTGCATGGATCTGGGTATCGGTGGCCCGTCGCGCATCTCTCTCTTTCTTATGAAAGCGCGGCGGGCAGATTGTTCGGCGATCAAAGATAAAGACCAAGCCTAGCGCCAATTCAGAACAACTTTGCCGGATTGCCCTGATTTCATTACTGCAAATCCATCTTGAAAATCGTCAACGGCAAATTCATGGGTGATGACCCGGCTGACATCCAGCCCGTTTTGCAACATGGCGATCATCTTGTACCAAGTTTCAAACATTTCACGGCCATAGACACCTTTGATTGTGATGGCCTTGAACACGATATGAGACCAATCTACCGGGGATTTGCCTGGCGGAATACCAAGCAGGGCAATTTTGCCACCCATGACCATGGCCTCGACCATTTGATCCAGCGCGGCTTGGCTGCCTGACATCTCTAGGCCGACGTCAAAGCCTTCTTTCAGGCCCAGTTCGTGGATCACATCAGTCAGATCTTCTGTGGACACATCAACAGTCCGCACAGTGGGCACCACATGTCCCGCCAGGCGCAGCCGATCTGCGTTTATGTCGGTGATGACCACATTGCGCGCCCCGGCATGACGTGCAACGGCTGCCGCCATGATGCCAATTGGCCCGGCCCCGGTGATCAACACATCTTCACCCAGTAAATCAAAACTTAACGCGGTGTGAACTGCATTGCCCAATGGGTCCAAAATTGCGCCGATCGCATCCGGGATGTCATCGGGCAATGGCACGACGTTAAACGCAGGCAGGCACAGATATTGGGCAAACGCGCCTTGCACATTCACCCCAACCCCGCGGGTGCCCGGATCAAGATGAAACTTGCCGGATCGGCTTTGGCGGCTGTCCAATTCAACCAGATGCCCCTCGCCAGAACAGCGCTGTCCGATGTGCAGTCCCTCAACATCTTTGCCCAGCTCGACGATTTCACCGGCGAATTCGTGCCCGGTGATCATGGGCACAGGCACCGTGGCGCTGGCCCAATCGTCCCAATTCCAGATGTGAATATCTGTGCCGCAAATCCCGGTTTTGTTCACGCGGATCAGCACCTCATCTTGGCTGATTTCCGGCACTGGGGCCTGAACCATCCATAACCCTTCCTGAGGTTTGGATTTTTCCAATGCTTTCATCATATTGGTCATGAGATTACCCCCAGTTCACGGCCAACCTTGCCAAAGGCGACCAAGGCAAGATCCAATTCATCGCGCGTTAGAGCGGCGTTCATTTGCGTGCGGATGCGTGCTTGTCCACGGGGCACGACTGGAAAAAAGAACCCGCTGACAAAAACGCCTTCGTCAAACAACCGTGCTGCCATGTCTTGGGCCAGTTGCGCCTCTCCCAACATCACGGGAATGATCGGATGTTCACCGGGCAGGATATCAAAGCCCAGTTCTTCCAATCCATCGCGCCAGTATCGTGCGTTTTCAAACAGCCGCCTGCGCAAGTCATCGCCTTCTTCTACCAATCGAATTGCCTCTATACCGGCGGCAACGATTGCGGGCGGCAGCGAGTTAGAGAAAAGATAGGGCCGCGCACGCTGCCGCAATAGGTCAATCACTGGCTGCGGCCCGGCGATATAACCGCCAATGGCCCCCCCAAGTGCTTTGCCAAGCGTCCCTGTCAGAATGTCCACATCCACACCAAAATGATCTGGTGTGCCCGCGCCGCGTGGCCCCATGAAGCCCGTGGCGTGACAATCATCGACCATCACCAGCGCATCGTATTCATGTGCCAGCCGCGTAATTTCAGGCAGGTTGGCAAGGTAACCGTCCATGCTGAATACGCCATCCGTGGCAATCATGATATGGCGCACCCCGTCTGCGCGAGCTTGTTTTAGCCACGCCTCAAGATCATGCATATCGTTGTTCAAGTAACGATACCGCTTTGCCTTACACAGTCGCACCCCGTCGATGATGGAAGCATGATTCAGGCTGTCAGAAATGATCGCATCTTCTGAGCCTAACAAAGGCTCGAACAAACCACCATTCGCATCAAAACAGGCAGCAAACAGGATCGCGTCGTCCTTATTTAGAAAATGCGCCAGCCGTTGTTCCAGCGTTCGGTGAATATCTTGCGTGCCACAGATAAATCGAACCGAAGCCATGCCAAACCCCTTGGGGCCCATGGCGTTCTGGGCAGCCGAAATCAAATCTGGATGGTCCGCCAACCCAAGATAGTTATTGGCACACAGGTTGATAACCTCGCGTCCCCCTACAGTGATTGCGCCACCTTGAGGCGAAGTAATCATGCGTTCACGTTTCATCATGCCTTCGGCATCGATTTGCTGAAGAGTGGATTCGATATGCGTAATGAAACGTTCTGACATGATGATATCCCTTATTTTGGACGACATTCTATCATAACGGAATGAAATTTGAAATTCATAATTTCCACATCACGGATTTATGTCCGTTATTGTGGACTTCATGAAAACAAGGCGCTTGCGACCACATGGGTTTTCGGGCAAGAGCACCCATCGGATCAGCCTTGAAGGAGATGTGCGATGGACTACAAAAAATCAGGCGCCCCCAAAAACGCCAAAAACACGCCGCATCATCAGGAACATAATGCCAAAGGATCCGCGAAAAATCCCTATGGCAAGGCAGATCCTAAAGCGGCATTGTTGGCTCGGATGAAAGCTGCAGCAGAAAAAAATAAAGACTAATTCAGGCGTTTTGTACGACCAGAAAGGCGCGAGCGCTGCCGTCTATGGCTTCGATACAATGGGGGACATCTGCGGCATAGCGTGCATTATCCCCTGCCCGCAGAAGTTCAGAAGCGCTACCAGAGGTCACTTTGACCTGACCTTCCACTACAGTCAGATGTTCCCGCGCACCGCGTGTGTGGGGTTTGCTGTCCAATTTTCCGCCTGTACTGAACCGCAAATCATATAATTCATGTTTCCCGGCGTCTTCGGGTGGGGACAGGATGCGAATGCGGCAGCCTTCGCCACGGTTTTCGATTTCAGGTATCTGGTCAGCGCGCAACACTTCGACCCGGTCGGCCTGATTGCTGTCGTCCAGCAGTCCGGCGAAATCGACCTGCAGGGCGCGGGTCAGGTTCCACAGGGTTGCAATGGTTGGGCTGCTTTCGCCGCGCTCAATCTGGCTGACCATAGAGCGGGACACACCGGACAGTTTGGCCACAGCATCCAAAGACAAGCCTTGCGAGCGGCGCGCTTCTTTCAGGCGCGCGGGCAGCAGATTCAGTATTTCGCTTTCCATATTCATGTCTCTCAACTGCCGTGCTGTGGCGTCAGTGTCAATGCACGTGACGTCAATGGGGCCAATCACACGTTGACCTGCGTTCTGTGGAAACTACCCTATGGAAAAGCATGAATTCAAAGGAAATCACATGTCTGATGTTGTCATTCTATCCGGCGCGCGCACTGCAATTGGCACTTTCGGGGGATCGCTGGCGGCGACATCGCCTATTGATCTGGCAACAGTGGCCGCAAAAGCAGCTCTGACTCGGGCTGGTGTTGACGGTGGGCAAATTGGCCATGTGGTTTTTGGGCATGTGATCAATACTGAACCACGCGATATGTATCTGTCTCGGGTGGCTGCGATTGCTGCGGGTATTTCAGAAGCCACCCCTGCCATGAATGTGAACCGCTTGTGTGGCTCAGGCGTGCAGGCGATCGTATCGGCCATGCAATCGCTGATGTTGGGGGATGCGGATTTCGCCCTTGCAGGTGGGGCGGAAAGCATGAGCCGCTCGCCCCATATCATTCCAAGCCAACGCTGGGGTCATAAGATGGGAGATGTGCGCACGCTGGATATGATGTTGGGTGCGTTGAACTGTCCATTTGGGACGGGTCATATGGGGGTGACGGCAGAAAATGTGGCGGATGAACACGACGTGACTCGTGAACAGATGGATGCCTTTGCGCTTGAAAGCCAAACCCGCGCGGCGGCTGCGATTGCGGCAGGGTATTTCAAGGATCAGATCACCCCGGTTGAGGTAAAGGTCAAACGCGATCTTGTGTCTTTTGAGGTGGATGAACATCCGACGCCCTCCACCCCCGAAAGTCTTGGCAAATTGCGGGCTGTTTTCAAAAAAGATGGGCGCGTGACGGCGGGCAATGCATCTGGCGTCAATGACGGCGCTGCGGCGCTTGTACTGGCGCGTGCAGATGCGGCAGAGCATGCAGGGCTAAAACCACGTGCGCGTATTCTGGGGTATGCCCATGCTGGTGTGCGCCCCGAAGTGATGGGCATTGGCCCGGTGCCAGCCGTTGAAAACCTTTTGGTCAAGACGGGATTGAACATTGGGGACTTTGACGTGGTTGAATCAAACGAAGCGTTTGCCGCACAAGCAATTGCGGTGAACAAAGGACTTGAACTTGATCCGGCCAAGGTGAACCCGAACGGCGGTGCGATTGCGCTGGGGCATCCGGTGGGGGCGACCGGATCAATCATCACAGTCAAGGCGCTGCATGAGTTGGAGCGCATTGGTGGATCCAAGGCGTTGATCACCATGTGTATCGGTGGTGGGCAGGGTATCGCCTTGGCGATTGAGCGTCTATAGAGTCTATTCAACCCAAATATTGACCTGATCACTGCGCCCCTTCGCATCAATCACTGTCAGGGTCGAGGCACCTACCTCGGCCAGTGGCAACAACATCTCACGGCGCTGACTGCGGGTGATCATAGGCAACCCATTGGCCAAAACGGTTACAGGTAAGGCGCCATCCCTTACCCTCAATAACACTCCGTCCGCACTGTACGTCATGCGCGCGCCATTGGGAGGAAAGATCAGGCTGGGCGCGTCCGTATCCTGAAACACGGCATTGCGTCCCTTGAACCGCTGTAACGGAGGCGGCAAGGCTGCGGCGCTGACCATCAAGGTTTCGGGTGGCGGTGGGCCGAATGGCGTTAGTTCAGGTTTCAGGCGTTGAAACACCTCAAACAAAACAGGCGCGGCAAGGTCGCCCCCAAAGGCACCGGGCACGGGCGTGCCATCGGGACGGCCAATCCAGACACCTGCCACGTGGTCCCCATCATAGCCGATAGCCCAGGCATCCCGATGCCCATAACTGGTGCCTGTTTTATAGGCGAGCCTGTTTTGCGTGCCCCCAAAAGGCGAAACATTCTGAGCAAGAATATGCGATAAATGCCATGCAGACGCACGGCTTAGGATACGGGACTGATGTGATGCAATGGGCTGATCTGTACGCCATGTCAGGGGCACGACCTTTCCTTCGTTGGCCTGTACCGCGTAAAGCTGTGTCAGATCTTCAAGCGTCACACCAACCCCCCCCAACACCACCGCAAGCCCGGCCTGACCGCCGGGCAACTTTGGTTTTGCACCCGAGGCACGCAGTGCGCTCATCAATCGGGCAGGGCCAAGCGCGTCGGTCAGCAAAACCGCCGGGATATTCAAAGACAGGCGCAGGGCATCCGCCACGCGCAGCTCTCCTCGAATCTGACCGTCGAAATTTTGGGGGGCGTAGGTGCCAAATTGTACAGGTTGATCGGCAATGATGGTTTCGGGATGGGCAAGCCCCAGATCAAAGGCCAAACCATAGACCAGCGGTTTGAGAGTTGACCCCGGTGACCGGGTGGCCACCGTCATATCAACGTACCCTTGTTGGCCAGCCTTTGCTGAATAGTTCGCTGATCCAATGGATGACAGGATTTCCCCGCTTGAATGGTCTGCCACCACAATGGCGATGGACAGGCGACTGTCTTGCCCGTGTAAGGCACTAGCGGCCAGCGTCTCTAGGCTTTGTTGCAGAGTGGCATCAAGCGTCAGGCGATGCACACGCGTATCGGGGCGTTCCGATTTGGCGCGGTGTGACAGATGCGGGGCTAATGCTGGGAACTTTGCTTTTTGAGTGGGCAGAGGGTCATTGATGGCAATCGTCAGCGCATCTGATGACAATACACCCTTGTTATGCAATCGCTGCAACACGTGGTCCCGCGCCGTCATTGCGCGGCTTTGAAACCGATCGGGTCTGCGGGTTTCGGGGCTTTGAGGCAAGGCGACCAGTAGAGCGGCCTCTGCATGGGTCAGGCGATGTGGCTCCTTGCCGAAATAGGCAAGAGTGGCTGCGCGCACCCCTTCTAGGTTTCCCCCAAAGGGCGCATTGGTCAGGTAAAGGCGCAAAATATCGCGTTTGGATAGACGGCGCTCTAACGCCAAGGCAACCCGCATTTGTCGCCATTTTCCTGACCACTGCCGTGTGCCGCCATTTTCCAACAGCCGTGCAACCTGCATCGTTAGGGTCGATCCGCCTGAGACAACGCGGCCATTCCACAGGGCCTGTCCCGCCGCGCGTACCATTGTCAAAGGGTCCACGCCTGCGTGGGAATAAAATCGTTTATCCTCAAATGCGATCAGCATCCGCACATATTCAGGATCAACCTGATCGGGTGTCACATTCAACCGCCAGCGCCCGTTTTCCACAGTAAAGGCGCGCAGCAATCTGTCGTTGCGATCCCGTACTTCGACCGAATGGTTGCCCAGAACATTGGGCAGGGCGGTTGCGTCGATATAGCGATCAAACGCATCCCGTCCCAACGCCCCCATCCAGAGCGTCAGGCATAGGAGAAAGAGGGCAAAACGCCTCATTCAGTGACCATCACGCCACCCACATCGGTGTTGGCGCGATACTGCGGGCGGTACATGTCTTCCACAGAGGCAGCCGGATGATGATAGGTGCCGGGCGCCACGGCGCGCACCACATAGGCCAACATAAAGGGTTTGTCTGAACGCCAATCGACCGCAGCGAGAAAGCGATCAGAACGGAATTCGCTGTGCTCGGCATAGGTTGTCTTGAGCCAATCCAATTCCCGAATGTCGCCGGAGCTCAACAAATTGGGATTATCGATTTCAAGCCCGGCCGGAAGCGGATCATTGACCATCAGTCGTGCCCCGACCTTTTGGAAAGGAGAGACCTTAAGCACAGTCACCAATCTATCCCCAGAGCGCAACGAAGCCAGATCGGCCGCAGTGCCATCCATGTGGTAATAAGTGCGATCAATCGCATACCCATACCCGCCTTTGGTCAATGGGTAGGTCGGAATGCCTGCCGAGGTGATGGTCAGGTCAGTTGCATCTGCACCCCCGTTATAGACCGCTATTGGGCTTTGACCTTCATAGGTACGTAGCAGCGGGCCCTGCAATTCCTCGCCATTGATTTGCAATCCTGACGAGGATGGCTCGTCTATCAATGCCTTTGCAGCCAGCAATGTCCATGTGCTTTCCTGTGTCGAAAGGTGGGAACGTGACGAGGAAATGCGGGTTGCAAGGGTTTGCCGATCAATCACTTCGCTGCCGGCCTCTACTGCGAGAGACAACACACCTGCCGCATCGCGCAGGTTGGTGCCATAATCCACCCGCCACAGCGCGTCTTTTTCATCCCCCATGCGTTGGGACATCATGCGCGCAGCTTGGGCGAACATGCGATCCGATCGGGTCTGATCCCCGTAATACGCCAGCGCAGTGCCAAGTTGTGCCGCAGCCAGTGGGGTGGAAAATGCCTTGGCCTTTACGTCTGCGTAATACCGTAAATCGCCCATACTTGCCGCGCCTTCGCGGGCCAAAACCATCAGAGCATAGGCGATGTCGGTGCCGCCTTTATCAAAATCAGGGGCATAATTCACGCGGTTGCGCAAGTTATCCATGGATTGGCGAAAGGCCCGCTCAGGGACGTCGTAACCTTGGATGCGTGCGCGCGATAGGAAATCGCTGACATAAGAATCCAGCCAGAAATCGCCAGATTGCGCGCGCCATAGACCAAAGGCCCCGTTGCTGGCTTGGCGTGTCAGAACCCGCACAATCGCTTGATCTACGCGTTCTTGTACCGTGTCACGAGAGGCTAGACCCAATGCGTTGGCAACATCATCAAAATACAGCAGTGGCAGCGCTTTGGAGGTGATCTGTTCGGTGCAGCCATAGGGGTATCTGTCCAATGTCTGCAACAGCCCCGGTGCATCAAATCGCGCCAACGCGCCAGAAGATACGACCGCAGACCCGGTGCCTCGCTGGAAATCGGAAAAGAGGTTGTCATCAAGGGTGAACGTGTCGCCTGCGTCCAACACAACTCGTTGGGTCACACTTATTTCTGGGTCGTTGGCGCGCACGGGCAATGTTAGGATTTTTACCAATTGTCGCCCCTCTGGCGTGGTCAGCGCCACACGCAGCGTGTGATCACCGGTGTGAAGGGCCGATATAGGCACTGACAGGCGTTGCGTTTCCTGATCCCCTAATGTGATTCCGGATGGAATATCCCCCGTAAGAGTGATGCCCTCTGCAGTGACGTCTAGTCCCATACGACCACTTGGGCCTTCGGCGTGGGTGATTTCCAGCAACAGGCGGCTTTGATCGCGGGGCGCAAGGAAACGTGGCAGGCTGGCCGAGACCACAACAGGATTGCGTACCAAAACGTCACGTTCTGCCTGACCAACTGCGCTTTCGCTCCAGGCGACGGCCATCAGGCGGACGGTGCCGTTAAATTCTGGAAGATCAAATTGAACGGTGGCCTTACCGTCTGCATCAACGGCAACTGGTCCTTCGAAATAGGCGACCAATTCTTCGGTTGGTGGGGGGGATTGCAGGCGCGCGGCGCTGCTTGCGTCTCCGCCAGATCGAATATCTCCCATCTCGCCGTTCAAACCATCAATCAACCGTCCATAAAGGTCGCGAATCTCTACGCCAAGGCGGCGTTGTCCAAAATAGTGGGTCGAAGGGTCGGGACTTTGGTATGCGGTTAAATTCAAGATACCCACATCCACGGCCGCCAAGGTGACATAGGCGGTTTCGCCTTCAGATATGCCATCAACGTCGATCTTTACTTCTAGCAACCCATTGGGTGCCATTTTTTCGGGAGCAGATAGAGCGAGGCTCAACGCTTTGGTGCCAGGGTCAATTTTGGCATATTCCAACCCCATTGAGCGAGCCGGGTTGTGACCCGCTTCAGCATTCATTGGGCGGATTACAGTTGCAGTCACATAGGCACCAGTGCCCCAGTCTTTTGTTACCTCAAGTGGGATCACGCTTTCGCCTTCGCTGACTTCGACGGCCTTGGTTGTGATTAGGCGATTGGACATCACTGAAATCATCGCGGTGCCCGCGTATCGGGGCACAATGCGCAACATTGCTGTGTCGCCTTCATGGTATTGTGACTGATCAAGCGACAGCTCGAGTGTATCCGGGGTTTTGCTGACATCAGCAGGCGCGTACCAACCTGCATAAAATGACATGGAACTGGCGACATAACCCCCGTCCAGCCGCTCTACCACAACCTCATATTCCCCCCATTCCACCGGGGTGGAAATGTCGGTGGGGTCTGTGCCAAGTGTGGCTGTGCCCGTCGCCACGCGTTCGCGTGTTGTGATCGGCTCCCAGTTCCAGTCACCGTATAATTGATACCATTGATACCGGGTTTTGACGCGATTCACCGTCCATTTCACTGACATATTGGTGGGTTGCAGCGTGTCGTTCAAAGCAATCAGACGAAACGCGGCAGTACTGCCTTCGGCCAGAACATCATCGAATTCTGGGCGGATACCGATCATAGGGCCATCTGCGGTGATCGGGTGGGTCAGTGTGCGCTCAACCGGACGGCCAGATCCTTCTGACACGCGTGTGCGGATAAAGGCCTCTAACGGGCGGCCGTTTGCTTCTACATTTGGTAACTCTAGGGAGACTGTGGCAAGTCCTTGCGCATTCGTGCGCGCGTCGCCGAAATAACTGGTCCGGGGGCGAAACCCTTCGTCGTGACGGCCAAATTTATACCCGGTAAAGCCCTTGATCTCACTGCGCGCAAGCAGCGTGACTTCGCCCTCAATCGGGAGATCTGCACCGGGTGCGCCAAACAAATAACGGGCGTCTACAGTCATGTTTGGGCGGTCGCTAGCGCGTACAATTTGCGCCTTTATTACGGTGTCAAAATCGATGCGTTCTGGCAAAAAATCCTCGACCAGAAACTTCGCTACGGCCAGAGGTGCGGCCTCTAGATCGGATTTTAGCGCTAAGGTCCAGCGCCCGCGCGGGGCGGTGCTGCCAATAGGTAAGGTAAATACATGTCCGCCTGCCTTATCATTCAGCGATGCATGGCGCGCATATTCCACACCATCCGGGCGGGTTAGGATCGCGGTTAGAGGCAGGCCTGAAATCGCATCAGCCAGAGGTCCCCGCGCCAAGGCGGTGGCATAAACGGTTTCACCAGCACGATAGGCCCCTCTGTCGGTGGTCAGGAACACATCAACTTGCGGGGCAGGCGGCCGGCCTTCGACGCCCCGGTCAGACAGATCAAATGCCGGATCAGTAAGCGGCAAAAATGCAAAGTCATCGCCACCTTCCAATAGAACCAGCGCAGGTGCGGCCCCGCCTGTGCCACGGGTCAACCCGGGTGCAAAATGTGCCTGTCCATCGCTGTCGGTCTGGGCCGTTCCCAGAACACGATTAGAGCGAGAGAGCAGTGTGACCTTCAAGTCAGTCAAAGCTGTGGTATTACCCAATCCACGCGCAAACACATGTAATCCATCGGTGCCGGACAAGGTTGTGATGCCAATATCAGACAAGACAAACCACTGCGTTGCGTTGCGTTCATCATAGATATCAGAGCCGGGCACCGATGCAACCAGCGCATAAACGCCGGGTTTTAGATCGCTAATGGCTTCTCCCATCGGTAGTCGTGTGGTCATGTCGCGGTTCAGCGTATTCTGAACATCGCCAGTTCCAGTCCAGACCACCTCTGCCACATCACGACGAAAGTCGTCGATTTGGTAATAGGACAAAGGATTGCCAAAACTGCTGTCTTGAATGGTGCGCAGGATATTGCGATCACTGACGCGCAGCAATTCAAGGTCAACAACATTCAAATTGATGGTTTCAATGGGTAGTCCGGCCGTATCGCTGCGGGGCAAGACAAAGGCACGTCCGGGAAAACGCACTGCAGGATCGCGGTCACGGATATAGAGCGACAGTTGAACGTCACGGATCAGGCGCTCGCCACTGTTGGCGGGCAGGCCTTCTCGGAAGGTGACGGTATATCGCTTGCCGTGCTCAACCCCACTCAGGCAAATCTGACGGCCTTCGGCTTCAACTGCGAGTTGCTGGTTTGGCACTTTGACAAATGGGGCGTAATCCTGTCCAGCCTTGATCAGGCCTTCTGAAAATTCGGCACAGATGCGTGGGGCGGCGGCATTGTTGTCCACTCGGTGCTCGGTGATACGAAAGCCGTATTTGCCGATAGCCTTGTCCAGCATCGCGGCCACATCATCACGCGGTTGCAGGTTTTCCGCCAGACGCAGCGCGGAAATCATATCACGCCCGCGTCCACGATCTTCTAACGCTTGGGCCATGACGACCAAGGCGTTAACCTGTTCAGCAGGCCGTTGCGCACGCAAATATCCGTTGATCGCAGCACTTAGAACACGGTTGCGATATTTGCTTTTGTTGGATGATGCCGATTTCGACAGGTCAGAATTGAGACGTGCATATTCGACCCAAAGGTCGCTGGTATCCGCTTTGCCGATCGCCCCGCCCGTCCAGCGCATCGCACTTTCAATGTCACTTTGGGCACGACGGTCTTGGGCAGCATCAATCATGTCGGCCACATTCCAAGGACCGGGGGCGTGAATCCATCCGATATCCATTGCCTGATCACGTGCTTGGGACAGGCTGGAAGAGCCGACAAACCCAATGTCATTCAAGCGCGCTGCTGCGTTTGCCAGAACTTGCGGATCGGTTGGGTAAACCTCTGCGGACACTGCTCCTTCATAGGGTTGACGTTCGGTGACATCGCTTTTGGGGAAACAGGCATTTGATCGAGAGTTAAAGGTAAATGCCTGACAAGAATTGTTGCTGAGGCAGGCATTTCGACAGGCTTCATATGTGGTATCGAACAGGTTTTGCAAATCCGAGCCATAAAAATCGACGTCCCGTGTCACGACCACGCGTTTATCGAGCACGATGTTGTCTTGAGCAAAGGCCGCTGAGCACATCGTCATGACGCAAATGATGGCACTTAATAATACACGCATGAATAATACCTCCCGCAATTGAAACCATGGTGCCACGACCAGCGGAAGGCTGGCAACGATTCCCCACAAAAAGCGAAAAAGCGGCAATTAAACAGTTTTTCACACTGATGGGTCACATTGATCCAATTATGAAAGAGTCGCCTCGGGGGATGGTTTATGACGCTTGCACATAAATTGGCAGAAGAACGACGCGCCAGATTGGCCGCAGAACGGTTGCTGGAATTAAAACAGGCAGAGCTGCAGGCGGCCAATCGCAAATTAGGGCGCCATGCGCGCAAGCTGTCCCATGCCATTGTGGAAACCCGGGCAGAGGTTGAAACGGTTCGGTCTGAAAATCAGCGCGTCAAATCCGATCTGGAACATGCGAATGAAAAAGTCGAGCTGGCAGAGCGGCGTTTGTGGTTGTCTTTGGAAACTATTCAGGATGGGTTTGCATTTTTTGACTCCGACGGTTGCTTGATCGCCGCCAACCCTTCTTATTTAAGTGTTTTTGACGGGTTGGAAGAAATGCAACCGGGCATAAGCTATGCGCGGATGTTGCAGATTTTGACCGAAGAGGGAACGATAAACATTGGGGATATGCCCCCGGCGGACTGGCGCGCGAAGATGTTGGATCGGTGGCATTCGCTGTCGCCGGACCCCTTGGTATTGCAATTGTGGAACAATGAATATCTTAAGGTGATTGATCAACGTGGTCATGCCGGGGATGTGGTTAGCCTTGTCTTAAACATCACCGAAACCATCCGATACGAAGAAGAGTTAAAATCAGCCCAAGAAAAAGCCGAAGCCGCGAACCGTGCGAAATCGTCGTTCCTCGCGAATATGAGTCATGAAATCAGAACACCAATGAATGGTGTCGTGGGCATGGCGGATTTGCTGGTGGATACCATGCTGGATGAAGAACAAAATCTTTATGTGAACACTATCAAAAATTCTGGCGAGGCGCTGCTGGTCATCATCAATGACGTCCTGGATTATTCCAAGATCGAGGCGGATAAATTGGTGTTGCATCCGGATACATTTGATCTGGAACGTAGCATTCATGAGGTCGTTACCCTGTTGCAACCCACTGCGCATGAAAAAGGCGTGTCGATGTTGGTGGATTATGATCTGTTCTTGCCAACCAGTTTTGTTGGTGATCCGGGGCGCATTCGCCAAGTCATAACCAACCTGCTAGGTAATGCGGTCAAATTCACCGCCGAAGGTCACGTGATGGTGCGTGTGGTCGGGATTCCAGATTCAGAAACGGGCGAATGTAGCCTGCACATCACCATACATGACACTGGGATCGGCATCCCTGAAAATAAGGTCGAACATATCTTTGGGGAATTCAATCAGGTTGACGATGATCGCAATCGAGAATTTGAGGGAACAGGTCTTGGCCTGGCCATTTCACAACGCCTGATCAGATTGATGAACGGGGAAATCTGGGCCGAATCCGAAGAAGGTGTTGGGTCTTGCTTTGGCTTCCAGATCACCTTGCCCCTTGGTGAAAATCAAAGCCTGCCAAACTGGCCTAAAGATATACGTAAAGTGTTGGTCGTTAACGATTTGGTCGAATGCAGCGACATTCTGATGAAACAACTGACACAGGTTGGTGCAGAGGTCATTACCTGCACTTCTGGCAAAGATGCGCTTGTGGTCGCATCACAAGCGGATGTCATTTTGACGGTTCACAATATGCCGGAAATGGATGGTATGGAATTTGCCGAAGCTGCCCGAAATGCGCAGATAAAAGCCCCGATTGTTGTGTTATCCGACAATCCGGGGGCCGCAATGAACGATCCTGCCTTTGGGTGTGTTCAAGAGGTGATCAAGAAACCTGCGTCGCGCGCCGATCTATTTGCTAAAATCACCTCGGCTATGTCTAAAACACCAAAGACAGAGGTGGTTGAGTCAACATACGTTGAAGAAGAGATGCCTCCGGAACCTCAGCAGGAAGTGCGCCAGATGCGGGTGTTGGCGGCAGAAGATAACAAAACAAATCAGCTTGTGTTTGGAAAACTGGTCAAGCCACTGAACATCGAACTTCAATTCGCCAACAATGGGATTGAGGCGGTGGAGGCCTTTCAAGAATTTGCCCCTGACTTGATTTTCATGGACATTTCCATGCCTAAGATGGATGGCAAAGAGGCCACGCACCAAATTCGTAAACTGCAACATGAAGGGCAATATGTGCCCATTGTTGCCCTGACCGCGCATGCCGTCGAGGGAGATCGTGAAGGGATATTATCTGCCGGGTTGGACCATTATCTAACAAAACCGCTGCGTAAGGCAGAGATTTTTGGCATGATTGTCGATCATTGTCCGGCTGATGTTCTTGACCCGATGCCAGAAGAGTTGGGTCAAACTGGATCGTGATCTATTTTTCTGGATAGTCGCGCAAGAAAACCCAACGATCGCCTTCGGACATGTCAGGGCGGAAGGCATACCCACCAAGATCAAAATCCTTGATGCCTTCGGGATCGCTCAGGCGTCGTTGGATGACAAACCGCGCCATGGATCCGCGTGCCTTTTTAGCAAAGAAACTGACGATCTTGGCCTGACCGTTTTTTAGTTCCATAAACACAGGTGTGATCACTCGTAATTTCAGAGACTTGGGGTCAACTGCCCCGAAATATTCCTGGCTGGCGCAGTTGATCAACACCTCGCTACCGACTTCTTTGGCCTGAGCGTTCAGTTTCTTGGAAATTGTGTCGCCCCAGAATTCATACAGGTTTTTGCCGCGTCGGGTTTTCAAGCGACTGCCCATTTCCAAACGATAGGGTTGGATCGCATCCATCGGACGCAAAAGACCATAAAGACCTGACAGAATGCGCAAGTGGTCCTGCGCAAACGCCATCTCATCAGGTTCCAGCGATTTTGCCTCAAGCCCAACATAGGTGTCCCCAGCAAATGCATGCACAGCAGGACGGGTTGCAAATGCATCGGGTGCTTCTTCAAATGTTTTGAACCGGTCCCGGTTTAGTTTTGCCAAATCCGGGCTGAGTGCCATCAACTTTTGCAAATCGCCCAGCGTCAGGTTGCGTGCGGTTTTGACCAGTTTGATGGCCTCATCCTGCAAATCAGGCTGTGTGATATCCCCTTCAATAGGGTCCCAATCCAAACGTTTGGCAGGCGAAACAACAACAAGCATGGCATTTCCTTTTGCGGCGTTCTCTATGATCTAGTCTGCCTCGTGCAAGACGTCCAGAAAGGCGGGGCCAAATCTCTCGATTTTGTGTTCTCCCATGCCGGGCAGCCGTGCCATGGCATCAAGCGTGTCAGGGCGGCGTTCGGCAAGGTGGCGCAATGTGGTGTGGTTACAGCTCAGGAACTTTCCAGTGCCGTCAGCGCCTCGCGACAATTCCATCTGAACGCTTTGCAAGCGGTCAAAAACTTCACCAGCCTCACGTCCAGCCATTTTGCGGCGCGTGGGATGCATCTCTTTTAGGGCTCCGGTGATCACCTCAAGAAACGCATCGCCAAAGTTGGCAAGCTTTTTGGCGCCTACTCCGCCGATATGGGCTAATTCATCCAAGGTTTTGGGGCGATTTTCGGCCATTTCAATCAAGGTTCGATCGTTGAAGATGATATAGGCAGGCACTTTTGCCGCCTCAGCCAAGGCGCGCCGTTTTGCCTTTAATGCCGACAACAGGGGTGCATCTTCTTCGTTGACCAAGGCCTTTACCTTGGGGCGACGTTCGGCGGCTTGCTTGATGGTGTCCCGGCGCAGGGAAATGTTTGCCAACCCCTTAAGGATTGGAATGGCCGCATCCGTCATGCGTAGCGCACCATGACGTTCCGGGTCTGGGCGTATCAGGTCGTGGCCCATCATCTGGCGAAAGACGGCCTGCCATTGACGTTTGGAATATTCCTTACCTACGCCATAGGTGGGCAGGCTGTCATGTCCGCGTTGGCGAATGCGGTCGGTTTCGTTTCCAAGTAAAATGTCGATCAGATGACCTGCGCCAAACCATTCTTCGGTGCGCAGAATGGCCGAAAGCGCCTTGCGTACGCCTTCGGTTCCGTCAAACACATCGGCAGGGGTGTCGCATAAATCGCAGTTTTCGCAGGTTACTTCAGACTCGCCGAAATACCCTAACAAGGTGGCACGACGGCACCTCAGGGCCTCGGCCAATCCCAGTAGTGCATTC
This sequence comes from uncultured Paracoccaceae bacterium, assembly GCA_947489325.1. Lineage (GTDB taxonomy): Bacteria > Pseudomonadota > Alphaproteobacteria > Rhodobacterales > Rhodobacteraceae > CANLDA01. Next base: position 108,831 of record CANLDA010000003.1, on the reverse strand, counting down.
AGTCGCGTATGATCTGCTGCGCGGCGTTCGGGTGGGGCAAGGCCTTCGTCAATCTGGCTGCGGCGCAGGCGGATATCATCAGCGCCAAACAATGTGAGCGTTTCTGCCGGGGCACCATCGCGCCCTGCGCGACCAATTTCCTGATAATAGGATTCAATGGATTTGGGCAGGTCAGCATGGGCAACCCAGCGAATATCAGGCTTGTCGATCCCCATGCCAAAGGCAACCGTGGCCACTACGATCAGACCATCCTCGCGCTGGAACCGGGCTTCGGTAATGCGCCGGTCTTCGGGATCCATGCCGCCATGATAATGCAATGCCAAATGCCCCGCTTCACGTAAAGCTGCGGCAAGCTGTTCGGTTTTTGACCGCGTGCCGCAATAGACAATGCCGGACTGCCCTTTACGGGCGGCAGCAAAGGTCAGGATTTGACGGCGAGGTTGATCTTTGGCGGCAAAGGCCAGGTGAATGTTGGGGCGATCAAACCCATGTAAAAAGGATTGTGGGGCCTCACCATCGAACAGGCGCTGCACGATCTCTTCGCGGGTTTCGGCATCGGCGGTGGCAGTAAAGGCAGCCAGCGGCACATTCAACGCCCGGCGCAACTCACCAATGCGCAGGTAATCCGGGCGGAAATCATGGCCCCACTGGCTCACGCAGTGGGCTTCATCCACAGCAATCAGACTGACGCCGATCCGCCGCAGCATTCCCAGTGCGGCCCCGGATGCGAGCCGTTCCGGCGCGATATACAATAGTTTGAGCCGCCCTGCGTCCAGCGCATCCCAAACCATCGCGGTTTCTTCATCGGTGTTGCCGGAGGTCAGCGCGCCGGCTTCAACCCCCGCTTCGCGTAGGGCGCGGACCTGATCGCGCATCAGGGCAATCAGCGGGGAAATCACGACAGTTACGCCATCACGCACCAGTGCGGGCAATTGAAAACACAGGGATTTTCCGCCCCCGGTTGGCATGATTGCCAACACGTTTTCCCCACGGGTGACCGCGTCAACGATATCCTCTTGTCCGGGGCGATATGCATCAAACCCAAAGACATCACGCAACAACGTGGCGGCGGCCATGAAATACCCTGTTCGTTTGTGTTACTGCTCTTGCAGAGACTTTCCCACAACCGGAATCAGGGGGCAAGGGGGAGGATCAGAACAACAGCGTCGGCAGGATATAATCGCGCAGTGAGATCACGATGATAAACGCCACCAGCGGTGCCAGATCCAGCGGATGCGTATTCGGCAGAACGCGACGGATCGGTGTATAGATTGGTTCCAGCAGACGATTCAGCCCATACCACATCTGCGCAACGAATTGCTGATGCAGGTTCAGCACTTGAAAGCTGATCAGCCAGCTCATGATAATGTGAATGAGCATGATAAAGAATACCACGTTCAGAATAAGAGCCAGCGGCCCATAGATTGCCATCATCTTTGCGATCCTTTTTCAATCTGCCACACACCTAAGCGCGGTTACGTCAAAGGGCAAGAGGAGCAGGGAGTTTGACCTGACGCGATGATTGACCTTAGTGGGATAAAGGTAAACATCGCCCTGACATGAGGCCGCCGATGTACGCGTCTATCAGAATGGCAAGAGAGTTGATCGCAAATCGAAATGCGCCACTTGTGCCAGATTGGGTGGCAAACTGAATCAAAGCCGAGGTCAGTCGCCCGTGCTCCCGATGCAGGAAGGTCTTGCTTAACCCAAGCAGACCCTGTCTAAATCCCCTCAAACGCGAGGGCAGACATGGCAGATACATCCGCAAAGAAACGCATCTGGGGTTGGTTTTTCTTTGACTGGGCCAGTCAGCCATACAACACCTTGCTTTTGACATTCATCTTTGGACCATATTTTGCCAGCACCGTGGCAGATATGCTGATGAGCGATGGCATGGCTGTCGATGAGGCCAAAGCGAAGGCGCAGGCCTATTGGGGGTATGGGCTGACGGTATCGGGGTTGACAATTGCCCTTCTTGCGCCGGTTCTTGGAGCTTTTGCCGACAGCCGAGGCAAGCGGATGCCGTGGGTAAAATTGTTTTCGATCATGTATGCCGTTGGTGCGTTCTCCTTGTGGTTCAGCGCACCTGGCCAATTCGATGTTTTCTGGGTTCTGGTCTATTTCGCTATTGGGTTGATCGGCATGGAGTTTGCCACAATCTTTACCAATGCGATGCTGCCCAGCCTTGGAACAAAAGAGGAAATAGGCGAAATTTCTGGCACCGGTTGGGCCTTTGGGTATCTCGGAGGCGTGTTGGCCTTGATCATCATGCTGCTGCTGTTGCAGGCCGGGCCAAATGGGAAAACCATGTTGGGTATTGATCCCATATTAGGCCTAGATGTGGGAACCAAAGCGGACACGAGGGCGGTTGGCCCGCTGACGGCAATATGGTTCGTCGTTTTCATGATCCCGTTTTTCCTGTGGGTCAAAGAACGCCCTGATCCAAATCACGAATCCAGTTCTGTCGGTCAAGCGCTTCGAGATTTAGGGGGAACGTTAAAGAATTTGCCAAGTCGGCGCAGTCTGTTGGCTTATCTCATGTCATCCATGTTTTACCGTGACGCGTTGAACGGCATGTACACCTTCGGTGGCATTTATGCCGCTGGTGTGTTGGGTTGGGGGATTATGCAGATCGGTATTTTCGGTATCGTTGCTGCATTGACTGGGGCAATTTTTGCTTGGATCGGGGGGCATGCGGACAAAACGCTTGGTCCAAAGCCCGTTATTACAAGCTGTATTTTGGTGCTGCTGGTTGTGGCCATCATGATTGTCGGCCTGTCGCGTACGTCGTTCTTTGGTGTGCCCTTGGCTGATGGGTCTGCTGTGCCTGACATCATGTTTTATCTGATGGGGGCCATGATTGGTGCGGCAGGGGGGGCGTTGCAGTCTGCCAGCCGCACGATGGTTGTGCGCCAATCCAATCCCGAACGTATGACAGAGGCCTTTGGCCTTTATGCGTTGTCGGGCAAAGCGACTACATTTCTTGCACCTTTGTTGATTGCGATTGTGTCAGACATAAGCGGAAACCAGCGGTTGGGCGTGGCCCCGTTGGTTGGGCTCTTTCTTGTGGCGCTGATCCTGCTACTCTGGGTGAAACCTGAGGGAGAGCAGCATTGGTCCGAAACCTCAAAACCTATCTGATTGCCATTGGTTTGACGCTGGCGTCCGCCGTTGGTGTGGCCGCAGATGTGCCGGCCAAACAGTTGTTCGGCAAACATCGAGAAGGCTCTGAGCAGAAACCCAAACCGTTTGGCAGTTATGCCAAAGGGTGTTTGGCAGGTGGCGTGCAATTGCCCGAAACCGGCCCGACCTGGCAGGCCATGCGCCTGTCGCGTAACCGCAATTGGGGGTATCCTGAAACGGTGGATTTCATTCAAGATCTGTCGTCTTTTGCGGCCAAACAAAAGGGGTGGAAGGGGCTCTATATTGGCGACATGAGCCAGCCGCGTGGCGGGCCGATGTTGTCGGGGCATCGCAGCCATCAGATCGGGCTGGATATTGATATCTGGATGCGGCGTGCGGACAATTTGAACCTGAACCGTCGGTTGCGTGAAGAAATATCGTCCGTGTCCATGCGACGCCAGCGTGGGGCCTTTACCAACAGCGAATGGACGGGTCAGCACCATGCCATCCTGCGCCGTGCCGCCAAAGACAAACGGGTGGCGCGGATTTTTGTGTTTCCCGGCGCCAAAGTTCAGATGTGCAAGGATGAAAAGGGCAGTCGCAAATGGCTGCGTAAAATTCGACCTTGGTGGGGGCATCATTATCATTTTCATGTGCGTCTGAACTGTCCTAAAGGCGCACGGGGCTGCGTTGATCAAGCTCCACCACCGCCAGGTGATGGCTGTGCCGATGCGCAAAAATGGGTGGATGATATTTTGAATCCTCCCCCCCCGAACCCCAATCCACCCAAGGCCAAGCCACGCCGAGAGCTGACATTGGCGGATTTACCATCTCAGTGTCGTCGCGTGTTGAACGCACCATAAGGACAAAGCTATGTCATTCGTTTCAAATGCGCGCAGCTTTGTGCGTCCAATGATCCTGTTTGCCTTTGTGATTGTTACCTCGTGCCAATCGGCGGTGTCTGGGGATGGCGTGCGACAGGTGCAATTTGTGTCAAGCCTGCGTTGGCAATCTGATGAGATGTGGTTTGGCGGGCTGTCTGGGCTAGAGGTTTCACAGGATGGCAGCAGCTTCATGGCGATTTCGGATCGGGGACGTATGCTAACCGGTGATTTAACGCGAAAAGATGGGGAGCTGATCCAAGCGAACATTTCTCATAGTCACAAGCTGCGAGGGGAGACAGGGGCATCACTGCCATCGGATCGGCGCGATGCTGAAGGCTTGGCCATCACCTCTGATAAATCTACCTATATAAGTTTCGAAGGCACTCATCGGGTTGTCAAAGTATCTTCGGATGGCATTACAACGCCGCTGCCAGCGCATCCCGATTTCGCTAATTTTCAACTTAACTCTTCGCTAGAGGCGCTGGCTTCTGATGAAATGGGCGCGCTTTATACTTTGCCCGAAAGATCAGGCGGGGAAACCCGCCCTTTTCCGATTTACAAATTTGACGGCACGGCATGGAGCATTCCGTTTCACATCGCGCGGGTGGGCGCATTCTTGCCAGTTGGGGCTGATATTGGGCCAGACGGAGCACTGTATCTGTTGGAGCGTGATTTCAAATATGTCGGATTCAAAAGCCGTGTGCGTCGGTTCGATCTGACCGAAACAGGTACGCAAAAAGGGGACACCATCTTGCAGACCGCCCTTGGGCATCACGATAATCTAGAGGCGATTTCGGTTTGGCGGGACGAGGCTGGGCACATCCGGTTAACCTTATTGTCTGACGACAACTTTCGTCTCGTACAGGTGACAGAACTGGTGGAATACGCCATTGCGCCGCAATAGCCTTGAAAACATGGCTACAACCCAATAAACACCGCCCGTTCCGCACGCACGCGGGGCCAAGTCTCCGCTACCTTGCAAAAAACGGGTTGAACCAATGAACCGATCTTATCTTCCTGGCATTGTTGCCATGGCTGCCATTGTGGTGGCGTCCAACATCCTTGTACAATTTCTGATCCTTGACGGATTGCTGACATGGGGGGCATTTACCTATCCTATCGCCTTTCTTGTGACAGATATCATGAACCGCGTTTATGGCGTATCTGCCGCGCGCAAAGTTGTGCTTGCCGGTTTTGTCACCGGGGTGATCTGTTCATTGATCGGCAGTCAGATCATGTTGGAATTTGGCCCTGCCGTGCCGCTTCGGATCGCCGTTGCCTCGGGGACTGCTTTCTTGATTGCCCAATTGACGGATGTTGCGGTGTTCAACCGTTTCAGGGCGGGGACATGGTGGCGTGCACCATTGTTGTCCACGTTGATCGGATCCGCATTAGACACAGCCTTGTTTTTCACCATCGCCTTTTCGGCCAGCGTCACCTTTTTTGGTGCAGGTGCCGATGCCGCGATCAATTGGTCATGGGAAGCCGTGCCCTTTATGAACAGTGGTCCAATGGCACCGCTTTGGGTGACTTTGGCCTTTGCTGATTGGCTGGTGAAACTGTCTCTTGCGATCCTAGCACTTGTGCCCTTCCGCATCATCGTGGGGTATTTATCACCTCGTACCACATGATTTTGTTTGACTTATCCACAGGCTGTGGCAACCTGAGGATACGCGAAACAAATTGAAGGGAGGTGCCCATTGTCTAGAGAAAGAATGGAGAGCAGTATCGGAACAGTTCGGAGAGAGTGTAGTTAGGGCAGCCCTTGGCTGACATGAATTCCGAATTGGTGCGAACCTAACTGATGCACCTCCCAATCATCTCGAAGGGCCAATCCGATGCGTAGGATTGGCCCTTTTCCTTTTCATAATATAGGATTGCCCTCAACACGCCGCGCTGAAGGAAGCGATACGATCATGTTACATGTCTCAGAGGGTATTGCGCTTCAAGATTGGGAGTTGAGCGAACAATTCGTGCGCGCCTCTGGTCCAGGTGGGCAGAACGTGAATAAGGTTGCCACTGCGGTTGAATTGCGATTTGAGGCAGAACGCTCGCCTGCATTGTCACCGGCGGTGAAATCACGCCTGAAACGGCTGGCGGGCCGACGTTGGACCAACGAAGGCGCGTTGATTATTCAATGTGACGAAACTCGCAGTCAGGCCCGCAATCGTGACATCGCACGTGAACGGCTGGTTGAACTAATCCGTAAAGCTTTGGTTGCGCCCAAACGTCGTATTGGAACAAAACCTACTTATGGCAGCAAGCAAAGACGCCTGAAGAGTAAAAAGGAACGCTCTGAGGTGAAATCCCTGCGTGGCCGTGTGGGTGGTGACGAATAAGGCACCTGATTTTCGTTGAATTGGCTTCACTTTACGTGTGAGTTAACAGACAACGTCCTTAGGCAAAACCTTATGAAATACCAAAACGATGGCGGAACCAGCAACGATGAGCAAGACGCAGACACACGCAACGCCAAAGAGATTCGTCTTTGCATTGCTGCCGAATTATTCGGTGATGTCGTTTTCCAATGCATTGGAAACCCTGCGAATTGGAAATTTGCTGGCGGGTGAGACCTGTTTTGAATGGCGCATTTGCGCCGAGGGGGGGCGAACGGTCAAGGACTCTTTGGGCGCAGAGTTTCCCGTCGATATGCCGTTTGAAGACCTTAGAAGAGATGACACAATCATAGTGTGTTCAGGGACGGATGTGCGCAAAACCTGCTCGGATGCCATTGTGAACTGGTTGCGTCGCAATGCCCGGTTGGGGGTTGCAATCGGAGGGTTGAATACGGGTGCCTATGTTATGGCCAAGGCTGGATTGCTGGATGGTCACAAGGCAACGATCCATTGGGAAAGTCGACAAAGTTTCATCGAAGAGTTTCCTGATGTCGATTTGACAGAATTTACATTCGTAGGGCGTAACAGACGATATTCCACCGCCGGGGGCACGGCGTCGATTGACTTAATGTTGGAGCTGATCACGGAGGCGCAAGGTGAGAGCCTTGCCAATCTTGTGGCGGATCAACTCAATTATACCAACATCCGTGTATTACAACACTCTGCGCGTGTTCAGGTTGCGGATCGATTGGGGTTTCGGCATCCAAAGCTGTCGGAAATTCTGGCGTTGATGGAAACCAATCTGGAAGAGCCCTTGCGCCCCGGAGATTTGGCTAAGACCGTCAATATTTCAACGCGCCAATTGGAGCGTCTGTTCCGCCGTTACCTGAAGTCGACCCCTAAGAAGTATTACACAGACATGCGCCTGCAGCGGGCCCAGCATCTGCTATTGCAAACCAACATGTCTGTCACGCAGGTTGGCCTGGCATGCGGGTTCAACACAGCATCGCATTTTTCACGTTTGTTTCGTGCACGCTATGGGATGTCTCCACATAAGCTTCGGGGTGAACCCGAAAAATAGAGCACTTTTCTTGCGTGACTAGAACAGCAAGCTTGGGGAAAGACATGACAAGCATTCTTGAACGCCGCGCGCGATTGCTTGGGCCGCAAATGACCACCTTTTACAAGGACCCCGTGCATGTGGTGCGTGGTCAGGGTGTATGGCTGTGGGATGCCGATGGGCGGCAGTATCTGGATTGCTATAACAACGTGCCACATGTCGGGCATTGCCATCCCAAGGTGGTTGCGGCGATTGCGCATCAGGCAGGTCAGTTGAATACACACACCCGATATGTGCACGAAGGGATCGTGGAATATGGCGAAGCCTTGACTGCCAAGTTTACGCATGGGTTGGGTAGCTTGCTTATGACTTGCTCGGGATCAGAGGCAAACGATGTGGCGTTGCGCATGGCGCAGGCGATGACCGGAAAAACGGGACTTATCTGCACAGACAATACGTATCACGGCAATACTGCGGCGGTGTCTCAGCTGAATTCTTCCAAAGTGCCGATCGGCGGATATCAAGATCACGTGCGTCAAGTGGCGGCACCTGACAACATGCAGCCCGTTGGCGGCACGAATGAAGGACAGGCCGCCGCATTTGCTGCGGGTGTTCGGAAGGCCATCACCGAATTGCAGGACAATGGGCATGGCGTGTCGGCTTTGATTATCTGCCCTTATTTCGCGAATGAAGGGTTTCCCACATTAGACGCGGGATTTCTGGATGAGGCAATCACTGCCGTGCGGGCCGCAGGTGGGATCATTATCGCAGATGAGGTGCAGCCGGGCTTTGGCCGCATTGGCAGTCATTGGTGGGGGCATGATCGGTTGGGCTTTGCTCCTGATATTGTTACGTTGGGCAAACCGATGGCAAATGGTCATCCGGTGGCGGCTGTGGTGACGCGGCCTGATGTGCTGGCGTGTTTTCAGGATGCGTTCAAATATTTCAACACTTTTGGAGGCAATCCAGTCAGTGCGGCGGCAGCGCATGCGACCTTGCGGGTGATAGAAGACGAAGGGTTGGTGGATAATGCGCGCGATGTTGGGACCTATGCCGTTAACCTGCTACGCGATTTGGCGACGCAGTATGATGTCGTTGCCGACGTGCGTGGGGCTGGGCTGTTCTTTGGTGTAGAGCTGTGGCGCGATGGTGAACCCGCAACCAAATTATGTGCTGACATGATAGAGGAGATGCGCCAGCGCGGTGTCTTGATCCATTCCGTTGGGCGGCACGACAACACGCTAAAGGTTCGCCCGCCTTGTGTGTTCAGTCGCGCCAATGTGGACCAACTGGTCAACGTCATGGATGAAGCATTTCAGGCATGCATATGAACAATCAAGACGCCGTAAGGTTTGCCACAATTGCCTTACGTGCATGGGGAATCGAAGGTGCACCGCAACTGATAAAGAATCGGGAGAATGCGGTTTTTGCAGTGGATTTACCTGATGGGCAAAAGGCAGCGTTGCGGCTGCACCGCCCCGGATATCAAAGCGATAATGCGATCCGATCTGAACTGTGGTGGGCAGAGGCGTTGGTTGCAGGCGGAATGGCGGTGCCGCTGCCATATCGCACACTGGAAGGCGATGTACTTGCGCAGGTGCAGATAGCCGGGCGTGTGGCGTCACTGCTCAGTTGGTCACAGGGTGTGCCATTGGGTGACGCGGATGAACCTTTGCCATGGGATGCAGCGGAACAGCCCGTCCTGTATCACGCACTTGGCGCAGAGTTGGCTCAGCTGCACATGCTCAGCGACGCAGCTTGGTTTCCACAGGAATTCACACGCTCAACTTGGGACATAGAGGCCTTGGTGGGGGATGATCCTGCGTGGGGACGGTTTTGGGAAAACCCGTCGCTGAATGATCAAGAGGTGGGCATTTTACAGTCGGCACGGGTGCAACTGCGAGATGTCTTAACGGAATGTGGAACAGAAGATTTCGGATTAATCCACGCCGACGCCTTGCGTGAAAATGTCATTGTCGATCAGGGACGAGTTAAGCTGATTGATTTTGATGACGGCATTTATTCCTACCGGATGTACGAATTGGGTGTGGCCATGTCGCAGAACTGGGATTTACCTAATCGCGCTGCATTGTGTGACGCGCTGTTGGAAGGATATGCCACAGTCCGAATGTTGCCCAGCAACGCGCATACGTTGCTTGAACCCTTTGTCGTATTACGCGGCTTGGCATCCTGTGGCTGGGTCATTGGACGGTATGCGGATGATCATCCTGCCGTCCGGGAATATGCAGAGCGTGCGCTGAATATGGCGCGGGGTTGGATAAAGTAAAATCCCCGACCTAGGTCGGGGATTTTGAGTTCTGTGATGCAGCTATTAGTGAACGACTGCATCATCTGGTCGTGGACGATTGGACGTGCCCAATCGATCACCGATGATCAACCCGTCCTCTCCGGCAGAGACCGGTAGGGTGTCACCGTCCTTGATCTCTCCAGCCAACAAGGCTTCGGCCAGTGGATTTTGCAGCGCGCGTTGAATGACCCGTTTCAAAGGACGTGCGCCAAACACAGGATCATAGCCTTCATCGGCAAGCCATGTCTTTGCTGCGTCATCCAGGGCAATTGCAATTTTGCGCTGGGCCAGACGTTTGGCAAGGCGTGCGATCTGAATGTCGACGATCCCGTCCATGTCACCCCGCGCCAGTCGATCAAAGATGATGGTCTCATCCAGACGGTTCAGGAATTCTGGCCGGAAATGGGCGCGTACGGCGTCCATGACATCACGCCGGGCATCTGCGGCATCAGCCCCGTCTGGCAATTGCGACAAGGCCTGCGCCCCAAGGTTAGACGTGAGGATAATAAGCGTTTGCTTGAAATCCACAGTACGGCCCTGGCCATCGGTCAGTACCCCATCGTCCAGCACTTGCAACAGCACATTGAACACATCCGGGTGTGCTTTTTCGACCTCGTCAAATAACACAACCTGATACGGACGACGGCGCACGGCCTCGGTCAGCACACCGCCTTCATCATACCCGACATAGCCCGGAGGCGCGCCAATCAGACGAGAAACAGCATGTTTTTCCATGAATTCGGACATATCAATCCGCACCATGGCGTTGTCGTCATCAAACAGAAAATCTGCAACGGCTTTGGTCAACTCGGTTTTCCCAACCCCAGTGGGGCCAAGGAAGAGGAATGAACCCAGCGGGCGATTTTCATCATTCAACCCAGCGCGCGCCCGGCGTACAGCGTTGGCCACGGCTGTCACAGCCGAGTGCTGACCGATCACGCGGCGGTGCAGGTCATCTTCCATCCGCAATAACTTTTCACGTTCTCCTTCCAGCATCTTAGATGTTGGAATACCGGTCCAGCGCTCGACGACCAACGCAATCTGTTCGGGGCGCACGGCCTCTTCGACAGTGGTTGCATCGTCATTGTTTTCGGCTTCGGCCAGCTGCTTTTCCAAACCAGGGATCACACCATAGGACAGCTCCCCCGCACGGGCGAGGTTGCCATCGCGTTTGGCTATTTCCAATTCGGCACGGGCTGTATCAAGATGTTCTTTCAGATCGCGTGCAGAGGCCAGTTTATCCCGCCCAGCCTGCCAATTTGCAGTCATCTCGGAGGAGCGATCCTGAAGGTTGGCAAGATCTTTTTCCAGCTTTTCCAGACGATCCTTGGATGCGCTGTCATCCTCACGGCGCAAGGCTTCGGCCTCGATCTGTTTTTGCATGATTTCACGATCAAGCGCATCAAGTTCTTCGGGTTTGCTGTCGACCTCCATGCGCAAGCGGCTGGCTGCCTCGTCCATAAGGTCGATGGCCTTGTCCGGCAAAAACCGATCGGTGATATATCGATGACTCAGTGTAGCCGCCGCCACCAACGCGGTGTCAGAAATACGCACACCGTGGTGGAGTTCATACTTGTCTTTAATGCCACGAAGGATGGAAATGGTGTCTTCCACTGTTGGCTCTTCGATCACCACAGGCTGAAAACGCCGGGCAAGGGCGGCGTCTTTTTCCACATGCTTGCGGAATTCATCCAAAGTGGTCGCGCCGATACAGTGCAATTCCCCCCGCGCCAATGCTGGCTTGATGAGGTTCGCGGCATCCATCGCGCCGTCGGTTTTACCGGCGCCAACCAGCATGTGCATCTCGTCAATGAATAGGATGATTTCGCCCGCAGCTTCGGTCACTTCGGTCAACACAGCCTTAAGGCGTTCCTCGAATTCACCGCGATACTTTGCACCCGCAATAAGCGCGCCCATGTCCAATGCCATAAGTTTTTTATTGGCAAGGCTTTCGGGCACATCACCGTTGACGATACGCAGCGCCAAGCCCTCGGCTATGGCGGTTTTACCAACGCCGGGTTCACCAATCAGCACTGGATTGTTTTTTGTGCGACGAGACAATACCTGCATTGAGCGACGAATTTCATCGTCTCGGCCAATAATAGGGTCGATTTTTCCTTCGCGGGCGGCCTCTGTCAGATCACGTGCGTATTTCTTAAGCGCGTCATACCCTTCTTCGGCAGAGGCTGAATCTGCGGTGCGGCCTTTGCGGATGTCATTGACCGCGCCATTCAGCGCCTGTGCGTTGACTGCACCTGCTTCCATCGCTTCCTTGGCTCTGGATTTCACCATCACAAGCGCCATCAGAATGCGTTCTACGGGCACAAAGCTGTCGCCCGCTTTGGTTGCGATTTTTTCCGCTTCGGTCAGAACTTTGACGGTGGTGTTATCCAGATAAGGTTGTCCGACGTCACCACTGACCTTGGTGATTTTTTCAACGGCTGCATCTGTGGCCTCAACCACGCGATTTGGTGCACCGCCTGCGCGTTTGATCAGGTTGCTGGCAAGTCCCTGATCGTCATCCATCAATGCCTTGAGTAGATGCTCGGGAAGCAATCTCTGATGATTTTCCCGCATGGCAATGGTCTGTGCCGCCTGAATGAAACCACGCGACCGTTCCGTGAACTTATTGAAGTCCATGGGCATTTCTCCTTCTTATAAGCACCCGTTGAATACAGCGCCCACTTTGCGGCACGCCCGGTTCGGGCCTCACCTGAAATGTGGGAGAACTGTGCGTTCCATTCAAGAGGTTCGATGCAAAAAAGGGGGGAATTTCCTGCAAATACTCCCGGTGCATTTGTTTTGGATTTTAGCTCAATTGAGTAACGATAGTGGGAGAGTTCGAATATGCATGTTGCGCGCGCAGAAGTAAGTGATTGCTGGTTCAGCACTGACGGGGCGCATTGTTCTGGTGTGGTGCGCTTTCACACCGATGCCGGAGAGGTATTCATCCATTGCAGTACGGTGGCTGCACATGAAACGCCGCATCTGCAAAACCGTCTGTTGATCAAGGATGCCCTGCGACAGCTGGAGCGAATGCCCGAAATCCGCAGTGGATATGAGGATTTGGTAATCAGCGAGGCAGTTTTAGGTGCGGAAATTGCGAATGCGTAAGCTGGCGGTTTGACCTGTGCGGGGCAGGCGCGTAAAGGGAGCGTCAGCCATAACCCAAAGGATGCCCGCCATGTCTGATGACCGCCTGATTGTTGCTCTTGATGTTCCAAATGCCCTGGAGGGGTTGAAGCTGGCCGAGCAGATCGGTGATGCGGTCTCGTTCTATAAAATCGGGCTGGGGATGTTGACTGGCGGTGGGTTTGCACTTGCGAACGAGTTGAAGGGCGAGTTCGGCAAGCGGATTTTCATGGACCTGAAATTGTTTGATATTGGTGCAACCGTGGAAAACGCGGTACGCGGGTTGGCGCAGTATGATCTGGATTTCCTGACAGTGCATGGTGATCCCTATGTCGTAAAGGCTGCCAAAGAAGGGGCCTCTGGTAAGGATTTGAAAATTCTGGCGGTGACGATCCTGACATCCTTGGATCGCGCTGATCTGGATGGCGCTTTGATCAAGGATGGCGAGATCAAGGATTTGGTGCAAGAGCGTGCAGGCAATGCGTTTTTGGCTGGCGCTGATGGTGTGATTGCCAGCCCACAAGAGGCTGCTCTGATCCGTGCCCTGCCCGAAGCCGAAGGCAAATTGATTGTAACACCTGGTGTGCGCCCTGCAGGGGCTGATCTGGGCGATCAGAAACGTGTGGCAACTCCGGCAAACGCGATTGCGGATGGGGCCGACCATATCGTTGTGGGCCGCCCGATCTGGCGCGCTGATGATCCACGTAAGGCCGCGCAGGCGATCATTGCGGAATTGGCTAATCTTTAAAAAGATCCTGTAACCAATTGACCACGGCCACCGTGGCCGTGGATTGTTTCTGGTCCGTATCCCTGCGCGAGATATAATGGGATTGCGATAGTGGTATTGGTGTACCGATGATTTGCAGGGCTTGCCCGGTTGAAATCGCCTGCTTGGCAAAGCGTTCAATTATTATGGCGCACCCCCGTTCAGCAGCGGCCAATTCGCAGGCGGCAGTGGATGTGTCTACGATAAGACGGGTCGGCTTGTGGGTCTTTGGTAGATCAAATGCCGCAAGATATCGCATCCAGTGATCATCAAATCCCAGAATATGGATGGGGTTTTGTTGCGTCAGATCGCTAACGTCGGACATGGATTTGGCGGTTTGAAATCCACACACGGGCACAATCATTTCATCGGAAAGCTTTTGTAGATGAGGCCCTGCATGTTTTTGCGGGGCCAGTACAATATCTATATCCACGGGGTGCGTGCCAACGGGTAATGGCCATATTGCGGTAAAAAATTTGATCCCGATGTTGGGGTGTTGATCCTGAAATTGATCCATCTGAGATGACAGCCAGATGACACAGGCCATGGATGCGCGGATGACAACGGTGCTGGTCAGGTCAGGCCCGAACAGGCCGCTGGTTGTGTGGATGATAACATTCAGGCCTTCACGCACCGATGGCAGATAGGCCAAACCAATTTCGGTTAACTCAAGGCTTTTGGCGCGTCGAACGAACAATTGTTGCCCCAACTTTTGTTCCAACGCCTTGATGTGCTGACTGACGGCGGTTTGCGTCAGGCCGAGCTCTCGGCTTGCGGCGGTAAAGCTAAGATGGCGCGCGGCCGCCTCAAATGTACGCAGCCAGTTCAGATTGATGCCATTTATCATCCGTAACCCATAAATATTTTATGTTCATGAGGCAGTATAGTTTCATTTCTCTTGCGCGAAACCCACAATCATACTGTGCGTGTCTGGGTCATGCGCAGGCCAAAGATGTTACGATCTGAAAAGGACAGGACATGATGAATGAAAGTGCAGTGATACAAGCTGATATTGCTTTGGAATTGATCGATCTGGAGCGCTATCCGATTGCTGATCTAGAGCAAGGGGCGGGTGCGGCGTTCCTGAAGGAATGTCAGGATCAAATGGAGGCGCACGGGTGGTGCAATCTGGATGGATTTATCCGCCCAGACGCGCTTGTGGCGTTGACAAAAGAATCCAATGAGCTGTTGCCAACCGCCCCTACACTGACGATCAAACGCAATATCTATCAAGGAGAGGTTGATCTTTCCGCCCCCAAGGATGACCCACGCCGCAAGGAATATATGCACCGTGCCCAGCAACTTGCCGATGATCAAATCCCTGCGGATACTATGCTCAAGCAATTATATTGTTCCGATTTGCTGACCGATTTTGTGCGGCGCGTTCAGCAAAAACCGGTGCTGTATCGATGTGCAGATGAATTTCAGGCATTGAATGTCGTGGCATTGCATCCCGACAGTTGGCATGCATGGCATTATGACACCGTTGAATGCACCGTGACGCTGCTGTTGCAAGCGGCCGAAAGTGGCGGTGAATTCGCGTTTTTACCCAATTCCCGTACGGATACCACCGAGGACCACGAGGCCGTGCGGCAACTGCTGGCGGGGGATATGTCGCAGGCCCAAATGTTCACCCGTGGGGCTGGAACATTTACATTGTTTCGCGGTGGCTATTCCTTGCATGGTGTGACCAAAGTGGAAGGCACGCAGCCGCGTATCACTGCGATTCTGACCTATGATGAAAACCCCAATGCGACGTTAAGCGACGATGTGAATGTTCGTATTTATGGTCCGCGTGTGGAAAAAATTCTGGCGGGCCGGGCAAATGCCGCCGCTGAAACATGATCTTGAAAGGACGTAACTGATGAAAACTGCATTGCTGGTCATTGATGTGCAAATGGCCTTTGTTCACGATGATGATGCTGGGGCCGTGCGATCCTGCCCGGAGGCAAGCGAAAATATTGCGAAGTTGCTTGGGGCGTTTCGCACGAATGGCGATACAGTCATCCACATCCATCACCATGGGAATGACCCAGATGATCCGTTTCATGCTGATGCCCCTGGTGCGGCGGTGCAACCGTTTGCTGCGCCACAAGGTGATGAGGGTGTAGTGATCAAGCATGTTGCCAGCGGCTTTGTCGGGACATCGCTTGAGGCTGATATGCGGTCAAAGGGTGTTGAGCGGGTGGTGATCTGCGGTGCGACAGCCAACCATTGTGCAGAATCCACCGCGCGCTCGGCGGGCAATCTGGGCTTTGATACGGTTTATGTGTCTGATGCGGTTTGGACGTATGGTGCGACCGGCCCAGATGGAACAGAACATAGTGCCGACCAAATTCATTCCGTCACTCTGTGCAATCTGCATGGAGAGTTTGCCAATGTGATGCCGACAGAGGCTGCATTGGCGCTTTAACGACTTAACTTCATTTGTTTCAGATCATGTCGACCATGCCTTTCTGCATCTATATCAAGGTGCAGAAAGGGTGACATGACCCGGGAAATGAAGGTGCAGAATGAAGATCGCGCAGATCACGTCGACCGTCAGAGGTGAGACAGACCGTTTGTTGACTGCTGTCGCAAAGCAGTTGCAGGCCGAAGGCAAAACCCTTGGTGGGATCGTCAAAGAGTTGAGCTATGACAGCCAGTTTGACAATGGTTGTGACATGAAGGTGCGTGTGCTGCCGGACGGTCCGATCATTCAGATCACACAGAACCTTGGCGCGGGGTCAGATGCTTGCCGTCTTGACCCGGGCGCAATTGCCAATGCGGTCTCTGCGGTGGAAGGTGGATCGCTTGAACACGTTGACCTGTTTGTTTTGAATAAATTCGGTCCGGAAGAAGCCGCAGGCCGTGGGTTCTGCAACGTGATCGGCAAGGCGGTGGAACATGACATTCCGGTTCTGGTGGGTGTGGGCAAAGGCAGCCTAGACAGTTTTGCCGAATTTGCCCAAGGGCTGGCAGAAACCATTCCTCCTGTAGAAAATTCAATCCTGAAATGGTGCCGAGATTCCATTTGAATTTGTGTGTCATATCGGGGCAGGCTGACCCAGAGTTTTGGGGTTGGGGTAAATGGAAGAAACGGCAAAGACCATCGCAATTGTGGGCGCGGGTATCGTTGGCGTATCCACGGCCATACATCTGCAACGCGACGGGCATAACGTTGTTCTGATCGACAAATCCGGCCCAGCGGAAGGTACCAGTTTTGGCAATGGTGGCGTACTGGCCTCTGCCGCGATTGTGCCGGTGACAGGGCCGGGTCTAATGCGGAAAGCCCCGCGTATGTTGCTGGACCCAAAAGAGCCTTTGTTTCTGCGATGGGGATATGTGCCGAAACTGATGCCCTGGTTGTTAAAATACCTCAGTCACGCCAATGCGAAAGACACCCGGCGCATCGCATCTGCGGTACATGGAATTGTAGGTGATTCACTGACTGAGCATTTGGCACTTGCAGAGGGAACGCAGGCACGCAGGTACATCCATCCAAGCGATTATCTGTTTGTGTACAACAATCGCGCTAAGTTTGAAAAAGAGGCGTTTGATTGGGAATTGCGCCGTGCCCATGGATTGGAATGGGATGAACTGAACGCTGAAGCATTTCGGAAGTATGATTCCATTTACGCTCTTGAATTTGGCTTTGCGACACGATTGCGCGACCATGGGCGCATCTCTGACCCGGGGGAATATGTCAAACATCTTGCGCAGCATGTTGTTCAACAAGGCGGACGTTTTATCAAGGCTGCGGTGTCTGATGTCGCGCGTGAAAACGGTAAGGTAACAGGTGTTATTGCCGGCGGAGAGGTCATTCCTTGTGACGCGGTGGTTTTCGCCACGGGCGTTTGGTCTGGCCCACTAATGAAAAAGCTTGGTCTGAAAATCCCGATAGAGGCCGAACGCGGCTATCATTTGGAATTGTGGGAGCCTTCGGCCATGCCAAAATCGCCTGTGATGGTAGCAGCGGCAAAATGCGTGGTGACGCCAATGGACGGGCGCATTCGCATTGCAGGGATTGTTGAATTTGGCGGGCTTGATGCGCCGCCGTCCAAAGCCCCGGTCGAATTGTTGCGCCACAGTGCACGACGGGTCTTTCCCAACCTAACATGGAAACACGAACAGGAATGGATGGGCAGCCGCCCCGCCCCTACGGATTCAATTCCCGTGATCGGAGAGGTGCCACATATGAAAGGTGTTTACACAGGATTTGGCCATCAACACATTGGTCTGACGGGTGGGCCCAAAACCGGGCGTTTGTTGGCGCAAATGATTTCTGGACGCACACCCAACATGGATATGAGTGTTTATGCACCGTCTCGGTACTCTTAGGTATAAGGCAATCGTGTGCGCAAAGATTTTGATCTTTTGATAAAATCGAATATTCATCAAAGTAAGTGCAATGGTTTTGGAGCGGCGCAAACGTGAACAACCACAGAATTATCAGCACTCAAAAAGGGGCGCGAAGCTCTGTCATATATTCTTCCAACAGGAGAGAGACACAATGAAGTTTAAATCCATCTTATTGGCGGCATCGGTTGCGGCCCTTTCAGCAACCACAGCCATGGCAGAGCCTGTCAAAATCGGTATGATCACCACTTTGTCTGGTGGAGGCGCAGGTCTTGGTATCGATGTGCGGGATGGTTTCATGCTGGCCATGAAACAGTCGGATAATTCGGACATTGAGGTCGTGATCGAAGATGACCAACGCAAACCTGACATCGCCGTGCAACTGGCAGATCGCATGATTCAATCGGATAAAGTCGACATCCTCACCGGGATCATCTGGTCCAATCTGGCAATGGCTGTTGTGCCTGCAGCTACGGCGCAGGGTAAGTTCTATCTGTCTCCAAATGCGGGACCCTCTGCATTGGCAGGGAAAGGGTGCCATAAGAATTATTTCAACGTGGCGTGGCAAAATGACAACCTGCACGAGGCGGCCGGGGCATATGCCAATTCAGCAGGGCACAAGAACTCGTTTATCCTTGCACCAAATTATCCAGCGGGTCATGACGCGTTGACCGGATATAAACGCCAATATGGCGGTGAATTGGCAGGTGAGACTTATACCAAATTGGGTCAAAAAGATTACGCCAGCGAGATCGCGCAAATCCGGGCCTCTGGTGCGGATAGTGTGTTCTTTTTCTTACCCGGTGGTATGGGGATCTCTTTCTTGAAACAATATGCAGACAGTGGTGTGAATTTACCCGTCGTTGGCCCCGCGTTTTCTTTTGATCAAGGGATTTTGCAAGCCGTTGGTGGTGCAGCAATGGGTGTGAAAAACACCAGCCAATGGAACAAAGATATCGACAACGCAGCCAATGCGGCTTTTGTCGAGAGTTTTCAGGCTGAATATGGGCGACTGCCATCGCTGTATGCGTCCCAAGGTTTTGACACAGCCAACCTGATCTTGTCAGCCATCGCCAAGGCAGATGTGAACGATCAGGATGCCTTCCGTTCTGCCCTTGAAGCGGCTGAGTTTGCGTCCGTTCGGGGAGATTTCAAATTTGGGTCCAACCACCATCCGATCCAAGATATCTATGTGCGCGAAGTTATTCAGGAGGGCGAAGTCTTTACTAATAAAATTCTTGGCGTTGCGCTGGAAGATCATGCAGATGCCTATGCGGGTGACTGTAACCTGTAATATCCGCCTGACGCAGAGAGTTGCCTTTGCGTCGGGCCTTTGGATGGCTCGATGTCCCTTATCCTATTAATTGAACAAATCCTGAATGGGTTACAATTCGGGGTGATGCTGTTTTTGACTGCAGCAGGCCTGACCCTAGTGTTTGGGGTCATGGGATTGATCAATCTTGCGCATGGGTCGTTGTTCATGATTGGTGCCTTTGCTGCCGCAGCCACTGCTGCTGCGACTGGCAACTTTGCACTTGCTTTAATGGCCAGTATGGCTGCAGCAGCGGCAGCAGGGGCCTTGATTGAAGTATGTGTCATTCGGCGATTGTATGACCGGGATCATTTGGATCAGGTGTTGGCCACCTTTGCCCTGATCCTGATATTTTCAGAAGGTACGCGTTGGATGTTTGGGTCATTTCCGCTGTATCTGAATATTCCAGAGATGTTGTCTGGCCCCATCGCTTTGCCCGGAGGTATTCAATACCCATTGTACCGACTAACCCTGATCGCCATCGGGTTGATCATTGCGCTGGGCCTGTTCCTGTTAATTTCACGCACACGTCTGGGTATCCAAATTCGCGCCGGAGAGAGTGATCGTGAAATGATAGCGGCGCTGGGCGTCGACATCACCCGTCTCTACACGATTGTTTTTGCCCTTGGTGCCGCTCTTGCTGGATTGGCGGGTGCGTTGATCGGGGCCATTCAATCGGTGCAGGTCGGCATGGGGGAGCCAGTCTTGATCCTTGCCTTTGTGGTGATCGTGATTGGGGGCATCGGATCAATCAAGGGCGCGCTGATCGGGTCGTTACTGGTTGGGGTGACCAACACGCTTGGGGCAGTGCTTTTGCCTGCTACGTTCAAGTTGATCATGGAGCCGGCAACCGCCGCAACAGTGGGCTCATCCTTGGCGTCCATGTTGATTTATATTCTGATGGCGATTGTCCTGATCGTGAAACCCACCGGATTATTCGGGGTACGCGTATGAGGCGGGAGAGCTTGATCAATGTGCTGCTGGCAGCTGGGTTGCTGGGCTTTCCGCTCTGGGCCTATGTGATGAACGAGCCGTTCTTGATCACCCTGTCCACGCGCGTGGCCATTCTGGCGCTGGCTGGTGTGGGATTGAACATTGCGCTGGGGCTGGGAGGATTGGTTAGTCTTGGCCACGCAGCGTTTTTTGGGATCGGTGGATACGCCATGGGCATTCTGGCCAGCCATGCCCAAAGTTATGCGCCGCTAATGGAGAGCCCCTTTTTGATTGAGGGCACCAAATCAATGCCCATCATTTGGCTGGTGGCGATTATTGCCTCGGGGCTCGCGGCATTGATGATTGGGGGCCTTTCGCTGCGCACATCCGGAGTTTATTTCATTATGATCACCTTGGCCTTTGGGCAGATGTTTTTCTATTTTTCCATAAGTTGGCCCGCCTATGGCGGTGAGGATGGCCTGTCGATCTATGTCCGTAACGGATTTCCGGGGTTGAACACCTTGGATCCGATACAGTTCTTTTTGATCTGTTATGTATTGTTGGTTGCTGTTCTGTTTTTCGCAAATCGGTTGGCGCAATCCCCGTTTGGTTTGGCACTGAACGCGGCACGACAAAATGCGATGCGGGTCGAAACCGTCGGGATCACCCCATATCAGTTGCGCCTGACAGGGTTTGTTATCTCGGGCATGATCACCGGATTGGCCGGTGCATTGTTTGCGGATTTGAACCGGTTTGTTAGCCCAAGCATGTTCAGCTGGCAAACTTCGGGTGAGATCATGATCTTTGTCATCCTTGGTGGAACGGCCCGTTTGTTTGGGCCAGTTGCCGGAGCGGCAGTGTTCATCGCGCTAGAGCACATTTTGGGTGGGTTGTCAGAGTTCTGGCATATCTACCTTGGCGTGCTGCTGCTTGGCATCGTTTTGTTTGCGCGCGGCGGTATTATAGGCACGCTTGCAGGGCATGAGGTGCGCCATGACTAAGGCCATCCTGTCGGTGCGCGACCTGTGTAAATCCTTTGGTGCGCTTAAGGCCACGGATCACGTAAATCTTGATCTGTGTACGGGCGAAATTCACGCCTTGATTGGCCCAAACGGGGCGGGAAAATCAACCTTGATTCAACAAATAGCGGGGGGCATGGCGCCTGACAGTGGCAGCGTGCATTTTCTGGGGCAGGACGTGACGCAATTGTCCACGCCAAAGCGCGCGCAGTTGGGGTTGGCACGTACCTTTCAGATTTCAGCCCTTGCGATGGAAGATACGGTTTTGCAAAACGCCATGCTGGGTGCGTTGGGTGCGCAGGGGCACGTGTTTCGGTTTTTTGGCGCTGCATCAAAGGACAGGGCCTTACGAGAGGTTGCCAAAACCATGCTGGAGCGCGTGGGACTGGCAGATATGGCAGGTGCGCGGACTTCTGATCTGTCACATGGGCAACGTCGACAGCTTGAAGTGGCGGTCGCGCTGACTTTGAAGCCACGCGCATTTGTTATGGATGAGCCCATGGCCGGGTTGGGTGCAGAGGGATCTGCGCGCCTTACAGAGTTTCTTTCAGATTTGCGCCAAGAGGCCCCGATCCTTTTGGTGGAACATGATATGGACGCGGTGTTTGCATTGGCCGACCGGATTAGCGTTCTGGTTTATGGGCAAATTATCGCGACTGGATCTGTCGCAGATATCCGCGCGCATCCTGACGTCCGCCGCGCTTATCTGGGAGAGGACGCATGAGCTTACTGTCTCTAGAGCATGTCACAGCCTCCTATGGAGCTTCACAGGCGCTGTTTGATGTGTCTTTACAAGTAGGTGCAGGCGAGGTGGTTGCCCTGATGGGGCGCAATGGAATGGGCAAGACCACCACCATCAAAACGATCCTGCACATGGTATCGGCGACGGCGGGAAAGGTCACATTTGACGGCCATGATCTGCGCAACCTTCCAAGTCACAAGATTGCACGGCTGGGCATCGGTTTGGTGCCAGAGGGCAGGCGATGCTTTCCAAACCTGAGTGTTGAAGAAAACCTGATTGCGGCTGCCCGTGCTGGACATTGGGATTTGGCACGCGTTTCGCAGCTTTTCCCACGCCTTGGCGAGCGGAGCACCCAATCGGCCGCGTCCCTCTCTGGTGGAGAGCAGCAAATGTTAGCCATCGGGCGGGCCTTAATGACCAACCCGCGGCTCTTGATCCTTGATGAAGCAACTGAGGGCCTTGCCCCCATTGTCCGTCAGGAAATCTGGTCGGCGATTGCAATGCTGAAACATGAAACCGGGCTGGCAATCCTTGTGGTTGATAAATCTCTGAAAGAGCTGCGCCAGATCGCTGATCAAGCCGTTATTCTGCAACGTGGGACAACAGTGTGGCAGGATAAGATGGTCAATTTAACAGCTGAAACCACAGACCGCTACCTTGGGATTTAGACAAATACCTCGGAGCGTTCTTGTTCGCCCACTGCAAACACCTGTTTATAACGTGCGATCTGATCGGCAGGACCCATGGCCTTGTTGGGATTGTCCGACAACTTGACGGTGGGATTACCATTGGCTGACACAGCCTTACACACCAAAGAAAATGGCGCTAGCCGATCCTCGGGCACCAAGCCGCGAAAATCATTGGTCAGCAATGTGCCCCAGCCAAAGCTGACACGCACGCGCCCGGCAAATTGCGCCTGTAGCTCAGCGATTTTTTCAACGTCCAATCCATCCGAGAAAATCACCAGCTTTTGCGTGGGGTCTTCGCCCTTGGTCTGCCACCATCGAATGGCAGTTTCTGCGCCGGTTGCTGGATCGCCGCTGTCAATTCGTATCCCGGTCCATCCAGCCAACCAGTCGGGTGCATGTCTCAGAAATCCTTCGGTGCCAAAGGTATCTGGCAAGATCACCCGCAGATTGCCTTCGTGTTCCTCGTGCCAATCACTCAGGACATCGTAAGGGGCTTGCGCCAACGTCGCATCGTCCTGCGCCAAGGCCGCATAAACCATCGGTAATTCATGGGCGTTGGTGCCGATTGCCTCGATGTCGCGATGCATGGCAATGCGGCAATTGCTGGTACCGACAAATTTATCTCCCAGTCCTTCCATCATCGCCTGTACGGCCCAATCCTGCCAAAGATAGGAATGCCGCCGCCGTGTGCCAAAATCCGCAATCCGAAGGCCGTCAACGCCACGCAGCGTTTCGATCTTTTCCCAAAGTTTGGTCATCGCGCGGGCATAAAGCACCTGTAATTCAAACTTTTTCATTTGGTTAAGGGCGGCCCGACCACGCAATTCCATCAATACTGCTAGCGCGGGGATTTCCCATAACATGACCTCGGGCCAACTGCCCTCGAACGTCAATTCATACTGATCGCCCACCCGTTCCAAATGATAGGGCGGCAGACGCAAGTTTTCGAACCACTCCATAAAATCGGGGCGAAACATTTGACGCTTGCCGTAAAACGTATTGCCGCGCAGCCACGTGCTTTCGCCGCGTGATAGGGACAGGGACCGGATGTGGTCCAACTGTTCGCGCAACTCGCCTTCGTCAATCAGATCGGCCAGTGGCACCGACGTGGTACGGTTGATCAGGCTGAATGTAACCTGCGTGTCTGGCTTATTCCGAAAGATGGACTGACACATCAACAATTTATAAAAATCGGTGTCGATCAGAGAGCGCACAATCGGATCGATCTTCCATTTGTGGTTCCACACACGTGTGGCGATATCGACCATGCTTTTCTCCGCGATGCTTTATGGAAACTTGCCGAGTATCTACAAAAGTCGCAAGTGGAATGTATGCTTCTGGTCAAACAGGAAGGAGGATAGAGGATACCGAAATGACAAAACCTCCACCGGGATGGCGGAGGAATTTACCAGTTTGTTGTTCAGTTTTTCACGAGCTTGATTTCGACGCGGCGATTTTCCTGACGGGTGGGCTGGGTATTTTCTGGAACCACAAGTGTGTCGCTCTCAACGCCTCCGAACTTGATGTATCCGTCCACGGCGTGGGCAGAGGTGCTGGCCAAAGTCAGTGCGGCGAGGGCAGTGTAAAACAGGGTGCGTGTCATAGCTTTGTCTCCAATTATGCGGCGCTTCATACGCGTTCTACATATAGGTCGCGGCTACAGTGCAAATGGTTCAAAACTTTTTTCCCAAAACGGATTTATTCCAAAATCACACCTGCGGCGCGCATTCCTTCTTGGGCCGCTGCAAGCGATCCCTCAAGATCAATTGCGCGGCACAGGTCTTCGCGCACACGCACGTGAAATCCCAGATTTGCGGCATCCACCGCCGAAAAGTTCACACAGAAATCGGTGGCCAATCCAACCAACGTCAAATCGGTAATTCCGCGTGTGCGCAGATACCCTTCAAGCCCGGTGGGCGTGGCATGATCGTTTTCAAAGAATGCAGAATAGCTGTCGATTGCCGGGTTAAATCCCTTGCGTACAATCATATCTGCCCGTTCTGTATTCAATGCAGGGTGAAACTGTGCGCCCTCACTGCCTTGAATACAGTGATCTGGCCACAGAACTTGCATCCCATAAATCATGTCCAAGGTATCAAAAGGAGCCTTATCCGCATGTGTCGAAGCAAATGACGAATGCCCTTTGGGATGCCAATCCTGAGTCAGGATTACGGCGCCAAAATCAGTCATCAGATCATTGATCGGCTGCACAATCTGATCACCTTCTGGAACGCCCAACGCGCCGCTCGGGCAAAAATCGTTCTGCACATCAATTACGATCAAGGCTTGGCTCATGTCACTCTCCCTATCTCTCAATGCCTAGGCGAGGGGCTATCACGCGTCAATCCTACCAACATCTAGGCAGAGCTTAGGAAGCGCCGCGTTTCTCACCGCATGGATCGTCCCTTAAGAATGGCATCCGGGCCAAAACGTTCCCGGATGGCATCTGTTGCGCGCTCTGCTTGGCGTCGTTGTGCGGCCTTTGGGTCCAGCAGATCAGCGGACAAATCCGCCGCAGCATCTTCGATAATATCGGCAATACCCACCCCAATAAGCCGAAAAGGGCCTTGATTGCTCACGATATCAAACATCCCGCGCGCGGTGTGGTAAATCGTATCAGCCATCTGCGTGGCATCGCGTAAACTTAACCGACGAGAGATAAGTGAAAAATTTGATCGCTTCAGCTTCAGGGTGACAACACGGCCTGCCTTGCCCTTGGCCTTGGCGCGGTCGGCGACTTGTTCAGACAGGCGCCAAAGATGCCCATCCAGAATGTCCACACTTCCGGTGTCTTCAAAAAATGTGGTTTCTTTGCTGATGCTTTTGACAGGGGCGTTGGCGGTGACGCGGCGTTTGTCTTGTCCTCGTGCAAGATGCCACAGGCGAAATCCAAGCGCGCCAAATCGTTCGTTCAACGCGTCTAGCTCCCAACGCAACAGATCGCTGAAGGTTCGAATGCCTGCTTTTTCCAGGCTGTCTTGTCCTGCCGCACCGACGCCCCAAATCATGCGCACGGGTTTATCACGCAAAAACGCATCGGTTTCGGCCTTGCCAATCACGGAAAACCCCAGCGGTTTGTCCAAATCGCTGGCGACTTTGGCAAGGAATTTGTTGTGGCTCAGGCCAATTGACCCCGTCAGCCCCAATTCATCGCGCATCCTGCGGATAAGCCGTGCGAGCATCACAGCAGGCGGCGCGCCGTGTAAACGCTCTGTTCCGGTCATATCCATAAAGGCCTCGTCTAGTGACAGAGGTTCCACCACGGGGGTCAGCCCATCCATCATCGCACGGATTGCACGGCTGGCCTCGGCATAAACTTCCATGCGTGGGGGTAGCACCACCGCGTCAGGGCACAGTTTTAGGGCCTGAAACATGGGCATCGCAGAACGCACACCGCGTATTCGCGCAACATAACAGGCAGTGGACACTACTCCACGCTTGCCGCCACCAATCACAACAGGTTTGTCTTTTAGGTCCGGGTTGTCGCGCTTTTCCACGCTGGCATAAAAGGCGTCACAATCCATATGGGCGATGGTGAGATCAAACAGCTCTTCGTGGCGCACAATACGCATGCTGCCACAAGTTGGGCACCGCCGCTCGGCGTCCAATTCTTGTAAACAATCACGGCAAAGGGCTGGCATGGTTGGGCGACTCTTGTGGGATACATACCATCATACAACGGGTGTGCGGGGACGACACCCCAAACCTGTCAGGCCCGATGATAGGGTGCGCCTCCAAGGATCGACGCCGCGCGATACAATTGTTCACACAGCATCACCCGTGCCAACATATGGGGCCAGACCATTTTGCCAAAACTCAATGAGGCATCCGCGCGGGCACGCAAGGATGGATCGATACCATCCGCCCCACCAATCACAAAGGCCAGATCACTGACCCCATTGTCGCGCCAAGCTTCAAGTTTAGAGGCAAAATCAGGCGAGGACATTAGCTTGCCACGTTCATCCAGCGTACAAATCACGGCACCCTTTGGGATGGCAGAGGACAGCAATGCCGCCTCAGCACCCATGCCCGCGTTTTTCTTGTCTTCGACTTCATGGATGTGTGCCGGGCCAAGGCCCAATGCGCGCCCGGTCCGGTCAAATCGTGTCAGATAATCATCAAGAAGATCGCGCTCTGGTCCTTTGCGTAATCGACCAACAGCGCAGACATGCACACGTAAAGGCATGGCACCACGTCAGGGCCCGCAGGCCCTGTCCCATTTCTGGTTCAGACAGTTCCGCCTGTCTGCCACATTTTCTCAAGCTGATAGAACTCGCGCACTTCTGGGCGGAAGACATGCACGATGACATCCCCCGTATCAATCAGCACCCAATCTCCGGTGTCTTTGCCTTCGACTTTTGCCGACCGGCTGTACTCTTGCTTAAGGCGCGTAACCATATTTTCAGACATCGCAGCAACCTGCCGGGTCGAACGCCCGGAGCAAATCACCATGTAATCGCCAACAGGCGATATGCCGCGCAGATCAATCTGCACGATATCTTCGGCTTTGTCGTCCTCAAGGGATTTCAGAATAGTGGACAGTAAAGTTTCGCTTGTCACACTCATATCGACCTCTGACGCTTGAGGCCCGCCTTCAGCAGCATTTGCCACATCCATGTTAAGAGACAGAAGTCTGCCCTCCTTATAACGCGCCGATCAGCCCCGACGCCGAGCATATATTCAAGATAGCACCGCATATGGCAGTTCTCAACGAAAGGTCAATCAACTTGGGTAAGGATTCTTTGATAGCAGCATTTGAGACACGTACCATCCACGAAATACGCTCAATCTCTTATTCGGACCATGGCATGAGAGAAGTCTTTCAAGTTCACCATAACTCCCGAATAAGATTGTAAAAATGATGCGATCATGCGAATACTTTAATGGATAGTTAATTTGATAATTAGATCGTTTACATAAGGTCATCCTAATGGCGCTACGCTTGTTTACCTGTAAAAGATGTGGCCACCGTTTACGATTTGGATCAACACAATGTGGTCGGTGTTGTGAGGATGCCTCTATGACGAATCGCGGATCATTCTGGCAAATTGTCGTTGGCATTCTTTTCATCGGCGCCATGATCTTGATCTTGTGAGGTTTAATCCTCTAACATCCGGATTTCTCTTTGTGGGAATGGAATCGAGATACCGTTCTCTTGGAACGCATCCCACAGTGCCAAGTAGACATTACCGCGAATATTTGTCAGGCCCCCGGTTGGATCCTTGATCCAGAACCGCAGGATATAATCCACGGAACTGTCGCCAAAACCGACGATATGACACACAGGAGATTTTGGCTGACTCAGCACGCGGTCCACGCTTTTTGCCGCATCGATGGCGATTTTGCGTACTGTATGAGGATCGTCGTGATAGGCGGTGCCAAAAAAGATATCGAGCCGCACGAAATCATTGGAATGAGACCAGTTCACCACTTGCCCGGTGATCAAGTCTTCGTTCGGAATCAGGTATTCGCGACCATCTCGCGTGACCACAGAGACATACCGCGCGCCAAGGCTGTTGATCCAGCCAAAGGTCTCTCCCAAACTGATGACGTCGCCGGGTTTGATGGATTTGTCCAGCAGGATGATGATGCCTGACACAAGGTTGGACACCACCTTTTGCAAACCAAAACCAAGCCCCACACCAATGGCACCTGACAAAACGGCCAATCCGGTCAGGTCAACGCCCACGATCTTAAGCCCGACAAAGAAGGCCGCGCCATACAGGGCGACCTGCAAGAACTTGATAAACAGCACCTGCATCGACGGGCTGATGTCTTCATTCCGCCGAATACTGGATGAGGTGCTAGAAGACAGAAATCGTGCAACGGCAAAGGTAAGGCCCAGCATGACCGCACCTTGAACCACCGTCCAAAGCGATAGCCGCATTGACCCCAACTCCAGCGCAGCTGAATCGAGCAATTGCATGGTTTCGTCGTTGAAACCAAGAATAGTCAACGTCACCCAAGCCCATGCGCCATATCGCAAAACCGTGCGTAAAAACGAATTTGCCACCAGCCGGGTGATCAACGCGACAATGAGCCAGGCTGTTGCGAGATTTGCCAAGACGCCCAATAAATACGATCTGCTGGGCCATGTGACTTCACGCATGACCATCACTGTGATCCAGATAAGGACAACAAACACGATCAGTGGCATGCGTTTGTGCACCATCAACAAATAGCGATACCGCCACTTGGGCCACCCTTCGCGGGTGCGCATCCATTCATGAAATCGGGGTCGCAACAGGTGCGACAGGCCGAGCGACACAAAGATAACTGCAATTGCAATCAGGACTTGATAGGCATTCCAAGGCCGTAACAGACCTTGACTAAACTCCAGGATATGATCCCAAAGGCCCAGTGCAATTTCCTGCGCGTCCTGTTCAGAAGCGGGCTCCACTGCGGGTGTGGATACGGTCTCTTCCAAGGTGGTTGTGGTGTCGTCTGCCATGCTCACTCTTCACTTTCTACCAAGGTGACATGGCTGGCCGTATCAAAACAAGCCATTTCGCTTGCGAGGCGGAGCGACTCCCTATATCTGAAACTCTATGAAACGCATCTACGATATCGACGACCGCGCCTTTTTGCCTTGGCGTTTCTTTGGTCAGTCGAAATCCCTTCTCGCCGCTCTATAAGCGCGAGGGCGCAGGAATCCTGCGCCTGATTTGCAGCCATTTGCCAATTCAAATCAAAACGGAGAGGACCCATGTCCCCCAAAACGCTCTATGATAAAATCTGGGATGCGCATGTCGCGCATGAGGCCGAAGACGGCACCTGTTTGCTTTATATCGACCGCCATCTCGTTCACGAAGTGACCAGCCCACAAGCCTTTGAAGGTTTGCGTATGACAGGCCGCACTGTGCGTGCCCCTGAAAAAACTATCGCGGTGCCAGATCACAACGTGCCTACAACGGCAGGTCGTGAAGACCCTGCGCAAATGACCGAAGAAAGCCGCATTCAGGTTGCGGCATTGGATAAGAACGCCAAGGAATTTGGCGTGCATTATTATCCTGTGTCTGACGTGCGTCAGGGTATTGTACACATCGTTGGCCCTGAACAAGGTTGGACATTGCCCGGTATGACCGTTGTGTGTGGCGACAGCCATACAGCGACACACGGTGCATTTGGTGCACTGGCGCATGGTATCGGGACATCCGAGGTGGAACATGTTCTGGCCACTCAGACGCTGATCCAGAAGAAATCCAAAAACATGAAGGTGGAAATTACAGGCAAATTGTTGCCGGGCGTGACCGCCAAGGACATCACACTTGCCGTAATCGGTGAAACCGGTACAGCTGGCGGCACTGGATATGTCATCGAATATTGCGGCGAAGCGATCCGTGACCTGTCGATGGAAGGGCGCATGACCGTTTGCAACATGGCCATCGAAGGCGGTGCACGTGCAGGGCTTATTGCGCCTGACGAAACCACCTTTGCTTATTGCAAAGGTCGCCCTCATGCCCCGAAAGCAGGCGCATGGGAGCAGGCGGTTGAGTATTGGAAAACCCTGTTCACCGACGAAGGCGCGCATTTTGACAAGGTTGTCACGCTGAAAGGCGAAGACATTCAACCTGTTGTCACATGGGGGACCTCGCCAGAGGACGTTCTGCCAATCACTGGGATTGTACCAAGCCCCGAAGATTTCGAAGGCGGTAAGGTCGATGCGGCCCGTCGTTCATTGGAATATATGGGCTTGACCCCCGGCCAGAAACTTACTGACATCGAAATCGACACCGTGTTTATCGGATCCTGCACCAATGGCCGTATTGAAGATTTGCGTGCTGTGGCTGAGGTTGTTAAAGGCAAAAAGATCAAGGACGGTATGCGCGCCATGATCGTGCCCGGTTCTGGTCTTGTGCGGGCGCAAGCCGAAGAAGAAGGTCTTGCAGAGATTTTCGCGGATGCAGGTTTTGAATGGCGTATGGCGGGATGTTCGATGTGTCTGGCTATGAACCCAGATCAGTTGTCAGAAGGCGAGCGTTGCGCAGCAACTTCAAATCGCAACTTTGAAGGCCGTCAGGGGTATAAGGGGCGTACGCATCTTGTGTCACCAGCCATGGCCGCTGCAGCAGCTTTGACTGGGAAGCTGACGGATATCAGAGATCTGATCTGATGACGGCAGGCGGGACAAATACCGAAACTTCGGATTTGCCCCCGATTGGCATGCTTTGGGTTGGCAAGACCCTTAGCTGGGTTGCGGCTATGTCGATGAGGTCTTTTATGAAACAGGGGCACAAAGTGACCCTGTTTCATACTGACACCCCTGACATGACCGGGTTGGAGGATGTTGATCTTGTGCCAGCGCGCGAGATATTTGACTATTCCGACAGCTTCCTTGCGTCTGCCCGTCCTCAGGTGTTTGCAGATATTTTTCGCCTGACCATGGTGCGTGACACGGATATGATCTGGTCTGACCTTGATGTGCTTTGCTATCGCCCGTTTGCGGTGCGTGCGGGATATTTGGTCGGCTACGAATATCCAGGGGCAGACATCAACAACGGTGTTTTGCGCCTGCCAAAGGATTCGCCTGCGCTGAATGAGTTGATTGCGTGCTTTTCGGACCCGGCCTATGTGCCTGAATGGTTGCCTAAAAGGGCGCTATCTAAGGTTATGGCGCTGCCCGAAAATGAGCGACTCCTTGGTGCAAGTGAGATCATCACGCCGTTGCTGGGACCCCGCGCCTTGACGTATATGCTGATCAAACATGGCGAGGATCAAAATGCTGTCCCGTTTGAGGTGCTGAATCCAGTGCCTTGGGTGTTAAATGATGTGTTCTTCAATCCACACGGCGGGCTTGATGGGTGGATCACAAAACACACTATGGGCCTGCATCTGTATTCTTCAAAGATCCGCCGTGGTCATAAAAAACGTGTCCCTCTTGTGGGCAGCTTTATGGCGGAGTTTGCCGAAGATATCGGATTTGATTTTGCCCCTTATGGGCTGACGCCTCGTTCTACTCCGCGCCAAACAGAATGGGCGCATTGAAATACACAGGATGGCCGTTTGCGGCCAACCGTTCCGCAACCTACTGCATCAAGAGGTGCATTCTTCAGACTGAGGAGTTTGGAAATGGAAAAATATGAAAAGCTCACCGGAATTGCGGCACCAATGCCGTTGGTGAATATCGACACGGACATGATCATCCCCAAAGTGTTCCTGAAATCTATTCAGCGCACCGGGTTTGGCGTGAACCTGTTTGACGAAATGCGGTATGATCGCGAAGGTAATGAATTGCCTGATTTCGTGCTGAACAAACCCCAGTACCGGAACGCCGAAATTCTGGTGGCTGGTGATAATTTTGGGTGCGGATCATCGCGCGAACATGCCCCTTGGGCAATCAAGGATTTCGGTATCAAATGTGTGATATCCACGTCCTTTGCCGACATCTTTTTCAACAACTGCTTTAAGAATGGCATCCTGCCAATTGTTTTGCCGCAAGAGCAGGTGGATGCGCTGATGGCGGATGCAGAAAAAGGTGAAAATGCTCGGATGACCATTGATCTGGACGCGCAGGAAATCACCATGTCAGATGGTGAAACCGTCGCGTTTGAGGTTGATGCGTTCAAAAAGCATTGCCTGTTGAATGGCTTGGATGACATCGGTCTGACCATGGAAAAGGTCGAGGCCATAGATGCATTCGAAACCAAGGCATCTGCTGCATATCCTTGGGTCTAAGCGCCGCATTCTGACCATAATTTGAAAAGGCGCGCTTCTTTAGAGGCGTGCCTTTTTTGATGTCGCAACCCAAAGGTGCGGTGTGATTTGACTGTATTTACTAGGTGGTGGATGATGATATTACTGCCACTACATCTTGTATCTCACTATTTTTAATGCGTTTTCTCTTTTAATATTGATGCATTCGCGCACCACTTAGACAGTGAAGTTAACGAATTTACCAATCGGACAAACAATGTCTTGAGGAACATAGCAAATCCCTGCAACATTAAGGCAAGAATGAGGCAAATGCCCAGAATAGGGCGCAACAAGTTGGAAAAAGTTCGCGGCAATGAATCGCGACGCTCCAGTTTGAAGGGATCGGGCAGTGATTTCAAAGCTGATCAAGGCACTGACACGTGCATTGCTGGTGGCCCTTTTGGTGGCCACACCAGCATTGGTGCTGCCAAATGTCAGCTCTGATGCGACACACATCGTGATTTTGTTTTCGATCTTTGCTGGCTCGCTGATTTTCATCGAATATTTTGCCACCTATCCCAGCATCGTTGAATTCCGTTATGCGTCGCCATTTAATCGTCTGCGGTTTTTGGCGATTTTCTTGACGGTATTCAGCCTGTCGGTGATTTCGCGGGGGCGCATAGAGCCAACGGTACTGACCAATTTCTTAAGCAACCTTGGCATTTTGGTCGGGCATTTGATTGACTTCCCCTATTCGCCGGTGCGTCTGATGGTCATTATGTTGCCTGACAACGCCTCGCATGAATTGGTTGTTGCAGTGCGCACGGCCTCTGGGCTGTCTTATATGATTTCGCTGCTGACGCTGGCAGTGTTCTTTATTCAAATGCGGATATTGGGGTGGCCTGCGCGAAACGGGGCATTTAATGTATGGATCAACCTGCCTTTGTTTGATCCAACAGCTGGCGGGGATGTATTGCCGCGCTTGCAACGGGATGGCCGTCTTAACATTGCGTTAGGGTTTCTTATGCCATTCTTAATACCGGCCATTATTAAAATGATGTCCGATTGGGTCGATCCGATTTATCTGGACGATCCGCAAACTCTGATCTGGACGATGAGCGCATGGGCATTCATTCCGGCAAGTCTGATTATGCGAGGCCTTGCAATGGGGCGCGTGGCAGAGTTGATAGATCAGAATCGCAAGCGTGCCTATGCCGCGGCCAAAGGGCTGCAAGTTATCTAATACGTTTTCTGATAGTGCTGTGTGCCGGAATCTTTTGTGCCTCTGAGGGCGCGACAGACATCTTACGCATTGCTACCTTTGATACCGAATTATCACGCAAAGGGCCGGGTTTGATGCTGCGCGACATCCTGAGGGATGATCCGCAAGCCAAGGCTGTGGCGCAAGTTATTGCCCACACGGCACCCGATGTCATTCTGTTGCAGGGCGTTGATTATGATCATGACTGGCATGGTTTGCGTGCGTTGCGGGAAGCGATCTCAAAGGCTGGTGTCCACTATCCCTATATGTTCAGTGCGCGCCCCAATACGGGGATGCGTACCGGGCTTGATATGGATGGTGATGGGCGTCGCGACGGGCCAAGGGACAGTCAGGGATATGGTGTGTTTTCAGGTCAGGACGGCATGGCCATCTTGTCACGTTTCCCAATTGATCAGGCAGGCGTTCTGAACTTTTCTGACATGTTGTGGCGTGACCTGCCGCAAGCACGTTTGCCGATATGGAAAGGCGCCCCGTTTCCATCCCAAGAAGCACAGGCCATTCAAAGACTGTCCAGCACGGCACATTGGGTTGTGCCGATCCTGATCGGATCAAAGCCCCCACTGCATTTGATGGCGTTTCATGCAACGCCCCCAGTATTTGATGGCCCCGAGGATCGCAACGGGTTGCGCAATGCTGATGAAATCAGATTCTGGCTGCGTTATCTGGATGGAGAGCTGGACGCGCCCCCCAAGGCCCCGTTTGTTATTCTTGGCATCGCCAACACGGATCCAATACGCGGCAAAGGGGACCGTACGGCCATTCGGCAGTTGCTGCGCCATCCAATGGTTCAGGACCCATTGCCTCAGGGGTATTTACAGCATGCACCATTTGCCACAGCAGACTGGCCGGACCTGACACCATCGCAGCTTCGGGTGGACTATGTGCTGCCATCCCGCAACTTGGTCATAGAGGATAGCGGTGTGTTTTGGCCGTCCTCTGACGCGATCGATCATAATCTGCTGGAATACCAAGGTACCGCCGCCAGTCATCACAGATTGGTTTGGGTTGATATTTCTTATTGAGTGTTTGGTATTTTAGGTCTGAAGATTGAATAATCTCCCTATGTTTCTTGATCTTTCAGGCCTGCGCAGCTAGGCCGTGGTGACGCATTTTGAAAGAACGGAATCGAACATGAGCAACCCTTCGCTTCTTATCCTCGCCGGTGACGGCATCGGCCCCGAAGTCATGGGTCAGGTTAAACGTATCATCGGTTGGTACGGCGACAAACGTGGCCTGAACTTTGACGTGTCCGAAGACCTTGTTGGTGGCGCGGCAAATGACGCCCACGGTGTTCCGCTGCACGATGACACCATGGCCAAAGCGCAAGAGGTTGACGCAGTTTTGTTGGGTGCCGTTGGTGGTCCGAAATATGACGAACTAGATTTCAGCGTAAAGCCAGAACGCGGCCTGCTGCGCTTGCGCAAGGAAATGGATTTGTTTTCCAACCTGCGTCCGGCACAATGTTTCGATGCGCTGGCGGATTTCTCATCTCTGAAAAAGGATATCGTTGCTGGACTGGACATCATGATCGTGCGCGAACTGACCTCTGGCGTGTATTTCGGCGAACCGCGTGGCATTTTTGAGGAAGGTAACGAACGGGTTGGCATCAACACCCAGCGTTACACCGAAAGTGAGATCGAGCGCGCAGCACGCTCTGCCTTTGAACTGGCGATGCGTCGGGGCAAAAAAGTCTGTTCGATGGAAAAAGCCAACGTCATGGAATCCGGTATTCTGTGGCGCGAAGTGGCCACCCGTGTCGGCAAAGAATACCCCGAGGTCGAGCTGAGCCACATGTATGCCGATAACGGCGCGATGCAGCTTGTGCGCGCCCCAAAGCAGTTCGACGTTATCCTGACCGATAACCTGTTTGGCGACATCCTGTCGGATTGCGCGGCGATGCTGACCGGGTCATTGGGCATGTTGCCATCCGCTTCTTTGGGTGCACCAATGGAAAGCGGTCGCCCCAAGGCGCTGTATGAACCCGTACACGGGTCTGCCCCTGACATCGCGGGTGAAGGCAAAGCCAACCCCATCGCCTGTATCCTCAGTTTTGCCATGGCACTGCGCTACAGCTTTGATCAGGGTGAAGAGGCCGCGCGCCTTGAAGCTGCGGTTGAAAAGGTTCTGGCAGATGGCGCACGTACTGGCGATCTGATGGGCCCAGAAGGTGGCACACCGCTGTCCACCAGCGAAATGGGTGATGTGATTCTCGCCGCGTTGGACGCCAGCCTGTAAGCTTTACATCGCACTAAAGTTAAAACGCCCTGGTCCGGAAATTGGCTGGGGTGTTTTTGTTTGATCAGGATGTTATTTCAGCGTCACGCTGAATTTCTCTGAACTCCACCCATCGACCGAACATTTTGCTTCGATCAACACCATGCCCACACCATCGGGAATATCCACTCCGGATAATGATCGGGTGAATGGTTGTTCGTGTTCATGTGGATGATGCAATATCCGCGTACCCAGCACATTGCCCTGTTTATCAAGCACGCGCCAGCCATCGGCATAGTGATCCCATCCTGTGTCAGGGTGGCGCAGCGTTACATCAAACCGCCATGTTCCGGCAGAGTGATGTGCCTGAATGGTCTCAATGGTCGGAGGATCAGCAAGCGCGGGCGCGGCGCAGATGAGGGCGGTTAGTGTCAAAAGTCTCATGTGTGCAGTATGCAATACCTTTCCATGAAACGCGCTCACTTTGTTGTGGGATGGCAGCTTTTCGAAGTTTCTTGCGTAACTTTGTAAATTGGTTATATTTTTTTACCAATGTTTATTTTGGGGTGACAACGATGGAAATGCCAGAACCAGATGCCCGCATTCTGGCGCGCAAAGATAGGATCGTGGCGCGACTTCGCTCGGTCTTGCCGCCTGAAACTGTGATTTCAGAGCTGTCCGAAACTCGGGCATATGAATGCGATGCGCTGACGGCTTACCGTTGCCCGCCGCTGGCTGTGGTTCTGCCAACGACTACGCAAGAGGTGTCAGATGTGCTGCGCATTTGTCATGCTGAAGGTGTTCCTGTGGTGCCACGCGGTGCAGGCACGTCACTTGCCGGTGGGGCAATGCCCACGGCAGATGCGATCATTCTTGGGGTGGCACGGATGAACGAGGTGCTTGAAACTGATTATGACAATCGGTTCATTCGCGTGCAAACCGGGCGCACGAACCTAAGTGTGACAGGTGCGGTTGAGGAAGAGGGTTTCTTTTATGCGCCCGATCCCTCAAGTCAGCTTGCCTGCGCCATTGCGGGCAATATCGCGATGAATTCGGGTGGGGCGCATTGTTTGAAATACGGGGTGACGACCAACAATCTGATGGGGGTCACCATGGTCATGATGGATGGCGAGGTCGTTGAAATCGGTGGGGCGCATCTGGATGCAGGCGGGCTTGATCTGCTGGGTGTGATCTGCGGGTCCGAAGGGCAGTTGGGCGTGGTGACAGAGGCCACGTTGCGCATCTTGCGTAAACCCGAAGGGGCCCGCCCAGTGTTAATCGGATTTGACAGAAATGAGGTTGCAGGGGCCTGCGTGTCCGACATTATCAAGGCTGGTATCCTGCCGGTTGCCATTGAATTCATGGATCGCCCTTGCATTCGTGCAACCGAAGCCTTTTCTGGGGCTGGGTATCCTGATTGTGAAGCATTACTGATTGTCGAGGTCGAAGGCAGCGACGCCGAAATAGACGCCCAGTTGAGTCGAATTGTAAATATTGCACGGCTGCATAATCCGGTTGAACTGCGCGAAAGCGGGTCTGCCGAGGAAAGCGCGAAAATCTGGTTGGGCCGCAAATCCGCTTTTGGCGCGATGGGGCAGATCAATGACTATATGTGCTTGGACGGCACGATTCCCGTATCAGAATTGCCCCATGTGCTGCGCCGTATCGGAGAGATGAGTCAGAAATACGGGCTGGGTGTTGGCAACGTGTTTCATGCAGGAGACGGGAATATGCATCCATTAATCTTGTTTGATGCCAACAAACCCGGTGATCTGGAGAAATGCGAAGCCTTTGGTGCCGATATCCTGCGTTTGTGTGTCGAGGTGGGTGGCTGCCTGACAGGAGAACACGGCGTGGGTATCGAGAAGCGGGATTTGATGGTGGATCAATATGGGGCGGATGACTTGGATATCCAGATGGCTGTGAAGGATGTGTTCGATCCTAAATGGTTGCTTAATCCGGCCAAGGTTTTTCCATTGGCATCCAGTGCGTCCAGACGCGCGGTTTCACGATGAGGGGCTTTGCCCCTCTGGGCCAAAGGCCCATTCACCCCAGGATATTTGGACCAAGAAGAAGATGCTGATACCGAAAACAGAAAGTGAGCTGGCGCAGATCATTGCGGATGCGGAAGGCCCTTTGTCCATACAGGGGGGTGGCACACGCGGAATGCAGTGCGCAGGTTCAGTGTTGAATACCCGTGGACTGTCGGGGGTTTCAATTTATGAGCCGGGTGCACTGACACTTGTGGCACAGGCGGGCACGCCGCTTGCAGAGATTGAAGCCATGTTGGCGGCAGAAGGGCAGAGGCTGGCGTTTGAGCCGATGGATCATAGTGGTTTGTTGAATACGACAGGCACGCCAACAATTGGTGGCGTGGTTGCCGGGAATATCAGTGGCCCGCGTCGTATATCCGTGGGGGCCTGCCGGGATTTTTGTCTTGGCGTGCGGTTTGTGGATGGCACGGGGCGGGTTTTGAAAAACGGTGGCCGGGTCATGAAAAACGTCACCGGTTATGATTTGGTGAAACTGATGTCTGGCAGTTGGGGCACCTTGGGGGTGCTGAGCGAGGTGAGCCTGAAGGTGCTGCCAGCGCCGGAAAAGTCCGGGATGGTGGTGATCCACGGATTAACGGATGCGGGCGCTGTGCAGGCCATGTCACGTGCGCTTGGTACACCATACGAGGTGACAGGGGCCGCACACGCGCCTCAAGGCAGTGATGGTCAACCTATCACGATGTTGCGTATTGAAGGGTTTGAGGAATCGGTGACCTATCGTGCCAAAGCGTTGCAAAAGGTACTGTCTGAGTTCGGGGAAAGCTCTGTTGAACTTGACCAAGATCGGATTGCGAGCCAATGGCGTTGGGTGCGTGATGCAAAGGCGTTTCATGATCACGACGGCCATGTTTGGCGAATATCGGTTAAGCCATCGGATGCCCCTAGGCTGGTACGGAGCCTAGATGCAAAGGCTGTGTTATATGACTGGGGCGGGGGGCTGATCTGGGCCTTAACTGCGGTAGACGTAGATGTGCGTGCCTCTCTTGAAAAGGATCGCGGTGGACATGCGACATTGGTTCGAGGAGAGGGCTTTGCGCGGTTTCATCCGGAAATTCCACCCATTGCAAAGGTGTCGCGTGGTATTCGGGCAAAGTTTGATCCACGCGGTATTCTGAATGCCGGAATGATGGAGGCGTAAATGGACGATATTGGTTTTTTCCTATTCGTGGCAGGAGTGCCCGCGTTTTTGTTTGGCGCTGGCGCATTTTCGCGTGCCATTTGGCGCAAATTGGCGTGGGGAGTTGGCGGCCTTGTCGCTTTAGGGGGCGCAGGATGTTTGATTGCTGCTGGGCTGACCGGGGGCTGGGATTCCATAGGATGGTACCTTGTCGGTGCCCCTGCGTTTTTATGTGGAGTGTCTCTAGTGGGTGGCGTCTTGTTTGATGTGGCCAATAAGCGATTGACCACCCCATTGAAGGAATGGCGTTTCATTGGGGCAGGGGCAATTGTATTTATCCTTGGTTGGGGCGTCTGTGCTGCCTTTTTGGCAGAGATGTAAGTGGTTCATAGATGAAAACGGAATTCAGTGATCCGCAACTTAAGGATCCAGGCATTCAGCGGGCGAATGAGATATTGCGCGCGTGTGTGCATTGCGGGTTTTGCACAGCGACTTGTCCAACCTATCAAGTGTTGGGGGATGAATTGGACAGCCCACGCGGGCGGATTTATCAGATCAAGGATATGTTGGAAAACAACCGCGTGCCGGATGCGAAAACGGTTAAACATATTGACCGGTGTCTAAGTTGTCTTGCCTGTATGACGACTTGTCCGTCCGGGGTGCATTACATGCATCTGGTGGACCATGCGCGCGAATATATTGAACAAAGGTATAGTCGCCCCCTGACAGATCGGGCATTGCGGTGGGTGTTGGCGCGTATTCTGCCGTATCCGACGCGGTTTCGTCTTGCCTTGTTGGGGGCAAAAATGGCACGCCCATTTGCGCCACTTATGCCGGATGCGCGTCTGCGTGCGATGCTGGATATGGCTCCGAAACATATCCCCCCGGTCAGTCGCAATGATGATCCGCAGAGTTTTGCGTCAAATGCGCCGCATAAGATGCGTGTGGCATTGATGACTGGCTGTGCGCAAAAGGCACTGAACACAGATATCAACGATGCCACGATCCGATTGTTGACACGTTTGGGATGCGAGGTGGTGGTGGCCGAAGGCGCTGGGTGCTGTGGGGCACTGACGCATCACATGGGAAAAACGGGTGAAAGCCACGCAACCGCCGCCAAGAATATTCAGGCATGGTGCCGTGAAATGGATCAAGGCGGGTTGGATGCAATTGTGATCAACACCTCTGGCTGCGGCACCACTGTCAAGGATTATGGGTTCATGTTCCGGAATGATCCATTGGCAACTGATGCAAAACGCGTGTCAGATATTGCGGTCGATGTGTCTGAACTGTTGATGCAGCTGGATATGCCCGAAGGTTCCCCAAAAGACATGGTGGTGGCCTATCACGCGGCCTGTTCGTTGCAGCATGGACAGCAGATCAAGACCTTTCCAAAAGATTTACTGAAACGTGCAGGATTCAAGGTGGTCGAACCTGCCGACAGCCATCTGTGCTGCGGTTCTGCAGGGACGTATAATTTGATGCAGCCAGAGATTTCAGGTCAATTAAAAGCACGCAAAATTCGCACACTTCAGGCCAAGAACCCGGATGTGATTGCGGCGGGGAATATTGGGTGCATGATGCAAATTGGCAGTGGCATGGATGTGCCCGTGCTACATACAGTTGAATTGCTGGATTGGGCAGCGGGTGGGCCAAAACCACCTGCGCTGAAGATGGACAAAATACGCGCGCCTGCGGTTCCAATCCTGCGCTGATTACGCCCTATTTTCGCCTTTTGACCATGCGATACAGGATCTGACACATATGTTGGGATCCTTATGCGCTTGTTTTTCTTGATCTTAGTCAATGTTCTTTTGGCTTCTGCTGCGATGGCACAATCTGATTTGCGCAGCTTTCGTACAGGCGATGATAGTCGCGGCTGGCAGGCGGTGGGGAGAGTCAATATTGGCGAAAACGGATTTTGTACTGGGGCCTTGATTGCGCCGGATCTTGTGCTGACGGCGGCGCATTGTCTGTTCAGTAAGGAAACCCACAAGAGGGTATCGCAGGATAATCTGGAATTTCGTGCAGATTGGCGCAATGGGCGCGCCTCTGCTTACAGAAAAATACGCCGTGCTGTTGTGCATCCGAATTACAATTATCCGGGCAAGGGATCAGTCGAACGGGTGCAGCATGATCTGGCGTTGCTGCAATTGTATCATCCAATCCGCAATGCGGCGATTTCCCCATTCAAGATGGCACAGCCTGCGTTTCAGGGGGATCAGGTGGGGGTGGTGTCCTATGGGATCAACCGCGCAGATGCGCCTTCAATACAGAACGTCTGTGGTGTGTTGGGCAAGCAGCAAGGCATCTATGTCATGAGTTGTGATGCCAACTTTGGCACCAGCGGGGCACCTGTATTTCGTCTGGAAAATGGACAGCCACGTATCGTATCTGTCGTCACGGCAATGGCCCAGTCCGAAGGCAAACCTGTGGCGTTGGGTGTGCGTCTGGACACGAACTTATCCGCGCTTCATGCAGCAATGGCCCGCGAAACCGCGACCAATAACGGCACCAGCGCAAAGTTCATAAAACCATGATCCGTAGTTTCATATATGCATTGGTTCTGTTGTGTCTTGTTCCTGCGGTACATGCTGGTACCGGTTTGGTTCAAATGAAAGACCGGGGTGATATGCTTGGATGGGAGGCCGTTGGCAGGATTGATCTGGACGGTAAAGGGTTTTGTACTGGTGTGCTGATTTCATCCGAATTGGTTCTTACCGCTGCACATTGCGTATTTGACGATGCTGGACGGCAACTTTCACCAGAACGTGTTCATTTTCGTGCCGGGTATTTGAACGGCAAGGCATTGTATGAACGTCGGGCGGCGCGTGTGGTTGTGGCCAAGGGATATAATAGCGACGTCGAAGTGCGGACAACTGCAAATGTACGCCGTGATGTGGCCTTGATTAAACTCGAAACCCCATTGTTCATTAGTGAAGCAGATCCCTTTGTAATTCATACAGATCCAATCAAAGGGGAAAAAGTGCAGGTTATGTCCTATGGGCGGGGGCGTCGCGAGGCGATGAGTTGGCAGAAGGACTGTAATCTATTGGATCGCCATCAGGGAGTGATGGCGTTTGACTGTGATACTACTTTTGGATCATCCGGGGCGCCAGTGTTCGTTAGGTATGGAACCCGTGTCAGGATATTGTCGCTGGTTTCTGCTGGTGGTTCGCTAGGGGAGGTGGGTGATGTGACCTTCGGCATGGACCTGCCTGCAATCGTTGCGGAACTGCGGGGGCAACTGCGCTATGATACAGCCCCGGTTGCGAGAGTGTCCAATGGGGCGAAACGTATTCGTATCAACAATGGCACCCGCAACAGTGGTGGCGCGAAATTTGTGACTGTCAAAAAACCTTGAAACCTCTTTTGGGGATGCCCATCTGATACCTACCGAGGTGCCAATATGGGTCTCGGGATGAACCGGCCTGTCCCATGTGGGAAGGCTGATAACCAAGGTATCGCTCATGAAGGAGGAACCTCATGCGTCATTTTGATTTTGCACCGCTTTACCGTGCAACTGTTGGCTTTGACCAAATCGCAAACATGATGGACAAAGCACTGTCCAAAGATGCAGAACAGTCAAGCTATCCCCCATATAATATCGAAAAAACGGCGGATGATGCCTATCGTATTTCCGTCGCCGTGGCAGGGTTTTCTGCCGATGATCTGAATATAGAGGTCAAGGAATATGCGCTTGTGATTAGTGCGCGTAAATCCGACGAGGAAGAGGGCAAGACCTATTTGCATCGGGGCATTGCAACCCGCGCGTTTGAGCGCCGTTTTCAGCTTGCCGACCATGTGCATGTGAAAAGCGCAAGCCATGCTAATGGCATGCTGCACATCGACCT
Source organism: uncultured Paracoccaceae bacterium (assembly GCA_947489325.1). GTDB lineage: Bacteria > Pseudomonadota > Alphaproteobacteria > Rhodobacterales > Rhodobacteraceae > CANLDA01. The sequence goes on along the minus strand of CANLDA010000003.1, from coordinate 66,035 downwards.
TGCACGCGAAGTACCAGAGGCGCTGAAGCCACGTCAGATTGAAATCGCGCGCAGCGAGGATGCCTCTGTGGAAACGGATGTCGTCGAGGCCAAGCCCGTCAATTAATAACAACACGTTTCACGTTTGACCGACTGATCTACCCCGCAATGTTGTTGCGGGGTATTTTTCTGGGTGAAACCATTTGTACGTGGTAGCTCAGATGCATAACAAACAGCCACATTGCATCAGATCATGGGGCTTCGGGGAGAGTTAAGTTGAAACGGGTAGACATCGTAAAATGGGTTGCTACGGCAGTACAGCTTGTCGGATACGCTCTGACAGGGTTGAACATTGTACCATGGAATGTCTTTGCCTTCATAATTGGCATTATCCTTTGGTTCTTAGTCGGAGTGATGTGGAAGGACCGTGCAATAATGGTCGTTCATATTGGAGCATTGATCGCGATCGTTGCAGGATACATGAACTCATAACAGTAAGACGTATTACTGATTTTGTGACATAGTAAAACCGCCCCCTGATTGTCAGCAAAGGGGGCGTTTCGCCTGTTCGTGTTACTGCGACAGGCTTTGTGCCAAACGCATCAGGCCAACTGCCTGCGTGCGATACCCAAACGGATCATCCCCACGTGATGCATTGGCCAGTGCAATGGCATCCCCATATGACCAATCCCCGGTATAGGTGCTGTTTTGCAAAAGCTGCCCGAACCCGGCAATCGCAGTGGCAAATTGCATATCCGCTGTGGCCTCTCCACCCGGCAGAATGGGCGTTTCGATCAATTGGCTTTGATCTTTACCCGGCGCCTTATAACGAAGACGCAGAAACCCGTATTCGGCGCTCTTAGGGGCGGGCGCAAGTGTCTCATACCGCAGCGCATCTGTCAGGCGCGCTGGGCTATCTACAGGAGTGATCTCGTAAATCGCTGTCACAGAATGGCCCGCTCCGATTTCACCGGCGTCCACGCGATCATTGTTGAAGTCTTCGCGATTCAGCGCACGGGTTTCATAGCCAATAAGCCGGTATTCTGCGATTTGTGCCGGGTTGAACTCTACTTGAATTTTGACATCATTAGCGATGGGAAATAGCGACCCTGACAGTTGATCTACTAATGTCTTTTGCGCTTCGGCCAGCGTGTCGATATATGCGGCCTGTCCATTCCCGTTTTGCGCCAAGGCCTGCATTGTCGCGTCATCCAGATTGCCGCGCCCAAAGCCAAGCACGGACAAATACGTGCCACTGTCCCGTTTGTCCGCGATAAAGGCTTTCAACTGTTCCGGGTCATGAATACCCACATTGAAATCCCCATCCGTAGCCAGAATTACGCGAGTGACGTCGCCATCTTCCGCCATCGCCTCTGCGGTGGCATAGGCCTGCTGCAATCCGGCCTGCCCAGCGGTCGACCCACCTGCATGCAGATTATTCAATGCTGCCATAATAGTGGCCTGATCACGTGCTGGGGTTGGCGCAAGCACCTGGCCTGCGGAACCGGCATAGGTCACAATCGCGACCTGATCTTCGGGACGCAATTGCCCCAACATCAGGCGGAAACTTTGTTTGAGCAATGGCAATTTATTTGCGTCTTGCATGGATCCGGATGTGTCGATCAAAAACACAAGGTTCAGCGGTGGGCGGTTCTCCACCACAGGTTTTTCCCCTTGCAAGGCAATATGCACCAATTGCGTATGTGCATTCCAAGGTGTGTCAATCACCGTGGCCGTGGTGGAAAATGGTACTTCTCCGACAGGCGTGACATAATCATATGGAAAATAATTCACCATCTCCTCTATCCGCACCTGTTCAGGCGCTGGCATGCGTCCGCTATTCAGCGTGGATCGTATGAGCGCATAAGATGCCGTATCCACATCAATCGAAAAGGTCGAAGCCGGGTCGTTTACTGTCACCTTCAACGGGTTGGGCGTGGTCTCGGGATAGGCTTCGGTGGTGTGTGTTTCTGGCGCAATGGCAGGCTCTTGCACGATCCCCAAAGGTTGAAACGTCTGCTTGCTCAATCGCTGAGCATTCGGCGCTGCAAGTGTGGCTGCACCGGCAAAGCTGTCTTCTTCCATGATCTCAAATTCGGGGGCAGGGGCTGTTTCAATGATGAGAGGTTCAATCACCGGTTCTGCAAAAGCGCTCACTTCATCTGCTAAACCGCTCAGCTCAGCTCGTTCTTCAGTTACGGATGTTACTTCGGCGGTGGCGTCTTTCTCCAAAACACGGCCGGGCGTGGGAACGCCTTCGCGCAGCGCTGGCAAGGCCACGATAAGCCCAACAGCGACAAGCGCTGTGGTGGCCGTTAACGTATGGCGGGGGGTAAATGTACGGATCATTGAAACTACTCCTCTGAACAGGCCCGTTTTCGGGCGATCAAAGTTGGAACGGCTCAGGTCAGCAGTTTCTTGGTGGGTTGCGAAATTTTTTTCCGCCAAGGTGATGTTTTCCGCCCGGCGCCCGGCATCCGGCACAGGTGTTGCGGCCTTAATGGCGGCTTTCAAATCGTCCAGATCGTCAAAGGGGTCGCTCATGGGGCGTCCTCCTGTTGTTTCAGGGCACGCAGGTGTTTCTTGGCCTCGGAAATGCGCCAACTTATGGTGCCTTCAGATACGCCAAGTATCTCTGCGGTTTGCGCGTGGGTCATGTCATCCAGAACCAATGCCAGTGTATCACGCAAATCTTCGGGCAAGGCACGCATGGCGCGGGTCAGCCAATCTAATTGGGCGTTAGTATCAGAGATCGCGGCTTGTCGGGATACTTCCCAATCGCCCCACCCATCCGCTGCACGCGCATGGGTGGCCGCGCGTCGTCGCCGGTCATGTGCCGCATTGACCACCACCCGATACAACCATGTTGTAAAGCGCGCGGTCGGCACATATCTCGCGATTTTATCTGGCAGGGCGGCACAAATATCCTGTGTCAAATCTTCGGCTTCGGCACGATGACCCGTCATGCGAAACCCAAGCGCAAAGATGCGATCATAATGACGATGCAACAAAGACGAAAACGCCTTTGCATCCCCATGTGCCGCCGCTTGGGCCAAATCTTCGTCGCTGACTGTCATACGCATCACCGTGATGAAACGCAGCCGCGTGGTCAATCCTTGGCGTGATTGTGCATAAATTATGAGAAAGGTACTTTTGCGGGATTATGCTTCTTCTTGGTGAAAGAATCCCGGGGGGTGCGGGGGGCTGGCCCCCCGCCTCTTTGCAGTCGGATCAGACCGACATGCAGATGTATTTCATCTCAAGGTAATCCTCGATGCCGTGGTGGCTGCCTTCGCGGCCAAGGCCGGATTGTTTGACCCCACCAAAGGGCGCAACCTCGGTTGAAATGATACCTGTGTTGATGCCAACGATGCCATATTCCAACGCTTCGGCCACCTTGTAAACGCGGCTTAGGTCTTTGGCATAGAAATAGGACGCCAGGCCAAAGATCGTGTCATTGGCCATAGCGATCACTTCGTCCTCGTTTTCAAACTTGAACAAAGGGGCCAGCGGGCCAAAGGTTTCATCAGTGGCAAAGGCCATGTCCTGTGTGGCGCCTGTTACGATGGTTGGCTCAAAGAAACTACCGCCCAGATCAGATACTTTGCCGCCCAAAATAACCTCGGCGCCTTTGGCTGTGGCATCTGCGATATGTTCCTGCACCTTATCCATGGCACCGGTATTGATCAGCGGACCAAACAGAACACCATCTTCCAGACCATCCCCGACCTTCATTGCCGCCACACGTGCGCGTAATTTTTCAGCAAAAGCGTCATAGACACCCGCCTGCACGTAAATGCGGTTGGCGCAGACGCAGGTTTGCCCGTTGTTGCGGAATTTGCACATGATTGCGCCTTCGACAGCGGCATCTAGGTCAGCATCGTCAAACACGATGAACGGTGCGTTGCCACCCAATTCCATAGAACATTTCATCACGCTATCAGCGGCTTGACGCAACAGAATGCGGCCAACTTCGGTTGATCCAGTAAAGGTCAGTTTGCGCACAGCGTCGTTTTCACAGAACTCTTTACCGATGTCGCTGGATCGTGAGGATGGGACAACGTTGAATACACCCGCCGGAATACCTGCGCGGTCTGCCAAAACCGCCAGAACGATTGCAGATAGCGGTGTTTCTGCTGCGGGGCGTGCCACGAATGCACAGCCAGCCGCCAGTGCCGGGCCCGCCTTACGGGTGATCATCGCATTGGGGAAGTTCCACGGTGTGATAGACGCGGCAACACCGATGGGCTGTTTGATCACGGTGATACGTTTGTCGCGCTGATGGCCGGGAATTGTTTCACCATAGATGCGTTTGGCCTCTTCGGCGAAAAATTCGATGAAAGACGCGCCATAACCGATCTCGCCTTTGGCTTCGGCCAGAGGTTTGCCCATTTCTGCGGTCAGGATGACGCCCAGATCGTCCTGATTTTCAATCATCAGATCAAACCATTTGCGCATCACATTTGCGCGTTCCTTGCCGGTCCATTTGGCCCATTCTTTTTGTGCCGCGTCCGCCTGTGCAATTGCACCTGCCACCTGTGGGCGTGTGACGTCTGCCACTTGGGCAACAACATCACCGCGCGCGGGGTTCTTCACGTCAAAAGTGCCCCCCTCGCCGGCAACGAACTGCCCACCGATATAGGCGCGGGTTTCCAGAAGAGATGGGTCCTTAAGAAGGGATTTCAAATCAGTTGTTGCGTCAAGCATAGGGGTCTCCAGTATATGTCGCGCGAATGCAAAGCATCTGCGGTTGGACTTGTCCAGTTAACAATATGAGTCCAGAAAAGAGATGAAACGATCGTGAAGTCAACAAAAGAGACCACTATGGATTTGGATGATGCCTATGCCAATGGGGCCTATATCGCGGGTGCCAGTGACTTTCCGGATATGTGGGCGCAAAAGGCGGCGGCGTTTCGCGAGCGCTGCCGGTGTGAAATCGGGGTGCCATATGGGCCGGATGTACGGGATGTCTTTGATGTGTTTTTGCCCGACACATCTGCAGTAGGGGTGATGGTATTTGTTCATGGCGGATATTGGCGCGCCTTTGACCGCAGCAGTTGGTCACATCTTGCAGCGGGGGCTGTGGCGCGGGGATGGTCGGTTGTTATTCCAAGCTATCGTCTGGCCCCAGATGCACGTATTGGAGAGATCACACAGCAGATCGCAGTGGTTATTCAAAAGGTTGCAGCACGGTTTGTAGAGCCGATTGTATTGGCAGGTCATTCGGCAGGTGGGCATTTGGTGGCGCGGATGGTGTGTAAAGGTGTCTTGCCAGACCAAGTGGCGCACCGCATTCAGAAGGTGGTGCCTATTTCACCCTTGTCTGATTTACGACCATTGTTACGAACAGCCATGAATGATGATTTGCGGTTGAGTTCTGATGAAGCCATAGCAGAAAGCCCGGTATTGGCGCGCCCTTTGTCAGAACTGCCTGTCACGGCATGGGTGGGCGGAGATGAGCGACCTGCGTTTCTGGATCAGGCGCGGTGGCTGGCAGAGGCTTGGGACTGTGGGCACGTGATCGCACCGGGGCGCCATCATTTTGACGTGATCGCTGATCTGGAAGAGACAGACAGTGCTTTGATGCAAGAATTGTTGGGATGATCGGGCAAGGCGGCGGGGCTGCTCTTGCGGGCGCTGCAAACGTATCTGCCCGCCGCGTTGCAAATCATAGCGCAGGTTGCCAAGAGGTTATTTGAAACGTTCTTGATAACAAGGAACCGTGTCGCCTTTTGCCGCGGTTGCGTGGAACACCCCACGGGCAATGGCGCGTGCCAGACATGTGGTTGCGGCATGGCCTATCATCACAGGATCAGACAAATCATCCTGCAAAGGTCGTTGCCCAGTTGACGCTGCAAACACCAGATCGCCGTCCATAGGCGTGTGGCTGGGCACCAACGCGCGGGCCATGCCATCCTGCGCAGCCGTCGCCATACGCGTGCATTGTGCCTGATCCAGTGCGGCATCGGTGGCAACAATGGCGATGGTGGTGTTGTGTTGAGAAAGCTTTGTCTGCGGCCAGTTTGTCGGGAACTTATGTGCCGCGCCGATATCGCCAAATTCTCCTTTGATTTCCCAAGGGGCGGCCCAAAAATGTGCGGTATCCGGCACAACTGCATCACCCAGCGCATTGACTGCCACCAATGCGCCCACTGTGTGACCCGATGGCAGAACCACAGAGGCAGAGCCAAGCCCGCCTTTCAACGAATTGGTGGTGCAGCCTGTGCCGGCCCCTTCTGTGCCCAGATCAAAATCTGTGTGCGCTGCGGTCAATGCAGCCTTTCCCAGATCGTAATAGGGGGAGCGACCCCATCGTTTGTCCCCACCATTCAGCAGGTCAAACAATATGGCAGCAGGAACAATGGGGACAACCTGATCTGCAACCGCAAACCCAAGGCTTTGGGCGCGTAGAGCATCTACCACGCCTGATGCCGCATCCAACCCGATGGCGGATCCACCTGACAGAACCAATGCGTTGACCTGTTGCACAGTTTTATCAGGGGCCAGAAGGTCGGTTTCCCGTGTGCCGGGCGCGCCGCCCATGACATTGACCCCAACCGTGAACGGTGTTTTGGCGGTTAAAACGGTGGTGCCTGATTTGATCTTTGCATCAGAGGCGTTGCCAACCCGCAAGCCTGCAACATCAGTGATCAAATTTCGCGGGCCGGGTGTCATGGGTGTCTCCTTTGTTGATCGCTACATTACAGCAATTCCTTGTTTGTTCGAGTCATGGCAGATCACGTGCGCTGCCGATATGAGATCAGAATGCGCGACATTCTGTTCTCGACAAAACCAAGAGGATGGAAAGCGACATATCAATGGCGGGAACGGGCTTGTCAGATACTGAATCATGACATTACAGTCCCCACAGCAAATGGCGATGGCGTCGCCACGCTCCTGACAGTCATAAAGGAGCGCGCTTTATCATAATCCAGTCCTGAACGCCGGGACCTCTTTTGAACGCTGGCGCATCAAAAGAGGCCCCTGTGCCTGATGCGTCCTTGAACTGGAGGTCAACAAATGACTGCACGTCCTGAAATGTACCGTTTTCACAACGGTGAAAAAGCGCCTTTGCAATTTGCAGAGGCTGAATATGCCACGCGCGTGGCAGGTCTTCGTAAGATCATGGCAGATGCGGGTGTGTCCGCGGCCGTATTTACGTCGATGCACAATATTTCTTACTACTCGGGTTTCACCTATTGCGCCTTTGGGCGGCCTTACGGATTGGTGGTGACAGAGACCGAATGCGTAACCATCAGCGCAGGTATCGATGCGGGCCAACCATGGCGGCGCTGTTATGGCGACAACATCACCTATACTGATTGGCAGCGCGATAATTACTGGCGCGCGATCCGTTCGGTATCTGGCGAAAACGGGGTGATCGGATATGAAAGCGATCACCTAAGTATGATGCAAAAGGCCAAGCTGGAAACCTTCCTGAAGCCATCCAGCATGGTGGACTTGTATGAGGCCACAATGCGCCAACGCATGCATAAATCCGAAGCTGAGATCGTGATGATCCGTGCAGGCGCCGCTGTGGCAGATGTGGGCGGCTATGCGATCCGCGATGCGGTCAAAGAAGGTGCGCGTGAAATTGACGTGGCCATGGCGGGCCGCGACGCAATGGAAATGGAAATCGCAAAACGTTTCCCGGATGCGGAATATCGCGACACTTGGGTGTGGTTCCAATCAGGTATCAACACTGATGGTGCGCATAACCCCGTCACTGCACGTCAGCTACAGCGCGGCGATATCCTCAGCCTCAACACATTCCCGATGATTTCCGGATATTACACCGCTCTGGAACGCACGATGTTTGTGAAAGCGGTGGATCCTGCCAGCCTGCGCTATTGGGAGGCCAACGTCGGCGCGCATGAGTTGGGGATTTCCTTGCTGAAACCCGGCGCAAGCTGTGCCGAGATCACCCACCAGATCAACGATTTCTTTGAAGAGCGCCAAATGCTGCAACATCGCACCTTTGGCTATGGGCATTCATTTGGTGTGCTCAGCCATTATTATGGTCGCGAGGCAGGGCTTGAGCTGCGCGAAGACATCGACACGGTGCTAGAGCCGGGCATGGTCATTTCCATGGAACCGATGTTGACGATAGCAAATGATGAACCGGGTGCAGGTGGGTATCGTGAACACGATATTCTTGTGATCACCGAGGATGGCAATGAAAACATCACCGGCTATCCTTATGGTCCGGAATTCAATGTTGTTGGGTAATTTGTGATCTTATGATGATTTGGGCTGCCCCGGTGAAAACTGGGGCAGTTTTCATTTCGGCATCGGATTGCTCGCTTTGTTATACGGCGCCCAATCCGTGATTTCCGGGTAATACGTGCCGCGCCATTTGCGCACACGCGGGTTCATGACCTTGCGCCAGAGCGGGGGCACCATCGCGGCCATGGTCATGATCGGATAGCCAAAGGGCAGTTGAGGGGCCTGTGCGTCGTCATAGTTTTGCAGCAACGGAAATCGTCGATCTGGTCTGTAGTGATGGTCGCTGTGGCGTTGCAGATTGATCAGCAACCAATTTGACGCCCGATGTGCAGCATTCCAGCTGTGGTGCGGCATAACATGTTCATATTTGCCATCCCCCAGATATTTGCGTGTCAGCCCGTAATGTTCGACGTAATTTACCAACTCTAGCTGCCAAATCGCGACGCTTGCTTGCCAGATGAATAGGAAAACGCCACTCCAGCCACCGATGATCAGGGCCAGCAACAACATCGCGGCCTGCAAGGCCCAATAGCGGAAAAATGGATTGGACAAGTTACGCCAAGACTGACCCTTGCGGGCGAGCATGGCGCGCTCGGCCTTGAATGCAGATCGCAAAGAGCCAACCAACACCCGAGGGTAATACCTGTGAAACCCTTCATTATAGCGCGCAGTGACTGGATCTCGGGGGGTGCCGACATGGCGGTGATGCACCAGCAAATGTTCCGACCGAAAATGAGAATAGAGCACCATGGACAACAAAAGATCGCCAAGCCAGCGTTCGCGCCGATCCTTTTGGTGCATCAATTCATGGCTGTAGTTGATGCCAATTGTGCCCGTCACCACACCGACCCCAAAAAACAGCCCTATCTTTTCCAGCAACGACAGATGCTCTGCCCCAGTTGCATATCCGATCAGGCCAAATAGCGTCACAAATTGCAGAGGTGGCCAGACCAATGTGACAAGACGATACCAGAACAGATGCGCGTCATCGATGTCAGGGTCTGCGTTATCCAGATTAAGACCGGTAATCGCATCCAGCGCAGAAAACAAATACCACGTGGCCAGCGGTGCTGTGATGACCCACCAACCCCCTTGAATTGCCGAATACCAGATCAGCGGTATCAACAAGAGTGAAAGCCAAAACGGCAAGGCACGGCTGAATTTTGCAATCTGACGAGAGGTAAGCATGGCACGACCGTTTCTCATGATGCGCGTTGTTGTCAACTATGCGCATCTGGGTCTGTCGGTGCAATGCGTCCTTTGTGTCGCAGATCAGGGGATCAGGGCAAAAACCTTGCGCATCACGCTTGGCAAATCATCTGCGGCAAACTGATCGGCGGTAATGAATTCGCCCGTTTTGGGGTGGCGATCCATCGGAACCAGCGCGGTCTGAACTTTCAGGCGCAGGTGGAAATGGGTAAAGGTGTGACGGGCCTCGGTGTTCAGGGTTTTCCATTCCGCGCGAATAGGGGCGTCATGGGGTGGGGTGTCGTCCTCTGCCCATTCGGACCCCGGCCAGCCCAACATGCCACCCAACAATCCTTTGTCAGGGCGTCTTTCCAACAGCAACGCACCGTCCACCCGCCGCGCCACATAAGCGGTGCCAAAGCGCACGGGCTTTTTCTTTTTCGGCAGTTTCTTGGGCAGTTCTGCTGCCGTTCCGGCCAGTCGGGCCTGACACGGCGTGCGCCATGGGCAAATTCCACAGGCAGGATTGCGCGGGGTGCAGATGGTTGCGCCCAGATCCATCACCGCTTGGGCATAATCACCGGGGCGCTTGGGGGGCGTCAGGATTGCGGCCAGATCGGTTAGCTCTTTCTTGGCAGTGGGCAGAGGCGTGTGTACATCATAGAGCCGCGCCATCACCCGTTCGACATTGCCATCCACAACAGTGGCCTGCTGATCAAAAGCAATCGAGGCAACAGCAGCAGCGGTGTAAGGGCCGATCCCTGGCAGGGTCAGCAATGCCTCTTCGGTATCGGGAAACTGTCCATCGTGATCTGTCACCACCGCGCGGGCACATTTCAACAGATTGCGCGCCCGGGCGTAATACCCAAGCCCCGCCCATTGGGCCATGACGTCCTCATCCTTGGCGCTTGCCAGTGCACGCACGTCGGGCCAACGTTCTGTGAATCGCAAGAAGTATTCACGCACAGCAGCCACAGTGGTCTGTTGCAACATAATTTCAGACAACCACACGCGATATGGGTCAGACACATCCCCGTTGGCGCGATCCGCAGGGCCAATGCGCCACGGCATAATGCGCGCATGGCGGTCATACCATTCCAAAAGATCGGCGGGATTTGGCTGTTCACGCAAGATTTAGGACCTGTCTTGTGCGGTTTCGCTGGCGTTGTTTCGTGGGGCCACTAAAATAGCGCCTGAAACAAGGATGCAAGCCAAGATGCGCCCAAAGAGATCAAAAGGGTTTCAAAAGACCGCGTCGCTGTTACGCGACAGAATCCGCACAGCTGGGGAAACCCGTGGCTTTGCGGTGACCAAGGTCTTGACCCATTGGGCAGAAATCGTCGGATCAGACACCGCCAGTATCTGCAAGCCAGTTGATATCAAATATGGTCGCCAAGGATTTGGCGCGACATTGACCATTCTGACAACGGGTGCGCAGGCGCCCATGCTGGAAATGCAAAAGGAACGGCTGCGTAATAAAGTGAACGCTGCCTATGGATATAACGCCATTGCGCGCCTACGTATCACCCAAACAGCGCCGGTTGGATTTGCCGAAGGTCAGGCATCCTTTGCGCCCAAGCCAAAAGAAAAGACACCACAACAGAACGCTCAGGCCATCAAAGCGGCACAAGACATTGCTGCGCCTGTCCAGAATGCAGAATTACGTGATGCGTTAGAAACGCTGGCCCGTAATTTTTACGCAAAACCAAAGCATTAAACGAGGTCAAATATGAACCGTATTCTTCCAATCATTATCATTGCAGTGATCGCCATCGCCGGTGGTGGGTATTGGATCGTTCAAGGGAACGATCGTGCCGCCGAGGCTCAGACGACAATCATTGCTGATGACAGCGACATTTCTGAAGGGGCGGTGGTCGAGGTTGCCGCTTCGTCATCAGAGGTGGTGGACATGGTGTTGGGCGACCCTAATGCACCAATTACCTTGGTGGAATATGCTTCCTTCACCTGCCCCCATTGCGCAAGCTTTCACAACAACGTCTTCAAGCAACTGAAGGCTGATTATATCGACACTGGCAAGGTCAAATTCGTGTTCCGCGAAGTATATTTCGACCGTTTTGGCCTGTGGGCATCAATGGTTGCGCGATGTGGTGGCGAAAGCCGTTTCTTTGGCATGACCGACCTGTTCTTCAAGGGGCAAAGCGATTGGGCGCGCGCGGGTGAGCCTTTGGCCATCGCAGATGCCATTCGCAAAGTTGGTCGTTTGGCTGGGCTTGGCGAAGAGCAATTGGAGGCCTGCATGCAAGACAAGGATGAGGCGCAAAAACTGATCAACTGGTATCAGGAAAACGCCGAACGTGACAACGTCGAAGGTACCCCCTCTTTTGTGATCAACGGCAAGAAACATTCCAACATGAGCTATGCAGACATGAAAGAGGTGTTGGACGGCTTGCTGTAAGGCAACCCGATCAGATCATTTCAAAGGCGGGCCATTTGGTCCGTCTTTTTTCGAGATTGAATGTAATATCAAGCTGGCGGGAAGTGTTTGGCCAGCAATCCATCCAAAACGTCAGTGGATTGAAACTGCAATCTGACAGGCAGCGCCAACACCTGAGAGCGCATGTCAGTTGGCAGGCGAACGGCGTCCTTTTCGGTGGTGACAAGTTGCGCACCAAGGCTGCGGGCCTTCTGGCTGAGCCGTGTTAGCAACGCTCGCGTCAGCGGTTGGTGATCATCAAGCGCATGGGTTTCACATAGATCGGCTCCCAACGCGCGTAATGTGGCAAAGAACTTTTCCGGATGCCCGATGCCCGCAAAGGCCAGACACCGCGCACCTTGCCAATTCATACCGGTTTCCAGCGGCACCAATGTGGCCTGAACATGAGGGACAATCAGGGTTGCCCCCCAGTTTTTCGCGAACTGTTCTTGTGCCGCCTCGGGACCGACACTTAATACCATGTCGGCGCGCAACAACCCTTTGTGTACAGGTTCGCGCAAAGGGCCGGCCGGTAAGCACCGCCCATTACCAAACCCTTTGTGGGCATCCACCACAACAATGCTGATATCCTTGTGTACGGATGGGTTCTGAAATCCGTCGTCCATCAAGATGATATTGGCCCCATCTTCCTGCGCAACTTTGACGCCCGCAGCACGGTCTTTGGCGACAATCACTGGGACAAAGGCTGCCATAAGCAAAGGCTCGTCACCCACGTCTTGGGCCTGATGTTGGCGTTCATTCACTTTTATCGGGCCTTCCAGCGCCCCACCATGGCCACGCGACACGACCATGGGGCAGAATCCACGCGCTTGTAGCAGCTGCACAAGGGCGATGGTTGTTGGGGTTTTACCTGTGCCACCTGCATTCAAATTGCCCACGCAAATCACCGGAACATCTGCATGAAACCCTGCGGGTTTACCTATGCGTTTTGCCGTAAGAGCCCCGTACAAAGCCCCAAGCGGAGACAAAACTCGCGCCCGCCAATTTGGATTTTCAGGGGAGGTATCCCAAAACAGGGGCGCTTTCATGGGTGGGCCTCTTCATTGTCTAAAACAAGGTGTACCAGTTCTGAGATACGGTTGGAAACCTCGGCGCCTTCGGACATGACGGTCCATCCTGCATGTGCCATGGATGCAACTTGATCAGGGGCGAGCAATAAGGTCAGCGCGGCACACAGGCTGTCAGTATCCTTCACAATACGCGCAGCGCCGGCTTTGGCCAGTCGGGAATATGTGCCCAGATGGTTCCCAATGCCTGGCCCATACAAAATAGCAGAACCTAATGCAGCAGGATCAAGCGGATTACGCCCGCCAAATCCGCCCTTAAAGGAACTACACATAAGGGTCACAGGGGCCACGCGATACCACAATCCAAGCTCGCGTGGATCTGACGTGATTAAGATCTGAATGTCTTCACTGGGCATGTCGCCATCATCCCAAAAGCCAGTGCGCCACCCTTCTTGGCGCACGATTTCCAGCATTTTATCGGCGTCTTTGGGATTTGCGGCGGAAAGGATCAGCAGCAACCGGTGGGACATCCGCAGCGTTGCGCGTTGGGCCTTCAATATGGTGGCCAATTCCGCAGGTTGAACATGCGCTGCCAGCCATGTCGGTCTCCCCGCCAAAAGTGCTGTCAGGTCTTCTCTATCCGTTTCATTGCAAGAAAGTGCCGTGCCTTCGTCCAGCAATGGCCCAGTGACGCTAATGTGCGTGTCTTCCAAGGCCAACCGCTTTAGTTGGGTTGCAGTGGCCGTGTCGTGTGCCAAGATATATGAAAACAGCTGCAGGGTGCCCCGAATGGGTTCGGGCAACCATCGCCAGCGTTTGTTCTCTACCCCCAGATCACTGGCGTCCACAAGGATCAAAGGCACGTTTTTGCGTGTGCTCGCATGGATCAATGATGGTCGAAGCCAAGGTCCAAGCCACAGGCAGGCGTCAGGTTTCCAAAACTCCAGAAACGCCTCGATGTCGTCGGGGCTTTCGGATGGGGCTTCTTGCCAGAGAATATGATCCGGCAAATCGGGTGGCGTCCCAGAAGCGCGTGATGTTGTTAAGAGAACCGTGAGGCCCTCGCGTTGCGCCATCAGACGTTGACCAAGACGCGCAAAAGTGCGTGCGCGTGACAGGTCGGCGCAATGCATCCAAACCAATTCACCGACAGGTCGGGGTACGGATCTATCAATCCCACGTGCCGACGCCCGTCGCGCAAACGCCAGATAGGCCGCAAGGCTGATCGAAGCCACCATACGACTATCCCAACCTTCGGAGTTGGGAGGCGGCTATTGCCGCATGTCTGTGCCTGCGCAGGATCATTTTGGCTCCCTTATCTGCTCTGTTGCAAAGTATGACGTCCCTGTGCGGGCGGCAAGAGTTGTTGATGGATGGTTGACCCCGCACGCGGCTTGGGGCAACGAGGAGAAATGAAACCTTTTCTGATCCTGCAACTGCGCCCCGAGACCGAAGCTTCTGACGACGAGTTCGCCGCCATTTTGAACAAATCTGGTCTGAGCGAAGCAGATGTGCACCGTATTCGACTGGATCAGAAAACCTTGCCTGATGATCTGAATCTTGAGGATTATGCCGGCATAATCGTTGGAGGCGGCCCGGGATGCGTGAGCGACCCGATGGACCAGAAATCAGCGATCGAGACCCAGATCGAACATGAAATTTTGCGCCTGATGCCAGAGATCACCCAAAAGGATTTGCCTTTCATGGGCTGCTGTTATGGCATTGGTATTCTGGGTCACCATCTGGCGCAATGTGTCAGCAAGGAACAATATGGCGAAGATGTCGGCGCATCTGATTGTCATCTGACAGAGGAAGGGCGACGCGACCCCATACTAGAAGGGCTGCCAGAACGGTTTAATGCTTTTGTAGGTCACAAAGAGGCCGTTCAGTATCTGCCAGAGGGCTGTACGCATTTAGTGCGTTCGCCCACTTGTCCTTATCAGATGATCCGCTTTGGCCAAAACGTCTATGCCACACAATTCCACCCCGAGGCAGATGCCGATGGGTTTGAAACCCGTATCAATATCTACAAACATCGGGGGTACTTCCCGCCAGAAGATGCGCAACGACTGATTGATATGTGTCGCGCAGCGGATGTGCATGCTCCGGAAAAAATTCTGCGCAATTTTGTGACGCACTATCAGAAATAGGGCGGTGAGCCTGTTTGGTTTTTTTGAACTGGCAGAACATTACGGAAACATTTTCCGCTTATCTTGCGGCCACGCGTTGACATTTTCACGCTCAACACGCCTTATGCTGATAACAGGAAACCGGAGCATTTCATGTCAAAAACTCTGACATCAGTGGAGCTTTGCGCAGGCGCAGGGGGGCAAGCTCTTGGCGTAGAGCGGGCTGGGTTTGGCCATACGGCGCTGGTGGAAATTGACAAATGGTGCCGGGATACGCTGCGTCTTAACCGACCTGCGTGGAACGTGATTGAAGGCGATCAGGCTGATTTGACAAAATTTGACGGCACCCCTTTTGCCGGGGTTGATTTGGTGGCAGGTGGTGTTCCGTGCCCTCCTTTTTCCAAGGCCGGAAAACAGCTTGGTGCGGCGGATGAGCGTGATCTTTTTCCGGATGCTTTGCGGGTGATTGATGAAATTCGCCCCAAGGCCGTTATGCTGGAAAATGTACGTGGGTTTCTGGATGCAGTGTTTGCTGATTATCGCCTGAGCCTCAAGAAACAGCTTAAGAAAATGGGCTACACCTTTGCGGATTGGCATTTGTACAATGCCAGTGACTTTGGCGTGTCTCAGTTGCGCCCGCGGGTTGTGATTGTTGCCGTTCATGAAAATTATGCCGAAGATTTTGAATGGCCGCAGGGATCAAATATTGCCCCGCTGACGGTGGGTGAATTGTTGCATGATCAGATGGCTTCGTGCGGCTGGAAAGGTGCGGATGCATGGCGTGCCCAAGCCGATGAAATTGCGCCAACCATTGTGGGTGGCTCCAAGAAACATGGTGGTCCTGATTTGGGGCCAACCCGTGCGAGGCGTGCGTGGGAAACATTGGGCGTGAATGGCAAATCCCTTGCAGATGCGCCACCTGAACCGGATTTCGAAGGCATGCCGCGTCTGACCGTGCCTATGGTTGCGCGGTTGCAGGGCTTTCCGAATGACTGGGCTTTTGCGGGGCGTAAAACCAATGCTTATCGCCAGGTTGGAAATGCCTTCCCCCCACCCGTGGCCGAGGCTGTGGCAACCAATCTGCACAAGGCGATCACATCGCGCCGCCTTTATGCGGTTGCGTAAAATGATGTCTTGGCTGTCTCAAGCACGCAGACGATTTCATGATGAGTGTCTGGCAGGCCCGATCACGCAAACCCGCGGCGTGCCCAGCATCGCGGATGTATCAAGCAAGATCAGCCGAGAGATCGCAACTGCCCTTGTTGCGCGAATTGGCACCACCCAAACCACTGCGGAGAAACCCGCAGGCCAAACCGCAGGTGCCATGTTCGAAAGCGCTTGCCAGACGTTTTTGTCCGACTGTTTTGCCAAATTGTCCCATCTGCGCCCCGGTACCTTTTCTGTGGAGAAGGGGCGCGCTATTTCGCAGTTTGATCAATATTCTTTTCTGGATGATTTGCGCCAATTGGCCAATGCCAGCCGCGAACTGAAAACGCATTTGGGGTCTGATTACCTGATCAAACCCGATGTCGTGGTGATCCGTGAACCCATTTCTGACAGGGTGTTGAATGAGATGGGAGTGTTGGTGGATGACACGGTCGCTCAACATACACCTTTGCGTACCGCGAATGGTGGGCTTGCGACGCTGCATGCTTCGGTCAGTTGTAAGCTGACAATCCGATCTGATCGCGTACAAAACACCCGTTCAGAGGCGCTTAACCTGATCCGAAATCGCAAGGGGCGTCTGCCCCATATTGCGGCGGTTACGGCCGAACCTTTGCCATCGCGAATTGCCGCGATTGCGCTGGGCACCGGGGATATAGATTGTGTTTACCATTTCGCCTTGCCCGAACTGGTGGAGGTTTTGAAAAATCAAAAACCTGAAACACTAGAGCTTGTAGAGACAATGATCGAAGGTCAACGCCTGCGTGACATTGCCGACCTGCCGCTTGATTTGGTGATTTAGGGGCGGTTCATTCGTTCCCTAATGCCGCCGTCAATGCGGCATGAACAGGGGACGCGGCGCCAATCATTCCGGGCAGCCGCGGATCTGCGTTGTTAAACACCAAGGGTGCGCCGTATCTATCTGACGTAACGCCCCCTGCCTCTTTGATAAGCAAGTCACCGGATGCAATATCCCATTCCCATGTAGGGCGCAGGGTGACCATCGCGTCATACCGCCCTTGGGCAATCAAAGACAGGCGATAGGCCAGCGATGGTCTGTGGCTGCGCTGGACTGGCGGTACGCCACGGGGCCAATTTGCGGCATCCATCACAGGGCGCGCGGCAAGGATGTGGGCGTCAGTTAGGTCGGCGCGGTCCGATACCTGAAGAGGATCACCATTCAACGTGGCCCCTTGTCCAAGGCTGGCAGCATAGAGTTTGTCACGTTGTGGCAGGTAGACAACTGCCGCCGTAACAACGCCTTCTTTTGCAATCGCCAACGCGTGGGCCCATGTGCTTGAGCCCTCGATAAAGCTACGTGTCCCGTCAATCGGGTCAACAATGAAGCAGTGTTCCGTGTTCAAGCGGTCAGGGTCGTCCGCGGATTCCTCGGACAACCAGCCAAAATCAGGCCGCGCAGCACGCAGTTCAGCCTCTAACATCTGATTGACGGCAAGATCGGCCTCGGTCACAGGGCCCGCGCCATCTGGTTTGTTCCAAACCTGTGCCGTCGGTCCGCTGAATCGTGTGGCGACCTTGCCTGCTTCAAGGGCCGCATCGATCAAAAGCTGAAGGTCATGATCCTGCAAGGGTCAATCCTTCGATCAACAAGGAAGGCACTACATTGGAAAGATGTGTCCGAGCATCATTCGCGGGAATTATTCGGCGCAGCATGTCGTTCAGATTTCCTGCTATGGTGCATTCATTGATGGCATGAGTGATTTCGCCGTCTTCCACCCAAAATCCAGCCGCACCTCGGGAATAATCACCGGTGTTTGGGTTGATGGTTGACCCTATCAGGGATGTCACAACTAGCCCGGTGCCCATATCGCGTATCAGGTCAGAGCGTGAAGATGTGCCCTGGGTGAGTGCAATGTTCCAAGTGCTGGGAGAGGGCGGAGCGCTCGTGCCTTTGGCGGCATTGCCTGTCGATGCCATGCCCAGCTTGCGCGCATTGGCCAGATCAAGGGTCCATCCCGTCAGAGTACCATTTTCAACAATCGCGCGACGTTGAGTGGGCAGACCTTCTGCGTCAAAAGGACGAGACCCCATCACCCGTGGGCGGTGGGGGTCTTCGATTATGGACAGGGTGTCAGGCAAAACTTGCTGCCCAAGTTTATCCAATAGCCAAGAAGAGCCGCGCGCAACTGCAGCGCCGTTGGCTGCCCCCAATAGATGTCCGATCAAAGAGGAAGAAATGCGCTCATCAAACAGCACCGGAAAGGTGCCGGTTGGCGGTTGTTTGGCGTTCAGCCGGGCAAGGGCGCGGCGGGCGGCGGTGTCGCCAATTTCGCCCGAGGATCGCAGGTCGGCCTGAAAAATCCGGGAATCCCCGTCATAGTCGCGTTCCATTTCAGCGCCCGTGCCTGCAATTGCGACACAGGACACAGACCGGCTTGTGCGACGATATCCGCCGGAAAACCCGTTGCTGGCCGCCAGATGAACCGATGTTTCCCCATATCCGGCAGACGCTGCCTGAACCTGTGAAATTCCGTCATGTGCCAATGCTGCCGCTTCGGCGCGCGCAGCGTCTTCTTGTAGGTTGGCCGGGGCTGGTTCATCGGCGGGGTCGGCCAATTCCAGCGCCGCAATATCCCAGTGTTGTGCAAGCTGATCCGGAGAGGCAAGGCCAATCATCGGGTCTTCGGGGGCTTCGCGTGCCATGGCGACAGCGCGTTCCGCCATGGTTTCAATGGTCTCAGCACGCGCATCTGAGGACGATACATTGGCCTGACGCTGCCCCAAAAACACACGCAAGCCAAGGTCGAGCCCCTCGGATCGTTCTGCGTGTTCCAACGCACCTGCGCGAACGTCGACGGAAACCGATGTGCCCTGCAAGGCGATGGCATCAGCCCCATCCGCACCTGCGCGTCGGGCGGCATCCAAAAGAGCTTGTGTCAAACTGTCTAGAGATTGGCTCATGCGATCCTCATATCGTTTCTCATGAGGTAGACCGCACAAGAGCAGTGTTCAAGTGGCAAGAAAAACGGCCGCCCAATGGACGGCCGTAAAAATGCATTGGGAGTAGATTATTGGATACGCTGCCCATTGGCCAGAACGTGCCCCTGATCGTTGACTTCGATCTTGGAATTCAGCTCGTCTTCGCCTGCGCCGGGAACCGCAAACAGCCCCATCATCATCCTTGCACCCATGGCTTGATCCTCTGGAATCAGGCCCATTTGAACCAATTTATCCAAAAGACCATTACCGCCTTTTAGGTTCAGATCAATTGCGCCCGTTGGTTTGGGCATGCCGTCAAAGCTGGTGAGATCAGAGTTATCAAAGGTGAAATCACCAGTCCCTGTCAGCTTGGCCCCTGCGAACTGCAAAAGGATGCTGTTCAGCGACATGGCATGTAACTCGCCCGGGAAATCGTCGCTGTCTTGAATAGCGGGATCCATCAGATCGGTCAGCAGGCGAAGTTTGCCAGACAGATCAAATGTGGCAGACGCCGGATCACGTGGCAGGATTTGACCGGGATCAAACAGGTTCCAGAGGAAATCATCAACACTCAGATCGCCAAAATGCACAAGTGCGGTAAAGTCTTGTTGCGTGTCAGATTTGGCCAGAGGTATTTGAAAATCGAGTTCCACGCTGCCTATGCTATAGGAAATGGGCAAGGGAAGATCGGGCAACGTCATGGTCACTTGGCCATCTTCTCCGCCACCTGACAAATTGAAGATGTTCTTATCCATCGAGATATCAAAGCCGCCCTGACTGTAGCTGGATTGAACATTCAACGGGCTACCCTCTGAAACGCCGGACATGCTACCCTGAGATGAACCAAATGAAATCGATCCATTAAAGGCAAGGCCGGCATTGAACATTTCAAGCGGATCTTCGGTTTCGATATCAGGAATAGAGGCACTTAATTTCATATTAAGATCACTGTACGTGCCGTTCGCGGCCAGATTATCATCAGATTCGGGGTCGTCGAAACTGAAGTCATAGCTGAGTGAGCCAAAATGAAACGCCTCTTCTAGGCTTCGAAGGGCGCCCATCTTTGTGGCGGCGTGGCCTGTGATATTGCTCATTGTCGCCGAAAAGGTCACAAAGTCGACTTTTTCGCCTTCAACGTTAAAATCGGCCAGTTCCAGGGTCATCTCGCTGGCGCTGTAATTATAGCTGATGTCACTCGGGTCGCCAGAGGCCACGACTGTAAGGCCCTTATGGCCCATATTCACCGTGCCGTTGACCATTTCTGCGCCCCCCTCGGAGCCGACAAAATTCAATGGCAAAACAGTGGGGTAGGTGATATTTACGGTGCCATCAGATGCCTCAGTAAAGTTGAGTTCACCCATGGTGACCGAGAGCTCACTGTTTTCTTCAGGAATAGGGATCGTCATGGACAATCCTTCGACTGTCAATGTGTCCCCTGAACGCGTTTCAGTGGCGGACACGTCATAGCCAAAACTTTCCATATATTCGCGCCAATCCCCCCAAACATCGTTCGCGGTGATATCAGCAAATGCGCTGCCGGCAGTTAAAATTGAAGCAAGTGCAGTCGTTCCAAGAATGAGTTTCGAGCGAGTCATAACGGACCTTTCAAATACGAATTTTGGCAATAGCTTCGATCTTGGCGCGTGCAAGGTCAAGGGCTTATGGAGGATTCTCGCACTGGACCAAGGCCGATCGGCGGTTTACCACTGGGCGTAATCAAGGGAGGCCATCCATGAATATGCAGGGAAAAACGGTACTGATCACGGGAGCCAGTCGCGGCATTGGGGAAAGCGCGGCGCGCGAATTTTCCGCTGCTGGGGCACGCGTGGCGCTGGTGGCCCGAAGCAAGGATCGCATTGCTGAAATCGCGGGGAGCATTGGCCCGAACGCAATTGCCATTCCCTGTGACGTCAGCCGGTATTGGGAAATGGAGAAAGCCGTTTCTGCCTGTGTGGAAACCTTTGGCGGATTGGATGTGCTGATCAATAATGCTGGTGTGATTGATCCTATTTCCCATCTGTCACAAGCAGACCCAGACCAATGGGGCCATGCTATCGATATCAATCTTAAGGGTGTGTTCAACGGCATGCGGGCTGCCTTGCCTGTGATGATTGCCGCGGGTGGAGGGAGTATTCTGACCATCGGGTCAGGGGCCGCGCATGGCCCAGTTGAGGCATGGAGCCACTATTGCTCCTCTAAGGCAGCAGCGCTAATGCTGACGCGTTGTGTGCATGAGGAAAACGGCCATCAAGACATCCGTGCCATCAGCCTGTCGCCGGGTACGGTTGCCACACAAATGCAGCACGACATCAAGGCAAGCGGTATCAATCCAATAAGTCAGCTGGACTGGTCTGATCACATCCCGGCGGACTGGCCTGCAAAGGCCTTGTTGTGGATGTGTGGTGCCGAGGCGGATGATTGGCTGGGGGCAGAAATATCTTTGCGTGATGAAACCATACGACAAAAAGTAGGCCTGATTTGATTGATCTGACAAAAGAAGACTCCGGACTGTGGATCGTGACGATCAACCGCCCGGACAAAGCAAATTCTTTGACTGAGGCCATGTTAAATGAACTGGCCGACATCGCCGAAGCCGCCCAAGACGCGCGGGTATTTGTGCTGACCGGGGCGGGTAAAGTGTTTTCCGCAGGTGCCGATCTGGAAGAGGCACGCGCAGGATTGGCCACCAGCCCGGTTTGGGAGCGTTTGTCATCAGCCATTGCCGCGCTGCCCGGCTTGTCGATCGCGGCCCTAAACGGCACGTTGGCGGGTGGGGCTATGGGGATGGCCTTGGCGTGCGACATGCGCCTGTCTGTTGCCAATGCCAAATTCTTTTATCCCGTGATGAAACTGGGATTTCTGCCACAACCATCTGACCCTAAGCGGATGGCCGATTTGATCGGTCCAGCGCGTACAAAATTGATCCTGATGGGGGGGCAAAAAATTCTTGCCGAAGAGGCGCTGCAATTTGGTCTCGTGGATCGCATTGTGCAGGATGGCTCTGTTTTGGATGCGGCTCGCGCCATCGCCACAGACACTCTTGCGGCCAAGCCTGACATCGTTGCGGGTATCAAATCACTGTGCCAAAGCTGACTATGCGGCTGTCCGGTCTTCGCTTGAATGTGCAAAAGCCCAAGTTGTTGGCCGGTTTCTATGCCGATCACTTTGGCATGACCGCGCGTCGCGACGGTGAAATCTGGCGCGTCGGTTATCCCGGACAGGATGCTGATCTTGTGCTTTTCCCCGACGGACCAGCCTTCGCCGCGAAAAAATCTGACCAATATTGGAAGATCGGAATTACCCTACCAAACGTGGATATGGCTGTGGTGCAGTTGCGCGCCAAAGGCATAGAGGTTTCAGAGCCGTGGCAATTTTTGGACATTGGTTATATGTGCCACTTGCAAGACTCAGAGGGGTTTGTGATTGAGCTGCTGCAACATGATTTTCAAACGATGCGTCCGGATCATGCAGGGGATGCCACTCTGCCGTTGGGAGGCGGTGCGCGGATTGGGCAGATTACGCTGCGCACGGGGGGTATTATGTCAGACCTGTCATTCTATGAAGGTTTGGGCATGAGGCCGTTGTCGATACAACCAGTTCCTGACTTTGGGTTTGATCTCTACTTTCTGGCCTTTACGGATGAGACCCCTCCTGATCCCGATCTATTGGCGATCCACAATCGCGAATGGCTGTGGAAGCGCCCTTATACGGTTCTGGAGTTTCAGCATGTTCCCGGCGCGTTGTTTGGTAAAACTCCTGCTTTGAATGGCCTTGAAATCGAAGGTCTGAACGGCCAGATCACTGATCCTCACAACATACAAATCTGGCCTGCCTCAAGGTAATGCATCGCCCCGATTGCTGCTTTCCCTTGAGATTTTGCGATCAAACAGGCATGAAACTGTTCAATGTGTTTGGGGTAACGCGGGGGTATAGGTGTGGAAAATCAACCAGAGATCGTGACAACGGTTCTGAATTTCGCAAACGAAGGCTGGCTGATTGCCAAAGGCTGGTTGCTCAGCCCTGCGGCATGGTCACAGTTTGCCTTGTTGATCCTTGCTTATGTCGCTGCCTTGGTGATCAGCCGCAAGGCTCGTCCAGTGGTGACCAAACTTTTGACACCGCCCAAAGATCAGGCCCACATGATTGCCAAATTCCGGCGCTATGTGTTGATATTTGTACCGCTCTTACTGCCGCTTCTGGCCTATGTTCTGATCGGCATTGGTGAAAGTGTCACGCGATCGTTGTTTGGCTCTGGTGCTGTAATTGCCTTTGGCAAACGCGTGTTCTTGTTCTTGGCAGTGCGCATTTTGGTCAAAGAAATCATTCAAGATCCTCTGATGAAGGTCGTGGGGCGTTATCTTTTGGTGCCAGTGGCGGCTGTCTATGCCTTGGGCTTGATGGATTTTGTCACAACCCGCCTTGATGACACCGTGGTGCCACTGGGTAATCTGTCGTTCTCGCTTTTGTTCCTGATCCGCTTTGCCATTCTTGGTGGTGTCATTTTTTGGTTTGGTCGTTGGTCAAATGATCAATCCGCAGCCTTTATCAAAAGCCAAGAAGACATGCGTCCCGCAACACGCGAACTGGCGGCAAAGGCTGCAGAGATCGGGATCTTTGGCCTTGCCTTTCTGATCTTGATGAATGTCATGGGTATTTCGCTGACGTCGCTTGCCGTGTTGGGTGGTGCGATTGGCGTTGGTCTTGGTTTTGGTTTGCAAAAGATCGCATCCAATTTCATATCAGGTGTGATCCTCTTGCTCGAAGGGCAGGCCACCGTTGGCGATTATGTTGAACTGGACGGCGGAGAGGCCGGAACCATCGTGAAGATGACAGCCCGCGCCGCGATTTTAGAAACATATGATGGACGCTGGATTGTTGTCCCGAATGAGGATTTCATCACCACGCGGGTTGTTAATTTTTCGGACAGTGGATCGGCCAATCGGTATGAGGCCCCATTTTCAGTCAGCTATGACACGGACATCAACCTTGTGCCTGACATTATCGAAAAGGCCGTGGCCAAACATCCAGAGGTGCTGGATTCTCCTTATCCCCCAGATTGCGAGCTGCGCGGATTTGGTGACAGCGGCATCGATTTTGCCGTGGAATTCTGGGTGAATGGCATTGATGATGGGGATAAGAAATACACCTCTGATGTGCTTTTCTTGATCTGGAATGCGCTTAAGGGCAACGGCATCGAAATCCCTTACCCGCACCGTACAGTGGAATTCAAAACACCTTTGATAACACGCGCAGAATGACAGATGCATTGGTCATTGGGGGTGGACCTGCAGGTCTGATGGCTGCGGATATTCTATCTGCTGCCGGACGTCAGGTTATCGTCGCAGAGGCCAAGCCTTCGGTTGCACGCAAATTTCTGATGGCCGGAAAATCCGGCTTGAACCTGACCAAGGATGAACCCTTTACCCCCTTCTTGTCTGCTTACGCAGAGGCCGCGCCCTTCCTGCGCCCCATGTTGTCAGAGTTTGGCCCAAAGGACTGTATCAATTGGGCGCAATCCTTGGGGCAAGATATGTTCGTTGGGTCATCGGGCCGTGTGTTTCCCGAGGTGATGAAGGCGTCCCCTCTCCTTCGTGCTTGGTTGCAGAAATTGGCGCAACAAAACGTTGAAATCCGCACAGGATGGCGTTGGGTTGGCCTGCAAGAAGACGGGTTCATGTTTGACGCACCAGACGGAGAACAGACCTTGCACCCGCGCGTGACGGTGCTGGCATGCGGTGGTGCTAGCTGGGCACGGCTTGGATCAGATGGCGCATGGGTTGACCACCTGAGCATCCCCATGGCTCCCTTCAAACCCGCCAACATGGGGTTTCACGTGGCGTGGTCCACGCATATGGCAAAACACTTTGGCTCCCCGATCAAAAGCGTCACGCTGTGTGCCGGTGCTAAAAAGGTGCGCGCCGAATGCGTCCTGTCAGAAAAAGGAATCGAAGGGGGTGGGCTCTATGCTGTGTCCCGCGAGATGCGCGAAGGTGCGACACTCACCCTCGATTTGATGCCAGATTTGTCAGAAGAAGAAATTCGACACAAATTAAGTCGCCCACGCGGAAAAATGAGCATGACAAACTATCTGCGAAAGGTGTTGAAACTCGACCCAGCCAAACAGGCGCTCTTAATGGAATGCGCCCGCCCTTTGCCTGATGACCTCGCTCCGCTAATTAAATCTCTACCTATTCAACATACAGGCCCGCGCCCGTTGGATGAGGCAATCTCAACCGCCGGGGGTATCCCGCTGAATGCGCTGGACCAAAACCTGATGATCAAGGACATGCCCGGAGTGTTCGCTGCAGGGGAAATGTTGGACTGGGAAGCCCCGACAGGGGGGTATCTGCTCACTGCTTGCCTTGCAACAGGTCGCTGGGCAGCGCAACACGCCGCCCAGTTTGCTCGCTGATAGGATTCCTTCTCCACCACACAGCGAAGAAGGACCATAAGGGACTGATGAGTGGCGTTTAAGATTGCCGTTTAGGCAAAACCCAATCGGCACGCGGAAAATGACAGGTATATCCACCTTTGTTCTTTTCCAGATAATCCTGATGATACTCTTCTGCTTCCCAGAAATCTCCAACTGGGGCCACTTCAGTTACAACTTTTCCCGGCCATAATGCGGATGCATTCACATCTGCAATCGTATCTTCAGCCATATCTTTTTGCGCATCATCCACATAATAAATTGCAGACCGATATGACATTCCCCGATCATTGCCCTGCCGATTTGGCGTGGTCGGATCATGAATTTGAAAAAAGAACTCCAAAATTTCCCGATACGAGGTTTTCGCTGGATCAAACGTGATTTCGATTCCTTCGGCATGGGTGCCATGATCCCTATACGTCGCATTTGGAACATCCCCACCCGTATATCCCACACGAGTGCCAACAATCCCCTTGCGGCGCCGGATCAGATCCTGCATGCCCCAGAAACATCCCCCGGCCAAAACTGCGCGTTCTGTTGTCATCTTAGATGTCCTCCACTTGGTCCAGATAGGCACCATAGCCCGCAGCCTCCATATCGTCACGATGCACAAACCGCAGACTTGCAGAGTTAATGCAATACCGCAGCCCACCCCGATCAGGTGGCCCATCAGGGAAAACATGCCCCAAATGGCTGTCCCCGTCGTGCGACCGCACCTCAACACGCACCATGCCATGGGTTGCGTCGTGATGTTCTGTCACATGATGGGTGTCAATCGGCTTGGTAAAGCTTGGCCAGCCACACCCAGAATCATACTTGTCTGAACTCGCAAACAATGGTTCGCCAGAAACGATGTCCACGTAAATGCCGACCGCCTTGTTGCGCAGATATTCTCCGGTACCGGGACGTTCTGTCCCACTTTGTTGTGTGACCCTGAATTGCTCGGCCGACAGGTTGGCAATGGCATCGGGATCTTTGAAGTATGTTGTCATGGCGTATGTCCCTGATTTTTTCATCTTGTGTCCTACATGGGACAGCACATTCGAATATCAAAGATATATTACACTCTCCTGACATGGAGGTGATGAGTCTGACACAGGCCTCTGCAAATGAACGAGGGGCAAGCAGGCGTATCGCTTGCCCCCTTGGTTTGTCGCGTTGGCGTGGCCTAGATGTTTAGGCGCGCATATTTGCACCATTGGCATCATAGATGGCTGCACCCAAAATCTGGGCCTCAAACATCTCGCCCAGAATTTCCACCTGTAGCGTTGTTCCCGGCGCTGCGTGTTCTGTTTCGACATACCCCATGGCCATGGATTTCTGCGCGTGGTGTGCATATCCGCCGGATGAGATGTAGCCGACCGCTTCGCCATCCTTCAGGATTGCCTCGTCATTGCTGACGTCAATGCCATCCACATCAATGGTCATCGTGACAAGTTTACGCTTGGGTCCCTCTTCGCGGGCTTGCAGCGTGGCGTCTTTGCCAACAAAGTCTTTTTTCCAGTTGATAAAGGCATCCATGCCGCTTTCCATCGCGTCAAAATCGGGGCGGAAATCAAGGCTCCAGACACCCCACCCTTTTTCCAGACGCATCGACATCAGTGCGCGCGCGCCATACCAACGATAGCCAATATCCGCGCCTGCCTCTTCAATCGCCTCGGCCAGGCGCAACAGATATTGCGGTTTGCAATAGATTTCATAACCCAACTCACCGGAGAAACTGATCCGGTTTAGGATCACGGGCACGCTGCCGACATATGTCTGACGCAGATCGCGAAACTTGAAGGCCTCCGCACTGACGTCATCACGCGTGATGCGTTGCAGCAATTCACGTGATCTTGGACCGGACAGCGCAATACCGTGCCAGTCATCGCTGACATTTGCATAGGACACATCCGCGGGCAGGTCTTTTTCAAACCAACGTCGGTGCGCTTCTTGCATGGTGCCGGATCCAAACAACATGAAATGCTCTTCACTCAAACAGGCCACGGTCAAATCGCCATAAAGATTGCCCTTTGGGGTCAACATTGGGGTTAAGGTCAGGCGACCCGATTTCGGAACGTATCCGGCGAGGATGCGATCCAGATAGGCGCGCGCGCCGGGGCCTTTGAATTCATGCTTGGCAAAGTTGGCGATTTCAATGCCGCCCACGGCCTCACGCACGGCCTTTACCTCGTGCGCGACATAGTCATGTGAACGATTGCGCTCAAACGTGGGGTCCTCGTGTGCGTCTTCCGGGCCATCTGCAAACCATAGCGCATTCTCAAGACCAAATCCTTGTCCCATCAGCGCGCCTTTGGCGACCAGACGATCATAAAGTGCCGTGGTTTTTTGCAAACGCCCCTTTGGCAGGGTTTCATTCGGGAAGGTCATCACGAAGCGACGTTCATAGTTTTCAGTGGATTTGACTGTGCCCCAATCGGGCGTTGCCCAATCACCAAAACGCGCCACATCCATCGCCCAGACGTCGATGGATGGCTCGCCATCGATCATCCATTCGGCCATGGTTAGACCTACGCCGCCACCCTGGCAGAACCCTGCCATAACCCCAACAGCACACCAGTAATTGCGCATGCCTGGAACCGGGCCGATCATTGGATTGCCATCAGGTCCAAAGGTAAAGGGACCGTTGATCATGTCTTTGATACCCACCTCGCCTATGGCGGGGATACGTTCAAATGACATTTCCAAACGATCAGCAATGCGATCCAGATCTGGTTGCAGCAATTCGTGCCCAAAGTCCCACGGCGTGCCGCCAACCTTCCAAGGTGTGCCTTTTGGTTCGTACGTTCCCAAAAGCATCCCCTGACGTTCCTGTCGGAAATAGATGTTCGCCTCGTAATCGATCCCCGCAGGCAGGCGTGTGGGGTGGTTGGCAACCGCGTCGATCTTTTCGGTGATCAGATAGTGGTGCTCCATCGGTTGCACCGGGATGTTCAGGCCCGCCATATGGCCCACTTCGCGTGCCCATAGACCGCCGCAGTTGACGATGTGCTCGGCATTGATGGTGCCTTTGGGGGTCACAACGTCCCAACTTCCGTCCGCACGCTGGCTGACAGATTGTGCCGGGGTGTGGGTGAAATATTGCGCGCCATGCACTTTGGCCGCCTTGGCAAAGGCATAGGTGGCACCTGATGGATCAAGATCGCCATCCTGATCATCCCACAGCGCGGCATGATAATGTTTTGGGTCAATCAGCGGGTGACGCTCTGCCACTTCCTTGGGGCTGATGAATTCTTGATTAAGGCCCATATAGCGCGCCTTGGAACGCTCGCGTTTCAGGTAATCATACCATGTCTTATTGGACGCCAGATAGAACCCGCCGGTGATGTGCAAGCCCACCGAATGGCCGGACAGCTCTTCAATTTCTTTGTACAGATCAATTGTATATGACTGCAGGCGTGAAATGTTGGGGTCTGAGCTGATGGTGTGAATTTGTCCAGCGGCATGCCATGACGAGCCGGATGTCAACTCATCGCGCTCCAGCAAAACAACGTCTTTCCATCCAAATTTTGCCAGGTGAAAGAGAATGGAGCATCCAACAACACCACCACCAATAATAACGGCCTTGGCGTGGGAAGGGAGTTTTTTCGCTCCGGTGGTTTGGTCTGTTTGGATCTCAGGCATGTGTCTCTCCTTGCCAAATATCGGGGGCGCTCATCAGTCCCTTGCGGTCCCTCTTCGCTAGCGAAGAGCGCGCGTCAGCGAGCGATGAGCGGATGTTGGAATGAATTAATACCAAGCGTCAGGGATCTCTTCTTTGCGTTTCGCCACATAGGCGGCCAGCTCTTCCTCTTTCGCCGGATCAATCGCTGGCTTTTCATAGTCATGCAGCATTTGGTTCCAACGCTCAAATGCGCGCCGCCGCATGTCTTTTTCGCCAGCATCTTCCCAACTCTCGACGTTCTCACTGTCGCTCAGTTTGGGTTCATAAAACGCGGATTGATAATTGCGCATTGTATGGGCCGACCCAAGGAAGTGTCCGCCGGGCTCTACCTCACCATAGGCATCCCGCGCCATTTCTTCGTCGCTGGTAACTAACCCTTGTGACAACACTTTTTGATATGACCCCAGTCGATCCGCATCCATGATCAGTTTTTCAAACCCAGTGCACAGCCCGCCTTCCATCCAACCGGCTGCGTGCAGCACATAGTTTGCGCCTGCCAGCATCGTGGAATGCATTGAATCTGCTGATTCATAGGCTGCCTGAGCATCCTCAATCTTGGAGGCCGTCAACGATCCTCCGCACCGCAAAGGCAATCCTGCACGACGCGCCAGTTGGCCAATGGCATAGTTGGACACGACAGGTTCCGGCATCCCAAATGTCGGGGCGCCGGATTTCAGCGACATGGATGATAGAAAGTTGCCCAACACAAATGGGGCACCCGGTCGTACGATCTGCGCAAAGGCACAGCACATCATTGCCTCGGCCATGGCCTGCGCAACAGAGGCCGCCGTAGACACCGGACCCATTGCACCGCTCAGGATAAAGGGGACCACCACGATGCCCTGACCACGCCCGCAATATACTCGGATCGCTTCTGTCACGACTTTGTCGACCAACAAGGGGGAGTTGGTATTCACATTGCCCATGATGACGCAATTTTTCTCCATCACATCTTTGCCATGGATGATCTCGGCCATATCCACGCTGTCTTGTGCGCGGCTCATTTCCGTAATGGCGCCAAGGTGGGGTTTGTCCGACAACGTCATATGCGCATAGACCATATCAAGATGGCGTTTGCTGACTGGGACATCACAAGGTTCGCAAATTACCAAACCTGTGTGATGGAGATTGGGGTGCATATACGCCAGCTTGACCAGCTTCTCAAAGCTGTCCATGTCGCCATAGCGCCGCCCACCTTCCAGATCCCGAACAAAGGGCGCGCCATAGATCGGGGCAAATACCTGATTGGTGCCGCCAATCACAACAGAGCGCTCCGGGTTGCGGGCCAGTTGTGTAAACTGGCGTGGCGCCTTGGCGCAAAGATCGCGAATCCACTGCGCATCAGCGCGAATGATGTCCCCATCAACCGTTGCCCCGGCGTCTTTCCAGATGCGCAGGGCCTCTGGATCATCGCGAAAGGCTATGCCGACATTTTCAAACATCCAATCAACTTGGGCTTCGATCTTGGCGACCTGCTCTTCATCCAAAATGTCATAAAAGGGCATTTGTCGCTGGATATAGGGCGACGCAGGGGCGCCAGAGACGGCGAGGTTTCTGTCACGAGATGCGCGCGAACGACGGGCCATTGGGGACTCTCCATAAAGGTGATGCACACCTTATGAGGAAAATTTCGATACGTGACGGTTGAAAATTCTGATGCTTTGGATAAACCACAGTTATGCAAGAGCTTTGGAAACTACTGACATCACCCCGACATCTGATCGTGTTTGAAGCTGCGGCGCGGCTTGGCTCTTTCACACGCGCTGCAAACGAGTTGAATGTACAGCAGCCTGCGGTCAGTGCAGCGATCAAACAGATGGAGGCCTCCTTGGGGGTTGCGCTGTTCCTTAGGCAGCATCGAAAGGTGACGTTAACAAAGGCGGGAGAGCGTTTATTTGTTGACGTTTCAAGTGGTTTGGAAACGATTTTGCATTCGGCACGCGCTCTGCATCAGCGTGGATTGAATGATCACGTGACCTTGTCGGTTAGCACGGCCTTTGCTTATTACTGGATGGTGCCGCGTCTGGAAGAGTTCCACAGGACAGAACCGGGAATTGATCTGCGCCTGCAAACCAGCGATCGAGAACCGGATATTGATGCCGAAGGAATCAGTCTTGGCATAAGACGCGGTGATGGCAATTGGGAAGATTGCCATTCCGTGCTGATCGCGCCTGAGGTGATTTATCCCATTGCCAGCCCGCAAGTGATGCGCGCTGCAGTCAATCTCAAAACCGTGCCCAATCTGTTGCATGAACGCCTTATTCATCTGGAGGAACCCGTACGGGAGCGGCCCACATGGGGCGGATGGTTTGCCCATCATGGGGTGATGGACCGTGCGCCAAAGGCTGGATTGCGGCTAAATGATTATGCGTTGGTTTTACAGGCAGCCATGGCGGGTGAGGGGTTTGCCTTTGGCTGGCAACACGTCACCCGTGGTTTGATTTCACAAGGCTTGCTATCGGCGCGCACCGGCTGGAGCTGGCAAACAGGTAAAGGGTTTTATCTGGTTTGGTCACGCACAACGCCTTTGATCCCGCAGGCGGCGCGGGTGCGGGATTGGATGGCGTCCAAGGCAGATGGTCAGGCGTAACCGTTATTTCTGTTTTGACAGCTGAACAGCCAAGATACCCAGGGTAATTATCGCAACACCGACAATATCGATCAGACCCAAACGTTCGCCCAATAATGCCGCTGCAATTGCCACGCCAAAGAACGGGTTTAGAAAGTGAAAGGTTGCCGCGCGCACAGCACCGATGCGCCCGACCAGTGAAAACCAGATCCATGTCGCCAGCAGGCCGGGTGCCAAGGTGGTATAAATAAAGGCGGCCCCCAATTCCCATGTCATGTTCACACGCAGGGTTTCGGTTGCTACGGATGCTACGGCCAGAATCGCAGCCCCGACAAACATCTGCAATCCCACAATCATCATCAGGTTACCCCCTGAGGATGCGCCACGCACCATCAGCGTGGCTATGGTCAGTGCCACGGCAGCAATCCCGCATAGGGCAACTCCGTAAAGATCAACACCGCCGTTTAATCGGGACCCCATGATCAGCGCAACGCCAACAATGCCCATGATTAATCCGGCAGTGGCCAGTTTTGACAGGCGGTCACGAAAGATGATCCAGCCCGCCAAGGCGACCAACAAGGGCATGGTGGAGGCGATGATCGACGCCAATGAGGCCTCAATCGTTTGCATGGCGACAAAGTTCAGGCCCAGATACAGTGCGTTTTGGCACAGGCCAAACACCAGTGTGGCCCGCCATTGATCACGGGTCAAATGCCAGCTTTGGCCCATGGCACGTGCAATCGCGACACCAATGATGCCCGATAAAAAGAATCGCAGTGATAGTGATGCCAGTGGCGAGGCATCCGCTACGATAATACGGGCCGAGGTAAAAGCAGATGACCAGATTAGAGCAAATGCCAGCCCCATGCCGATTGCGCGAATGTCCATGATCTGCCCTGATGGTTGCCTGCCATGCCTGACTATCAACCAAATTTGATTAAGCAAAAGAAAAACCGCCCTGCGATGCAGAGCGGCTTAAACTTTTTCAAGGAACGAGGGCTTAACCCTGACGTGCCTTAAAGCGGCGTTGCGTCTTATTAATGACGTATACGCGGCCCTTACGACGCACAACGCGGCAGTCGCGATGACGCTGCTTGAGCGAGCGGAGTGAGTTTTTAACCTTCATGGTCTTCTCCTCTTTCGCGGCGCGGCCTGCGCCTAGTTAACGGGCACCTCTGACGAGGCATCAATTCATGGTGGGCGATACAAGGATCGAACTTGTGACCCCTTCGATGTCAACGAAGTGCTCTACCGCTGAGCTAATCGCCCATGAAACCGACGTAAACACCATGCCCCTCACGAAAAGGAGCGCGGAAATCCGCGCCAGTGGGGCGGTCTATAAAAGGAGTCGCGCAGGTGTTCAAGGGCTTTTGATACATATCTTTTTCAGTCTATGATTTATTTGACGACATAAACGACAAGCCGGTGTGGCGCCAATGGTGCCCGCACATCACTCAGGAGGCGAAATGCCGAAACACGCATACTCTTTGCTGCGCCCAAAGAAAAGACGGTCCTCGGTGGTGTTTGCCTCTCCTCACAGTGGCAATGACTATCCTGAATGGTTTGTGCGCCAATCTGTTTTGGACGCTCAATTGCTACGCAGTTCTGAAGATGCCTTTGTGGATAAGGTATTTGCAGCAGTGCCAGAATTTGGCGCACCGCTTTTGTTGGCCGAGGCGCCACGTGCATTTATTGATTATAACCGTGGTATGAAAGAGATGGACCCGGCTGCGGTCGAGGGTGTGCCCAAGGGGGCACTTAATCCGCGTATAGCCTCTGGGCTTGGTGTGATTCCGCGTGTGGTTGCGGGAGGCCGTGCCATCTTTCGCGGAAAACTGTCTGAGATCGAGGCTAAACGACGGATAGACCATTACTGGAAACCCTATCATGCCCGACTGCAATCGCTTTTGCAGGAATCACATGACCAATTTGGTGAGGCGATTCTGATTGATTGCCATTCTATGCCGCATGAGGCCTTGGAAGGGTTGATAAAGGCAAACGCCCGTAGGCCGGATATTGTGCTAGGGGATCGGTTCGGCGCGGCGGCTGACAATGATGTGGTGGAGCAAATCGAGGCTGCGTTTTCGTCGGCCGGGTTTTTGGTTGTGCGCAATGCACCCTTTGCGGGGGCCTTTGTTAGCCAACACTACGGTCGCCCATCGCGCCGCCAGCATGCCATTCAAATCGAAATCGATCGGGGGTTATATATGGATGAGAGCCGTATTGAACCTCTGCCGGATTTCGCTGATTTCTGTCAGGTGATGCGCGCAGTCATTGCTGAAATCACGGAAATTGGCGTGCCTGAAAATCAATCCATGGCCGCTGAATAGATGCGCGTCAGCTATCACTTGCATGGGATGCGGTGAACGGTGTAAATCGCGCCCATGTTTACAGTTGCTGCACTCTATCATTTCACCCCTTTCGCTGATCCCGAAGCGTTGCGTGATCCATTGTTGACGCTTTGTGAAGGCGAAGGCGTGACCGGCACTTTGTTGCTGGCTCGCGAAGGGATCAATGGAACCATCGCCGGGTCGCGCCATGGCATTGATGCCGCGATTGCGCATATACAATCCTTACCGGGGTGCGGAAATCTTGAATGGAAAGAAAGCACCGCCAGTGCCCAACCCTTTCCCCGCATGAAGGTGAAGCTGAAGAAGGAGATTGTCACATTGGGTCAACCTGATGTCGATCCACTTGCAGCCGTGGGGCATTATGTGAACCCGGAGGATTGGAACGAATTGATCCAGTCCCCTGATGTTGTCACCATTGATACACGCAATGATTACGAGGTGGCGATTGGCACCTTTCAGGGCGCGATTGACCCAAAAACAGAAACTTTTCGAGATTTCCCCTCATGGTGGGAAGAAAACAAAGAGCGCTTTCACAACAAGCGCGTGGCGATGTTCTGTACTGGCGGTATTCGGTGCGAGAAATCGACGAATTATCTGATCGGCCAAGGGGTGGAAGATGTCTATCACCTGAAAGGCGGTATTCTGAAATACCTTGAAGAAGTGCCGCAAGAAAACAGCACTTGGGAAGGTGATTGTTTTGTCTTTGATGGTCGCGTTTCCGTCGGGCACGGCTTGGAAGAGGGGCCGCACGTTTTGTGCCACGCTTGCCGTCGTCCAATCCTGCCCGAGGATTTTGATCGCCCGGAATATGAACATGGCGTCAGCTGCCATCAATGTGTTGATGAAACGTCAGAGTTCGACAAAGGTCGCTTTCGTGAGCGTCAAAAACAGATGGAATTGGCGCGCGCGCGTGGTGAAACCCATGTGGCGGGGCGACAGTAACGCCATTCAAGCCGTATCGTTTCCAAAAATTTGCAAAACTACTGGTGCCAATGCGTTCTCACATTTAGACTGCACGACATATGGGCAAGACAGGGTAACCTGCGAAATCCCCGGAGGTAGTGGCAGTAGATGGTCTCGGACGCGGAGTTTGTGCAAAGATCGGTGGCGCATCAGATCGGTGATCTGAGCGGCTATAAGCTGTCGCAAACCGATGCGGCGCGCGACTATGGCATGAATGCTTCCAGTGGAATGGCCCTGTTTTGGGATGCACAAAGCAAGGCGCCTGATACGCATAATGGCTGGTTCATACGGCGCGGAGATTTGCAAAAACGCGGTAGCAAGGCCAATAAGATCAAAACAGGTGGCGCACTGGATCAAGTGCTTGCAGCGAAGGCGGCCGATATCGGATTTGCCATTGATATGCAGGACCATCGCGCACGCTCTTTGATTGATCCCGAAGGTCATGCCTATCCGGTGTTCGGTTTTAACCGCCCTGTTGATAAGGCGACCGGGCGTATTCTTTGGCCGCTGCCAAGTTATCATGACATCGGAAATCCCGGATTTTTGGGGCCTGACGCGCTGCGCGATATTCCATGGGCGGACAAAAAACCCATCGTTGCCTGGCGTGGCAGCGCCGGCGGATGGGGGCGATTGGGCAGGTGGGGACGCGGCAATATGATCCGCATGCATGCGCTGTTGAACCGATACAATGAGGGTAAAGTTTCCGCAGAGCAGGTCAAAATCACGCTGATGACGATTAATCGTCACAGGTTCATCGCAACCTATTTTGACGATCCACGATTTGATTTGGGGTATGCAGGGTTTGAACCCATGCCATTGGAAACGGCCCCTTTCATTAGTGGCTTTCAGAAAGACCGCGTGCCGCAGCTGAATTTTGGACACTTTAAATATTTGGCTGTTTTGCCCGGTGCGGATGTGGGGTCCAACTTCTTTTGGGTCATGAATAGCAGCAGCCTTGGTCTTGTGATGACGCCAGAGTTTGACAGCTTTGCCAGCTGTCATTTTAAACCCTGGGAGCATTATGTCCCGTTTCGCCGGGATATGCGTGATCTGGAGGAAAATCTTCAATGGTGCGCGGACAATCAGGATAAATGCCAAGAGATGGTGCGCCGTGCGAATGCAATGTGTGACTTGTTGGCCCGACAGGAATTGCGAGATCAGGTCGCTCAAGGTGTTTTGGCGGCTGTCAAAAAGAACATGGTGACCGGATCACAAGCCGGAAAAATCGCCTGAGGGAGGAAGAGTTGAGGGATGTTTGAAAGTTACGATGAAATGATCGCCAGTGATGCTTGGCATGTAAAACTAGGCGAATTAAATCAGATGCTTAAAGATTGTCTAGAGGCTGCAGGTGAAAAACCGGTACTGCAAGGCAATGTATTTTACCACAGCCAACAAGAAAATTTCTGGGAGATTGACCCGATTGAAGAAATGGAAGTGAAGCGACGCAATCTGTTTATCGTGGCGCAAAACTCGTCCCATATGTTTGAAATCGGTGTGAATGGTGGGCACAGTCTGCTTTTGATGCTGATGGCCAATCCTAATTTGAAAGCTGTAGGCGTGGACATCTGCGAACGGGTACAAAAACAATGGGCGCCCACCGAAATTTATGTCGAGGTCGCAGGCAAATGGCTGGAGATCAACTTTCCGGGACGGGTGAAATTCCTTCGTGGACATTCGCTGATTGAAACGCCGCGCTATGCCATCGAAAACAAACGTCGCCATATTGATGCCGTGCATTTGGACGGGGCCAAGGTTACGCACTTCCGCGAACTCTGCGCTATTCGCCCTGTACTGACGCCGGATGCATTCGTGGTGCATGATGACACCGGAATTGCATCCGTCCGCAAGGCCATTCGACGCGAAGAACAGCTCAAGATGATCCGCCCGG
Source organism: uncultured Paracoccaceae bacterium (assembly GCA_947489325.1). Classification (GTDB taxonomy): domain Bacteria; phylum Pseudomonadota; class Alphaproteobacteria; order Rhodobacterales; family Rhodobacteraceae; genus CANLDA01. Next base: position 29,079 of record CANLDA010000003.1, on the reverse strand, counting down.
TAGAACCAGAATTGGGTCTTGTGGATAATGAATTTCACCGGGTCTATCGCAATTGGGACAAGCTGCGCGGAATTGCAGATCCTGCGAACTGAAAGACCTTGGGAGGTCGCGAAATGGTACAGCCAAAACTGTCTATTTTCTTTGTGGCAGAGCCGCCAAAATACCAAAATATGGGCTGCTACCTTGCGGCATCTGTGCGGTGTCAGTTCAAGGAACCAATTGATCTGATCGGCTATGTCCCTGAGGATCGCATGGTTGATATGGAACCTCAGGCCATGGCGATATATCGCAAGCTGGGGGTCGACATTCGACCAATGAAAACCGAAGGCGTATTTGATCCTGCATATCCCCATGGCAACAAGATGGTTGCGGCGTTGCAGCCACGCGACACGCCATATTCTGCCTTTATGGATTCGGACATGTTGTTCATTGGAAAGAACACATCCGATGAAATGATCCGCGAAGGCCATGTTTCTGTCGCGCCTGCCACGTCGATGTATTGGTCTGGCCAGAAGATCTGGGACGACATATATGCGGCTTGCGACATGGAAAAACCCGATGAACGCATTTGGCTGTCACGTCAAAAGGCGCGCAAGTTGATGCCATATTTTAACGCAGGTCTGATAGTGTTCCCCGAAGGTCCCGTGACCGAAGATGGCGAGAGTTTCGCCGAGGTTTGGATGCGCCTTGCACAAAGAATCGATAAGATCGACATCATCAAAAAACGCCCCTATTTGGACCAAATGAGCCTGCCATTGGCCATTCGCGCGGCAGGGTTGAATTGGAATATTTTACCCGAAGAGCAACATTATATCCTGGGTGGTGTGCTGCGTGGGGAACCTTTGCCGGACAACCACGATATTCGCATGATCCACTATCGCAATTTCAAGGTCTTGCGCGAGGTTGATCAATTGCGTCACGCCAAACGTATGTTGGATCGAACCACAGGGGTGCGGCGCTTGGATAAGGTGGATGTTGAGGCGATGAATGCACAACCTGCGTATACGTATGGCTGAGCCGGTTCCATTTCCTGAGGACTGGGTGCAAGGCCACGTCATCTGGCAAAGCGAAAACCTGCGTCTGGAATATTTTGGTCCAAAACAGACAGGCCATACCGTTGTGGCCTTTCCGCCCTATGATTATCCGTTTGATGCGGCAGAGGGCTGGGGGTCGCGGTCATTCACCAAGCGTGGCATTGCGCATGTTTGCGTGTTTCATGCCCACCCTGATTGGCATCAATATGATGATTTTTTTGAGGCTATGGCGGCTTGCCGTGCTTTTCTTGGTCGCCGCCATCCCGTTGTGTCCTATGGATTCAGTATGGGAGGCTATGGCGCGTTGCTTGGGTCACAAGCGTTGCGGGCCAAACGTGCGGTGGCGGTATCTCCTCAGGTGTCGATTGATCCGGCCGCGGTGCGGTTTGAACGGCGCTATCATGCAGAGTGGGCGGCGATGGGGAAATGGAAGCATCAGTTGCGCCACCATATGGACAAGCGCCGTGAATACGTTGTGATCTATGATCCCCTCCATGGTCAGGATCGCAAACATGAGGCGCGTATACCGCGCCGTGGCCACTATAGCCGCGTCATAATGCATGGTGTTGGACATGCCGCAATTCAGTCATGTGTTCAGATGGGCATACAGGAGGTTTTATTCGATCTGCTGCGTGATAAAACTGATGCTAGGGCATTGCGCCGTGCGTTTCGTAGTAAACGCCGAGTTGGCTTTCGCTATCTGCGCAAACTTGGCTCTATCATGCATGATCGGAATAATCCGCGCGCTCAGTTATTTTTGCGGCTGGCACAGGAAAACGGGTTTGGTCGTCTGGTTAGACGTTGGGTAACACCTCATCAGGAAGGTTAGACATTAATGAAGATTGTAATCCACATTGGCCTTCCCAAGACGGGAACGACCTCTATTCAGGATTACTTGTGGCGCGGGTACTCCGAGGCCGCGCATGATGGCGTATGTTATCCGCCTTTGAACATCACTTGGAATGCTCCCAATCACACATGGCTGGGGGACAATTTGCGACGGCGCAATCTGGATGCGTTGGCAGATTACCTAAAGCAATGTGAGGCGCTCGGTTCTGCCTGCATTTTGTCGGACGAAAATGTCTATGTCGAATTTCCGGGGATGAGCTCGGATTTTAAGGACAGCGTGCATGCGCTATTTGCCCAGCACGATGTGACGGTGGTGTCTGTGTCTCGCGATATGGCCCCTTGGCAAAAAAGTTTCTATGCGCAGTCCGTGCAGATGCGTCGCAACAATCTTGGATTGGGCTATGTGACGGCAAACCACATGTGGCAAACGCCCGATCCATTCGCCGATTTTTGGGCGGCGCCTTATGCCGCACAACTGTTGAACGTTACGGATATGACGACCAACATTGCAGAAATGTTCGGGGCGGAGCGGCAGATCCTCATGACCTATCAAGAAGGTCAGAACATTCTGGACCAATTCTGTGCAGAATTGGGCCTGACGTGGACATCAGAAAAACGCCTGCACAACCGTAACCCATCGCTTTCGGACATACAGGTTGAGGTTTTGCGACAGGCCAATGGGATGCGTCGACAGGATGGGCGCATGATCAGGTTGCTGATAGGGTGTGAAAACGGCGGCGGTGTGCGACACAAGCAACGTCAGGAAATGATGGGTTGGGTGCAAGATTTTGAGTGGTCATTGTTTGGATACCAAGACAATCCGCCGCTGGACTATGACAAAGATACATTCGATATTTTGTTGGAAAGATTGCAGTATTGGACAAGCAAACTGTGCGATACAAATGAATGAAACATGTCGGCACATGTAAAGGGGCGACATCGTGACGGATGAAACAACTGCAAAGCCACGCAAAGGCATTTTGCTGAAGGCGCGCAATGGGGATGTGATCGGGTTTGACGAAACCGGATTGCGCATGAACCTAAGTGATAGCGTGATTTCTGATATCGGGCGGCGTTTGGGCAGCGCAGGCGCGCGTGTTGATGCATCTGTTCTGGGTGACATTGATGCATGGAATGTGCGTGAAGCCAATGGTTGGTATGTGTTTTCCGCCCGTTTGCCCGGTGAACAGGGCGTACGTGAATTCAGACGGCTAAAAGAGGCTGTCGATGATGGAACGCCGGACATTTTTGCCAATCCAACCGGGGCATTGTTTGCCGTTTTGGGGTTGGGTGGCCCGCGACGAGCAGACACATATGATGTTGCACCGCGATTTCCTTTTCATGTTGTCACGGCTGGGGATGATCTGGGTGCTGCGGGAAATTCCGGCAGCGAGGAAAACACCGCTGTGACGCATGTACAAACGGTACGTGAACAAACGCGCGACAGCCTGATTGCAGACGAAATCATTGCCCAACGCCATGCTGACTTCCGCGCCTTGCCGGTGATTTTTTCCCGAACCGAAGCCGACAGCGCCGCCTCGATTGCAAAACTTACCACCAGCATCGGGTATCGCAACTTTGAACAGACTTTGGCCAATTTCTGTGCTGGGGCGCGGGTGATGGATTTGCCAGCTAAGGTCTTGTCAGTCAACCTGGATTACGTGCTAGAGGATGTGGTTTCCTCAGGTGATGAATGGCGGGCCGGGATGTATGCACTGATGGATAAGGTCACAGATTTGTTTGCAGATCATGGCCTGCGCAAACCTCTGTTTACCACGATGTTTGATGCGGGCACGCAAGGTGTTACGGATACCCCGGTGTTGCGTGCGCAATGGGAATTGTCGTGGAACCACGGCTCGCATGATTTCGTGCATGTAGCGCCAAGCTATATGTTTGGCCTAAATGAATTTGGCCGCCCTGATCAAGATGCCTTGATCCAGATGACCGAAATGGAAGCCGCTGCTATTGAGGCAATGAACGCAGATACCCCATGGGCATGTCCCTTGTTCTTGCTGGCAGAGCGTGAAGACAACGGCAAAACCATCCGCTGTCGCGCACAGGCGCAGGGGACGTTGGTTTTGGATGAGAATGATCCGTTGAGCGCGGGTAAGGAATGTGGGTTTCACCTGATGGGTGCCACCAACAAGGTTAAGATCAAAGAGGTGTCGATCGCCAAAGATGATCCCTGCGACATCCTGATCCGCTTTGACAAAGCCCCCAAGGGCGACGCTTTGGAACTGGCTTATGCAATAGGGCATGCGCCGTCGTCGGATGGCATGCCTGCGAACCGCGGTGCCGTGCGCGACACCTGGTCAATGGGCAGCCGCACCGGGCAAACATTGTATCGCTGGGCTTTGCCCGCAGTCTTACCGGTGCACTGATGACAGACGCCCCCTATGTCGTGGATATCGAGGTGCCAGAGGCGGTTCTGTTGCGTGATACGCCACCGTCCCAACAAAACGTTGAATGGATCGGCCCTGCAAGCCATCCGAATGAATGTGAGGCTATCTGGTATCGTGGCACATCACTCACGCATACCGATGGGGTGATCACAGCATGGCCTGCCGAGAATAAAGTTGGAACCAAGGCCAAACCAGCAACTCCCAATGAGGGGCACGCGCGATTTTCTCAAGGGGGTGGATTGCTGGCGCAGGCTGGTGTGAATTGCGGCTTGGCCGTTGAAAACGCTTTGATAGATGCGGCGCATTTCAGCTTTGCTTGCCGAATACAAACCCCTCATGCAAACGCGCGCACATTGATTTCCGTGAATCCACATGATCATAAAAATTACCTGTTCCTCCATGAAAAAGAGGGCACATTGATTTTACAGGATCAAAGCGAAACCATTGACCTGCGCATGCCCACGCCTGCACCAGGATGTTGGGTGGCATTTGGGTATTCGCAGGGGAATATTTACCTCAGTGCCTGTGTAGGGCATGAAGGGTTTAGCCCATCAGTGCAGCACATCGGCCCCAGCATGGAGTTGGCGACCTCGATGTTGGGGGCGTCAGATGTGTTCATGGCCTGTCGCAGTCATCGCAAAGGCATTGTGAAAACGTTGGGTGATGTGGTGATCCGGGATGTGCTGTTCTGGTTTGACCGCAATGGTCTAAGTTCTGACAGCGGCATTGCCGACATGGAACGCGCGTGCAGATTTGTACAAAAACAAGAGGATGCCGGATGAGCTTTGATCGCGACACCGTCAAAGGCGACAATATCTGCGTCATCTGGATTGATGACATGATTGACGTTTATACGTGGCGTCAATCGTTTGGTCTTGCGATCAGCACACCCAACATTGATCGGTTCATGTCCGAAGCTGTGCGCTTTGCCAATGCTTATGCCACGGTGCCATTGTGCGCGCCTTGTCGGGCAGAACTGGCCACTGGCTTGTCGCCGTTTCGTACCGGGCTTGTCGATCTGAACCGGTTTTGGCGTGATGTCCTTCCGCCCACCAAAGGCTGGCAATTTGATCTGCGCCGTGCAGGGTTTCGCTGTTTTACCACGGGTAAGGTGGACAGCAATTACAAGCCCATGCCCGACGAATACAAACGCGTCCTGTTTCATGAAGAACCAGAGGCCAAGGACGCAGGTAAGCGTGAGAAGATAAAAGACTACCTTGGCAAAGGGCCGGGTATCTCCGGCGTCAATCATCCGGATGATGATGGATCGCAAGATCGCAAGTTTTATGACTGGAAAGTTGCCCAGAATGCGATTGATTATCTGGATCGCGCTGACCCGACGCGGCGCCATCTGATCCAACTTGGATTCAAACACCCGCATTACAACCTGCAATGCCCGGATCGATTTTATCAAACCTATGATCCGACACAGATCACATGGCCATCGACCGCCGCGCCTGAGGATTACTTTGGCCCTCAGGAAGGCATGGCAGTCTATGAGGCGGCCTATATTGCCAACGGCCCATGGACCCCGGAAAAGGCAGGGGATGAGGCGTGGCGCCAAGTGGTGCGCGCCTATTTCGCCGCTATCAGTCACGTGGATCATGAAATTGGCCGTTTCATGGATGCGCTGCGCGACTCTCCTTTGGCAGAAAATACAACGGTGGTGTTATTGTCGGACAATGGGTTCAATCTTGGCACCCACGATAGTTTCCATAAGATGAGCCAATGGGACAGTGCCGCCCATGTGCCTCTTGGAATTTGGAATGCGCGTTTGGAAGGCGGGCAAACGGTGGATATGCCCGTGTCGCTGCATAATGTGCCCAAAACCGTGATGGATTTGGCCGGGTTGCCTTATCGCCCTGATTGGACATCAGGGCAGAGCCTCTTGCCGTTGATTGACGACAGTTTTGGCGAATTTGATTGCACGAAATCCCCGGTCACAAGCGTTTTTGGCACGCTGTCTGTGCGCTCGGCCAAGGCAGAGCTGAGCCAATACAGGTATTTCCGATACCCCGATGGCGAAGAACATCTGTTTGATCTGGTGAATGATCCCGGCGAAACCACGAACCTTTCCGACACTGGTCCCTTGGCCGAGATGCGTGCCGAACTGGTGGAAAATGCGCTGGAGCTGGGGCTAGACCTGCGCGGCTTTGAAAACCCGGAACGCGGCGTCAACGCGATGATGTCACTGGATGGATCGGTGGTTATGGCTGGGGGCAATGCTGACAATGATTATTGGGCCTATGGGTCCGACGCTGAAAAGATCGTCGAAGATGCGGACGGCGGCAATGATACGCTTTGGTATATGGCGGGGCCGGATGATTACGTGCTTCATGCTCCTGCACATGTGGAAAACATTCGCATTGCCACAGTGGTTGCACGCCACGAGGACAACGTAAGTGAAGGTAAAGAAATCGCCATCGTTGCCCACCCGGATACCCCAATCAATTTCGAAACCTCAGAAAGAGTGGTGGTGAATGTTCAGGGGAGTCGCGGTGATGACGTGATGATTGGTCCGAAATATGGCGGGGCGACATTCCACGGCGGTGCGGGCAATGATCTTTTGGTTGCGAAATCCGGGCGGGGCAAGGATGCGCATCGCTTCTTTGGTGGGGCGGGGGATGATACGCTGATTGGTGGCAATGGGCGTGATTTTCTGGACGGCGGCGCCGGGAATGACCTGATCAAAGGCGGTGCAGGTAAAAGCACCATTTACGCCGGACCTGGTAATGATGAAATTCATGATGGTCCGGGTGGCTCGCAAATCCATACTGGACCTGGCCGAAACCTCGTGCGTTCTGAAGGGGGCGATGACCATATCTTTATAGGCAACGGTCACAATGATGTGCAGGCCGGGGATGGCAACGTCACTTTTATCGTGGACTATGGCGGGGTATCGGTCATTCGGGGGTGGCGTGAGGGATATACGTTGGACCTATCTCGTTGGCCGACTGATCCTCAGGTGGCCCGCCTTGGTAAAGACAAAGTCGAGCTGCGTCTTGGTCTGACGGTTTTGCGCCTGCAGGGGGATGTGGCCGAATTTTCCCTATAACGAACTTGCCAACGACCTATTAGCCAATATCTTTGACGCAGGCCCTGCGTTGGGCCTTGGCTTACAATTGGAGTCCAAGAATGCGCCTGCCTTTTCTGCGACTGATCGTTTTTATTTTAATGTGTTCCAGTGCTGCACAGGCGCAGGTGCGCAGCTATATTTTCGGTAACAGCCTGATTCATCACCTGTCAGAGACCGACGAAACCACTGTCCCTCATTGGGTGGCATATTTCGCACGCAATGCCGGGCAGGATTACAGCGCCGATGGGCAATGGGGGTTTTTGCGTAACTTTGCGTCAGAGCTACCGCCCACGCCAGTCTGGTCCTTCAAAGAGGTGGCAAGCGCATGGGATGCAGACCGCATACCCTTTGCGCGCGCAGGGTTTAATACCATTATGATGAACCCTGCGAACTTCATCCAATACCAGCCGCCCGACATTTTCTATGACGGGGATAATCCCGATGCTGTGACCCCGGTTTCCGCCACCGTGGATTTGATGGATTGGATCGTTGCGCAGGCAGCTCCTCCAAGGTTTGTGCTGTATGAAGGCTGGTCTGACATGGCCTCTATTACTCAGCGGTTTCCCCCATCTGCACGGCATTTGCGCAAATATCACGCCTATAATCAGGGCGCATATCATGATTGGTATGTGGAGTTTCAAAGATTGCTGCAACAAGAGCGCCCATCGGTACAGATTGATCTGATCCCAGTGGCGCGCATTTTGGCACGCGCGTTAACAGAAACGCCTTTGTCCGATATTCCCGTAACGGATTTATATGTAGATGACGCCCCCCACGGCACACCGACGCTCTATTTTCTGGCAGGGGCGATCACCTATGCAGGGCTGTTTGACACGATGCCGCGTATCGAAACTGTGCCACCTACGGTGCATCCTTTGGTGGCACAGAACTTCGAAGCATTTGTGCAAATCATTGCATCAGAGATGCCGCGCGACACATCCGCAAGCGTAACAACAGCGCCGCAATATTTACCGACGCCCCAGCGTATACAATTAGACAATCCTTCCCTCGCAATGGGGTTGAACGGTATTGCCGATTGGTCCACGCAGCACCCGTTCATTGATGAAATGAAATCGGCGCGGCGTTGGGTTGGGCATTTGCCGGATCAATGGGGCGGTGTCACCTATGAAGAATTGGTGGCGCAGGATATTTTTGACGCCAACGGATGGCCCCTGCGCATTCCTGACACTCTGACAAAAGTCGAAACCTATATCCTGACCGAGCAACCCGAAGACTTTCAAAGCATTGCAGGGCGGTATCGTGTCAGCTTTGAAGGCGTAGGAGAGTTGCGTGTGACTGGCCGCGCGCGCGTCGACAAACGTGAAGAGAATGAGGTTTGGTTTTCATATACACCGGGCGAAGGCCCCGTTGGCATCGCTATCCGCAAAACCGATCCCGACAACCACATCCGCAACATTCGTGTGATCCGTGAAGATTTGCTTCCCTTGGACGAGGTGGGGGCACTCTTTAACCCTGATTGGATCAAGGTGATCGAAAACCTGCGGGTTGTGCGGTTTATGGATTGGATGGACACCAACGCGTCGCCAATTCAGTCATGGGATGAACGCCCACGAACGACGGATTTTAGTTATACCCGCCGGGGGGTGCCGGTGGAAATCATGGTGGCGCTTGTCAATCATATCGGCGCGGATGGGTGGTTCAATATCCCGCATCGCGCCAATAATGATTATGTGCGCCAGCTTGCTATCTATTTGCGCGACCACATGGACCTCGATCAAAAGGCGTATGTGGAGTACTCCAACGAAGTTTGGAATTTCCTGTTTGAACAGGCCCACTATGCCGCGGAGCAAGCCAAGGAACGCTGGGGTCGTAAGGCCAAGGACGATGGTTGGATGCAATACTACGGCGTTCGTTCAGCCGAAGTGTTTGAGGTGGTTGCTGAAGTTTACCAGAATGATTTGCCTGATCGCGTGGTGCGTGTTGCCGCCACTTTCACTGACTGGCCCGGGCTGGAACAGGCCGTGCTTGAGGCACCTTTGGCCAAAGATATGCGCCCGGTGGATCATTTTGATGCCTATGCAGTGACCGGGTATTTCGGCCTTGAACTGGGAAATGACGACTTCGCGCCAAAGGTGTTGAACCTGATTGGTGAAAGCCGCACCAAGGTAGAACGCGATGGGCGCAATCAGGGTCTTAAACACGCGCTGCTGGATCAATATATTGCAGAGCATGAGTTTGATCAGGTGGTGCCTCAAGCCGCCCGGATATTGCGCGAAAACTCTGTTAGGACATTGATTACGGAAACGCTGCCCTATCAGGCCAAAGTTGCTGCGGACAACGGGCTTGATTTGGTGATGTACGAAGGGGGCACCCATGTTGTCGGTATCGGTGGCTGGAGCGCAAACGAAGACCTGTCCCGGTTTTTTGAGATCCTGAATTACTCCCCTGAAATGGCGTTGATTTATCACGACATCCTCAATGCATGGCGCACATCAGGGGCCACATTGTTTAACGCCTTTGTCGATGTTGCCAAACCCGTGCCGCACGGCAGTTGGGGGCATTTGCGCCATCTGGAAGACACCACAGCACGCAATGATGTGTTGGTGACGTTTAATCAGGAAAACCCAGCGTGGTGGGAAACCCGAGTAAAAGGCACGTTTTTAAACGGGGGCGTAATTTCTGGCACCGATCAGGATGATCGCCTGCAAGGATCGCCGTATCGCGACATATTGCTGGGCTATCAGGGCGACGATGAATTTTTCCCCAATGGCCCGCTGGATCGCGTGCATGGAGGGCCGGGCGATGATCATGTGGTATTGCCGGGTCAGCTTGATGCCTATGAGTTTTCCACAGATGAACGCCGCCTGAAAGCGATGTCATCCCAGCATCAGGTCGTGATGGTGGATGTGGAAACCCTATCGTTTTCTGCAGACCCGGACTTGATCCTGCCGGTTGAGGCCTTCTTGCAATAGCGCGGGGCTACAGCAGGGCAATTTCGTCACGCAAAACCTCTGCCGCTTGAGAAGAGCGGCAGTTTTCTTCCGCATATTTGCGTCCATTCTGCCCAAGACGCCGGGCAAGATCAGGATCTTCGCAAATGCGCTGAATGGCCTCTGCCAATGCTGTGGGATTTTGGGGTGGTACCATCAGGCCGTTTTCCCCATCGGTGATCAATTCAGGCACGCCACCGGAATTCGTGGCGATCACGGGGATCCCGCAGGCCATGGCCTCCATATAGGCAACGCCAAGCGGCTCGTGCCAACTGGCCAATGCAAAGATATGGGCAGACCATAGCTTGTCTCGCACGGCCTCGGCACTAATTGCCCCTAGCAAGGTGACATGTTCTTCGAGGCCAAGATCGGCGCGGACTTGAAGTAAGTCATGATGAAACCCGGTGCCTCCCTCATCATCTTCGCCCGCGATTTCAAGACGCACATTTCGGCCTTGATCGCGCAAGATTTTAACGGCTTGCATCAAATCTTGATGTCCTTTGACGATGTTTAAACGTCCGCAAGAAAACAGGCGTATCGGATCGCCGGGCAAGGGCGGGTCATACGGGGTGTTGCGTTTCAAGACATTGGTATCTACGCCCATGCCCTGCACCAAGATGCGTTCTGGTCGATCTGATGCTAACTGATCAGGCAATTCGCTCATCAGCTTGCGGGTGATCACAATACCAAAGGCCGCATTCCGCCATTTGAGCCTCTGGCCGATGCCGTAATCAGACATCGGTCCATGCAACGTCAGAGAATAGGTTAGCCCAGACAAGTGATGCGCAAGGGCTGCTATTAAGGCCGCGCGTCCGCAAGAATGGACATGAACATGATCAATATCCTGTTCCTGACAATTGCGCACCAATTGATCTGCTGCCGCAAGACAAATCAAAAGATCTTTGATCAATGCAGGTTCTCGCATCACATCACGTAGCCAAATCCGTGGCGAAATCCGCAATAATGTGTGTAAGGCACGTAGGGGGCGAATGCGACCAAGGTATTTTGTGCGCCCAATCGCTTCCTCAGACCAATCATGCGAAATGAGGCCTGCCGGGGGGGGGCGTGTGGAAAATATTTGCGCGGTAACGCCCAATTGCGCCAGTGCCTCCAGCTCGCGCCAAAAGAAAATATGGGTCTGCCCCGGAAACTGCGGTATTAAATAACCGATATTAAAGTGTCGGGTCACGTGGCAGGCCTTGCTCGTACTTAGAAATCTATGTGAAACTTGATCTTATACAGGTGTCTAACATGTTTGGGGCGCAGACGTGACCATTTTTGGATCATAAGGAAGGGCAACAACGAGTGCTGAGCATTATTATCCCAGCCAGCAACGAAGAGGCGTGGATTGGATCCTGCCTTGAGGCGGTTTTGCGTTCGGATGGACCAGAGCGCGCTGAGGTGATTATCGTCGCGAATGGCTGTGAGGATGACACTGTTGCCGTTGCGAATAGCTTTCGTCATAGGATTGGTGCACGAGGTTGGCGGTTTGTGTTGCTTGATCTGACAGAGGGTGGCAAGGCCAATGCTCTGAATGCCGGAGATATGGCGGCGCAAGGTACCGCACGGGTTTATCTGGATGCGGATGTTGTTGTGGATTCTGCCCTATTGGCGCAGCTTTATCAGTGCCTGTCCACGAAAGCGCCAACCTATGCCAGCGGTCATTTGAAGATGACCGCCCAAACCGCGTTCAGCCGTGCCTATGCTCGTATTTGGGCGCAGGTGCCATTTATGGCCAAGGGTGTGCCGGGCGCAGGTGTTTTTGCAGTGAATGCGGCAGGGCGCGATCGTTGGGGCGATTGGCCTGCCATTATCTCCGATGACACATTTGCACGCCTTCAATTCGCGTCACGTGAACGACTGAAGGTTCAGGCCTCTTATGAATGGCCCGTTGTTGAAGGCTTTTCGAAACTGGTGCGTGTACGTCGGCGGCAGGACAGAGGGGTGGTAGAAATATCTGACTGGTTCCCAGAACTTCTGACCAATGATGACAAGCAACCCCTTGGGATACTGGGTGCATTACGATTGGCGTTACGCGATCCAATGGGATTTGCGGCCTATGCATCGGTGGCCCTTGCAGTGCGTCTTGGCCCCGGACGGGGCGATGAATGGAGACGCGGAAGATGAGCCGCCTTGCGATGTTTCTGCGCGGCGACGGCCTGCGTGATCGTGTGATGCGCAGTTCGGCACTGACATTGGGGGGCTATGCCACTTCGCAGGCGCTGCGACTGGCCTCTAATTTGATCCTCACGCGACTGCTGTTCCCAGAGGCCTTTGGCATGATGGCCCTTGTTGGGGTGTTTATGATGGGGTTGGCGATGTTTTCGGACGTTGGCGTCGGCCCATCTATCATGCAAAGCAAACGCGGCGATGATCCGGGTTTCCTGGATACCGCGTGGACAATACAAGTTTGGCGCGGGGTGTTGTTGTGGCTGGGAACATGCGCCTTGGCGATGCCTGCCGCATGGTTTTACGACGCCCCGCAATTGGCGCAACTGTTGCCCGTTGCCGGGCTATCCTTGGTCATCACAGGGTTTAATCCCACGCGCCTTGAAACCGCCAACCGCCACTTGATGCTGGGGCGGGTGACAGCGATTGATGTCATCACACAAATCAGTGGTATCATCGCGGCGGTGCTGTTGGCGTGGTGGTTGCAGTCGGTCTGGGCGCTGGCCCTCAGCGGGCTGGTCAGCGCGTCCATTCAGCTTTGGTTGTATGATGCGTATTTGCCCGGCGCGCGCAACAGGTTTCGCTGGGAAAAAGCAGCGGCACATGAGTTGATCCATTTTGGTAAATGGGTGTTTCTCAGCACTGTGGCTGGATTTTTGTTGTCCCAAGGCGACAAGGTTATCCTTGGCAAGTATCTGACGTTAGAGGCGCTGGGCATTTATAATATCGGTTACTTCCTTGCCAGCTTTCCGATGCTGTTGGGTGGTATGGTTGTGCGCAAAACGTTGATCCCGATCTATCGCGAGTTGCCCCCAAAAGATGCACCCGAAAATTATCGAAAATTGCAGCGCATGCGGGTTGCGCTCAGCTTATTGATTTTGGCACTGCTGGGTCTCTTTGCGCTGGTTGGGGCGTGGTTGGTGACGACGCTTTATGATCCACGGTATGCGCTTGCGGGCGGTGTTGTGGTGGTCGTTGCAGCCATGCAAGTGCCCCATGTGATTGCACTGACCTATGATCAGGCTGCACTAGCGGCAGGCAATTCCCGACAATTCTTTGTGCTGGCCGCAACGCGTGCGGCGCTGACTCTGGCGGCTTTGGTGATTGGCGCGCAATACTGGGGCTTGATCGGGGCGCTTATTGGTCAGGGCGTGGCCTATGTGCTGGCCTATCCCGTGGTGGTCTGGCTAGCGCGACAACAGGGCACTTGGGATGCGCTGCATGATGCGGTATTTCTTGTGCTAGGTCTGGGGCTTGCCGGATTTGCCTTTTGGATGAACGCTGATGCCGTTCTGGCACTAAGTGCCTTGAATTCGCCTTGATAGTTTCAACAAAAGGCGAAGGTTCCAAAATACAGTTTGGTGATGAATAGCCCATGGCCTTCGCGTGTTTGCGAATAAACTGGGTTTGGTTGAATGTGAGCAATTTATATGACGAAAGGTGCAGATAAACTGGATTGGTCCGACAATGATGTCGCTATCGTTGGGATGGCCGCGCATTTGCCGGGGGCGGAGTCTGTTGCCGAATTTTGGGAAAACCTGCGCGATGGTGTAGAATCAATTGAACGCCTAAGCGAAGAAGAATTGCTTGCCGTAGGCGAAAGCCGTGCCCGAATTCGCCAACCCAATTATGTCCCCGCTGCGGCAAAATTGAAGGGGTTTGAGCGTTTTGATGCTGAGTTTTTTGGTCTTAGTCCCAAAGAAGCGGCCATTATGGACCCCCAACATCGCCAATTTCTAGAAGTCAGCTGGGAGGCCTTGGAAAACGCCGGTCACATGCCTGAAAACTTTGGCGGGCCGATTGGGGTTTATGCCGGGTGCGGTATGGGCAGCTATTTCTATTTCAATGTGTGTTCCAATCCTGATCTCGTCAAAAATACGGGCATGTTCCTGCTGCGCCACACAGGCAATGACAAGGATTTCCTGAGTACGCGCCTTAGCCATTTTCTTGATCTCAAGGGGCCAAGCGTCAATATTCAAACGGCCTGTTCCACGTCGCTTGTGGCTGTGCATTACGCCTGTCAGTCGCTGCTGACCGGTGAATGCGATATGGCGCTGGCAGGCGGCGTTACGATTGAGTTGCCTCATGGTCGGGGATATACATATCGCGATGGGGAAATTCTGTCCCCGGACGGTCATTGCCACGCCTTTGACCATCGCGCTGAAGGCACGGTTTTTGGCAGCGGTGCCGGAGTTGTAGTCCTACGTCGCTTGGATGACGCAATAGCGGACGGCGATCACATCTGGGCCGTCATTCGTGGATCCGCGATCAATAACGACGGCGCGGATAAGGCTGGATATTTGGCGCCCAGTGTTGGCGGTCAGGCCGCGGCCATTTCAGAAGCGCAGGAAATGGCTGGAATAGAGCCGCATTCCGTGGATTACATCGAATGCCATGGCACAGGCACATATCTGGGCGACCCGATCGAGGTGGCTGCCCTGACGGAAGCATTCGGCGATGTGGCGGACAGCGGATTTTGCCGTATCGGGTCGGTCAAAACAAACATCGGGCATCTGGATACAGCAGCCGGGGCCGCCAGTCTGATCAAAACCTCGCTTGCGTTGCATCATCAACAGATGCCGCCAAGTCTGGGCTATGAGGCCCCTAATCCAACCATTGATTTTGAAAACAGCCCCTTTGTGGTGAATGACCGTCTGACTGATTGGCCACAACGACAGGGCGCGCGCCGGGCCGGGGTGAATTCATTGGGCGTAGGCGGCACAAATGCGCATGTGGTGGTACAAGAGGCACCCGAACGCGTATCAAGCGACGAAAGCGATTGGCCCTTTCAGCCGCTTGTCATTTCGGGGCGTACGAAAAAGGCATTGGATGCAAATACCGCAGCATTAGTGACGCATTTGCGTACCAATCCCGAACAAAACTTGGCCGATGTTGCATGGACCTTGAAGGAGGGGCGCCGCGCCTTTGAAAAACGCCGCGTTGTGGTGGCACACAACGCAACCGAGGCCGCGCAATTGCTGGACAGGGCAGAGACAGGGCGCGTGTTTGCCCATGACGCCACCCCGGATGCGGCCGAAGTTGTGTTCATGTTCCCCGGTGGCGGCGCACAATACGCCGGCATGGCGCAAGGTCTCTATGAAACAGAACCGGTTTTCCAAGAATGGATGGACCGCGGATTGGACCATTTACAGGCACAGGTCAGCTATGACGTGCGTGCCTTATGGTTGGGGCAGGTTGACGGCGCGGCAGAGCAGCTAAAACAGCCCTCGCTACAGCTTCCGCTGATCATGATCGCGGAATATGCATTGGCACAGTTGATGCAAAGCTGGGATGTGATGCCATCCGCGCTTGTGGGTCACTCCATGGGGGAAAACACGGCGGCCTGTCTGGCGGGCGTGATGTCGTTTGAGGATTGCATCGGCCTCGTGCTGTTGCGTGGACAATTGATGGACAGCGTGCCTGCAGGCGGAATGCTGAGCATCCCCTTGCCTGTGGCCGAAGTCGAGGCCCTGATCGGTGAAGATGTGGACATTGCCTCGGTGAATGCTCCTATGCTGACAGTCGTTTCTGGGGCTGATGCTATATTGGACGACTTGGCCGCAACCCTTGCGGCACAAGACATCGAATGTCAGCGCGTTCCAATTAATATTGCGGCACATTCTGCTATGTTGGACCCTGTTTTGGATGAATTCAGGGCTTATCTATCTGGAATTACACTGGCCGTGCCAAAGGTGCAGATCATCTCAAATCGCACCGGGCAACCTCTGACAGATGAAGAGGCCACAAGCCCAGAGTATTGGGTGACCCACTTGCGCCACACCGTGCGGTTTGGTGACTGTATGGAAACGCTTTCGGCCGAGAAAAATCGCGTTTATCTTGAAGTTGGCCCAGGCAAAACCCTGTGCGTTCTGGCGCGGATGCAGCCGAATATTGGCGCGGGACATGTGATCAACTTGTTGCGGCATATGGACGAAGATGTGGCCGATGACATTTGGTTCATGACTGTCTTGGCGCGCCTGTGGGCTTGTAACGCTAGCATTGATTGGGCCCAAATCTGGGGAGAGGCGCGTCGCAATCGCGTTGTGTTGCCATCCTATGCCTTCCAGCGCGCACCATACTTTATTGAACCGGGCAAAGCGGTCGCAGAAGATACCGAACTTTTGCGCACAGATGACATGGCATCCTGGGGATATCGTCCGGCGTGGCGTCCGACCTTGGCGCAATGTGACATTGATGTGCAAACTGAGTTGTCACTGCTGCCAACCGAAAGCTGGTTGATCTTTCGCGATGCCGCCGGAACGGGAGCAAAGGTCGCCGAACGCCTGCGCACGGCAGGTCATGGGGTGGTTGAGGTGGACACAGGTGATGCCTTTGCACGGTTGTCACCGGATCACTATGTTCTGGCCCCAGAGCGTGGTCGTGAAGGATATGACCAACTGATATCTGATCTGATTGTCAACGGACGTGCACCCAGCCGGATCGTGCACATGTGGCTGTTAACGCAAGACGAAGGTGCGCGCCCGGGCAGTTCATTTTTCCATCGTAACCTTGAACAAGGACTGCACTCGATCCTGTTTTTGATGCAGGCGATTACGGATGAAAACCTCCCAAGGCCCGTGCATGTGTCCTGCATCAGTTCCGGTGCAGTACAGGTGCGTAGCGAAGGGCTGGCGTACCCAGAAAAGGCAACGGTGCTGGGCCCGCTTCAGGTTGCGCCGCGTGAATTGCCGCAGGTGACCGCAGGGTTGTTGGACGTTGTGTCGGGGCAGGCAGATTTAGTGGATGCCGTGCTTGAAGAAATCATCGCCCAACCTGAAAATCGCGTGGCCGCATTGCGCGGTGCAAAGCGGTTTGAGCGGATTTATCGGCCCAATGCGTTGCCTGAGCAAGGTGCGGATATACGGGCTGGTGGCACCTATCTGATCACCGGAGGATTTGGCGGCATCGGCGTGACGTTGGCGCAGTCACTGCTGCAACAAGGGGCGGGCTGCATTGTTCTGGTCGGGCGGACCCCGCTTCCGGCGCGTACACAGTGGAATGAGGCGCGTCTTAATCCGCGATTTGCTGACAGAATTGCCACCATCGAGCGGCTTGAAGCGCTGGGTGGTCAAGTTATCGTTAAATCCGCAGACGTCAGTAATCTGGAAGAGATGCAAGGAGTCGTGCGTGATGTTCAGGCAAAACAGGGTGACATTCACGGTGTAATTCATGCCGCAGGCGTTGTGGATGATGCGCCGCTTTTGTCGAAAAACTCTGCCTCAGTCGAAGACGTTATGGCCCCCAAATTGCACGGCACGCAGGTGATTGATGCGTTGTTCCCTGATGGCACATTGGATTGGCTGGCACTGTTTGCGTCTTCGTCCACTGCCATCGCGCCGGCGGGGCAGGTGGATTACGTCGCGGCCAATGCCTTTTTGAATGCGTATGCCGAAAGCCGCGCACAGGATAAAACCCGTGTTCTGGCGTTGAACTGGGGTATCTGGAACGGCGTTGGTATGGCGGCAGAGGCCCTCGCACCTGCATCTGCGAAAGAGCGCCTTGCCCCGATTGAAACCCCTATTTTGACCCAAGGTGGGTATGATGGACAGGGACACCGGGTCTTTGCGGCCCATATCAATCAGGAATGCTGGGTTCTGGATCAACACCGCATGCTGGATGGCACTGCGATTTGGCCCGGTACGGGATATATCGAATTGATCGCGCAGGCCTTGCGGGCACATGGCGAACAGAAACCCTATGAAATTCGAGACCTGATATTCCTGCGTCCCTTGGTGGTTTCTGATGGAGTCTCGCAGGACATTCGTGTGCGCCTGATACGTGCAGCAATCGGGTATGACGTGCAAATCGTAAGCCGGGTTATGGTCGAGGGGCGTCAGGCCGAAATGTTGCATGCCGAAGCCTCTGTTGCTTTGGGCACCATGCCTGCGGCGCAAGATATTTTAACGGCTCAGGTGGCAGGCCGATGTGGCGAAGAAACCCGTGGCACCGATGCTCTGTCCGCCCCACAAGAGGCGCATCTTGCCTTTGGTCCCCGCTGGAAAGTGTTGCGCGCCGTGCGTTTTGGAAAGGGCGAGGGGTTGGCAGAGCTGTCACTGGACAATGCCTTTGTCGATGACGGTATGGCACTGCATCCGGGGATGATGGATATTGCCACAGGTTGGGCGATGGATCTGATTGATGGTTATGCGCAACAAGCGCTGTGGGTGCCATTATCTTATGGGGCTATCCGGGTATATCACGACCTGCCGTCGCAGGTTGTCAGTTGGGTGCGATTGGTGTCTGGCAGTGACACACAGGGCGTTGCTCGCTTTGACGTAGATGTTTTGAATGAGGCGGGACAAGTTTGCGTGCAAGTGCGTGGGTTGACCCTGAAACGCATGCAAGATGCACTGGGCGTTTCGGCAAGTGCCCCTGTTCGCGCGCAGGATGTTCGCTTTATCGAAGCCCCCACTGATGCCATCACCCCCGCCGAGGAACGCTTGCGTCACAACCTGCAACAGGGCATTCGCCCCGATGAAGGCGCGGAAATGTTTGGCCGCGCTCTGGCGGCAAAAGCCTCGCAGATTATCGTGTCGTCAATGGATTTGAATGCATTGATTGATCAGGCAGGAGAGCTGGACGAAATCGATCGCGGCCAAACCTTTGAAAGACCCGATCTGGATAATGATTTTGTGGCCCCACAAACCGATATAGAGCGCACCCTTGCCGGATTCTGGCAAGATCTGTTGGGCGTGCAGGATGTTGGCACAAACGACAGCTTTTTTGATCTGGGCGGGCATTCGTTGGTCGCGGTGCGCCTGTTTTCCATGGTGAAAAAGACATGGGCGGTGGAATTCCCCATTTCGGTGCTGTTTGAGGCCCCGACAATTGCGCAATGTGCGGGTTTGATCGAAAACCGTATTGGCCCACAAGACACCAGTGACGCCTCGACGGATTCAGGCGTCGTACCGCTGCGCCGCTTTACCCATCTGGTCCCAATGCATAATGGCGAAGGCGGGCGCAAAGCGCCGTTTTTCCTTGTGGCGGGTATGTTTGGCAATGTTCTGAACTTGCGCCATCTCGCGCATCTTCTTGGCGCGGACCGACCGTTTTATGGGCTTCAGGCGCGTGGGTTGTTTGGCGATGCCCCGCCGCACAGAGATTTGCGCGAGGCGGCGACGGATTACATTCGTGAAATGAAAACGGTGCAACCCAAGGGCCCGTACTTTCTTGGCGGGTTTTCTGGCGGGGGGATCACCGCCTATGAAATCGCGCGTCAGTTGGAAGCTGCAGGCGACACAGTGGCGATTGTGATCTTGCTGGATACGCCTTTGCCACAACGCCGTCCGCTGAGGTTTGGGGATCGGATGTGGATGCAATTGATCGAACTGAAGCGTCGTGGGCCGCTGTATCCAATGCTATGGCTGAAAAGTCGGATCGCTTGGGAAATTTCCAAACGCCGCGCGCAAGATCACTCCAAAGCCGAAGAAACCCCGCACTTTCATAATGCTGAGATCGAGGCTGCGTTCCTGTCTGCTGTTGAAGCCTATGATATGCATGGCTGGGACGGCCGGCTTGAATTGTTCCGCCCACCGCTGAATGGTTATTGGCAGGTTGGGGGCGACCGCTGGGTTGATCGTCAACGTGCCTATGTTTTTGCCGATAATGATTGGGGGCAATGGGTGCCAAATGTGCACGTGACCGAGGTACCGGGGGATCATGATTCAATGGTTCTGGAACCGAATGTGCGGGTTCTGGCCACACGCATGAAACGGGTAATCGAGGCCGCCGAGGCAGACATCACAGACGCATGGCAGGAGGCCGCAGAATGAGCCTTTTGACAGTGATCTTGAATTACCGCACCCCCACAATGACCATGCAGGCCGTAGAGGCTGCGCTGCGCGCAACCGAGGGCATTAATGGACAAATCGTTGTGGTGGACAACGACAGCGCGGATGGATCGTTCGACAAGCTGTCTGCGCAAGACTGGTCCGAAACCCGCGTGCATGTGGCGCAATCCGGGCACAATGGTGGGTTTGGTGCAGGCAATAATTTCGGCATTCGTCTGGGTATCGGTCAACAGATGGCGCGCGGACAGGGTGTGCCGGAATTTGTGCTGATCCTGAATTCTGACGCCTTTGTCGATCAGGGCGCGATTGCCGTCTTGATGCAACATATGCGTGCCCACCCCAAATGCGGCTTTGCTTGTAGCCAGCTGTACGAAGATGGCGTTGAGGCTGTACATTCATCCTTTCGTTTCCCAACCATAGCGGGCGAATTTGAAGGTGCCGCCAAATTCGGACCAATCAGTCGCCTGTTGAAAAACAGCATTGTTGCCCCGCCGATTCCCACAAAAACCTGTCAGGTGGATTGGGCAGCTGGTGCCAGTATGATGATGCGCACCGCAATGTTGCGAGACATCGGGCTTTTTGATGAATCCTATTTTCTGTATTTTGAGGAAACCGACCTGTGCCTGCGCGGTGCGCGCGCGGGTTGGCAAACTCATTATGTAGTCGAAAGCCGTGTCTTGCACGTGGGGTCCGTATCCACCGGCATGCGCAAATGGGACCGTATCCCTGGGTTCTGGCTAGACTCTCGACTGCAATATTTCTTGCGCAACCACGGGGTGGTTTATGCGATTGGCGCGACCCTTGCACATGTCGCAGGCGGTGTTTTGGCGTGGGTTCGTGCGGCATTGACGGGTAAGAAAGTGACAGGCCCACGTCGCTTTTTGCGTGATTTAGTGATGCATGATTTCCGGATTCTGTTACGGGGACGCGCCGCTAAGGCGCGCGAGGTGCCTGAAATATCAAGGCAGGAGGACACGTATGTCTGATAGACTCAAGATGCTTTTGATCGGCAATGAATCCCTTTTGATCCAATGCGCAGAGGCCGCGTTGACGGCGGGTCATGATATCGTGGCCGTTGTCACCCGCAGTCAGGGTATTTCCAACTGGGCACAAACACGAAACGTGCCGGTTATCTCTGCCGATGAGGATTTGGTGGCACGGTGCAGTGCCCTTAGCTTTGATTGGCTATTGAGTATCGCCAACCTTGATATGTTGCCACAAGCCTTGTTGGAACAGGCCCAAAAGGGCGCGGTGAATTTCCACGATGGTCCTTTGCCGCACTATGCCGGGCTGAATGCCCCTGTCTGGGCGCTGATCCATGGTGAACGTCACCACGGGATCACATGGCATCTGATGCAGGCGCGTGCGGATACAGGCAATATCCTCGTGCAGCGTATGTTTGATATTGGCCCCAAAGATACCGCGCTTACGCTGAACACCCGCTGTTATGAGGCCGCAATCGAAAGCTTTGATGATCTGCTGGGCATGCTGACGTCCGAGGACGTCGCAGGCACGCCTCAGGACTTAAATCAGCGCAGCTATTTTGCCGGAAACAAACCTATTCCCCCGCTTGATTTTGCGGACAATTCGGCGGATGTCGCACGCCTGATACGGGCCTTGGATCATGGCGAATATTGGAACCCTGTTGGCCTTGCCAAGATTGAAATCGCAGGACAGGTCTTTGCCGTAGGTGCCGCAGACGATATCGAAGGCGGGGGCATGCCGGGCACAGTTGTAGCGGTGGCTGAGGATATGACCATTGCCTGCGCGCAGGGTGCTGTGCGCTTGTCCGGGTTGCGTGACATGTCTGGAAAAGCGTTGCGTGCATCTGATGTGGTGCGCGTCGGTACCAAGGTTGACGCGGCGCGTGCGGATATCCCACCTTCGAACGATGCCTTTTGGCGCGGACAATTGGCCAATTTCCTGCCTGCACAATTGCCTTTGATCGGTGATGCGTCAGATGCCAATTACAAACGCTATGCGATTGCGCGCCCTGACGGCATGACTTCTGCACAAATATGGCAGGCCCTTGCCGGATTTGCACTTAACAGTGGGTGTGAGATCGGCAGCTCTCTTGCCTATGTCTCGGGCGCCTTGCCCGTTGCTTCGGGATACCTAACCGACTGGGTGCCTGTGCCATTGGGCGATGCCATGGCAGACGTGGCCCTAGTGTATGCCGAGAAAGGGGCTATTGCAGTAGATTTGCCTTTGCGAGATGCCGAGTTGCCCCACCTGACATGCCCTGATCTGGCAGTGCTGGATGTCGGTGTGACTCCGGTTAGCGCTGTGAACATCGTTTTGGGTGATACTCTGCATATGGTGTTAGATCGTGCACGTGTTGAGGATCAGCATGCAACACGCCTTGTTGCACGGTTTGAAGCCGCCTTGCGATGTGTGTCAGAGGGGCGAGAGATTGTTCTATTGGATGGGGTGGAACAAGACGAGCTTCTGCATCTCTGGAACGCAACAGATTGCGCATTCGATGATGTACCGATGCATTCCGCGTTTGAAGCGCAGGTGCTGCGCACACCAGAGGCCACGGCGGTGGTGTATGAAGACCAAAGTCTGAGTTATGATGAATTAAACCGCGCCGCCAACCGTGTTGGTCACCAACTGCAAGCCATGGGCGTGGTGCCGGGCGCACTTGTTGGGCTGTATTGCACACGGTCGCTGGACATGATGATCGGGGTCTTGGGTATTCTTAAGGCAGGCGGTGCGTATGTGCCGCTGGACCCGGCCTATCCACAAGATCGGCTTGCGCATTATATTCAGGACAGTCAGGCAGGCGTGATTGTAACGCAGTCTGCAATACAGGCAGACCTGCCCACACATAACGCGCAGGTTCTGGTGATAGACGACGTGCAAGATGGCCCTGATGCCAATCCTGACAGCGGCGTGACAGGCAATGATCTTGCCTATGTGATTTATACCTCTGGCTCTACCGGTGTGCCAAAGGGCGTGATGGTAGAGCATCGTAACGTTGCCAATTTCTTTGCAGGCATGGATGAGCGCGTGCAACATGATCCAGCAGGCACTTGGCTGGCGCTTACAAGCCTTAGCTTTGATATTTCCGTGCTAGAGCTGTTCTATACACTTGCGCGTGGATTCAAGGTGGTGATTTCCGGGGACGACAAAGCGAGCCAGATTTCCAACGGGTTTGTCGCCAACTCTGCCCAAGGAATGGAGTTTTCGATCTATTACTGGGGCAACGATGATGCCCCCGGGTCGGGGAAATATCGTCTCTTGCTGGAAGGCGCAAAATTTGCTGATCAGAACGGATTTTGTGCGGTCTGGACGCCTGAACGTCATTTTCATGCTTTTGGTGGGCCGTACCCAAACCCGTCGGTTACGGGCGCGGCGGCGGCGGCTGTAACTCATAACATTGGCATTCGTGCAGGTAGTTGCGTCGCACCTTTGCACCATACAGCGCGTATTGCCGAAGAATGGGCTGTAATTGACAATCTGACAAATGGCCGCGCTGGGCTTGCGATTGCGTCGGGTTGGCAGCCGGATGACTTTGTGCTGTGGCCTGATCATACACCGCCAGAAAACCGCACAGTGATGTTTGAACAGATGAAAGACTTGCGTGCGCTGTGGCGTGGCGAAGCGGTGGAGTTTGCGCGCAAGGATGGCAGTATGTTCGCCGCCCGCACCCAGCCGCGCCCAGTTTCCAAAGAATTGGAACTGTGGGTCACCACTGCTGGCAATCCGCAGACGTGGAAAGACGCAGGCAAGGCCGGCGCTCATATCCTGACGCACCTTTTGGGGCAAAGCGTTGCAGAGGTGCAGGAGAAAATCGGCCTCTATCACGCTGAGCTGCGCAAAGCGGGTCATGATCCCAAGGACTTCAAGGTCACGTTGATGTTGCACACCTTTGTTGGCCATGACCGCGAAGAGGTGCGTGAAACAGCGCGCGAGCCGATGAAAAACTATCTGCGCAGCGCGGCAGGGCTGATCAAGCAATACGCTTGGGCCTTTCCTGCCTTTAAGAAACCCAAAGGTGTCGACAACCCGTTTCAGCTTGATCTTGGTATCCTGAGTGATGATGAGCTTGAGGAAATCCTTGATTTCGCATTCTTGCGATACTTTGAGGACTCGGGCCTGTTTGGTACGGTCGAAGACTGCCTTGCCCGGGTTGAAGAACTGAAATCTATTGGTGTGGCAGAGGTCGCTTGCCTGATTGATTATGGCATTGATACGGATGTGGTTCTGGAGGGGTTGAAGCCCTTAGCAGAGGTGCTGCAACGCGCCAATTCCGGTGCGGGCCCCGCTGAGGGGGATTATTCCATTGCGGCCCAAATACATCGCCACAAGGTGACACACCTGCAATGCACCCCGTCCATGGCGCGAATGTTGGTTGGTGATGATGCGGCCCGTGCCTCCATGGGCATTTTGCGCCATGTGATGATTGGCGGAGAGGCCCTGCCGACAAGTTTGGCCATTGAATTGCAGACCGCAACCGATGCCCACATCGAAAACATGTATGGCCCAACGGAAACCACAATCTGGTCCACCACGGGCAAGGTTGATGTGACGACTTCTGCAAGCGTTGCCGACCTTGGCACCCCCATCGCCAACACGCGCCTTTATGTTTTGGACGATCAGCACCAGCCCGTAGCCGTTGGTGTGGCAGGCGAGCTGTGGATCGCAGGTGCAGGCGTTACGCGTGGTTATTGGCAGCGCGAGGCCATGACAGCAGAACGGTTCCTAGATGATCCTTTCGCAGGTCAGGGTCGTATGTATCGCACGGGCGATTTGGTGCGCTGGCGCGGGGATGGGCGACTTGATTTCCTTGGGCGCGCAGACCATCAGGTCAAATTGCGCGGCTATCGGATTGAATTGGGCGAGATCGAGGCCCGGCTTGAGGCGCTACCGGGTGTCAGTCAGGCTGTGGTTATCACGCGAGAAGATCAACCAGGGGATCAGCGTCTGGTGGGCTATGTGACTGGTGGCGCAGCAGGTGCCGCACTACGCGTTGCACTGTCACGCGATTTGCCTGATTTTATGGTGCCAACGCATATTGTGACGCTGGACAGCTTTCCGTTGACCCCCAACAAGAAAATCAACCGAAACGCCCTGCCTGCGCCGCAAATGGCCAAACCCGCCCCGGCCACAACTGCGCCAGAGGAAGCAACCTCAACGGGCGATCTTGCCAAACAGATCGGGGCTATATGGTCACGTATTCTGGGGGTGGTTCAGGTCTCTGGCCGTGACAATTTCTTTGAACTCGGAGGGCATTCCCTGCTTGCCGTTCAGGCGCACCGTGAAATTCGCGATGGCTTGGGCATCGCCAAGGTCAGCATTACCGACATTTTCCGCTTTCCGGTACTCAATGAACTGGCAAGCCAGCTTGAGAAGCGGGCGGGCAAGTTGGCATCTCCCAGGGCGACAGACACCCCGTCCGGCAACGCACCCTCAACCGGGCGCGCCCAAGGTCGCAGTGACGCGATGGCCAAGCGGCGCGCTATGCGAGCGAAACGAAATAAGGCGGCTCAATGAGCATTTTGACACAGGACGCAACGCTGAAAGGGGCACTAGTGCGTCTGTTGCCGCAAGGTGTCTGTTCTGCGGTTGTGTCTAAAACCGAAACGCCCGCGTCTTTATGGCCAGCTGAAAACCAAGCCATCGCGCGTGCCGTGCCGGAACGACAACGTGAATTCGCCTTGGGACGAACCGCCATTCGACAAGCCCTGGCGCGGCTGCACCATCCAGCCGTTGAAATCCCTATGGGATCAGATCGCGCGCCCATCTGGCCAAAGGGTATTGTCGGCTCTCTCACCCATGATCAGGACCATTGCATCGCACTTGTGGGGCATGCGGCAGAGTTTCGTGCCATCGGCACCGATATAGAAGGCGCTTTGCCGCTGGCGCCTGCCTTGTTGGACACTGTGTGCCTTCCGGAAGAAAAGGCATGGCTGCGTGGACACTCCCCGCAAGAGAGCGCGCTTTTGGCCAAACGTATTTTCAGCGCAAAAGAGGCGGCCTTTAAGTGCCAGTACCCGCTGACCAAGGCGATGTTCGGGTTTGAGCGCATTGCCATCAGCCTTGACCCGGCGCACGGCCGGTTTTCTGCAACATTCGTGGAAAATACAGGGGTATTTGCGGCGGGTTCTACATTGGCGGGTTACAATTTGGTGATCGGTTGCCAGATTCTGAGCCTTGTTTTCTTGCCGCAAGAGCGCAAGGCTTGAGAATGATTCCTCAAATGGGTCATAGGTTCACCACATTGCGGGTGCATTGCCCGGTTAAGCTATAGCAAAGATCGTGCGTGATACCCGTGGACACAATCGGGAAACACCTAAGGAGCAGTCATGGATCAGTTCCAGTCATTAAGTGACTATGTTGGAATGATACGTCGGCATGTAGTGCTGATAACGGTTACCGTATTGGGTGGCATCTTGCTGTCTGTCCTCTATGCCACCAGCCTGCCACGCCTTTATGAAACTTCGGCGTTGATCCAGATTGAACAACCCCAGATTCAAGATCCAACAGCCGGGGCGCAATCCGTGAATGCGTCAACTTTGCAGCAGTTGCAAATCGTCGAACAACAGGTGATGGCACGTGATAATCTGCTGCATATCGTTGAGAAGTTTAACCTGTTTGCCGGCGGTGACATTCAAAATGGCATGAAGGCAGAATTATTGCGTCAATCTGCGACTGTGACACGTGTGATTGATCCGACACTACAATGGCGCTCTGATATTTCGCCCACCGCCCTAAGCATCACTGTAACCATGCAAGATCCACAAGTTGTAGCGCTTGTAGCCAATGAGCTTGTGACCAATGTATTGGATCAAACACGCCGTCGTCGCGAAGAACGCGCCCGCGAAACGCTGGAGTTCTTCAAAGGTGAAGAGGCCCGCGTTGGTGGCGCGATCCGTGCATTGGAACAGGAAATTGCCAATTTCAAAAGCGTCAATGCCGAAGCATTGCCCGCAGGTGTTGACGAAGCCCATGAACGGCTTGGCGAATTGCGCGCCGCCGAATTGGATATCGAACGTCAGATTGTTGAGTTGAACACAGGATTGCAGCCGGGGGCCAGCACTGTGCAGGCCAATCGTGTGTTGCGGCTAGAGGAACAGCGCGCGCTTTTGCGTCAGCGTGCCACCGAGACAGAAGGCATCATTGCCCGCGCGCCCGAGGTTGAACGCACGTTCAACACCTTGGAACGTCAGCTGGAAAAACTGTCAGAACAATATCGCGCCATTACCCGCAGTCAGGCCGAAGCAGAAACCGGGCAAATGCTGCAAAAGAGTCAGCAAGCGGAAAGTTTTACTTTGCTCGAACGGGCCTTGGTGCCGGAATATCCGATTTCCCCGAACCGCAAACGTATCGTCGCATCTGGCACTTTGGTCAGTCTTCTTGTTGCTTTGGCCGCCGCATTTCTGCTTGAGCTGCGCAACCCTGTCATTCGCACAGCGCGTCAGCTGGAACAGCAAGTGGGCATTCGTCCAATCGTGTCCATCCCAACCGTAGAAAAACCAAACGCCAAAGCGCGACGCCATCTCATTCGATCGGTGATGCTTGGGGGTGTTGCTTTGGTAGTGATCCTTATCTTGGGCATTGTTGTTGCTGGCTGAGGTGCCTTGATCCGAATCAGTCCATTTTAAATTTCCCTAAAACTGCCACATTTTGGCCGCATTGGATGCGGCGCCTTCCCTAACGGCAGTGCTCTTCTGGAAACAATAAGAGTTGTTCAATGGGATAATTTCCAATTGAAAAATAGAGCTAAACCATAGCGTGTATTGAATCACGCAATACATGGTGAATTTAACCAAGTTTTCCACAAATCGTATGATTTTCAAAGGTTTGTGATGTTCAGCACATCTAGGTCAGTAGACTTGTTGACTAATTTTTGCCATATTTTACGAGAATTTGGTGTGTTGAAGGTGAAAATTAGGAAAGAATAAGGCGCTGCCAATCACAAGATTTTCCTGCTGCCAATTGGAAACTTGTGATGCCTTTCATTCTACCCACGTGTTGAACATTGGGGGGTGAACCTGTGGTCTGCCACAGGGGTGTTGAGTAGTGCCCGTTTTTTCCTTGGTGTATACTGAGGGGACGGAACATGGCTTTTTACTCACAGGGTGAGTTTCAGAACGCATTTGCTCTGGAAACTCGTCGGGGCGGACTCTACCGAAGTTTTACCAAACGCTGTTTGGATATTTTTCTGGTCTTGGTTTGTGCGCCTATTGCAGTAGTGGTTATCGGTATATTTGCAATTCTCATCGCGCTTGATGGGCGCATGCCATTCTATACCCAGCGTCGTCTGGGGCGAAATGGACAGGTCTTTTCCATGCTCAAACTGCGCAGCATGGTGCCCAATGCAGATGCCTTGTTGGAACGCTATTTGGCCCAGAACCCAGAGGCCCGCAAAGAGTGGGATGAGAAGCAAAAGTTGCGTTTCGATCCACGGATCACGCGGATTGGCTTGTTTATTCGCAAATGTTCGATTGATGAATTGCCACAGCTTTGGAACGTGTTGCGTGGGGATATGTCGATTGTTGGCCCGCGCCCAATGATGGTTGATCAACGCAGCATCTATCCCGGAACCGCCTATTATGCGATGCGCCCGGGGATCACCGGATACTGGCAAGTCAGCGACCGCAACGAAAGCAGCTTTGCCGAACGTGCCATTCACGACACACGGTATTACCGTGAACTTTCCCTTGGGGCGGATGTGCGTGTTATTGTTCAGACTGTCGGAGTGGTGGTTGCAGGGACTGGTTGCTAGGGTCAGGACCCATTAATCAGCTTGATGTGGAATTGCTGTCATGATTCACGGTTCTCAATGATCTGGGGGAATGA
>CANLDA010000002.1 GCA_947489325.1 uncultured Paracoccaceae bacterium | reverse complement strand
GGCTACGCAATCACGACAGCCCACAGACCTCGTGCTTCAGGCCCTTCTCACGGCTGTTTGGCGGCGAAAGCCGAAGCGCCCCGTCCTGATCCACACCGATCAAGGTTCACAATACACAAGCCGGGATTGGGCAGCGTTTCTGCGTGCCCACAACATCGTGCATTCGATGAGTAGGCGCGGTAATTGTCATGACAATGCAGTTGCCGAGAGCTTTTTCAACCTGCTTAAACGTGAGCGCATTCGCCGTCGGACATACACGACCCGAGAAGATGCAAGACGGGACATCTTCGACTACATCGAAATGTTCTATAACCCGAAACGCAAACATGCCAGAAACGGGATGCTGTCGCCCGTCGACTTCGAAAACAGACAGCGAAACATGAACCAAGAGGGTGTCTAGGAAACTAGGGGCTATTCAGTTCGGAGATTGAGGTGTCCACACTCTTCAGTGTTTTGACCGTCTCGTTTGCAGCTTCACCAACCCCACGGGCGATTGCATTGGTGAACTGTGCAGACCCTGAGTTGGCCAGAACGTCATCCGGGTTGGAGGATGGGAGGGATGAAAGGAGTTCTTCTTTTGAGACACCTGATAGGTCTTCAGGGGTAGTTTGGGGGAGGAACTGCGAGGCAGCACCTTCTCCATAGACCTCATCAAAGAAATGGGCAGTGTCGGGGTTTGTCCGAAGATACTCGATATGTTTGGGCGTAGGTGTTTTGGTTTGCATCTTATCTCCAAGTGCAATCATGAATTTTTGAATTGTGTGGTGTGGGTCAGCGCGAACGCTGATAAGTCAGATCAACTGCCAGACCCAGAAACGCGAACAGGTTTGGGCCGTTCAACGAACAGCACAAAACTCCCCAAACGAAACATCCGCCCCGTGGGAAAAGTGACCATGAAGGCGAAAAGTTCATTCGCAATACGAGGCGAATATTGAAGTGAGATAATGAGGTTTTTGAACATTGTGTTCCCTTTCAAGCTTTAGAAAGGGGTCCAGTAAATTCAAACCACACGTGGAAAAAACCAACAGTGGGACGAATTTACCTTACCCTTCAAGTACTTAATCTATTTTCAATGTTCGGTCCAGTGGGGGTGTTGTGAGTGGATATTCTTGTGCGTGAAATTCAGGCGAAATGCTGTTTATCAAACTTCGATATTAGACTTCTTTCCAGACACATTTCCTCACTCTTCCCTTAGATTATTGGATTTCTTGAAAGGGTTTCGACCTCCGCGCATCCACACTGATACGACCATCCTCAAACGAAAATAATTTTGGCATCTGCCAGAAAAATCCATATTGATGGGTGTCACTTTGGCAAAAAGGTGGTCGTAATGGTGTGGTGTGCTGATCTTCTCGTGCAATCAGACTTTTGGAAGGGGTGGTGAAATTCTATCCATATGTGGATTGGTCTCGCTCTCCGTGACCCAAACACCTCATTCTCTTTATTGTGTGGTGTTGGAGGTATGAGTGCACATTAAACCCACTCAAAAAGGACCTTGAAAGTAACCATTGGGGTCTCCCCTACGGTACGGAGGCGGATTATCGTGACTGCATCGCTTTATGGCACGGCCTCTCCCGGCTCATCTACCCGACAATATACAACCTGACGCACACCTGCTCCCCAACAGCGGCGACAATAGGCATGTGCGGCCTGTGCAATGGTGTGGTACCCGTTTGGGTTTCGTCTATAGAACAAGCGGATATTCTGCGGTTCAGCGTTCAGGAGTTTGGGGTCTGTCAATATTCGACGCAGTGACCCATCTTGACCTGATCGCGCGTGGTCGATGATTGCCTTCATGGCACCCAGCCGTTCACCCAAAGGTTTGCGATAGATGAACTCAGCCAAGACCAAGGCCCTATCATAATGCACTTGGCTCGTCCGTTTCTCTTCAGCGTTCTTCATGATGTTGCGAGGGCCTCTCTTGCTGTTTTTCTGACAGGCACGGGAACAGTACGTCATGTTCTTCCTTTTCTTGTGGAACTCAACAGAACAGTTCGGGCAGACCGCCATGGGCGCTTCGGGGGGCGTGTGGGGTGGCATCGGCTACAGACCTCGCGGCAATTACATCTGTAGGTGCAACTCAAATAGAAACGGTGGGGTCTTTGAGGGGGGCGTGTGGGTGCATTTTACAAAGCAACAAAACAGATAGAAGGCATGGACGCCTTGGATATTTTGCAACCCGGGTCGCTAGTCGTTCTCACTCAGGGCAACCTTGACATAGCTCAAGCCTTTTCGAGTTCACCCACACACCGACCAATAGGGTATACGTGTACGTACACTCTCAAACTGTCCATTAGGTATGTACGTAAGGGTTGACATTATCTTTCGGACACTTCAATAAACGTACACAACCCTAATGGACAAAAGCTATCATGACCAAAACCATTCTATATGCTCGTGTTTCCACCACTGACCAAACCCTAGACCACCAAAAGACCCAAGCGGAACACGCCGGGTTCATCATTGATGAGGTCGTCGCAGATCACGGTGTTTCCGGTGTCACCACCACCCTAAAGGAACGCCCAGAGGGCAAGAGATTGTTCGATATGCTGCGCCATGGGGACACTCTGGTTGTGCGTTGGGTGGATCGCCTTGGCCGCAACTATCAGGACGTGACAGACACCATTCGCACATTCATGCGTCAGGGTATTGTGGTCAAAACAGTGATCAATGGTCTAACCTTTGATGGGGCTACTCAGGACCCTATGCAGGAAGCCGTGAGAGACGCCCTGATTGCCTTTATGGCCGCAACGGCACAGGCTCAAGCGGAGGCCACCAAAGAGGCTCAGAAGGCCGGAATTGCCAATGCACAAGAGCGTGGTGACAAGTACCTTGGCCGTAAACCCAGCTACACCCGAAAGGCATTCTCTCAAGTGCAAGACATGCTGGCGCAAGGCAGTGGTACCTCTGAGATTGCCCGTGTATCTGGCTTGACCCGTCAAACAGTGCTGCGTATCAAGCGTGACCCTGTGGCCTGTGAGGAAGCCCTGAACCGTTGGGGAGGATGATAAACACCCCCACCCCTTCAGGAAATAATAGGTGCCCATTACTGCACCACAATCAAAACACCCCGGGGTTGCATGCAGGAATATCCCCATTGAACCTTTTGTGTCACCCGGGGGGTACCGGGGGGGATTTTAGAGACAGCTAACTACAATATGGGGTCTCAGATTTTTGGGCCATAATATCGTTTTAAAGTAAGTGGCCATTGGGCCTGCCTCAATCGTGCCGATATATCTGGGGTGCCAGCCGTTTACCTTGTCCAAGCGAACAAATCCACTCGATCACACCAAACAAGTGTTTTGCCTGTCCATGAGAAACCAAAAGCGATAGGTGATCCAAGCTTAGACTTAACGACGTGGTATGAAGCATCTTTTCTATACTCTCGCCATTTCTCGTGTAGGAAATAGATTGACGCTTGAGGCGGTTGTAGAATGCAATACGTCCTTGGCCAGTCAAGTTGCAGGGTGTCAATGTGCCAGCCATCAGGTGTGGTGGTAAGTAAACCGCCACCAAGCGAACCCGACATCTGAAATGGTGAAGCATCTGGGTCATCTAATCGGCGGCCCTCCAATGTCAGGGGATCATATCCGTCATCATCACGATTGCGATAGACACGCTTGCCAGATGTACAATCAAAAACGCTTTGACCATTCGAGGAAACCACAAGAAGAGATTCCGAGTTACGATCAAACCCCAAGGCACAAGCCCCACCAACAGGGGATGCAACTGTTAGTTTCCAAGGCTCAAAATTGTCGGCAACTTGTGCCGCTTGTAGAGATAGTAGCAGGACGCGTTTCAATTCATTGCTCATCTTTATCCCGATCAAAGGTCCTATTTGGTTGAGTATTTGTTGCCCGCTTTGACAGAGGGTAGCATGGTGATTCAAGTATCCACCATCAATAGTGGAAACTTAAGGACACCCTATGAAACACTAGAAAGAGGCTTTTTGGTCTAAGGTCGATAATCTGGAGATTTGCACCAAGCGCGGTTAGCACAATCTAGATGCGGGCATGATGACCGCCTTGTGGGTTCAGCGGAATATTAATCAAAGGGCTGAACAATGCAATTAGTTTGCTCTATTGAGAATATCCACGCAGCAACCTCATTTAGGCCTTCACGAAAACATCGTGAAGCCCGGTGGTATCCGTCGATCATACGAGCACCGTCGGTTGGATCAGTAACGACAAGGATTGGTCGAATTGCATCTTCCCAGATCATAGTAAGGATACGATCCTCATTGTAATTGTCACGCCCCTCAAGAAGATTGCGAAGGCTTGATGAATGCACCATACCGAACTGGTAATGCTGTGGATTTTCATGAACCATTTCAACAGCCCGCTCCACATCGTATATAAGACTTTGCTTATGGACAAATCTTTGGGTTGACCAGCTATAGATTGGTGGAAAGTCAGTATACGTGCACATAAGCTCTTCTCGTTCGTTACTTGGAACTGCCAGACGACAACACTCCAAGCTTTTTGCGTGTAGTCGATTCCTAAGTTACACAATGGTCCCAGAGTCTGGCCTCTACAAGCTCATCATACGGTCTAGAAAATTAGAGACTCAACAGTTTTAGGACTGGGGATGGGACGTGATCAACCGCTCCTTGTTACGAGTGAAGGGTTCGACCTCCCACGGATATTCCTTCACCCCAGCCTTCTCAAATCCATCTGTCATGATGCCTGCAAGTTCCTCCAAGAACCATTCATCGCCGTAGTCATCGGCCACATCTTTACGCCCATGTCCATGAATGCGGTTGGTCAACTCCTTACGGGCAACCCGACGCATCCAGTCTTTGTTTGAATGGCGAAGCGAATAGGGAACTTTCTTCCTGCTTTGCCAGACCTCTGCACTCTTCATCATCTTAATCAGCACAGCAGATAAGCCCAATGTGCCCGAACGGTGGCTATAGCGGGGGAACATGTCCCCTGAGAGGTCTTGGGCTGCGGGTCGTTGAGATGTGAGAAGATCAACCAAGAAAGGCGCAAGCGGAACCCGTCGTTCTGACCCCTCGGTCTTTATGGGCCTGCCATCGTCGGCATTAATGCAGATATGGGGAATGGATGTGTTCAATTCTACATCACACCACCGCAAACGGCATATCTCAGAGGGTCTTGCGCCAGTTAAAACCAAGAGGTGCCAAATGGTTTCAGCTTCAGGATTGCACTTGGCAATCTCGGGCAGGCATTTCCTGATGTCATCCACTGACAACGAACTGCGCTTGCCCTGTGGCAGGTCCTTGGGTAACTCAATGTCCTCAAAGGGATTGATCAGTGACATAAGGTTGCGACGCTTGCGGACAACATTGAACACCGCCCTTAGGGACCCCAGACGTTTCTTGATGGTGTCCTTTGCCTTGCCTTCAGAAACAAGCTGATCACGCATCTTGTAGACATGCTCAGAGGTGACTTGGGCAAGTTCGGGGTTCTGGTCTTCCACAATCCCCCTCAGGGCCTTTGCAGCCACCTCAACCTGTTTCTTCAGATCACCATAATTGGTCCCGGCCCGTTCTGTCAGATAGACCTGTATTGCTTCATCCAACCGAATGGCCGGAGGGGCAACACCTGAAACCTGCGCTTTCGCCATCAAAGCAAACGAATGATTGGATTTATGGATGGGTTCGCGAAGCTGGTCCGGCGTTAGTTTGTCGGCCTCTTCAAGCATTGCATCCACATATTTGGCAAAGTGGACCTGAGGCACAGTATCGGGAGAAACGGGGCCTGCTTCTTTTTGTGCATCCGTCATGACCCCATGAGATTTCAAAACCTTGGTTGCGGCATCATAGGCCAGTTGCTCAGCCCCTTTGGAACGCAACTCTTCAAAACGCTTTTCGGTCTTCTCGTGGACTTCAAAGTATTTCTGATTGGCAAGAGCGGGGTCTTTGGTTCCTAACGACTGGTCAATCCAGAGTTTGCCAAGAGTTGCCTTCAGGTCCTCAGGAACGCGGCGGCGATACCTCCAAGGTTCACGCGACTCACCACGTTTCTTACCGGGCTTCAAATACTTCAAGTCCACTACAAGCCTCATAACCAATACCATCCCTGTGGGGTGAATGTGGGGTGGTTTTTCGGCTAATATCCTGTTTTTACAGAAATTTCAATGTGAAATGGTGCCCCCACACGGACTCGAACCGCGGACCTACTGATTACAAACCGCAATTGGGCCATTTCTCAGGGTTACGCCTATCAACGCCAAACAGACAAAAATACATTACTTTCAATAACTTCCGTTGACTTTCATTTCTCACAAGGTGCACCAATGACGCCATAATTTGCTGCATGTTGCTTCCGTAGAGCTTCCGTAAATGACCACGGAAACAGGAGAGGAAAGTTGAATGACAAAACTGACAAAGCGCATCGTTGAAGCGTTCGAAATTCAAAACAAAGACTATCTAATCTGGGATGCAGATTTGTCAGGCTTTGGAGTGCGAATTTATCCTTCCGGGAAAAAGACCTATCTCATTCAATACCGGGCTGGAAAACGTACCCGCCGTTACACGATTGGTGCACACGGCGTGCTTACTGCTGATGAGGCTCGCCTTGAAGCAAAGCGACTGTTGGGTGATGTGGCGCGCGGAGAAGACCCCTCAGGCAAACGGCAAAGCCAACTACATGCCCCAACCATTTCCGCACTCTGTGACCGCTTTCTCAGTGATTATGCAGAGCGTCACTGTAAGCCTTCAACGTATCGCGATTACGCCAGTAATATCCGGCGATTTGTAAAACCCGCTTTTGGTCCAATGTTGATCAATGATGTCACTCGCGCGGATGTGGCGGCATTGCATTTGAAAATCAGTGAAAAAACACCTTATCAAGCAAACCGGGTGCTAGGTCTGCTTTCAAAAGTATTTAATACAGCCGAAGACTGGGGGCTGCGGACAGAAGGAACCAATCCAGCACGACGAGTTAAGAAAAATCGGGAAGAAGAGAAAAAGCGATATCTGCGCGACGAAGAACAAACCCGGCTTGGTCAAGTTCTGATGCGATGCCTACAAGAAGATACTGAAACCATACATATCGTTTCAGCAATCATGCTCTTAATGCTCACAGGATGCCGCATGAGCGAAATCACGACGCTAAAATGGGATTACGTCCACTATAATCATCTCGACTTGCCCGATAGCAAAACCGGGCGGCGACGTATCCCCCTGCCCCGCGAAGCCTATGACATCATCATGGGATTGCCGCGCCTTAATGGAAATCCATATGTTATTCTCGGGAACACAGAAACGGGTTACTTAACCGACCTAGAAAAACCATGGCGGCGCATTCGCAAACGCGCTGGCTTGGAAGACGTTCGACTACATGACCTCAGGCACACCTATGCCTCAGTTGCCATAACCAATGGCATTGATCCGTTCATGCTGAAAGAAATTATGGGACACAAGAACCTGACTACCACGTTACGTTATGCCCATTTGGCAGATGATGCAGTGCAACGCGCGGCAGGATCGGTCGCAAGCAGGTTGGCAAGCACAATTCAAGCACGGCCTTCACAAGGCACCCGGTTGCGTGTTGTCTAAGGCATCACTTGCGACTCGGATACTCCGAAAGAAAACTTTGCGTTATGTTACCTTACGTAGGAACGAACGCGCCCTATGTTAGGTAACAAACAGATGAGCACTCCCTATCAGTATACATTAGATAACGCTTGGCATGATTGTGGTGGCGTAAACGCTGCACCGGATTGGTTCTGTGTTGAGTTTACCCAGATCATCAATGGGTATTCCAAATTTCCATCACGACGAATTTCGATGCCAGCAAAAGACCGCGCAAAATTTTATGCAAAACTGGAGAAGGCCAGCCAAACAGTTTTAGACCTTTTGCAAGAATGTCCTGATTTGGTTGAATTGGAATTACAGGACAGCTTTACATTTAATGAACCAGAAAATGTGGACGACATTTTGACGGGTGAATTCGAAGGCTTAACCTATGCAGAATTCACTTTTGACAGATTGAAATTCTATTTGGAAACGCTGCAACAATTTGGCGATGAAGCCCGTGTATACAACAAACCTGCACGCGGAAAGCGAAAGCAGAACGAAAATCTGGAAGAAACACTTCGCTCTTTGGGCACATTGTTTGAGAAGGTTTCTGGTCGCTCAGCAATGGATGGTTACTATTACGACGAATCTGACGCCACGACACCCTACAAAGGCGAGTTTCTCGAATTTTCAACTCGCAGTATATGGGCAAAGAATGAATCAGATTTTCCAAGTAATTCCGCAATTGGTGAAGCGGCAAGAGTTGCTTTTGAACTAAGAAAATAAGCAATGGGGTAATTGTCCAAAATTTGGGATAATTACCCCATTACACAATGCAAGAACGACGCTGCATGTTTCTCCCATAGTCAAAACAACTCGGAGAAACAGTTATGAACCTCAAACAGCAACACCCTGAAACAGATGCTCGCTTGATTGACGAAAAAGAAGCCGCGCAAATTCTGTGTTATTCAACCCGCGCGTTACAAAACTGGCGACATCGCGGCGGCGGCCCAAAGTTCATTCGCGTGTCCCAACGCTCTGTGCGGTATGCGTATTCGGACGTAATGGCATGGATTGATCAACGCCGCGTTGCAAACACATCTGAACCAATCTGATATTCAGTTTTGCCCGTACGGGCTTGGCAGCACCGTGCGGGATTTTGGGGCCGGATGGCTTCATGGGGCGCGGGATCAAATGGTATTCCGCGCCCATTCTTTCATCATAACATTTAGTAAGGACACATCATGTCAA
The DNA here is from genome assembly GCA_947489325.1 of uncultured Paracoccaceae bacterium. Lineage (GTDB taxonomy): Bacteria > Pseudomonadota > Alphaproteobacteria > Rhodobacterales > Rhodobacteraceae > CANLDA01. The sequence goes on along the minus strand of CANLDA010000002.1, from coordinate 448,387 downwards.
ACACTCCTGCCCATAAGATCAAACTGGGCCTGACAACAGCAACAATTTGGGACAACAGCGGGTCTTATTCTGTTGATATCACACGCTCTTATAAGAACGGCGATGGTGACTGGAAAAACACCTCAAGCCTGTTTCACGCTGACCTTCTGAACGTCGCCAAATGCGCGGAACGTGCTGAAATCTGGATCAGTCGACAACTGACCACCCAGCGATAACAGCCAAGCCGGGCACCAGCCCGGCCCCAAAACACAAGCTGCCCCGCCGGAGGCGTTAAGTCCGGCAAATATCCCCTCTTTTACAGTCAAACCACCTGCCGAGACACCTCGGAACAAAGGGGGGTCTTGTAACACCCCCCTCCACGAATACAAAAACGAAGGACAGCGTAGATGGACGCAGTTATCCTGCATTCTGGATTTGATGGGTTAAAGTTCACGCTGCAAAGCGAGATTTCCGCAGAGCTGCGCGAAGAACTCGCCTCTGCCAAAGCGCACGCAAAAGAAACCCACGGCGAAAGTGTGTTGGAATTGGGCGCAATCACCCTGAACGTCACCAACAAAGGCGCGCGCGGCTTCACAGCCCACACAGGCGATCATGGCGCGGTTTGGCTATTCCAAGACCCACAGGACCGCATCCTCAACAACCCCGGCATAACTGTGGATTTCCGCGCCTTTGGGCTGGCAACTGGCGGCCTTGCCGGGGCTGAGCGGCATTTTCGCAACTGTATGGAGGCCCTTGGGATCAAATACGCAGAAACTCAGCTACGTGTTGCACGCGCTGACTTTGCCGTGGATGTGCTGGCCCCGTGGTTTGAGCCTGACCGCGAAGCGCTGGTCGTGCCCCCCGGCACCAAGATCACCGAATACACCGGCGTCGATGAAACCGCGACAATAGCCAGTGGCGCGCGTGTGGTCGGCTTGCGCGCCGGGGCCATCGCCAACCGCCAGCTCGCAATTTATGACAAACGAACCGAGGTCATCCAGACCAACAAAATGGGCTGGCTCACGATTTGGAACGCAGCCCTTACGGCGATTGGCAAACCCGCTCTTGACCTAAACGACCGCGATGCCAGCCAAGTTTGGCGCTTTGAAATGCGCCTTGGGTCTAAACAATTGCGCAACCGCTTTGAGATGCGCAACTGGCAAGACGTGCATGACATCATCGGAGACGCCTTCACAGACGCGCTCAGCCGTATTCGTTACACGTTGCCCACCACTGACACAAACCGCGCGCGCTGGCCCATGCATGGCATTTGGCGACAGTTTGAGGATGTGCTCGGCAATGACCTGCACCACAACTGCGCAGGCGTCCTGCCCAGCGATGTGATAGAGGCCAACCGCACCGCCAAAATGCGGGAGCTTGATGCACAACTGGCGGGATTGTTCGTCACAAGAGCCGCGTTATCCGATGTTCAAGCAGGCGACCTCCAAGACTTCATAGAAACCCACGCCGATGCTCTATGGAGACAAATCACCGAACACCCCACCCCCGCCCCAGAACGCCTTGCCAAAGCAAAGGCGAGGTATCGGTGGACGTGAGTTTTCATTACGGTTGCTCGAACGATCTCTGAAATCCGTTTGCGCTACGAAACTCTGCTTGGTACAACTCAGAGATGTTAAAATTTCTTTTTAGAGCACTTTTCAAGCCGAACTATCGGTCTAAAGCCAAACCAAATATGAAACTGGTTAGAGATGCTATCTCTTATAAAACTGCTCGAAGTGTCACCGTATCTTCCGCGCGCCCCAATAGGCCACAGTCTGATGCGCCAGCAAGGGGCGAGGCGTTCGATGCGGCGACCGCTCATTCAGTCAAAGTTCCGGTCGTGCTGGAAGGACCAGCTTACGTTACAGACGGCGACACAATTACGATCCAAAAGACCCAAGTGCGTCTTTTCGGAATAGACGCGCCGGAACTTCATCACCCCTACGGAAAAAACGCCAAGTGGGCCTTGGTGCGGCTGTGTAAGGGCCATCGCATACGTGCCGAAATCACTGACGAAGACGAATATGGCCGCACGGTCGCAAAGTGTTTCTTACCCGATGGCCGTGACCTGTCCGAGGAGTTGGTTAAGCAAGGACTCGCTATAGACTGGCCAAGGTTTTCAGGGGGCAAATACAGCCAATTTGAGGTTACTGGCATCCGCAAGAAGCTTTGGCTTGCCGACGCACGCCAAAAAGGCCGAATGCATGTTTGGGAAAAGTTTGACACACGAAAGAACGAGTAAAACAAAGAAAATGGTGAAACGGCCCTTAGCGGACGTTAGGTAACCTATCTAACGCTGTGGTGCGGCAAGCCATTTCGGTTGTTCGCTGTGTCTGCTAAACGTGCTTGAGTTATCAGGAATGGAGCCGTCAAAAATTGCGGGAGATATTGAGGAAAGCCAAGCATAAACTAGGGATCGTTCGGGCGCGTTCATGGGGCCGTTTCTACCGACTACAGTTTTTCCTGAAAACGTGGGCTGCCCGTAGATGGTCACCCCTATTGGTTTTTGGTTTGCTTGCCGCGTTCAGCGCCAGCGTTTATCTACGGCCGAATCTGAGGGAGTTTCTGGACGAAACAGATTCGATTGAAATTGAAACGTTTCGTTCGTTGTTTCAGTCTCTCGGTGGAGGGCTTGTGGGAGCGTCAGCAATTGCGTTCGCACTTATCATGTTTGCAATGCAAACTAACGTTGAGAAAATGCCTCACGGTCTCTTCAAGCGTCTAAGCTCGGACCGAAGGCTTTTGGGCGCTTACCTGCTGTCTTTCTTGCTTTCGATCTTCGTCATGTCGCTTTCCTTAGTTCCAAACTCAGATTGGATCACCGCCGCGGTTCTGTCTGCTTTCTGGGCGACAGTTTCGATACTATGGCTTTTTCTGTTCGCGTACCGCCGTGCGCTACTCCTAATCAATCCTGTTTCCCAGCTTTCAATTTTGGTCCATGACACAGCCCGCAGTCTCAATACGTGGGCCAATATGGCAGACAAACTTTCTCCTTTGCTGGAGAGAGATTTGGGAGTTAAGGAAACGGCACGTATAAAACATGATCTTCCCAGATATCAGTATTTCCAACTCAACTCCCATTGGACAAACGAGTTAAAAAGATCGATTTCCCACACGATTTCCTATTCCCGGCGCTACGCAGAGATCGGTGATCACGAAGTCTCATCAGCAGCACTGATTTCGCTCGTGCGTCTCAATGAAGCGTATATCCGAGCAAAAGGAAAAACGTTCTTCAACAACAATCCGTTTATGGCTAATCCCATGAGTCGTGATGGCGTAGTAACGGAAACGTTGGAACATCTCCGCCAGAATATTCAAATTGGTTTAGCGCGTGGTGACGAACAGCAAATAGAACAAACAATGCGCACGATGTCTTCGCTTGTCGCTGTCTATTTGAGCATCGATTACTCGGATGAACGCGCGTCTCGTACCCATGCACATCTTGCTGCCGGGTACCTCGGATCGGCCGTTCGATCCGTTGCGCCGCACAAAATGGTCGATGTGTTGATGGAAGGAGTTCGGTTGTTGAGAGATAACGCCCGGCAGATATTGGCGATTGAAGGTACAGACGAAATCCAGACCGTTGTTGAAGACATAGCTAAGCTGGCTGGGCTAGGAATTACCAACGAAGACTACCGACCGATAACGGTTACTGCTGTGGAAGCATTAGCATCACTAACACTTGATCTGCTTCGAAGCAGAAACCGAGATATTCGCTATGCTGCCGAAAAAATCAGAAGCTGGATTTCATTACTGGCCGAGTTGGCGTTGGCGACGCCGGAAACCGCACTCAATTCGAGGCATCATGACCTACTCGAACCTTACTACTCTGGGCGCAGTCTCGAGAGCCTACAGTCGAGTCTAACAGATTTGGTCAACGCGGTGATCGGGGCCGAGGAGGATGACGCCGACGCAAAGCAGGTCACGATAAACATCTGCCGGTGGGCTGATCAAATGTACTCGACCGAAAGAAACCTTTTGAAGAAGGCGGCCGCTGCAAAAAGCAGTCTGGCCTACGACATTATTCACTGGGTTACCCATGTTACCAAGCTATTGCTAGCTGTTGCTAACTCGCCTGTCTGCGACGCACACACCGCCAGCGACCTTAGGAAACATGCATTGTGGTTGGTATCCACTTTGTCATTCGTACCTGACGACAAGGAAGTGGTTGGTTATCTCGAAAATTACAGCATGACGGAAGCTGTATTTGAAACAGCAATGGACTCGTTGGATAATAATTTCGAAGAGATTGAGACGGCAACCCAGAAACTGTTGCTGGGCTGGATATTTAAAAGCTCTAAACACGAAACAGGAAGACAGACTCTCGGTCATGGTTTGCTTGGCTCAGCGACTTTAGCCGTCATTGTTGGCAGTGAGGAAGAGCTAAAACTAGAAGTGGCGAGCCAGCTGGATAAACCGGTTTCTCCAAGCCCCGAATATCGAGCACGCGCCGCAAACGTAATTCGGGCTTTCATACGATCACCGGGAGATCAACACGGTTTTTCAAGGATCGATCATGCTGCAGCATCCGCCGACTTGGTAAAACTATTGCCGCTATTGGAGGAGTTGATTGGTATTCTGTTGCCAGCGGAATAACTTATATTTTGCCCTAGAAGTGGGATTGATGTGAACCGCGTACGTGCTGAATGCATTGTGGCCTTTGACCTGCTGCGATCACATTTGGCGAAACAGCCCGATGACGGCCGTTGTCACATCATCATGGATGAAATCTCAAATGGCCGCTTCACGTAGTTTGCGTAGAGAATTGCAGTCGCAGCGAAGGTCTGCTGTCCGCCCGACGTGTAAACATCCCACGTCTGCTTCGGGCTGGTAGAAGACCAAAAACACAATTTATTCCAAGACCTGAAACAGTACTAAAGAAGCTTCGCGTTGCTCCAAACTGCAAACCAGAAGAATCGCAAAGTTGCTGATGGGCAACTAAGACAATTGCTTTCACAGTGCTTCCGTATTGCTTCCGGCAAATGTCAGTACATTTTTCTCAAATTAACTTAAGGCATTAAGTAATTGTATTTTAAAGGAAAAGTGGTGCCCCCACACGGACTCGAACCGCGGACCTACTGATTACAAATCAGTTGCTCTACCAGCTGAGCTATAGGGGCACTGGGCGTTCGTTTAAGGGGAAAATTCACAGGGAGCAAGAGGGTAAATTACGGAAATTGAAATTTTTTATGCACGGTTTGCCCGAGCCAGTAAACCGACGGCAATCAGGCTTACGGAGACGATCAGAATTGCGCCAGGGCTTGCATCGCCAAGATTTTCCAGACTGGCTTGATCATGCACGCGTGTGGCCAATGTTTCATAGTTAAAGGGACGCAAAAGCATCGTCGCTGGTAGTTCTTTGACGCAATCTACAAAGACCAAAAGCAAGGCGGAGCCGATCGATCCACGGATCAGGGGGTAATACACTTCGTGCAAAACTTGCCCTTGTTTACGCCCTAAAGAACGCGCTGCCATAGCAAGGCTGGGCGACACACGACCCATGGCGGAATCAGCAGCACCTTGCGCAATGGCAAAGAAACGCACGCAATAGGCCAGGACCAGCGCAAAGGCAGATCCGGTCAACAGCAGCCCTGCCCGCTCTCCTGTGATCCATTCGATGAAATCCGCCAATCCGTGATCCAGAACGGCCAGTGGTATCAGGATGCCGACGGCCAGTACCGCACCGGGCGCGGCATAGCCGATGGTTGTGACAGGCAACAACAATCGCGGCAAACTGCGTCCGGACAGACGCACCCCATAGACCAAAAACACCCCAGCGAGCACCGTAACAAAAGCGGCAATCCCACCGACCACCAAAGTATTGGTCAAAGCCCTGATCAGAGCTGGATCGGTCCAGCTGTCCATATTATCCAATGCATGACTTAAGATCACACCAATGGGCAGCACAAACCCCACCATTATCGGTATAAGGCAAGCAAATGTCGCCAACATTCCCCACACGCCATGCAGTTCGACGGATTGTACCGGACGGCGGCGACTGGATAGGCTAAAGAACTGGCTGCGGCGACGGCTGGATTTCTCTAAGAGCACCAAAAGAACGACCAACATCAGCACCACCGAAGCAATTTGTGCGGCGCCTCCGGCGTTATTGCTTTCAAGCCAGACGCTAAAAATCCCTGTCGTCAGGGTTTGCACAGCAAAATAATCCACTGTGCCAAAGTCATTGACCGTTTCCATCATGACAATTGCTGTGCCCGCCGCAATGGCTGGGCGACTTAAGGGGAGGCCAAGACGGAAAAAGCGCCCCATCGCCCCAACGCCTAACGAGCGTGCAACCTCTTCGCCCTCGGCAGATTGTTCCCGAAATGCCGCACGGGTCAGGATATAAACATAAGGATAAAGCGCCGCAGAAAACACAATTATGGCGGCGCCCAAAGATCGAATTTCCGGAAACCAATACTCCCGAGACGTTTGCCATCCAAAAACTGCACGCAAAGCCGTTTGCACAGGCCCGGCATATTCCAGAAAGTCCACCAACGCATAGGCACCGACATAGGCAGGAATAGCCAAAGGCAACAGCAACACCCATTGTAACAAACCAACACCGGGAAAACGGTATCGGCTAACCAGCCACCCTGCCCCCGTGCCAATACATCCCGAAAGAAACCCAACCGCCAGCATAAGTATCAGAGTGTTGGCCAGATAACGGGGCAATGTTGTTGCCAACAAATGAGGCCAAATATTCTCGACAGGATGAAAGGCAATCCAGATAACCGCAACAATGGGGGCCAACACCACAAGCGCGATCAAAAGCGCGCCCAAAGACCAAGGATTCAGTCCGGTATGGGCCCGCCGTTTAGGAGTTTTAATGGTGCCAATTTGCGTCATGAGCCTTCTGTTGCCTGAATCCGGTTCCACTGTCCAGAAACGAAGTTATAATAGCTGTGACAAAGACATAAATCTTGGGGCAATATGCAAATCGCACTCCATTTCGGGGCACATGTCACCGATCAGAACAGATTGGTTCGCAGTCTGGGTAAAAATCGGAAACTGGTAGAGGCACGTGGCATTTCGATTCCACGCCCGTCGGCTTATCGCAAACCGCTCAATTCGTTGATGCATGACCTGCGTACGCAGCCTTTGGTGCCGGGCATTCGCGAAGGTTTCTTAAATGATGCCAATGACATGGAGAACCCGGACCGTCTTGTCATGTCCAACACCAGCTTTTTGGGGATGCACAAATTGGCTGTTGCACGCAACCACTTTTACCCCAAGGCAATCGGGCGTTTGGGTGATTTTTGTCACCTGTTCGAAAATGATGAGGTTGAACTGTTTTTGGCCATTTGCGACCCAGCCACCTTTCTGCCGTCGCTTTTCTTGGAAAGTGGCGAAAAGGACTTTGATACCTTTATCGGACAATCTTCGCCGATGGCTTTGCGGTGGTCTGAACTGATTGAACGGATTTTGCAGGCTGTTCCGGGTGTGCCTTTGACTGTGTGGTGCAACGAAGACACGCCTTTGATCTGGGAACAAGTCTTACGAGAGATGCTTGCGGTAGAGCCAACCGTGACGTTGGAAGGCAGTCATGATTTGCTGTCAGATATTATGACCAACGAAGGCATGACGCGATTTGAAAGTTATCTTACCGACCGTCCCGGCATGACCGACGTGCAAAAACGGCGCGTAATTGCAGCCTTTATGGATAAGTTTGGCAGGGAAGACGAAGTTGAACAAGAACTTGATCTTCCCGGCTGGAGCAATGAATTCATCGAAGCCTTAAGTGAAGTGTATGACGAAGACGTCTATGTCATTGAACGCATGCAAGGCGTGTCTTTAATCACGCCTTAAAAGGAAGCCGACACGTCAGCCCGCCAATTTACGCATCATGAATTCTATGGGGCCATGCGAAAAAACGCGGGTCCAGATAAGGGCGTAGATCACCGAAAGTGCGATAAAAAGAAGTGCGGCGTTAAGGGCTGTTGTGCTGTCTTGCCCTTCCAACATACCAAGCGCCTCAAGCGTGCCCATGCCCAACAGAATATGTGCAATGTAAAGCGTGAGAGACTGGCGTCCTGCGGCTTGAAAGATACGAAGGATGGCAAGGTTCCCAATAACCAGACTGCAACCGATCACAACTGATGCAACACCTGATCCGGTTATGATATACAGTGGCATAGGTGGCACGGGCACAGTGCCCAATAAAGACAGAACTTCGGGATCTACAGTTGTCGTAGCAAGTATTCTGGCCACCCCTTCTGCACAGGCCACAGCACAGGCCCCGCCCATGATCAGGGCCAACTGAACCCGACGCTTGTCCAAAGACAGCCGCGCAAGCCATATCCCAAAAATCATGAACGATCCCCAAGGAATGATTGGATGCCATCCATTAAACATCAGATTGCGCAAGAAACCCGATATGGTCCAAAAATCTGCATAGGTATAAGTCTGCCAATTCCAGCCTTGATCGTAGTCTAAGATCAGAATCATTGCGACAAAGCAGAGGTTTAGAGCGCCCATCGTCCCCCACAAGGCAAGGGATGACCACTGAATGACGAGTAAGGCACCTAAAAAATAGAATGCATAGTAATGAAGAATATCAGCATCAAAAATCAAACTGTTCAAAAGGCCAATCACCAAAAGAAAAGCCGATCTGCGCAGCGTGATATTCTGAATTTGCGCCCGCGCTTTATGTCCGACCGCGAGTCCAAACCCGAGACCTGCCAAAACAACAAAGGTTGCTGCCGCGCGCCCCTCTAAAAGTTGCGCCACTGACTGAGCGATTTCAGACCCAGAATCTTGAACGCTGTCGGCCCCCATGGCAATTCTGAAATTCACGATAACCATCCCGGCAAATGCAAGGAAGCGTGCGAAATCCAACCCATGAAGGCGCGCGTACGCCATTAGGTCATGCCAAGGGCTTCTTTGTACATCTCAAGGACTGCTTCTTCTTCGGCGATGTCGTCTTTGTCGCGTTTGCGCAATGCCACAACTTTGCGAATGACCTTGGTGTCGTAACCACGTCCTTTGGCTTCGGCCATCACTTCTTTTTGCTGTTCAGCAATGTCTTTCTTTTCCAGATCAAGGCGTTCGATACGTTCAATGAATTGGCGCAATTCGCCGGCGGTTACGCGGTAATTTGCGTCTTGTGTCTGCTCGTCCATGGGATCTCCGTCCAATATTCAGGGCAGCACCCTAGCGCTGCAAATGTCCGGCTGCAAGACGCATTGAGCGCAGTTTTGCATATCTGCCGCCTTGCCCCTTTGGACGCAATTCTCTAGGGACAGGAAGACGAACCAAAGGAGAATGACATGGATTGGCTGGTCTGGATCGGAGCATTGATCTCGTTTGTAGGATTGTGCGGGCTTATTCTGTCGATCATGAAGGTGGCGGCGGCACGTAAGGCGGACCTAACGGACGAAGAGTTGCGCGTTGCTGTTCAAAAAGTCATGCCGTTGAATCTGGGATCGCTGTTTTTGTCTGTGATTGGCCTGATGGTGGTTATTCTGGGCATTTTCTTTGGCTGAAAGGCACGCTCATCGCTCGCTTTGCGACGCTCTTCGCTGAGTCAGGCGTTCAGCGCATCAAACGTCTGACCGTTTTTTATGAGCGTTTCAAAAATGGGCTCTACTGCCCAGAAAGTCGCATCTTCCCGTTCAAGCCGTTGCAAATCACGCTTCACCTTGAGCAAACCCCGCAGATCGGCCGATTTCATCGGCCCCCCTCGCCAACGTGGAAAGCCAAACCCGTGTAACATGATGGTGTCGATGTCTGATGGACGTGACGCAACGCCTTCACGCAACAGCCGCGCCCCTTCGTTCACCATGGCAAGATGCGCGCGACGTTGAATGTCTTTGTCCGAAAAGGCGCGTAACATAATGCCGTTGCGCTGCCGTTCTTGATCAATAATCTCCAACACATCTGGGTCTGGCATCCCAACGCGACTGCCTTCTTTGTATAGATAATATCCGCGCCCGGATTTCTGCCCCAAACGCCCAGACTCGCACAGCCGATCGGCGATGGCGACATAGCGCACAGCTGGGTCACGCGTTGGACCAAGACGTTGGCGTTGGGCCCAACTAATGTCGAGGCCAGCCAAATCCCATGCCTCATATGGACCCATAGCCATGCCATATAATCGCATCGCTTGATCCACCTGATATGGCGATGCACCGTCCTCAACCATGACGTCACATGCCATCCGATAAGCCATCAAAATGCGATTTCCGATATATCCTTCACTGACCTTGGTCCGTACAGGGATCTTACCCAATCGTTTGGCCAAATTGACACAGGTTGCCACCACATCAGGGGATGTTTTTGCCCCCACAACCACCTCGATCAGCCGCATGACATGTGCGGGCGCAAAGAAATGTAGGCCAATGACATCTTCGGCGCTCGCGGTGGCAGAGGCCAGTTCATCTAGATTCAGATAGGATGTATTTGACGCCAATATAGCGCCCTCACGAATAACGCTATCTACCTGATACAAAACTTGTTTCTTTAATTCCATATCTTCTGAAACCGTCTCGACAACAAGATCCGCATCACCAAGCGACACATAATCCACACCACCATGCAGTTTGGCCAAACGATCTCGGCATTGAGTTTCTGACAAGCGTTTGCGCCTGATGGCACGTTCATAAACCTTTTCAATCCGAGCAATCGCGACTTGTAAGGATGTCCTGTCTCGCTCCACCAGAACAACCTTCAATCCAGCATCCAAAAATGCCACGGCAATGCTTGATCCCATTGTTCCGCCACCAACGATCCCCACCTTACCGATATCTCGCTGGTTACTATTCTTTACTTCCAGGAACTTAGCAGATTTCCTTTCAGCAAAAAACGCGTGTCTTAAGGCCTCGGATTGATTTGATGACAGGCAGGTTTCAAATGCTGAGCGTTCAAATTCCAATCCTACATCAAAGGGTAACAACGCTGCCGCCTCGACGCACCTAATTATCTCTAGTGGTGCTTTTTCATCTTTTGATTTCAATATATTGCGGCGCGATATTATTGCATTTTGATACCCAGATGGATCCGCAAACCCATCAGTGACCGCGCGAGTTGGACGAACAGGAGCATTCTCTGTCAACAGCTCATGGGCGAAAACCCTTGCCCCGGCCTTCAAATCCCCTTCAACAATCGCATCAAACAGTCTTTGTGCCTGCGAGGATTGCACATCATAGAGCCGCCCAGACAACATCATGTCCAGCGCACCCTCTGCCCCGATCAGACGGGGGGTGCGTTGTGTGCCACCCGCACCCGGCAGAATACCCAAGTTAACCTCTGGCAGGCCAAACTTCGCATCTTCGTGGGCAATACGGTAATGCGCGGCCAGAGCAATTTCAAAACCACCGCCAAGGGCCGTTCCATGCAACGCCGCGATCACAGGTTTTGGCGACGCTTCAATTTCATTACAAAGATCAGGAAGGGTCGGATTGGCAATGGGCAGGTCAAATTCGGAAATATCAGCCCCTGCCGGAAACGTGCGCCCGGCGCCAACAATAAGGACAACACCCACTTGGGGATCGGCCAATGCCTGACGTAATCGAGATTGTAAGGCCTGACGCACCTCTGCTGACAAAGCGTTTACTGGAGGGTTGCACACCTCCAGCACGGCAATACCTGCGTCTATCTCCAAGCTGACAACTTGCGTCATGCGTCCCCTCATATGCTCGAAATATCGTCAGATAGACGAACATGTTTCAACCATTAGGACCTGTTGCCCTTGATAAGGCAAGCGCGCCGCACAGCGTCACGTCAAATTTTTGCGGTTTTAGACAGGCATATTATCAAACAAGGCCTCCACCTCTTCATCCAACAGCTCCATATCAAACGTTTTCAGGGATGCAGGCACATTGCCCCCTTCGGTTTTGATGGTTTGCAATTTGCAATGCAACTGTTGGTGAAGATCAAGCTTGTCCTCTTGGGGTGCGTTTTTAATCGCTTCCGCCAAGGCCTCTGCCTGAATGATAAGTTCTTCATGTTTCATGACTGATATTTTCCATCTTTCATGTTGCAAGTTCGGCGGCGCAAATTTTGCACAACGGCGTCGCGGGCAAGACCTGCAAACGTTCATGTGAAATAGGGTCTTTGCATCTCGTACAGGCACCGAAGTTACCGTCGCGTATACGCTTTAGCGCCGCGCGAATTCGTGCGATCTCCTCTTGCCCACTTTGACCAAGTTGTTCGAGAACTTCGTCGCCCTCGCGTTCGACCGCCGCCTCGTCCCAATCCTTTGAATGTTCAACATCCAACTCATGTTCGATCGTATGCAGCCGTGCATCCAATTCTGCCAAACGTTTCATCAACTGCATTTTATGAGATGTTATGTCGATCATGGTGTACCCTCCGTTTGCAACATAACAGTGACAGAAAACCGGCTCAGATGCCTTGATTTGGGTCAAGATGAACTTTCAGGTTGCAACACATTCTAATTTGCCTATGTGTATTACCAATACAGGAGGTCACCATGCACTCAGACGTCACCGGCTTTTTTGATGAAGCGACAAACACGATTTCATATGTCGTCCAAGACCCACAGGGGCGAGCCTGCGCCATTATCGACAGTGTGCTGGACTTTGATCACGCCTCTGGACGGACCGATACCGTATCTGCCGATGCTATTATTAAGTTTGTGCGCGACAATGATCTGGTGTTGGAATGGTTACTTGAAAGCCATGTTCATGCCGATCACCTGTCTGCCGCCCCCTATATTCAGGATAAACTAGGAGGCAAAATTGGCATCGGCCAGAACATCACCGTGATACAGGATACCTTTGGTAAAGTATTCAACGAAGGCACAGAATTTCAACGTGACGGAAGCCAGTTTGACTCTTTGTTCAAGGATGGTGACAGCTTTCACATTGGTCAATTACGTGCCGACGTCATCCACACACCTGGTCATACGCCCGCCTGCTTAACCTATGTGATAGGCGATGCGGCCTTTGTCGGTGACACGATGTTTATGCCTGATTTTGGCACGGCAAGATGTGATTTCCCTGGCGGATCGAGCGCCGAACTTTACCAATCTATTCAACGCATTTTGTCACTACCTGATCAGACACGCATCTTTGTCGGGCATGATTACAAAGCCCCCGGGCGGGATGAATACGCATGGGAAACCACCGTCGCCGAGCAGCGCGCCATGAACGTGCATGTTGGTGGAGATCATAATAGTCAGGAAGAGTTCGTGGCGATGCGGGATGCACGCGATGAAACCCTTGCGATGCCCAAGCTGATTATCCCATCTATACAAGTCAATATGCGCGCAGGTCAGATGCCCGAACCGGATGAAGAAGGCGATATTTTCCTGAAGATCCCCGTGAACAAACTCTGACGCAGACAATAGGAGCAGACGGCAATGCATCTAGATTGGATATGGGGCCTGATTGGGGGTCTGCTCATTGGCACTGCTGGTGCGGTGTTCTTACTGGCAAATGGCCGAATTATGGGCGCAAGCGGGATCATTGGGGGACTGGTTGACGGATCAGGCAAGTCCAATTGGGCCGAACGCAGCGCCTTTCTGGCAGGCGTTATTTTGTGGCCCATGTTATTCCTTGGCATTGCTGAACGCCCAGACACCCATATCACACAGAACGTTGTTATTCTAATCGTCGCGGGCCTTTTGGTGGGCGTTGGCACGCGCTTGGCCAATGGATGCACCTCAGGCCACGGCGTTTGCGGCATATCGCGCCTCTCTAAACGCGGCATTGTTGCCACCGTGATCTACCTAATGGCAGGCGGCCTCACCGTTTTGGTGTTTCGTCACCACTTGGAGGTAATGTGATGTTGCGACTAATTTTTGCCTTTATCGCTGGGGGATTGTTTGGCACAGGTCTTTTCCTGTCCGGCATGACAGACACCACCAAAGTTCAAGGTTGGCTGGATGTTTTTGGCAACTGGGACCCGACTCTGGCGTTTGTTCTTGGCGGGGCCATTTTACCAATGGCATTGGCCTGGCACCTGACAAAATCACGTAAACCTTTGACGTGTGATTATTTTCCAGCACCACCAAATCCGCAACTAGATCGCCGCCTGATTGGGGGCTCTGTTCTGTTTGGCATGGGTTGGGGGCTTGTTGGGCTGTGTCCGGGACCAGCGATTGCATCGCTTGGATATGGGGGATGGCCGCATTGGGTTTTTCTGCTTTGCATGTTGACTGGCATGATTGTGACACCAAAGCTGCGCTCGGCGCTAGACACCGCCCGCCCAGCCGAGTAATCAGCTTTTATGGAACTTCGACAGATCACAGACCGCTATTTCGTTTCCCCGCAGATTTCAGCTGAGGATATCCCGACGCTGGTTGCTGAGGGGTTTTCAACCGTTATCTGTAATCGGCCAGACGGTGAAATTCCGGCGTCTCACCATGCAGATGTTATTCGTGCCGCGGTCGAGGCGGCTGGCATGAATTTTGTCGTCAATCCACTGACCCACGACAGCATGACCTCAGACCGTCTTGGTCTGCAACGCGACACATTAGAAGGGATCAAAGGTAAGGTTCTGGCATATTGTGCGACGGGCACCCGATCCACTGTTGCGTGGATGCTGGGTCATACTGACTGTAAATCTTGTGATGATCTCATCAAAACGGCGGCTCAGGGTGGGTATGATCTTGAGGCGTTGCGCCCAACCCTAAAGGCGATGGGTGCGAAATAGCATCTGACAGCGCATGAGTGATGTCAGATGTTCAAATCTGCGAGCGGAGCAGGCGCCGCGAAATCATCCAAATCTGCCAGATCATCTAAGTTGTCCAAATCTGCCAGATCATCCAGGTCAGCAAACTCCCCCAAATCACCAAGATCATCGTCCAATCCAGTGAGAGGCATCGCTTCGATGTCTTCAGTGTTCAGCTCAGGCATGGAGTGTTCCAATTCATCTGCCAAGGTGGCCGGCGCGTCGGCAAATCCACGGCTTTCTTCTGTACGAATGGGCGCAGTCACCTGTGACTGGCGCATACCTGTATTCAGGCGCACCGCGCGCATGCCATTCATCTGTCCCAATGACACACGTGCCACCTGCCCACCTGCAGCGCCTTCAATAACTGTCGAATGCAAGGCCTCGGCTGGAATGGGAATCATATCACCAACTTTCAAACCTTGTAACGAGGCATAAGGCATACCAATTCGAGCAAGAGAGACATCAAGCCGCGCGGGTGCCTTCTTGAAAGCATTCTGAAGATTTGCCGATACCTGATCGGCATTATCCTGGGCTAGGGAAGGTTTGGGCCGATCAGGCAAGATAAGCCGCATCTCCCCTGATTTTGCCCCCATGCCGATATCAAGTGTCAGCCCTATGATGTGATAATCCGGTGCCCCCATTGCCAATGCAAGTTGACGACGATCTTCAACCATGGCCCCAAAACGATAATTCGCAGCCCAAAGCCATTCTTGGCCTTCATCGCTCAGATAAGCGCCAAGTCGTGTGAACATATCGTCCAGAAACGGCGCAACCAATGCAGCGTCTACACGCGTGGGACGGCGCGTTTCGGCAGCTCGCGCTGTCACCTGTCCGATGGTTTGCTGCTCAACAAATCCGCCAAGTATCTGACAATCCACCGATGCTCCGCCCAAAACGCCCTCGGGACCTTCCAATAAAATCAAAAGATTCTCATCATTCAGATGCGACACCAATTCTTCTTGAATGGCCATATTCTGCATCGATAGCTTGGTATTCACCGCCAAATCCATCACATGGTCTGCCGCTTTGGCACACGAAAGCCGCAACGCTTTTTCAAGCGTCATCGCGCGGGCGCGATGACCATCACGCCCTTCACTCGCCTTTCTGCGTAGAACGGAATTTTGTTTTTCTTCGCCCATATCCTCCGCCACCGCCATTTGCGGGTCCATGGGGATACAATATCGGGGATTTGGTTACGAATGCCTTTACCAAAGAAAGCATTAGCAGATTTATTCTGCGTTCTCATTCACTTGACGCAACGGCAAACTCACCCGGAATGCCGCACCGCCCTGCCCCGGCAAATAGTTGATTTCCCCCTTCAGACGCACCATGATTTCACGGCAAATCGCCAAGCCAAGCCCCGCTCCACCGGCTTTTTGCGGACTAACGCGCGAAAATTTTTCAAAAATCAAATCCTGCGATTCGCGTGGTATGCCTGATCCATTGTCGATAAAATCCACCAACAACCGCCCGTCTTGTTCCATCGTTTCAATGCGCAACACAGGTCGATCGCCATCACAATATTTCTGCGCATTGCTAATCAAGTTGATGAAAACCTGACTTAATCTATCTGGATCCGTGGTGAATGCATATTTTTCCTGGGCTTGATCCCTGCGAATCTTCAACAAAGAGGTCTGCACGCCACTTAAGGCAGAGGAAATAGCCGTGTCTAAAAGGTCGCTCAACTGGACTTTGCGCAGATTGAGGCTCACCTGCCCGTTTTCCAACACACTCAAATCCAACAAATCATCCAACAAACGTGTCAGACGTATGGCCTCGGAATGAATGACAGTGGCATATTTTTCTTGCTCTGCATCAGAAAGACCACCCTCTCGCAGAATTTCAGAAAATGCCCGAATGGATGTCATGGGCGTGCGTAATTCGTGGCTGATTTGGCTAAGAAATGCATCTTTCTGGTGCGACACCTGCATCAATTTTTCATTAGCTAGCCGCAATTGCCGCGCCGTGCGGGTCAGCTCTGCCGATTTGGTTTCAAGCTGGCTGGAATACTCCATCATCTGCGCGGTTTCATCGGCCACTGCCATCAGATCACGCACAGAGACGCTTGCGCCACCGACGATCTGCCCGACCATCGCATGGGCTGTGGCCGCGCCAACAGAACCTGCCAGTTCACGTTCCAGAACCTGAAGAAACTCAGGCGTAGTTTCAGGCAGAACGCCTTGTATTCCCTGACGCTTGGCCTCACGTTCAAACAGGCGCTGGGCCTCACGTGCGCCCAAAATACGTTGCGCCATGATCATAAGATCCTCGCTTTGGGCCATACCGCCAGACCAGCTTTGGGGGTTTTGTGAATGATCAAACACATTTACAAACTGCGCACCTTGTAGGCGTTCAAGCGGATTTGGAAAACTCAGCAAAGAGGCCACAAAAAACGCCGCGCTGTTTAAGGATATGCTCCACAAAATGGCATGCACCAAAGGGTCCATCCCCTGAATGCCAAAGAATGCCTGTGGACGCAGCCAGCCAATGCCAAAGGGGCCGCTTTCAAAGACTGACGTGGGTAAAATTGTGCCTTGTCCAAACCCGGGCAACAACATCGCATATGTCCAAACGACAAACCCAACAGTCAAACCAGCAAGCGCCCCTGTGCGCGTGGCGCCTCTCCAAAAGATACCACCGATCAAAGCTGGCAGAAATTGCGCTACACCGGCAAAAGAAATAAGACCAATCAAGGCAAGCGCTGTACCGCCTCCAGACAGTCGATAATACAGATACCCAAGGATCAAAACGCCGGCGATTGACAGTCGTCGCGACAAGATCACAACTTTCCGCACGTCCCCTGAAAACGAAGCCCCATGTCCCGTAACGGCAAGCCATATCGGCATTACCACATGGTTTGACACCATGGTTGACAAGGCAATGGCCGCGACAATCACCATGGATGTTGCAGAAGAAAACCCACCCAGAAATGATATGACCGCCAACCCCTCTTGCCCACTGGCCAAGGGGACTGTCAAAACAAAGAGATCCGGATTTGCGCCTTTGGGCAAAACATCCAAGCCAACAACGGCAATAGGCACCACAAACAGGCTCATCAACATCAAATAGGCTGGAAAAGCCCAAGAGGCTGTCCGCAGATTACCTTCGTTTTCGTTCTCAACCACCATCACCTGAAACATGCGCGGAAGGCACAAAAAGGCAGCAGCAGACAGGAAAATAAGTGACACCCATCGTCCGCCCTGCATCTGCCACATACCGATTTCAGAGGTTTCAATGCGGTCCAGCATATTGCCAACGCCGCCACTCAACCCCCAGACGACAAACACCCCCACCGCCAGAAGGGCAAAGAGCTTGACCACCGCCTCTACTGCGATGGCCATGACAACCCCGTGGTGGCGTTCATTCACATCAAGGTTACGCGTGCCAAACAGGATCGTAAAAAGCGCCAGCCCAAGCGCCACCCAAAACGCCGTGGTTTCACGCAATACATCTGTGTCTGCCCCAGCTTGGGATTGGGCAAAAACGTTAAAGCTCAATGTAACGGATTGCAGCTGCAACGCGATATAGGGCGTTGTGCCAATCACGGCGAGTATTGTCACGAATATCGCAAGTGTGTTGGATTTTCCGTATCTCGATGAAATCAAATCCGCAATGGATGTGATACGTTGAGAGCGCCCAATCCGCACCAGCTTGCGCAATATCCACCACCAACCGATCATCACCAGTGACGGCCCGATATAGATCGTCAGATATTCAAGACCCGAGCGCGCCGCATATCCGACCGCACCATAAAACGTCCACGCTGTGCAATAGATTGACAAGGATAATGTATATACCAACGGAGAGCGCAACCACGCCCCATTGCCGCGCAAGGCAGATCGCTCGGCCGCAAAGGCCACGATGAACAGAAAGGCCACATAACACAGGCAGACTGCAACCAGCACATTCAGCGCCCCCATGCCCTAGCCTCCTTCATTCCAAAGAGTCGCGGTCACTGTCCTGAAGAGCGCCCACTTTGTAAGACAACAGCGCCCCCAGACCGACCAGACAACACCATACTGCAAAGATATATAGTATGGCGTCCGCCGTACTGACGCCGGCCTGTGGATCAGACGACCACAATAACGGCAATGCCCATAAAAATGCTCCCAACATAGGCAAGACCCGAAGGCAATCCAGTAATCGACGGCGGCGATACCCATCGCGTTCGACAAACACGCGTTTGCCCGGGTTCTTCACGACTGAAGAACCAAATCACGCACCGCATCCAACACCTCTGCATTGGAAAATGGTTTGGTCATAAATCGACTGGCACCTGCCCGCTCTGCCATTTCACGATCTTTACTTTGGCCACGTGCCGTCAACATCAAGACGGGTAAATCACGCATTGACGTATCTTCGCGCAGCTCTCGCAGAATTTCATACCCGCTTTTGCCCGGCAGCATCACATCAAGGATCACCATATCTGGGGATTTCGTGCGCACGACATCCACAGCATCGTGGCCATTAGAGTGGGTCGCTACGTCCCATCCATCGCGTGACAGAATGAAACTGATGGCCTCAATGATGTTCGGCTCATCTTCGATTAGAAGAACTTTTTTGCCCATGCATCATCCTCTCCCTTTACGCCCTGTCAGAGCAGCCTTTGCACGTCTTTTGCACACGCTAGCGTTAGTTTTAACTCTCGGCATCAAAATTCCAAGACATTTTCACAAGACGTCTTCAGAGACACCGCCCCTGTGAACTCTGCGCATTCACCCCAAAGTATTTACCACGATAAAACCAAACCTCTGGTACCTTGTGGGACGCACCGTCTGGTGGTTGTATCGCGCATGCTTGAAAACGCCAAACATTCAGTGACATGTCACATTGCCACACCCAAAATCGAGCGCGCGGAAGCGCCCCTTTGAACCAGGTCACACACCTTCCAACAAAACAGATGGTTCGCGGCGTGCAAGACAGTTGGCGCTTGGGCATATGCGACAGGTTTGGCCAACTTCCGGGGCAGCCTGCGTCAAGGTTTGGGATGGGATGATAAGCATGTAAGCCCGCAACAGAGGCGTTTGGTTGAAGTGTTGAGGACCATAAGGTTCCGCCACGGCATAACAATCAAACTGCAAAACATCCCGCCCTGTCATTGCCACTGCTTCCTTGATTGGCACGCCCGGTCGGCTAAGCGCGTTGAAAAGTGGCCATTTTGGGCAGGCTGCGCTGTGGCGCGGCAAGCTGAACCCATCGACGGGTTTGCGAAACACCAAAGTGCCCGAGGCATCGCACGCCACAAGACCGAGGTTGGTATCAAGCGTACCTTCCGGCAAAGCAACAAGGCGGCGCATGACAGTGGGGATTGAGACCCCAAACTTATGGGCAAGCGTCGCAGGATCAAGCCCGATCTCTTGCACGCTGTTCAGTAACACATCTTGCGGCAGATCCTGCGCATCTTGTGCATATTGCGCCAACACATCCTGCGCCATTGCCTGTGCAGACCCGCTGGTCAATGTGGATTGGGTCGTCAGAACATCAGCTATTTCGCCACCTTGTGTTTCCAGACATTCAAAGTGGAAATTATTCGCCTGAAGCATTGCGTCCAGTTCTTCTTGAGGTGAGGCCATGCTTTCCCCCGCATCTGCTGCGGCATCCAAATAAGACACCAGACGTTGTGAACTTTCGGCAAGACGTTGGCTGTCCTCATTGATATTGCGATGAAAACGGTTGCGCCATTCGGGTTCTAATTCTTGTGTGTCAGCCAGAATACCAGCGGTTGATCGGATCGCCGTCACCATCGTCAGCACCTCATGCATAGACGCGGCAAGATATGGATCATGCGTAAGTCGATCAGACAAAGCAATTGCGGTTTGTTCCAGATCCTCCAGACGACCATGCATTTGTCCAATCAATCGCGCCCACCCTGGAAAGCGACCGGCAAATTCATCCGCTCGGTCAGTTTCAGCGTTTGCACCATCAAAGGTCGCCGCAGCTTCCTTGAGGCGTGCAACCAAGGCAGCCTCTGCCCCCTCACTTAATAAAGAAGGTTCTACGCCCAGTATCTGGGCGATATCCACAAGGAGCTTGCCGCCGATTCTGCGCTTATTGTGTTCAATGAGATTCAGGTATGACGCAGAAATATCCACCAGACGCGCCAGTTCTGCCTGTCGCATTCCTGCAATCACCCGTCTTTCGCGGATACGGCTGCCTGTCAAAGTGTCGCGGCCCATCAGTGTTTTCCCGTTCTTTTCAAACTCTTTCCGCAGTGCGGAAAAATAAATTTACATATAACTCTAATTCACTGTGATTTATTTTACAAAATAATTGTTCAATTAAAAGCAGTTGTTGCCTGATTTTACAATTCAGCCTGATAATGAATTTGCATCACTATGCCGTGACGCGGGAAGAGGAGCCTGGCGTCACAAACACATAACGGGAGGAACTTATGTCCAAATCGACCTTTACACGTCGTGGCGTTCTCAAATCCGGCGCTGTTGCCGGTGCGGGACTTGCATTGCCGACGATTTTCACAGCAAGCTCAGTCGCTGCCTATACAAACGCGCCAAGCGGATCATCTGTTACACTGGGCTTTAACGTGCCCCAAACCGGACCATATGCGGATGAGGGCGCGGATGAGCTGCGCGCTTATGAGCTGGCAGTAGAGCACCTGAATGGCGGCGGCGACGGCGGCATGATGAACACCTTCAGTTCCAAGGCGTTGCAGGGCAACGGTATTCTTGGCCGTAAGGTAGATTTCGTCACAGGTGACACCCAAACCAAGTCAGATGCCGCGCGCGCATCGGCCAAATCCATGATCGAAAAAGATGGTGCTGTGATGATCACAGGCGGGTCTTCTTCGGGTGTGGCCATCGCGGTTCAAGGTCTGTGCCAAGAGGCCGGCGTGATCTTCATGGCAGGTCTCACGCACTCTAATGACACCACTGGCAAAGACAAAAAGGCCAATGGGTTCCGTCATTTCTTTAACGGTTACATGTCCGGCGCGGCGCTTGCGCCTGTTCTGGAAAAAATGTACGGCAATGACCGAACCGCGTATCACCTGACAGCAGATTATACATGGGGCTGGACACAGGAAGAAAGCATCGCAGCTTCGACCGAAGCGCTGGGCTGGAACACCGTGAACAAGGTACGCACGCCGCTTGCGGCAACGGACTTCTCGTCCTATATCGCGCCTGTTTTGAACTCTGGTGCTGATGTTCTGGTTCTGAACCACTATGGCGGTAACATGGTGAACTCTCTGACCAACGCAGTTCAGTTTGGCTTGCGTGACAAACAGGTGAACGGCAAGAACTTTGAAATCGTTGTTCCGCTGTATTCACGCCTGATGGCACGTGGTGCGGGTGAAAACGTTAAAGGTATCTTTGGTTCCACCAACTGGCATTGGTCCCTGACCGACGAAGGCTCCAAAGCATTCGTAAAATCCTTTGGCACCAAATACGGCTTCCCACCAAGCCAGGCAGCACACACTGTTTACTGTCAGACACTGCTTTATGCAGATGCTTGTGAGCGTGCCGGCAGCCACGACCCATGCGCGGTTGCAGAAGCTCTGGAAGGCTTTGAGTTCGACGGTCTGGGCAACGGCAAAACATTGTATCGCGCCGAAGATCACCAGTGCTTTAAAGACGTGCTTGTTGTGAAGGGTAAAGAGAACCCAACATCCGAGTTCGACTTGCTGGAAATCGTCGAAGTGACACCGGCTTCTCAGGTCACCTATGCACCTGATCACCCGATGTTTGCAGGTGGCGCGCTGGGGACCTGTAATTCAGGCGCATAAGCGACAGAGCGGGAAAATCTTCTAGAAGATTTTCCCTCCGTCAAATTTTTCGAAGAAAAATTTGTGCTCCCAAGTGGCATGTGCCGATCCCTCGGCGCATTCCCAACACATACCCAAGGTGGGGACCATGGACGCAATCATCCTACAAATTCTTAACGGGCTCGATAAGGGCTCTGCCTATGCGCTGATTGCGCTGGGCCTGACACTGATCTTTGGCACGCTGGGTGTCGTGAACTTTGCCCACGGGGCCCTGTTCATGATCGGAGCTTTTTGTGCGGTGACGCTCAGCAAGATCCTCAATATCAGCTTTGAAACCATTGATGAAACGCAAGTTGATTTCTTGGGCAACCCTCTCAAGGTCAAAACCCCTTATGTTGAGGCCTGGTTCGGGCCGGAAACCGGGGCTGCGTTGATTGACTGGTCAGTGCCGTTGGCGATTTTCTTTTCGATCCCGATCATGATTGCCGTGGGCTTCATCATGGAACGGGGCCTGATCAAACATTTCTACAAACGCGCCCATGCAGACCAAATCCTTGTGACCTTTGGTCTTGCCATCGTGTTGCAGGAAGTTGTCAAATATTTCTATGGTGCCAATCCAATTCCCACCGGAGCGCCTGATGTGTTCAAAGGCAGTTTTGATTTTGGTGTCTTGTTTGGCTTTGACCCGAATGCGATCATCTATCCCTATTGGCGACTGGTCTATTTTGGCTTCTCGACTCTGATCATCGGCAGTGTCTTTGCCTTCTTGCAATTCACCACCTTTGGCATGGTTGTGCGCGCAGGCATGGCCGACCGTGAAACCGTAGGTTTGCTGGGTATCAACATCGACAAACGCTTTACCATTATGTTTGGCATTGCGGCTGCCGTCGCGGGTCTTGCTGGGGTGATGTATGCACCGATCAATTCGCCCAACTACCATATGGGCATGGATTTCCTTGTCCTAAGCTTTGTGGTGGTGGTCGTTGGCGGCATGGGCAGCCTGCCCGGTGCCGTTCTAGCAGGGTTCCTGCTGGGTGTTCTGGAAAGCTTTGCCTCAATGAATGAGATCAAATCTCTCATCCCCGGAATTGACCAGATCATCATCTATCTCGTTGCAATCATCATCTTGCTGACCCGTCCGCGTGGACTGATGGGACGCAAGGGCGTGATGGAGGAATAAGCCATGCTTGGATTGAACAAACACGACCGCACCCTTCTGATCATTGTTGCGATTTTGACAATGTGCGCCCCTTTCATCCTGAACCCTTTCCCAACCGACAGCGGAATGGCACAGTTTAACGCGGGCTACCCTGACCTGATGCAGCGCTTTGTGATCTTTGGTATTTTTGCCATTGGGTTTAACATCCTGTTTGGCCTAACCGGATATCTGTCCTTTGGTCACGCAGCATTTTTAGGTGTCGGGTCTTACTCTGCCGTTTGGATGTTCAAGCTGCTGAGTATGAACGTCATTCCTGCAATTCTGCTGGCAATGATCATCTCGGGGCTCTTTGCAGTACTGATCGGATATGTGTCGCTGCGCCGTTCCGGGATTTACTTTTCGATCCTGACACTGGCCTTTGCGCAGATGTCCTTTAACCTTGCGTATTCAGTTTTGACACCCATCACCAATGGTGAAACTGGACTGCAACTTACATTGGATGATCCACGCATTTTGGGCGTGTCAGCCACCGCAGATGGCGGCATTCCGGTGACATCACTCTTTGGTCTGGAAATGCGGTCCACCTATGAGATGGCTGTGGGCCCATGGGCATTCCAGTTCAATGCAGGTTACTATCTGTGTGCGCTGATCATGCTGGCAAGCTTTTATCTCTCCATCCGTATCTTCCGCAGCCCCTTTGGCATGATGTTGCGGGCGGTGAAATCCAACCAGACGCGCTTGAACTATACCGGCCTGAACCCACGGCCCTACACACTTGCAGCCTTTGTGATCTCTGGCATGTATGCGGGTCTTGCAGGCGGTCTCATGGCCTCTATGGACCCGCTGGCCGGCGCAGAACGTATGCAGTGGACCGCATCAGGTGAAGTTGTTTTGATGTCGATCCTGGGTGGTGCGGGCACCCTGATTGGTCCAGTACTGGGCGCAGGTTTCATCAAGTATTTTGAGAACATCTTCTCCAAAATCAACGATACAGTGCTACACAATTGGTTTGCGTTCCTACCGGATGGACTTGAGGACGCAGTTGTCTTCATCATTCATCCTTTCATCGGCAAAGGTTGGCACCTGACATTGGGCATCTTGTTCATGTTGGTTGTGATTTTCTTGCCCGGTGGTCTGGTCGAAGGTGGTCAACGCATTCGTCGCCTGTTCTCAAAGAAACCTGCTGATGACGGCAAACCTGCCGCCACTAAGCCCGCAGAATAAGGAAACCACACAATGGGTATTCTTGAAGTCAAAGACGTCAACAAGCGGTTTGGTGGCCTTCAGGCACTTGGGGACGTAAACCTCTCGATCGCAGAGAATTCTGTCCATGCCATCATCGGGCCAAACGGGGCCGGCAAATCCACCTTGCTAAACTGTCTGGTGGGCAAGCTGATCCCCGACACGGGCTCTGTCATGTTTGATGGGCAATCTGTTTTGGGACGGACGCCGTTTCAAATCAATCAGATGGGCATTTCACGGGTTTTTCAAACCCCAGAGATTTTCGGCGATCTCTCGGTCATGGAAAACATGATGATCCCTTGTTTTGCCAAACGCGATGGATCATTTCGTATGCATGCCATAGAAAACATGCTGAACGAACAAGACATCGTGGAAAAGGCAGAACGCATGCTGATCGACATGAATATGATCGACAAGCGCGATATGCATGCAGCATCCATGTCACGTGGCGACAAACGCCGCCTTGAAATCGGAATGTGTCTGGCGCAAGAGCCGCGCCTTTTGTTGTTGGATGAACCAACTGCAGGCATGGCGCGGGCCGACACCAACAACACAATCGACTTGCTCAAGCAAATCAAAGACGAACGCGACATCACAATCGCAATCATCGAACACGACATGCATGTTGTCTTTAGTCTTGCGGAACGTATCACCGTTTTGGCCCAAGGCACACCGCTGGTCGAAGATTTGCCAGAAAACATCAAAGGCCATCCAAAGGTACGCGAAGCGTATCTTGGCGAAGCCGCATAAGGGAGCGCGATTATGAACGTCAAACCCGACTTTTCCAAAGGCCGCAATATGGCCGAGACCGCCCCCGCCTTTCTTTCCATTTGGAATATGGAAAGCTACTACGGTGAGAGCTATATCGTACAAAATATCAGCTTTAATGTGCACGAAGGCGAGATTCTTGCTCTGTTGGGGCGCAATGGTGCTGGTAAAACATCCACCTTGCGATCCATTGCACGCATGGATGATCCACAAGTCACCCATGGTGAAATTTGGCTGGACCACCAACCTTTGCACACGATGAGAAGCCACGAAGCAGCCGCCGTGGGCATTGGGCTTGTTCCCGAAGACCGCTGCATCATTCCTGGCCTCACAGTAGAAGAAAACTTGCAACTGGCACAGATTGCCCCTCCCGTCGGATGGTCGATCCAACGTCTTTATGAATTGTTCCCTCGTCTAGGGGAGCGCCGCAAACAAGAGGGTGTGACCCTGTCCGGTGGTGAACAGCAAATGCTGGCCATCGCGCGCGCCTTGGCCCGCGATATCAAGGTTTTGTTGCTTGATGAACCTTACGAAGGCCTTGCGCCGGTGATTGTCGAT
Source organism: uncultured Paracoccaceae bacterium (assembly GCA_947489325.1). Lineage (GTDB taxonomy): Bacteria > Pseudomonadota > Alphaproteobacteria > Rhodobacterales > Rhodobacteraceae > CANLDA01. The sequence goes on along the minus strand of CANLDA010000002.1, from coordinate 422,324 downwards.
GAAATCGAGAAAACTCTGCGCATCATCAAAGAACAGGGCATCACCACGATTATTGTCGAACAAAACGCGGTGCGTGCGCTGGAACTGGCTGATCGCGCCGTTATCCTTGATACTGGTGGCATCGTCTTTGACGGCTCTGCCGAAGAGGTTCTGGAAAACGAAGAACTGCGCGCAGAATATCTGGCGATTTAGCACAAAATCGCTGAGCGGGGATTGCCTTCCCGCTCAGCCCACGCCAACCTGCCGCAAAACCATTAGCGCGAGGTCAGCTATGTCCGACACAACATATTCCCCATCCAGCACATTTACATCCACTGCGCATATTGATGCTGATCGTTACGCATCGATGTATGGGCGGTCTTTGTCTGATGGAGAGGGATTTTGGCGTGAGCAAGGGGGGCGTGTGGATTGGATGCGGCCGTTCACGCAGGTGAAGGATGTGGATTACAGCCTTGGGAATGTGTCGATCAACTGGTACGCGGATGGCACGTTGAATGTGTCGGCGAACTGTATTGACCGCCACCTGGCCACGCGCGCCGATCAAACCGCGATCATCTGGGAGCCGGATGACCCAGAGGAAGCCGCCCAACACATCAGCTATCAGCAATTGCACGCAAACACCTGCCGCATGGCAAATGTGTTGCGAGATCTGGGTGTGAGTAAGGGCGATCGCGTCATTATCTATATGCCGATGATCCCCGAGGCCGCCTATGCCATGCTGGCCTGTGCGCGTATTGGTGCGATCCATTCAATTGTTTTTGCCGGGTTTTCCCCCGACGCCTTGGCCGCGCGCATCAATGGTTGTGACGCCAAGGTGCTGATCACCGCCGACGAGGCCCCCCGTGGTGGGCGCAAAACTGCACTGAAAACCAATGCAGATCAGGCGCTCTTGCATTGCAAGGACGACGTGAAATGCCTTGTGGTCAAGCGCACCGGCGGCCAGACCACATGGGTGGACGGGCGTGATTTTGACTATAACGCGCTGGCCGCGGCCGCCGCGACGGACTGCGCCCCCGAAGAGATGGGTGCCGAAGACCCCCTGTTTATTCTGTACACCTCAGGCTCCACCGGGCAGCCCAAGGGGGTTGTACATACAAGTGGTGGATATTTGGTTTACGCCGCCATGACCCAGCAACTGGTCTTTGATTATCACGATGGCGATATCTATTGGTGCACCGCCGATGTGGGCTGGGTGACGGGTCACAGCTATATCGTCTATGGCCCGCTGGCCAATGGGGCCACGACGCTGATGTTTGAAGGTGTGCCGACCTACCCGGATGCCTCTCGGTTCTGGCAGGTCTGCGAAAAGCACAAGGTGAACCAGTTCTACACCGCGCCGACTGCGATCCGTGCGTTGATGGGTCAGGGCAACGCCTTCGTCGAAAAATGCGACCTGAGCGATCTTAAGGTGCTGGGCACTGTGGGCGAGCCGATCAACCCCGAGGCCTGGAACTGGTACAATGAGGTCGTCGGCGGTGGCCGTTGCCCGATCGTGGACACCTGGTGGCAGACCGAAACCGGTGGCCATTTGATGACCCCCCTGCCCGGCGCACACGCCACCAAACCCGGCAGCGCGATGAAACCTTTCTTTGGCATTGAACCTGTCGTTCTGGACCCAACCTCAGGGGCAGAAATAGAGGGCAATGACGTCGAAGGTGTGCTGTGCATTCGCGACAGCTGGCCTGGCCAGATGCGCACTGTTTGGGGCGATCATGAGCGGTTTGAAAAAACATACTTCTCTGATTACAAAGGATATTACTTCACCGGAGATGGATGCCGCCGCGATGCCGATGGCGATTATTGGATCACGGGCCGCGTCGATGACGTCATCAACGTCTCTGGCCACCGGATGGGCACCGCCGAGGTCGAAAGCGCACTTGTGGCCCACGCCAAAGTCGCCGAAGCCGCCGTCGTCGGCTATCCGCATGACATCAAAGGCCAAGGCATCTATTGCTATGTCACGCTGATGAATGGCGAGGAGCCAACCGAGGAATTGCGAAAAGAGCTGCGCACGTGGGTCAGAACCGAAATCGGCCCCATCGCAAGCCCAGACCTCATCCAATGGGCCCCCGGCTTGCCCAAAACCCGATCCGGCAAAATCATGCGCCGCATCCTGCGCAAAATCGCAGAAAACGACTACGCAGCCCTCGGTGACACTTCAACCCTCGCAGACCCAACCGTCGTCACAGACCTCATCAATAATAGAATGAACCGCTAAGCCCACACCCAAACAGGCCGATCCCTCACAGGAACGGCCTGTTTTCATGGGAAAAAGATCAAAAGACCGAGGGAGAGAAGCCCCGGCACTCACAACACCCCTCCATCATCAATTTGGCCGTGCGTTGCCATAGCACTGAATCCGCACTAGCGTACCGTTATGCCTTTGGATCGTCCTCTTCTTGGCATCTTATTGATGCTTGGATTTTGCGTGCTCGCACTTTTGGGGGATGCGGTTGCCAAACTGTTGGGACAATCGCTACATGTCGCGTTTCTGGTTTTCATTCGCTTTGCTATTCAAGCCATGGTCTTGCTGCCAATTGTCTGGCTTTCACGCAAACATCTTCGCATGACAAAACGTGTTTTTCGCCTCACCATTCTGCGTACATTGCTTCATATCATCGGCATCAGTTCGATGTTCTCCGCTTTAAAGTACCTTCCGTTGGCTGATGCGGTCGCCATTGTCTTTGTGATGCCCTTCATCATTTTATTGCTTGGCAAATTCATTTTGCACGAAGATGTTGGTCCCCGGCGAACCTCGGCTTGCCTTGTTGGGTTTGCGGGGACAATGCTTGTTGTACAGCCCAGTTTTGCCGATGTGGGCCTTCCTGCATTGTTGCCTTTGCTCGTTGTCTTGGTCTTTGCACTGTTTATGTTGGTCACACGCCAAATTGCCAAAGAATGCGACCCAATCAGCCTTCAGGCACTTAGCGGGTTAATGGCCACTGTCATACTGGCTCCAGTGTTGATGTTGGGCGTATATACGAATGCAATTGAAGTTAGCCTAACTTTGCCTAACGCTCACAATATCTGGCTTTTGCTCGCTATTGGAATACTGGGGACAGTTGCCCATTTGATGATGACGTGGTCTTTGCGTTTTGCCCCTTCTGCAACCCTTGCCCCGATGCAATATCTTGAAATCCCCATAGCCACCTTAATCGGGTGGTGGATATTTTCTGATTTTCCAAACGGACTGGCAGCCATCGGTATTGTCATCACAATTGGCGCCGGACTTTATGTTATTTGGACAGAGCAGGCCATTGCGCAGGCTGCGTCTCAAGCGCCCTGACCACCATCTCCAAACACACACGTGGCATAATCACGATCATCTTGGGGCTGGTCATCTCTATCTCAAGAGGGCCGGTTGCTATGTTGGATGTGCCAATCTGCCCATCTGGTGTAAAGACCAAACCACCAATTGGCCATTTCAACCCTTCAGAGACCCCTTCGACAAGGCCCATAGGAAACAAAGACACTCGTGTGCCTGCAGTAAGCGGCAATGCAATGTTGGGAGGGGCCAAAAAAGCAATGTCGGTTTCGCCCAACAGAACACAGCGCCGATCAGCATGACGTACCAATGCATTAAAGCAAGCCAATTGATGATCCAGCCGTGCGCCGGTAAATCCAACGCCAACAATCACAGGAGCCGAAATGTGGCGCAAAGATTTATCAAAATCGGTGCTATCTTGTTCTGCAATGTGATGAATACGCTCTTGAGGTATCGCAGCCATGCCTGACGCACTTAAAGAATCCATATCCCCGATCACGACCTGAGGCATATGCCCTTGCGCCAAGCAAACAAGGGCCCCACCATCCGCAGCCACCAACCCAGGGGCAACTTTTAAGCAGGTCTCAAGGTCGCTTTCAAAAGCCCTTCCAGCACCGACAAGCGTGATTGGTTCAGAACTGACAACAATCTCCGTCAAATTAACCTCTTTGCCACATTTCAAGAAACAAAACACAATCTAGCCTCAAAATGATACGCTAACAGGCACAGAATCGATCAGCTTTCGTCTCTAGCTTGGTGATATACAGTCTATTGAAAGTTTCAAAGGACGCACATCCGATGGTTACGAATAACAAAGTTTTAACAGTCTCATACGGGACATTCTCTTGCACTCTGGAAGGATTTGACGATTCTTTCGGTACAATGAAGGTCATTGCCGAATATTTTCGCGATCTTGCAGCGGATGATCGGTACTTCGGGGCGGAACCTCCTGTACCTGATACTGAAATGCTTGCGCGTATTGCTCAGAACGAGGTTGAACGCCGCGTTATGGCGCACCACGAACAAGGTGCCATTGTGCTGCGTGCCACGGATGCAAATGACCCTGTAGCCGCGCCAAAAGAAACCTCTGAGCCTATCGAGGCTCAGGAGACTGCAACCGCGGATGTACCTGTTGTTGAGGAAAGCGAACTCCAACAGGAGGAAGCCCCGCAAGAGGATACAGCAAAAGACATTCAAGAAGCAGTGGTTGAAGAGGCCCCGGCCCCACAAGAAACTGTTGCCGAGGATGATCTGGATGATCGCGTTATCGCAGCGGCCTTGGCAGAAACCCTTGCGGTTGCTGCTGATGAGATTTCTGTAACGACCGTCCAAATAGATGAAGATGACACAGATATTGTGACAGGCGAAGAAGATGTTATTGCGGACATCGAAACCGAAATGTCACAGGACATTATCCAAGATGACACCGAATTCGCGATCGTCGATCTTGTTGCTGATGACGCACCTTTTGAAGACGATATGCAAGAGGTTGCACATGACGACCTTCAAGAGAGCATGCCGGAACCTGTGCAAGCGATCCAAGAGGCTTTGCACGAAGAGCAGCCAGAAGCGTCAGAATCTGAAGAAACCACTTGGGATGATTTCGCAGACTATGATGATGCCGAAGAGATTGCCGAGACCACTTCAGAATCAGAAGCCCCTGTTGAAGAAGACAGTATCGCTGCAAAACTTCGCCGTATCCGTGCGGTTGTATCCAAAGCAGAAGCAGAACCAGACGCGGACGATTTTCTGGAGGACGAACATGCAGATACATTGAACGTATCGCAGCCCGACGTCCAAGATGCGGCTCAAGAAGAAACAACTCCTGTATCACCGGTGCGTGCCCGTGTGATCCGCATGAAGCGCTCTGATTTCGAAAATGCCGTTGCCGATGGCCTTTTGGAAGCGGATGCAGACGACACCCAAGAGGATACAGAGCAAACAGACGCAGCTGCACCTGTTGAAGAGATTGCCGCCGAACCCCAAAAAGCGCCTGTCCCTTCTTCTTTGTCTGATGATCAAGAAGCAGAATTGCTGGCTGAACTGGCCGCTGTTGAAGCAGAGCTTTCAGGCGATGTTACAGAAGAGGCTACAGATCAGGACGTCAGCAATATCTTTGATGATAACACAACTGAAGACGCTGATCTTCCAGCAGAAAACGATTCTCAGCGCACCCGCCATTTGACCGAGAACACACCCGAGGAAAGCGCCAATTTGTCGCGTATTCTTAAGGAAACCAACGATCATATGGACGAACCAGAAGGCAACCGTCGCCGCAACGCTATTGCACATTTGCGCGCCGCGGTGGCCGCAACCCGTGCTGATAAAGGTATGGGCCAAACCGAACGCGAAAAAGAAGAGGCCGCCAATCCTTACCGCGAGGATCTTGCCACCGTGATGCGCGGCAAAAAGACATCGCAACCTGTGTCCAAAGAGGCAAAATCTCACCCTGCCCCACTGAAACTTGTGGCTTCGCAGCGTGTGGATGCGCCAGACGCCAAAGACACACAGGCAGAACCAGTTGCCGAGGCACACCCACAACCAGACAACGCACAGCGTGGACCTGTTCGCCCGCGCCGTGTGTCCACTGCGGCCGACCGGGAGGAGCTTGCACGTCAAGCAAGCGCCGCTGCCATCCCGGTCGCCGCAGAACCATCTGATGCCGCTGATTTTGCAGAATATGCAGATTCGGTTGGCGCGGATAAACTGCCCGACATCCTTGAGGCCGCAGCCGCATACCTAAGCTATGTCGAAGGTCGCGATCAATTCTCGCGCCCCATGCTGATGCGTCTGGCGCGCCAAACTGCGCCCGATGATTTCAACCGCGAAGACGGGTTGCGCAGCTTTGGCCAGTTGTTGCGCCAAAACAAGATCGAGAAAATCGCAGGTGGTCGCTTTACCGCCTCTGATCTGATCAATTTCAAACCACAGGATCGCCGCGCGAGCTGAGGTTGATTTTGTCCCGCGGACAGTCGTCGTGTCAAATTGACGGCTGTTCGCGGGATTTTTTTGTTTGAAGTCAGCCCCCTAAAGAACCGGTTTTGTCAGCATCAACCATACGATTGCCAAAACCGCTGCAAAGGCGGGGAATCCGCAGGCAAACCAGATCGCATATAAACGATGATACCGCACCGAAAGAGGCATTCCTGTCTTTTGCGCCTTGATTGCAAGATCACGCAATTGCGCCTGTATCCACACCACAGGCACCCAAAACACCCCCACCACAACATAGAGGCATATGGCCCATAAAACCCAACCGTCGCTGATCGACCAGCCCTGATACCAAGACAGCCAAAGCCCTGTGATAGGCTGCGCAATGGCTGCCGTCGCAGTAAAGACAAAATCAGCAATAACAACGATTTGTGCCACCGGAACGATCTTGTTTGGGTCATTCCCGCGTTGCGCCAACACCATAAAAAACGCGATCCCAGCCCCAGTGCCCAGCAACACACAAGCACCAATCACATGGGCGAAAAGCATCAGATGATAAATTATCTTTCCTCCAACAAAGTGGCTGTGACCAATGAAAAAATCGCAATGGGCAAGGTTTTGACCATTGGTCCCAATGGATCAACCCACAATTCGGGTGCCCACAGGATACTCCCGCCCCAATAGGCCACTGTTACACCAATCATGCCAAAACAAGCGCGGCGTGCCCACGGTCGCCATAAAATCGCAACCCCCAGCGCGATATCCAACATTGCCCCTCCCAAAACCATCGAAATCGCGGCCAGTGGTGCCATGCCACGGTCTGTCAAAATCGCACTGGCTGGGCCATATTGCCAAGCCCCGATCAAACCGGACAACAGCCAGAACATCGACAAACAAGCCACGGCAACTGGCATCAATGGGTACAGGCACGCAAACAGGCGCTCTTGGGGCGTTGCGGGCATGGATTTAAGCGTATCTTGCAATGTAGAACACTCAGATCCCCCCGCCATAACCCAAGTTTCTGGATTGGCGCTGATCCCATCTTCTAACACCCTTAACGCAGTGCTGCGCAAAGGAGACCGCCAACCAAGACGCCCCAATACATCTGCGCCCTGACCTACCACGCGCAGTACCCATGAGGGTAAGATGATTTCACGTGCCCATGGGGTGTATCCCAACCACGCTCGTAAGGACCGTGTCACATCGGCAAGGGTGCCTGGATGAGGTTCTGCCAGATCAGCCACCACACCGGATGCAATTTCACCCTGCGCTGCCATGACCACGGCATTGACAACGTCATGAACGCTGACTGTTGCCATGGGGGCATTTGGGAAAGACATCAGGCCAATGGGCATTGCCGCAGCTGCACGCAACAAAGCTGTGCCACCATAGGCGACAGGGCTTAGAACAAGTGCCGGGCGCAAAATTACGTGGTCCAGACCGCTGTTCTGCACAATTTCATCACCACGCGCTTTAGATCGGAAAAATTCGGTGCTGGCCCCAGCACGAACTCCAGCTGCCGATATCTGGACAAACCGTGCCCGACTGTCGGCCAAAGCCTCACACATCCGACCAATGGACGTTTCGTGGATGCTCTCCAAATGATCCCGCGCGCCATCCTGAAGCGCTCCTGCGGCGTTAATGATCACGTCAAAATCTTGAAAGCACTGCTTCCATTCATCGACAGAAGTATTTGAAATGTCTTTGATAATCCAGTTTATATCAGTGTCACATTTTTGGGCATCACGGGGTGATCTCCCAAGGCCAGTCACTTGAAATCCTGCCTGTTTCAGCGCTGCAATACAGGCGGATCCAATAAGACCATATCCCCCAAGAACAATCACAGATTTCGGTTTTTTGTTCTCCATGACCCTAAAACCTGCTGCACACAAAAAACGCGCCTGAAAGGCGCGTTTTGTCTATTGTTCGTCGTTTGGTGCATCGGGATCGGCCTGACCAATCCCTTTGAACACCGATTTAAACGGCACAATCCAAACAATTCCCAGTCCGACATAGATCAGCAACTCCACAAGAAACGACGGACGATCCAGCAGGGCAATCAGCGCAATTGCCAGAATGATATAAATCGGCAAACCCACCACAAGAATCAAAAGCGCCAGACGACGGCGGGCTTTGTAAGACAGTGCCATTTATCCCCCTTAATCCGCGAAAGGATCAGTGACGAGAATTGTATCGTCACGCTCTGGCGACGTTGAAAGCATCGCAACCGGGCACCCAATCAATTCTTCGACGCGGCGCACATATTTGATCGCATTTGCCGGCAAGTCAGCCCAGCTCCGCGCGCCTTCGGTTGACTCGCTCCAGCCTGGAACTTCTTCATAGATCGGCTTGCAACGTGCCTGCTCGTCTGCGGCAGTTGGCAAATAATCAAGACGTTTGCCATCCAGATCATAAGCAACACAGATTTTCAGGGTTTCAAATCCGTCCAGAACATCCAATTTTGTTAAGGAAATCCCATTGATACCGGATGTTGCACAGGTTTGGCGCAGCAAGGCCGCATCAAACCACCCACAGCGTCGTTTACGTCCAGTGGTGGTGCCAAATTCATGACCACGTGTGCCCAGACGGTTGCCGTCTTCATCGTCAAGCTCTGTCGGGAAAGGGCCTTCGCCTACACGAGTCGTATAGGCCTTAACGATGCCAAGCACAAAATCAATAGAGTTCGGACCAATGCCCACACCCGTCGCCGCCTGACCTGCAATCACATTTGAAGAAGTCACAAACGGATAGGTGCCAAAATCGATATCCAACAATGCGCCTTGAGCACCTTCAAACAAGATACGTTTTCCGGCCTTGCGTTTTTCGTTCAGCACCTTCCAGACAGGCGCTGCAAACGGCAGGATCTTAGGAGCAATTTCCTTGAGTTGTGCAATCAACGCGTCGCGGTCAACAGCCTCGATCCCCAAACCTCTGCGCAGCGGATCATGGTGCTGAAGGGCGCGATCAACGCGGGCCTCAAGTGTGGCATCATCAGCCAGATCAGCCACGCGGATGGCGCGACGGCCAACTTTGTCCTCATAACAAGGACCAATCCCGCGGCCAGTGGTGCCGATTTTGGTGCCTTTGCTTGCAGCCTCTTCGCGAGCGCGGTCCAATTCACCGTGGATCGGCAGGATCAACGGAGTGTTTTCCGCAATTATCAGGGTTTCTGGTGAAATCTCGACGCCTTGTGCGCTTACTGTTTCGATTTCATTCATCAGATGCCAAGGATCCAACACCACGCCGTTACCGATGACCGACAGCTTGCCACCGCGCACCACACCAGATGGTAGCGCATGCAATTTGTAGACCTTGCCGTCGATGACAAGCGTGTGGCCGGCGTTATGCCCACCTTGAAAGCGCGCGACGACATCAGCGCGTTCGCTGAGCCAATCCACAATCTTGCCTTTTCCTTCATCGCCCCACTGGGCGCCTACGACGACGACATTGGCCATATCCGGTCCTTCAGTTATGCAGTCACAAACCCGCGTCCGTATAACGACAAGAGACGGCGCAGGAAACCGCAAATTCGCCGCAGGCGGTGGTTTCTTGGAAATTCGCAAATTCGAGTTTGGCGACGAAGTCACAATCTGCACTGAAAACGCATCGCTGCACTGGACATGAACCTGCTTTTTGCGCCATTCAGGAAAGAAAAGCATATTTGGGGGACGGAATGGGCTTTTTCCTGCGTTGGATCTTTGCCTTTCTATTGTTGGCACTGACATTTAATCCGACCGAGTGGAACTATGTCCGCTGGTCCATGGCAAATTATGTCGATGAGCTGCCTGTCACTGTATTGATGGGACTGATCCTGTTGATCGGATATATTATCTATTTGCGCGCGACATTGCGATCCATTGGCGGATTTGGAATGTTTTTGATTCTTGCGGTTGTCAGCGCACTTTTGTGGGTTTTGTACGACTGGAGCATTTTGTCGCTTAACAACCGTCAACTGAACACGTGGCTGGGTATTTTCGCGCTGTCTTGTGTTTTGGGCATTGGTCTGAGCTGGAGTCTCGTGCGGCGGGCGCTGTCGGGTCAGGCAGATATTGACGACGTAGATGAATAACAGCCACTCATTGCTCCCTTAAGGTCGCTCTTCGTTCAGGTGTACCGGTTTGCCGTGGGGCGTGCACAAATAGGCTGCCTTCCAAGCATCGCGCAGAGTTTCTATGGTGTCGGCTGTCGCAAGGTTTTGTGACTGTAAGAACCCCTCCAAGGTTTCCAGCCAAGCCACAAAATAATCATCCCCTCCGTTAAGGGATTTATTCAGACCATGGCGGTGCAGCGTTGCACCAAAAGCTTGGGTCCAGTCAGGCCAATTCAATACTCCGGTTTCGTTCAGATGCACCGTCAGTGCAAACACCTGCGCATGCCAAGGGGTCTCAAATGCAGGTTCCGGGCGCATCAGACAGGCTCCAGATAACTTTGCCAGAGATCAAGGATCACCTCGTCGGCCGTGTTTGCGGTCTTTCCCCATAGGGATTGAGATGAAAACGCCACCGCATAAAGCGGCTCTGGCGCCTCACCCAACCCATGGGCGCTGGCGTCAGGCAAGACATGGCTGCCGTGATAGAGCACCACCTGCCCCACAGCACCTGTGGCGTAGTTCGGCAGGCGTGTATGTCCACCCTCAACGTTTTCATTACCAGCACGTTTGCGGGTCTTTACGTATTCGCCTACCTGAAACGTCGGCTTGATCGTGCTTTCTCGCTCTGAAGGGCCACCTGCGGACAATACATTTGCAACCTGTGCTGCCTTCAGCATCTTGTCAGCCAAGGCAGACGGTCCTTCGGCCTGTCCTTCGCGCAACTCTTCCACACTTAGGATATCATGCTCCACCAACAAATCAGCAAGCGCGGACATCCATTTTTCATAATATGAAAACCGCGTGTAATCTTTGGGACTTAGACGTTCGCGGGAATGCCGGGAGACGTCGATATTCCACTGTCCCAAGGCGCCACAGGCCAAGGTCACAGCCAGTGCACGTGCATGCCAATCCTGCGCAAATGTGGCATTGTCCTGCGGATCAACCGGGCCATCGCCAAAACGTCCCCCCATGTCATGCACCCGTGTCATGCGCTGACCTCGGGTAAAATCGCGGTGCCAATCATGGAATCACGTGTCACCAGTGCAATCAATTCATCCTCAGACATATTTTCAGAGCCTTTAGGGCGCTCCGGCGCCACCAGATAGCGAATTTCCGCAGTGGAATCCCAAACACGCAATTTTTGATCTTCGGCCAAGCTTAAACCAAACTCAGCAAGCACTGCACGTGGTTCACGAACGACACGGGCGCGGTAAGCATCGGATTTATACCAACCCGGCGGTAACCCCAGCAGAGGCCAAGGATAGCAACTGCACAGCGTACAAACGACGACATTGTGTACTTCAGAAGTATTTTCGACGATCACCATGTGTTCACCCTGACGGCCATAAAGACCCATCTCCCGTAAGCGCGGCATCGGGTCATTCAGCATATCGGCGCGAAAATCAGCATCCACCCACATCTTGGCAACAACCTTGGCCCCATTTTGTGGGCCAATACGGTTTTGATAGGTGTCGATGATTTCATCCAACGCCGCCGGATCGATCAGACCCTTTTGCGTTAAAATCGTCTCTAGTGCCTTGATGCGCAAAGCAGGTTCAGGCGGCAATACACTGTGAGGATGATCATGATCATGTGGCATAAGGCAAAGCCTGCCAGATCATCGCCAGACCTGTCTAGACAAGAGTGTGTGACGTTGGGTTCCAGTGCCTGTGAAAACAAAGATCGCCAAAAATTTCCCACCATGCAGAACAATCCGGCCAGTTCCGTGTCGTTTCGTCGGAAAGCGACTTGCCCCTGCGGGTAAACTTGCCTACATAGCGCGCTGTACAAACTGAACGCTATGACAGGTCCTTATGGAAAACGTCCTTCTTATCATTCTGCTTCTTCTGGCACTGGCGCTAATTGGCGTGGTGTTGATTCAACGTTCTGAAGGTGGTGGATTGGGAATGGGCGGCGGCGGCGGGAATGTTGCTGGACGTTCGGCAGCGACCGCTTTGACCAAGCTGACATGGATTTTGGGTGCGACCTTTATGGCGGCCTCAGTTGCGATGACCATCATCGCGGCGAAAAACTCTGCTGGCAGCTCTGTTGTGGATCGCTTGGGCGGTCTGGCCCCGGCAGTGATTGTCGAAGAGAGCGTTCCTGCGGCGTCTGATCTTTTGCCTCCGGCAGAAGATGACGACGCGCCACTGGTTCCAACAGCCGACTAAAATTGCCGATTCAACCGGCAAAAATACACCACAACTTGAGATTTTGAACGGACTCGCAACAGCATCTTGCGGTCTGGTTGCCAAATGCGGCCGAATCCTTTATGACTTAAGTCCCGTGATGCTGCGTTATTTTCGGATAACGTGGGCTCAAGAATAATATAGAGAATCACGGGAGATTCCGCATCCATGGCACGCTATATCTTTATCACTGGTGGGGTTGTGTCCTCATTGGGCAAGGGCCTTGCATCGGCGGCCTTGGGCGCATTGTTGCAGGCGCGTGGCTATACTGTGCGTTTGCGCAAGCTGGACCCATATCTGAATGTCGATCCTGGCACCATGTCACCGTTTGAACATGGCGAAGTGTTTGTTACAGATGACGGCGCAGAAACTGATTTGGATCTTGGCCACTATGAGCGGTTCACAGGCGTGCCTGCACGCATGACAGATTCTGTCAGCTCGGGCCGGATTTATTCAAATGTGTTGGAAAAAGAACGTCGCGGCGATTATCTGGGTAAAACCATTCAGGTGGTTCCTCATGTCACAAACGAAATCAAAGAATTCATCGACATTGGCGATGATGAGGTTGATTTCATGCTGTGTGAAATCGGCGGCACTGTGGGCGACATCGAAGGCCTGCCTTTCTTTGAGGCAATCCGGCAGTTCACTCATGACAAACCACGCGGTCAGTGCATTTTCATGCACCTGACATTGCTGCCTTACCTGGCTGCATCGGGTGAATTGAAAACAAAACCAACTCAGCACAGCGTGAAAGAATTGCAATCCATCGGGATTGCGCCAGATGTGTTGGTGTGCCGCTCTGAACAGCCTATTCCAGAAAAAGAGCGCGAGAAAATCGCTCTGTTCTGTAACGTGCGCAAAGAGTCTGTTGTGGCGGCCTATGATCTTAAATCCATCTATGAAGCACCACTAGCCTATCATCACGAAGGATTGGATCAGGCAGTTCTGGATGCTTTTGGTATAGCCCCTGCCCCCAAACCCAATCTTTCACGCTGGAACGATGTGGCAGACCGTATCAAAAACACAGATGGCGAAGTGAACGTGGCCATCGTTGGCAAATACACCCAGCTTGAAGATGCCTATAAGTCGATCAAAGAGGCGCTGACCCATGGCGGGATGCACAACCGCGTTAAGGTCAATGTAAACTGGGTGGATGCCGAAGTCTTTGATAACGAAGACGCAGCCCCCTATTTGGAAGGGTATCACGCCATTCTTGTGCCCGGTGGCTTTGGCGAACGTGGCACCGAAGGCAAGATCAAGGCCGCCCAATTTGCCCGGGAACGTAAGGTGCCTTATCTGGGCATTTGTCTGGGCATGCAGATGGCCGTAATCGAAGGCGCGCGCAATATGGCAGAACTGCCAGATGCCGGGTCCGAGGAATTTGACCACGAGGCAGGCAAGAAACGCTTTACCCCAGTTGTTTACCACCTCAAGGAATGGGTGCAGGGCAACGCCAAGGTCACACGCAAGCAAGATGACGCCAAGGGCGGTACCATGCGTTTGGGCGCATATAACGCGACGCTGAGCGAAGGCTCTAAGGTGGCCGAAGTGTATGGATCAAGCCATATCGAAGAACGTCACCGTCATCGCTATGAGGTGGACATCCGGTATCGTGAAGCACTGGAGAAAGCAGGGCTTAAATTCTCTGGCATGTCCCCAGATGGCCGTCTGCCTGAAATCGTGGAGTGGGAAGACCATCCATGGTTCATTGGCGTCCAATTCCACCCGGAATTGAAATCCAAACCGTTTGATCCGCATCCGCTGTTCAAAGATTTCGTGCGCGCCGCCAAGGACAATTCGCGACTCGTATGACGCAAACAGACCCTGATTTCGCGACCTGAATTTTGTCGCGAACGCTTTAGAAACCCTGCGACAAAAGGCGCAGGGTTTTTTCATGGACAACGCGCATTCACCAGATCACGAAACCGGTTTGTTTCAGTCCCATTTCGTTGCATTATTGATCGTGGCAAGCTCTTCGCTGGCCTTTGGATTGGTGCCTTATTTTGCGCGCATCTTGTCAGAGATGGGTCTTGCCGCAGCAGCGATTGCGTTTTACCGATACGCCTTTACCCCTGTGATCCTGTTTCGTCATATTAAACTGGACGCGACCCATCGCAAAGCCACTCTTTGGGGAATTGCCGCGGGCATGGGTACGGGGCTTGGTTGGATCGGATATGTCTCGTCTTTGGACAGTATGCCTGTGTCAACCGCAGGCATTCTTTACATGACCTACCCGATTTTCACCCTGCTGTTCAGTCGGGTGATATTTGGAGAGGCCTTGACTTTGCGGGCAAGCGTTGCGGCTGTGTTGATCCTTGGAGCCGCCATATTAGGTGCTGGAGAGTTAAGCGCGGATGGCACCGATATGCGCACCATCGCGCTGGCGCTGACAGCACCTTTAAGCTTTGGGTTTGTCATCAATGTGATCACCTATAAACTTGTATCCCTGCCAGCCACGGCGCGCATGACCACCGTGCCCTTGGGGTCCATGATCGTTTTAACCCCCATACTGTTCACCCTGCCAACGACGCAGGTTCTTCCACAATCCCTAGAGGCCGTCATTGCTCTGTGTTTGCTGGGGTCTGTCACCGCCTTGATCCCCAATGCGCTGTATATGCGATTTGCTCCAAAAATTGGTGCGAATGCTTCGGCCGTTGCTGGCAGCATCGAATTGCCCACCATGTTTGTGGTCGGTTGGCTCGCCTTTGGCGAGCCATTAAGTGCGCAACAAGCTGTTGCAGGCACAATTATTTTACTCGCGATCACCTTGTCTTCTGCCCGACGTATGCGCAACATTGCCACGAACGTTGCTGTGCCAAGGCGCAGAAAATTATGGACAAAGCGCGCGCGCTCTGGCTGAACTGACAGCACGTAAAGCGAGGAGCAGTTTATGCCAAAAGGGTATTGGATTGGACGTGTCGACGTTCATGATTTCGAAGAATATCAGGGTTATTTAACGCACAACTCCAAAGCGTTTTCTGCGTATGGTGCAAAATTTATTGTACGCGGCGGCCAGTTTTCCCCACTGGAAGGCACATCACGTTCGCGCAATGTTGTGATTGAATTCCCCTCGTATCAGGCGGCATTGGACTGCTATCATTCGAAAGCGTATCAATATGCGAAATCGTTTCGCACACCGGTGAGTGATGCGGATATCATCATTATCGAAGGATACGACGACTGATGTGGGAAGGATTGCTGAACCGTCTAAAAGGGAAACCCACCGAAGCCGCCCCTCTACCAGAACCCGATGAACGGCTGGCGTTGGGAGCATTGCTGGTGCGGGTGGCGAAATCAGATCGTGAATATCACGTAAAGGAAATTGGCGAAATCGATCGTATTCTGGCGCAGACATATGCGCTTAAGCCGATTGAGGCCGCCAAGATGCGCGCCACCTGCGAGAAACTAGAGGCACAAGCCCCCGGCACACCTGATTTTGCATTATTGATTCGTGAACACGTGGATTATCCGCATCGTTTGGAAATGGTGCAGGCGCTCTGGCGCGTGGTGTTGGCGGATGGTTTAGACACACCCGAAGAAGACGCTACGCTAAATGAAATCGTGAAGGTGCTGGGCATTCTTCCCGATGACAATCCCGTTTGCTAACCCTCACGCTCATCAGTCCCTCGCGGTCCTTCTTCGCTTAGCGAAGAGCGCCCTTAAGGAAGCGATGAGCGATCTCAGAAAGACACGCAATGTTCGCTGATTTTCTCAAACGTCTGACCGCGCCAACACCCTCCCCTTTGGAGGATGGCGATGCGCGGCTGGCTCTCACAGCCCTTCTTGTGCGGATCGCGCGGGCTGATGGAGATTACGCAAGCGAGGAAATCGCGCGTATCGACCGCATTACGTCTGCCCGCTATACTCTGTCCCTACCTGATGCCACAGCGTTGCGTCAGCAAGCGGAACAACTGGAAACAGAGGCACCAGACACCGTACGCTTTACCCGTGCTATCAAAGATGCAGTGGCGCATGAAGATCGCCTTGGCGTCATCGAATCTCTTTGGCAGGTGGTTCTGGCTGATGGCCATCGCGAAGCTGAAGAAGACAGTCTTATGCGTCTGACTTCCAATCTATTAGGTATCAATGATCGCGACAGCGCATTGGCGCGTCAGCGTGTGGAACGTGCACAATGATTGCACAACTTGGCATGTATGATCGTCCTGAAACCGCTGCCGCGAATGATCGGTTTTGGTCACTGATCCGCATGCAGCTTGACGAAGGTCCGGCCACGCTTACCCGTGATGAAGATTTCTGGAACATCTGGCACAACCCGGATCTTTTGTTCTCCCAGACATGCGGCATGCCCTATCGCACCCGTCTGCATGGTCTTGTGCAACTGATCGGCACGCCAGATTATGGCCTGCCTGGCTGTCCGCCGGGATACTATTATTCCGTCCTTGTTGCCCACAAAGACAAAGCAGGCGCACATCTGCATTCCTTTGAAGGGGCAAAGTTTGCCTATAACGAGGCCCTTTCACAATCCGGCTGGGCCGCACCCATCTGCCATTTCAATGCTGCCGAAATAAAAATGGGCACTTTGCTGGAAACCGGTGGGCATCTTGCATCGGCCCAAGCCGTGGCCGAGGGGCGTGTTGATATTGCTGGTTTGGATGCACTTACGTGGGAGTTGATCCAAAAGCATGACAGCTTTGCCTCAGATCTCACGCTCATTGCTCGCACAAAACCAACACCAACCCTGCCGTTTGTCACATCTCAGCATCAAAACGCCGCGCGCCTTTTTGCAGCAGTTACAAATGCCATTGATGGGCTCACTGATAAGGACCGGGATGCGTTGCATTTGAAGAGTCTCGTGTACATCAAAGCGCAGGATTATCTTGCCATTCCAACCCCGAAGTCTCCTTCGGAATATTGACTGTCTGCAACCAGTTCGACAGTTTTGCCTCAACCCAACCGCGCAAAATGGCGGTTTTATCTTCCGTTTTGGCGAAAATGCCCCTGCGTCATGCGCATTGAGCGTTGCATTTCGTCAAGATATCGTTCCAATTATTCCCAACAATAAAAAGATACAAAATGAAAACGGGGGAAGGTGGCGTTTGTCAAACTCGACACCTGTTGTGGAAATCCGCAACCTACACAAGGCCTATGGTGAGCTTGAAGTCATCAAAGGCGTTGATATCACTGCGCACAAAGGCGACGTTGTTTCCCTGATCGGATCGTCTGGTTCGGGTAAGTCTACGATCCTGCGGTGTGTCAATCTGCTAGAAGACAGCCAGCAAGGCGATATCCTGTTCAAGGGCGAGCCTGTCAAATGGAAAGGCAGCGGCCTAGCCCGACATCCAGCTGATCCCAAACAGGTTTTACGCATCCGCACCAACCTTTCCATGGTGTTTCAGCAGTTCAACCTTTGGGCCCATATGACCATTCTGCAAAATGTGATGGAGGCCCCGGTCACCGTGCTTGGCCGTGACAAGACAGAGGTTGAAGAAAAAGCACGCTATTATCTGGACAAGGTCGGCATCGGTGACAAATGCGATGTGTATCCGGCACAGCTTTCGGGGGGGCAACAACAGCGCGCCGCGATTGCACGCGGTCTTGCGATGGAGCCTGAGGCGCTTTTGTTTGATGAGCCAACCTCGGCCCTTGACCCCGAATTAGAACAAGAGGTCATTCGTGTGATCAAAGATCTGGCCGCCGAAGGGCGGACCATGTTGATCGTGACACATGATATGAAAATGGCCTCCGATATCTCGAGCCATGTGGTGTTTTTGCACCAAGGGTTGATCGAGGAAGAAGGCGCACCAGACGCGTTGTTCGGTGCCCCCAAATCAGAACGGCTGCAACAATTCCTGTCCTCGACAGTGCACGCCTAATCAAAAAACGAAAATCAATGGGAGCGAAACCATGAAAAAATTGATCCTCAGCACCGCCATCCTGGCACTCACAGCCGGGGCCTCTTTGGCCGACACCGTGCGTCTTGGCACCGAAGGTGCCTACCCTCCATACAACTTTCTGAACGATGCTGGCGAAGTTGACGGCTTTGAGCGTGAGCTGGGAGATGAACTGTGCATGCGCGCGAATTTGACCTGTGAGTGGGTCACCAACGAATGGGACAGCATCATTCCAAACCTCGTGTCCGGCAACTATGATGCGATCATCGCGGGCATGTCGATCACGGACGAACGCGAAGAAGTCATCGACTTCACTACCAACTATACGCAACCTGATCCTTCTGCATATTTGGCCCTGTCAGCGGATGCTGATCTGGCTGGCGGTGTGATTGCAGCGCAGGCTTCGACCATTCAGGCAAGCCACGTGGCCTCCTCTGGCGCGACCTTGCTGGAATTTGCAACCCCAGAAGAAACCATTTCTGCGGTACGTAACGGTGAAGCGGATGCGGTTTTGGCCGACAAAGCTTACCTAAGTCCAATTGCTGACGAAGATGCAGATATCAGCCTTGTAGGTGATGATGTTCTGCTGGGCGGTGGCATCGGCATGGGGTTCCGCGAAAGCGATGGAGAGCTGCGCGCCAAATTCTCGGCAGCAATTGACGAGATGAAGGCTGATGGTTCTTTGAATGCCTTGATCGAAAAATGGGGCGTCGGAGAGACGTTCTAAAGCTGAATAATCAGAGGGGCACCCTGCCCCTCTGACTTTCCTCAACCGCCAACATCACGAGGCCCGTCATTTTCGGATATTGCTCTGATCCCACGCTGCTTGAAGGTTTTCAGTGGCTGTCGTGCTACCTCACCACGGGCAAGCATATGGGATTTTACGTCTCTTTTGGCACGGTCCTTCTGTTGCTGGCGATTACGGCACCCACGGCACTTGGGTTCGGCTTCATGGGTGCCATGGCCGCACGTTCACGAGTTTTGCCTCTACGCTGGTTTGGCAAAACTTATGTGTCTATCGTGCGCGGCGTGCCAGACATTGCGTTTTTCCTGTTCTTTGTGATCGCGCTGGATCAAGCCTTTGAATATCTGCGTCACAAATGGAAATGTCCGGATTGGGAGGAACCCATTCGTCAGGGCAATGATTTCATCGTTTGTCAGGCAGCCAAATTGCCCCTTGGGACATCGCCGCAATGGATGCATGAAACCTATGGGTTCTTTCTGGCGGTCCTGACCTTTGCCATCGTCTTTGGGGCCTTTGCGGCCAATGTGATCTTTGGTGCGATGCGGGCTGTGCCGCGTGGACAGATGGAAACCGCCGAAGCCTACGGCATGAACCGCCGACAAGCGTTCTGGCGCATTCTTGTACCACAAATGTGGGTCTATGCTGTGCCCGGCCTGTCCAACCTGTGGATGGTTCTGATCAAGGCCACGCCCTTATTGTTCCTCCTGGGGGTTGAAGACATCGTTTATTGGGCGCGTGAGCTTGGTGGAACGAAGACGTCCAAGTTCACTGATTATCCGCATGGTGATTGGCGCATGTGGTATTTCATGGCGCTTTTGGTGTTTTACCTTGGCTTTACCAAAGTTTCGGAAATCGCACTGAACCGCATCATGACACGCCTGACCAAAGGCCAAGCCACCACCGGTGGTGAAGCCCAAAGAAAGGCCGCAGCATGAGTTGCCTTCAGACGATCCAAGATTATGGTCTGCGCTCTTTGGGATATGGCGAGCGCCTGCTGCCACGGTCAGATTTCACCCTGTGCGAGCAATTCACCCTGATCGGGTCCGGCATGATCTGGAACATCTATTTTGGGGTGATCGCCCTGATCGCAGGCTTTTTTCTAGCGACCGCACTGGCTGTCGGAAAATCAAGTCGCAGCCCATGGGCACGCAAACCCGCCGAATGGTTCATCTTTATCTTTCGCGGCAGCCCGCTGTTCATTCAGTTCTTCTTTGCCTATTTCGCCTTTCTCAGCCTGAAATCGGTCTCGGCGTTTTTTGATCCGTTCACGTCGGCATGGCTGGGCGCGTTGGTTGTATTGTTCTGTAATACTGCTGCTTATACCGGGGAAATTTTTTATGGCGCGCTTTTGTCTATTCCCAAGGGCGAGATTGAAGCGGCAGATGCCTATGGCATGACTGGCTGGAACCGTTTTCGCCGCATCACCTTTCCAACCATGATGCGGCTGGCCTGGCCCGCCTATACCAACGAAGCGATCTTTCTTTTTCACGCCACCACACTTGTGTTTTTCTCAAGCTTCCCGGCGTTCCGCCAAAAGGGTGACGCGCTCTATTATGCCAGCTATTTCGCGGATAAGACATTCAACCCCTTTGTGCCTTATCCCATTCTCGCCGGATATTTCATCCTGCTGACGCTGGTCGTTATTGGTCTGTTTGGCTGGGCGAACACGCGTCTAAATCGCCATTTGCCTAGTGACGCCAAACCCCGCCTGCGCCTGCGGATGAATATCATTCGATAGTCCAACAAGTGACTTTGGAGCGTCGAGCGAAACAACAAGATTCAAGATATTTTACTGTGCCATAGTTGTGTCTTGATTACCCTTGCTACAGCTCTTCATATCTTTGTCCAATGCTCCGGCATTTTTTGCGCTTACATATCGCAATCGTTTCGCAGCTTCCTTTCCAAGAATTCACCATATCAACCGTCTCAAACATAAATACGAAGACTCAAAAGTTGCTCAATTGCGACTTCCTTCGTCCTTGAGATTATTTACCCGACGCCCCCATCAAAATTTCCCTCGCCAAAGTAGAGGTAAATCTTGTGAATTTCATCAATGTAAATTTTTTGATCAAATTATGGTGACAAAGCCCCAACACCTCTTGTATGAAGGCATCAGAACACTTGGAGCAAGACTATGGATTTGTCATCATTTCGCACGTTTCGTGTGGCTGCACTTGATCTGAATGGTCAATGGCGGGGCAAACGTGTGCCGGGATCATATGCAACAAAGCTGGATAGCGGGGCATTGCGCATGCCCTTGTCTGCGCTGAATGTTGATATCTGGGGCAAAGATATTGCAAACTCTCCCTTGGTTTTTGAAAGCGGAGATGCGGACGGCACATTGCACCCCACTGATCGGGGACCAATTCCAATGCCATGGCTAGAGACCCCCTCGGCCCTTGTGCCAATGTGCCTGCATAACGAAGACGGAACCCCCTTTCTGGGTGACCCGCGCTTGGCCTTAATGCATGTTCTGGACAGGTTTTCGGCCCGTGGTTGGACCGTAATTGCCGCGACAGAAATGGAATTCACATTGGTGGATGACAGCGGTGACTCCATTTGTCCGCCAGTTCACCCACAAAATGGACGTCCGCTTGATACATCTTCAGTGGTTGGATTGGATGAATTGGACGCCTTTGATGGCTTCTTTACCGAGCTATACACTATGTGCGACGCCATGGGCGTTCCCGCACAAACCGCCACGTCAGAGGCGGGAATTGGACAGTTTGAGATCACTCTGAACCACCAAAATGCACTGCATGCCGCAGATGATGCAGTTTTGTTCAAGACTTTGGTGCGAGGCCTTGCACGCAAACATAACATGGCCGCGACCTTTATGGCCAAGCCGTATCTGGATGATGCAGGCAATGGCATGCACGTACATTTTTCCATAGTGGATGGCGATGGGCACAATATTTTTGACAATGGTGGCAATGAAGGCACCGAGGTTTTGCAGCATGCAGTGGCCGGATGTTTGGCCGCGATGCAAGGCAGCACATTGATCTTTGCCCCCCATGGCAACAGCTATGACCGGATGGTCAGCGGGGCACATGCCCCCGTCAATGTATGCTGGGCTTATGAAAATCGCACAGCCTCTATCCGCATTCCCGGAGGGCCGCCAGCGGCGCGCCGAATTGAACACCGTGTGGCCGGTGGCGACATCAATCCATATCTCATGTTTGCCGCTGTTTTGGGTGCTGCTATCGAAGGCATCAGCGCCCGCATGACGCCCCCTGCCCCCATCAGTGGCAGTGCATATGAACAGGACTTGCCCAAACTGGCCCCGGATTGGTCAAGCGCAATCGATATTTTCGAGACCGACCCGATGATTGCACGTTGCTTGCCAGCAGAGCTTATCCAATACTATACCATGACCAAGCGGCAAGAATTACGTGACCTTCAGGACATTCCTGAAGATCAGCGTTGGAAGACTTGGTTGGAACGTGTCTGAGACCAACATGATGTTGGACTTTCGTCTTTATAAATTTGATCAAATCGGTGACTTATGAAAATCGGCATCCTGCAAACCGGCCTTTCCCCTGACGAACTTAAGGGAGCGCTTGGTGATTATGATGATATGTTCAAAGTTTTGCTGCACGAACAGGGCTTTGAATTTGAAACATGGCGCGTGTTGGAAATGGACTTTCCAATCTCTATTCATGCCGCCGATGGATGGTTGATCACTGGATCAAAATTTGGCGCCTATGAGGATCATGAATGGATTCCCCCGCTCGAAGATTTCATTCGCGCGGCTGTCAGCGAAAGCAAACCGTTGGTTGGCATCTGCTTTGGTCACCAGATCATCGCACAGGCGCTGGGTGGTAAAGTTGAAAAGTTCAAAAACGGATGGGCCGTTGGGCGACAAGTGTATGATTTTGGCGGCACTGAAATTCCACTGAATGCCTGGCATCAGGATCAAGTGATTGAATTGCCACCAGGGGCGACAGTTTTGGCGAGCAATGATTTTTGCGCCAATGCAGCCCTGATTTATGGCGATCGTGCCCTGTCTTATCAGCCCCACCCAGAATTTGGCCCTGACTTTGTCGAAGGGCTTGCCAATACACGCGGCAAAGGCGTGGTGCCTCAGGAACAACTCGATGCGGCAATTTCCAAGCTGGAATTGCCCCTCGCGAGCGACACAATTGCAGAACAGATAGCGGATTTTTTCCGCGCTGAGAGGGTATGATGGACGACTGGAACAAAACACTCCCGCAAGCGGCACAAGCCTATCTTGAAGGGCGGCGGCTTGACGAAGTTGAATGCGTGATTTCGGATCTCCCGGGCATTGCCCGTGGTAAGGCCGTGCCTGCGTCCAAATTCTATCGTCAGGATCAGTTTTTTCTTCCAGATTCAATATTTTATCAAACGATCACAGGCGATTGGGGAGAAGCCGCTGGCGATGATGGGTTTATTGAAAAAGACATGATCCTACGCCCAGATATGTCCACAACGACTGCCGCCCCGTGGACAGGTGACTGGACACTTCAGGTCATTCATGACGCCTATAATCGTAATGGTGATCCCATTCCTTTTGCCCCGCGAAATGTTCTAAAACGCGTCGTGCAGCTCTATCGCGACGAAGGCTGGGAGCCGATTGTCGCGCCTGAAATGGAATTTTTCCTTGTGGCGCGTAATATTGACCCAGCCCAGGAAATCAAGCCGATGATGGGGCGGTCTGGCCGACCTGCGGCCGCGCGTCAGGCCTATTCCATGACGGCGGTGGATGAATTTGGTCCTGTGATTGATGACATCTATGATTTTGCCGAGGCGCAAGGCTTTGAAATTGACGGTATCACCCAAGAAGGCGGTGCCGGACAGCTTGAAATCAACTTGCTGCATGGTGATCCTGTCAAACTTGCAGATGAGGTGTTCTACTTCAAACGCTTGATCCGTGAGGCCGCGCTGCGTCACGATTGTTTTGCCACATTCATGGCCAAACCAATCGAAGATGAGCCCGGTAGCGCCATGCACATTCACCATTCAATCATTGATATAGCGACCGGAGAAAACTTGTTTTCCGGACCACAAGGTGGCGAAACCGATGCATTCTATTACTATATCGCAGGGTTACAAAATCATTTGCCGTCAGCGATTGCCGTGCTGGCACCCTATGTGAACTCTTATCGTCGCTATGTGAAAGATCACGCGGCCCCAATCAATCTGGAATGGGCGCGTGACAACCGAACCACTGGCCTGCGCATTCCGATTTCAAGCACCTCTGCACGTCGTGTTGAAAACCGCCTTGCCGGGATGGATTGTAATCCGTATCTGGGAATTGCCGTATCCTTGGCCTGCGGATACTTGGGGTTGAAAGAAAAACAACGCCCAAGCGAACAATTCCGCGGGGATGCCTACGAAGGCAAGACCGACATTCCCCGTGTTATGGGGCAAGCGTTGGATATGTTTGACGAGGCGAGTGCCTTGCATGAGGTGTTGGGACCAGAATTCGCCCGTGTCTATTCCATCGTGAAACGTACCGAGTACGAAGAATTTCTTCAGGTCATTTCTCCATGGGAACGTGAACACTTGCTTTTGAACGTGTGACGCAATGAATCTGCTCTATTCCAACGACAAACAAGGCCAGTACCCCCAAAGTTGGTATGCTGCGACAGCAGATTTTCTGCCGCCACAGTCCGAACTTAGGGGCAGCACACATGCAGATATTTGCGTTGTAGGTGCCGGGTTTACGGGCCTGTCCGCTGCGCTGCATCTTGCAGAGCTTGGGTACGATGTCGTCGTGGTCGAGGCCCATCGCGTGGGCTTTGGTGCCTCTGGTCGCAATGGCGGGCAGTTGGGATCTGGTCAACGGATGGAGCAAGACGGCCTGGAAAAATACGTCGGATTGGATAAGGCAAAAACTTTGTGGTCTATGGGTGAAGAAGCTAAGGATTTGGTCAAATCCTTGATCAAAAAACATAATATTGAATGCCACTTGAAACCCGGCATCGCATGGGCTGCTTCAAGCAAAAGCGATGTACATCACTTGCACGACTATGCCGAAACCCTGCAAAGCACCTATGGCTATGATCAAATCAGTGCCCTGACAAAAGACGAAATGCACAAACTGTGCCCTTCGCCTGATTACTGTGGCGGTACACTGGATATGGGCGCGGCGCATTTGCACCCTTTGCAATTTGTTCTAGGACTGGCACGTGCGGCACTGGCCGCAGGCGTGCGTATTTATGAAAACAGTGCGGTGCACCACATTAAGGAAGGCGCAAAACCGATCGTTCAAACAGATCACGGACGCATAGAATGTGATCAAGTTGTGCTGGCGGCAAATGGGTATCTGGGTAACCTGAACCGCAAAGTCGCAGCGCGCGTGATGCCGATCAACAATTTTGTGGCTGCAACCCGCCCTTTGACAGATGCAGAGTGTGACATGGTTCTGACCCGCGACGTAGCCATCGCCGACAGCCGTTTCGTGGTGAACTATTTCCGTCTAAGCCATGACAATCGATTGCTGTTTGGGGGCGGCGAAAGCTATGGCTATCGTTTTCCCACCGATATTGCCGCCAAGGTGCGCAAACCCATGAGCATGATCTATCCCCACCTCAAAGACGTCGAAATTGACTATGCATGGGGGGGCACTTTGGGCATCACTATGAAACGCATGCCTTACCTTGCGCGAACGGCATCAAATATTTGGAACGCCTCTGGTTATTCTGGTCATGGTGTGGGCACAGCCACCCATGCAGGGCAGCTTATCGCGCAAGCCATTCATGGCGACAGCAAGGGATTTGATGTCATGGCCTCTATCCCTGCCCCGTCCTTTCCTGGGGGCGGCGCGATGCGAACACCCCTGTTGATCCTTGCCATGACCTGGTTCAGCCTGCGGGACCGCATAGGTCTCTGATCGTATTTCTTTCGAATTTCTATGCTCTCTGATCCTTGGGGTCAGCGATTTGAAACCTATTTGCAACATCCAAAATAGACCTGCGGAAAAACGCCCATTGGACCAAATTGGTCTCGCTTTTTGTCCGCCTTTGTTTTACTTTTCTCAAAGTAAGACTTAAGGAAAGTGAAATACATGACGCTGACTCCCAACGTCTATGACGCGGAACCCATCCCACAATCTGCCCGTGACGAGATTGACAGAATGCTGCAATCTGGTGATCTGTTCCGATACACAGCGCCGGAAAATGCACCTGTGGCCCTACTGGAAAGCGAATTCGCCGCCCTGCTGGGAAGCAAATATGCCCTCGCCGTAAGCTCATGTTCTGCGGCTCTTTTCTTGTCTCTCAAAGCTCTGGCTCTACCGCGTGATGCACGTGTCATGATTCCTGGATTCACATTCGCAGCCGTACCATCATCGGTGGTTCATGCCGATTGTATCCCCGTTCTGTGTGAAGTCGGCGACAATTATCGCATCGACATAGATGATTTCGCTGCCAAGCTGGACGATGTTCAGGCGGTCATTATCAGCCACATGCGTGGGCATACATCAGATATGGATGCAATCATGGCCCTGTGTGATGCCAAAAACATCCCAGTGATCGAAGATGCGGCCCATAGTCTTGGCACCACATGGCATGACCGTAATATTGGCACGCTTGGCAAAATCGGCTGCTTTTCGTTTCAGTCATATAAATTGGTGAATGCCGGCGAAGGCGGCATTTTGGTAACAGACGATGCCGACCTAGTGGCGCGCTGCATCATCATGTCAGGCGCATATGAACATAATTGGCAAAAACATCCCGTTTTGCACGATGCCTTTGCGCGTTGGCAAAACCAACTGCCGTTGTACAATCTACGCCTGTCCAACCTGTCGGCGGCGATTATCCGCGCCCAATTGCCAGAGGTTGCCCGTCGTGTGCGTGATGGCCGTGCAGGACATGACTATGTGGCCGCAAAACTACAGCTCTCTCCTTGGCTTTCTGTTCCAGAAAAGCTGACGCCAGAAGAGCGTGCCCCCGACAGCATTCAGTTCAATCTGGAAGGTTTGAACGATGCACAGGTTGAGGCCTATCAGGCGGCCGCACAAGCACGTGGGATCAAGGTGCAAGTGTTTGGTGCTTCAAAAGATAATGCCCGCGCCTTTTGGAACTGGCAATTTTTGAACGATATTCCTGAATTACCTAAAACCCGCGCCATGTTAGGACGCGCCTGCGATATGCGCTTGCCCGCACGCTTGACACAACCAGAGTTGGACACCATCGCTGAGATTCTGACAGCCGCAGCAGAAGATGTCATGGGACCACTTCGTACTTACGGAACCTGACGCATCTGCTCATCGCTCGTTTACACGCGCTCTTCGCTGAATAACACGCGAAGAGCGACCTTAAGGGAGCGATGAGCTTTCTCTCAGCTGAGCTTTGACAGTTTATCCTGAAGGTCACTCAGCTGTTGCTTGATTGCATTCAAATCTTCGCCACTTGTTTCCGATTTCTCGGGTTCTGCCGCGGGTGTTGTTGGTACTGCACCTGCAAAAACGCCACTCATGGCTTTGATAAAGGCCTCTTGCTGCGCCTGCATTGCCTCCATCCCGGGTAAGGTGCCGATCGGATTGACGGTCGAAATATTTTCCATCATTTGGCTTTGGCCATTGCGTAACATGTCAAAGCTTGCAGCCAGAAACTGTGGCACCACACTGCCCGCTTGGGTCGTATAACTGCGCACTAGATCGTTCAAAACATTCAATGGCAGCATATTTTCACCGCGACTTTCGTGTTCTGCGATGATCTGCAACAGATATTGGCGCGTCAGGTCATCTCCGCTTTTCAAATCCACGATCTGAACTTCACGACCGCTGCGGATAAAGCCGGCAATATCTTCCAACGTCACATAATCGCTGGTTTCTGTATTGTATAAACGCCGGCTGGCATAACGCTTGATCAAAAGCGGCTTGTCACTCTCTGCCAATACTAATTCTCCCCGAATGTGCAGCACTACAGCAAAGCCTATGCGAGTGCAGAACAAAAAGAAAGGGCGAGCCTGAGGCTCGCCCGTGCAATCAGCACTTTTAAGGGAGGGTAAAGCGCAGATGCGTCTTATATGACTTACTTAGAAGTCGCTTTTTTCGCAGCAGACGTCACATCGTTTGTTGCTTTTTTCACAGTTGCAGCCACTTCTTCGCCCGCTTCTTTGCCAGCTGCCATCATCAGCTCAACAGTTGTGGTTTGAACTTTTTTTGCAACTTCGGCAAATGCTGCCATGTTTTCAGCCGCAACTTCGGCTTGAGCAGAAGCGAAATCGGTCATCGCTTTGGCATAATCAGCAGGATCTGCCTTGGCTTTGGACATATCTGTCAGTTTGGACAATGTGTCTTTGGTCCATTTGCTGGAGATTTCCGAAGATTTTTCGGCTGCGTCCAAAGCAACACCTGCGAGTTTTTCGTTCAGGCTTGCAGTGTTCTTAAATGCATCATCCATGGCTTTGGTATCCACTGGAAATGCGCCCATCATGTCTTTCAACATTGCAGTCATGTCTTGAGTCTTAGCCATTTCAAAATTCCTTAGAGAAGTGCGGGGCATCCCGCGTTTTTCTGCGTCTGCAAATTATATAAATGCTGCATCGCGGCAAATCAAGGAATTTATGCTGCATCGCAGCATAAAATATCTAAACTCAATAAATTCAACGTGTTGCCTTGATTTTAACATAGGCACCTGGCGCATCACACAAGGCAGGACGGGACGAATCACCCGGGTTTCGTGACGGAATTTTTTTTCCAGACTTGCCCGACAACCATTTATTCCACCGCGGCCACCAGCTTCCTTCACTAAACTGTGCGGTTGCCATCCAATCTTCGGCCTCCAGTTTGACGTCAGCATTCGAATAATGACCGTATTTCTTTTTTGACGGAGGATTCACAATGCCCGCAATGTGACCTGATTGAGAAACGATAAAGGTTTTCGAACGGCTGCTGGTTTGTTGAAAGCCACGATAGCAATCTTTCCAACGCGCAATATGATCGGTTTCACACGTCACTGCGCAAATCGGCACAGTCACGTCTTTTACGTGCAGGGTTTCCCCACAAAATTCGACACCTTCATTCACAAACTGATTGGCCTGACACAGGCGGCGCAGATATTCATGTGCCATACGCCCCGGAAGGCCCGAACCATCCCCGTTCCAATACAATAGATCAAAGGCTGGCGGCGCTTCTCCCATCATATAGCTTTTGATCGCGGGACCATAAATCAGATCATTAGAGCGCAGAAAACTAAAGGTGCGCTGCATAATAAAGGAGCGCAAAAGTCCCTCTTCGTTCACTTCATCATCAATTCCGTCGATGAAATCATTTTGCAGGAAAGGCGTGAATTCGCCCTGCTCGCCAAAGTCGGTGAGTGCCGTAAAGAAAGTGGCAGATTTTATCGATTTGTCGCCACGTTTTTTCATGAGAGCAAGAGTAAGGTGCAGCGTGGTGCCTGCAATACAATACCCCACCGCGTTCACTTGCTTTTGCTGGGTAAGTTGTTTGACTTCTTCAATCGCAGTCAGAAATCCATCTTCGATATAGTCGTCCATACCCACATCGGCATAGCTGCGGTCTGGATTGATCCAACTGACGATGAACACGGTATAGCCCTGATCGACCAACCATTTGATCATGCTATTTTTTTCTTTAAGATCAAGAATATAGAATTTGTTGATCCAGGGTGGAAAGATGATCAACGGGATCTCATGCACGGTTTCGGTGCTGGATGCATATTGCACCAGTTCCATCATCTTGTTGCGAAACACCACCTTACCCGGACTGGTGGCTATGTTTTTTCCAACCTCAAAAGCGTCTTCATCCGCCAAACGCACCACCAATTCACCATTATTGGCCTCTAGGTCAGCAATAAGGTTTTCCAACCCTTGCACCAGCGACAACCCATCGGTTTCCACTGCCTTTTCCAAGGCATCCGGGTTGGTGCCTAGAAAGTTCGTTGGGCACATCATGTCGATGATCTGCTTTGAAAAATACTCCAGACGTTGCTTTTCCTTGCTTTCCAGACCTTCAGCGTTCTGAACAGCGGCTTCGACGGCTTCGGCATTCAGTTGATACTGTTGCTTGAGGTAATGAAAATACGGATTACTTGCCCACATCGGATTGGCAAAACGGCGATCCTCGGAAGGCGGCGATTGCGCAGGATTTATCTGGTTTTGGGCAAAAAGCGTCTGGGCCTCAACAAAATGCTGAACAGACTTGGACCAATAATCGATCTGCATTTCGATCACTTTACTGGGATTTTGCAGCATCTCGGTCCAATAGGCACCGGCCGCATTGGCAAACAGTTCTTGATCCGGACCATTCAACTCCTGTCGCAGGGGTGTGCGATCAGACATAACAGAGATCAAACGCTGTGAAAGCTCTTCAACCTTGGTCAAATTTTCATTCAACTGCGTCAAATTTGCACCTGCGGCATTCTCAGTTGTTGTCATATCAAATTCCAGACCCTATTCTCGCTGCTATGCAGCATGATCTCTTTGTCATGTTACGTCACGATGACAAATCATCCCAGTAATTCTACGGGTGTAACGAAGGAATAGCCAATGCGTTATATGGCAACCTACGACTTGATGGAGACTATCCGCAACACCAATCAGTGGATGGGGGCTTCTGCCAAAGCGATGGCGTCTTATCCGATGTTTGCGATGGTACCCAATCCTGCCCTACAATGGATGGCCGCCTGGGGTGATGTGACCGAACGCAGTTTCCAACGCATGGTGACCAAGCCGGATTGGGGCATTCATTCGTTTACCTGCGAAGATGGCAAGGATCACGTGGTTCAGATTGAAACCGTGGTTGAACATGATTTTGGGAACCTCATTCATTTTGCGGTTCAAGGGCGTCGTCGTCGTCGTCAACAGGTTTTGCTGGTGGCCCCGATGTCCGGTCATTACGCAACATTGCTGCGTTCTACCGTAATTTCATTGTTACCCGATTTTGAGATTTATGTGACGGATTGGCATAACGCACGCGATATCCCTGTGTCTGCCGGCAAATTCGATGTCGAAGATTACACGCTGTATCTTGTAGATTTCCTGCGGCATCTGGGGCCTGAAACCCATGTGATTGCCGTGTGTCAACCTGTGCCGCTGACGCTTGCAGCCACCGCATATCTGGCGGAAGAAGAACCAGACGCACAGCCGCGCTCGCTGACTTTGATTGGCGGACCCGTTGATCCTGATGCCACCCCAACCGAGGTCACCGATTTTGGCCGCCGTGTCACCATGGGTCAGCTTGAAGAAACCATGATCCAACAGGTTGGATTCAAGTATCAAGGCGTGGGCCGCAAGGTTTACCCCGGATTGCTGCAACTGGCGTCATTCATGTCAATGAATGGGGAACGCCACAACAAGGCCTTTAACGACCAAATCATCCGCACCGCATTAGGCGAGGCCTCAGATCACGATGCCCACAACCGTTTTTATGATGAATATCTAGCGGTGATGGACATGCCAGCGGAATTTTATCTCTCCACGGTCGAACGCATCTTCAAGAATCGCGAAATTGCGCTGAACGAATTCACTGTTGCCGGGCGTAAGGTGGATATGGGCAAAATCACCACGGTTGCCGTCAAAACGGTTGAGGGTGCAAATGATGATATTTCGGCCCCTGGACAATGCATTGCCGCACTGGATTTGTGCACTGGCCTGCCCGATGACAAAAAGGCCAGCCACGTAGAACCGGGCGCGGGTCACTATGGTATTTTTGCAGGGCGCAGCTGGCGTAATAATATCCGCCCCTTGGTGTTGGATTTCATTTCCGCCAACAGCAATCGCGACGCGGGCCTTACACCAGCGGACAGAACACCCCTGCCCTGATTATTGCAATACAAACGGTTGCGCCAACCACTCCCGAAGGGCCTGAATGGTTTCCATCGGCTTTTCCAGCGTGGGCAGATGTCCTGCCCCTTCAATCACCGTCAGATTGGCGTAGGGGATCAACTCCGCCATGGCTCTGTGGCGTTTGATCGGGGTCAGCGCATCCTCGGATCCACAAATCACGGCGGCGGGAACTTTGCAGCGCCTTAAGGTGCTTTGATAATCACGTCGCCGCTGAAGCGCACGCAACTGTCGGATAAATTCACCCTCGCCAAATCCTTCACCCATCTTTTGCAACAAAGCCAAAAGATCAATGCGGCGCGACGCTGCAAGGTGTTCGGGTTTGACAACGCCAGCCAGCGCTTCATCTAATCGTCCTGTGCGCGCCATCACGATCAGGTCTTCATAAGCCGAGGCCGATTGCGGCGTTTCCGACAAGGAATTCGTATCCAAGAGCGCAAGTCTGCTCACTCGATCAGGTGCTGTACGTAATATCTCCATGGCCACAATGCCACCCATGCTGTGACCAGCAAGGGCAAATTTGGGGGGCAATGTGGTGAGAACACTTCTGGCGATGCTTTCGATTGCCTCACCTGTACGCAAGGGAGCAGTGATCACTGTATGATCGCGTGAAAACTCTGCGATTTGCGGGCCAAACACACGAGCATCACACATCAACCCCGGTAAGAAAACCAATGGCTCGACCATTTCACCCCACATTTCATTAACTTTTGTTAACGTACTCTGACACACCCCTCAGGTCTGTGCCAAGGCAATACATTCCGCAACTTTTTGTTCGATCAACGCAAGGCATGCGTCATCAGAGAACCGATGATCCTTGCCCTTTGCTGTCAAAAGCTGAATGTCACCCCCTGTCACATGGTCAAACAAACGGCGCGCGGTTGCCACAGAAACGGCCGTATCCTCAGTGCCTTGCAGAAAACGTACCGGGAAATCCATGTGCAACGGATCACGTAGAATCAACCGCCTGCGCCCATCCTCGATCATGCGTTTGGTGATGATATAGGGTTCCATGTAATCACTGGGCAGTTCCACATGCCCAATTGTGTCCAGCGCCTGTTTTTGGACATCTGTAAAATTTGCAAAATACCCATCTTCTGTAAAATCAGGCGCGGCGGCGATGGTCACCATACCCGCAATGCGTTCTGCACGCGCCTTGGCTAGTAAAAGCGCCTGCCAGCCCCCCATGGAAGAGCCAACAACAACAAGCGGGCCATCAACAAGTTGGTCAATCGCGGCAAGTGTGTCTTCATGCCAATCGCCAATACAGCCATCGGTGAAGGTTTCAGAACTTTCACCATGACCGGAATAGTCAAACCGTAAAAAGGCTTGCCCGCGTGCGCGACACCATGCCTCTAAATGCACGGCTTTGGTGCCTTCCATATCGGATTTCAACCCGCCCAAAAACACCACCGTTGGGCTGGTGCCATCTGTTTTGTGATAGGCGAGCTGACGCCCCTGCTCGGTTTTCAGAAATTGTGTCTGCCCCATGACGTCCCTCTTACCGGTCTTGTGGATTTGACCCCAATAGAGCGATAAGAGCGCCGGGCTTCAAGGGGTCTTAACCGCCTAGATACACTTCGTTCTGAGGGCGAAAAAAGACCTTTTGATTGTGCAGCTTACCAAGCAGATCATGAATTTTCTGCATGGTTTCACTTAGGTCTTGGGCTTTGCCATTGTTCCCGGCCCCTTCAAGAGAGGCAAGATGCTCTCGGGAGAGATGGCGTTTGGACAACACATCTTTGGTTTGATGCAATGCTGTCTCAATTAGATCCACATCCGCAACCGTCAGCTCAAAACTGGGATTGTAGCGTGTCATTGGAAAACTCCTTTAGGTGCGCGTGCTATTTGTTCCTCTTAAACAGAGTAATGACGTGTTTACATTTTCCACGCAACTATTTTTTTCAGTTTTTTCAATTACTTAGCTGTATACATAAGCGTACAAACGCATACAGATGTACACAATGCACTGACAACATCAGGCGATAATCCTATTTCAAACCGGCTTGACTTGCTTAAAACAAAGGCGCAAAACGCCCGCGAACCATATACCCGCAACCGGGCGTTCCGTGGGCGCCAAACTGACGAGGAGCTTGAGGCTAATGGCCGATATTTCCCTTACTTTTCCTGATGGTAACGCACGATCCTTTGGTGCAGGTGTCACCCCTGCCGAGGTCGCAAATTCCATCTCTACCAGCCTTGGCAAAAAGGCGATTAGCGCAACCGTGAACGGTGCGCATTGGGACCTGCAATGGCCCATCAATGAAGACGCATCCGTTGCGATCAACACCCTCAAGGACAGCGACGCCGAAGCGCTGGAACTGATCCGCCATGACTGCGCCCACATCATGGCGCGCGCTGTGCAGGAAATGTGGCCCGACGTCAAAGTCACTATTGGCCCAGTGATCGACAACGGTTGGTATTATGATTTCGATCGCGCAGAGGCGTTTACCTCCGAAGATTTGGGCGAAATCGAAAAGAAGATGAAGGAAATCATCAATCGCCGTGATCCTGTCACCACCGAAGTGTGGGACCGTGAGCGCGCGGTGAAATTCTATGAGGCCAACAACGAGCCTTATAAAGTAGAACTCATCGACTCGATCCCCGGCGACGAACCTTTGCGCATGTATTGGCATGGTCACTGGCAAGATTTGTGCCGTGGCCCGCATTTGCAACACACTGGCCAAGTGCCCGCCGATGGTTTCAAACTGATGAACGTGGCCGGCGCCTATTGGCGCGGGGACAGCAACCGTCCGATGTTGCAGCGGATTTATGGTGTGGCCTTTAAGAATAAGGAAGACCTGAAAAAGCACCTGCACATGCTAGAAGAGGCCGCCAAACGCGACCACCGCAAGCTGGGCCGCGAAATGGACCTGTTCCACATGCAAGAAGAAGCCCCCGGTCAGATTTTCTGGCACCCTAACGGATGGAGGGTTTACACGGAACTACAAGACTACATGCGTCGCCAGCAACGCAGCGGCGGTTACGTCGAAGTGAACACCCCACAAGTTGTCGATCGCAAATTGTGGGAGGCCTCGGGCCACTGGGAGAAATATCAGGAAAACATGTTTATCGTCGAAGTGGACGAAGAACATGCCCGCGAAAAGGCCGTGAATGCGCTGAAGCCCATGAACTGCCCCTGCCATGTGCAGATTTTCAATCAAGGCCTAAAATCCTATCGCGATTTGCCTTTGCGGATGGCCGAATTTGGATCATGTAACCGGTATGAACCTTCTGGTGCATTGCATGGCATCATGCGTGTGCGCGGATTCACGCAGGATGACGGTCATATCTTCTGTCGTGAAGATCAGATCGAGGCGGAAACAGCGGAATTCATCGACTTCCTCAGCCGCATCTACAAAGACCTCGGGTTTGAAAATTTCAGCGTCAAGTTTTCTGACCGCCCAGAGACACGCGCGGGATCGGGTGAGGTATGGGATAAGGCAGAGGCTGCGTTGCTATCCGCCACCCGCGCCGCAGGGATTGAGCCTGAAATGAACCCCGGAGAAGGTGCCTTTTATGGCCCGAAACTGGAATTTGTTCTGACCGACGCAATCGGGCGGGATTGGCAATGTGGCACCCATCAGGTGGATTTCGTGCTGCCCGAACGTCTGGACGCAACCTATATCGGCGAAGATGGCGCAAAGCATCGCCCTGTCATGTTGCACCGCGCGACTTTGGGCAGCTTTGAACGCTTTATCGGCATCTTGATCGAAGAACATGCTGGTAAGTTGCCGTTCTGGCTTGCTCCACGTCAGGTGGTTGTGGCTGGAATCGTGTCAGATGCGGATGATTACTGTCTTGAGGTTGTCGCCGCTTTGAAAGCCGTAGGCGTGCGAGCCGAGGCCGACCTGCGTAATGAAAAGATCAACTATAAGGTCCGTGAACATTCGGTTGGGAAAGTTCCTGTAATCCTTGCTTGCGGTATGCGCGAAATCGAGGAACGCACCGTCAGCGTGCGGCGTCTGGGTGAAAAGCAAACCAAGATGCAAACACTGGAAGAGATCGTCGCTGCCTTGAAAATCGAGGCAACACCGCCTGATTTGATTTCCTAAGACGACTAGGGACCACAACACAAGCCGGGCCATGTGCCCGGCTTTTTCATGCGTAACACCCACGTGAGGAACGCAGCCGTGATTAGATGCAATCGCCTGATGATATTATAAGATACGTATACACCGCAAAATAAAATCTTTGAGAAGATGGAGAATACGATGTCAAAAACACTACAGACGATTGCGATTGCGGCATCCGTCGCCACGGCAATGGGATCTCTTGCTACTTCGACCTCTGCTGCGTCCAAAGAGAAATGTTATGGCATATCTCTGGCAGGTGAAAACGATTGTGCGGCGGGACCCGGCACCACATGCGCAGGCACATCATCCATCGACTATCAAGGCAATGCCTGGACCTTGGTAGATACCGGAAGCTGCATCGATTTGGATTTGCCGCAACAGGCAGACGGCACCCCACGCCGCGGATCTCTGGAAGCATTGGAACGTGATCTTCCTGCCTGATCTCTCTTTACCAAATCATTCACGGGTCGGCATATGTCGACCCTTTTTTCGTTAAAAGAGACGTTTTATCCTGTAACAATTCAGTTTTTCTCTGTGAAACAGCAAAAAACCGCGCGCCATTTTTGTTACGTTTTCACATCAAATGTTTCCGTTTTTTGGCCCTTTGAAACAAAATTTTTGGAGTATTTCATCCTAATTACCCCAAACTTTTCTGTTGATTTGTCAAGGAATACACCTTCAGCAAAATTTCTAATATATTGTTTTTACTTCATTTACTACACATTCATCGTTTGAAATTCGTTCATGTTCAGTTGTTACTGTGTCCGACGGCATTTGATGTGTTGGTTTCAAGTCCAAAAAGAAATTTTCCTACGGGACCTAACGCGCACGTGACCAACATTTCCGTGATTAGTAAATCACCAACAACTTTGGGTACAAATAGCCATGCCGCGAAATGCGGTGCAACTTAACATCCTTACGCTAAAGGGAAGAACAACATGTCCAATACGCTCAAGACAATCGCAGTTGCAGCCTCCGTAGCCGCCGCAGTATCTGCAGCGACAACCACAACGGCCTCTGCCGCTGGCAAAGAGAAATGCTATGGCGTGTCTCTGGCAGGTCAAAACGACTGTGCAGCAGGCCCAGGTACAACATGCGCGGGTACATCCACCGTCGATTATCAAGGCAACGCATGGACATTGGTTGATGCCGGCACTTGTGAAGGTTTTGAATTGCCAGCGCAGGCTGACGGCACACCACGCAACGGTGCTCTGGAAGAGCAAAGCCGCGACCTGCCTGCATAATCCTAAGCGACTTCCCCGGCAATGCGGCGGGGAAGTCCTCCTTGGAGGTCCCCCGCCATGTTTGACGTGACATCCCAATTTCCCAATCTGCCCTACATGCCCGGTGTAGGTTACAAACCGCAGCATTTTTCCGAGATTACGAATAATCCCGGTTCTGTAGGGTGGTTGGAAATTCACGCCGAAAACTACATGGGCCACGGGGGGCGTCCATTGGCGCAGTTGCGCCATCTCGCTGAACGTTTTCCAATATCCGTGCACGGGGTAGGACTGTCCATTGGCGGAGAGGGCGCGCTTGATGCCGATCATCTGTCCCGGTTGAAACATCTTGTTGAGTGGCTGAAACCAACTGTGTTTTCTGAACATTTAGCATGGTCCACACATGAAGGGGCATTCTTTAATGACTTGCTGCCCCTGCCCTATACCAACGCGACACTGGATCACGTCTGCGCGCATATCAATCAGGTGCAGGACACGCTTCAGCGTCAGATGATGCTGGAAAACCCTTCAAGTTACCTCGCCTTTGATGACTCAACTTGGTGCGAGCCTGAATTCTTGCGTGAAGTCACCAAACGCACCGGCTGCGGTCTTTTGTTGGACGTGAACAACGTCTTCGTGTCCGCCACGAATCTGGATTACAACCCACGTGACTATATCACCGCCTATCCCTTGGATCAGGTTGGCGAAATTCACCTTGGTGGCCACGACGAAGACCAAGATGATTTTGGCAAACCTTTGTTGATCGACAGTCATGGGCGCGAAGTTGTGGACCCGGTCTGGGCGTTGCTCGATTTTACTTTGGATCTATGCGGCCCACGTCCGGTTCTTATTGAATGGGATACGGATGTGCCCGAATGGGCTATTCTGTCAGCCGAGGTAGACCGCGCCGCGCGTGCCCTGTCCAAGGTTGTCGCATGACAATCACACAATCCCAATTCCGCACAGCAATGCTGGACGCGTCGACGGACATCCCCAAAGGGTTGTTGGACGCGCAAGGACGTGATGCAGGGCGGCGTTTCAACGTCTATCGCAACAATGTCGCAGTTTCCCTAACCGACGCATTGGAAACCGGATTTCCGGTCATTGCCAAATTGATCGGTCAGGAAAACTTTCGCGCCATAGCAGGTGTGTTTTTGCGCCAACATCCGCCTGCATCACCAGTGATGATGTTTTATGGGGCGGAGTTTCCTGCTTTTTTGCGCAACTTTGAACCGTTACAACACCTTGGATACCTTGGGGATGTTGCTAAAGTAGAGATGGCGCTGCGTCATGCATATCACGCCGAAGACGCACAAGCGATCGCACCCGATGCGTTGGCACAAATCTCCCCCGAAGACTTGCCAAATATCCGCATGTCGATCGCGCCGTCTGTACAAGTCTTGTCCTCACCTTGGCCGATCTATGATCTTTGGGCATATAACAGCATCGAAGGGCACCCCAAGCCTCAGGCAGGGGCACAGGATATGCTAATAACACGTGTTGAGTTTGACCCGCTGCCACATCTTCTTCCGTCGGGCAGCGTTGAATTCATCGCCGCACTAAGGGGCAATGCGACACTTAGTGAAGCAACTGAACAAACCACTAAAACCTACGCAGATTTCGATCTTGGCGCAGTCCTTGGACTGTTGCTGACGGGCAATGCGATAACCTCCATAACACATGAGGACTCTCAATGAACACTTTGATTACATTGCATAACTCGATATTTTCCCGCCTTGATAGACAGGATTGGATGTTGCCAACATTGGCGCGCTTTGTGTTCTTTGCAACCTTGTTCGTCTATTTCTGGAATTCTGCAAAGCTCAAACTTGGCGATGGTATCTTTGGCCTCTTCAGTCCCGATGCAGGCGCTTATATTCAAATTTTCCCAAAGGCGTTTGAGGCCGCAGGCTATGACACTGAAGCTTTGTCAATGTTTCACTGGGCAGTTGTGACAGCAGGCACCTGGGCAGAGTTTATTCTCCCAGTTTTGATTGTTGTGGGTCTGTTCACGCGTCTTTCTGCGATCGGGATGATTGGCTTTACGATCGTACAATCACTGACTGATATTTATGGTCATGGAGTTGATGCCAAAACCATGGGCGCATGGTTTGACAATCTGTCAGATGGCCACATCATGGATCAACGCGCGTTTTGGGTCTTGTTGTTGTCGATCTTGGTAATCAAGGGTGCGGGCCCGATTTCTCTGGACCGCATCCTTGGGAAGACATCTGCTTCAGAAATGTGATTTTTCCTCATCGGGCTTGCCGGCCAATAATGCCAGCAGGCCCCCGAGACCCACAAAAGCAATTGGGAACATGGTAAAAATACCAAATCCGAATGCCGAATACATCAACACCGCCGAAACAGACATCAAGATACCGCCCCACAGCGCACGCGCGCGCGCCATGGCACCGCCTGCAATCGCCAAAAGAGGCCCGCCAAGTGCCCCAAAACGCACCAGACCAATGTTTTCCACCTGCGTTGCGACGCCATCGATCTCGCCGACTTTGTCCACCACCTCGGTGTAACCCCAACTAAAAAAGCCAACAAACATTCCGATGATCCCACCGATCACCCCCAGCATCAGCGCTGCATTTCTCATATTTAACCCTCCGATTTGTAGATACACATAGGCCAAGCCAGCACTTTATCCAAGCGCAGCCTGAACATCCTTTGTCCATCCAAGATACATCTCTTGCCCCGCAACGATCAGCGGGCGTTTCATCAAAGTGGGGTGGTCCGACAACAATTGCATAGGGGGAATTTTGCGCTCTTCTTCGCTTAATCCACGCCATGTTGTAGACCGCGTATTCAGCAACGCCGCGCCAAATTTGTCCAAGGCTTGCTGCAAAACATCCTGCGGCACGCCATCTGCACGCACATCGAGAAACTCTGTATCTGGCAGTGTTTTCATTGCTTTTCGGCAGGTGTCACAGTTTTTCAACCCATAAAGTTGCATCGAATCCTCCTATTTTGCCTCAAATCGCCCGTGTTCCTCCCCAAAGGCAACCGTTTTACTTGTTTTTTGCAAAACCTGTGCAATCATCCCACACGTGGCATGTTGTTTCTGCTCTCTTTTGAGAAGGTTTCGAAATCATATGC
This sequence comes from uncultured Paracoccaceae bacterium, assembly GCA_947489325.1. Taxonomy (GTDB): domain Bacteria; phylum Pseudomonadota; class Alphaproteobacteria; order Rhodobacterales; family Rhodobacteraceae; genus CANLDA01. The sequence continues at coordinate 382,077 of CANLDA010000002.1, read as the reverse complement.
GACCCTCTGACATGCGGCCAGAGGACGATTGCACTATGAAGGAGACGGGAATGCCCACTGGCACCGTAAAATGGTTTAACACCACCAAAGGGTACGGGTTCATTGCACCCGATGAAGGCGGCAACGATGTTTTTGTACATATTTCCGCAGTGGAACGCTCTGGCTTGACCGGGTTAGCAGACGATCAAAAGGTCGAATTTGAACTGCAAGAAGGGCGTGACGGTCGCAAATTGGCCGACAATATTAAGCCTCTTTAACCTTTCCAAACATGAGTGTTGGGCGTGAAACCGCGCCCTCTCATATCATATCAATATGTGGTGCAGCCTTTTTGACCAACAGGACAAGCCACCCGTTTGCGTGTCGAAGTGACGCGCTGATACGTGCCGCCATGCTGTTTGGCCGCTTGATATGTGCCCTGCCTATTCGGCGTTCCGCAACAAATTGCCCCACTGATGGACACAGGCTGCAATCCTGCTGGACAGTAATTTGCCGAAGATTGATAAGCCCAAATTGGCACATCCACCTGCGGAGACGATCCTCCAGCCCAAGCAACACCACCAGAAACGGCTACAGCAGCCGCCGCAAAAATCATAAGTTTCATATTAATTCCCACCCAATTGGCGTCAGACATAGTTAACCAAGATCAGCCTAACCCTTGAATTTCGCAAGTCAATTTCCGATTTGGAAACGGTTTGTTGCGCTGACGGATCTACCGACGCAGATATTCATGCAAAACGCAGGCAGGTGCGTCACTGCGCAATGGGTATTTGCCGACACAAGACCATTCATCCTCGCTAAATTCAGGAAAAAACGTGTCCGCATCAGGCACGTCCAAATCAACATGCGTTACCAACAGACGATCTGCCATTGCCAGCATATCCCGATAAATTCGCGCGCCCCCCATTCCATAAAGGCGCCGATATCCCTGTCTATGAGCATATTCGACTGCGGCCTCAAGGGAAGGCACGCTGTGATCCCCAAGTCCATCTTGCGATGTCACTACGATATTCAGGCGATTTTTCAACGGCTTAAACGGCAGACTTTCCCAAGTGTTGCGCCCCATAATGACAGCACCGCCAAGGGTTTCTCGTTTAAAAAATGCCAAATCCTCGGGTGCATGCCACGGGATGTCATTGTCTTTGCCAATCGCGCCATTTTTTGCACGCGCTACAATCATTGTAATCATGACTTACACCGCCACCGGCGCAGGAATACTTGGATCCGGATCATAATCAAGCACCTCAAAATCCTCATATTTGAAATCAAAAATAGAGGAAACCTGACGTTTGATGCGCAACTGTGGTAGCGCCTTGGGCGTTCGTGACAGCTGTAATTTCACCTGATCCATATGGTTGGAATAAATATGTGCATCCCCAATAGTGTGCACAAAATCCCCGGCTTCATATCCCGTGACATGCGCAAGCATTTGTAACAACAGCGCATAAGAGGCAATATTAAACGGCACACCAAGGAACATATCTGCAGACCGTTGATAGAGTTGCAGATGCATTTTGCCATTGTGAACGCGCACCTGCCACAATGTATGACAAGGCGGCAACGCCATATTGGGCACATCTGCGGGGTTCCAGGCCGACACGATCAAGCGGCGACTTTCGGGCGTTTTACGAATGGCTTCTACCAGATCGACAATCTGGTCCACTTCGCTTGCACGAAACAATGGGCCTGTGTCATCCGATTGCCCGCTGGGCAGTTGTTTTGGAAAATGGCGCCATTGGTGGCCGTACACCGGACCCAGGTCGCCGTTTTCATCGGCCCACTCGTTCCAGATCGACACGCCGTTTTCCTTGAGATAGCCAATGTTGGTATCGCCGGACAGGAACCACAACAGTTCATGAATGATGGATCGCAAGTGCAACTTCTTTGTTGTCACCAAAGGAAAACCATCGGCCAATGGATAGCGCGTTTGCATGCCAAAATAGGAAATTGTCCCAGTTCCGGTCCGATCACCTGACGGCTCTCCGTGCTCCAGAATGGTTTTCAGCGCCTCGTGATATTGTTTCACGCCTCTCTCCCTGCTCTGACGGCTGCGTTTCAAACCACCATATATTGGGGAGTGGGCTGGATACCAGCCTATATTATTCCTTCTACGCGCCAAATCGTGACTGCTTCTTCACTGGATTTATCGCCGCGATAATGATTTCCTGCAGCCAAACACTGCAAGGATACCGCAAAACATGCATCTAAAATATTTGCACACCATGGTCCGGGTGAAAGATCTGGAAAAATCGATGGCGTTTTATGCCCTGTTGGGGCTGAAAGAAACGCGGCGTTGGGATTTTGAAGAGGGACGGTTTTCTTTGGTCTTTATGGCACCAGAAGGTCAAGAAGATTGCCCAGTTGAACTAACCTATAATTGGGATGGCGACGAAGGGTTGCCCAGTGACGGCCGCCATTTTGGACATCTCGCCTATGAGGTAAGCGATATTTACGAAATGTGCCAACACCTGATGGACAATGGGGTGACCATCAATCGCCCGCCACGCGATGGGCGCATGGCTTTTGTACGCAGCCCTGACAATATTTCGATTGAGTTCCTACAACAAGGCGAGGCGCGCGCGCCAGAAGAGCCTTGGGCCAGCATGGAAAATACGGGCGATTGGTAAGGCTTGTCGCCCTCTTGCTGGCGCTACTTTGTACAACGCCAGCCTTGGCGCAATGTCGGCTTGCGCTTTTACTGGCATTTGATGTCTCCACATCGGTGGATGCGCGCGAATATCAACTACAACGTAATGGCACTGCAGCGGCCCTGAACAGCCCAGACATTCGTGATGCCATTCTTAAGGGGCAAAACGGACAGGTTGCTCTGGCAATGTACGAATGGAGTGGGCGAAATCAACAGGCGCTGATTCTGAACTGGCAACTTTTGCAGTCACATGCCGCCATAGATCGTGCCATTGCGCAGCTTTTAGAAACCACCCGCAGCTTTAATGAGTTTCCAACCGCTATGGGTTGGTCGCTTGGATATGGTGCGGGTATTTTGCAAAAAGCCCCACAATGTGATCGACAGGTCATAGATGTGTCGGGTGACGGCATTAACAATGACGGTTTCAGCCCTAGTATTGCGTATAAACATTTTCCGTTTGAATGGGTCACAGTAAATGGTCTTGTTGTGCTGTCTGATGATGCACAAGTGGACACATATTACCGCGAAGAAGTGCTAAAAGGTCCTGGCGCATTTTTGGAAAAATCCTTTGGTTATGAAGGATTCCAAGACGCCATGAGCAGAAAATTACTTCGTGAAATTAACGATCTGACAATTGGTCAGATACCTGCTGATCACAAATCTCCGGGATGATCCCGACACAATTTGATCCGATGTAGTTGAACAGGCGAAAGGGTGCCCTCCCATTCTGGGTTGGCACACTTTTTTAGTAGATATATCGAATTTGATCAGTCCAGTACCGCTCCACACGACGCAATGCGACGGTGATATCATCGATGCCTTCGTGACCAAGAACGCCTTTTGATTGCAGGCCTTCTGCGTGACGTTCAAACAAGTTTGAAACAACGGCCCGCACTTCACGCCCTTTGGGGGTCAGCTTTACACGCACCGATCGGCGGTCAATTTCGCAACGCTGATGGTGCATAAAGCCCATATCAACCAGCTTTTTCAAATTATAGCTGACATTGCTGCCTTGATAGTATCCACGCGTTTTCAACTCGCCTGCTGTGACTTCATTGTCGCCGATATTAAACAACAACAATGCCTGCACCGCATTGATTTCAAGCATACCTACGCGCTCAAACTCATCCTTAATCACATCCAGCAAAAGCCGGTGAAGGCGTTCAACCAACGCAAGGGCATCAAGGTATCCAGTGATAAAACTTTGATCCTGCCCGGTCTCCAATGGTGAATGAATGCTCATCTTGGTCTCCGTGATGTTACATTCACGGAATTTGAGACAAAAACCCGAACAATCAGTTAAGTTATCCGCAGACGTTTAAAATGCTTTCTATTCTGCGTTTTCCATGACACGGGCAATATCGCCAATCAACGCTTGCAAATGGGTTGGCGCAACGCACTGTCCGCTTACCCATTGGTAAAGATCCTGATCGTTTTCATCCAACAACGCATCATATTCGTCCAACGCTGCATCCGACATTGCAGGCACGCGAACATCGGCATAGCGAGACAGAATAATATCCATTTCTTTGATTCCACGTCGCATGGATCGCATCTTTAATCGCTTGAGCCGATGTTCGCGTATTTCTGTCATTGTGCATTTTCCGTCAACATAGACCGCAGACGTTTTTCCAAACGACCCAGCCGATCTGAAGCCTGGGAAATTTGTGTGCGCACATCACGAATATCGGTCAAAAGCCCCTTCATATCATGAGAAATTGAAACATCTTCGTTTGGGGCATCAATGCCTTCGCCTTCGCCCATCAACAACCATGTGATGGATACATTCAAAAGTCCGGCCATCATCGACAGGCGGTTGGCACGTGGCTCGCTCAGGTCTTGTTCCCATGCGGACATCGTGGATTTCTTCACACCCAAGCGTTTGGCCAATTCGGCCTGACTCATGCCTGTTTTGTCCCGTGCCGCAGCAAGGCGGTCGCCAAAGGTGGCGCTTTCGGGGCTATACCAGTTTTCGGTATCTTGATCAGACATGTTTCTCCTTTTCTGCCGATCTTGCTTGATCGGCATTCGCGCGCACCCTAAGACATGAACACACAGTATTCAAACGGGGCCTGCCATGTCTTTTCTTTCTGCGACACTTTCGCGCGTGAAACCTTCTCCGACTATTGCCATGACGGCCAAAGCCCAAGAGATGAAGGCAGCCGGGCGCAATGTGATCGGTCTTTCGGCGGGTGAACCTGATTTTGACACGCCCGAAAACATTCGCGACGCCGCCAAGGCCGCGATTGATGCGGGCAAAACACGCTATACAGCACCCGATGGTATCATTGAGCTGAAACAGGCGATCTGTGACAAGTTCAAACGCGAAAACGATCTGACATATACCCCTGCCCAGATTTCCGTGGGCACAGGCGGCAAGCAAACGCTGTACAATGCGTTTATGGCAACGCTCAATCCCGGTGACGAGGTGCTGATCCCTGCCCCATATTGGGTGAGCTATCCAGATATGGTTAAACTCGCCGGTGGCGAGCCGGTGATCGTGGAAACCTCACTTGAAAGTAACTTCAAGTTGACGCCAGAGGCGTTGGATGCAGCCATCACGCCAAATACCAAATGGTTTATTTTTAACAGCCCTTCCAACCCATCTGGTGCAGGATACAGCTGGGATGAACTTAAGGCGCTGACAGATGTGTTGCTGCGTCATCCCCATGTTTGGGTGATGACGGATGATATGTATGAACACCTCGCTTATGGCGATTTCACGTTTTGCACCCCTGCTCAGGTTGAGCCACAGCTTTATGATCGGACTTTGACGTGCAATGGCGTGTCCAAAGCCTATGCCATGACGGGATGGCGCATCGGATATGCGGCCGGACCGGAAAATGTGATCGCCGCTATGCGCAAAATCCAAAGCCAGTCGACATCCAATCCCTGCACCGTCAGTCAATGGGCCGCTGTTGAGGCGTTGAACGGCACGCAAGATTTCCTGCCTGCCAACAACGAAGTTTTCGTGCGACGCCGTGATATGGTGGTTGAAATGCTCAATGCTGCCAATGGCATCACCTGCCCCACACCCGAGGGCGCGTTTTATGTCTATCCGTCCATTGCGGATCTCATCGGCAAAACCACCCCGGCAGGGACACGTATTGAAAATGACGAGGCATTTGCCACCGCATTGCTGCAAGAAGCAGAGGTCGCCGTCGTCTTTGGGGCCGCCTTCGGGCTTTCCCCAAACTTCCGTGTCAGCTACGCTACGTCTGATGAGGCACTGAAAGAGGCCTGCACACGTATTCAGACATTCTGTGCAGCGCTGACATAAGAGGGATCAATGGTCGGCGGGTTACCGAATTATTATTTTCGCGTCAGAGAAAACGGCGCGCAGGTTTTCCGTGTTGATACGGAAAACCGCCAACGTCGGATTGAGATGGACCCGATTGCCGTCATCAACATCCGCAATGGTGAGGTCAAACCGCAAGGTGACCGGGTTTTGTCTGACGAAGACATTGCTGCCATAAAGGTTTGGATGGAAAAGCGGCGCGAGGTGTTGGCACATCGTGATCTCGACGATATTCATCGTGCCGTTGATTACATGAACCTCACCACGCAATGGGCGCAATCCAAGGCCAACGACGCACAGTTGGACGATGTCACTGATGCCCTTTTGCTGGCCATGCATGATTTGCGATCAGTACTTGTGCGTAAAAAGGCCGAACGACTTAGCAAACAATAGGCACAAAAAAGCCGCGCTCGAAATCTCTGGCGCGGCTTTTTGTTCACATGTCTTTTGTCAGATAGACCTTACAGGCCCAAGGCTGACTTTACCTGATCCAAAGCGCCTTGCAGCAATTCAGGATTGTCCTGAACCTGCTTAACAGCCGCTTTCAGAGCTGTCTTTTTCAGCGTATCCAGACCAGAGTTGTCGATCAGATTGGCAACGGCACCTTCGTCATAAGTGTCTGCGCTCAATGCATCTACGGCTGCGTCTGTTGCGGTTTCGGTGACTGTTTCAGTCACGGCTTCCTCGGCAGCTTCGGTTACAGTTTCTTCAACTGCTTCCTCAACGACTTCTTCCACTGCTTCTTCTGTGGCCTCTTCCACTGCTTCAGTCACGGCCTCTTCTGCGGCTTCTTCGACAACGTCTTCTACTGCTTCGTCCGCGGTTCCGGTCAAATCTTCGATCACGTCGGTCACGGCTTCTTCAGCCTCTTCCACAACGGTCTCTACAGCTTCTTCAGCTTCTTCTACCACAGCTTCAACAGCTTCTTCTGCTGTTTCAGTCACTTCTTCGACCACGCTTTCAACTTCTTCTGCGGCCTCTTCGACCACCTCTTCCGCTTCGATCGCTTCTGGTTCGCTGATCTCTGGTGCAGTTACTTCTGCTTCCTGTTCTTGCGAAGGTTTAATGAATCCGAAATATGCAACAGCCGCAGCAGCGGCCAAAACAACGACCCAAATAATGTTTTTCATGGTCTCTCTCCTAAGTTCCAAACGCCACTCATCCCATAAGCGGGAAGCGTGCTTGTAGAACACATGCAAAAAACCTTAAATAGGTACTAGGGGGAAACTCGACCGAATTGGCTCAGTTTCGCTGATTAACCGCTTGAATAGGCAATAACGCGCGTTTAGTTTGCACCCCGTAACGGATCAATTATCGAAGGATCAATCCCATAGCCCGCAGACCTCATAACGCGCCACCACAGCGCGACACCGGCCCACGTATCAACGAACGTATTCGCGCGCCAGAAATTCGTCTTATCGGCGCCGATGGTGAAAACGCCGGCGTGGTAACTCCCGCCAGAGCTATGGAAATGGCTGCCGAGGCAGGTCTTGATCTCGTCGAAATTTCACCCAATGCGACGCCGCCGGTTTGTAAAATCATGGACCACGGCAAGTTCAAATATGAACAACAAAAGCGTGAATCCGAGGCCCGCAAAAAGCAGACCACGATTCAGGTTAAAGAGGTGAAGTTTCGCCCCAATACAGACACGCATGATTACGAAGTGAAAATGCGTAACGTATTCAAATTCTTGGAAAAAGGTGATAAAGTCAAAGTGACTCTGCGCTTTCGTGGCCGTGAAATGGCGCACCAGAATTTGGGCCGTGAATTGCTTGAACGCGTGGCTGTAGATATCCAAGAAGTTGGCAAGGTTGAAAACATGCCAAAGATGGAAGGTCGTCAAATGATCATGATGATCGGCCCTCTCAGCAAGTAAGCCTGACCAAATTAGAATTCCAAGCCCCGCCATTGGCGGGGTTTTTTTGTTGCCCAATCAACATTTTGTTCAGACATCCCCGCGCATAGTACAAATGCATAGGAGGCTTTGTCATGCCAGCCGCCCGGTCCGCAAGATTGCGCGACATAGAATCAGAGATATTCATGGCGATTGGCCCCTGCCGTATCGCTGTGCTCAGTTTACTCGTCCTGATGAACGAAACCTCCACAGAGGACGGCTTTGATCATGACGCAGTCATAAAAACGTCTTTAAGCCGCATTACCCGCGCATACGGGATGCTGAATTCTCAAATTGCAGAGCTGTTGAAACCTGTTGATTTCACACCGCCGTCTTCATTTTTGCAAACACAACAAAAGGCGCTTGAAGCACTTACCCTTGTTTATGATCCAATCGTGCAGCATTCAGACACCCCCCTTGATGCCCTGCGTCAGATTGATAATTTTCGCACGCTTGCCCTTGCCCACATCGAACCCTTGGTCACAGACTTTCTGACCGAAATGACAAGCACGTTGCGCAAGGAACAAAACCGGCGCGATCAGGCCCGGCTTGGGGATACAATGCAAACTGTTGAGGCGGCGGAAATCATGGGACGCAGCATCCACCTTATCGCCATCAACGCCTCGATTGAAGCAGCACGGGTTGGGGACGCAGGCTGTGGATTTAAACTCATCGCTGAAAATATCCGCGATCTGGCCGGGCGAACGCAAATCTTGCTACAAGATATTTCAAAAAAAATGACCCGCCACTAGGACGGGTCATTTATAGATATTTTAGATTTTCTTCTTAATTCGCTGCGGCCACGGCGCGCCGGGTCATAACCCCAACCAGATGCGCCCGATATGCGGCGGATCCGTGCAGATCGGTGATCATGTCATCCGCATTTGGGGACATACCTTCGATCAGGGCTGCATCCATACCATTGCTCAGCGCATTTTCAGCCTCTCTCCAACGGAACACCCCTTCTTCAGACGCCCCTGTCACAGCCACCCGCACGCCATCTGCGAACTTGACCACAAACACCCCAACAAGCGCAAAGCGTGACGCAGGTTGTTCGAACTTCTGGTAATTGGCGACCTCAGGAATGGGAAACCGCACCTCGGTGATGATTTCCCCCTCTTCCAGCGCTGTTTCAAACAACCCGTCAAAAAAATCATCCGCCGCGATCTCGCGCGCATTGGTCACAACCGTGGCCCCTGCCCCCAAAACCGCTGCCGGATAGCAGGCCGACGGATCATTATTGGCAACCGAGCCACCGATGGTGCCGCGACTGCGCACTGCCGGATCGCCGATGTTACCCGCAAGTGCCGCAAGCGCCGGAAACGCCCCCGCCCCGGCAGCAACATCCGCATGGGTCGTCCCCGCACCGATACACAACGCGCCATTATCCCCTGTGCAGATGCCCTGCAACTCAGGAATACCGGTCAGGCTTATCAGTTTTTCAGGACTGGCGAGGCGCTGCTTTAGTGTAGGAATCAGCGTTTGTCCCCCTGCCAATGCTTGCGCGTCATCATCCGCCAGCGCCGCAACCGCATCCGCGATTGTGGAGGGCTTTTCAAAATCGAAACTATACATCTCAGCTCTCCTTACTGGTTCATTGCCGCCCAAACGCGGCTTGGGGATACGGGCATATCAATGTGGGTCACGTCATGGCCACCTGATTGCAACGCATCAATCACTGCATTCACCACTGAAGGTGGGCTGCCAATCGCGCCAGCTTCGCCACAGCCTTTTACGCCCAATGGATTATGCGTACAGGGTGTTTGACACGAATGATCCACCGCATAAAACGGCACCTCATCGGCACGCGGCATCGCGTAATCCATATAGGATGCGCTGAGTAACTGACCGTTGTCGTCATAGACACAGTTTTCCAACAACGCCTGACCGATGCCCTGACCAATGCCACCATGTACCTGACCATCCACGATCATCGGATTGATGATATTGCCAAAATCATCCGCCGCGCTGAACCGCTCAATGGTCACTTTGCCGGTTTCTTGGTCGACCTCAACCTCGCAGGCATAGGCCCCTGCTGGATAAGTGAAATTCGCCGGATCATAAAAGGCGGTTTCCTCCAGCCCCGGTTCAATATCCTCAAGAGGATAATTATGAGGCACGTAGGCCGCCAGCGTCACATCCCCCCAGGCCACGGATTTGTCCGTGCCCGCGACGGTGAACTGCCCATCCTTCAGCTCGATATCAGCATCAGATGCTTCCATCAAATGAGCAGCGATTTTCTTGGATTTAGCTATGATCTTCTCAGTAGCGCGCACCATGGCTGAGCCACATACCGCAAGCGACCGAGACCCATAGGTGCCCATCCCAAACGGAATTTTTGAGGTATCACCATGCACGATATCAATCATATCCGCATCTATGCCCAACATATCCGCAACAACCTGCGGAAAGGATGTTTCATGCCCTTGACCATGACTGTGTGCGCCAACCATTACGGAAATTGATCCTGTTGCATTCACACGCACTGTCGCGGCATCATACAGACCTGCCCGCGCGCCCAATTGCCCAACAAGGTTACTGGGCGCGATGCCGCAAGCCTCAATGTAACAATTGACCCCAAGACCACGCAATTTTCCACGCGCCGCACTTTCAGCCCGCCGCGATTCAAATCCTGAAAGATCAGCAATCTCTTCAAGTTTGTCCATCGTCGCGACATAATCCCCGGTATCATATTCTACCGCCACTGGCGTTGCATATGGGAACTCGGTCACAAAATTTTGTCGTCGCAGGGCAATCGGATCAACACCCAACTCGCGCGCCGCTTTGTCGATCACTCGTTCAAGTTGGAATGTCGCTTCGGGGCGCCCCGCGCCGCGGTAGGCATCCACCGGCACAGTGTTTGTAAAGACCGCCTTCACATTCACATAAATCAGCGGTGTCTTATAGTTGCCGGCCATCAAAGTGCCATGCAGCCATGTCGGAACGGATGTCGAAAACGTCGACAAATACGCCCCCATATTGGCCATTGTGTCAGTACGCAGGGCAACAAAGTTATTGTCTGCATCCAGCGCCAATTCAATTTTGGTTACGTGATCACGGCCATGGGCATCGCTCATGAATGCCTCTGATCGGGTACTGGTCCATTTGACTGGCCGATTAACTGCCTTAGCAGCAAAGGTACAGAATGCTTCTTCTGCGTAGTGGAAAATTTTCGATCCAAACCCTCCCCCAACATCAGGTGCCACAACTCGTAACTTGTGCTCTGGAATGCCCAACACAAAGGCCCCCATCAATAGGCGGATCACATGCGGGTTTTGGCTTGTTGTATGTAACGTATGTTCACCTGTGGACCGGCTATACTCGCCGATTGCCACACGCGGCTCCATCGGGTTGGCCACAAGGCGTTGATTGCGCAACTCAAGCGTCGTGACATGCGCCGCCCCTTTGATCGCCGCATCAACCGCATCACGGTTTTCCTCAACAAACCCCCAATCATAACAAAGGTTGTTTTTCAGATCATCATGCACCTTAACAGAGCCATCCTGCAGTGCTGACGCCATATCCACGACCGCAGGCAGTTCTTCGATCTCCACAGAGATCGCCTCGGCGGCATCACGGGCTTGTTCCAGACTGTCAGCCACAACTGCTGCAATTGGATCGCCCACATGGCGCACTTTTCCTTGCGCCAATACTGGGTGCGCAGGCTCTTGCATTGGCTCGCCAAAGCGGTCCGTCACAAGCCATCCGCATGGGATGCTGCCAACATCTGCAAAATCATCGCCTGTAAAGATGCGCACAACGCCGGGCATTGCCGCAGCATCAGCCGTATCCACATTCACAATGCGCCCATGCGCCACATCAGAGCGCAGGAAATGCACATAGGCTTGCCCATGTACGTTCATATCATCTGTGTAATTGCCTTCGCCGGTTAAAAACCGGATATCTTCGCGCCGTTTTGGACTGGCGCCAATACCATGATCTTTTGGCATTTAAATTCCTCCCTGAAATCGAGATCACCTAAAGCGTGACCATCTCTTCCATTGTTCCAGAAACACTCGAAAATCCGCGCCCTTCTCCTGACGCGGTCTCCAGGGTTTATTCCGCTGCGATGCTGCTCACATCTTGACCACTTGCGGCCATGATCGCCTTGACGATGTTGTGATATCCCGTGCAGCGACAAATATTGCCTTCCAAATAGTCGCGGACTTCGGTCTCAGTCGGCTTTGGGTTGTCTTTCAACAAGGCCGCTGCGCTCATCACCATGCCGGGGGTGCAAAACCCGCATTGCAATCCGTGATGATCCTGAAACGCCTGTTGAATTGTATTCAATGTGCCATCAGGTGCAGCTTGGCCTTCGATGGTTGCCACATCGGCGCCCTCGGCCTCTAGTGCCAGCATGGTGCAGCTTTTCACGGCTTTTCCATCCACATGCACAACACATGCGCCGCATTGGCTGGTATCACAGCCCACATGCGTTCCAGTAAGGTTCAGATTTTCCCGCAGGAATTGGCTGAGCAAGGTGCGGCCTTCGACATCGCCGGTCGCAGTCTTGCCATTCACAGTCATTGTGACCTGTGACATTGGCTCCTCCCAAGTTTATTTTTTTGGTACTAAGCGAAGTTAAGCACGTGCTTGCGTGTTTGAGAAAGAAATTTTTCCAATTGGTCAGCTTTGACGTTGCGTAGAGCAAACCCTTGTCGATGCATTTCTCAGCAATTCAGGGCCGCTGAACGGGTATGAACGCGACGATCACTCTTGTGTGATTATGGAAATCTGAGGTTAGTCGGGATCAAATTCACGCAGAAAGGACAAGATGTTCTGCGTCCCCGGTCCCGCACTGCGGGAAGGGCGGTGTTCTGACACTGCATTCAACAGAGATTTCGCCAGCTCTTTGCCCAGTTCAACACCCCATTGATCAAAAGAATTAATCCCCAAAATCACCCCTTCGACAAACACACGATGCTCATAGAGCGCGATGATGCGCCCCAACATCCGTGGCGTCAGTTGTGGATAGGCCAATGTAACCGAGGGGCGATTGCCGGGGAATTCACGATGACGTGCCAGTCGCTCAAGCGCGTCGCCTTCAACACCTTGGGCGCGCAACATTTCGCGCGCCTGCTCACGAGAGCGACCTTTCATCAAGGCTTCTGCCTGCGCCAGACAATTGGCAATCACCGCCTGATGGTGGTGGTGCAATTCGGGTTCATGTCCCCGCGCGGCAATCAGAAATTCACACGGTACAATACGCGTGCCCTGATGAATCAGCTGGAAAAATGCATGCTGTCCATTGGTGCCCGGCTCTCCCCAAACAACAGGCCCTGTATGGTAATCTACCGGATTGCCATCCATATCGACCCGCTTGCCGTTGGATTCCATTTCCAACTGCTGCAAATAGGCAGGCAGTCGCGCCATGCGATTGTCATAAGGAATGACTGCGCGCGTTGCATGGCCACAAACCTGACTGTGCCAAATTCCAACCAACGCCATCATGACAGGAATGTTTTTGCGCCACTCCGCCGTGCAAAAATGGCGATCCATGTCGTGACCGCCCGCGAGAAACTCCGCGAAATCATCCGGACCAACGGCCAACATGAGGCTTAGGCCGATCGGGCCCCAAATCGAATACCGTCCCCCAACCCAATTCTCAAAACCAAACACCCGATCCTCTGAAATGCCAAAGGCCTCTGTTTCCTCAAGAGCGCTTGAAATCGCCACGAACTGAGCCCGTGGATTTTCCACCACCTGCCCCATCCAATTCATTGTCGTGCGCGCGTTTAACATCGTTTCAAAAGTAGTGAACGATTTTGAGGCCACGATCACCAGCGTGGTTTCCGGGTTCAATCCACCCAGTGTTTCGGTGATGTCCGCGCTGTCAATATTAGACACAAAATGCGTTTTTGGCCCGTCATGATACGGTGCCAATGCTTGACAGGCCACATCCGGCCCAAGGTCAGATCCACCAATACCAATGTTGATCACATCGGTGATCGCCCCGCCCTGCCCTTGAAAACGGCCTTCACGCACGTCATCACAAAACGCAGCCATCCGGCGCAATGTGTCATGCACACCCGGCACAACATCTATGCCATCTACAATCAGGCTGTCAGTTTCTGGGCGACGTAGCGCCGTATGCAACACTGCACGATCTTCGGTGCGATTGATATGCACACCGGAAAACATGTCTTGTCGTTTTTTATTCAGATCGACCTTGGCCGCCAGATCACACAACAGATCAAGCGCTTCTGGGTCAATATTGATACGGCTGAAATCAAACAGCACATCCCCCAAAGTAATGCTGAAGTCGTTTACTCGTTGATCATCCGCGAAAAGGTCAAGAATACGTCGATCCCGCGTTTTCTCAAAATGACCGACAAGGTCTTCAAACATGCTCTATTCTGCCCAATGTACAATTGCGTCATTCATTACCGCGCGAATTGGGGCTTGTGCAACCTCAAGACGTGCCGCGCTCTCGATTGCGTGACGTTTATCCGTGCCTGTTATGATAATATGTTTACTAACTGTTTCATTCAGCACGCGCGCTGACATTGTAATGCGGGATTCAGGTTGGTCTTTTGGCCGGACAGGCACAAGAATCGGCGCATGTGGATCCAGCGCGGCCCCAAGCCCCTCTGCCCCCGGGAAAAGTGACGCTGTATGCATATCCGTACCCATGCCCATCATCGCCACAGCAATCGGCAATTCCGGGGCAATCATCGATTCCAATTCGGCCAAAACCTCCTCTGGTTCATGTGCCGCAGCATAAAGTGGCAACAGCCGCGCCTTGGCTGCTCGGTTGACCATCAGACGCTCACGGATCATCGCCGTGTTGGATCGCGGATGGGTTTCTGGCACCCAACGTTCGTCTGTGGCAATCACATCAACGCGGCTCCAATCCACATCGGCGGCGCAGAGATCGTCAAAAATCGGCCCCGGCGTGGTGCCACCCGCCACTGCAAACAAAATGCGATCTTCGTGTTGCAACGCCGCACTCAGATCAGAGGCAATCACATTTGCCACATCAATCGCCATCATCTCCTGATCGGCATAGGTTTCAAATTTCATGCGCCTATTCCTCTCCATTCACGTCGATCCCGACGGATCAAAAGCTTGGCATCATCAGGTCCGGTTGAAAAGGCATCATAAGGTTTGGGCACGTCACTGCGCGCTTCCCAGCCTTTAATAATCGGATCGGTCCATGCCCAGGCGGCCTCGACCTCGTCATTGCGCATGAACAAGGTCTGATTGCCCCGGATCACATCCATAATCAGCCGCTCATAAGCATCAGGCGCATCCGCATCCGGCCCCAATGCCTCGGCAAAACTCATATCCAAAGGCACATCGACAAGGCGCATGCCTCCCGGTCCTGGCTCTTTGATGGTTACACAAAGCGTAATGCCTTCATCCGGTTGCAACTGAATCGTCAGTTCATTGTGATGACGCCCTGCTTCGGGGCCAAAAATCGAATGTGGCGCATCCTTAAACACAACGGTGATCTGACTGTCACGCGCCTTCAAACGCTTACCAGTGCGCAGGTAAAACGGCGTGCCCGCCCACCGCCAGTTGGTCACATGACAGCGCAACGCGATGAAACTTTCCGTTTTAGAGCGAGAATTATCGACATCTTCGCGATAACTAGGCACATCATCGCCAATCGCATATTGCCCACGCACAATATGGTGCGGATCAACCGGTTCCAGCGCACGAATAACCTTAAGTTTTTCATCACGCACCGCGTCAGGTTCAAATTTCGCCGGAGGTTCCATCGCGATCAGGCACAAAAGTTGCATCAAGTGGTTTTGCACCATATCCCGCATGGCCCCGGATTTCTCGTAATAGGCTCCGCGTCCGGCAACCCCCACCTCTTCGGCGACGGTGATCTGGATGTGATCAACGTATTGGCTGTTCCAGAGGGGTTCAAACAGCATGTTGCCAAACCGCACCGCCATCAGGTTTTGAACCGTCTCTTTCCCAAGATAATGGTCAATCCGATAAATCTGTCCTTCGTTGAAGTGACTGGCCAACACGCGATTCAGACGTGCCGCTGTTTCTAGATCACGACCAAATGGTTTTTCCACTACGATACGGCTGTCTTCATCGGTCAAATTATGGCGGTGCAATCGCTCTGCCAGATCGCCAAACAGGCTTGGCCCCACCGAAAAATAAAATGCGCGAATGCACGTGGTTTGCATCAGGGTGGTCAAATCATCCCACCCCTTTTCGCCACGTGCATCAAGCGTGACATAGTGCAAACGTTCAAGAAACGCCGCCAGATTGTCAGTTTCGCACAACCGACCAGAACAATTTTCAATCACCGCTTCGCGCACAAAAGCACGATAGCCCTGAACATCAAATTCGGTGCGCGCAGCCCCGATGATGCGGGACTCGCCAGGCATCTGTCCATCGCAGAATCTTTTGAACAACGCAGGCAGAATCTTGCGGCGCGCAAGATCCCCAGTGCCGCCAAAAATCACGATGTCAAAGGGATCGACAGGGATTATCCGAGAAACCATTCTAACCTCTTGAACTACAAGGGGTGTTCTCCCTTGGAATCGCATATCTCTTGTGTATTTGATATGATCTGACGCAAGTCTATCATTCCGTGCGCGCTTCACAACTGCGTCAGGACGCAGCAAATCCGTTTTCTTACAAGTCTTTGTTATTTATCACGAAGGAAACAAAAGGGCGCAATGCGATGAAAGACCAAGGGCAAACCGCTAAGTTCAACGATCCTTTCTTAACCGCCAAGGGCGAAGAGCGTGCGCATGTTGCCCTGACGGACCCACAGACGCTTTGGTTCAACACTGGCACATTATGCAATATCGAATGCGCAAATTGTTACATTCTCAGCTCTCCCACCAATGATGCCTTGGTGTATCTGACAGCGGATGAAATCAGCGATTATCTGGATCAACTAGAGGATCGCAAATGGGGGGTGCGTGAAATTGCCTTTACTGGGGGCGAACCTTTCATGAACCCCGAAATGTTAGAGATGGCGCGGCGGTCTTTGGAACGCGGATACGAGGTTTTAATCCTGACCAACGCGATGCGTCCCATGCAACGCAAACGTGTCAAGGAAGAGTTGGCAAAGTTGAACACGACCTATCCCAACAAGATGACCTTGCGTATTTCCGTCGATCACTGGTCGGAAGAGCTGCACGATACCGAGCGCGGAAAAGGCAGCTTTGCGAAGACATTAGAGGGGATGCGATGGTTGCGTGATACCGGGATTACCATGGCCGTGGCCGGACGCACTGTTTGGGGTGAGAGTGATGTGGAGGCGCGCGCAAAATATGCGCAGCTTTATGCGGAAAACCGCTTTGATATTGACGCGCAAGACGCTGGAAAAACACTTCTTTTCCCTGAGATGGATGAAACTGTGGAAGTTCCGGAAATCACAACCGCCTGTTGGAATATTTTGGATAAATCTCCCAGCGATACCATGTGCGCCAGCTCTCGCATGGTGGTGAAACACAAAGGTGCTGGCAAACCATCGGTCATTGCTTGCACCTTGCTTCCTTATGTGCCGGAATTTGATCTCGGGCACAGCCTTCAAGAGGCAGAAAAAGATGTGCGTCTCAACCACCCTCACTGCGCCAAGTTTTGTGTATTGGGTGGGGCCAGCTGCTCTGCATGACACTCATCGCTCGCTTCGCAACGCTCTTCGTTTACGCCACTTGAACGAAGACGGACCATCAGGGACGGATGAGTGTGCGCTAATGAAGCGTAAATTCCCCCACCATATTTTGCCATTCTCCCGCCGACACCATTTTGCGATGGGTAAAGCGCACAGAATGCAAAGGGCCTTCGATTTCACGCTGCCAAAACGCAATAAATTCAAACAGTTTCGGATGATCAGGCGCCAGGTCATATTCCTGCCAGACAAAAGTATTCAGCACATGCACATAGTCCGGCATGTGATAAAACATCTCGGCTGTTGTCAGCCCATATCCCTTTAACATCAGCTCGGTTTCGCTCATCTCCATTTGGCCTCTCCTTTTCTGCTCATTTTCATTGTGCAATAGAGAAAATTAATTTTCAATAAAAACAGAGTGTTAGCACTCCTACGAAAGCGGTGCCAGTTCTGGAACGTATGGCCCATTGCGCCCTATATCCTGCCTCTGTTATAAGGAGCATAACAAAATATAGACGCCATACAGAAGCGAGCACATATACGTGAGCGACACGCCGGAAACCCCTGAAAACGAAGACGAAAAACCAGTCGAGCGGATGCACCACGACGGTCCAAGTGTGACCATCGAAGACGAAATGCGTACATCCTACCTCGATTACGCCATGAGCGTGATCGTCAGCCGTGCCATTCCAGATTTGCGCGACGGGTTGAAACCTGTGCACCGCCGCATTCTTTATGCGATGCATGAGACGGGCAACACGCACGAAAAATCCTATCGCAAATCAGCGCGTCCAGTGGGCGATGTCATGGGTAAATATCACCCCCATGGCGACAGCGCGATTTACGATGCCCTCGTACGCATGGCGCAAGATTTCTCGATGTCTCTGCCTTTGTTGGATGGTCAGGGCAACTTTGGTTCGATGGATGGCGATAACCCAGCGGCCATGCGTTACACCGAGGTGCGCATGGACAAACCTGCCGCCTTTTTGCTGTCTGACATCGACAAGGAAACCGTTGATTTTCAAGACAACTATGACGGCAAAGACCGCGAACCCACGGTTTTGCCTGCGCGTTTCCCAAATATGCTGGTGAATGGGGCTGGCGGTATTGCGGTGGGTATGGCCACCAACATCCCTCCCCACAACCTTGGTGAAATTTGCGATGCCACATTGGCATTGATTGATGATCCCGACCTTTCCAGCGAACAGCTGATTGATTTTGTACCCGGACCGGATTTTCCCACAGGAGGCATCATGCTGGGCCGGTCTGGCGCGCGCAAAGCCTATCTTGAAGGACGCGGCAGCGTTGTGATCCGTGCCAAAACCCGGGTCGAGGAAATTCGCAAAGATCGTTATGCCATCATTGTCGATGAAATTCCTTATCAGGTAAATAAATCCTCGATGATCGAAAAGATCGCTGAGGCCGCACGCGAAAAACGCATCGAGGGCATCGCCCACGTTCAGGATGAATCAGATCGCAACGGTGTGCGTGTTGTCGTCGAATTGAAACGTGATGCAACGGCAGAGGTGGTGCTGAACCAACTGTTCCGTTTCACACCTTTGCAGACCTATTTTGGTTGTAACATGCTTGCGTTGAACGGTGGTCGCCCTGAACAGCTTACGCTGCGCGGCTTCCTTACAGCCTTCATAGATTTCCGCGAAGATGTTGTGGCCCGCCGCACCGCGCATAACCTACGCAAAGCCCGCGAACGTAGCCATATCCTGTGTGGTTTGGCAGTCGCCGTCTCCAACGTGGACGAAGTTGTCGCAACGATCCGCAGCTCTGCCGATGCTGCCGAAGCCCGCCATAAACTGATGACCCGGGCATGGCCTGCTGCTGACATCGCCGGTTACATTCGTCTGATTGATGATCCGACCCACACGATGAATGACGATGGCACCTATCATTTGTCTGAAACGCAGGCGCGGGCAATTCTTGATTTGCGTCTGCAACGTCTGACGCAGATTGGTGTCAAAGAAGTCACAGATGAACTTGAAGAGTTGGCAGGTAAGATCAAGGAATACCTCGAAATTCTTGGATCACGCGAACGTATTATGGGCATCATCTCTGATGAGCTGAAAGAAGTACGTGACAGCTTTGCCATTCCACGCCGCACCGAAATCGTCGATTGGTCCGGAGACATGGACGACGAAGACCTGATCGAGCGTGAAGATATGGTCGTGACGGTCACCTCTGGTGGGTATATCAAACGCACACCGCTTGTTGATTTTCGCGCCCAAAAACGTGGCGGCAAAGGTGTCGCTGGTATGCAAACCAAAGAAGAGGACGTGATCACCACCCTTTTCGTGGCTAACACACATACGCAGCTGTTGTTCTTTACGACTGATGGTATGGTCTACAAACTTAAGACATGGCGTCTGCCCCAAGGTGGGCGTACTGCCAAAGGTAAGGCCATCGTCAACATTCTGCCCATTCCGACAGGTGTGTCGATCGCGGCCATTATGCCAGTGGATCGCCCCGAGGAAGAATGGCAAGACCTGCAAATCGTCTTTGCCACCACGGCAGGTGACGTACGCCGTAATGCCCTAAGTGATTTCACAAATGTGAAACGCAACGGCAAAATCGCGATGGATCTGCCTGAAGGTGTAGAACTGGTCAACGCACGCATCTGTGACGAAGATGACGATGTCATGTTGGTCACCAACTCTGGCCGCGCAATTCGCTTTCAGACCACCGATGTGCGCGTCTTTAAAGGGCGTAAATCCACTGGCGTGCGCGGCATCAGACTGTCGGGTGACGATCGGCTTGTGTCGATGTCCATCATTCGCCACTTTGAAGCATCCGCAGATGAGCGCACCGCATATCTTAAGATGCGTCGCGCCGTGGCTGGCGTTACCGACGACGAAGGCAGCCCTGACGAAGAGGTCAATGAAAACGCGCTCATCAGCCAAGAACGATACGCTGAAATGTCAGCCGCTGAAATGCTGATCCTGACCATCACCAAAGGTGGCGCAGGCAAGCTGAGCTCTAGCCATGATTACCCTGTGCGTGGTCGTGGTGGCATGGGCGTTGCTGCTATGGATAAGGCGATGCGCGGCGGCGAACTTGTGGCTTCTTTCCCTGTTGAAATGGGCGATCAGATCATGTTGGCCACCTCCAAAGGTCAATCCATCCGGGTGCCTGTCGATGGGATTTCATTCCGCTCGCGCAGCGCTGGTGGCGTACGTGTCTTTAATACAGGCAAAGGCGAAGAGGTTGTCTCTGTCGCATGGATCGCAGAACAAAATGACGAAGAGGACGAGGCGTCGACAGACGAGTAATTCCTTATCATCAAGAAGACCTGAAAGCTGTCCGATAAAGTCGGGCAGCTTTTTTGTTGACCATATATCTATTGGAAACCACTGGCACCTTGGATAACTTAGCCAGATCAAAACAAACCGGATAGTTGGATCTCTGAATGCTTGCCTTTGATATCATCATCGCCTTTGGATTTGCGGCATTTTTACTGTCGATGGCGCCGGGGCCAGACAACATATTCGTACTCACGCAATCTGCGTTGAATGGTGCGCGGGCTGGGGTGTTTGTGGTGCTTGGGCTGTGCACAGGGTTGATATTTCACTCTGCCGCTGTGGCGCTTGGTCTTGCAGCTTTGATTAAGGCCAGTGCAACCGCCTTTACGTTGTTGAAATTCGCAGGGGCGGCCTATTTACTCTATCTCGCGTATCAAGCATTTCGCGCACCCGCGCAGGGACTTGAGGGAAACGCGCCAGCGATGCGCCCGATTGCGCTTTATCGGCGGGGTTTGATCATGAATATCACCAACCCCAAGGTCGCGATTTTCTTTCTGGCTTTCTTTCCTCAATTCACTGATCCGACAAAAGGATCGGTACTGCTTCAGATCGCGCAACTTGGCTTGATCTTCATGGCCATCACCTTTGTCGTGTTCAGCTCAATCGCATTGTTGGCAGGTGGGCTCAGCCAATGGCTCACTCGCTCGCCCACGGCCCAGCTTGTAATTAACAGAATCGCCGGATTGGTATTTGTCGGTCTCGCCGCCAAAATCGCGCTGAGCGAACGGTAACAACTCTCGCATTGGTGTGGACAGTGACACGCAGGCCGCTGTCCGCACCAACAGAGGGTTATAGCCCGTAAATTGATCTGAATTTCTGTTCAAGATATTGCAACAAAGGTTCGGGTGATGGGGCCATTCCGCTTGCATGTTCAATCGTATCGCGTGGTGTGCGCAGCCCGCCAAACTGTTGCAGATTATCCTTTAACCACCCCGTTGCGGCAGAGGTTTCCCCTTTGGCCAGGTCAACATCCAGATCAGGCACTGCCGCACGCAACGCCTGATGCAAACATCCGGCATACAGATTGCCCAAAGAATAGGTTGGGAAATAGCCAAACAAACCAACCGACCAATGTACATCCTGAAGGCACCCATTGCTGGGTTTGTCCACAGCATAGCCGAAATCAGCCGCAAATCGGTCATTCCAAGCGCTTTCCAAATCGGCCACGGCAAGGTCATCCGACATAAGCGCGCGCTCCAAATCAAACCGCAGCATGATGTGCAAGTTATATTGCACCTCATCGGCCTCGGTACGGATATATCCGTTTTGCACCTTGTTAACCGCTGCATAAAACGCATCTGCATCCGGCACATTCATCTCACCAAAGGTGTCGCGCATGCGCTCAAACAACCATCCGGTAAAGGCACGGGATCGCCCCAGTTGGTTTTCATAAATGCGGCTTTGGCTTTCATGCACCCCCATCGACAC
This sequence comes from uncultured Paracoccaceae bacterium, assembly GCA_947489325.1. Lineage (GTDB taxonomy): Bacteria > Pseudomonadota > Alphaproteobacteria > Rhodobacterales > Rhodobacteraceae > CANLDA01. Next base: position 359,910 of record CANLDA010000002.1, on the reverse strand, counting down.
ACCCTGCCCCAATGACGTCAGAAGATAGGCATCATCAATATTTTGTTCGTAACAGCCGTGCCCAACCTCGTGGATGGTCGAATAGAAACAGTTGAACGGGTCGTCCTCGCTTGTGCGTGTGGTGATGCGCACATCATGGCCAGAGCCGGAGGAAAACGGATGCACCGCCTTGTCCACGCGCCCATGTTTCATGTCATAGCCAAAGGCACGCGCCAATTCACGCGTCAGTTTCATCTGCTTGTCGGCAGGAAACGCACCGCTCAACCCTTTTGGGGCATCTGCCTCTAGAACTGCTGCGCGCAAATCCACAAGACGAGGCCGCATCGCGTCAAACATAGCAACAAGTTCAGCCGCCGTCATGTCTGGTTCATAGTCATCAATCATCGCGTCATAAACATCGCCACCGTCGGCCAATGCCTGACCTTCCTGGCGTTTCAGATCAACAACTTGTTGTAGAACTGGCAAAAAGGCAGCGACATCTTCATCCGCCCGCGCACTGGCCCAACTGCCTTGTGCCTTGGATGTCACCTTGGCAATCTCTGCGGCCAGATCAGCAGGCACTTTGCTTGTGCGTTCAAAACTTTTGCGAATATGGCGCATCTGCGCTTGGCCCACCGCATTCAGGTCGCCGTCGTTGATCTCTGCAAGCCATTCGCCCACTTGCGGGTCAATCCGGCGACCATGCAAAACCGCCTCAATCGCGGCCATTTCCTCGCCGCGTTGATCCGCAGCACTGCGCGGCATCATAGTTTCCTGATCCCATCCCAGACGCCCGGCGATTTGACCCAAGGCTTGGGTGTCATGTTCAAACCGCATCAGTTTTTCAAAAGCACTCATTAACTTATCCTTCGCGAATGGAGCGTGTGACCGGGTAATGTGACAAGAACCGCGCCCTAAGGATCAAAACCCACACAACAACCGCCATTATCTGATGCAGAATCGCCAATTGCCATGGCGCGATATACAGCACCGTGGCGATGCCCAATATCGCCTGCAACGCAATCGCAGCCATCACCGCATTGAATGCCCCACGTGTCGCCAGATGCGCAGATGCACGCCCTCGCCGCCAAACAACAATGGCAAAGGCCACCAACAAATATCCCCACATCCGATGCATGAATTGAACGAGACCTGCGTTTTCAAAAAAATTCGCCCAGATCGGAGACATGTCAAACATCTCAGGCGGCAGGAAACCTCCGGCCATCAAAGGCCAGTCTGTGAATGTGCGCCCGGCATCAATTCCCGCCACCAGCGCGCCCAACAATATCTGTACAAAGGCGGCATGCAAAAGGCCTGTGGACAACGAAAACTGCTTTGCCTCTTTATCACGCCGCGCCTGCATCAAAGCGCGTTCTCCCCGTCCCAACAACAAGACATACCAAGCGATAAATCCAAGGATCACAAAAGCCAGCCCAAGATGCACGGCGAGACGATAAGATGCCACATCCAACCGATCCCCACCAAGGCCCGAAGACACCATCCACCAACCAATCGCACCTTGCAGACCGCCAAGCCCCCCGATCAGCAACAGGCGGCCAGACCATCCTGTTGGAATTTTGCGGACAACGGCAAAGCCAAGGAACCCAAGCGCCCAAACCAAACCAATGGCGCGCCCCAACTGGCGATGCCCCCATTCCCACCAGTAGATGGATTTGAATTCAGACAGGCTCATACCTTTGTTTTGCAACTGATATTCTGGAATTTCCTGATACTTCAAGAATTCTGCATTCCAATCCGCCTCATTCATCGGCGGTATGGCGCCGCTCACAGGCTTCCATTCCGTAATCGACAACCCGCTATCGGTCAGCCGCGTCAGCCCGCCAACCACAATCATTACAACAACCATGGCAAACAGCACCATCAACCACAAACGAATGCCGCGCCGCGCGCCTTTGGGGCCACGATCAATTGCTCCCGCCACAACGGCCGCATCCGCTTTCTTTTCGCCAACTTCTTCAAAAATACTGCGTTTCTGGCTCATGGTCTGCCCTTTATTACTTTCGTTCGAAGATTAGGCGCGGGACCTGATGGCTTCAAGTCATCCCATACAAGAAACCCATGTTTCTTCTTGGTCAAAATATCCCGGGGTGAATTGGCCAGCATGGCCAAGAGGGGCTGGCCCCTCCCCAACGGCTTACCTCAATCGGATCGCTCTTTCCAACGCACCATCTGGCGCATCATGCCATGTAGCATCTGCACATCCGCACGTGTAAACGGCATGCGCGACCACATGTTCCGAAGGTTGATTTTCATGCTTTCGGCCTTGTGATCCGGATAAAAGAACCCCGCCTCTTCCAATCGCTCATCATAGTGACGCGCCAATGCTTCAATTTCTTGATTATTGGCCCATTCGGTTTTCGCCATTGCCATTCGCTCGGCCTCAGATTCGCCTGTTGCGCGCTGCCACTCATAGGCCGTCAACAACACACATTGAGCAAGATTAAGCGAGGCATAGAGTGGATTCACGGGCACATTGATAATCGCGTTTGCTCGTGAAATGTCGTCGTTTTCTAACCCGGATCGCTCTGGCCCAAACATCACCGCAACCTTTTCTCCGGCGGCAATCTTCTCTTGTGCAATCTGCATTGCCCGTTCCGGGGTGAAAATTGGTTTGGTCAACTCGCGCGCCCGTGCGGTTGTGGCAAAGACATAGGTGCAATCGGTTAACGCACTCGCCACATCATCATGCAAGGTTGCCTCATCCAGCAAACGTCCCGCACCTGAGGACATTGCCACCGCCTTTTGATTGGGCCATCCATCGCGCGGATCAACAATACGCATACGATCCAGTCCAAAATTCCACATCGCCCGTGCGGCACCACCGATGTTTTCACCCATCTGTGGGCGCACAAGAATAATGCTTGGTTGCGGTGTATCAGTTGGCATTTTAGGCTCTCCATCCTTATCGCCTGCTCTTATCGGTCCGGCAGCTTCAAGACAAGCGAACGCCAATCAATTTGCAAAGACATCGTAACACGCAATCACAGTTACGTGCCGCAACACCCTGACACACAGTATCCCATGGTATACACATTGCACTTTACGTCCGTTGCGTTATGACTCTGCTTGAAAGAATTTACCGGAGGTCCCGATGACTGAAACCCGCACAGAATCCGACAGCTTTGGCCCACTTGAGGTCCCGTCAAACAAATATTGGGGCGCACAAACCCAACGCTCGATCATGAACTTTCCCATTGGTTGGGAAAAACAACCCATCGCTATCGTGCGCGCACTGGGTGTAATCAAGCAAGCATGCGCTATGGCCAACAAGGCAAGCGGCGCGCTGGATGCAACCATTGCCGATGCGGTCATTCAGGCTGCTGGAGAAGTAATCGAAGGTAAGTTCGACGACAACTTTCCATTGGTTGTGTGGCAGACAGGATCGGGCACTCAGTCCAACATGAACTCGAACGAGGTGATCGCCAATCGTGCGATTGAAATCTTGGGGGGCGTGATTGGCTCCAAAGACCCGGTGCACCCAAATGATCATTGCAACATGGGGCAATCGTCTAACGATACCTTCCCCACCGCCATGCATATCGCCACCGCGATGTCTGTACGCGACGTGTTGCTGCCTGGTTTGGAAAAACTCGCCGCAGGGCTTGAGGCCAAGGCCGAAGAATTCAAAGACATCATCAAAATCGGCCGCACCCACACCCAAGATGCGACTCCTCTGACATTGGGCCAGGAATTCTCCGGCTATGCACATCAAATCCGCATGGGCATTTCGCGCGTCAACGCTTGCCTGCCCGGCATCTATGAGCTGGCACAAGGCGGCACTGCCGTGGGCACAGGTCTGAATACGAAACATGGTTGGGGCGAAACAGTTGCCGCCAATATGGCGCAAATCACCAATCTGCCTTTTGTCACCGCCCCAAATAAATTCGAGGCATTGGCCGCCCATGACGCGATGGTCTTTATGTCGGGCGCTTTGGCGACGGTTGCCGGGTCGTGCTACAAAATCGCCAATGACATTCGTTTTCTGGGCTCCGGCCCGCGCTCGGGTCTTGGTGAATTGATCCTGCCCGAAAATGAACCCGGCAGTTCCATCATGCCCGGCAAGGTCAACCCAACACAGGCAGAGGCACTGACACAAGTTGCCGCCCATGTGATGGGCAACGACGCCGCCATCAAATTTGCCGGCAGCCAGGGGCATTTTGAACTCAACGTCTATAACCCGATGATGAGCTATAACCTCTTGCAGTCCATCCAATTGCTGGGCGACGCCAGCGACAGCTTTACCGAGCGTATGCTGATGGGCATTCAGGCAAATGAGCCGCGCATTGAAAAGCTGATGACAGAGTCGCTGATGCTGGTCACGGCCCTTGCGCCCACCATCGGATATGACAACGCAACCAAAGTCGCCAAAACCGCTCATAAGAACGGCACCACCCTCAAGGAAGAGGCAATTGCGTTGGGCTTTGTCGACGAAGCCACATTTGACGCCGTTGTGCGCCCTGAACAGATGATCGGCCCTAAATGAGGCTGATCGCCCATACCACTGCGCTGTGCCTGATCCTTTCGGGCACAGCCGCATCCGCGCATAACCGCATGTTTTCCATGTTGGATGCCCAATTTGAATGGATGCACCACCTTGCAGCTGCTCAACAGGATACCGACACCCCTGCGGGCCGCAGTTCTCAGGAACAAGCCCGCATTGACGCTTTTTCCACAAGCGCGGCAGCCGCCGGACTGGATGCGGATCTTGTGCGGGCTTTTCTGGATATGCGCGCCACTGCAGGTGAAGAAATACAATCTTGCTGGGTGGCTCGCTGGTCCTCTGCTCAGGCCACCTCTCCCGAAGAGGTCAAAGATCCCGCCACATCTGTTTATCCAGCCTTGCAGCAAATGGATCGTCTGATCTTTAACGATCTGCTGCGTCAGGTACCCGTGCAGCGCGATCAGCAAGGGGATTTCAATGAACATGTGTCGGTGGATTGCCTGTCGGATGCCACCCGCGATCGCCTGTTTGAAACCTTACTAGAGGTTCAGCGTGCCCAATGAGTGAGCCTGTGAACCTCAATAAATTTCGCAAACAAAAACAGCGCACCGAACAAAAAGCGCGCGCTGACGAAAACGCGATAAAGTTCGGGCGTTCCAAGGTGGAAAAGCAACGTGATGCGGCACGCAACGACAAAGCCACGCGTCACATTGATGGACACAAAAAAGAGTCATGAGTCGCCCCATAAAACGCTCTCTCACCCTCAAAGGGCACCGCACCAGCGTGTCCCTAGAAGATGACTTCTGGCGTGCCTTCCGAAATATATCCGAAGAAAAGTCACTTCCAATCAATGCATTGGCTGCTGAAATTGATGCCGCCCGCGACCTGGATACAGGTCTTGCCTCAGCCATACGCCTCTACGTTCTGCATCATTATCAAACCAAGGCAAATTCAGGCTGACCGCTGTTTCTTCTTGGTAAAAATATCCGCGCCGCAGGCATCGCCCGCAAGGGCGATTCACAACGCGTCAGAGGCCACCAGACGAATACGTTCGATCATCGCACGCAAACCGTTGGAACGTTGCGAAGACAGATGCTCATTCAATCCCAGCCGCTCTAGTTCAGCACGGGCATCGACGACCAGAATTTCGGCCACCGTAAGATCATTATAAAGCTTGCGCAGCACCGCAATCAGGCCGCGTACGATCATGGCATCACTTTCACCATCAAAGCGAAACACACCCTCCTTGATCATCGGATGCAACCACACCTGACTGGCGCAACCATCCACCTTTGTGGCGGGTACTTTCAGCGCGTCATCCAAAGGATCCATCGCCTTGCCCTGCTCGATCACATAGCGATAACGATCTTCCCAGTCTTCAAGAAATTCGAAATCCTCAACAACCTCTTCAAATGCAGCGCTGGCCATAGGCATCTCCTTTTGGACATGACCTATGATGCAATCCGTCCAAGGTCCAGACCTTGTGTCTTTTCTTTCGCGCGCTGATGCGCTAGGCAAAGATCAAAGAGAATGAGGCATGTAATGCGTAAGACACTGAGCGTAATTGTGGTATCTTCGATTGTTTTGGCTGGATGTGGCACTGTACGTGACTCCCGCTTAAACCCTTTCAACTGGTTTGGACGCAGTGAACCTGCACAAGTCACGCCCGTCAAAGCGGAAGAGGCCAATCCTCTCATTCCCAAACAATCCAGACTGAAACGCAAGAAAGTAGTGGTTTATTCAGGAACCGTCGTGAGCGCGGTTAAGTCTCTTGAGATTGATCGTACCAAAGGTGGCGCGATTATCCGAGTGACCGGCGTGCCATCACAACAGGGCGCCCATTCGGTTGTTCTTGAGGCCATGAATGAAGGCAAACCCGTGGATGGTGTCCTAACCTATCGGCTTTTGGCGATCCAACCCACCTCAGGTGGCTATGGGTCTGAACAAAGCCGTCAAGTTCAAGCCGCAGTATTCCTGACTGACAATCAGCTTGTGGGCGTGCGCACCATCAAAGTCGAAGCTGCCAGTAACGCGCTTGCCTCTCGTCGTTAAACGATAAAGTATTCAAACAAATTAGGCGATTGGCACAATTTTAACGGTTGTGCCTTTTGCCGCCAAAGCAACCTTACCTTCACACAGACGCAGCGCATCTTCGCCAAAAACCTCTCGCCGCCAACCTGACAGAGCACGTATATCGCGCTCTCCGGCGGCCAATGCATCCAGATCAGCCGCACTTGCTATCAGCTTGCTGGCCACGCCAGAGCTTTCGGTTTTGGCCTTGAGAAGCACACGCAAAAGATCGGCAAGCGCCGGGTTTACTTGTAATTTTTCCCGACTTTTGTCCGGACGCGGCATTTGATCCTGCGGGCATTCTAGCCCTGCTGTGATCGCCCTTAGAATGCCTTCGGCGATTTCACCCTTGCGGGCCTCTCGCAAAAGCAGGCGAGATTTCCCAAGATCATTTATGCTGCGTGGTTTGGTCGAGGCAAGCTCGATCATCGCGTCATCTTTATAAACCCGATTGCGTGGAATATTGCGACTTTGGGCATAGCCTTCGCGAAACCGTGCCAACTCTCGTACAATCGCTAGAAATTTTGGTGTTTGGGTGCGGGTTTTCACACGTTGCCAGGCATTTTCAGGATCAACCCGATAGGTGTCTGGCGTGGTCAGAACCTGCAATTCTTCGCGCACCCAACCGTTGCGTCCCGACTTCTCCAGCTTAGCGGCAAGAAATTCGTAAATCTGACGCAAATGCGTGACATCGCCAATGGCATATTTCTTTTGCGCGTCTGACAGTGGTCGACGAGACCAGTCGGTAAAGCGGCTGGATTTATCCACGCTATCCTTGGCGATTTTACGCACCAAAGTCTCATAGCCAACCTGCTCACCAAAGCCACACACCATCGCCGCGACTTGGGTGTCAAACAATGGATCAGGAATAACACCTGCCTCGCAGAAAAATATCTCTAGATCCTGACGTGCGGCATGGAAGACCTTAACCACATTGGTATCACGAAACAGATCATACAGCGGTTCAAGCGACAGATCACCCGCAATCGGGTCAATCAACACTGCATTTTCTTCGGTTTCGCCGGGCATAGCCATCTGGATCAGGCACAATTTTGAATAATAAGTGCGTTCGCGCAGAAATTCAGTGTCGATTGTGACATAAGGAAATACGCGCGCTTGTTCACAGAACTGCGCCAGATCTTCGGTGGTGGTGATGGTTTTCATATGCTCTGGGTCTTCTGAATTGGAGTGATGGGCCCTTAATACAGGCTTACGAGGAATGCTATGGAAATGCAAATACTCCGGCTGGGTTCCTGACCAGGCCCTGTATGGGCGTTACAAAAGCGCATCTTTGATTGGGGGCCAGCCCCCAAACGCACCCTTCCTTGGGGGCCAGCCCCCAAACCCCCGGGATATTTTGACCAAGAAGAAATACTTAGAGAGTGAGCAATGAGGTGTTGCCCGCAGCAAAGCGGCGCAAGACAGCCGGATAGAGTTGGTGTTCTTGTTTTAGCACCCGCGCCGCGAGCATATCGGCGGTATCATCAGCCAACACGGGCACGCGTGCCTGACCTAATATGGGCCCATCATCCAATTTAGGCGTGACCAGATGAACGGTACAACCTGCCTCTGAGTCCCCGGCCTCAAGCGCGCGGGCATGAGTATTCAGCCCCTTGTATTTGGGCAAAAGAGATGGGTGAATGTTTAGCATGCGCCTGTCCCATGGGGCGACAAAGCTTTGGGTAAGCACACGCATAAAACCAGCAAGGCACAGGATATCGGGCTGCACCTTATCCAATTCCATCTGCAACGCTGCCTGAAAGGCTTCGCGATCACCTTCAAAGGGGCGATGATCCACAACAGCCGTGGCCACGCCCATTTCTGCGGCCCTTTTCAGGCCAGTTGCGTTCGCGTCGTTGGCCAATACCAGAACAGGCATGGCCGCGTGATCGCCCGATTGCATATCCTCGACAAGGCGGACCATATTTGATCCGCCTCCTGATATGAATATGGCGACGCGTTTGCTCACAAAAGGCTGCCTGTGTAACGAACACCTGCACCTTTGGTGACCGTGCCGATGCGTGAAACGGTTTCACCTTCGGACATCAGCAATGCCGCCAGAGCATCGGCCTGATCAGCGTCAACTGCAAGGATCATGCCAAGCGAGCAATTGAAGGTTTTCAACAGTTCCACCTGCGCCATGTCACCCGTTGCCGCCAACCATTTAAAGACAGGCGCAAGCTCCCACGTGTCCAAATCGATATCAGCGCCCAAATCATCGGGCAGTACACGTGGCAGGTTTTCTGTCAGACCACCGCCAGTGATATGGGCCAGCGCATGCACGCCCCCCGCCCGTACAGCCGCCAGCGCCTGTTTCACATAAAGGCGCGTTGGCGTCAGCAATTCTGCGCCAAGTGTGCCTCCGGCCCATGGGCAATCGTCATCCCACCCAAGGCCGGACACCTCTACCAGTTTGCGCACCAAGGAATAGCCGTTGGAATGCACCCCGTTAGAGCCAAGCCCCAACAATATATCACCTTCACGCACACCTGCAGGCAAATCCGCGCCGCGCTCCATCGCGCCCACAGAAAATCCTGCAAGGTCAAAATCACCGCCATCATACATGCCGGGCATCTCTGCAGTTTCTCCACCGATCAGCGCGCAACCAGATTGCGCACACCCCTCGGCGATACCTTCGATGATACGCGCGGCCTGTTCGGTATCCAATTTGCCAGTGGCAAAATAATCTAGGAAAAAGAGCGGCTCTGCCCCCTGACACACCAGATCGTTTACGCACATTGCGACAAGGTCAATGCCCACGCCATCCACGTTGCCCGTGTCAATTGCGATGCGCAGTTTGGTGCCAACACCATCGGTAGCCGCCACAAGGATCGGGTCAACATATCCCGCGTCCTTTAGGTCAAACAATGCACCAAATCCGCCAAGCCCAGCCATCACACCCGATCGCTTGGTGCGTTTCGCCGCTGGTTTGATCCGGTCCACAAGGGCGTTGCCCGCATCAATATCCACACCTGCATCGGCATAGGTAATGCCAGTTTTGCCATCGCTCATAGGGCTCTCCATCATCGCTGTTGCGCTGCCCCTAACCCAAAGCTGCGCCTGAGGCAACGCCTCGTCGTAAACATGAAACGACATATGATGTTATTATGGGATTTTGCGCCTCTAAATCCGCTTGACGCCCATGCCCGGTGTGCTAGCACTTGGCGCCAAGGTAGGGCCTGTAGCTCAATTGGTTAGAGCAGAGCGCTCATAACGCTTTGGTTGCGGGTTCAAGTCCTGCCGGGCCTACCACAAATCCAAAAAATCCAATGTTTTCAATGCAAATGTGTCACACGCTTATTTGCGCCTGTGTCATACATATCAATCACTTATTTGCAATGTGTCACACGAATCTCGGCAATTTCCACCTCTCCCCACCCCACCCACAGAGAGGAACGTCAGATGACCGATGAAACCAAAATCGAATGGACGGATTTCACAGTCAATTTTTGGGAAGGCTGTCAGAAGGTCGGACCGGGCTGCGATCATTGCTATGCTGAGGCGCGTGATGTTCGCTTCACTGGCGGGTCGCATTGGGGGCCAGGTGCACCACGTCGTAAGGTAAAGGGTGGCATCCCCAAGCTGCGTAAGATCAACCGGGATGCAGAAAAGTTCCATGATGAAAACGGACACTGGCCACGTGTGTTTTGCTCAAGCCTATCAGATGTGTTTGACAATGCTGTTGATCCTGAATGGCGCAGAGAAGCATTCACCGCGATAACCGTAGCCCCACGTGTTCGCATCCAGCTTCTAACCAAGCGCGTCGGGAATGTAGAAAAGATGATCCCGGATATTTGGAAATCAAACGGATGGCCGCATTGGGTTGGGTTGATGATCACAGTCGTCAATCAGGCAGAGGCTGACCGGGATATTCCAAAGCTGCTAGACCTAAAGGCACGGTTTGGCATTCCGTGGGTAGGTTTGAGCATGGAACCATTATTAGGTCTGGTCGATCTTTCTGACAGATGTAACGGTTGGTATTTTGCGAACTGGCTTGCGGGGACAAAATGGCACGACACCCCCGGATTAAGCACACACAAACGCGGTGAACCGCACATAGACTGGGTGATCTGTGGCGGTGAATCTGGCCGCAACGCCCGCCCGATGCATCCAGACTGGGCACGATCCTTACGCGATCAATGTCAAGCCGCTGGCACCAAGTTCTTTTTCAAACAGTGGGGGGAATGGTATCCTGTAAACCGCGCAGAACTTGGCCCATATGGCGAGTGGATCGGTGGCGGAAAAAAACCACTGATCGAAAATATAGAGGGTACAAGTGAGTGTGGCTATTATTGCTCCGAGGAGCACGGCCACGTTGATCACAAAAACGCACTAGTTAAGCGCGTCGGCAAGAAAGCAGCCGGACGTCTTCTGGATGGCCGTGAATGGAACGAGGTGCCGGAATGATCATCCAGCTTAGGCAGCGCAATTGGAAAAAAGAGGTGATCGACTTGCGTACACCTGATGGTGAGAAAATGGCATCGGGGAAGTTGTTGTTATGACCGACCTATCCACCCTCCCCGGACCATGGCTTGTGCACCTTGAGATTACTCATTTTCGTTTCTCCATTGGCGGCGAACACTATTATGGGGAACTGAGCGTCAAACTAAAGGGACGAAAAAACGGAAAGGGCACCCGTTACTCAAGCGAAGATGCAAGGCTACACCCAGAGTCAATTAAACTATCGCGCAAGTTAGTTTCCGAAAAAGAATGTGCATACCTCTGCAAAAAAGACGGCGACGCGCTTTGGGAAATTGGCATGAGCACTCAGCGCTTCAACAGCGAAGATGATGTGAAAAAAGCCGCAATTCATACGTTTAGCGAAAACTTCGATCCAACAGCTGATCTTCTCATGATCTATGATGGCCCATATTGCGAACCTATTGAGGTCATCGCAGGCGAAGCCTCACTCGTCAAACGGCTAAATTCCATGGAATGGGAAGAACAGGAAGAGTTTTTCCGTGAAAGCGGCTTTGCGTTTATTGCGGACAAAGACGAGGTGATTGAATGCCACGAAACATGAGCTTTGCCCTGACGACGCAACAGGTAAACGACCGCACAAAGGACGTGACCCGCCGCTTTGGTTGGTGGTTTCTGAAACCCGGTGACAGGCTCTGGGCCGTTGAAAAAGCGATGGGCCTGAGACGCGGTGAAAAGGTCAAGCGCCTTGCCCTGATCGAGGTTGTCAGCGTGCGCGCAGAACCTTTGAACCACATCACGCAAGACGATTGCGAACGCGAAGGCTTCCCGGAATTCGCCCCCGCTGATTTCGTTTCAATGATGACCACCCACTACAAATGCGCCGAAACCAAGCCCGTGAACCGAATTGAATTTCGGTATCTGAAACAAGACAAAGAGGACGTGTGATGGCAGATCACCCCACACCAGAACAAGTGACACAGGCACTAAACGTCATTGAGCATGCCAAATCAGATGATGCGATGGTGTTGATGGTCTGGGCCTGCGCGGCGGCTGTAAAGCATGGCGTAGCAAAAGAAGCTGCCGACAATCTTGAAGTGGATTGGGAGGATGAATTCGAGACCGTTCAGAACGCCTTCAATCCATTCCCTACGCAAGCACAGTGAAAGGATTGCGGGATGCCCATTCAAACCTAATATAAACGCACATTTTTGTGCATTTATACTTGCGCTTATGCACTTTTTTGTGCATATTGTAAGAGTGCAGAGGGGGCAGGATGGTCCTGCCCCGCACAGGAAGAAAGGAAACGAAGATGAAACTCATTCACCTTCAAATCCTGATCTCTCTAACCACCTTGGCGCTAATCGCTACCAACGTCTGGCACCACTGGTAAGAGAGAGGTCGCTCCCCGCAAAACGGGGGGCGGCTTTCCACCCCAATATAGGAAGTTTGCAATGGATTCTCAAGATTTTTTGAAATGGATGGATGTGGTTGGAATTTCAAAAGCCTCCGAAATCGTCCAAAAGATCGGAGTTCACCGCAACACTGCGCAGGCAATGCTGGCCAGCGCAAATAAGGGCGACACAGTCGAAGTAAAAGAAACCTTCGCCCTAGCTATGTCAGCCGTCGCCGCTGGCCTTCCTGCGTGGGGCCACAACGAAGAGGAAACACTATGACCAAAAAACAAAGCTGGATAGTTATCGGCCTGACATTGGCCATCCTTGCCGGGGCTTATTGGGGGTTTAGGTGGTAACCCAATCTTCCACTACAACAATCCTGCCACCACTTCCCGATTTGACACGATCAACTCGCCCACCTTTTTGGCTGCATCCTTTGACACAGTGTAAGTTAGGCGCACTTCGTCAAAATGAAAATCCGCAAAGGTTTCGCGAATCTCAGGCGTGTCATTGATGGACATAATAAAGGTGCCATTGATCGTGGCCAGCTGATCGGCCATCTTGGCAAACTGGTCACGATCAAACATCCCCTTACCGTAATCGTTCTCCCCGCCGAAATACGGCGGATCAAGATAGAACAACGCACCTGCGGAATCGTATCGCCGGATCAGGTCTGACCAATCCAGTTCCTCAAACACAACACCATCCAAACGTTCATGTGCTGCATCTAGGATGGGTTCAAGCCGGGACAGGCTAAACCGCGCACCGCGTTCTGTCGCCACACCAAACACACCGCCCAGCTTGCCACCAAAGGCCAATCTTTGCAGATATAGAAACCGCGCTGCGCGCTCCAGGTCTGTCAGGGAAGCGGGGTCGATGTGGCGCAGCCGCTCAAATTCACGGCGCGATGCCAGTTGAAACCGCATCACTTCCATCAGCTGCGGATAGTGGCGTTGCAAAATACGAAACAGGTTCACGATTTCGCCATTCAAGTCGTTGGCAACTTCAAGTTTTGGCTTCCATGATCGACGTAAAAACACGCCACCCATCCCCACGAATGGTTCTATGTATGAGACATGCGGGATACGCTCAATCCGCTCAATCAGTGTCTTGTGAAGTGCCTTTTTGCCACCGAGCCACGGGGCGACGGGTGCGGCAGGCCGCACTTTTTCCATTGTCGTCATAGTTGTTTCCAGAATAGCGTCGCCTTACTCACGCGTGAGTCGCGGGCGACATTCTGTTGTGGGCATGTCGGCGCAGCCCCTTTGAACGTATGGCTGCGTGGTGTTCGGTGGTGAGACACCGGACACCCCCGCACATGGCGGGGGAATGTCGTTTTTCTTTATTGCGGCAAATTCTGGTGCAGTGCTTCGCAGGCACTGACCAAGGCTAACGCGGCCTCTAGGCGGCGCTTGACGTCTATGGCGCACCCAATGGCCCCGTTGCGGTTTCCGGCGCGGGCAATGTCACCCGCCTCCATGCAAGCCTTTGCTGCGTCAAAAAGGGTTTCTGAAGCCAAGGCATAATTGATATCCAAGGCCGCCGCCACACGTTGATCGCTCATTATGCGCCCCCCTCGTTTTTTCCGGCTTCATACGCCGCCAACAGCGCCGCCTTCAGGCTTGCCGCCGAGATGTCGTGAAAATCCAAATCGTCAGAATTTTGGGTTTTCAATGTGTTCACAAAACAAAATTTGCGTGCGATTTTTTCCAGTTCGTTTTCAATATCTTGCGCCATGTTATTGCTCCTTTTCTATACCTTATAGATAGGGGTAAACCGGACGATATGAAGTGATCACTCATTGCGAAGATCAGGCTATTTGGATCACTTCATTGCTCGCTTAAGCCGCGTAACCCACAACGCCTTGACCACAGACAAATTCCGCAAGAGTATGCCGATAAATCTCGCTGTATTGATAACTGTTATTAACAATTTTGACTGGATGGAGCTTATGGTAGAAGCCCTATATTTTTTGATAAATCAAATTAACAATACCTTGGCAAAAATGGTCACCTCTGCCGCCCCCGACAGTCCAGAAAAACCGTCAATATATCAGTTGCTTGTAGATTTCTGTTACAGCACAGCTGGGACAAACTTCGTCGCCTTGTTGGCATGCACAGCAGCATTCTGGAATATTAAGAAGATTCGCGATCAATTTCTAGAAAACCAGATACGCCAAGAACGACAAGAGCAAGTTCTTTTGATGGATCAGATTATTGGAAAACTTCTATACGATCACGACTATCAACGCCACCTAAGTGATGAGTTAATCTCCTTAACAATGTTGTACTATTATTGCGACAATCTGCCTATAAAAGAGAAGTTCGATCTTCAAAATATTGGACATCTATGCGGGTTTCATCACATTCAATTTAAAAGGTTTCATTCAGAGCAAAAAATTGAAATAGATTGCAAAATTGGCAGCGAAGAAAAACGATTAGAAATTCACTACAACACTCCATTCATGTCACTCAACATCGCAATAAAAGTCCTTGGACTAGAAGCAGTAAAGCAGGAAGCACAAAAGGTAGATGGGAAGATTTTCGGACTTCAGAGAGACCTGAATATTTTCTTGTTTGAATTTGAATCTTTGATGCCTGTTCTCGATAGAGCTTTAGAACTTGGCTATTCAAAACATAGTGCAGCTGTAAAATTGCGACAAGTTCATGATTACGCAAAGATGCTTGAAAGCATAGGTATGTTAAATGAAAAGCAAATTGATTGGGCCGACCAGATCATTAGCGCCTATTGACCACTGACATAAGATTTCTTATGCCCTACTCCCACCAACGCCCCATGCTTGCGGCGACAATCAATCAGCTCATCACCAATACGCCCCATCACGATTTCAGTTTGCGCCTGCGTTAGCGGTCCGGCTGGCAAAAAATCAGTCGGATGCGCACAAGGGCGCAACAAGGCCGGGGGTGGCTTAGGTGGCTCAATCAGCCCAACGGGACTCGAGTCGCCGCACGCTTGCAGCAGGCAGAGCGATACGGCCAGCGCCGGGATCATTGCGGGCTTCATCTTCCAGTCTCCTTTCAACAATCTTTTTGGCCGCACGGGCCGCGTCCAATTCCGCAGCCGCGCGTGACAATTGTTCACCAAGCTCAAACAGGCGTGCATTAATTTTGGCGGTTTGCTTTGCTTGATCTGCGACAATCGCAGCCTCACGCACATCTCCGCCTTTCCAGAAGGCCCAGCCATGCGATGCGCCCAACGCGGCCACCACAGCCAACACAATCGCGCCCCTGCCCTTCACAGCGCCCAGCTTGGACAGCCAAGGCAGGAATTTCACGATCAATGACAGCCACGCCATATCAAACAAACACCGAATGCGTGGCCTTCAGGATCGCGCGCGCCAATGCACGCATTTCGTGATCCTCATCCGTTGCGGCCTGCCCTGCGGGGGAACTGCCAAAGAACGGCTCGATCAGCGCCGCCGGGGCACGCCCTGAAATCAGGCTTGCCGAACCACGCCCTTTGCGCACGATCTTTTCCCCGCGATCTTTCAGGCCCAACGCGGCCAGCATTTCATCCTGCAAGGCTTCTGCATAACGCAGGCTCACACGCGTGCCGCTGGACAGGGTTTCGGTGCCCGTGGCGTTCGGGTTGTGATGGCTGTTGAAATGCAGCTCACAGGTCGCATCAGCGCGCCACCGATCTGTTTCGCCATACACTTTTTTGATTTCACGGCCATATCCAAGGCCAGCCGTGCGATAAAACAAACCAACAGAAACACCGGGAAAATCCCGCGCCTCTTGTTCGATCATCTTGGCCAGCCGTGAATTCCATGCGAATTCGGTTTCACCAGTATCAGGACGCACCGCGCCCTGCGCTCGGGCGTTATGCCCGACCACAATTGCAAGTTTCATGATTTTCTCCTGATTGAATGCGCGTTATTGCGCGGGGATCTGTTGCTCTGCACTTGGACGCGGTTCAGGGTGCATCACGGGCATTGCCACCCAGATCACCCCCACAATAATCAAAAGAACCAGCGCAAAACGTTGGCGGCGCAGGGCCGCTTTGGTATGGGTCATGTCTTTCCTCCGAGGCGACGCTTGACCATTTCCTTGATTGCCTCACGATCCGCCAACAACGCACCACATGCATCAAGCAGGAAGTAGCTGAAGGCGGTGATCACGACGACTGCGAGGATTTCGCTACGCCCTACCATCATCGCAACATCTGGCGCGGTCGCATAACCAATACCGCCAGAACTTCCGGCAATCGCGCTACGTGAAAGCCAGGTCTTTTCTTTATGCTGGGTCAAGACAAACAGCATGCTTGCGGCCAAGGCCACATAGTATTCGATAGGCTTCATTTTGTGATCTTTCGTAAGTTGGCTTTGCTCTTGCCGCAGGGATATTTTGTTATGCCGCCCGCCCTGCACAGGTTCGCTCAATCGGCACTCATTTATTCAGTGTCGACTTCTTGCATCTGCTTTTTCGGTCATTCTTCAGGCAGCTTCAGCTTGCCGTTAAAATTTGTTCTGAGGCCTTCAGACTTCAAAAACACATGACTGACCTCATCAAGAATAAATTCCCGACCATCCACCCCCGGACGCACCCCGGAATAGACAATCGGCTGACCCGACAGCAGCGACGGACGCCCAACGATAGAGCATGAGGTGGTGATTGATCCGCGCAGCATTTCCTTGACAGCCGCATCCGCTGCGATACGCGCCTCTTCTGCACTGCTATAGGTCTCACGAAGCTCAGTTTCCCCGGTGGCGTCAGGATGTGCATCAACGACAACTGATTGCCGCCTGCCCCCATCAAAATCCTGCCAGTACGCTTTGACGCGCGCAAAGCGATCTACATCCGCCTCGATCACACGGCATGACCCGGTAAGAATTGCAGAGCGCTTGATCAACTCAGTCGGAATACTGTCACCATTCGATGACTTCCCCACCCCTTTTTCCAACCATAGCAACGTGCCATTCTTAATTGAAAACAGCGCGCTGTGCCGACGCGACAGCCGTTCCATAAAGTTCAAATCGGATTCATCTTGCTGCGCAATATACGCATAGACATGCGAGGACACCGCATCAGATATGCGCAGATCAAGGTCATATTCACCCGCGATCTGCGAAACGATTGCTTTGACCGATGCATCATCCCAGTGGCGCGATTTTGCACCCTTCATTCCAGCGCGAAGGTCAGCCGAATGCCCAACAACTTTGATCTTGTAAGGCAGGCATCCAAATTCGGTGCGATCAATCACAAATGATCCGACGAACACATCCGCCTGCCCCTGATAGCCCAAGGAAACTGACACCAGCGCCCCACGTCTAGGGGAGGCAAAATGCGGCGGGGCATCGGCAAATGTCACTTCAACCTTATCCGCACGAATGCCTTCCTTGTCCGTGATTTTCAACTGGTTCAACGCCTCATGAAACTCGCCACTCACAGGCTCGCCATCAACCGTCACGACAACTTTTGGATGGCTATTTGCGCCCCCAATCAATCCCATAGCTTCACGGCCCCTTTCGACGCATTTGCCGTGACATCCGGCAAGACCAAATCGACACCTGCAGGTAAGCGATACACATTGCCACGAAGCTGCGGGTTGGCTTCGAGAACTTGCTCAACCACACCTGCCTGTTCGCCATAATGACGGTAGCAAATCAAATCGACCGCATCGTCAGAGACTGTTTTATAGATCTGTGCCATCAGATTGACCCAATCAATGATCGAAGGGATATCCCGCCAGAAGATCGCTTCAGTTCGAGAGTGTATGCATCCCGTAAAGGGGTGCCGTTCCGGTCATGCAGCGTTCCCGCATCAGTGACTTTTTGAATTGCGTAGCGTCCAAAAATCCGCCCACCCAAAGACACAAGCATCAAAGGCACACCGTTTTTGGCCGCAAGTTTCACCCCTTCAAGCGTAGTGGTGCCCCCAAAGGCTTTTGGAAATAACACCCCTTTAATCACCACCACGTCTGATTTTGGGCCAGTCCACTGCAAAGCATTAAGACGCCCTGCTGTATTCAACTCTGCCCAACTGGTATCAAGCGTGCGCTCAAGATCGGTGTACCCAAACCCATGCGCTCGGAACATAAATGCCCCCAGCGCCATCGTTACTGGCCCTGCCATCTATCATTCTCCTAGTCTGAAAATTCGGAATCACGCAAATCCGCAATCAGGTCGTTGAACCCATCGATGACATACTCAGCAGCAGCACGCGGGTCTGTAACGGTCGCTGGAATCCCAATATGAATACCGCCCGTGACTGTAATGCCCCCCACCCCAGATGAAGCGGCAGCAGGCACCCCAGAACCAACAGCGACAGCACTGGCAACCCCAATCCCTTGCGCAAGGCTGCGCATCTTCTGCAGCTGTGAATGTGTCGCAATAAACCCTGATCTGTTTGGGAAATAGAGTTCAGGGCCGCGCTCACCAACCAACAGAGGGTTTTTGCCAAATGGTCCACCTGTGGCGCGGCGCTGCATCAGCGGGTGTGATTTTGGTGCAGAACTTTCCCCACTTGCCCCAAACATCTGCGAGAGGTTCAAAGATGGTATGATATCAGACCAATCCCACTCAGGAAGAAAGTCAGTCCATGCAAAACTAAAGAACCACTCTTTCCATTCAATCACCTTGTTCAAATAGTCCCGCCAAGGCAGTTCTTTCAGACCAAGGTATTTCCAAGCAAACAAACCAATTTCAGCAGCCATCGCTGCCCAACCGATAACAGGAATTAACCTCAAAGCACCTCGACCAAACCATTTCAAAGGTGTTATCAGACGCCCCCAGCCCGAATTATTCATCCCGAAACGCCCCAACCGAGACGACATACCAGACCAACCAATTGCGGGAATAAGTTTGGACGTCCAACGAAGCGGCGTGATCCGGCTTGCCAATCTGAATTTTTTCATACGGCCCAACCCGGCAAACTGCCCGATCAACTGTGAAATGCCACCACCTGCAAAAACAGCACGCGCGCCAAAACCAACCAAACCAAAACGCAGAACCGCCAGTGTGCCGATCAAGCCAGCAGCAGCTGTAAGCAACACACCACCCGCAACCGCCATCGCCCCAAGTGCAGCCGTTCCCAAAAGTAGCCATTTGGTCAGCACTGGATGTTTTTCAGTCCACTTGGTTGTTGATGCGATGATTTCTCGCGTCTTGTCCAAAATGTCATTGTAGACAGGTAATACCGTATCGCCCGCCACAGACTTCAATCGTCGCCATTCGTTGCGTGTTAAATCCTCATTATTTTCCGTGGTGGCGCTTCGTGCACGAAATTCCGCATCGGAACTGCCTGCATAACTTTCCGGCTTTGAAACCAACTCCAGCAACTGAGGTGCCAAATCGATGTTGTTCATAAGTTTCGTCAACTCACGCGCTTCATCGCCAAACAGGTCTGACATGACCGATGCACGCTCATGATCTTTCAGGCCCTTCATGCGACGCAGGACATCCATCGTTGTGCCGACGGCATCTTTCTGCATGCTTTTCGCCACATCCTTGGAATCCAGCCCAAGTTTTCGCATCGCAGACCTTTGGCGATCTGTCGCGCTTTTACCACGCGTCAATGCTTTGCCCATATTGCGAAATGAGGTTGCCGCCGTATCCGCACGCCCACCTGCTGCGATCATTGCCGCGCCAAAGGCAAGCGTCTCAGTCGGGTCAAACCCGAACCCCTTACCATCAGCACCCACACGATTGAAGAATTCCAATGTATCAGATGCCTTTGCTGCAGACTTATTGGAAAGGTGGTTCATCGCGTCGAATAGCGAACCTGTTTCTTTCAGGGAAAACCCCATCATGGTTTTGATTTCGGCCATTCCCGTGCCTGCCTGCTCTGCAGAGACATCAAATGCCACACCAACCTTTGCAGCCATTTCTGCATATTCCAACAACTCATCGCGTGGAATGTTGGCTTGACCACCCGCAGCAACAATGGCCGCAATACCTTCAGCAGCCATTGGAATGTTTTCGTCTGTTGTCAGGCTAAGAATATCCGCCTTCATCTGCGCAAAGGCTTCAGGACTTTCAAAATCCACAACCTTCTTCACATCCGCCATGGCGGTTTCAATGCTCTTGGCATCGTTGACTGGACTGGAAACACCGCGCAAAATATTGCGCCCGGTCTGAACAGAAGCCCCCCCGACAAAACTGAGGTTGGCGGCACGCGCCAGAGATTTATCCATGCGTTCGCGGCCGGCGGAAATCTTGCGCTGCATCTCAGCCACGCGCGCCATTTTCTGCGCCCTGCTTTCAAATGCCGCATTCGATTGCTTTAAAGCCGATGTCAGACGTCGTTCTTCGCCAGCCAAGTCGCGCACGTTAACCGAGGCTGCAGAAAGCTGTTTCTGCAATCCATGCAGCGACTCTCGATTTCTATGGTGCCGATCCGCCAGTCGCTTCGCTGCCGTGCGCGCGCGATCCAACTCTTTGCGCATTCCGGCAGTCACGTTCGTTGCCGTTTTATTGCGGTGCATCAGCTGGCGCACACGCTCGTTCATTTTCTCAAGTGCAAGACCACTTTGCTTAACGACATCCTGCTGTTTTTTAAAATCCTTGATCATATTCAATGGGCCGCGTTGCTTTTGCAAACTGCCCATTTCCGCGCGCACTTTTTCTGCAAATGCGCCTGTGACCTTACCCATGCCCTTGATGTGCTCTGAGTATTTATCGACGGCCTTGATAACCAGTTCAGATTCGACGCGCTTCTTTGCCATTTTCTTAGGTCACCTTGAGAAAGTCGCTCATCATGCTTATGTTGTAAGCATGGATATTTTTGCGATGATTTTTGCGGTTGTTATGATTGGTATGGCGATTGCAGCCACATACCTGATCGGGATTTATGCAGGCGGCATCTGGGGCGCTCTGGCCTTTGCTGCACTGCTGATTGCGATCTACAAACTGTTCACCCACCAAAGTGGACCAGACCGGATGGGAAAGGCAGAATTGAACGCCTTTCAATCCCCCCTTTCCGACGACTGAGTTACCCCAGCTTTAGGCGCATGGCCTCGTGCAACTTCAAAGCCGTGGCATTCCATTTCACAAATTCAGAAATCTTCATTCGCAATACATCAGTCAGACTTTTGTTGAGCACCTGTGCCGTGAACCCGGCAGCAAAACGCAGATCATCTGCAGTTACGCTGCCGCCTCGTCGTTTCCCGACGACTTATCCCGCGCCTTAACCTGATCAAACACTTGATCCATTGCCTTGATCACAGCGGATCTATCCGCGCTCTTGATCTTACCAATTACCTTTTCAGGCATACCAGACAGCGTTGCCAGCCAGAACCGAGTAATCTTGGTCAAGTCAGCCTCAGAAGGCTCATCAGGTAGACCTTCCTGCATTTCCATGAATGCAATCTCTGCATCAAGATCAGGTTCATCAAAAGAAAGCTCACTCCAGGTCTTGCCATCAACTTCAATTGGACGCGTCAGCGGCACCGTGATTGGAAGTTCCATAGTCAAACCTTTCACAGCAAGAGCGCAGAACGGATGTCACCCGTCTGACTTACGCCGCCGATGTTCACGTCGAAATCATCGGCTTCGATCAGAACGTTTCCGCCAACTTCGATTTTCATATATTCCCATGCGAACATGTAATCGGATTCAGAAGTGTCACCGGGCTTCCATGTGCCGAAATCAGCCTCTTTCAGAAACCCTCGCATGTAGGCCGTGGCGTTGTTGACGGTGCCATCCTCATCCACCAATGCGCCAGTGATCATCAATGTGCCATCTGTGCCGGGCATAGAATTGATTGCAGAAATGGTGTGCGGCTCAAACGAAGGCATCTTGAACTTGGCGTTTTCACGCTCAAACCCTTGCGGTACCTCCCGTTCCATGGCCATGCCACCATTGCGCATCTTGTCGGTTTTCACCTTCATTGGCGGGATCGTCATCTCTGAGGATTGCCCGGCTTTGGCATCGCCATTCAGCCACAGCGTGCAATTCCGCAGGATATATGCGGGGGTTGTTTTCATTGGTCTTCTCCAAAGTAAAAAAGGACCGCTCAGCGGCCCCTTGGTTTCTGTTCAGAAAGGATGAATTACGCGGCCTGCGAAACCGCGTCGCGGGTCAATTCGAGGTAGTATTCGATATTGCGATGCGCGATCAATTCGATATCTTCCATAGGCGCTGGCGGCTCAAAATCCATCGACAGCGTCACTTGTCCTGCCGCCAATTGTTCTGGCAGGTTTTTGGTTTCATCCAACCACACCTTGCCACCAATGATCGCGCCAGCCGCTTTGAATTTGCGCATCGCAGCATTACCGCTTTCAATCAAAAGTTTCACATTTGCGGCTGAAAACGGTTTATCGACAAACTCAAGATAAGCAGCCTTGATTGCCTCATTGATGAAGTCCGCCGTGCGGCGCACAGACAGAAATTTCCAGAGATCATCATCAGTTGCCGCCCGGTTACCCCATGTCACAGGGCCAGAGCCGTGATTGACGATTGTGCCGATGCCATTCTCATTCAGGTAATTCGACTGAATGCCATAGGAAATAACCCGAGACACACCGCCGATGCCGGTGACGGGTTTGTTTGACAAGGAATTCCAAAAGCCCAAACCAGTATCCACGCGCGCCTGAACCCCGGCGAAACGCGCCGATGCTGGCCGCGCAACATAGGCGTTCGTTGCGGTATCCCAAACCTGCACCTTCGGATCTACAACATAAACCCGCTGCGAATTGATCTGGGCGCGGTAGGCCAATGCGTCTGCATCATTCGTGTCAGGCCCATCAACAAATGCCACGACTTCAAGTTCATCAAGGACACCGATCAATTCGGCAACGACTGGATTTGCTGTCACCCCATCCCCAGAAGTGAACCCCGGAGCGGCAATCAAACGCGGTTGCAAACCGAGTTTGGGCATGCACTTTTTCAAGGCATGCACACCCGTCATTTGAGTGGCATCGCCGACAAAATTTGAAAGCGTTGCCGCTTCATCGACACCTTCATCGATACGAATAACGATCGTATATGTGGCAACTTGGTCAAAGACATCATCCACGGCATCCTTACCAGTGCCTGCGTCCCCAAGGTCCGCTGCAAGTGAAATATCACCCGGCAAAAGCACAGGCTCATTCAACGGAAACTTTGCCGCATCCGCATCAGGTGCGGTGACCAGCAAGCACACAACAGCCGTTTGGCCGATCTGTACAATTACAGGCGTTTCATTGGATTCCGACAATCGCGTGCCGTGGTGGAAGCTAAGAAATGACATTGCATTCTCCCTTTACAAAAAACCGGCCTCAAGCGCCGGGGTTAGGTTTCTAAGTTGATGACGTGTGTTTGATCGACCTATGCGGCCTAAAGGTCGGGCCTGCGCGCCTTCTCAGAGGCTTCATTCAATTCGTCTATGCGCAACGAAAGATCACCCGGCGAAAGCGTCCAAGCCTCAGACAGACCCAAGGCCCAACCACACAATTCTGAGCAGAACCACGCGTGACTGTTCTGCCGCCGGATAGGAATGACAAAATTGAACGCAATGCCAACCCAATCGTATGGCGCACCAATATGGCGCTGCGCTCTCGCGTAGGCATATGGATGCGCCCAATCTGACACCTCTTTGAAGGTCCAGTTTTCCTTGGCAAAACATACGGTTTTTTCGCGCACACCACCATCACGACCAGAGGCAGACAAAATTTGCCCGATGCATACGTCCTTATCAGGGTTAAAACCCGGATCTGGCAAAACCAGTTCAACATGGCTGAACTGGCTGCGCGTGGCGGCACGGACAATATGATCATCCCAACGCCCCTTGCCGCGATAAAAGGCAAGATACTGTTTCATGCAATCCCCCCAAAAGCAGGGGCGACGGCAACATCAATGGGCACGTCATCGCCATCCAGCGTGCGAATAACCTGCGTTGCAGCGCCTCGGATAGCATCGTAATCGGCGCGTGCCGTGGCATTGGCGTCAAGTGCGGCATAGACCAACGCAAGCATGCCCATAGGCCCTTGTGTCGCGTCATATGGGGCCTGTGCCAATATTTCGATGGATACGCCGCTGGCCCCGGCCAGTTGCGTCAGGGGGATCACATCCGCCGTTGGAATGCGCAGGTGGATCAGCGCGTGGCCATTCGGTGCCGCGATGGTGATATCTGACGAAATCCGGCGGGATGTCGCGCCCTGCATGACTGACAGCCATGCGCGCAAGGCCGCAATGTTTGTCGTCTTGATGAAGCCTTCTGTAAAATCCATCACAAATCCCCCGGCGCATAGAACTGGATCTTCTTCACATGTGATCCCGACAAGCTGGCAGGCCACCAGCCCGTGTTTGCCGTTTGGTTGGGCATGTCGTCATAGCTGTCATCGCCGTAAGTGACGCGCGCATCCTTAACGCCCAGATCAACGTTCAAGGTCGGATTGTCTGCCGCACGGGTCATGGTGCCCGATGTGGTTGGGATGTAGCTTGTCGCGGTGCCGCTCGTTTCGACTTGAACGCCCCAAATCCAAAAATCGTCGTAACTTTTGAAAACCGGAGTTATTCGGATCGAGTTACACGCAGCCGGTGTTGTGAAGGTCACAGACACACGCGCCCATCCAGCGCTCAGGGCATAGGTGGCTTGACCAATGTATGCCCCATTGCTGTTGTCATAGATGCGATACTGACCTGTTGTGCCGCTCTCATTGGGGTCATCATAAACCCACCAGCTCGCTGTGTATTCAGTTTCAGCAACAACAGTGATGCTTTGTTCAAGCCGGGTTGTGCCGCCGCCAATATCCGCGCGATCTGCTGTCATCGCACCATCTGGTGCCGCGTGTTCATCAGCGACTATGGTAACGCTTGCCTTGACCCAAAGGCCGTGATCCATATCCTCAGAATGCAAACAGATGTTCGTGGTCTGATTTTCAAAGAGCATTCCCCGCGGTGCAAATGTCACGGGATCATGATCAAATCGCGGAACATTGATTGCCGCCATTTGCAACACGCCAGCATTATCGAAATATGAGGCTTCGCCTGCACGCATGAACGCAAACTCAGGCGGTAAGGACGCCAGAAAATCAAACGTATGGGTGGCGGAAATCGGCGGTGGCGTGCGCGACAACGCCCCAATGCGCCATGTGCGATGCATCATCAGGCCAGCGCCCCCGACGCGATCCAGACGTTTGTTGCCATCTGCCACAACGCCACACCATTCCAACGGCCCGCAATGACAACACTGCCCGCGTCCACGCCGTTGATCGTAACTCCAGCCGCCGCGCGAATGGTGGTCTGACCGGCCCCGATTTGAATAACATTTGTCACGGCCTCATCAGGAATGTTTTCTGTCGCGTTTGGCTGGATCAACAACTCATTCGCGGTGGCACGATCCATGGTGATACCTGCGTTAATATCCGCCAAAGCCAGCACCTCATTCGCGCCCGTCCGGGCGCGGCGCTGCATCTTGGTTGCGGCTTCGGCGGCATTGATCACGGCAATCAGGACCGCGCCATCAATCAGAACCGTGGTGCCGTCTGGTGACTCTGACAGGTCAGCCTCATCGAACGCCAAAAATCGATGACTGGATTTCAAGACAGAACGCAACGGGAATGTATTGATCTTTGACATGTCAGCCCCCTTACGTGCGAATAATGAACATCAGTGCGATGTTGCGTGGGCGTGTTTCGGTGCCCGTCGACAGCTCAGTTTGCCATGTCTGGTTTGTGTTACCGTTGGCACCCGCGATGTTGCTCCCGGTGTTATCTGAGTTTGTATAGTGGTTGATGTCGTGCTGGTGCGGCCCAACTTCATCCGCCTGCGCCGATCCAAGAGCACGGCCAGCATCAACACCGCGCCCATTGTCCCAACCGCGCACGAACTCGCCGCGCAAATCCGGCAGATTGAATGTGCTTGCCCCATCACCATTGCCGAATGTTTCGCCAATCGCGACAAACAGGTCAGCGTAGGTCGCGCGCGACACCGCCGCGCCATCACATTCCAACCACCCCGCCGGGGCGGCTGCGCCTGCGTAATTTTGGATCACGCCGGATGGCATCTTTTGTGCCGCTAATTGCGCAACAATTGTTGCCGAAAAATCGGGATCATCACCAAGAGCCGCCGCCAATTCATCCAGCGTGTCCAACTGCCCCGGCGCGCTATTGATCAGCGCATCAATGGCAGATTTAACAGTCGCAGGCGTCACGGCCTTATCAACCGCCACCCCAGCCACAGCCTCCGCCTCTGACGCGAAGTTCACGCTCAACGTGCGGTCACCTGTCAGGTCACCCCCACCTGACAGGCCACCACCGGAAAGGATGCTTGTGGCTTTGGAAGCATAGGCTGCAGCCTGCGCTTGGGTGACATAGTTTCCTGCACTGTTAATCACTAAATTCAGGTTGGCCAAATTTGAGAAAAACACCGCCAAACTTAAAGCCACCGATGTGGAATCCTTGGCCTTCGGAATCGCCTCAGTGTAGGTGCAGATTGCCAGCAAATCCCCATCGGCATCAAAAAGACCCGCCTCGCGAATTGTGAACGGGCCTTCCTCAAAATCTAAACTGACCTCGAAAATCACCCGTTCTGGATCATCAGGTGAAATTTCTGCAATCTGGATGTCCTTGCGGCCCCGCTCGCTTTGCAATGCCGCCTCCGACCCGGTGGCCACATAATCACCATCGCCCCACGCGATCTCGTTTGGTTGAATGGGGGTGCCATCGGCCAAAGATTGCGCCATCTTAATCTTGCCAAGCTCAGTCACGAATGTTGGGAATGACATTAAAGTACCTCGATAATTTCTCCAGAGAGGCCAATCATGGGCTCTCCAGTCACGCCTAGCAGGGCGTTTGGTGGGGTTTCAGAAGTGCCGCCCGTTGCCGCGCGCGCAGTGATTTTGACAAAGGACGCCGCCGCCACGCCGATGGTTGCGGTTGCGGCTGGAATTGGCGGCTGGAAGGGCGTGGCCCGAACGATCATGCGCACAGACGAATAGGCCGCAACATACATTGGCGCGGTCGTTTTCACCCCCATCTTCAATGCCCACTTTCGCGACACTGGCGACGTCGAATTCAAAACTGACTGCATCGCATTGATGATACTGGCATCATACAAACCCGAATTCAGAATGCCCGGTCCATCGGATACAAACGCCCGAACGTCAAAAGTGCCGTTCACACCCGAGCCACTATCTTGCCACCACTCCAGCAACTCAGCTTCAACACCAAAGACAGTGAGCGCTTTTTTGATTGCATGCGGCGTTCCTTTGAAGCGATGTACTTCTGCTGCAACCGAAATGGCTCTTCTTTTGGTTTCTTCAGTCCAGGTCGCGTCCCAGACATCAACGGAATTTTCCCATGCCAAATGATCCAGATATTGAACAGGAACTTTCCAAGGGTCTTTTGTGATCATTTCGACAGGAAGCGATAACAGACGACCTTCCAGCAAATCCAAAACTTTAGACAGGTCCGGCGCAGTGGCTGGCAGTAAACTTTCAGACAGATCAGACATCACGCCACCCGCCCGTGATGACCTCAACATCCAACGTCACGCCAGTGCAATGCGGCGCTTGCCATTCCGATATTTCAACATCAACAGCAGGTTCTGCGACAACGACATCCACCACTCCAGCAACGGCCAAAGACGCCGCCAGCGACGTGCGATACACTTTGCGACCCACGCGCAAACGGTTATTGATGAAGGCCTGCACGGTTTCATTTGCAGCAGCCAGCACTGCATCAGCCGCCTCTGGCGTTGTGACGTGCAAAACGGCATTGATCGCATATGGCACTGATATGGCCGAAAGCACTTCCACCCGATCAGCTGCTGGACGTCGCTTGTCTGGAATGCAGTTTTGATAAACCGCATCCAACATATCCTGCGGCGCAGAGCCATCGCCATCGCGACCAACAATCACAATCTTTACATTTGAAGGCTCGACCGCAGGCACAACGTCATGGTTTGGGCCATAAACGGCAACATCGACGACGTCTACATCCGCATCCAGCGTCCAATAAACATATGATCCTTCCGTGCCGTGCGGTGAAAATGCTTCAATGACAAGCTGGATACGGGCGCGAAACGGCTCATCCCCCTCATACACCACGTTTTTGGGATCAGAGTCGTCAAGAATACGACGTGTCACCCCCCTGTCAGCACCTATCAAATCAAGATCTGTGCCAATAGCCGTTGCGAGGTGGATTGAACGCAAGGCTTGATTCAACTTGTTGTTGAACACCAACTCACGCGCGGCGGCGGCTTCATTCAAATACCGCATAGGGCTGGCCGCAATATTGCGTGCCAGCGCCATGATTTCATCCACCTTTGATGGGGAAAACGCCTCGCTTAAACGCGCCTGCAGCTCGACAAGGCGTGCTTCCAGAAGCGCATCGTAATCCAACGTAACCACTGCACTTGGATCAGGAAGTGCAGATAGATCTAGCGACGCAAAGCGGCTCATGCGGCAAGTCTCCAGTTTTCAATCCGATCACTTTGGAAACGGATTACCTGCGCACTGTCAGAGACCACTGAAAAGTCTCCAAGATGCGCGTTTGGAACGTAGGTTCCTGAAATTGACATGATCAAAACACCGCTAGAATTTGGCTCAATCTGAACACCACTGAGATCAAAGCGGGGCTCCCAACGCTCAATAGCCTCAGCCACTGAAACATAAAGCGATAGGATGTTTTCATCATTCATCGGGGCGTCGATGTGGTTGCCAACACGTGATCCGAACTCTCGAAGGAACACGCGCGTGCTAAGGCGGGTGGCCAGTATGGTTTGCAGGCTTTTCACCACCCCCGCCCAACCCTCAACAGCTTCGCCTGTGGCCGGGTCCATATCCATGATGATCAGTCCTGTTTTTTGGACAATTTCGGCGCAGTCTTTTGCGGTGCATTTGTCGGTGCTTGTGCCGCCGCCGCTTTGTCTTTTGCGCGCACCAAACCCCGCCCCAGCGGAGCCAGATAGTATTTTGCCGCAGTGGGGTGCATCTCAAGACGCTCACCAACCTTGCGCCACTGTCCCGCAATTTCCCGCGCGATGGTGACTTCATATTCAACAAGATCGTGCTCAATATCATTAGACATGATAACTTTCCTTAGTTTGGTGTGGATGTGTTGTTTGGACCCGGAGAAACACCGCCATGCGTGTGTGTGTCTCCGATGTTTGTTCCGTTGTGTGTGACTTGACCGCCTGCAATTTCGACGCCTGCAGAACTGACCGTCAGGGATACGCCACCGACAGACATTTCGATTTTGTCGCCCCCAGAGGCCACACGAACCAAAGCCGCTCCGACCTGTAGAAGGACGTATTCATCGCCTTTTGATGAAGGCCGTGGATTCTCGCTTGAATTCAGACTGCCTTGGATTACAGCGTCGACAATATCCCCGGTATGGGATTTCAATTCGACCGCTTGACCGACTGACAGCGGCATATGTGATTTGGCAGCACCTGTTGCCGCCTCTTGCCATGGAATGAATGGCGTCAGAAATTCGCCCCCTTCGCCATCCTGAAGGCCAACACGGGCACGTCCGGTTTCTGGATCTACCTCTCGCACGATCCCGTAGCGAACGATGGAGTTGCTTTTACGCTCAAGCGCCGAAAGGCGGCGGCGCAAATCGCCGATTTCATCAACAATTCCATTCATTCTCGATCACCCGTCAATGGTCGGTGACGATTGAAAGGTAACCCCCAACGGCACACCATCAAAATTGTACAACTGAAGGGAATGAGCCGTCTCAGTCGTGATCCCCAAGAGCCGTTCAAGCGACCCACTGACGTCCCCACTTGGCACGCCGATCAAGCCATCAATAAACTGATATTGATGCAGGTTTGCCGCGTTAAACGCTGCCAGCAATGCAGCCCATGGACCACCTGCCGGCAACTCTTGACCAAAGATCGGATCGGCGATTGTGGACACTGTCAGACGAATTTGACCTGCCGCAATACGAACGTCATCCATCTTGCTATTTGTGCGAAGGGATTTTTTACTGACATACCCAAACACAAACCGCCCAAAAATCTGCGCCCAAGCATTGTCCGGCTCAACCAACGCCCGCAAAATCTGGACTTCGATCACATCAAGGATCGCCTCAAACTGCGCATCAGTTGCCGGAATCGCCTGCAGCCATTCACCGTCGCCATCCAATGTGGCCCCGCCTGTCTCACGATCAGTGACAAACATCGAAATTGAGACGCCAAAGTTAAAAATCAGCGTCACATCCCCGTTGCTGCGCAAACCAGAGCGTTCTAGTTCCTGAGCATCACCACCTTCGGTGTATACCGCAATAAAAGGCCGATCCTGCTGCGTGCTCAAATCCCCATCGGCAGTGTGATCAAACGCGGAAATTTTACTGTCAAAGACATTGTCGCCCACAAGTGTCCCTGCAGCTTTCAAGGCTTGCACCGCAGAAATACGCAGCGCCATTTTCGCAATCGACATTAACGTGCCTCCGACAATGTACAGATCAGGCGCAAGTGCGACCGATCATCCACCTGTGAAATTTCAAAGATCGGCGCACCGTGACGTGTCTGCGCAACAATCTTGTCATGTTGACGAATAACCAGTTCAGGATATGCAGAACGGTTAATTCTAAGTTGGCCACCCTCTGCGGAAAGGCCACCGCTTGCTTCGCGTGATCGCCCAAACTGCATGCCAACCACAGCGCGATCCCCCGTCCTAAGAACCGCATCAAAAAGTACCGGTTCACGATTGGCGTCTGGAACACCATCGCTCTGAGGTAGCAGTTTGATGACCTCGGCCCATTCCTCATCGACCGCCTCTTTCAGCTCTTCAGCCAGTTCTTCACGTAACGACATCAGCCACCTCCTACCAAAAAGGCCGAATAACCAATTATTAGCTTTGTAGTTCTGCCAAGGCTTGCTGTGCTGATTGCAGAGCCGCAATCTCAGGGCCTGCTGGCTTACCCAGCCCAACAGCATCTAACGCAGCTTGTGCGTCCGCAACACGCGCTTCAGCATCCACCACTTCTGGGGATTTCGCCGCACTGATGGTTGAAGCCAAAGCATCGTTTGCGTCAGAAAGTTCAGAAGTTAGCGAGGTCACAGCATCTACGCTTTCTTGAAGTTTCACCTTCAGATCAGCAACTTCATCTTCCGACGTTTTCAATGCACCCTGCGTGGCCTTCAGGTCTTTTTCCAGCTTCTGGATTTTACCCTTTGCATCCACATCGACCTTTGGCTGCTTTTTTGTGGTGGCTGCTGTCAATGCATCAGAAAACTCGGCAAAGCCGTCCTGAACAACATGATCAGCATATGTCGCCGGAACCTCAATAACTTCACCAACCTGAACTTTGCGATCCTCTTTTTCGCCCAAAATCGCCATTGGAATTGTCGCATTGCTTTTGAATGCTACCCACTTTTTCTTCGCTGTCGCCTTTGCCATGATTGTCTCCTTTGGTGGCTGAATTCCAATGCGCCCATACGCATGAGAATGCAGCCATAGGCCCGGCACTTTCGCACCGGGCCTCTGTTATGTGATTTTGAAATGGTGCTGTTTAGATGGTCAGTTTGCGCAATGCACCCGGACGGGTACAAAGCGAAATCGCGTTCATTTGCGAGTCCAGGTGCCGACCCTTGCCGTTGGCCATCGCGTACTGGTTCGCGTAACGCGGCAGACCGATTGTGTTGACCGTTTCTTCCAAGTCAGCTGGCGCAAAACGTGTGATAAACAAATCAGGCACACCCGTAGGGAAAACGCGCGCCTCATTGTCTGCGATAAAGGCATTTCCACCGTTAGCCGTGGCCGCTTTTTTCCCGGTACGGTAGCGTTCAAACGTCACCTTGCCTGCACGGAAAACATCAGGTGCGCCATCGCGCAATTGATAGCCTTGATTGTCAGCAAGGAACGTTTCGCGAATTTCATTTTGTCCCCAAAGATAGTCATGAAAGTCGCGACCACACATTGCATGCATGTGATCATACGCTTCATCAAGATCATCTTCCATGGAATAGACCACTTCTTTTTTGATCTTACCAGCAATGCCTGACACTTGGTTATCAATACCGAGTGAAATCGCCGCCGGAACAGCAAGATTGAAGCGATCATACAAGTTGTGAAGAACCTTACCCTTCCCAGACAAGATAATGCCCTTCACTGCACCCACACGTTGATGTTCAAGGGTCGCATCAAAACTACGCGCATGCTTAACCAACTTGGAGTCAATTCGGTTTTGCACCGTTTCAAGTTGGTCAGTTTGGCCCAACATGCGAACACCCTGAACTTCATCGGCAAGAACCGTATCAGGGATTTCAAAGTGATCGACTTCGAATGGAATCAAGCGGCGGTCATCATCATCGACTGTTTGTCCCGGCGCACCACGCGCAGAGGGTTCAATGATCGCCAATGTACCGTTTTGCTCTTCGATTTTGATGGTGGTTGTTGATACACCTTCTTCATCAAAGATATCCAGCGCGCCAAGTTGGCCCGGCACAAATGGTTGATTGTTCAACGTTGCCGTCAAAGCAACAATTGTGAATTCTTCCCACATAGTAATTTCCCTCTTTACCGTGCACGAATGTCGACAGCGTCAAGCTGTGCGACCTTGGCAGCAATTTTGGTTTCATCATCCACAGACGCGTGAAACGTCAGCATCGGCAGTTTGGCTTCGGCGAGGCGATCAATGATGAGAACTTCCACATCTTCATCTGTCGCATCCACGCCATAGGCCAGAATAGCAGTCGCCACTTCGGCACCTTCAATGCCCGCAACCTCGGCATCTGGTGATGGCACAAAACTGCCTTTAGCAGCAGTCAATTCGCCAATTGCGGTGCCTGCGGCGACCACACCAGTTCCTGCGGGAATGATTGCTTGTGCTCGCGAAATTCGTCCCGGACCCTCTGACAGAAGGAATGAAAGATTGCGGGTTTGCATTGTTACAGCTTCCATGTCTTATGCCCCTTTCTGCGCGCGACGAGCTGCATAAATGCTGGCCGTGTCGATTTGATTTGTGGGTTGTTTAGAAGGCACAGTTCCGACACCCGGTTGCGCCAACTGAGACGCAGCAGTCCGCCGCGCTTGATAGTCTTTGGGGTTCGCAGGATCATCGACCACAGGCGCAGGCGTATCCCCTGCCGCTGCCTTCAATGCCTCAATGGCATCAGCGGCAGACATATCCGTGTCAAATGCCAGATGCTTCGCAAGCCCCTCACAGCCTTGCGCCGCCTCATCTTCTGTGATTGCCTTAATCCGGGCTTTCACATCATCAGCAGACACCACTGCAGCCGTATTGGGCGCAGCTTCCGGTACCGCTGGCGCGGTTGGTTTTGCCATGGTGGGTTTCTCCTTATCCTTGGCTTTGGGTTTGGGTTTGGGTTTGGCAGCGGACGCCGCCTTCTGCGCCTTGGCATCAAAAGACCATTTTTTCTTCTTTGCCATTGCGACGAGTCGTTTTGGTGCGTTTGCGTATTGACGAAAATCATAAGCCGCAACGCTGGTGGATTTGGCTTTCACAGCATCTGTCGCAAAGCCACGTTCCACCGCCTCATCCGGCGTTAGCCAAATTTCACCTTCCATTTCTTTCAAAAGGTCTTCGACATCTTCACCAGACTGTTCGGCATAGATTTCGGCCATGCCGCGCCCTAAATTCCGCGCATGTTCCGCATATGCTTCCAAATCTTGGGCTTTTCCAAATGCGAAACCAGACGGGCCGTGGATCATCATTTCAGACCCGGCACGCATTGTGATTGTATCGCCAGCCATTGCAATCAATGAACCGCATGACGCGGCCATTGCATCAATGATTACCGACACTTCCCCTTGATGCGCGGCAAGGGCATTATAAATCGCGATCCCGTGGTCAGTATATCCGCCACCGGAATTGATACGAACGGTAACATCTGCATTCCGCCCAAGTTCGGCCAAGGCATAAATGACATCTGTGTCAGTAAAGCCTTCGTCCCAATAATTATCGCCAACGAACCCATAAAGCATGAGTTCGCCGTCCACTAAAACGGCCATTTCTGTCTCCTTGTGAATTGGGTCCGGGGATCATTGGCGCCCTTGTCGCCTAACCCCGGTTTGACGGGTTCTAATGTTTACCGTTCGGGCCTCAGAACCTCATTTTGAGGTGTCAGAACTTTATGTGTAGCGAAACCGTTTTGCGAAACGTGGCCGCTTTTTTCCGCCACCCTGTCGGGCACATTCACTCTCATAATGCGTGATCAATGACGCCAGTCGGTGATCATGGGCACGCATGAATGTGATTTCTTCACCGTCGATGCGAACAGTTTCCCGAATGCCCCCAACGGCCAGCTTTAGCTGCATTTTCTTCAAAGCTGTCAACACATCACACGGCATTGAAATGTCGATTGTATCAGCGCCAATTTTAACGGTGGTTGAAATAGTCATTCAACTACCTCCGCTTGAACAACAGGTGCTGCGGATTTAGCGGCATAAGGCGATTCCATCCCAGCATCCAAGTAACGTTGATGTTCGCGCTGACGCTCTTCAAACAATGCATCCGGGTCCACCCCAAGATCACCGGTTTCCTGAGCGATTGAACTTGTTCCATTGCGCAAACGTTCAGTCGATGCCCTCGCTGATTTGAAATCATCCGCTGTTGGTTTGGCTGGTCCTTGCCATGCAGCAACGCAAACACGTTTCCGATGTGCACGAAATGCCGCGTACCCGCCTTTGAAGGGGATACGGCCTTCGCCGATTTCTTCATCCAACCAGTTCTCATAAACAGCCTGACACATAGGTGCGGCTGTGCGTTCGCGCCGACGCGTTACAACAGGCCACAATGACGACGTTTCCATTCTAACACTGGCATAAGATGCATCAGTGTAATCCATGGTCAAACCGCCGTATGAACACCCAATAGTGCGCGCCATGTCACGCGCAAGGCTGTTCGAGAATGGCAGGAAATCCTTGCCTGGAACATTGGCCGTTTCCAAGCCGAGTTTTTGTCCCGGTCCTAAGTGCGAAACTTGCGGGTCAGCACCAACCGAAATTCGACTGTCAGCCGCTGCATCCAGACTTCCTGCCAAATAGCCAAGATATTCCTTGCCGTATTCAATCCCGTCGCCACCCTGTTCCTTCAGGACTTCCAAGGCTTCATATGCGTCAGCGCTTGGCGTTTCCGAAGTCAATGTGATGGCGAAGATGGTTTGCAGCAACGCCATTTGCAGGGTCGCATCATCCAGCATTTCAGCCTGAATGTGTTTGCGAAATGCAGGTGCCAGTTTTGATATCCCCCGGACATCCGTGGCGTCCATCGGGTCAAAAATGTGCATGACCATCGGTCGGCCATCTGTATCGAACGCCGCATAGTCACGTTTAGCGCGCGCGCCATCGAGACTGGTATCGAAACGATAAGCGACTGGACGTCCCTTGCCATCGTGACGCACGCCCTGAAACATCCCTTCAAGCGCATTGGTGTCCTGCACCAACTTCTGCGGTGGCACCAGACACAACTTTGTTCCGGTCGCAATGCCATAGTGGCTGCGGTCAGTATCATCGAAGAAATCAAAGACACCCGTGACTTCCCCAAAGGCAATGTCCCACCGCAGGCCAATATCGACCATTTGTGGGCCGCTCAATTTGCCCCGCATGTCGCATTCATTTTTGTCGTGCCAGAACGCCTTCCAGCGGCGCTTCAACACCCGAATGAATTCAGCCTTTTCTTCATCCGAATAACCAAGCCCGGTCAGGTCCGGGTCAGGGTTCAAGGTCAAACCAACACCAACGGTGTCTGCAATCACTTGGTCACAAGCCCCCTTCAGACGGCCTGAATTCTGGATTAGGTCCATGGCCAAACCTGCGCTGCGCGACCAAGCGCGCCGGATGTCATCCCGGCTGTTTGTCAGCGGCGCTACCCGTGATGCAATCGCGCCGCTTTTCGTGTCACGCAAATAGCGCGCAGTGGTCCGGTTAGAAACAGAACCATCTGCACTTTGCGAACCATTTGGACGCATCAACCGCATCGCTTTTTTGATAAGGCCAGTCACAGCTATTTCTTGCTCCACTTATTACGGATGCGCTGATTCACGCTGTCTTCTTCTGATGGTGGCGCAACCGCTTGGGGCTGTGTTGCCATCAACAAATCTTCAAAATCACCTTGCAAATCTTCGGGTGGGCATTCGCGCTCAGCAAACAAGCGTTTCCATTCATCGTCCATCAGATCGCGCGTGGTACCGGACTTTCGAATAAATGCGGCCTCCGCCTGCATCATTGTGTCCAAACCTTCATTGGCTTGGTTGGGGTCTTTCACCCATGCAAACTTTTTATGACCCGTCTTAGTGATCGTTTCCTTGCGGCTCTCTGCTGTGATTTGCCGAAAATATTCTTCATCCAAACCACGCGGAAACAAAACATGCCCCGTCAATTCTGGATCATCTTTCCTGACGTTCTTGTAAAAACTCATTTTCAGGATTGAGGTGGCAAAATTATAAAACCGTCGAGAATAGTTGACGACTTTGCCCTGCTTGTTCTTCTCTTTCTTCACCCGTTCGATCAGCGCCACATGTTCCTCGTGACGTCCACGCACCATGATCACCTTGTATGCAGGGTGTTTTTTAACCCACCCCCAGACGTCCTCTGTGTATGCGTTGCCATCAATCGCCAACAAATCAATGCCGACTTTGCGACCATAAGCATTCGCATAGGTCTGTTTCACCAAGCCATTCAAACTTGTACGGCAATCATCATCTCCAATGTAGCCTTGGAACACACCATATTCGATCACAGCGCGACGCTTTCGCGGACCCCACGCCACCACCTGCCATTCAACCCGATCACCCTGCACGTCCACACCGCACGTCACATACGGATATCCCGCCGGAATAAATCCCCGCGAATAGCTGGATTCCATTGCCCGGTCGCGCAATTCCTCCCATGGTGGCGCATCCCCGATAAAACGATAAGCACGCCCTACAACGTCATTCAGGAACGTTTGCTCCTTCGCAGGATCACCTTTGGCCGCGATCCATGAACGTGCAATGCGTTCAAAGGATTGCAGCCATGAATAGACCGACCAGATATGAAACGACCGATGCACACGCAT
Organism: uncultured Paracoccaceae bacterium; assembly: GCA_947489325.1. Classification (GTDB taxonomy): domain Bacteria; phylum Pseudomonadota; class Alphaproteobacteria; order Rhodobacterales; family Rhodobacteraceae; genus CANLDA01. The sequence continues at coordinate 322,674 of CANLDA010000002.1, read as the reverse complement.
CATCTTTGGATTCTCAGCAACCCACTCTGCACCCTTCAACATCTTGGCGCGATGATGTTCGTGGATCTCGGCCCCACAATCGGGGCAAGTGAAGTGGGCATTCTCTGGATGCTCTTCATCCAGATGTGCTAGGAAATTCTCCCACTCCAGGACATGCATATGACCGCATTCATCATGCGGGCACGGCACGTGCAAATACTCTTGCGATCCAGCCTCAAAACTAGTCGTAATCCGGCACCCCGGCATAACCAAAGGCGTCGAAATCTTGAAGATTTTGGCAAACTCATACCCCTGAGAGCGGCTGTCAGCCTGCGTTTCAGGATCACCTGCATTGTTCATTTCCCATTTGGCTAGGTCATCCTGAACCTGTCGGGACATTGATACTTGTGACAGCGACGCAGGCGAATTCGCGCCTGATATCTGAATGGCTCCCCGGCCATCCTTACGTTCCTTGTATGAAACTGAATCCTGCCCGTCCCGCGCCTTTTGCGGGAAGATATTCTTGAGCGCCTCGGTGCCTTTCAACATCGGGGACAATTTCATTTTAGACCAGCGACGGGCGTTTTCTTCAGTCGGGTGGACATACAGAAAATCGCCGGGGTCCATATCCATCGACCCGCCCGTGAATATGTTTGCCAGAACTGTGCCGCCCAGTTGCGCAGATTTTGACAAAGTCACAATCCGGCACGGATCATCCGGCGAAAGAGCCTTCAGGATTTCATCAAAATAACTAAACCGCTCCCGATTGTACGGTCCTGGCATCGGGCTTTCACGTTTGGAAAACACGATGTTGGTTTCAGCCCACTGCAAATAATCGACATCTGGCGGTGGGTCCAACACGTCCGCCAAGACATCATGCATCATCCATTCGGCACTGGCGACATCGATGTCCAACATTATGAATCCTCCGAAATGGAAACCTTATCTTTGGATTTCATTTGTTCAGATCGCGCGCGCTCTTTCTTTGAAGCCTTATCCCGCACCTTTACAAATTCTGCCTTCAGCAAATGAAGTGCATCCCGCTGTGGGATTCCAAACTTTTCAGCAAGCGCGGTCGCAAAATCAGGCAAGGCCCCGTCGAAGGTTTGAAGCAAAGTAACGGCCACCCGTCCCATCTGTTCTCGGGCATCATCAGAAGCAATAAGCAAGCCAGACCGCAGCGCTTCTTCAGCCGCTGCCTGTCGATTTTTTCGAAGCTGCTCTTCCAGCTTGGCTTGCTTGATGAGATCCTCAACAGAATCCTTTTTTTCGATAGTCCCAGAATTGTCAGCCGGCGCTTTTTTAATCTCGCCAGTCTTCAGAGTTTCAGAGGCATCTTCATCACTCGAAGGTTGCTCAAGCGGTAGTCCGGGCGCAATTGGTGCCGGGGGTTCATCCACTTTAGGCTTGGTATCCAAACCATTCCCGCATGATTGACCAATGTCCCTGTTCTTGCGGACCTCTTCAATCGCAACAGCGACGACCACCTTTCCTTTCTTGCCGGGCTTTGTGAACGCAGCTTCAGTCAGAATTTCCTTACTTTTCCACTGTGAAACTGCAGCGCGACTAACACCCATATGCCGCCCAAAATCGGCTTGGCTCATATGTTCAACGGCATCAGTCATCTATTCTTTCAAAGCCAATCATCAACCATTTTTGTTAAGCCCAATTGTTAAGCAATCCCCATTTGTTAAGGCTTCCCAAACAGCGTCTGACTACCGAACCCTCGGGCTGCTTCCGCACCGCGCGCGGTCGATATGGGCTACGGTCCCTAGATTTTTGGGCGTTAGATTTAATGAATTTAAGGGCAGCAACAGCCCCTAAATCCCCAGCGCGCGGTTCAATTCATGATCGACACGGCGCGGCAATACTTCTTTGACGACGCGGTCAAAGGCCGCAACACTTTCGCCTTGGATCATCTCATCAGGAATGAAGACACCCGACCGCACACGCTCCAGCTCAGTCCGGCCTCCGATGCGTTCAAACACATGGCCACCCATACCGATGTCCACACGCCCCTTCACAAAGCTGCCACCCTTCATGAACGTGCCTTCAAACAACTCACGTTCACCACGCACCAAGGCAGTCACGCCCCGTAGGGTTTCCCGTGGCTTGAAATACTTCAACGAAATGTTGCCGCCCCGTGAATAGATCACATAGTCCAAAGACGTCCATGAAGAGCGTTTGACATGAAGCGCCTTGCGAATTGTCTTTTGCGGCAACCCAGTTTGCTTTGCCAGCGCCTTAACCACCTGTGTGCGCGCCATATCGCCTGTCCGGTTTAGAGCACGCGCCTGCACCTTTGGGGCCTCTACAGAACCAAGAGCACCCAACATATTGCCGTATTGCTCAAGCCCTTTGACATCGACTTCACCAATCTTGAACATTCCGACACCTCTATTAGCAAGCACAGGTCGGGCGCTACTCCGACTATCCAGCGTGATTGGGTTTATTCCGGCGTTCACACCTGCCGTCTCGGTCTTACAGGATATAGTCCAGACACATTGCTTTCAGCACCAACCAAGGCCACGCGTTTCTCTATGGTGATCAACCAGCTTTCAACGCCGCTGCACTTACAAAAAAAGCCGGACGCAGCATTCTGCATCCGGCTTATCATTTCTCAGGCCCTACGCCTTAAATCAGCAGATAGGGTTGGACGGTAATCGAATTCGCGACACGCGAACGCCACAGGCGCATTGCATCATCGACTTTGGACACAGACAACGAGGCGCGCGCCGACATGGGTTCAGTGATAGATGTTTGTTGGAAGGACAGAACCACTGCGGCAACCGAGCCGTCTGGAACAACATCAACGCCTTCCATGGCCTCAGACACAGCCAGTAGGTCCGCACCATTCGGCACAAGCGTCAGTTCATAAATCTCACCATGGACCAGCTGGCCCACCATCAAATCAGCATCCGCGTGATGCGCCATCGAAACAGTTGCAAGCATAAGTCCAGAAATAGCGGCCAATCCAGCCGTGATAATTCGCTTCATTACAGTCTCCAATCTTGGAATGATCATTGTCAGAATGACAAAGCACCGCGCATCCCTCGATGCCGATGCCACGTAAAAAAATAGCCCGGACTTTGCAGCCGGGCTTTGCCTTTGGGCATATCTCTTAATTTTAGACGCGGTGACCGGCTATTGCCTTTTCACCTATCCGGGGGCCTCGGTATGCCACTTCCAGCTTTCGCTGTGATTACCTCTTTTGGCAGGGACTTGGGGTCATCCTGATTCCGTGTTAACTCAGTTTTCCTAAATCTGTCAACAGCCCTTAACAATTTGCGCCCGACACTTAACAATCAGCAATCGGGCGCGATATCCCTTCACTGTTCAGCCTTAGTCAATAGGTCTGCATTGATTTCAATTTCAAAATTTCCACCCAAGATATTCAATACGGCCTTTGCATTTTTCCCTGCAATATCAACAATAAAGACGTTTATACCTTCCAACGGACCATTCACCACCCGTGCTGTATCACCCACTTCGAAATTTCTGCGTGCTACCATTCGCCGTTTGATCTCAGGCGCAATCCGATCCCCACCAAATTGACGCATCAGACGCATCATCATCCGGTCTGACATCATGATTGGCCTTCCACCTGTCCCCATCACACCCGCAACAACATCCATGTCCATCAAGGTTTTCCAACCGGGCAAACCCTGACCATACTCAAATTGAACAATCGGCATCCCAACGAACATCCAATCGGCCAATAGTGGCACCGCCACCAGATGTTTTTCTTTGGTGAAACGGTTCTTGATACGCAACACCTTCTTCACTGGCAAAAAGACTTCAAACCCAGCACGCTTTAATAAATGCTCAGGAAGGAAGACCCGCTTGCCCGACCCCTTCACATCCCGATAGGCAGGTTTGCCTGCGCGGTTGATATAGCTTTCACGCTTCACCTCTACACGCGCCGTGCGTGGTCCACCGTTGCTTTTGGGCTTCATACGCACCGCGAACCACTGCATCTCACGCGCCTCGATCTGCCCCATCATGCTCACGCCCCTACCTCACTCAAAGCCATTTCGGCGATGTCTTGACAGCGGCGTATTTGCGCCATCCGCTCATCACGCCACCGCAGATCATCCGCCCCAACATCCTCAGAACGCGACATGCGCAACTCTATGTCCCCAAGCCTGCCAATGGCACGATCTGCACTTTCTTTGATTTTCGTCACCGTCCAATTTCCCGGCCACTCACGCACTGCCTTGACATGCGCCAACAGCTCTGGTGCCCACCCCTTTGCCAAAGCCTCGCGCCCAAGAGGGCTGCTCATGACCTTGCGGATCAATGGCGACGGCCCAACATCTGACGGCGGTTGAATCGCACGGGCCCACGGCAAGATGGTGATTGCCTTTGGGAACCTATCCTTTTCAGGTCCAGCCGGATGCGCCTCAATCCGTTCCCGCAACTGGATTAGGTTATCCTTTGACATATAGGCCAGCTTTTGGCGCAGTTCGTTCAGCATCGCCTCAAATGCGGCCTTGGTCAGCGTTGAATGCTTTGTCATGCCCAACAGCAACAGAGGCACAATCAACACCTCACTCACCTGCTTTTCACCCGCTTTTTGTTCTGCACTGTTCATTGCAACACACTCCTGATTTTCTAAGCCAATCCACCTTGCGGCTCGTTCTTCGCTCTCAAACCTTTCGATCTGTAGGAAAGGTTTTTTTTGTTATTTTTTACTGTGTTACCCTGTAGGGCAGTTACAGTAATCTTGCTGAAATTGACTGAAATATTTCAGTAATCTTTCACTTCATTTCAGTTGATTTCAGTCGCCCGATGATCGTTCCGTTCCGGGGAACTTTCGGACCTGTCCACCATATCCAAGAACTTCGACCATGGCCGTGCGCAAGTTGTCGTAGGTGATGTACAACCCTGAATGATGGAAGTGTTCTGCCAACTCATGAATCGCCCGGTCGTCTGCGATGATGTGCGGCTCGACCTGCATCTCCAGCAGCTTTTTGCGGATGCGCGTTTTCTTGACGGCAAGATTACCCGCCTCGCGCGCGGCATCACGCCCCGCTTTGCGCTTATGCATGTCCTGTACAATGGACTGCATGAACCCCGTGTGCCCTAAACGTTTGACCGGATCGGCAAGATTTGCATCCTCAACCAACACATCCACCCAACCATATAGAACGCCGTCCTTGACCTCTAACCAGTCCTCAACCGTCGCGTATCGCGCAAGGTTGGCTAACTCAAAATCACAGGTCGGCAAGGTGCCAGCCGGGTCTTGACGCATTGCTTCTGACCACAACATGACAGCCGTGCCCAAATCACCCCTGCGGTTCTTCATGCAAGACATTGACACAAACCTAGACGACAAGAACCGATGCGAATGGAACGGGAACCAATCGTGATTGGATAACGTATCACCCCGCTTTAATGGCCACATATCAGGCGCTAAATCATGTTCCATCAGCCCCCCTTTCGAATGGCCACCAGTGACGATCAGCCTGCATCACGCACCCCCTGTTCTTGTTTCAAATGATTGCAATTGGCATCGACCAATGCGCGCGCCACGCCGGGGCACACACTGTTGCCGCAACCACTGACCTGAACCGATTTGGTAAATGGCACCCACGTCCAATCATCGCCGGATTGCGTCCAGACGCCTTCGATCACGTAATCAGACGGGAAACCTTGCGCCGTGAACAACTCTCGCGGTGTCAACATGCGCATACCGATGTCAACGATCACAAAGGTTTCACCGTCAATGGTCAGGGTGACGAACGCGCCACCATCCCAATATCCATGCGCGCGCATCAAATCAGCGACAGCGCGCGCCTTGGCCTCATGTTCCGGCCCAAAGCTGGGAACCGATGCCAGGTCAGCTTGTGTATGCCCAAACCGATCCCGCGCGGTGATCGTGTGGCATGGCTCATCGAGACGGGCCCCATCACCCGTGCCGTAGTATTTCACAAACCAAGGCGCGACCACATTTTGGTGTGATCCAGAGCGCGTCAGCGTCGAAATTGGCTGATCAACAGAGCGCCCCGGATTGAACCCAGAGCGAGTGCCGTTATGTTGCGCAATGAAACAAGACGAAAGGCAGACATCGGCCTTTGTGGTCAACGTTGCTAATGGTTCATACCCGCCCCGCGGGCGACTTTGGGCAGCACGCCCCCCACATCCAACAAGTGAAGGAACCAGCACCGCATTCTGATCTTTGGTGTTGGCGCAAATCGTGTGGTGCGGCTCTGTCACCGACCGATTGCGCCCGCCGTGTTGCGCATAAGTCAAAACTGGCGCAATCAATCCAAGAGGCGCAGCCCCACCGGGGCGCTTGATAAAGCTGTTTGCCGTGATCGTGGCCAACGGTTCACGCATATCCTGCCCCGTGGCACCGGAATTGAAACGTGTGATTGATGGGGCCACAAGCGCATGCCTGTTTTCCACAGTTACAGTACGCAGCGGCTCTGCAATATCCGCCGCGCGCTTGCTACGCCCGCCCGTGTGTCCATAGAACGTTGCCAAACATGGCGCATTGTTTTGCACCAAAAACGGGCGTTCTGCATCCAGAACATACCGTTTTAAACCCCGCGCGACACGCGCCATTGTGTTTTCAGCCAGCGGGCGCTTTGCCGCCAACCCGTGCTTTTCTTTGATCTGCGCAACCGTGTCGAAAATCGACGGGCACGGCAGTGACCAATCAATGCATTCCGCCGCCGTGCGCCATGGCTGCAACTTGCCGGATTTGACGCCTGCACTGTTTGGATCGCCGTGGGTTGGTTTTGGCCAGACAATCGGGCGACCATCGCGACGCGCCACCATGAAATACCGCTTTCGAATGGTTGGATCGCCATAGTCACAGCCGCGTAATTCTTTCCATTGCAGTTTGTAACCGGCCTCTTTCAGGCTCTTGCACCACAACTCATATATGACACCCTCAAGCCCCTTGATGGGCTTGCCTGCATCGCAAATCGGCCCCCATGTGCGGAACTCCTCGACGTTCTCCAAAAGGATCACATCCGGTTTCACATCCTTGGCCCAACGCACCACAACCCATGCCAAATCACGGATATTGCGATCCTTTGGCTTACCCCCCTTTGCCTTGCTGAAATGCTTGCAATCGGGGCTGGCCCATAACAGGCCCACATGCCGCCCCTTGGTCACGGTTAACGGGTCCACGTCCCTGATATTGCTATTCAGGTGCAGCGTTTCAGGATGGTTTGCCGCATGCAACGCCAGCGCCTTTTCGTTGTGGTTGATCGCCACATCAGGGCTACGCCCCAGCGCCATTTCAATCCCGGTGCTGGCCCCGCCACCACCCGCAAAGCTGTCAATGATCATGGGGGACAGGTCAGTCATCACGACACCGCCTTCCCCAACAGACGCGGACCAACCGCTTTTTCGACCGCCTTCAAACGATCTAAAAGAGATTTTGCATCAGCAATTGTGACGTCCAGCTTGACCAAATGCGCCACGGCATCCCGGCGCTGCGTCTCTGACGCCCTCAACAACTTCAGGACATCTACAGACAGTTTTTGCATGTCTTCATTCGCGCCCGTAGGCCCAAAGAATTCCTCACGTAACTGCTCGATCCATGCAGGTGGCAGTCCGAGGACGCCAGCGACGGTTTCATCAGTATCGCCCTGACAATAACATTCGCTTTCCACATCATACACATCCTCCAGAAGGTCCATTATGGATCGCTTCTGCGCACGCGTAGGAACGGGAGGCTCTGTTTTTACAGTTTTATCGTCTTTAACCTTCACATCCTTCACCTTTCTTGCCGCTTCACAGGTGGGGCAACGCAGTCGCTTGCCTATATAGGACCACCCCATTTTTTGAATTTTCGTGGCGGCGCGGCCAGCACCATCTGCACCGTCTTTTCCGTGATTGGCCGCTACAACCTCAACACGACCACAGCTGTCGCATGTGCATTCTTGGCGCGGCACTCCACGGCCATCTCGAATGGGCGTGAACATTATCCACCCCCCCGCAAACTTGTTTGCTTTGCCTTACGATCACGCAGCCATGCCGCGCCGAGGTTGTCACGGTAATTGCGCGCCACGCGGCGCAGGTCAGAAAGCGGATCATCAGCTTGCGCGCGCCGCCCCATTTCAAACGCCATCACGGCAGGCGCGGCCAGCACACCCACCCGGCGCATTTCACGTTCACCGATCAAACGGCATTCCGTGCTGCAATACCGTTGCCAGTTGCGCGCAAGTGAAAAATCCCGCGAACACAGCGGGTTGAAACAAACACCCGGCACATGCAGGGGCGTGACGTCCAATTGCGCCGCCGCGCAGTCATAAAAGGATTCAAAGGTAAAATGCCCATGAGGGGCATTCGCGCTGGCGTTTTTCATAAGGGTCACGTCGCCAACGCCCCCTTACCGCACTCAGAGGCGCTAAAATTCGCCTGCCTGATTTCAATCAAAATCGGTAAGAATCCGGTCATGCTGCCTGACCTCGTTCCAACTGACGGCGAAGTTTATTCACTCCCTGCCACACCCCTTGGAGATCACCAGACAGATCTTTTGCTTGGTCATGATCCACCGATTCAAGCGCATCCGCAGCCGCATGCAAAAACACGTCCACCCGCTTCAGTTCCTCAATTCTATCTTGATCCGTCATCTCACGCCCTTCCCAGCAGCCTTGCGCGTCCAGAATTCACAATCGGCGGCGTCTGCCATTCCGTTTTTCATTGCCCCAAATTCTTGACAACGCGCGGTGGTCTGGATGGAGCGTGCCTCGAATTTCTGACAAACACCGCAAATTCGGCGCAGGTGAATTGGGCAGGCTGGGCTCAACGGGTGATGCGCACGTGAGATGATCAATGGCCGCATCTTCATGTCCTCACCTTTGCAGCTTCAGCACGTCGCTTTTGGTTTCGCTTGTGGGTTACAATTTCCAAGTGTTCCGGGTTCACGCACAGCCGATTGCGGCACGTATGATCCACTTGTTTTTTGCCCGGAATATACCCCATGAACAGCGTGGCCATAACGCGATGCACAGCCACCGTCTGGCCATCCAAAGACATTCGCGCATACCCGCCGCCGCGTCCATCACCAGAGGTGGGGCCAGTCCAGCCCCAGCATTCAGTTTGAGGATCGACGCGCACACGCGACAATACTTTCGCAAGAATTGACACACGCCGATCACAGCACGCCTTCAATTCGTCAATCCGATTTTCAAGACAGATAATCCGGCGGCTATTTTCCAAAATCGCAATCTGTTCCGCGGACAGGTCACTCATAACAATACCCCCTGACATTTAAACCCACCTGCGTCACGAAACAGGCGGCGTGAGATTGTTTCGCCTTGATGATCCACATCCCAAATCAGCCACGCATTGCGTTGCGGCGGGCTTCCACCGCCTCGAAAGTCGATTTTCCAACAACATTTGTATTCAACACTGACAGGATATCGGGCATGCAGTTCATCCAGCCCGTTTTGGCGCGCATAGGACCAATCCGCGTTCAACAGCATGACCACTAAATCAAATCCCAAATCATGCGCATGACGCAGCCAACGCCCATGCCCATCGCGGGAATTGATTTCGCAATAAGGCGGATTCGTGAACATGATGCGAGATTGCTGGTCATCCAATGATGGGCGTTCTCGAAAGTCATAAAAGCTCTGCAAGACCACACCGGGATAGCCGCGATCAACGACATCCGCACCGATCACGTCAAATCCCCAGTCGCGCAACACATAAGCGATGTGCCCAGCACCAACAGCAGACTCAAACACAGGACCACCAATTGCACGCATCCGTTCGGCCAGTACAGATAAAGCTGCTGCCGTGGCATCTGGGGGCGTAGGATCATAATCTAGCGGATCCCGTGTGTCACGCTGCTCTTGTCGAAACTGTTCAGGATAATCACCCGGCAAGACGCCTTGTGTTACATCACGGCGCTTCTTTGGCTTGATTGCCTTGAACAAAGGTTTGGTGGAAGCCGCGCTCATGAGTGATTCCCCTCAATCCGCGAAACCCGTGCACCACAAAACACTCCCTCAAGACACACCAAAAAAGCAAAGCGGCGATGCCACTGCTCGCAATATCGAGAAGTTATATTCAACCATGGAGAGAGTAGATATTTCAGCGCTAGAACAACACTAGAACAATTCCAGCTCGGCGCGAGGTCAGCTTTACGGATTTTTATCAATCCAAGGACACACCGTGGTATATCCTCTAAATGCAAACACCACATATTGTGATATGAAAAAGAAATTTTGTAATATTTGCAGATGAAATGCTTCCATTCACCGTCCGAAATAGCAGACAATGAATGGGACCAGCGAATCAACTCCACTGGTCCCACGAAGGAAACTGCACCCTTCTGCAAAGTGCAGCAACATACGATCACGGGCGATATCTGACCCCCGCCCATTGTGATCGCCAAAGCCATGAAAGGATAAATTCCATGGCAATACCGAGACGGGATATGACGCCCGACGACCGACACCCTATCACGGGTGTCAAGCTCAATCCGGTCCACATAAAGCGGCCCAGCCTCACTTATGACGATGCTGTAACCGCTTGGATCATGCGTATTCAAGCTGAAAAGTATCAAATCATCGCGCAAAAATTGGGCACGAACACTTATCGATTGGGAGAAGTGTTCAATTCTGAGGCCTATCCGGGAGCACACCAAGAAGCACTTAGACTTCTGACCCGGTAATTCGGTCCAGTCCAACAGGGAGGACAAAACCTGTTGGGCGGCGACGAAATTCGCCGCTCGATACTTTTTACGGTTCCGGAGGCTTCTTGAAAAAACGCCCCGTGGGGACACCGCAGAAGATTTGACTACACAAGGTATCTCTGGAAAATACGTGTCATTTAAACTTGGGACCAAATTATATGAACTGGGATCGTTATTATATTCACCACACCACCCGACATGGGGTGTGGTCGATACGGAAACAGAATGCTCGATATTGCGCGTTTTTTGATGATGACAACCTTGGAAGTTATGCATTTCCAATCTCCGCTTTTGAAGACTTGGTTGGCGGCACTACTTTTTGGCCGGACTGCGGCGATCCATCTGAATGTGGACTCCCCGAAGACATTGAAGATTGGCAAGTTGCCCCACTTTCAAAGTCAGCTTGGTAAGTTTCTCTGTATTCAATGATCAAAGCAGAAAGCGTCGCAGCACACCCCACGCCCAATTTCAAACGAACGATAGAACCGTCTTCCAGATCAAAGCTAAAGCCCTGCTGACCAGTTTTAGGGTCAACAGGCAAAACCCCTCGCACCGATGCATTTTGGAAACCTTTCATGCCACCACCCCCAAAAAAAGGGGCCGTGGGGGCAAGCAGCTACCCACGGCCCAGTCCAACAGGGAGGTAAGGAGGCACACCTTGCGGACACCCACGCCCCCTACGGTATGGGCTACAAAGGCAAGGTCTCGCCCGCCCGCGTGTTTCAGATCAGCACAATTCATCATTCCGCACCCACATCATGCGCATGCATTTCCAAACGAGCGCGCGCCTGACGCAACGCCAGCATCGCCTCATCAATTTCCTTGATGGCTTGCGCCCTTTCATCAGCACAGCAGGATTGTTCTGCGGCAAGAATGGCTGAAATCGCTTCACCGCTTTCCTTGGCAATGATGCCCGATTGGATCATCAGAGAATTTTCAGCCATGGCGACACGATCTTCCAGCCGACGCGCCATCAAGCGCGTCACAGGAAACCGCCCCGATGCATCCTCTAATGCAATGACATCCGCCAGAGTCCAATCCAGCGTGCCCGAAACCTTTTTACTGATGGTTCCCTTACTGGCACCCCCGCCCCACCGGGCATTGATGGATTCAGCAACAGCATCAAAACACCCAAACCAGTCGACAATCGATTTCATATTGGCACGGGAAATTTTGCGCAAATCAGGCATGGGAAACCTCGTTTCCTATGCGCACGCACTTAGGCGTGACACATTGTGGGCATGAGAAATGACCAGAACAACAAAAAGGACCGATCATGCTGCACCCTTTTCAGGATCAAGTAATTGCCCAGACCACGAAAATGCATCCATTGGGCATGCTACGTGATTAGCATCTGCAAGTTGCTTTAATGGTCCATACCAACGCCCAGATATAGCAACGCTGGTGCGTGCGGAACGCAACGCAGAAGGGCCAATCTCAAGCAGCTTACAAAGCCGATGATCTTCCACACCAGCAGCTCGCAATTCGTTAAAGAGAGTTTTGACTTTCATGTTCATGCACATGATTTGTCAAATATTTTGACATTCGTCAAGTCAATCGAACATCAATTGCGTCAGAAAATTTGACAGGCGATATTTACCCATGTCTACAGAACACCCATTTTCGGATATTGGCGATAGAATTCGCTGGCACCGGAAAGACTATGAAGGTCTTTCTCAAGGCGATTATGCTGAACGGGCTGGCTTAAAACGCGCACAGCTTGCAAATTGGGAAACTGGTCAGTTTCGCTTGTCGCTCGATGGAGCACTTGCATTACGAGAAACATACGGGCTGTCACTAGATTTCATATATGCTGGCAATTTTGATGCATTGCCAGCCACAGTGCGTAGGGCTTGGATGGACAAGCACATCAACAAAGCTTCCCAATAGTCTATCGTTAATCCTGTCTTGCTTGATATCTCAATTAGCAAGGTCAATCTATCATCACGCAATGTTCACTACCTTTCCCCACTTATGCACAACTCACAACCTTGACGCGATTAGTCAAAGTGTAGCTAACTAGCGTCTAAAATTCTGGACGCAAAGATGACAGCAAGCAAATCTGAATTTCAGCGAAGGCTACGCGACGCGTTGGATAAATCTGATTGCAAAAGCGATAGGCAAGCCAGCAAAATGTCCGGCCTAAGTTCAGGCCAAATTCACTCTTGGTTGTCTCCAAGCACAAGTTCCGGGAAAGATCACGGCCCCGGCGCTATTTCTCTTGCAAAAGTATGCGAAACAATAGGTGCAGATATCAGTCACCTGCTTGGAATAGATTCACTAGGCAAACCATCCTTTAATGATCTGATTGCCTCATGGGAGATCGGCGATAAATCACTCTCTTGCCTTGATCATGTTTCTGATCATTTTGATGTTTATACACTGCCGAAACCCACGGACAAAAAACTTTTACTATACAGGCTTGGTCGGAAAAGCCTTGCGACTAAGCAAACTGGCATAATCGCAAGGCGTTTCTTTCAGGAGGCTATGAACACATTCTCAAACGAGAAAAAACGCATGCAAATAATTCAAGGGTATTCACAGATGTCCAACAAAGAAATCGATATATCAATACAAACCCTTCATGTTCCCAGGATTTCACACCTGAAAGAGCCCATCAACCTTCGCTATCAACGACTGCTATTAAGGGTATCCGGTGAAGACAACGAAAATCTTGTCGTCAATTATTCTGTTCCGCTTTAATCAAGTAATTAAGATCTTCTCGATTCAGAACCGCAAAGCACTCGTCGTTCGACCGTGGCGGGACAGGTATAGAAAACTCCTTTGAAAACGGTATCACTCTAGTAAAACCATAACGTGATGCTGCACCTCGATCGACATCAGACTTTCGCAGAAATGCGTAAGTGCAGTTTGGGTTCCATTTAAGGCTTATCGTCATGTGACAAACAATCATGGCGCTGGATAGCAGCTTCAGACTCCCTCGTTCAGTGGGTGAAACGTAAAGATCCCCAACATAAGCAACACGCCCATAAAGTGCGCGCAGAACAGGGTCCGCCACTGACAACAGGCCACCTTCATAATGGCGTGCAAAATGCCGATACATAAAGCCAGCAACGTCCGTATCAGTCAGGTCATCAAGACGTGCACCACCCAAGGCTGAAACCTCTCCAGCGCGCCTCACAACAACCCAAAAACAGTTTGCTGTGGTAAAGTCATTTACGCACATATCGAGTTGAGGAGTGAGGTAGGGCTTTCCCAGCTTTTCGATTAACTTTTGAATCATCGAAAAGTCACTTGTCTGCTCAATCGTTAGACCAGCCTTTTCCAACAGATTGATGTGCTTGGACATAAGCACAGCCTTAGAGATTTCTGACACTGTTTAACCCTTTTATAGAATCTGCGCCAGACGGTACCACGCGCCCCACGAATTATGCAGTGTCAAATTTTCTGACATTTTACACTTGCACTGTCAAATTTTCTGACATATCAAACACCCATCAACACGATGGAGGCAATCATGCAAACAATCCACACAGTCCTACCGATTGACGCCGAACGCGCCCGGTTTGTTTCTGCCAATCCAGAGCATTTTTGCGATGATCCCGACGCGCTGTCAGAGGCTTGGATCATCCAGAAAATGGCGCGCGGCGATGGCGTGGTTTTGTGCAACATCGGCGACCCAGCCTATCGGATTGAACCAACCACGCCCGAAACTCAGCCGGATCGAATAACCCGCAAAATCCGCAACCACGTTGAGCGCAACGGCCTAATGCCCCGCATGCCGCTGGTGTTCCGTGGCTGATCCAAACACAGCAAAATGTCCGCCCTGCAATCACGATTGCAATCAGGGCCGGAATTGCCCCGCCCGAACCAGCAAACAAAATCACCAATTCCGCACCTCAACGAAACACTAACCCATATACCCGACCGACGCGGAACAACTGCCGGGGTGTGCATCCCCACGACCCCGGCTTTTTTACAACGTGGCCACAGCCACAGGGGCGCGACCCACTCACGGACAGACCAACGCGCCCCACCCCATTCAGGATCGCAGCATGACCAGCCGAAAATTCGACGATTTTCCCTTACCGAAACAGGCCGGAATTCTGGCCAACGATCCGCAGTTTCAACAATTCGCCGCCGCTCAAGTGATCAAAGAAGGCCCAACCTTCAACAACAGCGCCGCCGCCGAATTCATCCGTCGCCATTGCGACGTCAAAAGCCGCCGCGATCTGATCGCCAACCCCGAAGCCGCCGAAAAATTCAAACGCCTGCGCACTGATTTCGACGCATGGCGCGGCGTAATCGCAGAGAAGAGGTAATTTTCACGATGAAGCACGAAAGCACTACGTCGATGGACAAGTACATCACAGCAGCCGCCGCGCAGGTGACGGAACCGCTGACAGCTAAGATTGCTGAATTTGTTATCAAAAATCAAAAGTGTTCCACTTCAGAAATCCAGCGCACTTTTAGCATCGGCTACAACAAAGCCTCCAAAATCGTAGAGTATCTTGAACAGCTTGGCATCGTTACATCTGCCGATCACGTCGGCAAACGTGAAGTTGCAATCGCCGAAGTTCCCAGTGAATTGCGAGCCGCTACGGAAGCTGCAAAGTCATACAGCATTCCGATGAAAGAAACCAAAGCCGACAAAGACGTCCGCGATAACGTCCATCGCGTCACCGCAGCCGAACTGCGCAGCTTCATCGAACGATTTGAACGTCTTGATCTGGAAAAGAAAGACATCGCCGAACAGCAAAAGGAAGTGATGGCCGAGGCTAAGGGGCGCGGATACGACACCAAAATTATCCGCAAAGTGATTGCCCTGCGCAAACGGGACAAAGATGACATCGCAGAAGAAGAAGCAGTGCTTGAAATGTACAAAGAAGCACTGGGGATGACGTGATGAAACCAATGAAACCCATCCCAATTTCCGCTGCCGAACACATCGCAAAAACCTACGGCTATGATCAGGTGATCATCCTTGGCCGCCGATGTCATGACAGCCCGGAACCGCAGGGCGATCACCTCACCACGTATGGACGAAACAAGGATCATTGTGCAGCCGCTGCGCAAATTGGGGATTTCCTGAAATTCAAAGTGATGGGGTGGACCAAAAAGCAATCCACCACATGACTTGTAATCCTCACAACCTGCAAACCCAAACCACTCCGAAACACTAAAGGATCATCATGACCAACACTGACCAAATCGAATTAGGCGATGAAGTTAAGGACATCGTGTCTGGCTTCACCGGAATAGCAACAGCCCGCACCGAATTCTTGAACGGATGCATTCGCATATCAATTGATCCCCCGGTCGACAAAGAAGGAAAGCCGGTCGAAGGCAAGTGGTTCGATCAAGAACAAATTGAAGTTTTGCAGCGCGGCAAGGTTAAACCCAAACCAGCAACGCCAATGGCAGACACGACAGGCGGCGAACGCACAGATCACCCTTCACGCTGATTTCTCTTTCTGGCCCCCAGCAATGGGGACCAGCGACGGAAACCAGACGCGCAATGATGCGCACCCCCGCCGGGAAGTACACACCAGTGCCGGACCCGGCGGGGCAACTGAAAAGGAAATACGGGATGACCAACAAACCCATCCGCCCACCATCCCCTGCGTCAGAGGTGATCCTAAACGTGATCTGGGGGCTTCTGATAATCGGTGCGCTGGTCGCGCTGGCGCACGCAATCACAATGTTAGGAGGCTGTCATGGGTGAATTGCCCTTAAACTGGAACACCCTGACCAACGACCAACGCAAAAAGATTTGCGAAGCGGCTCAGGCATACACTTCCCCGCCATGCGCTGGCGCAGAAGAAATAGCGTCCGAGATGTTCTATGCCGTACTTGAGGCCGTCCGGCCTGCCGTAGCGGTGAAGGGGAGCAATCCAATGACTGATAACACCGACCCTAAGCAAATCGTCTGCACTGGCGAAGCTGGCTCAGATGTTTGGAACTGTGCGTTTGGCACGTGGTCCTCAGATGAATTTGGCATTGAAAGCGACGAAGCCGTTGGCAAAGGCGAGCGCCTTTATGTGCGCCGAGACCTGTATGACCAAGCCGTTAGAGAGGCCCGCACCGACCTCGCACCACGCCCTGCATCCCTACATGCAGATGACAAGGCAGTAGACAGTTTCGCAGATGCTATGAAGAGAAAACTAAAAATCTCTCGCGAAGTGAAATCCAAATCCGGCTGGAATACCTCAGAATGTGATGATGAGTTTCTAGCGCATGAGTTAATAGAACATCTGTGTAAGGGGAACACTGGAACCTTTGAAGACGTAGCCAACTTTGCCATGATGCTTCACCAACGAGGTGCCAGCCCTCACGAGTTAGCAAAAGCATATCACTCAGCACAGGCGTACGATCCTCGCCCTGTATCCGTAGAGGACGCGGCAAGGAAAGTAGACCTGCGATACCAAGACATCGGACACGGATACAGGCCACCAATGGATGTGCCTAATCTTATCGCCAGCTTAAACAACTATTCTCAGATAATGCCTGACTTCCATCGCGCCCAAAACGTCATGGCACAAGCCGCTAAGCTGCTCCGCGCCCTAGCAGAACAGGCAAACAAGTAATGCCACAGAGCCGTGATTTCGCCCCCAGGTTAATGCAGGCCGCAAGCGCGGCGCACTATCTTGGTGTGTCGATTTCAAAATTACTTCGCCTCGAAATCCCCTCAAAATTTGACGGGGGCAATCGCTTCTATGACCGCACCGACCTTGACGCATATGCAGATCAACTCCCTTATGAAGGGGAAAATAGGCAATTAAGCGGATGGTAAAGGTGCGTGTAAAATATCCCGGTTTGATCGAAGATCGTATGAAGTCAGGTAACATCCGTTATTTGGTAAGGGTCAAAGGATCACCTTCACAACGAATTACTCTATCGGTAACGCCGCAAGATGAGGGCTTTCAAAAGTGCTATCTGGCGGCAAGATCCGGGGTCAAGTTAGCGCCAGAAAAAACCAGTGCAGAGAAAGCCACACGAGGCACGGTAGCGTGGCTGGCGCATTCCTACATTGCCCACCTTGGACAGATGGTTAAGGCCGGTCAAGCGTCCCCCTACACTCTGAAACAACGCAAGCCCTTTGCTGATGAATTGATTGCCTTCAAAAGTACGAGCGGCATGTCACGCCAGAAACCATACGCAGAACTGCCCATGATGATTCCGCATGATGAACTGATAAAGTTCAGGGACCACTTTGCAGCCACCCCCGGCAAGGCCAAGAACATGTTCAAGTTTCTGCGCGCAATGTATGCTTGGGCGGTTGACCGGGCCTATTGTGACAGCAACCCGGCGCTGGCCATTAAGGTAGTCTATAAGAGCGCAGGCGGGGCCCGTCCGTGGACGCTGGATGATCTTGAACAATACCGGAAAGTTCACCCCTTCGGCACCCCTGCACACCTCTGCCTGACGCTGTTCATGTTCACCGCTTGCCGAATTGGGGACGCTATCGAAATAGGTCGGGCGAATGAATTTAAACAAGACGGTCAACTATGGCTTGGCTGGCAACCCAATAAGAAAGGGTCGCGGTATGTTGAAATCCCCGTTTTGCCACCTCTCAAAAAAGCAATCCGGGCGCAATCCGTCATTGGGAAATCGTATCTCTTAACAGCCCATGGCAAGCCATTTTCAAGCCCCGAAGGATTGCGAAACAGATTGCAAAAGTGGTGCGAAGAAGCTGGCCTTATTGGCCGATCCTCTCACGGCATACGCAAGGCCGCAGGTCATCTATTGAGCCTGCATGGGGCCACACAATACGAAATTATGTCGGTACATGGCCACGCAAACGCCAGCACATCCGAGATATACACACAAGGCGTTGAGCGCCGCCGTTTGGCTGCATCTGCAACGTCAAAACTCGCTGGTCTGGATTGGTAATGTGTCACACGGTCGATTCCGCGAGTGTCACAAATTCCGATTTATCCTTTGTTTTCAATACGAGGTGGCTACTATGACAAGTCCTGCCGGGCCTACCAGATTTTCGATACTTAGTTTACTCGAATGACGCGCTGCTCATTCGCATTTGGACCAAACTCTATAGGCAATGATCCAATCCGTCGCTGATTTGCTCTCCAAGTTCAACAGCTCCAGCGTGAACACCCTCTCCCAGGCTTTCGCCAACCGCTGAACCAAGTTTGGTTCCCGTAGCTATTCCGCCTGGTCCGCCTGTTGCGCCGGCCATGCCACCATAAATTCCCCCAATCACTTTCATGGGCACTGTCACCATTTTCTTGCTGACCCATCCGGCGAGTCCCCAATAATCACCTTTGTTCCATGCATCAGATACAGGAGACGCCAATTCCGTACCTTCTTGAACAAGCCCAACAGCATCACCAGAGTACGGAATAACCTGATTCATAATCTCTTTACCGCCCTGATTAACAACGGACTCGCCAGTTCCCTTGAAAATTGCCTTCGTCACGCCCCATGGACTGATATTGGTGGCCATACCTCCAACACATTCCTTCGTCTGATCCCAAATGTCTTCAGCTTTTGCATTCAACTGATCTAAGATATGTTCATAGGGTGTGTTCGTGATACCGTTAAGTTTATTTTCAAGCGCTTCACACATTTTTGCTGCATGCTCTTCGTCAAGTGGTTTCTCATCCCAACTCTCATCGGTCAATGCAGTTTGATATTCGTTCATAACATCGCGCGCAGTCGAGACACGTTGCATACGCTCTGCGAGTTGGTTTATTGAATGTTGGTCTCCCGGATCACCTTCACAACCTTCAACATTCTGATCTCCTCTGCCATGCTTATGGCCAAAGTGGGACAACGGATCACCACTACAGCGATAGGTTCTGACATTACCATAGCTTTGTGAGACCGCGTCTCCCATTCGCTCTAAGGCATATCCCTCTTGCATAAATTCTGAGCCCTGTATTCCGGGCGAAAACGGAAAAATCGGACTACTATGAATAGCTAACCTTGCACCGTCCTCAAGTAATACTATGCCTATTTCGACAAGATCACCGACACCGTCAGTGACCTTTGAGGAACCATTCAAGTACCCACTATATGCTTTCTTTAGCCAATGCGATTTTTCATTTACACTTTCTGAAAAATCTTTTGCATGCTGACGATAGCCTGTTGCTCCAACCTGATATGCGGAAGAAATCCACTCAAGAGGACCAGAACGCCATAGTTCTATTCCTCGATACACAACACTATTGATATCTTTTCCGTTTTTGAAGTCCTCGATCAACCGGTGATCGTTGGGACACATGTATGCAGAATTAAAACCAACTGCTTTTTCGTCCATTGCACTAGCTGCAATTTGTGCCAGTCGCCCGCCCATCGAATGGCCGGTCATCGTCCAAGTTTTACAGGCGCCCCCTGATGCTCTTTTTGCAGCCTCAGCAACTAGGATCGCTTGTTTAGCTTGCTCCGTTGATCCTTCTCTGAGGCAGCGTAGGTTTTCAGAGGCCCATTCCCCTTCAAAAAGTTCAGACCCTTCAAAGGCAATCACGCATTCTTTTGTTTTTGGGTTGAAGTAGAAATCATTGTGAAAACTACCTCCAGCCACATTTTGTTGAGAGACACCTGGTATTCTTTCCCATCCATTGTTAGATACACAGGTCGACATAAACTGGTTGTTGTCCTCATAAACATCCCCTGACATACAGGCATAAACGGTGTCATCCGCGATGTTTTTCATCCGATACCGATCACCGCCATACTCCTGCACTAAATCGTTCCAATATCCTTCGACCTCTGGGCAGCTATATTTTGAATTGATCGGACGCATAACGACGGGTTGCGCAGTTGTGGCGCCCGCGCTGCCCCCCTGTTGGCCCAAACTCGCATACCGCCCCAATGATGTGGATTGCGTGCTGAAGCTCCCTGTGCTCAGGCTGGTTGTGTCAAAGCTTCCGGTTTGTAAAGTACTGCCCCCGCCTGTTAAATTGCCCACTTGGCCAGAACCAAGGTTGGTAAATCCGTTGTTTCCACCACTCCCTGATAATGCGTTTGCAGAAGCCGTGCTAAAGGATGAAGGCTGTCCTGATTGGGCTGTACCTCCGGAATTTACAGGAAGGGTACCGCTGGCGGCCTCGCTCAATCCTCCAGTAGAGGGGTTTGCCGCGGCAACCACCGAGCTGTTCGAAGGTGACGGTGGAGAGGAACTGCTGGCTCCACTGCCTCCAGAACATTTGTCTGAGGACGGAAAGACATTTGGAAACATTTTACGGCTGTCAGAAGTAAACCCATCGCAAATGACCTGATCATGCCCTGCCTTCCAGTGATCTTCCTTAAAGGTCCAGTAATCGGTACTAGGCACCAAAATTTCGCTGGAATGGGTTAAGTCTCCACTAAGTGCTGACCCCAATAATCCTGCGGTTCCACCATCTTCGCCAACATTGAAAGTGTCAGTCATCGTAACCAGGCTTTGGCCTTCAACGACGACGACATTCCCATGATCGCGCAAATCGCGGGTCAGGTCATGAAAATGAGGGTTGGTTGCCGTTTCCATCTTACGCCAAAAACGGTCACCGTTTGGCATATCCTGTTCGCCATCCGTGTCGGCAGAACACGTAATCAAAGTTACAGAATTTGTGCCGGTACTTCCCGTTATCGGAATTGGGTTATATCCGCCAGTAGAACAACTTCCATTTGCGGCCATTGATCTTGCCGCTGTTCTTTGATCCCAGGATGCGGTCAAATGATCGTCAGAATAAGACAGTAAATAAACGGTTGGGGCGATGAAAAAGGCCAATATTAAAACGACCCAAATCGCTTCGAACGCTACCCCTCCGTTTTCAGACCTAAAATATTGCTTTAACAAAAGAATATACCCGACATAAATGTGGGTCCTACTTGAAAGGCATTCAATCGCTGTGTCAACAAAGTTGACGCTAAAGAGCATCGTTATCGCTTTTGTTGTACTGGCTTCCTGTCAAAAAGGCAGTACGACATACACAATTTAGGATAGATCAATGCAAGGTTTGGCCCAAGGGCTGTGTGACGATCATTGCCGCTGGTATCTTGGTTAAATGAGATGCAGCTTTAACTTGTAATCCATTATTATCACATGACTTTGTTAGGTAATGCATAAGTTCCGTGACATCTTCTCCCGCATCTATATCACCAAAAAGATAACACCCTTGAAGGCTGCCAAGCCACGCCACCGTGCAGCCCTGATTGCAGCCATCAAGCGTGGCTGTACCGGTGATTTCAAAATCGTCGGTAATGACATCTCCTGCCGACGTCAGAGCCAAATTCAAGCGCTCAAGCAGCTGATAGCCTGCCTTACACGCCTCGTTTTTGTGGCGACACATTGTACATAGGGAAATGCGTTGTTGTTGTTTGGGGTTTGAATTGGTCATATCGCCCTCCGCGATGCCGCGAGGGATCAAGGGGACCAGAATTTTTCATGCAAAGACAGGCATGTGTCATATCAAGCTCCTCCAGGACACCCCGCCCGGTTTCAGTTACAATATGATGGCAGGTTTCCTGACTTGCGGGTCGATGCTTGGCCGGTCCTTCCCAGGCTTGCACCCAGTGGAAAATTTCGGCTTCGCTCTCCGCCTACAGTTGCGGGGGCAGTCGAGGATTCGGCAGATGCCTTACCTCATTCCCTTTTCGAATTCATTTGAATCCGACACCATCACGAACAGAAAATCGCAGCACGGCCTTTAAGTCAATTGATTCCTTTGGTGTACGAGACATCGCTTTAAGGCGACCACATATTTACACTAGGCTTACGACGTATCACATTGTTATTAATGTCTATTTACTTACTGATAAAACAATATCAGCTTGTAATCCACCTAAGGTGTCGCTTTCCCCCAAACGCAAAACGCCCCCGTGTGCACGCGCCACATCTGCAGCAATTGCAAGTCCCAGCCCGACACCGCTGCCCTTATCTTGATTGCGAGACGGATCCAGTCGCACGAAAGGTTTCACCGCGTCATCGCGCGCCTCTGCTGGAATTCCCGGGCCATCATCCTCTATGCGAATGCGCAGCGACTTTTCACCGATACGCACAGACACCTCTGCGCGACTTCCATAACGCACTGCATTATTGATCAGGTTTTCGATGGCGCGTTGCACATTGACTCGACGTAAATGTGCAACGCCCTGCCCTTCGGCCTCTCTTAAGGTCACAGGCAATTGCGCACGTTTACAATTTTCAACCACCTCTTGCACCAATTCATGCGGATCAACTTCTTCCATCTCACCTTCTTGGGCACCACGTGCAAAACTTAGGAATTCATCCAACAGGCGCTGCATGTCCGCCACGTCCTGTTCCAGCGGCGCGCGTTCCTCGTCAGACAAAAAAGACAAGCCCAGCTTTAGTCGTGTCAGAGGCGTGCGCAAGTCATGGCTGACCCCAGAGAGCATCATGGTGCGTTGCTCGATCTGGCGCTCAATTCGTGCCCGCATATCCAAAAAGGCATTACCCGCAGCGCGTACCTCCACTGCACCACCAGGGGTATAGTCTTCGTGCCGACCTCGCCCAAAAGCCTCGGCCGCATGGGCCAGGCGTGTCACTGGGCGCAACTGATTGCGAAGATAGATGAACGCAACCACGGTCATGATCACACCAAAAACCACCATATTTACAAGCAATTGATGCGGGTTACTTGCTGAGACACGGCTTCGATCAAAGCTCAATTTAACTGGCCCGTTCTCGGTTGTGGCCCACAGGTTCACAACATTGTCGTCCGGCAACTGAATCGCCACCACTTGGGGCAATTTAGATGTCAGAATGCGGTTCACTACAGTCCCAGAAAAATCATACCACCGGCGCAAAAGCGCGTGATCCATGGATTGGGCAAGTGTTAGGTCAATCTCAAGCGATTGTGCAAGGCGCGCAACCTGCTCCTCCATTTGGTCGCGGGATGGGGCCTGTTCTGCCTCTTCCAGAATCAATGCAAGTTCCAACGCCACAGCGCTTGTCATGTACCGCGTCACGCCTTCAAAATGACGTTGAATAAAGACAACCGACACCACCAATTGCAATGTGACAACCGGCAGAACCAGAATAAGGGCTGCTCGAGCATACAGACTGCGGGGCATATAGCGTTTGAGCCATTGAAATAACATGATTAGACATTGCCTTGGACAAACTCAGAAGGAAAGCCCAATGACCCGCCAAATCTCGGAAAGTGCACCACCCGTTGGTGTGGCTGAAATCATCGCACCGGGATTGCGCCGCATTCTAGCGCCAAATCCTTCGCCGATGACCTTTTGGGGCACAAATACCTATCTTCTTGGGCAGGAACAGGTCGCTGTCATTGATCCCGGCCCCAAAAATGATGCGCATTTACAAACGATTCTTGAGGCCACAGATCACGGGCGAACCATCAGCCACATCATGGTGACACATGCGCACATGGATCATTCCCCATTGGCTGCAGACCTTTCACAGTATAGCGGCGCGCGCATTTTTGCCTTTGGCACAGCCGTTGACGGGCGCAGTGAAATCATGACACAGCTTGCAGAAACTGGCCTTGCAGGCGGCGGCGAAGGGATTGATCACGCGTTTACCCCGGACCATGCCTTGCATCATGGCGAAAAAGTGCACAGCGATGAATGGCAGCTAGAGGCCCTGCACACCCCGGGCCACATTGGCAACCATCTGTGTTTTGCTTGGGGAGAACACTGCTTTACTGGCGATCATGTCATGGGATGGGCCAGCTCGTTGGTGTCACCCCCGGATGGCGATTTGACAGATTTCATGGCTTCATGCCGATTGCTGCAAACACGCCAGTGGCACATGTTCTTTCCCGGCCATGGCGCGCCCGTTGAGACCGCCAACGATCGTCTGGATTGGCTGGTTGCGCATCGCCTAAAACGCGAATCTGCAGTTCTAGCGCATTTGGAAAACGGCCCTGCACAGGCCTTTGACATTGCACAGGCGATTTATCATGACACACCTGCATCCCTGATGGGCGCTGCAACACGCAATGTCTTTGCCCACCTGATCGATTTAACAAGGCGCGGCCTGATAGAGCCACGCCAAACCCTTGAAGCAGAAGCACTTTTCTCAAAAAAATAAAATCTCACAGTTTTGCAAAAAAAATCAAACATCCCCCTTGCCGAGTCAAAATTCCAAAGCTATACACCGCCACATGTTCCGGCGTAGCTCAGCGGTAGAGCAGTTGACTGTTAATCAATTGGTCGTAGGTTCGATCCCTACCGCCGGAGCCATAAAAAGCCAGTAAGCTTAATTGCTTGCTGGCTTTTTTGGCGTTTAATTCAACATTCTCTTTGTACCATCAGTAAAGAATTCCGTATCCTGACAAATAAAATTCACCTCAATTTCATTTCCTTTCATTTTACCTCTGGACGTCACCGCGCAGCTTAGTTAGATCACCCTCATGGAGCCCAAGTGGCGGAATGGTAGACGCAGGGGATTCAAAATCCCCCGCCTTAACGGGTGTGCCGGTTCGAGTCCGGCCTTGGGTACCAGCTCCATTTTTTATGCAGAGTGTGTCACCGCCAATAGGCGGCCACTCTGGTATGTCACTCGCGACACGGCCTCACTCTGCCCCATGCTATTTTGCATAAAAGACTTGCCAATCAGAGATGAAAGCATCACTTCCACCTGCAAATGTGTTGACAGGATACGATGAATGCTACGCGCGCTTTATAATTGGACCATGGCAATGGCGGATCATCCGCGTGCTTTGTGGGTGCTGGCCATGGTCAGCTTTATCGAAAGTTCTGTCTTTCCTATCCCCCCCGATGTTTTAATGATTCCCATGATCATTGCCGCCCCCAAGCGGGCTTGGCTGATTGCATCGGTTGCATTGGTATCATCCGTACTTGGTGGTATTTTGGGGTATGCCATTGGCGCCTTTGCCTTTGAACAAATCGGGCAACCTATTTTGGCCAGCCTTGGAAAGGCTGACTCCATGGCGGAATTCAGCGTCCGGTTCAATGATTTTGGGTTCTGGGCTGTCATGGGCGCCGGCATTACACCGTTTCCTTATAAGGTTATCACAATCATGTCGGGTTGGACCGGAATGCCAATCGGTACATTCATAGCCACATCTATTTTAGCACGTGCCATCCGATTTTTCTTTGTGGCTGGTTTGTTGTGGAAGTTCGGCGAACCCGTGAAAGAATTTATTGATAAGCGCCTAGGCCTTGTCAGCACATTGTTTATCGTGTTGTTGTTTGGCGGATTTTTAGCGGTGAAATACTTGTAATGACTTCGACACAACGCTTGATTGGATTTCTGACGCTGGCATCGGCTGGCATGATTTTGTCGGCTTGGGGATTTGAATACCTCGGCTATGCGCCATGCAAAATGTGTTACTGGCAGCGCTATCCGCATATGGCAGCAGTGGTCATTGGGTTTGTTGCACTGATTCTGAAAATGCGCTTCATAGCTTGGCTTGGGGCCATGGCAATGCTGACAACCGGCGGTATTGGCGTGTTTCATTCAGGTGTGGAACGCAAACTGTGGGAGGGCCCGACCTCTTGCACCTCTTCCTCAATTTCCGGTCTTAGTGGCGAAGAATTGATGGATCAGATCATGAACGCCCCCTTGGTACGTTGCGACGATATTCCATGGCAAATGCTGGGTCTGACAATGGCCAATCTGAACGCCATTGGCTCGTTGGTTCTTGCTGCTCTGTGGATTTGGGCGGCCACTCGTAAGGCCTGATTATCCCATTTTGCGTGTGGCCAACAGAAGGTTGGTTTCGCTTGTTGCCACACCGTCAAAGCGGCGCACATTGGCCAGAACCTTATCTAGGTCTTCAAGCGTCTCCGTGCCGATTTCCGCCACCAAATCCCAGCGCCCATTGGTGGTGTGCACACTGCGCACGGCAGGCAGGCCTGACAATTGACGCACAATCCGATCCGTGCCGCGCCCCTCAATGCCAATCATCATCAAGGCACGCACAGGATCGTGGCGCGCATCTTCCTTCATAACGACAGAAAACCCGACGATGTCGCCCCGGTCCCGCAACCGTTCAATGCGTCCACGAACGGTTGTGCGAGACACCCCCAACAGCAGCGCCAAATCCGACAACGATGCCCGTGCATCATGCCGCAGGGCTGAAATCAACCTTCGATCCACATCATCCATTTCGACACATCATTCTTTCGTTTTGGTAATTCTCTTATCATTATGAGCAATTTGATCCCTGTTATTCAACCCAATTTGGCTACATCCTGGAAAAAAGACACAGGACAAACCCATGACACAGAAACATTGCATCCTTATTGGGGCGCCCGTTGATTCCGGCAAACGCCGTCGCGGATGCCTGATGGGGCCGGACGCTCTACGCACGGCAGGCCTTGCAGAAAGCTTGAACGAGTTGGGACACACTACAACCGATATGGGCAACCTTGCGCCAGAACCTGTCAACACCCCTGCACCCGGCGAACAACTCTATGCTTGGGAAGAAACCATCGGTTGGACGCGTACCTTATCCCAGGCAACCCAACGCGCAATGACAGATGGTGTGCCAATCTTGCTTGGCGGCGATCACAGTCTGTCTGCCGGGTCTGTTCATGGGGCCGCTGAATATGCCGCCAGCATCAACCGCCCGCAATTCGTTCTGTGGTTGGATGCACACAGCGATTTCCACACACCGCACAGCACCTCCTCTGGCAATTTACATGGAACCCCCGTGGGATATTTTGCTGGGCGTCCCGGATTTGAAGGCTTTCCCGCCGTCACTCATCCCGTCCCCGAGGAAAACATCTGCATCATCGGCCTGCGATCTGTGGATGCAGCCGAACGCGACGCCCTGCAAGCCACGCGAATTCACCGCCATGACATGCGCGAGATTGACGAACATGGTATCTTACGTCCCCTGACTGCCTTTCTTGAAAAAGTCATTGCCGCCAATGGCATGCTGCATGTCTCTTTGGACGTAGACTTCCTTGATCCTTCCGTTGCCCCAGCCGTTGGCACCACCGTTCCTGGCGGCACCACCGTGCGAGAGGCCCACCTTGTCATGGAAATGCTACATGACAGCGGTCTGATGACGTCGCTTGATCTGGTCGAGTTGAATCCGTTTCTGGACGAGCGCGGCCGCACGGCATCGCTTTTGGTTGATCTTGCAGCATCAGCCTTTGGCCGCCGTATTTTTGATCGTCCCACACATCGTTATTAAGGCCCTGACATGACCCAACCTTCCTCAAAAGCCCTCGTTCCTTTCGTCAGCGTCGACAATATGATGCGCCTGATCCACCATACGGGTCTGGAACAGATGTTGCGCGATCTCGCCGATTATATCGAAGCCGATTTTCGCCGCTGGCCGTTGTTTGACAAAACCCCGCGCGTGGCCTCGCATTCAGATGTTGGGGTGATCGAACTTATGCCCACCTCGGATGGAGAGGCCTATGGTTTCAAGTACGTGAACGGCCATCCCAAAAACACATCTGAAGGTCTTCAAACGGTTACAGCCTTTGGTCTTTTGGCAGATGTCTACACAGGCTATCCTGTGCTTTTGACCGAAATGACCATGCTGACCGCCCTGCGTACAGCGGCAACCTCAGCCATGGCTGCGAAATTCCTTGCCCCCAAAGGGGCCACAACCATGGCCATGATTGGCAATGGCGCGCAATCCGAATTCCAATCCCTCGCAATGAAAGCGATCTGCGGGATAACTCACATACGCCTCTATGACACCGACACAGCCGCCACAGAAAAATGCGCACGCAACCTTGCCAATACCGGCCTAACAGTGACACGTTGCACCTCTCCAGAAGAGGCCATACAAGGCGCGCAAATCCTCACCACCTGTACGGCAGACAAGCAAAACGCCACCATCCTCAGCGACAATATGGTTGGCTCAGGTGTGCATATCAACGCCATCGGCGGTGATTGTCCCGGTAAAACCGAACTCGCCAAGGGCATCCTCACTCGCTCTGATGTTTTTGTGGAATACCCTCCGCAAACTCGGATCGAAGGCGAAATCCAACAGATGGCTGATGATTTCGCGGTCACAGAGCTTTGGGAAGTCATCACAGGCACCAAACAAGGCCGCCGTGACGCCAAACAAATCACCCTGTTTGACAGCGTGGGCTTTGCGATTGAGGATTTTTCCGCCCTGCGCTACATCCGCGATCACATCAAAGGCAGCGATTTCTACTATGATCTGGACATGCTCGCAGATCCTGACGATCCACGTGACCTTTTTGGCATGCTCACCCGCGCAACCCCAACCTAGCCATTGCTTCAGAGCCCTCGTCGCCTGAGCAAAGGCAGACAGGCAATCGTCACGGTGCCAAGATAAATCGCGGAGGCTCCACGCAGTGGATACCGCTATTTCTCTTGGGAGCGGGGTGTTTTCCTGTCAGACAAGGATCAGGTGATGCGGGCTCTGGTGTTATTGCTTTGGTGACTCAGAGCACATCACACTCTTTCAGTATCCCACCAATCCCGAGCACAAATTTCGCAAGACATTTGTGCGAGACATCAAGCGCGCGCATATGCGCGCTCTATTGGATTACGTCACAGCGCGGTCCAACCACCATCCATGCTCAGCGTTGTTCCTGTGATCTGATCTGCCGCATCTGAACACAAAAACACCGTCGTGCCCCCGATTTGCTCTACCGTGGCAAACTCTTTGGATGGCTGGCGTTGCAACAGAACATTTTTGACCACGTCTTCACGGCTCAAATTATATTCTTTCATCGTGTTGGGGATCTGTGCCTCAACCAATGGGGTCAACACGTACCCGGGACAAATCGCATTACAGGTGATGGCCTCTTCTGCTGTTTCCAAGGCCACGGTTTTGGTCATCCCCACAACCCCATGTTTTGCCGCCACATAGGCCGCCTTATAGGGCGAGGCCGTCAGCCCATGGGCCGAGGCGATGTTCACCACCCGCCCCCATCCCGCAGCCCGCATCATTGGCAAGGCCGCGGCCATGGTGTGAAAGGTCGAGTTCATATTGATCGCGATAATGGCGTCCCACTTGTCCACCGGAAACTCTTCGATTGGTGCCACATGTTGAATGCCTGCATTATTTACAAGGATATCACAGGCCCCGGCTTGCGCGATCAGCCCTCGGCACGCAGCACCATCGGACATATCCGCCTGAATATACCGAGCCGTCACGCCAAACTCTGCCGAAATACCTTCGGCCAGCGCGTGATCTTCATCGCTGTTGGTAAATGAATTCAGCACAACATTCGCGCCTGCTCGTGCTAATTCCCGCACCACACCCAGACCGATTCCCGATGTGGACCCAGTCACAATTGCTGTTTTTTGCGTGAGGCTCATTTTGGTGCATCCTGTGATTTCGTTTCCGCCGCACCATAACAGCGCAGCCCAACAAAATAAGTGAAATCCGCACCTACCGTAGGACTACGGGGGCAGAGTTGCGCGCCAAAAAAAACGCCCGCACGAAGCGGGCGTAAAGTTATTGAGGCAGGTTTCATACAGGCAAGAAACCTATCGAGCAGTGAGACCTTTATAAGCAATTGCACGCTCAGAGTCCAAGCTAAAAGTTTGATAAGCCAAGAATCCCCAGTTACCTTATGATTAAAGAAAACAAGGCACTGGGCGGGATTGTTCTTAAAATGAAATCAGATTGTTCAAGAAAGACAGGCTTTCTGGGACTGGTCATTGGCCTGTCTATATGGGCGACTCAGGGAATCACTGATCCTCGTCATGGCATAGCTATGTATGGTGACCCTGCATTACCACCGGATTTTGTGTCACTGCCTTATGCTTGGGCCGATGCACCCAAGGGAGGAACAGTGGTTACGGGCAATACCGGCGGATATGATTCTCTTAATCCGTTCATCCTCAAAGGCACGGCCCCATGGCAATTACGCCATCTAACCCATGAAAGTTTGATGAGCAGAAGTTGGGACGAACCTCTGACTGTTTATGGCCTTTTGGCCGAATCGATAGAGGTAGATCCGAATCGATTCTGGGTGGAATTCACCCTCCGGGCAGAGGCGCAGTTCTCTGATAATACGCCAGTGACGGTTCAAGATGTGATCTGGTCATATGAAACATTGGGCACCAAGGGGCATCCGCGTTATCACGGATTTCATCAGAAATTAGCCAGTATCACCGCCACCGGTGCCAGGACGGTGCGGCTGACGTTTAAAGAACCCAGCCGCGAACTGGCCCTGATCGCCGGACTGCGCCCCATTCTGAAAAAAGCGCAATATGAAGGCGTCGATTTTGCCAATGCCACGCTGGATGATTTTCCCGTCGGCTCTTCCCCCTATGTGATCGACAGTTTCACACCCGGTCGTACCGTCAGCCTGAAGCGCAATCCAGATTATTGGGGGCGCGATCTGCCAATTCGGCAGGGCACGCAGAACTTTGACGAGATTAGGATCGAATTTTTCGGTGATCAAAGCGTGCTGTTTGAGGCCTTCAAAGCAGGCGATATCAGCTTTCTGCGTGAATTCAACGCCGAACGCTGGGCCACGCTCTATGATTTCCCTGCTGTTCAGGATGGGCGTGTTGTCCAAAGCGAAATCCCTCATCAAAAGCCAACCGGCATGACTGGCTTTGTGATGAATGGCCGACACGCACCCTTTGATGACATCCGCGTGCGCGATGCTCTGCTACATGCATTCAATTTTGAATTCATCAACGACAATGGCACTGGCGCGCGCCAAAATCGCATCACGTCATATTTCTCAGGCTCTTCCCTTGCCAAACGCGACGGCGCGGCCGATGGGCGCGTTGCTGACTTGCTGTCCTCTTTCGCAAACGACCTGCCAGAAGGCACTATTGAGGGGTACACCTTGCCCCGATCAGATGGCAGTGAGCGTAACCGCAAAAACATTCGCAAGGCCCTGAAGCTGCTGCAAGAGGCCGGGTTCAGCGTGGATCAAGGCGTGATGATGACGCCACAAGGACAGCCCTTCACCTTTGAAATCCTGTTGCGCAAAGGCAATGACCGTGACCGCCGTATTACGGAAAACTATCGCAAATCCTTGGAACGTCTGGGCATCACGGCAACCGTGTCGATTGTGGATGATGCTCAGTACAATGAACGCATCAGTAAGTTCGAATTCGACATGACCGATTATCGCCGCTTTGCATCCCTTTCGCCCGGGATTGAACAAGCGTTGTACTGGGGCTCAGAGGCTGCGGATCAGCCCGGATCACGTAACCTGATGGGGCTGAAATCACCCGCAATGGATGCGATGATCGACACTTTGATAAATGCCGACACATACGAGGACTACCAAGCCGCCGCCCGCGCCATTGATCGCATTTTAGCCGCAAGCAGATTTTTCATTCCAATCTGGAATTTTGGCGTCGGACGTATTGCCCATGACGCGCGCTTGAACTACCCGGATTACACTCCATTATATGGGGACGGATCACAATGGATGCCCGCCGTCTGGTGGTATCAAGAGGACTGAACATGAAACGCATGATGATCATAATTGTGGCTTTGTCAGCTTTAACAGCCTGCGCAACGGTCGAAGGCATAGGTCAGGACATTTCAGCAGGCGCGCGCAAAACTTCCGAAATTTTCTAAGAAACCGGACAAGCTGCGCCTATTGGCGCGGCTCTAGGTGCAGCCAAATGCCATCCTCACTGCGCACTGTCAGATGTGCTACGGGAACGGGCGTGCGTTCCGCTACTGCTGTGATGCGAAACTGTTTCAGGATCATTGACAGGATCAGCGGGCCTTCGACCATCGCGAACCCTGCCCCGGTACAGACCCGACGCCCGGCAGAAAACGGCATATAGGCGTCGCGCATGCAGTCTTTGCCATTCTGGGTTTGCCAACGCGCAGGATCAAATCCATCCGGATTGTCCCACAGCCGTTCATGACGATGCAGATGCCATGGGGACAGCACCATTTGCGCACCCTTTGGAATATCGCGATCTCGAAACCGTTCCGGACATGTCGATTGCCGCACCATCATGGGAACTGGCGGATAAAGCCGCAGAGCCTCACGAAATACATCACGACTGAGGCGCAGTTTGGACATGACTGCAAAATCACATTCCGACAAAACCTGCGCCTCGGTTGCGAGCTTTTCCTGCCACTCCGGATGTGTTGCCAGTAAGTAAAGTGTCCAAGCCAAGGCTGACGCACTCGTCTCATGGCCAGCAAGGAAAAAGATCGCGACCTGATCTACCATTTCCTCGGTGTCAAAGGTTTCACCTGTTTCAGGGTCTGCTGTCGTCATGATCTTGGTGGCCAGATCATCGGGTGCCTGCCCTGTTTGGATTTCTTGCATACGTTGCTGTGTCAGTTGTCGGATCAGCCCCCGAATCGAGGCTGCATTGCGCCGCGTGCCGCGATTGAAAAACCGAGGGATCCAACGGGGCAAAGGCACAAAGGCCGCTAGATTCAAGATCGGCTGACTGCGTTGATAGGCGCGAAATTCGTGAAACACCTGCCCCGCGACATCGTGGTCAATTGGGATGGAAAACAACGTGCGAAAAATCACATCGGCGGCCGCATGGCTGGTTTCTTCTTCAATCTCAATTTCACCCTCACCATGACGTTCCAGCCGTGCAACAGCGGCCTGTGCTGCGGCCCACATGGCCGGAAAGGTATCACGCAAGCGCCCGCCTTCGAATGCCGGATCAATAATGCGGCGCTGGCGTTCCCATTGTGCGCCATTGGTCAAAAACACCGAATTCCCCAACAAGGGCCGCAGCCCTTCGGACACACGGCTGGATTTTGGGAAATCCATTGGACGATCCTTCAGAACGGTTTTCACAAGCTCTGGCTGGTTGATCATATAAGACCGAAAAAACGGCGTTTTGAACTCTGCCATCCATGCCCGATACAGCCGCGCAGGCTGTGCCGACAGAATGTCCTGACGAAACAGCTTCGCATATCGCCAAAGAGACACTTTATCTGGGCGCGCGGGGGGCTTGGGCGGCATCATGGGGCCATATCCGTAAATTTGTTCACTGCCTTGACGATCCGCGATCCCGAAGGGCTGCGCCCCTTAAACCGTGTGGCCAATGTGCGTGGCCCCGCCGTGATCTGAAAATAGTCATAGGCCCCGGGACGATCAAAGGCGCAGAGATACTGAAAATGCAGCCGGAAAAACCGCCAGCGCAGCTCTTTCCAGCGCGCAGGGCTAAGGGTTTGTGTGAAAGCCGCCGACAGGATCAGGGGCCACTGTTGGCCTTCAGATGCAACGCCACTGACCGCCACCGGATCACATAAAGCAAATGCACAGCCATCCCCGGGCGCGGTCACATCAACCCACGCAAGCGCGCGGGTTTTCGACAGATACGCAAGATCACGCCGCAGTCGATGGGCCTTTGGTAGAAACGACACCATCGGCACAACTTGTCCAAGCGAAAGAAACCCCAAATGCGGCCCATCTGCGGGCACGCGTCCTGCCCGTATCAAATCAGATAACACCGACACCGCCAGATGCGCACCTGATGAATGACCCACAACCAAAACCTCATCCACATCCGTTTGCAAAGCGGCGGCAATCGCCTCGCCAAATTCCGCCATGCGCCCTTCAAGTTCTGGCGGATTTGCGCCCTTTGACGCGGCCGAATAGGCATAATCATGCATCAGATAATAGGCAAAGAACTTGCCATCCTGTTTGCGAAACCAATTGAGGATGAAAGGCATCACGCCAAATCCGGCAAGCCCCAACCACCACGGCACAAACAGCCCAGCCAGTCGAAAAATCCCCCAACCCACCAACAACGCCAGCAACAATTGCACCAGCAAGAACACCACAGGATAAAGCGCGGCAATCACCGGCCCCTTGCGCAGCTGCATCAAGCGCCACAACGCGCCTGATCCGATATAGGTCCAGGCCGTGCGCGCAAGTTGCAGGTAGGTCGCAACGATCCCCTGCTCCATACTGTCACGCACGATGTCAGACCAAACGAGAACGTCAAATTCCGCCGCCACCTCGATGTCATCAATCCGACCATCCACATGCCAGCCATAACTGCCCCCCCCTTGCTTGGCCCGCAAGGCAAGGTCATAACCAGAGATTCGCGCCTGTGCGGCACCTTCTTTACGGTATAGCTCTCGGTAACGTCTGGGGTGAATGGGATCATACCCCGGAATGTAAAACACCCGGCGGCGACGCACGATATTGTCGTTTGCCTTGCCCATATCTGCCCTCTTTGATCGCAGACTAGCCGCCAATCACGGCAAGAGTAAGCCCCAAGACGGATACAAAAAAGAAAACATTTCAACTCGGAAAAGCAATTTTAAGCGCGACTTGCGCTTTGCAAAAGTAGCCAAGCGTGCCATTCCACGTTATAGCGCATCCAAACACCTTTGAAGGAGCCCGAAGATGGCCGAGTCTGAGCACCCACAACTCTATCTCATCACCCCACCAGAGATCGAACTCAGCCGCTTTCCCACTGATCTGGCGCGGGTTCTGGATGCCGCCGAAATTGCCTGTGTACGCCTTGATCTCGCGACCAAGGACGAGGATCGCCTGTCACGCGCAGCCGATGCCGTGCGCGAGGTGTGCTATACCCGTGACATCGCCTTGGTGATCAGTGAACATATCATTTTGGCGGAACGTCTGGGTCTTGATGGGGTGCATCTGACTGATGGCTCACGCTCTGTGCGCAAAATCCGTAAGGAACTTGGGGACGACGCCATTGTAGGCACGTTTTGCGCAACCTCCCGTCATGACGGCATGAGCGCGGGCGAAGCAGGTGCGGATTACGTGAGTTTTGGCCCCGTTGGTCATACGCCTTTAGGGGATGGCACTCAGGCAGAGTTTGAGTTGTTTGAATGGTGGTCTGAAATCGTCGAAGTTCCCGTCGTTGCCGAAGGCGCGTTGAATGAAGACATCATCCGCCAGTTGACACCCGTGACCGATTTCTTTGGCATTGGCGAAGAAATTTGGGCTTCAGATGATCCTGTTGCACGACTTGCGCAGCTTCAGGCCGCAATGACCTAAGAACGATTTCCAGCAAAAAATGCGTGGCGCGCACACCTGACGCGCCACGTATTGATCAGGCCTCAACCCCGTCCACGACTTCGGCAAATTTCTTAAAAAACTTTGCCGCCAGCTTTTTGGCCGTGCTTTGGATCAGACGGCTGCCAAGTTGGGCAAGCTTGCCGCTGATTTCAGCCTTTGCCGTATAGCTAAGCGTGGTGACACCATCCGTTTCGCTTAGCGTAACATCAGCGCCACCTCTGGCATGTCCCGCAGCCCCACCATTGCCCTGTCCCGTCAGTGAAAACGCATCCGGCGCACCAGAGGTGTCAAGCACCACATCGCCGTTAAACTTGGCCTTCACCGGCCCCACCTTCAGCACAACTTTGGCCTCTAGTTCTGTGTCAGAATGTTTGATCAACTCTTCACATCCGGGAATGCATTGCTGCAAAACCTCTGGATCATTCAGGGCTGCATAGACCTTTGCCATAGGAGCGTTGATCGTGATTTCGTCGTTTAGTTCCATCTGGATATCCTTTTAACAACAGGGAAATTTGATAGAGGCGATCAGCTCTGCTTGTTTCTTACTCAACCGAGGCCAGAACTTGCGGGTTCTTATGCGGCTCAATAGAAATTTCATGCTAACGCCTCTTGTTTGGGGGGTTCAACGTTTCATTTGTCCTGCGTTATGCAGCTCATTTTGGCTCGTTGCGCAAATTCTGGCGGCGAACCTGGGTCAGTTGCGCAAGGATCGACAGGGCGATTTCATCTGGGGTAACGGCATTAATATGCAGACCTGCGGGTGCTTGAACTTTGGACAATTCATCCAATGACACCCCCTGTACCGCCAATTTTTCTGATAGGGTTGCAAATTTTCTGCGACTGCCCACAAAGGCCACAAAATCCGCACCCATCTCTAATCCCATCGTTAATGAGGCCAAGTCTTCCTTGCCCTGCGTTGCCACCACCACCATACGTTGTTCCGTCGACGCCAAGGGCCGGATCGGTGTGTCTGTGGAGTATTCGCTGATCGACCATTGAAATTGCGCCGCCAGTTTGGCCAGCGATTGCGCCACGGGCGATGCACCAAAGATCACAAGTTCGGGTAAGGGCAGGATCAATTCCACAAAGACATCCATCGACCCTTTAGACGGGCAACCATTACGGGCAAACCGCATTCCGTCGATATCATCCCCCGGCGCAATGCCTTTATCGTCCAGCACGTCCTGTGGCTGTAGGGAAATCAGCTGTGGCTGACCTTCTGTCATGGCGCGTTTTGTAGCTTTGGCCAAGGCCGCGCGCACGCATCCGCCGCCAATCCAACCCTGAAGAATTTGCCCCTGAGCATCCAGCAGCGCCTTGGCCCCCGGTTTTGCCGCCGTCGCCCCAAGAGTACGGACTACAGTGGCGATGGCAAAAGGCTCGCCACGTGCACGCATATCCTGTGCCAGTGTGGCAATATCTTGATCTGTCAACTCTGCTGGGGTCACAGGCGGGCAAACTCCGTCTCTAGGGCTGCCAGATCGGCAAGCCGATTTGCCGGTTTGAAAAGGTCGAGATGAGGCAAGGCAGCCGCCATGCCACGGGCCACGGGCTCATACCCGTCCCAACCTTTCAGCGGATTCAGCCAGATGATTTTGCACCCGCGCTTTTTCAGGGAGGCAAGCGCTGTGCCCATCAGATCGGCAGTATCCGTGTCATAACCATCCGACAAAATCAGAACGACCGTACGCCCATCGACAAAGCGACGCGCATAGGTGCGTGTAAATTGATGAAGGCAGGCCCCAATCTTGGATCCTCCGCCAAACCCATCCGCCAAGACCGACATCCGCGCCAATGAACGCAAGGCATCCCGATCACGCAGGGCGTCGGAAATACGCACCAAACGGGTGTGAAACAAATACGCATCGGCCGTATCATCGGCGCGCATCAGCCCCGCAACAAATGCCAAAAACACCTGTGCATAGAGTGTCATGGAACCGGATACATCACATAGGGTAACGATCTTCAAAGGGCGCTCTGGTCGGCGTTTTTTAGGTAAATCCAAAGGTTCGCCGCCGCTGGATAGGCTTTGACGGATTAATTTTCTGAAATGTATCTGATCGCCTTTGCGGGCCAGCTTACGACGACGTGACCGTCGATCACGCAAGGCCGCACCCAGGCGATGCGCAATCTTTTCTGCCTCAGCTATATCTTCGGGCTGCACAAGATCGCGCAGATCTTTGTTCAGCTTGGCCTGCACAACGCTGGCCACCAGCTTGCCGTCACCTTCTGGCGTAAGGACATCATCTTCGCCGCCGGCATCCGGAGTGGTTGGTACGCCCGTGCCCGAGGCGCAGTCCTGACCTTTGGCTGGCCGCGAAGATTTTACGCTGTCGCTTGGCGAAGAGGACGGCATAACCTTGTGCGCAACGCGACCACCATTCAGCCAATAGGCATTGAACAGATCATCAAAACGCTCGGTGTCCTCCAATGATCCGGCACATACCGCCCGCAATGCAAGACGTGTCTGTTCCGGGTCGCTGGCCTTGATCCGCGCAAGGGCAGATAGGGCGGTTTCCGTCTCTCCCACCCCCAAGCGCATTCCGTTGTGGCGCAGATGCGCCATAAACCCAGCCATCCGTGCAGCGGGCCCCGGATCGCGGGCCGCAAATTTTGTCACCCGGCTCATGCCGCGCGCCCTGCCAGACGCTGAGCAATTTCGGTAGTGATATTACTGCGATCCGTTTGGGTCTTCAAAAGTGTTGCCAATGATGCCTGCAACACCACCGGATCATGCGTGAGATCGGCAATACCAAGTCCCATCAGGGCCGCTGCGAAATCCAACATCTCGGCAATACCGGGTTTCTTTTCCAAATCTTCGCGGCGCAGAGATTGCACAAATCCCACGATTTGCGCGGCAAGCTGGTCTTCTACATCCGGGCAACGCGCCCGAAGAACCGCCAATTCCATGGCAGGATCAGGATAGGCCACATGGGCGTACAGACACCTCCGTCGCAATGCATCACTCAGGTCACGGGTGCCATTTGCCGTCAGAATAACAATGGGGCGTGTCGTTGCCTTTATTGTCCCCAACTCTGGCACAGTGATTTGAAACTCTGACAGAATTTCCAGCAAATACGCCTCGAACTCTTCGTCTGCACGATCAATTTCATCAATCAGCAGAACCGGAGCGCGCGCCTGACGGATCGCTTTCAGCAAGGGGCGTTCCAACAGGAACTCTTCTGAGAAAATACGCTCTTCTACCGCGCGTCCCGTTTCGCCATCTTCAGCCGCAGCACGGATCGACAACAACTGTCGCTGATAATTCCATTCATAAATCGCCTGCGCGGCATCCAACCCCTCGTAGCATTGCAGACGGATGAGTTGCGTCTCCTCAACCGCCGCCAAAACGCGCGCGACCTCTGTCTTGCCAACCCCGGCAGCTCCCTCCAACAACAGCGGGCGCCCCAGCGACAGCGCCAAATGCACAGCCATCGCCAGATCGTCATCAGCAATATATCCCTGATCCGCCATCGCAGATTGAAGCGTTTGATAGGTCATGGTGTCTTTCACAGGCATGGCGGTATAATCCACACAGCCTTTTAAAGTTGGTGGTAGGGTGGGACATACATCCCACCCCATGCATCAGTCATGCAGGCCCAGCTCATTGGCAGTTCGCCAAATGCGCCAGTGATCGTGTGGCATGTTGGTCTGACGCAACCCAAAGGCGCGGAAGGCATCGTGCACAGCGTTTGAAAAACATGGCACACCTCCGACGTGGGGGCTTTCGCCCACCCCTTTGGCTCCGATCGGGTGATGCGGGGAGGGCGTCACCGTGTGATCGGTTTCATAATTTGGTACTTCCCACGCGGTGGGCAGGAAGAAATCCATCAAACTTCCGGTTTTGCAATTGCCGAGATCATCATAAGCAATCTCTTGACCCAATGCGACCGCAAGAGCCTCTGTCAGACCTCCATGAATCTGACCTTCGATGATCATCGGGTTGATACGTGTGCCGCAATCATCCAGCGCATAAAAGCGGCGGATTTCGGGCACACCTGTATCCACGTCAATATCCATCACACAGACATAGGCCCCAAACGGATAAGTCATATTGGGCGGGTCATAGTAACTCACCGCTTCCAATCCCGGCTCTAGTCCCGGAATGGCCTGATTATAGGCAGCAAACGCGATGTCTTTCATGGTTTTGAACCGTTCTGGCGCACCTTTGACGGCAAACCGGTCGACATCAAATTCCACATCGTCGTCATGCACCTCAAGCAGATAAGCCGCAATCATCTGCGCTTTGGCGCGGATTTTACGCCCTGCCATGGCTGTGGCCGCCCCCGCAACCGGGGTAGACCGTGACCCATAAGTGCCAAGCCCATAAGGCGCCGTGTCTGTATCGCCTTCCTCAATGGTGATGCTGTCAGCAGGCAGTCCGATTTCGCTGGCCAGAATCTGCGCGAATGTGGTCGCATGCCCCTGCCCTTGTGAAATCGTGCCTAATCTCGCAATGGCCGATCCCGTTGGGTGAATGCGGATTTCGCAGCTGTCAAACATGCCAAGGCCCAGAATATCGCAATTCTTGACCGGGCCCGCCCCGACAATCTCGGTAAAGAAGCTCAGACCAACGCCCATCAGTTTGCGGGTTTCACCTCGTTTAAAGGCCTCTACCCGCTCGGCTTGTTCCTTGCGCAGCCCTGCATAATCGACAGTATCCAGCGCCTTCTCCCAAGCGGTGTGATAATCACCGCTGTCATATTCCCATCCCAAGGCGGATTGATATGGGAATTGGTCCTTTTTGATAAAGTTGATCCGGCGCAGCTCTGCTGCATCCATGTTCAACTCGATCGCCAGCACCTCGATCATGCGCTCAATGAAATACACCGCCTCGGTCACGCGGAAGGAACAACGATAGCTGACCCCGCCCGGTGCCTTGTTGGTATAGACCCCGTCCACCGCCAAATAGGCGACCGGAATGTCATAAGAGCCGGTGCAGATGTTCATGAAACCAGCCGGGAATTTGGTTGGATCGGCGCAGGCATCAAACCCGCCGTGGTCCGCCGTCACATGGCAATGCAAACCGGTGATTTTACCCTCTTTGGTGGCGCTGATCTTGCCGGTCATGTGATAATCACGGGCAAAGGCCGTGGTCATCAGGTTTTCCATACGGTCTTCGACCCATTTCACGGGCTTGCCCGTGACAATCGAGGCCACAACCGAACAGACATAACCCGCATAGGCCCCAACCTTATTGCCAAAGCCGCCACCAATATCGGGGGACACCACGCGGATGTTGTGTTCCTCAATACCGGAAATCAGCGAAACAACCGTACGGATCGCATGTGGTGCCTGAAAGGTACCATACAGCGTCAGCTTGCCGTTCACCGCATCCATCGACGCCACTGACCCACATGTTTCAAGCGGGCATGGGTGCGTGCGGTGGTAATACATGGTTTCAGTTGCCACGACCTCGGCATTGTCCATCACCTGATTGGTGCCTGGCTCGTCACCCACTTCCCAAGTAAAAATGTGGTTGTGATGTTTGCGTGGACCATGTGCGCCGTCAGCGGTTGGGTCAAGGTCTTCGCGCAGCACGACATCAGATTTCAGCGCCTCAAACGGGTCTGTCAGAACAGGCAGCTCTTCATATTCGACTTCGATCAATTCCACCGCATCTGCGGCGATATAACGATCATTGGCCACGACAAAGGCGACCTCTTGCCCCTGAAACAGCACCTTGCCATCGGCCAACACCATTTGTTTGTCACCCGCCAGTGTGGGCATCCAGTGCAACCCAAGCGGTGCAAGATCTTCAGCGGTCAGAACAGCCACAACACCGGGCAGCGCAAGGGCGGCCTCTTTGTTCACGGACACAACCCGCGCATGGGCATAAGGTGAGCGCACGAAATCCCCGTGCAGCATGCCCGGCAGCATAATGTCATCGACATAGTTGCCTTTGCCTTGCGTAAAGCGCACGTCTTCTACGCGTTTACGTGAACATCCCATACCTTTGAGATTTCCGACACGTTCTTCGCGATCTGGGGTCATATCATTCATTCTGCGGCCTCCTTTGCAGCATTCAGCTCGCTTGCCGCAGCAAGGATGGATTTCACAATGTTCTGATAGCCGGTACAGCGGCAGATATTGCCCGCAATGCCAAACCGAACCTCTTCTTCAGTCGGGTTTGGGTTTTCTTCCAACAATTTGGTCGCCCGCGTGATCATGCCCGGTGTGCAAAATCCACACTGCAAACCATGATGTTCGCGAAAACTTTCTTGCAATACATGCAAAGCGTCGGGTTTACCGATGCCTTCAATCGTGGTGATTTCTGCGCCATTGGCCTGCGCCACAAATACCGTGCAGGATTTCACCGATTTACCGTTCAACGTGACTGTGCAGGCCCCGCAATGGGACGTATCACAACCCACATGCGGCCCCGTCAGTCCCAGTTTTTCACGCAGCGCATAGATCAGCAACTCACGAGGTTCAGCAAGGAATTCACGATCCTCACCATTCACATTCAATTTGACGTGCATTTTATCTGACATTGTGCTGCTTCCTTATGCCCGATCCCAGGCGCGAGTGATCGCGCGAGTCAGGATAATGCCGGCCACGTGACGCTTGAACGCCACAGGTCCGCGGTTGTCTTCGACCGGATCAATATCGCCCAGCATTGCGGCCACAGCGGATTTCATCGCTGTCTCATCGCAAGTGGTGCCCACAAGAGCCTCTCCTGCGGTCTCTGACCAGATTGGAATATCGCTAAGGTTGGTCATCGCAATAGAAGCCGAAGTTACTGCCCCACCTTCTTTGACAATTTGCACCGCCGCTGCTGCGGTGGCGTAATCCCCGATTTTGCGCTTTTGTTTCTCATAAGCAAAACCGCCTTTGGGCGCGTCAAAGCTGATTGCTGTCAACACCTCGTCGTCTTCGCGATCAGTCATATAGGCCGCCTCGTAATAGTCGCGCGCGGCAACCTTCCGGGCGCCATCAGGGCCAAACAGGGAAATCTCTGCATCCAGACATTGCATCAATCCCGGCATGTCATTGCCAGGATCGCCATTGGCAACATTGCCGCCCACGGTACCCATATAGCGCACCTGCGGATCAGCAATCTGCAACGCCGCTTCGCGCAAGATCGGGGCTGCCTCTGTAAGGCCTGCGTGGTTGATCAATTCGTGCTGTGTGACCATCGCACCAAGCGTAATACGCGTGCCCTCAATGGTAATACCATTCAGGCCTTCGACATCCTGAAGGTCGATCAGATGCGGAATATCCGTCATCCGCAGTTTCATCATGGGGATCAGGCTGTGCCCACCCGCCATAACACGTGCGTCATCGCCGTGTTCTTCCAAAAGGGCGATCACATCCCCCATTTTTGTGGGTCGATGGTAATCGAACGCCGCTGGTATCATTGCTGGTCCTCCCTGCCGTGCAGATCGTCTGGCTGTCCGCAGAGGGTGGCGTGCGCACGCATTCAGGGCGATGTGTTTTCACTGAGAAAAGAGATTTCCTGCACGAAATGCGAATTAGAACGCACGAGTTGCGTTGCTAAAATCGCCTCTTATACACCCAAGGCTTCGCGTACAGCCTTCAGGCGTGTTCGGCTGACCGGTACTTTACTGACGCTGGGCAGATCAAAATGACACACGCCATTATCTTTCAGTCGCTCAAAGCTGCTGACGTGGGCAGGATTGATCAGATAGCTGCGGTGCGTTTTGAGAAACGGGCCTGTCTTCAGGCGTTTCTCGGCCTCGGTAATGGACCACGGACAGAAATGTTTACCAGACGTCGAATAAATCTGCGTGTAATGCCCTTCCGCTCGAATGACAGCGACCCCTTCGGGATCCAAAAACAACGTGCGCCCATCTTGTTCATAAGGAATTTGCGGGGCACGCGAGGGGGTCGATTGCAGCTGAAGTTCGGCGTGTTCTTGTGAGCTTTCGGTCGTAGGCGACTGCGAGACTTGTTCCTTCAACGATGGTGCAAGGAACGTCACACTGGTCAACAAGAACGCCCCACACAACACAAAGCTACTCAGAACCACTCCTAAAGCCATGGTTTCATTACTGATGATCGGGCCAACTTCATTCAGGGTTTCGATGGCAATGAAATCCGTGCCCGCGATGGCGATGAAATGCACAGCAAAAACCGCGATGCCAAAACACACAGTCCCAAGAATGATATTGCGATTGGTGCGCTGCCCGTAAGCGATAGCAAAGGCAATTGTGCTGAGCACACAAGAAGACACAACCGCCAAAAAGATCCCTGTCGGCGTGTATAGTGCACGACACAATTCCAACCCCGCCATACCGATGTAATGCATGGCCAATACGCCCAGTCCCACGATCACACCAGCCAAGAGCAGGCTGGATCGGGTGCGTTCGCGAAAATGTAAGATCAACAGCGCAACACCAACCACCAAAATCGCAACAAGAGCCGAAGCCAGTGTCACAGCCGCATCATAATAAAACAAGATTGGCAATTGCAGACCCAACATGGCCACAAAATGCATGGACCAGATTCCTCCCCCCAACGAGATCGCAGCCAGCGTTACGGAAATCTTACGATGAGCGAGACTGCGTTCTGACAGGCCTTTGGTCAAAGAAAGACCCGTAAAGCCCGCCATCAGCGCAACCAGAAGCGACGCCACCACAAGCCATTGATTATGGGTATAGTCCAATAAATCCATGGCGCAGCATTATCCACTTGCCCGCCATCCCGCAAGATCAGTGTCCCGAAGGCGGATTAAATTTTCGACCATTTGTCGTGTTCGATAAATGGATAAGTCCCAGGTTCAGAATCGCCATAATCTCAGGGTCTCGAATTTTATTTTCACAAAGAGACGAAAC
The DNA here is from genome assembly GCA_947489325.1 of uncultured Paracoccaceae bacterium. Classification (GTDB taxonomy): domain Bacteria; phylum Pseudomonadota; class Alphaproteobacteria; order Rhodobacterales; family Rhodobacteraceae; genus CANLDA01. The sequence goes on along the minus strand of CANLDA010000002.1, from coordinate 278,412 downwards.
GCATTCAGGATAACGATACCATTTTTTTGAATGTAATTTGCATCCATTGCCTTACCTAAGGTTGCTTTCAGAAAATTAGACTCGCCTTAGAAATGAGTTTTACAGCAGAACTCCATATAAACATTGACTAAATCTTAAACGCATCAAAGATTAACAAGGTGTTAAAGACTATTATTTCTAATTCAAATTTTCAGGAGGCCGATGAATGAGCCACTCCGCTTCGGACAATGACATTTCTACACATACTGATGCCATTGCCATTGTCGGCATGGCGTGTCGTCTACCGGGCGGAAATTCCACTCCTGAGGCATATTGGGATTTCTTATTAAACAAAGGCAACGGTATTTCCGAGGTTCCCAAGGATCGCTGGGACGCCGACAGCTTTTATAACGAAAACCCCGACTCAATTTCTACGGCTGTTACCAAGTGGGCTGGTTTTCTTGATGATATTCGTGGTTTCGATGCTCAGTTCTTTGGTATCTCCCCACGTGAAGCGGCCTCTATGGATCCTCAGCAACGTTTATTGCTGCAATGCACCTATGAGGCGATGCAAGATACGCGTATTCCGGCCAAAGAATTTTCCAATGTCAAAACTGGTGTGTTTGTTGGCATCTCGCAATCTGATTATCGCACTTTGCAAGAAATGCGGCCAACTAACCCTGAGAGCTTTGCGGGCACGGGTTATGCGCTGTGTATCAATGCCAACCGGATTTCTCATCGTTTGAACCTAAGCGGGCCAAGTGTTGCCGTTGATACGGCCTGCTCTTCATCTCTGGTTGCACTCAATCAGGGCATACAGAACCTGCGATCAGGGGCGTGCGATGTTGCCGCGGTGGCCGGGGTGAATATTCTGGCGCACCCCACATCTTTCATCGCTTTTTCCCGTGCGGGCATGTTGTCCAACACTGGGCAAATTTCCACCTTTGACGAAAGCGCCAACGGATTTGTGCGTGGAGAGGCCGTCGGGGTGGTTATTCTGAAGCCTTACAAAAAAGCACTGGCAGATGGCGACCGCATTCACGCATTGGTACACGCCAGTGTCTGCAACCAAGACGGTTTCACCAGCACCATCACCGCGCCATCTCAGGACGCGCAAATTGAAATGCTGGAGGCTTTGTTTGAAAAATCTGGCATTCCGAAAAACAAGATTGGCTATGTCGAAGCCCATGGCACGGGCACACCCGTTGGTGATCCCATCGAAGCAGGCGCTATTGGCACCGTCATTGGCCAGCACAATGATCATCGCCCGGTTTATGTCGGGTCGGGCAAGGCCAACATCGGTCATGGTGAAAGTGCAGCCGGCATTTGCGGATTGATCAAGGCGACATTGGCCGTGAAACACGGTGTAGTGCCGCCAAATGTGAATTACAGCAAGCCCAACCCCTATATCCCGTTTGATGCGCTGAACCTACGCGTACCAACCAAACCCGAACCATTCCCTGAGGAAAACGGAACCCGCTATGCAGTGGTGAATTCCTTTGGGTTTGGGGGCACCAATGCCAGTGCATTGATCTCATCGGCACCTGAAACCACCACAAAACCTGCAAGGGCAGATCAGGACACCAGCTTTGAAGGTTTCCCGCTGTTCTTTCCGCTGTCCGGCCCCACGGAAGAGGCGCTTATTGCAAATGCTCAGGAGCTTCAGTCGCAGCTTAGGGGGAAAAAATCGCGTCTTGCTGATGTGGCTTTGCATGATCTTTCTGCAGCTTTGGCTTGTGAGCGCAGTCACCTGTCACACCGCACCGTTATTTTGGCGCGCAGTCGTGCAGAGCTGATAAAATCCTTGAAATCTATCATTAAGAATGATCCAGAAGTAACTGAAAAAGAAACGAATATCGTGTCAGGTCAAGCCAACACAGGTCTTAAGCTGTGTTTCATGTTCTCTGGTCAGGGCAGCCAGTGGTGGGCGATGGCGCGCGACTTTCTGGAACACAACAGAACTTTCCGCAAAGCGGTTGAAAACTATGACACACATTTTGTCAAAGCTGCGGGTTGGTCCATTCTTGAAGAATTGCTAAGGGATGAGGCCACCTCGCGTATTGACGATACCACCGTCACACAACCAGCCCTGTTTGCCATCCAAAGCGGGCTTGCCGCGGTTTGGGCCAAGTTTGGCGTAAAACCCGATATGGTTGTGGGTCATTCCATTGGTGAGGCTGCTGCATCTTATGTTTCGGGTGGCCTTTCCTTAAGTGGTGCAGCCAGTTTCCTGAGCAAACGTGGTGCAATTCGGGATCAATTGGGTGCCAAGGGCGCCATGGCTGCGATTGGTATGGGACCTGAGGACGTCAAAGAGACACTACCAGATCACGGATTGATCGGTATTGCCGCGGTAAATGGCCCCGGCTCCACCACTATTAGCGGGGACTATGATGCGATTCATAAGTTTGTTGAGGATTTTCAATACGATCACCCCGACACCTTCATCCGCCTGCTAAAAGTCGATACCGCGTGGCATTCCTATCAGTTGGAAGCCGGAGAAGACTGGTTCCGCCGTGAGGTTGCACAAATTGACTGGTCGGTGCCGCGTCTTCCTTTCATCTCGACTGTGACTGGTAATCTGGAAACCCGATTTGATACAGATTACGGCTGGCTTAACCTGCGCCGTCCCGTGATGTTCCGTGATGGGATCGAAACCGCACTGGATCTTGGTGCCACAACGTTTGTGGAACTTGGGCCGCACGCCACGCTTGCAGGCCCCACCACATCCACAGCCCTTGAAAAAGGGGCACGTGTGCAAGTGATGTCGTCGTTGTCGCGCAAAGAAGGTGATTTTGACGTATTGGCCCGCACTGCAGCCAATTTGTTTGTGCAAGGCCATGATCTTGACTGGCAATCCATCACAGGCGGGGCAACACATACTGTGAACCTTCCGCTGAACCGTTGGATGGAAGAGCCGCTTTGGCAGGATTCTGAGGAAAGCCGCAAGCAATTGAATACGCCATGGAGCCATCCGTTCCTCGGAATGCCCACCACCCATGCCACCAAAAGCTGGATGATGGAGATCAACACCAAAGCCTGGCCTTTCCTCAAAGATCACCGCATGGAAAATGATACGCTTTTCCCCGGTGCAGGCCATGTCGAAATGATGATTGCCTTGGGCCGTGAAGTACATGGCGACAAACCCATAGAAATTCAAAATGCCATCATTCACGAAGCGCTGTTTATCCCTGATGACAAGGATCTTCTGCTTAGCAGCGCCTTTTCCAAGGAACAGCGCAAGATCGAGATATTTTCTCGCTTTCGGGACGTAAGGGACGATTGGGTTCTGCGATCTGAATGCAAATTGCGCGTGACAGATGTGCCTGCCCCCAAGGTTGCCAAGTTTGACGCTGACCACACCACATTACGCGATACCGACTTATCTTTGGTGTATGATGTCGACGCCAGCCAAAGCTTCGTCAACTACGGCGAATGCTTCCAAGTGATTGAAAAGCTCTGGCTTGGTCGTAACAAAAGCGTGGCCAAGATGCGCGCCCCCAAGGGAATTGCGGGCCAGACCAACATTTTCTTTGCCCACCCCGCCCTGTTGGATGGATGTTTGCAAATCTCAGATCCGCGCATGGACGTGGGCAAGATCGACAAGGAACGCAAACCCGGCGATCCGGTTTATTTGCCCGTAGGTGCGCGGCGCATTCGCTTTTATGCCCCTTTCCCTGATGAAATTATGGTACATGCCCAACGCTACCTGAACGCGGAAACGCAAGAGGTCGAAGCCAACTTTAGCGTAACCAACATGGATGGTGACGTTTTGATGCGCGCCGATGGGTTGATGATGCGTTCCTTGGCGACGGGTGAGACCGTACAAGACGACGAAGCGATCAAACCTAATTTTGTCGAGCAGAGTTACACTGAGTTGCGCGATGCGGCACAGATTGAAGTCGCACCAGAGACCTTGGGCCGCTGGATTGTTCTGGCGCGAGGCAAGTCAAAACTGAAACATCTATTGCGCGAAATGAAGGCACAGGGCGCCGATGTGTCGGTGCTGGATCGCGATGATCTGGGCCATGACCTAATTTCCGGAATCGAAGACCAATTTGGCGAAGACCTGCAAGAAGGTAAAATCGCAGGCATTCTTTATGCAGGTGCGTTGGCCCATGCGGGTGTGGCGGATGATATTGACCCTGATGCGCTCTATCAACGGATTGAACCGGATACGATGGATCTGATCGCGCTGGGTGACATGATGGATTTTCATCGCACCGATGAAAATGGGTTGGCGCGCATTTGTGTGCTGACATCCGGGGCCACGCCTGACCCTGAAACTGGCGTTGCGGCCTCTTCGGTTCTGACCCAAGCGCCAATTTATGCCACGGCGCGCGTTTTGGCATCAGAAACGCCGGAATATACGGTGCGCATATTTGATGCGGACAGCTTGGACAAAAGCACCTGCACAACATTGGTGCAACGCATGTTCAGCACATCTGCTGAGACAGAAACCATCATTCGAAGCGGCACCTGTTGGGGTGTACGTCTGTTGCCACGTGAACGTGATGAGTTCGCGCCGCGCCTGCTTGACGTGACCGAAAAAGATCATGACATCAATTTCCACGCCACCATGCACACCCCCGGGGTGATTGATGATCTGGGCTTGTGGGAAATTCCCATGATGGACATGGGCGATGATGATGTTCAGGTGCGCATTGTGGCCGTGGGGCTCAATTTCCGCGATGTCATGGCCATCACAGGCCTCTTGCCCGAAGAGGCCGAACCCGACCCGGCGTGGCAACATCTGGGCCTTGAATTTGGCGGCGTTATTCATGCCGTCGGCAAAAACGTTAAAGATTTCAAACCCGGTGATCGTGTCATGGGGATGGAGCGGCGCTGTTTGCAACGGTTTATGACGATTGACCCACGTGCGCTGACCATTCTACCAGAGCATATTTCGCTGGAAGAGGCCGCGACGATCCCATCAGCCTTTGCCACAGCGCATTATGCGCTCAATCATGTGGGTCGCATGCAAGAGGGTGAAAAGGTCTTTATTCATGTGGCCACAGGTGGCGTTGGCATGGCGGCCGTGCAGTTGGCCCAAGATGTCGGCACCGAGATTTTTGCGACTGCCGGCAGCCCCAAAAAACGCAAGATTCTGAAAGACTTGGGCGTGCATCATGTGATGGATTCGCGCAGCTTGAAATTTGCCGACGACGTGGACAACATCACCAAAGGTGCCGGTGTTGACGTGTTGCTGAATTCTTTGCCCGGCGAATATATTTCCAAAGGTTTGGATATTGTCGCCCCCTATGGGCGCTATCTGGAAATCGGCAAGGTCGACGTTTACAACGACAGCCCGATCGGCATGAAGGCCCTGCGCAAGAACATCTCGTTCTCAGTACTTGATCTGGCCGCGATGGGACAGGAACGCCCGGAACTGCTTGGCAAATTGCTCAGCCAGCTGGTGGTAAAATTTAACGAGCGCAAGCTACAGCCCCTGCCCCTTACGGCCTTTCCAATCAGCAAGATTGCCGATGCCGTCAGATATATGAGTCAGGCACGCCATATCGGCAAAGTCGTGGTAACGCTGGATGAAGAGACATTCAAAGTGCGCCGAGATACAAACCGGCCTGTGACTTTGTCTGCAAATGCAAGCTATCTGATCACTGGCGGCACACGCGGCTTTGGCCTGACCATCGCCGATTGGATGAGCCGCGCCGGGGCTGGTCATATTTATCTGACCTCCCGCTCAGGCACCATTGCCAAAGAAGATACGACCAAGGTCGCAGCAATGAACGCACGAGGCACAAAAATCACAGCCATGTCGTTGGATGTGACATCGCAAAAAGATATGAACGCCTTTATCAACAAGGCCACCAATGACAATAATCATCCCCTACGTGGCGTGGTGCATGGCGCGGCAGTGATCAAGGACGGGTTCGTCAATCAATTGACCCCAGACATGATCACAGACGTGCTGCGGCCCAAGGTATTGGGCGGTTGGACCCTGCATAAGGCATTTGAAGCCGCGGGCGTGGAACCAGAGTTCCTGATTGGCTTCTCGTCGATTGCGCAAATGATCGGATCAGGTGGGCAGGCCAACTATGCTTCGGCCAATGCCTTTTTGGACGCGCTGGCGCTGTATCGACGTTCCATTGGACGTGAAGGCACGGCGATTGACTGGGGGGCCATGGCGGAATCTGGCTTTGTTGCCCGCAGCGATGGTTTGGCGAATTACCTCGAAAGCGTGGGCCTGCACGGTCTGTCAGATACTGAAACTGATGCTGGAATGGAGGTTGCGCTGTCACGTGACATAGGCAGCTTTATTTACTCCAAGGCAGAATGGCCGCAAATTGCGCGTGCGAACACCGCCCTAGGTCAAAGCCCTCGGATGGGACCATTGCTGCACAGCGAAGGCGGCGGCGGACATGAAATTCGAGCACGCCTGATGTCGCTAAGTGGCGAAGAGTTGCGCCAAGAGGCCGAAGAATTCCTTAAAGATGAGGTGGTTAACGTTCTGAAGATCGACAAATCCGTCATTCAATCAGACCGTCCCATGTCAGAATTGGGCTTGGATTCCCTGTCTTCATTTGAACTTAAGATGCGTGTGGAAACCGCGCTGGACCTCAGTTTGCCAGTCTCACGTTTCCTTCAAGCCCCATCAATCAGCGAATTTGCGGTCTTGCTGGAAGAAGAGATGAACGCATTGGCAGAAGCTGAGGCCAAAGCCGCCGCACAAGAAAGCAGCAGCACGGCAGAGGATGCCGATATCAACACAGAGACAGAAGAGATTATCCTTGGCTCTGATTGGCAATTTGGCGTTCTGAAGCAATCGCTTGCCCCGATGACCTCATCTCAAGGTCAGCAGTCCATGCAACACGTGGCAAGCGTTACCCTGCCCGATGCACCTGATGCCAAAGACGTCCAAAAAGCCATCGGTAAACTGTGTCGCCGTCACCCGGTGCTGCGCTTGCGGTTTGATGAGGTTCAGGGCAGTGGCAAAATCCACTTTGACGCCCCAAACCCCGCAATGATCCAAGGACCACTGCCGGACATGATGCGCGTCGCGCAAGGGCAGCTTGTTCAAATCGCCCTTGATGGAACCACCTTGGCTGTACGCATACATGCAACGGTAGGTGACGGTACATCCGCGCGTATTCTTGTCGATGAATTGCAAACTGTTTTGGCCGGTGGAACCTTGGCCAAGGCGTGCTCTAAGGCTGCGATCAAACGTGCCTTACATGATATGCGCTTTGATCCTGAAACCCCTAAGGGGCAAAACGACCGGGCGTTCTGGTGGTATTCAATCCGCCACGGCGCTCCGGTGGTGCCGTTTGACCGCCGTTCGCGCGCCTTGTTACCTTTTGATATGGGGCGCAACCGAGGAGCGGCAGCAAGCCAAGAGTGGGCTTTTGACAGCACGGAAGATCAGGCAAGCCTGTTGATGCGCTTTGCCCAATCCTTGCGCGAAGTGACCCAATCGGCAGGCAACGTCATTGTAAATCGGATGATTTCAACACGTGATCAGCAGTCTATCAGCACCGCCATCGGACCTTTTGTCTGTGACCAACCTGTGCTGATTGAAACCGCCACTGACCCTACGCTTGCGTTGACCAAGCTGCGCCGCACGTTGGCACATGGCGCTGATCACACTAGTTTTGGAACAACTTCTGCCGGGCAAGAGTTCGCCGCAGATGTCCAAAACTGGGACGGGCATCTGTTTCAGATCGGTGTTGGTACGCTTTCTAAAGACGCTCCATTGATGGCCACTTGTGATCTTTTGCTGGAAATTGGCAAAGATAAGGTACGCCTCATATGGGACACGGATGCGGTAGACACCGCGACCGCACAAAAAGTTGGAGATACCCTTACACGGCAGAAAGCCTCTTTGGGTCAATAAACGACGCGCTGGCTGCGCATCCCTGTATGTGCGGTCAGCTTTGCCATCTGAAAGATTCATTTTATGAGCTCTATGCGTCCAAAATTGTACCCAGTCAGCAAGTGGCAAGCACATCAGTTGCAGCAACTGCACGATCCAATCTGCACCCAAGCAAGTATGGAACCTTGGTTAATAAGCGTCGCCACTTTGGTACATCCTAAGGCAGACATGCGCCGCCTCTCTCGTGCGTTGCTTAAACTTGTGCAACGACATGACACCCTGCGCATTCGTTTTGTTCAGGAAGGTGGCAAATGGTACGCCAGCATGAATGCCCCGGCTGATTATAAGGTGCGCGAAGAAGACATTGGTGACGTGGATGACGCCGAGTTTGATCGCCGCATCCGCGAAATCGCCCGAGAACATATCGACATTACATCCCAACAATTGTGCGAGATTGTGTTAGTCAAATGCGGTGCGCGGGGTGATGTCATCATCTCACGCGTACATCATGCCATTACTGATGGATATGGTATGATCGTACTGGCCGATGATCTGTTCAAATTTCTGATGAGCGTTCCTGTTCTTGGGCGCGCAGTCAGTCACGAAGAGTACATAACCAAATGGGAAAGCCCTCGCAGTTCTCGCCGCAAAGACGTTGACAAATTCTGGTATGATGCACTGCAAGATGTGCCCTTGGCTCCAAATGTTGGGCGCAAAGCCAAAGGTCTGCCACTATTGCATAATTCAATTGGGTGGCGTGGCACACGTGGATACGGGGTTCAGATTTCCGAAGCCTCCGCCAATCGTCTGACCCAGCAGGCATCAGACGCAAATGTCTCAGTGACCACAACGCTTTTCTCTGGCTATCTTGAGGCAGTCTGCCGTCAATATGATCTGGACCGTATGCTCTATGATTTTTCACCTGCACGTACAGAACCACAATTGGCCACCTATTGCGGGGATCACACGCTAGATCCGATCATGCTGTATGTGTCGCAGCCCAATCAAACACCGATAGCGCGCGCGCAGACCCTGCACCAAAGTTACATGGAAGCGATTAATCATCTACCCGCCGATTCAGCGCGTCGTGATTGCGCCTTGGAGCATGATCTGATTGCTCAAGGGGCCTATCCCCGCCAATTCAAGACCTACGCCCCCCGCGCGACACTACGGGAAAACCGGTCCGCCTTTCGTAAAAATATTCGTGGCAAGCCCGGCGAAGTGCACCGTTTTGGCGCATATACATTTACCATGCTGGATGTGTCCAATGGTGTATTCACCGTTAACGAGAATCAAATCATTGCACCTGAAGACATTCAGGATCGCGCGTTTACGCTGGGATTTGACATGGATGCCTATGACACTGCTGAAATTGAAACACTGGCGACGCGCATTTGTGATGTGCTGGAACTAGATTTGACCAAATTGGAAGAATTGTGACGGAAAAACCCACACATCCGGTCTTGGACACAGATAACTATATCGCGGCTAAACCCAAAGACTATGGCTATAGCAATCTGGCGCTGCGTTTGTGGCATGGCATGACGTTTGGAGCTTGGCGCGATCTTTACCGTGGCAATCTGCACAAGGTGCCTCTGTCACGGCTGTGGCTGTTCATTTCGATCACTCTGTTTACGGTTTCCAACTCTGGCCTCAGCCTGCTGAGCAAGGTATTTTTCGGGCGCGCGCTTAAGCGTACAAAAATTGAACCTGATCCTGTGTTTGTGCTTGGATTTTGGCGTTCTGGTACTACGTGGCTTCATCAAATCCTAAGTTGCGATCAAAGGTTTTGTTCACCTACTTCCTTGCAAGTGTTCATGCCGGAAACTTTTCTGATCTTGCGCAAAATCATGTCACCGCTTTCCCGCTTTTGGTTGCCTGAAAGCCGCCCCATGGACAACATGCAGCTGACCACCACATCGTCGGAAGAGGACGAAGTGGCGCTTTTGGTGGCGGGAGCGCCGTCACTCATGCGCATGATGGCCTTTCAGGATTATGGCAATCCTGCCTCAACGTCCAATATCAGCACCCTACCCGCCCCTTTGAAACAAAAATGGCATGACGTTTGGATCTCTTTTCTGACCAAGGTGCAATTCGTAAATCCCGGCAAACGATTGCTGTTGAAATCACCCGGTCACACCATGCGCGTTGACGAAATTTTGCGCCGCTTTCCAAATGCGAAATTCGTTCACATTGTGCGTGATCCCTACGAGGTCGCTCTTTCAAATCGCAAAACAAGCATGGCGATGACGGCCACCCAATCCCTGATGGACACCATGCCCAATCCGGCCCTGCAATTCAGCATCGTTATGAATAATTTTGTCACCTTTCATGATGCGTTTCACGCCCAACGGCCTGCGATCCCCAAAGGCAATATCACGACCATTCGGTATGAGGATCTAAAGCAGGACACCAAAAATGTTATTCGTGATGTGTATCAATCACTTGATCTGGGGGGATTTGAAAACATCGAACCCACTTTGGATCAACTGATGCAAGAGCGCAAAGATTATAAGCCCAACAAATTGCAATTGGATGAAGAGCTGGAACAGTTGGTGGATAGCCATTGGCAAGATTATTTTCACCGGTATGGCTATGAAACCATGCAACAACGCAAACCTGATAACGCATGACCACCTCTGATAAGATCGCACGCTTTATCCTGCATCATCTCGGCAAGCTGACCGTCGTTTTGTTGGTGCTAATGGCGCTGATTATGGCAGGCACGCCGGGCCTGAAGTTTTCTTCGGACAATCAGTCCTTTTTCGGCGGCGACAATCAGGAATTTGAAGATCTGCAACAATTGGGCGACCTTTATGCAGGATCGCACGGGTTGCTGTTCATGATTGCACCCCCCGACGGGGAAGCCTTTGCAGCCGAAACACTGTCAGCTTTGCAAGACATGACAGCCGACACATGGCAAACGCCTTACGCCTTGCGCGTGGATTCCGTGGCGAATTTCACTCATTCCCAAGCCATCGGCGATGAGATCATCGTTGAACCCCTGCTGGACGAAGTTGCAGACATTACCCCAGAGGTGATTGCCAATTTTCAAAAGGTTGTCACGGGCAACACAGAAATCCGTAACAGGTTGATCTCAGATGATTTACAGACCTATGGCATCAACCTTCAGGTCATCCTGCCGGATGAGTTTGAACCCGCCCGGGACGAGGTTGTTGCCTATATAGAAGGCATGCGCAGCCGTTGGATGGACGCATACCCGGGGTTTGATGTGCGTATCACCGGGGGTTTGTTGGGCGGGTTGACCTTAGCACAGGCGGCACGCCTGGATATTGTACAGCTTGTTCCGATGGCGTTTCTGGCCGTGATTTGCCTGTTGCTGCTGTTTCTGCGGTCATTCGTGGCGGTTGCCAGCTCTGCTGCTGTGGTCATCACGGGCACATTGGCAACCTTTGGGTTTGCCGGGCACTTGGGGATTGAGCTGACCGCGGGTACCGCCATAAGCCCGCTTGCGGTTATGGTTCTGACATCGGCCTCTTGTATTCACCTTATCCTCAGTTGGTATCGCGCGCTGGATGATACCGATCGACAATCGGCCCTGCATCAGGCGATTTCCGAAAATCTTGCGCCGATCCTTGTGACCACCATAACCACAGCCATCGGATTTCTGGGACTGAATTTCGCCCAATCCCCCCCCTTGCAAAATATGGGCAATATCGTGGGGTTTGGGTTGATCATTGGGATGTTCGCCGTTTTCACAATTCTACCTTTGGGCCTGCGCCTTAGCCATCTGAAAAACAGTCGCAAGCTCCTTATTTCGAACACGCTCATGCGCAGGCTGGCGCATCTGGCGATTTCACGTCGCCGCTTGTGGATGGTTGTGTTTCCTGTGGCGACGGTTCTGTCAATCATAGGGATTTTTCGTATTGGTTATGATGACAACCTAATCCGCTATTTCGACCAGAGATTTCAGTTTCGCCAAGATGCCGAGGTTATCAAGGACCGCCTGACGGGGTTGGACAGTCTTGTATTTTCTTTTGAATCCCCCGAAGACGTGGGGGTGTTTGATGCGAATTTCTTGCGCGATATTGATGCTTTTACAACTTGGTTAGAGACGCAGGATACGGTGGTGTCCGTTACCAGCCTGACCCAGATCGTAAAGCGCCTGAACAAAAGCATGAACGGCGATGATCCTGCATTTTCCGTCATCGCCGACACACGCGAAGCCAATGCACAACTGATGATGTTTTACGAACTATCCTTGCCTGTAGGGCTGGATCTGAACAGTTCCATTGATGTGGATCGTGTGCACACCCGAGTATCGGCCCTGCAACGCACCGCCCACAGCGATGACATTCGCAATCTTGCCCAGAACGCGGAAAGCTGGATGCAGGAAAACACACCCAACACCTTTGCCCGTGCGAGTGGCATCTCCATCGCATTTGCGCGCATTTCTGAGCGCAACAACTCGCAGATATTGATCGGGTTGATCGTAGTTTTGTTCCTTGTATCACTGATCCTTATGGGCACGTTGCGCAATCTCAGAATGGGTCTTGTGAGCCTTGCCCCCAACCTATTGCCCGCCATTCTGGCCTTTGGCATCTGGGGGTTCACCTTTGCGGATGTCAATTTGGGATCCACGGTCGTGACAACCATGACCTTTGGCATAGTTGTAGATGATACTGTTCATTTCCTGATGCATTACCTGCAAAGGCGCAAATTGGGACGATCGGTCAACGATGCCTTGCACGAAACATTCAACGTTGTTGGTTCCGCCATTATCATTACATCCGTATGCCTTGCGACTGGGTTTGCTATCATGGCCAGCTCTGGTTTTGCTATAAATCAGCATCTGGGCGCCCTGACCGCCATTGTGATTGGCTTTGCATTGCTTGCTGATCTATTCTTTCTTCCTGCTCTTCTTTGCAAAACAGACAAGGACGCACACCATGTTTAAACGTGATTTTTTGAAAGTTCTTACGACAACTCTTTGCTTTGGTATGCTCGGTGGCGCCGCCTTGTCTGAAACAACTGCCGAAAAAGGATTGCGCATCGCCCGTCTTGTGGATGCAGACGAGCCGGGATTTCGGGATCAAGCTGTTTCTGGTGAAATGATCCTGCGTGCCAAGAACGGTCAAACCAGCATCCGCCGTTTTCATGCCAAGGCCGTTGATATGGGCGCCAGTGACTCATCACGATCTTTGCTGGTATTTGGCTGGCCCGGTGACATTCGAAACACTGCCCTTTTAACCCATGCCAACACTGGTGGACGAGACGACAATCAATGGCTTTATCTGCCCGCAATTTCCAAAGTGCGCCGCATTTCTTCATCTGGTCGATCTGGTTCCTTCGTTGGCAGCGAGTTCGCCTATGAAGATATGGTGGATCAAGATGTTGAGAAGTTTAGCTACAACTGGATACAAGACGTCAGCTGTTCTGCAGGCGAATGTTACGTCATTGATCGCTTTCCCAAAACAAAATCCGCCTATAGCTATCAACGGGTGTGGATTGCAAAAAGCGACAACAAAGTGCGCAGGGTTGAATATTATGACCGACGCAAGGCTTTGCTGAAAACCATGACAGTCAGCAAATACAAAAAACATCAGGGCAAATATCTGCGTGCCGGTTTGATGGAGATGACGAATCATCTCACAGGCAAAAGCACAACCTTGTCGTGGAAAGATTTCAAATTTAACCAGAACATCAATCCAAACGAGCTGACAGTAAATGCTCTAAGAAGACTTAATTAATGCAATAACTACCTATAAGTGTCTCTCTGTGACTTCTTGGCATCTATTCGATTAGATGCAAGATTCACGATACGAAATGCCCCCCACGACTCCCTGAAAGCCGTAAGATTAACAAAAAATTAATACCATCACTTTTTTTGCGGAGAATAAGCATGTCTATGACTGCACGGGACAAAGGTTTCGCATCAGTAATTTCCCTTCTGATTGCGTCGACATCCACACTTGCAATGGCTGACGAAGGCCCAACGTTCAACGCTAAGGCCGCAACAGGTTTGCGATTTTATACCGAAGATGGCCTGTATTCCGGGCAATCCAGCAGCGGCGCGGAACTGTTTGTCGAGTTGGGGCTTGATGGTCACTTTAACGCTGGCAACGGTAAGATAACCTTTTCTTTCGATGGATTGTTGGAGGAAACAGACACTCGCAATCTCTTCAACATTGGCGAGCTGCACTTTTCACAATCCTTTGGCAACTGGGACATCCTTGCAGGGTTCCACACCGAAAACTGGGGCGTTGCTGAAAGCCGCTCTATTGTGAACGTAATGAACCCGATCGACCGGTCCAACCCAACAGAGAATGATCAACTGCTGGGCACACCGATGGTCAACCTGAACCTTCACACAAATGCTGGCACATTCAGCGCCTATGCTTTGCTTGGCTTTATCGAACCACATTTTGGCGACGGTGATGAGGCGCGCTTCCGTAGCCCAGTGGAATTCGCTTCCAGACGTGCCAATTTCGAAGAAGGCGATGATCGCCACGTTGATTATGCCCTGCGCTATTCACACAACTTCAATGTGGGCAATGGCGCGCTTGACGTGTCTGCCTCATATTTCAACGGTACCAGCCGTGAGGCGGTGACACTTCCTGGATGTGCCAACACCAATGGCGGCGATATCTTCGAATCTGTTTGTAACGCTGTGAATGACGCAATAGCTGCGGCCTATGACGCCGGCATTGCAGATAATATCGGTGATGCGGACGACTTTTTCGACTTCCTCGGAGAAAACCTGACTGACGACATTGCGACCTTGATTTCCACCATCCCGATTGTGGGTTTGGTTCCTTACTACCAGAAAATCGAACAAGTTGGTTTGACAGCGGTCTACTCTAACAATGATCTGCAGCTTCGCTTCGAAGGTATCTATCGCGAAGCCCAAGGCGATGATTTCTTTGCTGCTGTTGTGGGTGGGGATTACACCTTTACTGGCATCGGTGGTGGCGCTGGTGATCTCACAGTGGCACTGGAATATCTCTATGATGACCGCGCAGCAAATCAGCCTCTGACCCTGTTCGAAGATGATATCTTCCTTGGCCTGAATTATCGCTTTAACAATGCGCGTGACACATCCATCACCTTTGGGATGTTCCATGATTTGGACAGCCAAGCACAGTTGTTCAATGCCGGTGTTTCGACACGCCTGTCAGATTCAATTCGTCTTGATGTGAATGCAAGTCACGTATCGGTTGACAGCTTCAACGATCCTTTGGCCTTTATCAAAGATGACACATTCGTAGAGTTCAAGTTCACAGCATTCTTCTAATAGAGACAATGCACATACATCGACATCAGGCCCACGGGGAAACTCGTGGGCTTTTTTGTGTCATTAGACCTGATAGGCAAGTCGCCCTTATATGAACCGGATCACTAACTTTTTACGCAACCCCATACTGTCAACAACAGCCATGGGCGCTGTGTCTGCAATCACACAGGTTGTCATTGGTTTTGTCACCATGCCAATCCTGTTGGGATATTTGGGCAATAATGCCTTGGGAATCTGGTTGATTGCCTTGGCGGTGATGGAGGTAATGTCGCTCATCAACTTTAGCGCATCAGGGGTGTTGATTACAGAAACGGCCAAGATCCGTGAACAAAATGACAAGGACGCCCAAGCCACATTACTGTCCACAGGGTTCTGCGTTTTTCTGAGCATGGGTTTTGCTCTTTTGTTGATCTGTGTGCCTGTAGCTTATTGGGTAGATTGGCATAGCTTGCTGATGGTTGGCACGGCGATTTCTGCCCAAGAAACCACCGCCATGTTCTGTGCACTCGCGGTTTGCCTCAGTCTTATCTATCCGCTGAATTTTACCAAATCCATTCTGCTGGGAATGCATCAGGGTAGTAAAGCTTATACCATTGAGTTCATTGGACATATTTTTTCTTTAATGGGCATCATTCTGGCCACCTCCACACATCAGCCCATGGCTGTACTGGTTTTGGCATTTTTCCTGCCGCTTCCGGTGCTGATGTTTGCGATTGGCGGTGTGGTTGTGATGCGCCAAAAGGCAGTGTTTTGGACGTTTTCCAAATTTGACCCAGCACTTGCACGCCACATATTGCGCGAAGCCGCGCGCCTTGGGGTGGGCTCTACCTTCTTGTCGATCACCTTTCACGCCGATGTGGTGTTTATTGGTGCTATCATCGGGGCCGCGGCCGCCACAGAATACGGGTTAATACAGCGCCTCTTTGCCATTTCTATCCTTGTCTGCGCCACATTGAACAACGCGCTTTGGCCCAGTTTCAGCCGTGCCAAGGCACAGGGGGATTTGTATTGGCTGCGCAGAACATTCTTGAAGGCTGTAGCCACCACCACAATGGGCGCTGCGATCGTGGCATTCGTGATTACACACTTTTTAGAAGGCATTCTGTTTGCTTGGGTCAAGCAGACGTTTGATTTTGCGGTGATGTTGGTTGCGGGAATGATGGTCTGGGCCATTTTGATTGGTGCGGTCAGCAGTGTCAGCACATTGCTGAAATCTTTGGGGCACACCCAGTTTTTGATTACTGCGCAGGCGGCTATGATGGCGGTAAAATTGGGAGTAAGTGCCGTGTTGATTGGTCCAATGGGACCATCAGGGGCGATATGGGCCACGATTGTGGCCTATATCTGCTGCCTGCTCTTGCCGTCATATATCTACTATAGACGACGTATGGCTCGGCCCCACTGATTGCGGGGCCAAGCATATTAGGATTCTCAGCCGCGTTTCGGGCCACCTTTGCCCTTACCAGCAGGTTTTCCAGCTGCCGCAGCACGGGCTTTGTTCTTTTTGCTGTTTGATTTGCCCTTTGGCGGAGGCGGTCCTTTAGGGCCGGTTTTATCCCGAGGCTTTTTTCCATCCCCAAGGCGCTTGGCAGGACCATGCCCGCCATCGCTGTCATAGGCCGCGGGGGCGGCTTTGGATTTGTACTTGGGTTTGTCACCCTTGGGCTTTTTGGCGCGCGGCTCTGGTGCATCATCCCAATCTACTGGCGGGGTGGATTTGGGTTTATGTGACTTGGGCTTGCCCTCATAAGGCGCATCCCGCATCTCAGAACGATTTTCCGACCGCTTCTCATAACCACCTGATTTTGGTCGTGGTTTGCCAGAAGGCTTACCGCCGAATTTGCCAGATGGCTTACCTGCGAACTTGCCGCCACCAGACAGATTTGGTGCCTCTGACAATTCAGACAGAACCGTACCGGCCTCAAGTGTCATGTCAGAACCGATTGCTGCCAAAAACGCAGCAACGCTTGGCTTGCGTATTTGAACATAGGACTGATCCTGCTGAATACGGATCGCGCCAATATCGTCCTTGGTGATGTCACCAGCCTTGCACAGCATCGGCAACAGGCGGCGTGGCTCTGCATCGGCATTACGCCCACCAGAAATTGAAAACCACACGCTTTCGCCAAATTCAACGCGCGGCGCAGGTTTTGCGTCCACCGCCGAGAGTTCCTCTGGTGCGGACCGCATAGAGCGGAACAGACGCAAATAAGCGGCTGCAACTTGCTCAGGCGTAAAGCTTGATGTCAGTTTTTCAACGCCGATCATTTCGTTTTCGGCGATGGCATCGTTCCAGCTTGAATCAGCGAACATGCGTTCTTCGTCGCGTAGATTTACATCATCAGCAGAGGGCGCGTTGGCCCATTCTGCGTTAACCTTGGCCATATGCAGGATACGGTCGGCCTTTTTGCGGTTCTTCTTGGTGACGATCAGCGCACTTACACCCTTGCGCCCTGCCCGACCTGTACGGCCTGAACGGTGCAACATGGTTTCATGGTTATTGGGCAATTCGGCATGAACAACCAGATCAAGGTTGGGCAAATCGATCCCACGTGCGGCAACATCGGTGGCCACACAAACCCGTGCACGTCCATCGCGCATCGCCTGAAGCGCATGGGTGCGTTCGGTCTGCGACAACTCGCCCGACAGGGCCACAACCTTGAACCCGCGGTTCGACAGGCGTGTGGTCAGACGGTTCACAATGGCGCGTGTGTTGCCAAAAACAATCGCATTGGGCGATTCATAAAACCGCAGCGTGTTGATGACCGCATTTTCCGTATCACGATCCGACACCACCATCGCGCGATACTCAATGTCGGCATGTTGGGTTTGTTCGGATTTGGTGATAACGCGCTCTGCGTTTTTTTGATAGTTTTTCGCCAACCCAAGGATAGATTTTGGCACGGTTGCCGAAAACAGCAGGGTTTGGCGGTCTTCTGGGGCTTCGCCCAGAATGAATTCAAGATCATCACGGAATCCAAGGTCCAGCATTTCATCCGCTTCGTCCAGTACCACGGCACGCAATTGTGTCAGATCCATAGAACCGCGCGTAATATGATCGCGCAGACGTCCCGGCGTCGCCACAACAATATGCGCGCCACGTGCCAGCGCGCGGCGCTCATCGCGCATATCCATGCCACCCACACATGATGTCACATGTCCGCCCGCCTTGGCATACAGCCAGCTCAGCTCGCGTTTCACCTGAAGTGCCAACTCGCGCGTCGGTGCAATCACCAACGCCAAAGGCGCGCCCGCGGCCTCGAACCGTTCATCTTCTTGCATGATCGTCGGCGCAATCGCCAGACCAAAGCCCAGCGTTTTGCCTGATCCAGTTTGAGCAGACACGAGCAGATCACGCCCGTCCAGTTCTGGGGCCATCACTGCCAACTGCACGGGTGTCAGTGTTTCATATCCACGATCGTCAAGAGCGTCACGAAGAGCTTGTTTCACGGTTTTGGTCTTCTTTTCTTTGGAAGGGGTCATAAGAGCGCGTGATTGGCCCACCTAAGCAGGACGCAATAGTTACCTCAAACGACGACAAGCGCTGCTCATAGAGCAAACCAAGGCAATTGTATAGCACAACAATAGCTGCAAAGCAGAGATTTCCCGCTATCTGCCATGCGTTACGCACATAGCTGGGAAAAAGAAGACAAAAGTAAAGTAACGCGCAAATGGCACCCAACGGCCAATGTCAGAACACATGCGGCGTTGTCCCTCGATGTGGACCTGCTTGTCTAAAGAAAAGCGGGGGGCACAAGGCCCCCCAGTTTCGCCGTTCAGGCTCACTCTATAATTTACCGCTCGTTTTTTGCCTGCGGCCTGAACGTCGTCGGAGCGAGCGCACCCGCCCCGTGTTCGTCGGGGGATACCCAAATGGGCAATGCTCCCCCTACTCAGGTCCCCCCGAGATTAACTGCACCCACTGGTTGCGCCGCAGGTGTTGCATTTCATACAAGTGCCGTTACGCACCAAAGTGTAGTTTCCACAATCGCCACAAGGATCACCCTCATAGCCCTGCATCTTTGCTTTGGTCCGGGCATCCATACTGACTGCCCCACTCGCCATTGCCGTTGTGGTGGTGGTTGTGCTGGCAACGGTCAACCCGGCGGTTCCTGTGCCTGCGGTTTCCGGCACCAATGTTTGCAAGGCCATTGCCGGGTCAGTTTGGCCGCCATTCAACACAACCAGTTCCTGTGGCATACGTTTGCGCAAGTATCCGGTCGACGAAATCTGTTTGAGAACCTCAAGCGACCGGGTAGCGGCGCTTTCGCTCAGTTCTGAAACATTGGAAACACCTTCCTCTTCGCCGCGCCCCAAATCATCAAACGATGTGCCTTCGGGTTTGATATGCGCGAGGTCGGTACGGTCCAGATAGCTGACCGCCAACTCGCGGAAGATATAATCCAAGATGGACGTTGCATTCTTGATGCTGTCGTTGCCCTGAACCATGCCTGCAGGTTCAAATTTGGTGAACGTGAAGGCATCAACAAATTCTTCCAGAGGCACGCCATATTGCAATCCAACTGACACAGCGATGGCAAAATTGTTCATCATCGCGCGAAAACCAGCACCTTCTTTGTGCATATCGATGAATATCTCACCCAGAGCACCGCCTTCGTATTCGCCGGTGCGTAGATACACCTTATGCCCGCCAACAACCGCCTTTTGGGTATATCCTTTGCGACGCTCCGGCATCTTTTCACGATGACGTTTGACGACCTCTTTGATGATCACCTTTTCGACGATCTTTTCAGCCAAGACTTGCGCCTTTTCCTGCGAAGTACCGCTTTCCAGAATTTCAGCGGCGTCATCATCGTCTTCAATCAACGCAGCGGCCAAAGGTTGGCTGAGTTTGGAACCATCGCGATATAGCGCATTGGCTTTTACCCCAAGAGACCAGCTCAACTCATATGCTGCCTGACATTCTTCGATCGTGGCATCGTTGGGCATATTGATGGTTTTGGAAATCGCGCCAGAAATAAACGATTGTGCGGCGGCCATCATGGTGATGTGGCTGTCCACCGACAGGTAACGTTTACCGATTTTGCCGCACGGGTTGGCGCAATCAAAGATCGACAGATGCTCGTCTTTCAGATGCGGCGCCCCTTCGAGTGTCATGGTGCCACACACATGGTTGTTGGCCGCCTCGACATCACGTTTGCTGAACCCAAGATGCGCCAACAGATCAAAGGTGGGATCATTCAACTGTGTAGAAGGAATACCTAGCACATTGATGCAGAATTCCTCTCCCAGTGTCCATTGGTTGAACACGAACCGGATATCAAAGGCGGTCGCTAGCGAGGCCTCTATTTTATCAATCTCGTTTTGGCCAAAACCATGGCCGATCAATGTGGTGTGGTTGATACCCGGCGCGTTGCCCAACGTACCATGACCCACCGCATAAGAAACGATTTCCTCAATCTCGGCACTACCGTAGCCTTGCTTTTCCAAAGCCGCCGGAACAGACCGGTTGATGATCTTGAAATACCCACCACCGGCGAGTTTTTTGAATTTCACCAACGCAAAATCAGGTTCAATTCCAGTGGTGTCACAGTCCATCACCAAACCAATGGTGCCTGTGGGGGCAATCACAGTGGATTGTGCGTTTCTATATCCGTGCTTTTCGCCCAACTTTAACGCTTCGTCCCAGCTTGTTTTTGCAAGTTCTACAAGGGCTTGGTCAGGACAGTTAATGTGGTCCAGAGGCACAGGTTTCACCGCAAGATTTTCATATCCTTCGGTTTTTCCATAGGCCGCGTGCCGGTGGTTTCGGATCACTCGCAACATGTGATCTGCGTTCTTTTGGTAACCTGCAAAGGGGCCCAATTCGCCCGCCATCTCTGCGCTGGTGGCATAGGCCACCCCGGTCATGATCGCGGTCAGTGAGCCGGCCAATGCGCGGCCTTCATCGCTGTCATAGCTATAGCCCATATTCATCAGCAAACCGCCAATGTTGGCATATCCAAGACCCAACGTGCGGAAGTCATAGCTGAGCTGCGCAATTTCCTTTGACGGGAACTGCGCCATGGTCACGCTGATTTCCAAGGTGATCGTCCACAAACGCGTAGCGTGCATGTAATCCTCGGCCTGAAACACCCCGTCCTTCAGGAATGTCAGCAGGTTCATCGACGCAAGGTTACACGCAGTATCGTCCAAAAACATGTATTCAGAACAAGGGTTTGACCCTCGGATCGCCCCATCTTCGGGACATGTGTGCCATGCATTGACAGTGTCATGAAACTGAATGCCAGGATCAGCGCAGGCCCAAGCCGCATGGCCGATCTGATCCCACAGGTCGCGTGCCCCAACGGTTTTGGCAATGCTGCCATCGGTGCGTCGGATCAGCTCCCAATCGCTGTTGTCTTTCACTGCCTCTAGAAAGGCATCGGTCACGCGGATCGAGTTGTTCGAATTCTGTCCGCTGACCGACGCATAGGCTTCGCTGTCCCAATCGGTGTCATATGTGGGGAACTCGATACTGTCATAGCCCTGTTTGGCATAATCCAGCACCCGCTTCACATAAGTCTCTGGAATTTGGACTTTTTTGGCACCCCTAATGGCAATTTTCAATTGCTCATTCTTTTTGGGATCGACCGCATCTTCGCTGCTGCCATCCCATGCACGGATCGCTGCGAATATTTCGTTCAGCTTTTGCTCGTGCATTTTGGAGCCGGCAACAATAGAGGCGACCTTCTGCTCTTCCTTCACTTTCCAATTGATGAATTCTTCGATGTCCGGGTGGTCGGCATCACAGATCACCATTTTGGCTGCCCGACGGGTGGTCCCGCCTGATTTGATCGCACCAGCGGCACGATCCCCGATCTTAAGAAACCCCATTAGGCCAGAAGATTTTCCGCCCCCAGACAAGGATTCGTCCGCGGCCCGCAATGACGAGAAATTTGTGCCTGTGCCCGACCCGTATTTAAAGAGACGTGCTTCGCGTACCCACAAATCCATAATGCCGCCTTCACCAACCAAATCATCCGCCACGGATTGAATGAAACATGCGTGTGGTTGTGGGTGTTCATAGGCGGATTTGGATTTGGTCAGTTTGCCGGATTTATAATCCACATAAAAATGACCTTGGCCCGGACCATCAATACCATATGCCCAATGTAGGCCCGTGTTAAACCATTGCGGCGAATTGGGGGCTGCACGTTGGGTTGCCAGCATATAGCGCATTTCGTCGAAATAGGCGCGCGCATCGGTTTCAGTTGCGAAATAGCCGCCCTTCCAGCCCCAATATGTCCACGCACCTGCAAGACGGTCAAACACCTGCTTGGATGAGGTTTCACCAGATTTGACGGCATCCCCATCCGGTACAGAGCGCCACAGAAATTCTGGTACGCCCTTTTCCTTCACTTTCTTAAGCTTGGCAGGCACACCTGCCTTACGGAAATATTTTTGGGCAATGACATCACTGGCAACTTGGCTCCAGCTTGTGGGAACCTCGACGTTATCCAGTTTGAAAACAATTGTGCCGTCTGGGTTTCGAATCTCGGACACGGTGGTCACAAAATCCAGATCCGCATATGCGTCTTGTCCTGCTTTGGTGAAACGTCTTTCAATTTTCATTGTCTGCCTCTGTCCCAATCATCCGCCTTTTGGCGTGTCCGGTTGCAAATGGCCCGTTAGGCCCTTGTCGATCAACAAGGCTATCGCAGCAGGCAAAACATCTCTGTGCAGCGACCGCACGGTCGCTGACATCAGCCATGGCCAAAGCCTGGCATCATATTGGAGTTTCGTCCCTTACGACCGCTTCGCCACTATATGTTGTGGCTTTTGCTGATCTACGACACAATCTGACGTATCCATCCACAATCGGTCAACGGTGTTTTTTTAGAAATAGTTAGTTTTTTGAGGTTGACCAAACCTGTTTGCAACAGTCCGAAGGCCTCAAATCCGATTCCAAAAATTAACAAAAAGTTAAGCGCGTTAAGGCCATGTCTGAGCCTGTCTCACGAAGCCCCTCAAAACTATGAACAATTCACAATAATTCACAGATGCTCGATTTTATCCACAACATTTAGTGGATAACCCACCCACCACACAAGATATGCGCTTTGTGCTGGGTATTTTGCAAAATACAGCGCTGTCAGAGCAAAGTGATTCTCTATTTGATGCCGATAATGGGTCAAACCCGACCAGATTGATCGCGCCCAAGACGATCAATCCATGCGTCATTCAACTTAGAGAGAAAATGGTCGGGGCGGCGAGATTCGAACTCACGACCCCCTGTACCCAAAACAGGTGCGCTACCAGGCTGCGCTACGCCCCGACCGTGGCGCTTACTTAACCCCGGCGTTCTGATTTGAAAAGCCCGAAATCACTCTTTGCAGGGCCAAAGTGAATTTTTTTTATCAATCGTCGGATGCTGCATCAAACTGCCGACAGACAAACCAAGGTTTGCGGCCATTCCGCCATTGATTTCCAATACATAGCGCACAGGAGTTCTGCTTGGGATCGCCGTCAAATCCAAGGGAATCGCATTATGATGGATATGAGCAACCTGACCGTTGGCTTTCACGAATATCATATCCAGCGGAATCAGAGTATTCTTCATCCAAAAGGCTACTGGCTGTTCTGTTGGATAGATAAAAAGCATCCCCGCCCCAGACGACATCTGCGGGCGATTCATCAAGCCAAGGGCGCGGGAGTCTTCGTCAGCAGCAACTTCCACACGAAAGCGCGCCTGCCCCCAATCTCCTCGTAAAGAGACAGCATCGTCGCGGCATTCGGCGAGACTTTGCGATGCAATGGCACACCACATCACAAAACTCACCAAAAAATGCCGCAACATCAGTCCTCTTGATCTTGGGTCGCTGTTTCCCAAGCGCAAACTTCGGTGGCCATGCGACCGCGTTTGCCCTCGATCACGCGCAGCGCCAATGCCTCGCCCGGCTGCAATTCTGCAAGACCAGAGCGACGCAACACCTCAATGTGTACAAACACATCTTCGGGACGCCCGAACACATTGGCAAAGCCAAATCCCTTCCCCTTGTCAAACCACTTTACACGTGCAGCCTCTAAGGGAGAGCTGCGAATGTCATCCAGATCGAGATCCTGGAAATCTTCCAGAGTCGTCGCCTCAGAGCTTACAGGTGCTTCGATGTGAAAAACTTCAACGGCCTGCACGCCGCGTTCTGTCTCTTGAATCGAAATCTCAATACGCGCGGCGTCCACAACTGAACTTTGCCCGAAATTTCGCAACACATTGGCGTGTAACAAAATATCGGGACCACCCGTATCCGAAACTACAAATCCGAACCCCTTTACTGGATCGAACCATTTGACCTGCCCCTTGATGCGCGAGGCAGTTTCCTTGTCCATATTCAACGCCTTTACCTTACGTTACTCCATCCCCAGAGTAATATACTTCTGCGTCAAAACATTCCCTTCGGCAAGCCTAAAATACGTGATCTTTCATGGGTTTGCATCTTACGTCACGCGAATGTCAGGGGTTCAAGCGGATAATTTTCCATGCATCAGAAGGGGTTGCACGGCTCCAGCGAAACCTGTCGTGCAATCGATAAGCCCCATCAGCCCAGAACTCGATTTCCACCGGAAGGATGCGATACCCCCCCCAAAATGGTGGTCGTGTTGGGGCTGTTCCATGTTTGGCCGTCACCTTTGCAACTTCTGCCATCAGTGCGCCCCGCGAGGCGAGTGGTTCTGATTGTTTTGAGGCCCAAGCGCCAAGGCGACTCTTTAAAGAGCGCGACGCATAATAGGCATCCGCCTGGGCTCCGTCCTCACGCACCACAGTGCCGCGCACACGCAACTGACGCCGCAATGACTTCCAATGCGCCACAAACGCAGCCTTGCCAGTCGCATCAACCTCTTGCGCTTTCGCACTGCCATAGTTGGTATAAAAGACAAAGGCGTCCACTTCGATTTCCTTCAGCAACACCATGCGCGCATTTGGCAATCCGTCGGCGTTCACAGTCGACAAAGCAATCGCATTAGGATCATTGATTTCGCTCGCTTCCGCCTCTGCCAGCCATTCCCGGGCGATTTGAAATGGGTCATCCCCTGCAAATATTCCGCTTCGCTCTGTCATATTATTTCTCCAACAGGTGAATGTTCTTGTTGTTCAGGGTACGCATGGCCTTGATGCACCACCCACTATCGCCTAAACGTCCTTTAAGCGGATTAAGGGTACGGAGTGGACGGAATGTCAAACAATCTGATGGCAGGGAAACGCGGTCTGATCATGGGGCTTGCGAATGACAAGTCCATCGCATGGGGCATTGCCAAAGCCTGTGCGGACGCAGGCGCCGAATTAGCGTTCTCATACATGGGCGATGCGTTCAAGAAACGTGTCCTGCCATTGGCGGATCAATTGGGCGTCGATACGCTGATTGATTGCGACGTGAGTGATCTTGCTTCCATTGATGCCGCCTTTGGCGAAATCGAAGCCAAATGGGGCAAACTGGACTTTATCGTTCATGCCATTGGGTTTTCGGACAAAAACGAATTGCGTGGACGGTACGTCGACACAAGCCGTGAAAATTTCCTGATGACCATGGACGTGAGCTGTTACAGTTTTACGGCCGTGATGCAGCGCGCCGAGAAACTGATGAAAGATGGCGGTTCTGCCCTGACCCTCACCTATTACGGTGCAGAACAGGTTATGCCGCACTATAACGTCATGGGCGTGGCCAAGGCCGCGCTTGAGGCATCGGTGAAATATCTGGCCGAGGATCTCGGCAAAGACGGCATACGCGTGAACGCCATTTCCGCGGGTCCGATCAAAACACTTGCGGCATCCGGAATTGGTGATTTCCGCTATATCCTGAAATGGAACGAATTGAATTCTCCTCTGCGCCGTAACGTCACCATCGATGACGTGGGCAATTCTGCGCTTTATCTTCTGAGCGATTTGGGCAGCGGAGTCACCGGTGAAAACCTTCACGTAGATGCAGGATACCATGTGGTTGGTATGAAAGCAGTGGATGCACCCGACATAGATGTAACAACCGGGAAAAAGTGATATGAGCGAGCGCCTGCCCCACGAAAAGGGATTTCACATCAGTTGGGATCAAATTCACCGTGACAGCCGCGCACTTGCGTGGCGTTTGGATGGACAAGGCCCCGATGATGGGAATTGGCGTGCCGTTGTGGCCATCACGCGGGGCGGTATGGCGCCGGCAATGATTATCAGCCGTGAGCTGGACATTCGTACAGTCGACACAGTCAGCGTGAAATCCTATCACCATCAAGCACAGGGCGAAGCGCAAGTTCTGAAAGCGCCCGACGCCAAACTGATGGGTGATGGCACCGGCATTCTGGTGATTGATGATCTGGTGGACAGTGGTAAAACACTTGAATTGGTGCGCGAACTCTATCCAAACGCCCATTTTGCAACCGTTTACGCCAAGCCAAATGGCCGTCCGATGGTGGATACCTTCATCACCGAGGTTTCGCAGGACACATGGATTTTCTTCCCTTGGGACATGGCCTTGCAATATGTCGAACCTTATCGCGGTTCTGACTAAGGCCTGCGGGTATGGCAAAAGCATCCAGCACACGACAAAGCGCGCCAGAACTGGCGCGTTTTTTATGCGCGGCTGTCATTGTATTTTGTCATGTCGATGAACGCGTGGCGCAACATGCAGATACAGCGTTGGGACTGTTTCTGATCCTAAGTCTCTGTCTGGGCGCTCAATCCACTGGGCGGCTGTCTTTCTTTGGTTTTATGGCAAAACGGGTCACGCGTATCCTTGTGCCTTGGATCATATTCAGCGCCTTATTCATGGGGCTGCGTATTGTGCAAATGGGGTTCAACGACGCCATTGTTTTTGAAAGCCCCGTATGGATCTTGGTTGGCACATCAAAACATCTTTGGTTCCTGCCCTATGTGCTTTTCTGTGCGCCTTTTGTGTTTTTGGCCACCCGGATACGCGGGCGTCGTTCAGGTTGGGTGATGTTTGGAGTGATGTGTGGGATCGCCGCAGTGTCGATCCTGACATCTGATCAATGGTTGACACGTGTCTATGGCGGGTTTCCGTATATTCAGTGGAAACATGTGCTGTTGCCCACAGCTTATGCGCTTTTGCGGATCGCAACGCGTGGTTCAGCCGCACCTATGCTGCTTTTCTTGGTATTTACTGCCGCGTTAGGATTGCTTTCGGCGAACCCTCAGCCGTTTTTGCATCTGATTATTGCGGCGGCAGTGTTTGAAATTGCCGTTCGGATCACAATCAAAAGTCGCATACTGGACGCTTTGGGGCGCCAGTCCTTTGGCATTTACCTGATCCATCCCGCAATGCTTCTGGTGGCGGCCATGCTTTGGAATGCGCGAACTCATATGGAATGGGTTGCGTTAATGACATTCCTTCTCAGCTGGGCTAGCGTCGCGGCATATGAAGCAATGCGTCGGCGCATCATCTGATCTGACCGCCAATCCACAAAGGTGATTTCATGGCAAACCTTCCCCGTACCGCCCAGACATTTGCCCCTCCGGTGATGGAGGCGCGCCGCTGGATGGAAGGGGTGCAATTCAGCGCAGATCGCCCGCTGATCAATGTAAGTCAGGCCGCACCGGTTGATCCGCCACCAGAACCATTGCGTCAGCATATTGCAGATATCGCCCTGAACGTGCCTGACGCGCATCTTTATGGCCCGGTTCTGGGCCTGCCGGAATTATGCGCAGAGGTGGCCGCGCAATGGTCGGCGGCCTATGGCGGACAGATTGACGAAACCCAGGTCGCAATTACCTCTGGCTGTAATCAGGCATTTTGCGCCGCCATCATGTCCCTGACGGGTGAAGGCGATGAGGTTATTCTTCCAACCCCTTGGTATTTCAATCATAAAATGTGGCTAGATATGGTCGGTGTACGTACCGTGCCACTGGCCACAGGGCCGGATTTGCTGCCTGATCCAGAGCACACCAAAACCCTGATCACTGATCGCACCAAGGCAATTGTACTTGTCACCCCCAACAATCCTGGTGGTGTGGAGTACCCGGCTGATCTTGTGCGCGCGTTCTTTGATTTGGCGCGTCAACATGGAGTGGCATTGATTGTCGATGAAACTTATCGCGATTTTGATGCACGCAGTGGCGCGCCCCACGATCTGTTTGCTGATCCGGATTGGCACGATACGCTGATACAGCTTTATTCATTTTCCAAAGCGTACCGTCTGACAGGCCATCGTGTCGGCACCATGGTTGCCAGCACTGCCCGCTTGGCTGAGGCCGAAAAGTTTCTGGATTCTGTCACGATCTGCCCCAATCAACTTGGCCAACATGCGGCCCTTTGGGGAATGCGCAATCTGGAACATTGGCTGGCAGGAGAGCGCATCGAAATACTGGATCGACGCGCCGCAATCACCGACTATTTTGCGCCCATACAAGATGCTGGATGGCGTTTAATGGGATGCGGGGCTTATTTCGCCTATATGGAACATCCTTTTGGTATTTCTTCAAATGAACTTGCACGAGAGCTTGTGCAAAAGGCCCATGTCCTGACCTTACCCGGCACCATGTTCACGCCCATAAATGATCCTATGGGGCAGCAGCAAATGCGCATCGCCTTTGCCAATGTCGATCGTGCGGGTATCAAAGCCTTGTTTGATCGCCTTGTCACGTTTCACCCTTAGAATCTGAAACCCAGGGAATTGGGGGGATATTTCGATGCCCCCTTGCCACTGCATGACAAATGGATCATGCCGCCAGTATCAACACTATACGAGACAGTATCATGGATATCTTGGCCCCTCTTTTTGCCTATTGTGTCGCCCTTGGAATTGCTGCCGTTATTCCGGGTCCGGGCGTTGCCGCCCTCGTGGGGCAATCTCTTGGCGGCGGGCTGCGCACCTCTTTGTTCTTCCTTGCAGGAATTACGCTTGGGGACGTCTTTTATCTGACCGTAGCAGTGGCCGGTCTTGCAACTATCGCCAAAGTGTTTGCAGGTGCCTTTCTTGTGATCAAAGTTTTGGGCGCGGCTTATCTGTTGTATCTTGGGTATAAGTTCTGGAAGAACGAGGCGGGACTTAATCACGTCAACAAGGCCCAAAACAGCACGGGACCAAAGGCCTTTCTTGCAGGATTTACAATCACCCTTGGCAACCCAAAGACCATCATCTTTTATCTTGCTTTGCTACCAACTGTTCTTGATCTCAATACAGTGGGTCTGCTGAATTGGGTGGCTCTCAGCATTTTGACGGTCATTGTTCTTTTTGTGGTCTTGACTCCCTATGCCGTGCTTGCCTCTCATGCACGTCAGGCAATGTCCCATTCGGGTGCGTTGTTGAAACTTAACCGCTTTGCAGCAAGCGTGATTGGTGGCGCGGGTGTATATATCCTTGGCCAAACGGTTCTGTCTCTTTCACGCAGAACCTGATCTTGAGTGCCAGCGTTACAGAATTTTTATATCAATGCGCGTTATTGTGTTGGGAAAAATCCCTTTGAAATGAGGGAAAAGCCCGTGCCCCCTTGCCCCTGTCAACAACCCATCGTAGACAATCTCGAACGATAATTTTGTGCACCGCAGGGGGACCTATGTCCAAGGGCAATTCGATCTCAAGAACTTTTGTCTGGATCCTCATGGGTCTGCTTATTTTGGGGCTTGGCGGATTTGGGGTCACCAACCTTGGCGGCAACATCCAATCGGTTGGATCCGTCGAAGACAAAGACATCGACATCAACGCTTATGCCCGTGCGCTGCAAAACGAAATTCGCGCCATCAGCGCGCAAAGCGGTCAAACCATCAGCTTTGCCCAAGCCCAACAATTCGGTGTGGATCGCGCCATTCTGGCCCGTCTGGTTACAACCCGAACATTGGATGCGGAAACCGACCGTCTTGGCCTGTCCATCGGCGATGAATTGTTGCGCGCACAAATCCTTGAAACGCCGGCTTTTCAGGGGCTAGACGGATCTTTTGACCGCGAGGCTTATGGCTATACGCTAGAGCAGGCTGGCCTGAGCGAAGGTGAATATGAGGCCGACGTGCGCGAAGAAGCTGCCCGTACGTTGCTGCAAGGGGCCATCGTCGGCGGTGTTGCCCCCTCTGACATCTATACCGAAACCTTGTTGGAATTCATCGCGCAGCGCCGCAGCTTTGATTGGGCGCGTTTTACATCCGATGATTTGATTACTCCGCTCCCCGCAGCGACCGATGATCAGTTGATGGCGTTTTATAGCGACAACATTGCCAATTACATGCTGCCTGCTACGCGCGATATAACTTATGTTTGGTTGACCCCCAATATGTTGCAGGATCAGGTCGAAATCGACGAAGCTGCCCTGCAAGAGCTGTATGACGCGCGCGAAGTTGAATTCAACCAACCCGAACGCCGCCTTGTGGAACGTCTGGTATTTTTGGATGACGCCGCAGCGAATGCCGCACGCACACGGCTAAACAATGGCGAAATCAGCTTTGATGCGCTGGTCGAAGAGCGTGGCCTGCAATTGTCTGATATCGATCTTGGCGATGTCACTGCCGCCGATCTTGGTCAAGCTGCCGACACCGTGTTTAACGCCTCTACTGGCGCGATTGTCGGCCCTGCTCCATCTGATCTTGGCCCTGCGCTGTATCGTGTGAACGGTGTTCTGGCAGCAAAGTCTGAAAGCCTTGAAGATGTACGTGCTGATTTGCAGGCCGAATTGGCGGCAGATCGCGCGCGTCGCCTGATTGACACACAAATCGGCGATATTGACGACCTGCTGGCAGGTGGTGCGACACTGGAAGAGCTGGCAAATGAAACTGAAATGCAGCTTGGCACCCTGTCATGGCACGCCGCCAGCACCGATGGTATTGCCGCCTATGACGGGTTTCGCATCATTGCCGCCCAGACCCAGAGCGATGATTTTCCACAGGTCGAACAGCTTGCTGATGGCGGCATTTTTGCCCTGCGTCTTGATGGTGAAACAGATGCAGCCCCTGCGCTGTTTGAAACGGTCAAGGACGCGGTTGCAACCGATTATGAGCGCGTCGAAACAGTCGCAGCACTGGATACCGTCGCCCAAGGCATCGCAACACAACTCGCAAATGCGGGCGATTTTGCGTCCTACGGCCTGACCAAAAACCAAGAAGATGCCCTGATCCGTGGCGCATTGGTGCCGAACACACCGCCTGCGCTGATCGCCCAGGTGTTTGAAATGACTGCCGGTGATGTGCGTGTCATTCAAGGGGAAACCGATGTGTTTATTCTGCGCTTAAACGAGGTTCTTGGCCCCGATGAGGAAAGCCCAGAGGTTGTCGCCACCCGCGAAGCCATCCAACAGCAATATGCCGAAGGTGTCTCACAGGATATATTCGAGGCATATGCCCGCGCGCTGCAATCTGGCTTTACGGTGCGTCTGGATCAACAGGCCATCAACGCGGTTCACGTGAACTTCCAATAATGCGAAAGGCTTGACCGTGGCTTTGACCCCAAGTTTCGACGATTTCCGCACCGCCTATGAGGCGGGCAACAATCAGATCGTCTATACCCGCCTTGCCGCTGATTTGGACACGCCAGTCAGCCTGATGCTAAAACTGACCGGCGCGCAATCTGATGCGTTCATGTTGGAATCGGTGACAGGTGGCGAGGTACGTGGGCGATATTCCATTATTGGCATGAAACCCGATCTGATCTGGCAATGTCATGGCAGCGAAAGCCGTATCAACCGTCAGGCTCGTTTTGACGGTGACGCGTTTGAGACCCAAGAAGGTGATCCCTTGGTCAACCTTCGCGCCTTGATCGAGGAAAGCCGCATCGACCTGCCAAGCGAGCTGCCACAGGCAGCGGCCGGACTGTTTGGCTATCTTGGCTATGACATGATCCGGCTGGTGGAACATCTGCCGAATGTGAACCCTGATCCGCTTGGCCTGCCGGATGCCTGCATGTTGCGCCCTTCGGTCGTTGCTGTTCTGGATGGCGTCAAAGGCGAGGTAACCGTGGTGTCGCCTGCATGGGCCAGTGATGGTCAGTCCGCCAAGGCTGCCTATGCGCAAGCCGCAGAGCGGGTCATGGACGCGGTGCGCGATCTGGAGCGCGCCTTACCACAGGCCAGCCGCGATCTGGGCGACGCCCAAGAAGCCAGCCTGCCGGTCAGCAATTTCACCAAAGAAGGCTATATGGCCGCGGTGGAAAAAGCCAAGGATTACATCCGCGCCGGTGACATCTTTCAAGTGGTGCCCGCGCAACGCTGGACACAGGATTTCCCACAGCCTCCCTTTGCGCTCTATCGCAGTTTGCGCCGCACCAACCCATCACCGTTCATGTTCTATTTCAACTTTGGTGGGTATCAGGTTGTGGGCGCATCGCCCGAAATCCTTGTGCGGGTCTTTGGCGATGAGGTCACCATTCGCCCCATCGCAGGCACGCGCCCCCGTGGCGCGACGCCCGAAGAGGACAACGCGCTTGAGGCCGATCTTCTGGCCGACAAAAAAGAGCTGGCAGAACACCTTATGCTGCTGGATTTGGGCCGCAACGACACAGGGCGCGTCTCAAAGGTGGGCACTGTCAAGCCAACCGAGAAATTCATCATCGAACGTTACAGCCATGTTATGCACATCGTGTCCAACGTGATCGGAGAGTTAGCTGACGACAAAGACGCACTGGATGCGTTTTTCGCAGGTATGCCTGCGGGCACAGTGTCCGGCGCGCCCAAAGTACGCGCGATGGAAATCATTGACGAGCTGGAGCCCGAAAAGCGCGGCATCTATGGCGGCGGCGTCGGGTATTTCAGCTCTGGTGGGGATATGGACATCTGCATCGCCCTGCGCACGGCCATCGTAAAGGATCAAAAGCTCTATATTCAGGCAGGCGGCGGTGTGGTCTATGACAGCGACCCCGAGGCGGAATATATGGAAACCGTGCATAAATCCAACGCCATTCGCCGTGCTGCTGCCGATGCGGCCAGATTTACTGGCAACGGTAACAGCTAAACGACATTGCTGTGGAAACGACAAAAGGCGCAACTCCTTAAGGGTCGCGCCTTTTTTCTTGGGTTATATTATGAAGCGTCGCAGTAGGCATACAATCCATGTGGATATCACAAAGGGAAAGGTCAGCGCAGGCAGGCCCAGCATATGAAACCATCTGACACAGATCACCGACAAAAGAATCGCAGCCATCGCACAGACAATATCGCCACGTTTCGTGCCTGCGAAAAACAGCGCGCATAACACCGCGCTATATCCATAGAGACCCAACTGAGTGATCTCACTTGGATAACCCAACACCCAAGCACAGGCCAGCGACAGAACCAGCGCCAATCCCACAAACACCCCGTGCAGCCGGTTGTTCCAAGTAATGGCCAAGGCAAAGATCAGGCCAGTCAGGACATTTTCCTGAAACAACACCTGCCCCACGCTGCGCGCAGCCCCCATAACCAAATCAGGCGCGGTTGGGCCGGAGATCGCCAAGGTTTGCGGTGCCACATCGCCTGCCCAAAGCAGCAACATGATCCCCCAAGTGACAGCTACAAATGGAAACGTCAGCGGCGGCACGAGCGAGCGTTGCATATAGCGCATCACCAAAGTGGCAGCCCCTGCCCCACAGGCCGCGATCCCAAAAATTGCTACCCCAGTGCCATAGAAATATCCCAACGCCAAACCAACCAACGCGCCGTTATAGCCATAAAGCCCGTCTTGCTGTGCCTCTTTGGGAAAGCCGCCAACCTGCGCCACACACATCCCGACAACACAGCCTAACACCCCCATGAACGCAAGGTTGGGTGCATTGATCACCATCCCAACCAGAAACAGCGCACCCACAGCGGCCGATCTTTGGAACATGATCTGACCCAACCCCCGCAAAGCTATCAGTGGCGCGTCTTTTGTAAATCCTGAGGTCATTCGAATTCTCGGCCTGTTTGGCGTTTGGTGCCCTTCAATACGCAGGTGACCCTGCAAAACAAAGGTATAAATCCCAAATCCCGCAAAGTTTGCACCTATGCCAACGCAGATTGGCGATGCAGTATCAAAGACGCTTACGAACACGTAAAAAATACGGCATAAGCTGCTTATAATTGATTCACCATGAAGGACTGACACCATGCATGACATCCGCATGATCCGCGAAAACCCCGCCGCTTTTGATGCGGCTCTCTCTCGTCGTGGGGTGGATGGTATGTCCTCAGAGATCCTGACACTGGATGAGGCGCGCCGTACTAAAATCACAGCCGCCGAAACCGCACAGGCAGAACAAAACAAGGCCTCTAAATCCGTCGGCGCCGCCAAGGCAAGCGGCGATGAGGCCGAATTTGAACGCCTGCGCGCATTGGTGTCTGAGAAAAAGGCCGAAGTTGCCGCAATGCAAACCGAAGGCAAGGCGCTGGATCAACAATTGACCGATCTGCTGTCAGCCATCCCGAACCTACCGTTTGAGGACACCCCCGAGGGGGCCGACGAAAACGACAACGTGGAAATTCACCGTTGGGGCACACCGGCTGAATACTCCTTCACGCCCAAAGAACATTACGATCTGGATGGCGTAAAGTCGGGCATGGATTTTGAAACCGCCGCCAAACTCTCGGGCAGCCGCTTTGTTGTGCTGTCGGGTGCTGTGGCGCGCATTCATCGTGCATTGGCCCAATTCATGATCAACACGCATGTGGATGAAAACGGTCTGACAGAGGCATGGACACCCGTACTTGTACGTCCTGAAATGATGTATGGCACCGGGCAATTGCCCAAGTTTGGCGAGGACTCTTATGAAACCACCAATGGTTGGTGGCTTGTTCCCACTGCCGAGGTAACGTTGACCAATATCGTCAATAACGCAACGGTTGAGGAAAACTATCTGCCACGTCGTTATGTGGCCCACACCCAATGCTTCCGTTCAGAAGCGGGCAGTGCTGGTCGCGATACGGCAGGTATGCTGCGCCAACATCAGTTCGAAAAGGTCGAAATGGTCAGCATTACCAAGCCAGAAAATAGCCGTGCCGAACACAACCGCATGACCGAATGCGCCCAAGGCATTCTGGAACGTCTGGGACTGCCTTATCGCACCGTGGTTTTATGCACCGGCGACATGGGTTTTGGCGCACAACGCACCCATGACATCGAGGTTTGGCTGCCCGGCCAAAACACCTATCGCGAAATTTCCTCGGTCTCTGTCTGTGGGGATTTTCAGGCCCGCCGCATGAATGCACGCTATAAGCCTGCCGAAGGTGGCAAACCAGAATTTGTGCATACGCTCAACGGTTCGGGTCTTGCGGTTGGACGCTGCTTGATTGCTGTTTTGGAAAATGGCCAGCAGGAAGACGGGTCTGTCGTTCTGCCAGAAGTTCTGCATCCTTATCTGGCTGGCAAAACCACACTGACAGCGCAAGGTACATTGGCCTAAACCGCCGACCACCCGCAGAAACAAAAAAAACGCGCTCTGACCAGAGCGCGTTTTTTAATAGTTATCCGGGTTTGGAATTTCGACCATGCACGTGCTTACGCAGGCGTGAAGGTGTCGATTTCTTTTTGCCCTTATAGGGGTTTTTATCCCCCTGCCCGCGCATCATCAGGCGGATGGGTGTGCCCGGCATGTCAAAGTCCTGACGCAAGCCATTCACCAAGTAGCGGGAATAGCTGTCAGGCATTTTGTCTGGGTGGCTGCACATCACAACAAACCCGGGCGGGCGGGTTTTGGCCTGCGTCATATACCGCAGCTTGATGCGTCTGCCTTGGGGGGCCGGCGGTGGGTGCTGTTCCAGCATACCAGTCAACCAACGGTTCAAGGCAGCGGTTGGCACCCGGCGATTCCACACAGCATGAGCGCGCATAATGGCGTCATGCAAACGGTCTAGGCCGCGGCCTGTTTTGGCAGACACAGTAATCAGCGGCGCGCCACGCAATTGTGGCAACAAGCGTTCAAAGGACTCTTTCAGATCGCGCAACTTTTCTTGCTTGCTGTCCTCAATATCCCATTTGTTCACCGCAACAACAACCGCACGCCCTTCGCGTTCAGCCAGATCGGCGATACGCAGATCTTGTTGTTCAAACGGGATTTCGGCATCCAGCAGCACGACCACCACTTCAGCGAACTTAACCGCACGCAAACCATCGCTGACGGACAGTTTCTCAACCTTGTCCTGCACCTTGGCCTTTTTACGCATTCCAGCGGTGTCAAAAATCCGCATCGGCGTGTCGTTCCACATGATCCGCAGGCTGATCGCATCGCGTGTGATCCCGGCCTCGGGTCCTGTCAGAAGACGCTCCTCACCCAGAATTTTGTTGATCAGAGTGGATTTTCCTGCATTCGGGCGCCCAACCACGGCTACCTGAAGCGGCTTTTCATTGGTTGGAAGACTATATTCTTCTTCGCTTTCACCGTCTTCATTGACGTCAATATCAGTGATAGGCAAAGTATCTTCGGCCGCTTTAGCGAACTTTTCGTCAATCGGCATAAGGAACGAATACAAATCATTCATGCCTTCACCATGTTCAGCAGACAGGCGAATTGGTTCACCAAGGCCCAATGAATAAGCCTCGATCACACCAGCGTCCGCAGCAGAGCCTTCGCCCTTGTTTGCGGCCAAAATAACATGTGCCGAGCGCTTGCGAAGAATCTCCGCAAACATCATATCGGTTGGTGTGATCCCGGTACGTGCATCAATCATGAACAGGCACACATCTGCCATATCCACGGCGCGTTCTGTCAGACGGCGCATCCGCCCCTGAAGGCTGTCATCTGTGGCATCTTCAAGCCCCGCAGTGTCAATCACGGTAAAGCGCAAATCGCCAAGACGTGCCTCACCTTCACGCAAATCGCGCGTCACACCGGGCTGGTTGTCCACCAGTGCCAGTTTTTTGCCAACAAGGCGGTTGAACAATGTGGATTTGCCCACATTTGGACGCCCCACAATGGCGAGGGTAAAGCTCATTTTTATCTCCGAACGACTTGAGGTCGTTTCGTTATCCTATTTCCGCGTTAACGGAAAGCCAGCAAATCACCTTTGCCACTGACAACATAAAGGGTGCCACCTGCAACAACTGGGTTGGTTGTCGCACCACCTGGAATTTCCACGCTACTGACCATTGCGCCCGAAGCTGGATCAAAATTACGCAGCAATCCGTCAGAGGACACAACACGCAGCAAACCACCCGCCATCACAGGGCCATAATGGGCAAACAAAGTGCTTTGACGCTTTGGCTTGTTTTTGGTGTAAAGCGGCAGATCAACGGACCAGATACGCGTACCATCGCGTACGTCAAGCCGTACAAGGCGGTTTTGATCGTTCACCAAAAATAGAGAATCTCCGGCAGGCCAAACGGGGCTCAGCGCCCCCTCTTCCGCAGTCCACAGGCGTTCACCCGTGGCCAGATCGGCGGCAATCAAACGTCCGGAATGGTTGGCCGCAAAAACCTTATCGCCCGAAATGACCGGATCTCCGGATACATCGCTGATCAGGTTAATCGTACGCCCCAAGCGCTCTCCTGTCAGTCCAGCGGTCCACAGACCAACACCGCCACGACGGAACACACCGCGCAATTCGCCAGAGCCATAGGCAAAAATCGCCAATCGCTTGTTCACGGCAGGGGCCGCAGGGCTTTGGACGTTATTCAGATCAGGCAAACCATTAATCTGCCATTTTACGCGGCCCGTGTCGGCCTCAATGGCCCAAGCCACGTCATCACCGGACACAACATAAACCAACCCATCAAAATAGGTCGGGCTGCCAGAGCCGATCGCTTCAAATTTCTGTTCCCAAAGAACGGCGCCGGTTTCCGGGTTCAGCGCAGTCAAACGTCCAAACCCGTTGGTCACGAAAAGTTTGCCATCTCCAAAACCAAGGCCACCACCCTGTGCTTCGTCACTATCATCGCCTTCAGGTGTCAGATCATTGGCCCAAAGTGTGCTACCAGAGAGGCTTGTCGCCGTAACTTTGGCGGCGGCATCCATGGTGAAAATCCGCCCACCTGACACAACAGGGTCAGCCGTGATCCGGGCCCGCCCGCTATCACCTTGCCCTATCTTGGCATTCCAACGCAATTGGGGTGTTGCTGCCAGTGCTGCATTGGCCACACGGTAATCTGGCGAACCGATACGGTGTGTCCATTCAGTATTCTGGCTGGCGGCCGATACCTTGACCGAGCGTGTTTCATTGGCCGCTTCGACCGTTTCACCCGCAGGGCGCAAAGCCTCGCGTTTGCCCGGCAGGATCAAATCTGTCTTACTGCATCCTGCAACCATGGCTGCACTGGTCAGTGCCAACATCAAAGTCTTATAGTGCACCGCTCGCCCCCTTCTTTGCATACCGGACTTATTGTCCAGAGAGTGTTGTCGGCAATTCTGCCGGGGTTCCGCCCAAGGCCACAATCAACTGACTGGCGCGTCGACGCAACCCCACAGTGACCTCTGCGTCCTGACGGATAGCTTCAAGCCGGGTCAGAGCCGCATCTGTGTTTCCTTCAGCCACATCCATGAGCGCAACTTGTTCAGACGCCAACAGCGCCAATGGTTGCCCCGGTTGGGCCATTGCCTCTAGCAATGTGCGGCGTGCTGCTGGATCACCACCTTCGCGAACCGATGCCGCTTTCAGACTGGCCAGTTGCACGTAAATATCGCTGACCTCATCACCGCCATTGGAAATTCCATCAAGCGTTGCCGCTGCGCCATTGCGGTCACCGGTTTCCAACTGCTGGGCCGCCACCAAAAAAGCCCGCACAACATTTGCACCACTGCCTTGAAGTTCCGCAGATTGAAGAGCATTCGTGCGTTCAGCTGCTTCGTTGTTTTCCAACGCACTGACCAATGCATCACCATTTGCCTGCGCCAAAGCACGCTCTGTTGATTTTTGATATTCGCTCCAAGCGGTGCCACCCACAATGGCAGCAACAGCAACAACGCCGATCCAACCATATTTGCGCATCATGACGAATATACGGTCGCGACGCACTTCTTCGGTAACTTCTTCAATAAAACTGTCGGTATTACTCACGCCGAGACTCCTGCGATTTGCTCTCTCTTAACGCACCCCCAAAGGCCTGCCAAGAGGAGGTGTGATTTACATCGGCACAGACTTGCACAGATGCTTGCACAGAACGCCAGATAGACGTAAAACTAAACCGTTCGGTTCAGAAATGTTCCGTCCCTCTATTGTTGTGCGAAAAATGTTCCCTATTTCAAGAGCGGGCAACCTGCTGAGCAAGGAAATGCAGATGCGTATTATTCCGATAATCACCGCAATTTTGGTGTCGGTTGTTTTTTTCTATGTCGTGATTGAACGTGATTCACTTCTTAATTTTGCACGCTCCGGTGATTCAGAAGATGAGACACCTGCATCAAATGCAGAAAGTGCAGGCGTAACAGAGAATGAGCCCGCCCAGACCACCCAAGAGAACGCTGTTCCGGTTCAGGCGATTAAATCCACATCCCGTGCCATCGACAGCGCCGTAATTCTGCGCGGCGAAACAAGTGCCGCACGCCAAGTTGATGTTATGGCAGAAACCTCTGGCTTGATGATTTCTGATCCGTTGCGCAAGGGAACAATGGTGTCCACAGGGGATGTTTTGTGTCGCCTTGATCCGGGCATTCGCATGGCTCAGCTCGCAGAGGCCAAGGCCCGGTTGGCCGAAGCCCGTGCCGGCATGCCTGCCGCCAAGGCCAGCACCCCAGAGGCAGAGGCCTTGCTTGCACAGGCTTTGGCACAATTGGAAGAAGCCAAAATCAACGACAATGCCGCGCGCAAGCTATCACAAGGGGGATTTGCGTCAGAAACGCGTGTGGCCTCTGCCGAGGCAAGCGTGCGCGCAGCCGAGGCAAGCGTCAAAGCCGCAGAAGCAGGCCTACAGTCGGCAGGCTCTCGAGTGAGCAGTGTTCAGGCCTCTATCGAAAGTGCCGAGGCATCCATTGCCGCAGCAGAGCGTGAGATTGATCGCCTGACTGTGCGCGCGCCCTTTGATGGGCTTTTGGAAACTGACACGTCAGAACTTGGCAGTTTGCTAAATGCAAACGGTGCCAATGGCGCATTATGTGCCACTGTCATTCAGCTTGATCCGATCAAAATCGTGGGTTTCATCCCTGAAACCGACATTGCCCGCGTTCAAAAAGGTGCTGCGGCCCGCGCGCGTTTGATTTCTGGACGTGAAGTGAGGGGCAACGTCAGCTTTCTGTCGCGCTCCGCCGATCCAAGCACCCGCACCTTTCGGGTGGAAATTGAAGTCCCCAATACCGACCTGTCCATCCTAGACGGACAAACGGCTGAAATTGCTATTTCAGCTGATGGCACCAACGCCCATCTGATTCCACAATCGGCCCTGACCTTAAACGACGGGGGCAAATTGGGTGTGCGCATCATCACCGATCAATCGCAGGCTTTATTTGTCGCGGTTTCTACCATTCGTGATACTGCTAACGGTATCTGGGTGAACGGGCTTGAAGAGACAGCGCATGTCATCGTGATTGGTCAGGAATATGTCACGGATGGTGTCCCTGTTCTGCCAACCTATATGGAGGCAACACAATGATCGGCATCGTCGATTGGGCCGCCGAACGCGCACGAATGGTGATTGCCTTTATCGTGTTGTCGATCCTTGTGGGCGGCGTGGCCTATTGGGGGCTGCCCAAAGAGGGCGAACCTGACATCGAAATCCCTGCGTTGTTTGTTTCGGTCCCCTTCCCCGGCATTTCTGCGACGGACGCAGAAACCTTGCTTGTGCGCCCCATGGAAACCGAGCTGGCCGATCTGGATGGCCTTAAGGAAATCAGCGCAACCGCCGCCGAAAACTATGCCGGGGTCGCGTTGGAATTCGAATTTGGCTGGGACAAAAGCCAAATCATGGCCGATGTACGCGAAGCCATGAACACCGCCGAGGCACAGTTTCCGTCTGGCTTTGAGAAATACACCATCAACGAGATTAACTTCTCCGAATTCCCCATTATCGTGGTCAGCCTGACCGGACGTGTGCCCGAGCGCATGATGACCCAGATCGCCAATACGCTACAGGATCGACTGGAAAGTCTGGACGCAGTGCTTGAGGCTGGGGTGACGGGCAGTCGCGACGAGATGCTTGAGGTGATCATTGACCCGCTTCGCCTTGAGGCCTATAACGTCACTGCGGGTGAATTGATCAGCGTTGTCCAAAACAACAACCAATTGATTGCCGCAGGTGAAGTTGAGTCCGCAGGCGGCACGTTCTCTGTCAAAATCCCTAGCAGCTTTGATGAATCCAAAGACGTCTATGCCCTCCCTGTTAAAGTCAACGGCGACCGGGTGGTCACACTGGGGGATTTGGCCGAAATCAACCTGACATTTGAGGACCGCACCGGCACCGCACGTTTTAATGCGGAAAACACCATCGCTTTGCAGGTCGTCAAACGCAAAGGGTTCAACCTGATCGACACCGCAAACGCGGTAAAGGCAGAGGTGGCAAAGGCCTCAAAAGAATGGCCCACAGAATTGCAAGTCGCCGTTGATGTGGGCACATCCAATGACCAATCCCGCATTGTTGGCTCTATGGTCAAGCAGCTTGAAGGATCGGTTCTGACTGCGATTGCATTGGTGATGGTCGTGGTTTTGGGCGCTCTTGGCACGCGAGCGGCACTGCTTGTGGGTTTCGCCATTCCAACCTCTTTCTTGTTGTGTTTTGCTTTTCTCGCCCTAATGGGCGTGTCGATTTCCAATATCGTGATGTTTGGCCTGATCTTAGCCGTAGGCATGTTGGTGGATGGGGCCATCGTGGTGGTCGAATACGCAGACAAACGCATCAACGAAGGTGTCGGCCCGATGCATGCCTATGTCGAGGCAGCCAAACGCATGTTCTGGCCCATCGTCAGTTCCACCGCGACAACGCTTTGTGCGTTTTTGCCGATGTTGTTCTGGCCCGGTGTTCCCGGGCAATTCATGGGGATGTTGCCGGTCACATTGATCTTTGTTCTGTCTGCATCACTTGTGGTGGCGCTGGTGTATTTGCCTGTTATGGGCGGTGTGTCCGGCCGCCTAAGCCGTGTCTTTCACCGCGCCTCCGTGGCCCTGACAAAACGCACACCGTGGTATGTGCGCGCGCTTTTGGTGCCCCCGTCGCTTTACCTGATCTTTCTGGGTGCGATGCAAATCCTCAACCCCGGATATCTGCTGCCCGGTGATGGCCCATCAGGCATTTTTGCCTTCTTGCCCGGTTTCATTCTGTTCCTGACAGGGGCTTTTGCGGCCTCAATCACACTGGACGCCGCCAAGATCGAGCGCCGCGAAAAACGTGTGCGTGTCGGGCAACAATTGTCCCCTTTTGGGTGGTTTATTAAACTGATCGCAGGCAATCCAATTATGCCACTGGTCAGTATTGCCGCTGTGATTTTCTTTGTTGTATCTGTGTTTGGGTATTACGCGGCGAACAACAAGGGTGTTGAATTTTTTGTGGATTCAGAGCCCGAACAAGCCATCGTTTACGTGCGTGCGCGCGGCAACCTCTCACTGGACCAAAAAGATGCACTTGTAGAACAAGCCGAAGACATTGTTTTGCAACATCCCGGCATCAAAACCGCTTTTGCCTTTGCCGGTGAAGGGGGATTAAATTCCAACAACGGTGGCGCACAACCCCCCAAAGACACCATTGGGCAAATTCAACTTGAGACCATCCCATGGGAAGATCGCCCCGAAAGCAAAGAGGCTTGGTTCACCATTCCACTGATTGGCGTCACTGTTAATCGCAACATCAAGGCCGAAGCTTTTGATGGCGACACCATTCTGGCCGAACTTGAGACGCAACTGGTGCAAATCCCCGGTGCCAAAATAGAAGTGTTGGCAGGCGAACGTGGCCCCTCCAGTGCAAAACCCGTGCACCTGCGCCTGAAATCCGATAATTGGGAGGCCCTGCAAAACGCGGTTTCCATCGTACGAGACGCATATGACACAACCCTTGGTCTGACCCAGATTGAGGACACCCGCCCCCTGCCCGGCATTGACTGGCAGATCGACGTCGACGTCGCCCGCGCCGGACGTTACGGCGCGGATGTGGCCACCGTCGGGGCCATGGTACAACTTGTGACACGCGGCATTCTTCTGGACACCATGCGCGTCGACAGCAGCGACGAGGAAATCGACATCCGCGTGCGTCTGCCCAAGGACGACCGTGTCTTATCCACATTGGACACACTTAAGGTGCGTACGCCAGATGGCCTTGTACCGCTGTCCAATTTCATCACTCGCAAGCCCGTAAAAAAACTCGGCCAAATCGACCGCGTCAGCCAGACCCGATATTTTGACATCAAGGCAGGTGTGACACCGGGCCTCATATTGCTGACAAACGCGCAATCTGGCGCTTCCGAAGTGATCGAGGCCGCCGTTTGGGACGCCGATCCAGACTTGCAAACAACCAAAACTGATGCGGGTTTTACTGCGGCCCCTTTGAATGCCAACGAACGTATCGCCACATTGACCGAATGGCTTGAAACTGCCCCTCTTGGTGCAGGGGTCGAATGGGAATGGACAGGTGATCAAGAAGATCAGGCCGAAAGCGAAGCCTTCCTGTCGCAGGCCTTTATCGGGGCTTTGGGTCTTATGTTCATTATCCTGCTGGCTCAGTTTAACAGCTTTTACAACTCTATTCTGGTGTTGCTGGCGGTGGTCCTTTCCACCACGGGCGTTTTGATCGGGATGATTGTCATGGGCCAACCCTTTTCGATCATCATGACCGGAACAGGTATCGTGGCTCTCGCCGGGATTGTGGTGAACAACAATATTGTTCTGATTGATACCTATCAGGAATACAGCCAATACATGCCCCGGATTGAGGCCATCGTGCGCACCGCACAATCACGCATTCGCCCGGTATTGTTGACCACCATCACCACTATGGCCGGTCTTGCTCCGATGATGTTTGGCATCAGCCTTGACTTCATCGGCGGGGGATACTCCATCAACAGTCCCACCTCTTTGTGGTGGACCCAATTGGCCACCGCAGTGGTCTTTGGTCTTGGTATCGCAACGGTGCTGACGCTGGTGTTCACACCGTCCATGCTCGCCCTACGCGTCTGGTTCAGCACTTATGTCACATGGGGGGCGCGATTTGTCTCTAAAGCCCTGCAAAACCGCTCGAGCCGCGCCGTGCGCGACTGGAGCCTGCAAAAGGCCGCACGCCACGTTAAATCCCCGGAAATCCTTTGGGACAGCCCAACCACCTCGCCTCAACAAGAGACATCCGCCTCAACATCCCCCTCAAATCCACTCCGCGCAGCAGAATAAGTTTTTCTTTTCGGATGACATAATGGAAGGGTGCGTTAGCAAATGCATCCCAACTCAAGCGAAGAAGGACCATAAGGGACTGATGAGCGGCGTTTCCTCTTACGCCACCTCTTCATCGCTCTGTTGACGCTGCCACAATTGGGCATACCGCCCATTCCGCGCCAATAGATCACTATGAGTGCCCTCTTCCACAACCTCTCCGGCCTCCAAAACAACAATCTGGTCAGCCTCTGCGATGGTCGACAAACGATGCGCAA
Source organism: uncultured Paracoccaceae bacterium (assembly GCA_947489325.1). Classification (GTDB taxonomy): domain Bacteria; phylum Pseudomonadota; class Alphaproteobacteria; order Rhodobacterales; family Rhodobacteraceae; genus CANLDA01. The sequence goes on along the minus strand of CANLDA010000002.1, from coordinate 233,983 downwards.
TGGTGATCACCGTGCGTCCCTCTCCCACACGCGCAAGGGCCTCTTTGATCTCTTGTTCAGTTTCCGTATCAAGCGCAGACGTCGCCTCGTCCAACAACAAGATCGGTGGGTTTTTAAGTAACGTCCGCGCTATGCCCACACGCTGCTTTTCTCCCCCCGACAGCTTCAGGCCACGTTCCCCCACCATCGTGTCATACCCTTCAGGTAAGCTTATCACGAACTCATGGATTTTCGCAGATTTGGCGGCCTCAATCACATCAGCCTCACTCGCCTCATCACGCCCATAGGCAATGTTGTATCGAATGGTGTCGTTGAACAACACGGTGTCCTGAGGCACCACACCAATGGCCGCATGCAAACTGCGCTGTGTCACATCCCGCACATCCTGCCCGTCAATCTTCAATGAGCCGGAATTCAAATCATAAAACCGAAACAACAGCCGCCCGATCGTTGATTTTCCGGATCCAGACGCGCCCACAATGGCCACATTCTGCCCAGCACCGACAGACACGCTCACCCCCTTTAGGATGGGGCGCGCCGCGTCATAGCCAAAGCGCATATCCTGCATGTCAATCCGCCCCCCCGTCACCTGTAAAGGACGCGCATCGGCTACATCCGTCACATCGGCAGGCTGTTCTAGCAAATCAAACATCTCCCCCATATCTACCAAAGACTGGCGAATTTCCCGGTACACCGTGCCCAAAAAGTTAAGCGGCATGGTGATTTGAATCATATAGGCGTTGACCATGACAAAATCGCCCACAGTCAGATGCCCGGCCTCAACGCCTAGGGCGGCCATCACCATCACAGCAACCAACCCGGTTGTGATCAATGCGGATTGTCCAAAATTCAACAATGCCAACGAATAAGATGTCTTGAGCGCCGCGCGCTCATATCCGGCCATAGATACATCATACCGTTGTGCTTCGCGTTCTTCGGCACCGAAATATTTGACGGTTTCAAAATTCAAGAGGCTGTCGATGGCCTTTTGATTGGCATCGGTGTCCTGATCATTCATTTCGCGGCGCAAACGCACACGCCATTCCGTCACCTTAAATGTATAAAGAACATACAGCGCAATGGTGGATCCAACGACAAAAAGATAATAAATATCAAAAAGATAAACCAATATACCCAAAATCATAAAGAGTTCTAAAAACAGCGGGCCGATTGAGAAAATCAGAAACCGTAAAAGGAAATCCACGCCCTTGACGCCACGCTCAATAATCCGGCTCAGCCCGCCAGTTTTGCGCGCGATATGATAACGCATGGACAGATTGTGGATATGGCCAAATGTCTGCAATGCCAGCAGACGCAATGCACGCTGTCCCACCTTGGCAAACACCGCATCGCGCAACTGTTGAAACCCAACAGACATAAGCCGCGCCGTACCATAAGCGATGGTCAGACCCACAGCACCCAACACCAAATCAGAACTGCCTTCACCAGACAGGGTGTCCACCGCGTTTTTATAGAATACCGGCACCACAACCGCGATCAATTTGGACAGGATCAGGATAGCAAGCGCCAAAACCACACGGATTTTGACCCAAGGGTGTTCAGAAGGCCACAAATACGGAGCAACTTTGCGCAGCGTGCGCACGCCAGAGCGTCTCGCATCCCGCGCCAGTTCTTCTTTCGACGCTGTGTATCTTTTTCGCATGAATGCCGCCCCGTTACCCGCCCATGACAATTAGTCACTGAGCCCACGAAAGACCAGTGGCGCAGTCACAGATTTGTCATCGGATCATTCCGGAACGGCAAACACCTGACCGGGATAAATCAGATCGGGGTTGCGGATTTGTCCTTTGTTGGCTTCAAAGACCCGCACATAAAGCGGCCCCTCGCCATATGCATCCCGCGCAATGGCCCAAAGAGTATTTCCTGGCTGCACAATCACAGAGCGCACAGCAGCGGTACTGCCCCCCTGAAGCGCTGCCAGTTGTTCACCATCTTCGCGCTTAAACGGGGTTTCCACGCGTGAGGTAACATTGCCATCCTCGCCCACCTGATCCACACGCAAGGTATACACCCCGGTATCAACATCAGGCAATTGAGTGGCCCAATTGCCATCTTCTTCGATCTTCGATGTGGTCACTGGTTCATTGTCCAAATAGACCCGTACGAATTCGGTTTCCTCACCACGGCCGGCCAGTTGTACCTCGCCATCGTCGGAATATGTAATGGCGTCAATTGCGACGTTTGATTCCAAGTCTGGTGCAGGATCCGTGGGCTCCGGGGTTTGCAGCACGCGCACACCGGATGCATCTGACAACAATACAACAGGTGCCGTCGCGGGTTCTGGCTCTGCTGTCTCTTCAACGGCTGCCAGAACCTCTTCTTCTTCGGTGGTGACAGTTGGGGCCTCTGTATCTTCGACCTCTGCAAGATCTACCTCTAGGGGTGCTGTGGCTGTTTCGCCAGGAAGCGCCGTTTCGACCTCTGCAATCTCTGTTAGCGAGGGCGCAATGATGACCGTGGCGGCGGATGCAATCACCGCATCCCCACTGACATCCTGCAGGCTCAGAACTTGTGGCTGGGTGCTGGGTGCAATGTTTATAAAACTCACAAATTTGCCAGTGCCATCACTTTGCGCGCGCGCAATTTCTTGATCATCCAGCAGAATGGCAATTTCCCCATCAGGCGCGGCTTGCCCTGCGACAAGAGTGCTGCCGTCTGTTTCCACGCGCACCAGGTCAAATTCGGGGATGATTATCTCGGCAATGGCTTGGGCCGGTGGCTCTTCCACCTCTGGCGTTGCGGCCTCTGGCACCACAGCCTCTTTGACCGCATCATCGGTGACTTCAGGCTCAGGCGCTGCCAATGCAGCCTCTTCCACTGTCGAGGTCTCAGGCACCACGTCATCCACAGTATCCTGCACTGGCACGGACACTGTTTCGATCTGTTCAGGCGATGCCACAGGGGCCGGTGGATCAATCCACGTGGTCCATCCGACATAACTTGCGACCACAACAGCACCTGCCGCAACCACACCCGTTGCAATACCTGTTGTGCCTGTCAGTAACGGCGTTAACTTGCTCATGCCTGCCTCTCCCCTTGACGGCGGCGATCCCGGTTGAGCGACCTTAACAACAAGGTTATCACGGGTCAAAACAGGTTTGATCACAAGGCGGCCATTAGATGTCACAAGTTTCAGTATGTGTGTATTGCGGATCCCGCACCGGCAACAACGCGAACTATGAGTCGCAAGCCATTGAATTAGGTAAGTTTTTGGCGAAAAACAATTGGCGACTTGTTTATGGTGCAGGTGATATTGGCCTGATGGGTGCCGTTGCAAATGCCACTCAGGCCGCTGGCGGTGAAACATTTGGTGTCATTCCGACACATCTGTTGAAGCGCGAAGTGGGAAAAACCGACCTCACGCGCTTCGTCGTCACCGAAAACATGCATGAACGCAAAAAGGTTATGTTCATGAATTGCGATGCTGTGGTTGTTCTGCCCGGGGGTGCCGGATCACTGGATGAATTTTTCGAGGTTCTGACATGGCGACAGTTGGGTCTGCATGACAAACCGATTTATCTGCTGAATGTTGATGGATATTGGGAGCCATTGCTGGGCCTGATTGACCACGTGATCGCGCAAGGGTTTGCCGATAGTGACATCCGTGATTGTCTAGGCGTGGCCAGCAGTGCAACAGACCTCGCTGATCAGATCGCGCGCGCCTTTTCCTGACGAAACCCGGACCACGAATAAATCGCCAGCGCCACCCAAATCAAGGGAAAGGCGATGGCGTGCCACATACTCAATGGCTCTGCAAAAATAACCGTCGCGCACATAAATTGCAGCGTGGGGTTCAGGTATTGCACCAACCCAACCGTCGACAGGCGCACCCGGCGTGAGGCATAACTGAACAACATCAAAGGCAAGGCCGTCAAAACCCCAGAAAAGATCAGCAAAACGCTGTCTTGAAAATCAAAACCAAAGTTACTTGTTGCACCGGGCGTGATGAACAAAACCCACAAGGCAATCGGCGACAACACCAATACCTCACAGGTTACAGAGACGACAGGGCCAACATCCAGCCCCTTTTTGATCAACCCATACAGTCCAAAAGTGGCGGAAATGGCCAAGGCAATCCACGGTGCCACACCCAAACCAATGGTCAACAGCACAACCGCACTGGCAGCGAGGCACACGCCGATCCATTGCCCACGAACCAACCTTTCCCCCAGCACCAGCCGTCCCAAGACCACGGCCACCAGTGGAAACAGGAAATAACCAAGGCTTGCCTCCGTCACGAGACCCGCACTGACGGACCAGATAAACACGAACCAATTTATGGAAATCAGTAAGGCCGCCGCCGCAAGGGTCGCAAAACTGCGCCATGTTTTCAGGGCCTGAAAGATGTGCCCAACACGCCTCTGCACCATCAGCACCACAGCAAAAATCACCAAGGACCAGATCGTGCGATGTGCCAGAATCTCAATCGCGGGCACATGCGTCAACAGCTTGTAATACAGCGGCACCAGCCCCCAGATGACACTGGCAGAAACCATGGCGGCAATTCCCTTGGTGGCGTCGGTCATGGTTGATCTTTCAGGTGCACGAATAAAAAAGCCCCACAGAAACCTGCGGGGCTTTGGGTGTTCATCTCAGCTGCGATCACATACGTGACGCAACATTTTCCCAGTTCACAAGATTGTCCAGGAAGTTGGACAGGTAAACTGGACGCTTGTTGCGGAAATCGATGTAATAAGAGTGTTCCCAAACGTCGCAGCCCAACAATGCTGTTTGACCAAAGCACAGCGGGTTCACACCGTTTTCGGTCTTGGTCACAGCCAGCGAACCATCTGCATTTTTCACCAACCAGCACCAACCAGAGCCAAACTGGCCTGCACCTGCGGCAGAGAATTGTGTTTTGAAATCAGCAACTGAGCCAAAGCTTTCAACCAGCGCTTTTTCAAGCTCATCTGGCATGGCGCTTTCGCCCGGGCCCATCATTTCCCAGAATTGGTTGTGGTTCCAAAGCTGACTGATGTTGTTAAAAATACCGTTTTGGGCAACAGAATTGGCGTCATAGGTGCCAACGATGATTTCTTCCATCGTCTTGTTTTCCCACTCGGTGCCCGCAATAGCTGCGTTACCGTTGGTCACATAGGCGTTGTGGTGCAGATCATGGTGAAATTCCAGCGTTTCGGCAGACATGCCTTTGGACGCCAGCGCATCATGCGCATAAGGAAGATCGGGAAGTTCAAAAGCCATCATGGGCCTCCTTGCTGTTCGTGCGGTCTCTCTGGTGCAACAGATGCGGTTTTATAGAGGGTAAGGTCAAGAGCCTTCCACGTTTCTTCGCAAAATCAACGCTACAATTTGCCTGCTTACACAGTTTTCGGGGCCAAGCCCTCATTCGACCTTTGTGCACACGCCTTCCCCCGAAGGCCTGTTGTCATAGCCCGCCACCACAGCCTTGATCCGAAGTTTCTTGCTTTTCTTCATGACCACAGCCCGGAAAACCAATCGTCCAAGACTGTCACCCTCTGCGGTTTTCAGGTTCCTCAATGTCCACCTGAAATCCAAACGTGTATCGCTGGGTGTTACGGCTGCAGCAAACGGCTTATCATGGTAATGCTTGATCAGCCCATCCAACACTGTGCCGGCCTGTGTTTCTTCATCATAGGTGAAAATATACCTGTCAGTTACCCACCCTGACAAAGAAACACGTTTCATATCACAATCGTAGACGGTTTTCGCCATCGAAGCAGAAGCTGCGCAGATCAATGCAACTGATAATAAAACTTTTTTCATGTGTTTTCTCTTTTTCTAAACAAATTCAAATCGCGCGGGCTTTCTAAGATGGCTTCAAACTATCTTAGATTTTCTTGCATTTCCCCTCGCCCCAGCTTCTGGTTTCTCCGAAATATGTTTTGATGTACACGTTGTTGGTTTTCTTGTTGAGCATTGCACGGTACTGGACAGTCCCAACGGATTGATTGTGAGTACTGGTGGTCAATCCACGCAGCTTCCAGCGGAATCTAATGGCTGTGTCGGTTTCGCTTTCTATCGAGATCTTTAATGGGTCTTCTTGAACATGCTTAACAAGGCGGTCAAACACCCATGCCTGCTGCGCCTCTTCATCAATGATAAAAAACATCAACGATCCGACCCAACCGAAACGACCTACTTTGTCGATTTTGCATTCATAGGTTGTTTCTGCCGAAGCAATGCCAGCAAAACAGCATATCAGAGCCGATAGAATAATATTCCGCACAATAATCTCCGTATTATTTTCATAGGTTAATCGCTAGCAGAGGGAAAATATCAACACAATCAGAAATAGAGTTCAGATGCGATATTGCACATAATGAGGTGGCAAATTTAACCTAAGGTCAAACACAAATGGATTGAGTACTCGAGGTTTACACTATGCCTCTGGACCCACATTTCAATCGTGTTACACACAGTGAAACACACCTAGAAAGGTCCGCACATGAGCACCATCACCCGCATTGAACCCGGCGTACGATCCAGCAAAATTGTCGTTCACGGAGACACCATTTATCTGACAGGACAAGTTGGTAATCCTGATGAGGACATCAAGCAGCAAACCCAAACCTGTCTGGACAAAATCGATGCTCTTTTGGCGCAAGTGGGGTCAGACAAGGAACATATCCTGCAAACCACCATCTGGTTGTCGGACATGAAATATTTCGCAGAAATGAACGAAGTCTGGAACGCTTGGGTTCCCGAAGGTCATGCGCCGGCACGTGCCTGCGGTGAGGCGCGGCTTGCACGGGACACGTTGTTTGTTGAATTCATCGTTACAGCCGCAAAAAAAGGCTGAAACACAAAAGCCGGGCCAAATACTGGCCCGGCTTTTATTTATTCATCATGGTGACGTGTTAATCGTTGTCGGTTGTGCCGGCACCTGCCCCAAACAAGCGCGATTGCTCGGTTGCGGGCGCATAAGTGCGTTGGGCAAGCTGGTTCAACAACTGCCAGCTGTCGCCTGATGGTGTGGCGCGGGTTTCACGCTCTTCCGGTTTGGTCACACTGCCCATCAAAGACACGACGACATCTGCACTTACTGCGTCTGGTGTGCCCTCAAAGGTGGCACGGTTACCATCACATCGAGCAGAGAACCCGTCCCAAGAAATGGACACCGTTGCCCCCACATGACGTGCCGCGGCATGAGTAAAAGGCAACAACATCATTGGGTTGCTGACATTGTTCATGGAAATGTCATTCAATGTCAGCTTGCCTGCGCAATCGTTCAGGCTTGCGCCTGCCATCAACGGGCACAATCGACCGGACGCCCCCACCCAGACACCATCCAAAGACATAGGAGACACATCGCCCATTGTCTTGCCGTCATTGTCAGTCAACACAGCAGCCAGTGTTTCGCACCCAGGCAAACCTTGCGCACACAGCCAACGCGTGGCTTTGGCGGCCTCTTCCGCGATGCCCCAACTGAAACCGATCCCTCGGGTGGCTTTTTTCGAAGTCGCCTCAACTTCGTTCAATGCAAAACTCATTGTGCTGCCTCCAGTTCTGGATAAACCCAACGATCACAATCACGCCGACTTATTTCCTCAGGATAAGGCGCGCCTCCATACATGCAGATGCGCACCCAACGGTCGGAACGGGGATCAAAATGCGTGGCTCCAAAGAACGACAACTTGCACCGCAGCATGTCGATTGGCAGCACCTCTGCACTAATCGTATTGTCCTGAATTTCGCCATAGGGCGCATAAACATGGACTTGCAAGCGGCGTACCGTATGGCGGTGTTCCGGATGCTTTAGCAACAATTCAGCGACCGATGCATCAGACGCCCAATCTGCCAATGTTGCATTCAGTTCGGCCGCGTCTCGTGCTGGTGCCAGTGGTTGCTCATATTCGGCGATTGGTTCTTCAAAGCGTTCGCCCAATCGAGGTTCCAGCTTTTCTTCGGACACATACCAAGCGCGCGCGCAGTTCTCGCGCTCTTGCCAGTTCACATCACATGCCCAGCCAAAACATTCGTTCAGCAAATCTTTCAACTCACCAACGCTCATCGCGCCATTAATGTGGAAGGAATCCGTGTTGGTATTCGCCAAACATGCCGCCAGGCCATCCACCAATTCCGCGTAAGGTTCTAAAATCAGAGAGGCGACAAGCTCTTGTCCCTCTTCAGAAAGATTGGCTTCGCTCCAGTTCATCAGACGATGCCATGGGTGGTCATTGATCAGATCTTCACCCGCCACAAAGGCATTCAAACGATCCAGGTCCATGCGCAGATCGGCCAGTTTTTCAACCTGAATGGGATGTTCAGATTTCCACAGTGCCACATTACGTTCACTTTGGCGCAGCACTGCGCGGAAATCATTGGCTTCGCTAACTGTCGCTGTGATCACGTTGCGCACCCGCGCAATCGCTTCTTCACGTACTGTAATCCAATTGTTGAACAAAACAGGGTGGTTGACGATATAAGGTGCCATGCCCAAGCCAGTAGAGTTCCCAATGCCAAGGCTGCGCGCGATGGTTGGATCAAGTGCAACGGCTTTATCACCGCCGCGGGATTGAGCCATGAAATTCACCAAATCACGCACAAAGGCACGGGTCAGGAACACAGACAGCATTTCCACCTGAAACGGGGCATTGGTCTCTGGACGTTCAGCAGTTTTCTCGCGATCCGCCGCGCCAAGTTTACCAGAGCCATAGACAGCAGTTGTGCGCATCAGATAGCCAACAGCATTGACCTTTTCGATGTCTGGCTGCTGCCCATTGGCCAACGCATCCACAAAATGTTCCCACAGGCGTACAGAGCGGTTTGCACGAGACACGGAAATTTCGCTATCCGTTACGCGACCAGCCTCTTGGTAGGGCACGTTCTTGGACAGACGATCAATGTCTTCACGTGTCGGAATACCGTCAAACAGGGTGAAGGTCGCATCCCAAGCCGTTGCAATCACACGGTCTGAACGCATTTCCGGCGGCAGATCATGGGCAAAAGCAATCAGAGAATAACTGCGAGTGGGGCCATGGGCGGAATAAACCGCCACACCCACGCCCTTATCGTCGATTTCAAAAACCGGACGTGAAAACGTCCAGCGTTCGCGTTGCATGCGTCGTGTTAGGATACGCATAAAGCTGAGGCGGCACTGATGCAAAGAGCCAAGCCGTGACAGGCGCATAACCTGTGCTGGCGATCTTGGGGAAATACGTGTCTGCGCGACTGTTTCCATGTACGTTATCCTTGTGGGCCAAAGTTGTCCTTGAAAAAGCGGTACCAATTACCGCCCATAATACCGGCGACATCATTGTCACTCAGCCCAGTCGCGCGCAGGCCTTGTTCGATGTTGCCAAAGTCTCTGTTGTCGTTGAACCATTTGGGCATCGGGGGGAAACCCGGTGCGCTGGCAGATCCTTCGCCATAGTCGATTTCCTTGGACCAGCGACCAACACGCATCCATTCGACAACGCTGTCTGGATGGTCTTGGCACAAATCCGTTCCGATACCGAGGTGTTCAGCACCGTATTTTTCCGCCGTTCGGGCAATCATCTCGCAAAAGCTTTGTAGCGTGCAGTCTGATTTATCTTTCAGGTGGTGCGGATACACCGAGAAACCCAGCATTCCGCCATTTTCCGTCACCGCGCGGATGACATCATCCTTTTTGTTGCGCAGTGCGGGCGCCCATTCATAGGTGTTGGCATGGGTGATCGCGATGGGACGTTCGCTGATCTCTGCGGCCTCTATGGTAGAGCGATCCGCCGAGTGGCTCATGTCAACGACAAGCCCCACGCGGTTCATTTCTTTGATGACCTGTTTGCCCATGCGGGTAATGCCGGGATCTTCGGCCTCATAACACCCCGTCGCCAGAAGCGATTGGTTGTTATAGGTAAGTTGCATGAAACGTGCACCCAACGTGTGCACGATCTCAACCAAACCAATATCGTCTTCGATTGGGGCTGGATTCTGAAATCCAAAGAAGATCGCCGTACGGCCCGTTTCACGCGCCTTGTCGATATCACTGGCCCATTGGCCTTTCATGATCAGATCGGGATACTGTTCGAACCAGCGGTTCCACTGTTCAAAGTTCAGAACCGTTTCCCGAAAGTTTTCATGGTACGAGATGGTGACGTGAACAGCGTCCACGCCCCCCTCGCGCATCTGACGAAAGATCTTTTCAGACCAGTTCGCGTATTGCAGCCCGTCGATCCGCATCAGAACGGCGACCCGGCGCTGATGTATGCGGTTTTCACGGTGGTATAGAACTCCGCCGCGGCCTTACCTTGTTCACGTGGACCATAAGAGCTGTCACCACGTCCACCGAATGGCACGTGATAATCAGTGCCAGCCGTTGGCAGGTTGACTGTCACAACACCCGTGCGCGCATTGCGACGGAAATGTGTGGCGCGCGCCAAGGATTGCGTCACGATGCCCGATGTCAGGCCAAAATTCGTGTCATTCACTGTTGCCAGCGCTTCTTCATAGCTGCCAACCTTGATCACGCTGGTCAGTGGCGCGAACATTTCTTCACGGTTGATGCGCATGTCGTTGGTGGAGTTCAGGAAAACGCCGGGAGACATGTAAAAACCGGGGGTCGCCATTTCCAGACGTTCGCCACCACAGGCCAATTCGGCCCCTTCGGATTTACCCAAGCCAACATAGGCAAGGTTATCATCCAGTTGTTCTTGGCTGACCACAGGACCCATCTGAATGCCTGCTTCCAGCGCGTTCCCAACCTTCATCGCCTTCGCACCAGCAACCAGCTTTTCTACGAATGCATCATGCACGGCTTCATGTACAACCAAACGTGAAGAGGCCGTACATTTCTGACCGGTGCTGCCAAAGGCCCCACCCAGCGCCAGCGTAACCGCCAGATCAACATCTGCATCATCCATCACGGCCAATGCGTTTTTGGATCCCATTTCCATCTGAACTTTGGTCAGGTTCTGGATCGCAGCAGATGCAATACCTTTGCCTACAGGAACAGAACCAGTAAAGGAAATCGCGTTCACTAGCGGGCTTTCAACCAAACGCTGACCAATGGAACGCCCAGACCCCATTACAAGGCTAAAGAGACCTTTTGGGATGTCCTGACGGTTGATGATTTCTGTAAGAGCAACTGCGGATGCCGGAGTAACATTCGCAGGCTTCCACACCACTGCGTTGCCATAGCACAGCGCAGGTGCGATCTTCCAAGAGGCAGTCGCCGTTGGGAAGTTCCAAGGACTGATGATCGCGACGGTACCAATTGGTTCGCGGCGCACGTCGATCTCAACGCCATCGCGCACAGAGTCAGCATTTTCACCCAACTGACGCAGGCATTCTGCTGCGTAATAGGTAAAGAACTGACCGGCGCGGAACACTTCGCCTTTACCCTCGGCCAATGGCTTGCCTTCTTCGCGGCTGAGCAACGTACCCAACTCTTCGGCGCGCGCCATCATTTCGTTGCCAATGGCGTTCAAAACAGCCTGCTTGCGCTCCAACCCATAAGCGGCCCACTCTGCCTGTGCAGCACGCGCTTGCACTAAAGTTGCGTCAAGTTGATCAGCACTTGCTTGGGCAAAAATACCAACCAGATCGTTCAGGTCCGACGGGTTGCGGTTTTCAATTTCGCTCTCGCCCGCGGCCCACTCACCAGCAATCAGGTTCAGTTTTGTATCGCTCATCGGAATCTCCAGAAAATTTTGGGGTTGGCGCAGTATGGACATGGTTTTCCATTTCAGTCAAAATCAAATATCTGAAACAAACTTCAGGAAATCTGAAATGGCGATCAAGCTGGAAATGCTGCGGTGCTTTGTGGCTGTTGCGGAAACGGGCAACCTGTCGGATGCCGCCAACCGGTTGGGCCGCTCCCCTTCTGCTGTCTCTATGATGCTCAAACAATTTGAAGAGCACCTGGGGCAATCCTTGTTTGAGTCAGATCGTAAATCACGCCTGTCTCCAGTCGGTGCGCATGCGCTGGACCATGCCCGCCGAGGGTTGCGCCATTTTGATGAGGCCGTTCAAGAAATTGATCTCTTTGCCCACGCAGGAACGGGCACTGTGCGCATTGCTGCCGTGCCTTCGATCGCAGGAACATTAATGCCTCGCATCCTGGATGATTTTCTGCGTGCACACCCGAATGTTCAAATCGACCTGCGCGATATGGATTCTGGCTCTATTCTCACTGCCGTGCAGGCCGAGACTGTCGATATGGGATTGGCCACCGCCGCCCCCACCACGCCGGGCATTCGGCGTCTGCCCTTATTGTCAGACCCCTTTGGTGTGGTCTGTGCGCAATCGCACCCGCTGGCGCAAAGCAAGACCCCAGTGCACTGGACTGATTTGCACGCCGTGCGCTTTATCGCCAACGCCCTGTGTACCCAAATTACCGAACCCGATTTTCAGGAAATCCTTTCCAGCGCAAATCTGAACGTGCACAATACACTGTCGTTGCTGTCGATGGTACAAGCTGATCTTGGGGTAACGATCTTGCCGGAAATGGCTGTGCGACTGAACCCCGCTGGCCTGCATTTTCGCCCACTTTTGCGGGCAGGCCTGTCACGACACGTCGATATCTTGTTTCGCGAAGGGCGCATCTCGCCGATTGCCGACATACTGGGCCGCCACATTCAACACGCAACGCAACAGCTTCAATCAGAAAAGACCCCAATCTGAAAACCTATACCCCCCGTGTCTAATCCTATTGAGCGCCACGAGACCTGAGACTGAAACCTTTTGTCACACCCCTTGGTTTCACTCAACTTCTGGCTTCAGCACAACTTACGCTGCGGCGCGGCACACAATGATTGCTAACGCAGCAATCTAAGGCATTGTCTCGTCACGATATTTTTCAATTGTGTAAGTTTATTTACGACTTAATGCCTAAATATAGAAAATCACTTTACAAAATTATTATTATATTTTCGGGTCTTATTTCATTATTTTCATACTCACCTATACTGGTTTACATCCGAAAACTTGAGGAGGTTTTTCGGGTAACGACCTTTTGGTCACACACACCCAAGGGAGGAGCCATTCATGTCTTTGGACGACTTGAACACAAAACCGACTGCCCCATCCAGCACATTTACATCCACTGCGCATATTGATGCTGATCGTTACGCATCGATGTATGGGCGGTCTTTGTCTGATGGAGAGGGATTTTGGCGTGAGCAAGGGGGGCGTGTGGATTGGATGCGGCCGTTCACGCAGGTGAAGGATGTGGATTACAGCCTTGGGAATGTGTCGATCAACTGGTACGCGGATGGCACGTTGAATGTGTCGGCGAACTGTATTGACCGCCACCTGGCCACGCGCGCCGATCAAACCGCGATCATCTGGGAGCCGGATGACCCAGAGGAAGCCGCCCAACACATCAGCTATCAGCAATTGCACGCAAACACCTGCCGCATGGCAAATGTGTTGCGAGATCTGGGTGTGAGTAAGGGCGATCGCGTCATTATCTATATGCCGATGATCCCCGAGGCCGCCTATGCCATGCTGGCCTGTGCGCGTATTGGTGCGATCCATTCAATTGTTTTTGCCGGGTTTTCCCCCGACGCCTTGGCCGCGCGCATCAATGGTTGTGACGCCAAGGTGCTGATCACCGCCGACGAGGCCCCCCGTGGTGGGCGCAAAACTGCACTGAAAACCAATGCAGATCAGGCGCTCTTGCATTGCAAGGACGACGTGAAATGCCTTGTGGTCAAGCGCACCGGCGGCCAGACCACATGGGTGGACGGGCGTGATTTTGACTATAACGCGCTGGCCGCGGCCGCCGCGACGGACTGCGCCCCCGAAGAGATGGGTGCCGAAGACCCCCTGTTTATTCTGTACACCTCAGGCTCCACCGGGCAGCCCAAGGGGGTTGTACATACAAGTGGTGGATATTTGGTTTACGCCGCCATGACCCAGCAACTGGTCTTTGATTATCACGATGGCGATATCTATTGGTGCACCGCCGATGTGGGCTGGGTGACGGGTCACAGCTATATCGTCTATGGCCCGCTGGCCAATGGGGCCACGACGCTGATGTTTGAAGGTGTGCCGACCTACCCGGATGCCTCTCGGTTCTGGCAGGTCTGCGAAAAGCACAAGGTGAACCAGTTCTACACCGCGCCGACTGCGATCCGTGCGTTGATGGGTCAGGGCAACGCCTTCGTCGAAAAATGCGACCTGAGCGATCTTAAGGTGCTGGGCACTGTGGGCGAGCCGATCAACCCCGAGGCCTGGAACTGGTACAATGAGGTCGTCGGCGGTGGCCGTTGCCCGATCGTGGACACCTGGTGGCAGACCGAAACCGGTGGCCATTTGATGACCCCCCTGCCCGGCGCACACGCCACCAAACCCGGCAGCGCGATGAAACCTTTCTTTGGCATTGAACCTGTCGTTCTGGACCCAACCTCAGGGGCAGAAATAGAGGGCAATGACGTCGAAGGTGTGCTGTGCATTCGCGACAGCTGGCCTGGCCAGATGCGCACTGTTTGGGGCGATCATGAGCGGTTTGAAAAAACATACTTCTCTGATTACAAAGGATATTACTTCACCGGAGATGGATGCCGCCGCGATGCCGATGGCGATTATTGGATCACGGGCCGCGTCGATGACGTCATCAACGTCTCTGGCCACCGGATGGGCACCGCCGAGGTCGAAAGCGCACTTGTGGCCCACGCCAAAGTCGCCGAAGCCGCCGTCGTCGGCTATCCGCATGACATCAAAGGCCAAGGCATCTATTGCTATGTCACGCTGATGAATGGCGAGGAGCCAACCGAGGAATTGCGAAAAGAGCTGCGCACGTGGGTCAGAACCGAAATCGGCCCCATCGCAAGCCCAGACCTCATCCAATGGGCCCCCGGCTTGCCCAAAACCCGATCCGGCAAAATCATGCGCCGCATCCTGCGCAAAATCGCAGAAAACGACTACGCAGCCCTCGGTGACACTTCAACCCTCGCAGACCCAACCGTCGTCACAGACCTCATCAATAATAGAATGAACCGGGGATAAGAGAATGTTGGATACACCCAAAACAACCGCTCCTGTCCTGATCCTGCTTGGCCCTCCGGGGGCAGGCAAAGGCACGCAGGCGCGTATGCTTGAGGAAAAATTCGGGTTTGTTCAGCTTTCCACCGGGGATCTACTGCGCGCAGCCGTCGCAGCAAGAACCGATGCTGGACAGGCCGCCAAGGCGGTGATGGAAGCGGGCCAACTGGTCAGCGACGAAATCGTCATCGCAATTTTACGGGATCGTCTGGCCGACAATGATTGCGCTGGTGGTGTGATCCTTGATGGGTTCCCACGCACTGCGGTTCAGGCGCAAGCATTGGATGCGCTGCTGGCGGAAACAGGCCAGAAAATCAACGCGGCCCTCAGCCTTGAGGTTGATGACGCCGCCATGGTGACACGGATTTCAGGCCGTTACACCTGCGCAGGCTGTGGTGAAGGATACCACGATACATTCAAACAGCCCAAAACGGCAAATACATGCGATGGCTGCGGGGGCACCGACATGAAGCGCCGCACCGATGACAACGCTGAAACCGTTGCCAGTCGATTGCAAGCCTATCACGCACAAACCGCGCCCCTGATTGCTTATTACGAAAGCAAAGGCGCGCTGCAGGGCATCGAAGCCATGGGCGACATCACCGCAATTGCAGAGAAACTTAACACCATAGTCCAAACGGCCGTGGCGTAAGGGGAAGCCGGGGCAGGCCTGCCTGCCCTATGGAGGAAACGGATAGAGAGGGAGGAGCCATCATGGCCGACAACTCATCCAATAACGCATATTGGTCCGCCAATATTCGCATTATCATCGTTAGTTTGATTATCTGGGCCGTCGTGTCCTTTGGGTTTGGCATCCTGCTGCGCCCGGCGCTGTCAGGAATTTCAGTGGGCGGCACGGACCTTGGGTTCTGGTTTGCACAACAAGGGTCGATCTTGGTCTTCCTTGGCCTGATCTTTTTTTATGCATGGCGGATGAACAAACTCGACGCCGAACATGGCGTTGAGGAGGAATAATAGATATGGATCAGTTTACCATTAACCTGCTGTTTGTAGGCACATCTTTCGCGCTTTACATTGGCATCGCGATCTGGGCCCGCGCGGGCTCCACCTCTGAATTTTACGCTGCAGGACGCGGCGTACATCCTGTCACCAATGGTATGGCCACGGCAGCGGATTGGATGTCTGCAGCATCTTTCATTTCGATGGCAGGTCTTATTGCCTTTACCGGATATGACAACTCTTCTTTCTTGATGGGCTGGACCGGTGGTTATGTGCTGCTGGCCCTTCTGCTTGCACCTTATCTGCGCAAGTTTGGTAAGTTTACGGTATCCGAGTTTATCGGCGATCGGTTTTACAGCCCCACCGCGCGCCTTGTTGCGGTGGTCTGCCTGATCGTGGCCTCTACGACCTATGTAATTGGTCAGATGACCGGTGTTGGCGTGGCTTTTGGCCGTTTCCTTGAGGTTAGCAACACAACCGGCCTGTTGATCGGCGCCTGTGTGGTGTTTGCCTATGCTGTGTTTGGCGGCATGAAGGGTGTGACCTATACACAGGTTGCGCAATATGTCGTGTTGATCATGGCCTATACGATCCCTGCGATCTTTATTTCGTTGCAACTGACAGGCAACCCGATCCCAGCCTTGGGTCTGTTTGGCGATCACGTTGCATCAGGCGAGCCATTGCTGGCAAAACTGGATGCGATTGTGCGTGAATTGGGCTTTAATGAATATACGGCCCACCACGCAGACACTTTGAACATGGTGTTGTTCACCTTGTCCTTGATGATCGGTACAGCGGGACTGCCCCACGTGATCATGCGCTTTTTCACCGTTCCACGTGTGGCTGATGCACGCTGGTCAGCGGGTTGGGCGCTCGTATTCATCGCGTTGCTTTATCTGACTGCTCCTGCGGTTGGCGCCATGGCACGCCTGAACATCACTGAAATGATGTGGCCCAATGGCGGCATCGAAGGTGGCGCGGTCACTGTTGAGCAAATCGAAAACGAGGCGCGCTATGACTGGATGGCGACATGGCAAAAAACTGGCCTTCTGGGCTGGGAAGACAAGAACGGTGATGGTGCAATTCAGTACTATAACGACAAGAACACTGATCTTCAGGCCATCGCGGCTGAAAAAGGCTGGGAAGGCAATGAGCTGACCAACTTTAACCGTGACATCCTTGTACTGGCCAACCCAGAAATTGCCAACTTGCCAAGTTGGGTTATTGGTTTGGTGGCCGCAGGTGGTCTTGCGGCAGCATTGTCGACGGCAGCTGGTCTTTTGCTGGCAATTTCTTCGGCAGTTTCGCATGATTTGATCAAAGGATCACTCAACCCCAATATCTCGGAAAAAGGCGAGCTGATGTCGGCACGTATTGCCATGGCTGTGGCGATTGCAGTGGCGACCTATCTGGGCCTCAACCCTCCGGGATTTGCAGCACAAACTGTGGCCTTGGCCTTTGGTCTTGCGGCGGCATCGATCTTCCCGGCGTTGATGATGGGCATCTTCTCGACCAAGATCAACAACACAGGTGCCGTGGCCGGTATGCTGGCAGGTCTGGGTGTGACATTGCTCTACATCTTCTTGCACAAAGGTTGGTTCTTTATCCCTGACACCAACAGCTTTACTGACGCAGATCCATTGTTGGGTACGATCAAATCCACATCCTTTGGTGCCATTGGTGCGATGATCAACTTTACCGTTGCCTACATCGTGTCCAGCATGACCAAGGAAACCCCACAAGAAATCAAAGATCTTGTGGAAAGCGTACGTGTTCCCCGTGGGGCAGGTATCGCACAGGACCACTAAGGCAGAAATTGGGGAAGAGAATGCACAGATACAGGTATCCTTTTCTCCTACACTGTCTGGTTCAAAGACCTGATTGAGCAGCGATCCCGCCCGGCCCTTGCCGGACGGGATCATTTTTTTCAAGAAAGTCCAATAAAATGCCTCTTAGTCACGATCAAATTCTTCGGTTCATCCGGTCTGTTCACCCCTATGACGCTTTGCCTGCGGACACCCAGGACAGTCTTGCGGACAAATTTGACGTCTGGGAGGTGGAAAAGTTCTTTTCTGTTTACGACCTGAACGAAAAACTGCCGGGATTGTTCATCGTCCATGATGGTCAGATCGAGGTGCGTGATGAAAACGATGTAGTGGTGTCCCATTTTGGCGTGCGCAATTCCTTTGGGGAGCGTGGTTTGTTACGCGACGGCTTGGCCGCAACAAGTGCGCGGGCCGAGGCTCATTCGGTTCTATTGGTGCTCCCCGCGACAGAATTCCACTCCTTGATCCAAACCCACGAAAGCGCGCGGCGCTTTTTTGATCGTTCCCGTGGCCCGCGCCCTCGCGGCAATGACCTGGCCACCAGTCGGGTTGAAACCCTGATGGCCCCTACCCCGAAATGCTGTGCCCCAACCGACAGTACGCAACGCGCCGCACAGATCATGCGAGATGCCCGTATTTCTTCGGTTTGCGTCACCAAAGACGGCACCTTAAGCGGTATCCTGACCACACGTGACTTAGCAGGGAAAATACTGGCCGAAGGCCTGAGTGCAGACACACCCGTCAGCCAAATCATGACCCCAAATCCTTTTACCCTGCCTCCTTCGGCCATTGGCTCCGACGTTCTGCATGCGATGATGGAACACGGGATTGGTCATATTCCCATTATAGAGGCAGGCCGCCTTGTTGGGATTGTCACCCAAACTGATCTGACCCGATTTCAGGCGATTTCCTCAGCCGAGCTGGTCAGCGAAATTGCCGCGGCCCAAAGCCCACAAGACATGGCGCAGATCACCGCACGTATTCCCCAGCTTTTGGTGCAACTGGTGGCTGGCGGCAACCGCCATGAAATCACCACGCGCCTGATCACCGATATTGCAGACACTGCCACACGTCGTTTGCTGACGCTGGCAGAACAAGACCTGGGTACGCCACCTGTACCATATCTGTGGCTGGCCTGTGGATCGCAAGGGCGTCAAGAGCAAACCGGCGTTTCAGATCAAGACAATTGCCTGATATTGGATGATGCCGTTACCGATGCCGACATGCCGTATTTCCACGCGCTTGCGAAATATGTCTGTGATGGCCTGAATACCTGCGGCTATGTCTATTGCCCCGGTGATATGATGGCGACAAGCCCACGCTGGTGTCAGCCGTTGCACGTGTGGCGCGCGTATTTTGATCACTGGATTGCCACCCCCAATCCCGAGGCGCAGATGCTTGCGTCTGTCATGTTTGATCTGCGCCCGATTGGCGGCCACATGCCTTTGTTTGAGACCTTGCAAGACAGCACGCTCGCGGCGGCCTCTTCCAATTCGATCTTTGTGGCGCATATGGTGGGCAATTCCCTAACCCATACGCCGCCCTTGGGCCTGTTACGTGGCTTTGCCACCATTCGCTCTGGAGAACATCGCAACCAATTGGATTTAAAACACAATGGCGTGGTGCCCGTGGTCGATCTGGGCCGCATCTATGCGCTTCAAGGACAATTGACAGCCGTCAACACACGTGCCCGCCTTAAGGCTGCGCGCAATGCTGGTTTGCTCAGCACTTCTGGCGGTGCGGATCTGTTGGATGCCTATGATCTGATTGCTGAAACCCGCCTGTCCCATCAGGCCGATCAGATCAAACGCGCCCAAGCACCAGACAACTACCTTTCCCCTGCTGATCTGTCGGACTTTGAGCGAAGTCATCTGCGCGATGCCTTTGTTGTGGTAAAGACCATGCAATCGGCCATTGGCCATGGGCGCACGATGCTGCGCTGACCCAAACAGGAGACCCGGGATGTTTCTCGAATTGATCGCAACATTTGTTGCAGGTTTTGGCGCCGCCGGTGCCGTGTTGCTGCTTAACCGGCTTGTCAAAGGACGCTTGCCGCGATGGCTGATGCCAGTGGCCGCAGGGGCCGCAATGATTTTCACCACGATCTCAAGCGAATACGGCTGGTACGGGCGCACAAAGGCGGATCTGCCAGAGGGCCTGATCATCGCACAAACGGTGGAAAACCGCACAGCATATCGCCCGTGGACCTTGATCAACCCTTACATAGACCGCTTTGTTGCTGTGGATGCGCAATCCCTGAAAACCCATACGGATCATCCCGACAAACGCCTTATTGATCTCTATTTCTTTGGCCGCTGGTCCCCTATCAATCGGCTGGCCAGTCTTGTCGATTGCACCACCCATCAACGTGCGAGTCTGTCTGACGGGGTCCAACTGTCGGATGCAGGCGCCTTTTTGAACCTTTCATGGGTCAGTGCAAACGCCGACGATCCCATTATTCAAACCACCTGTGGTCTCTGACATGCTGTCCCATCTCGGCCTAAGGCTTCGCATTCTATTGTTTTTCAGCTTTCTCACAGCGAGTGGTATCGCCATCACCATCCTGTCGCTCTATGTAGGTTATCAACGCAGTGGACAGCCCCCGGACACATCAGGATACGTGTTTGCGGCCATCACGTCTGGGTTTGGCTTGTTGGCATTGAATGCCGCCATCTGGTTGTTGTTCGATGAAAACGTCGCCAAGCCCATTGAACGACTGGCCGCGGGTCTGCGGACACATACCCACGCTGGATCTGATGCCGCCCTTAACCCCCAAGATGCGCGATACCTTGGCGATCTTGCCCCTGCCGCACTTGAAGTTTCGTCCCATCTGCAAAGCAGCGCCCTCAGTGCGGCGCAGGCCGTGGCGCAGGAAACGGCCCACCTGCAACAGGAGAAAGACCGTCTGACCGCATTGTTGTCAGAAATCCCCGTGGCCACCATTCTGATCAATTCAGCCCATCAAATCTCTCTTTATGATGGCCAAGCCGCCGAGGTCTTATCGCAAATCGCCCCCCCGCGCCTAAATGCCTCTATCTTTGATTATTTTGAACGCACCCAACTTGAAACCGCCCTTATTTCCCAGAAAACCGCAGCAGAAGCGCCCCTTGCCCTGATTGGCACACGCGGCAATTTTTCCTATTCGGCCCGGCTGCGACCACTCGGGAGCGATGGGCATCTTCTGATCATTGATGCGGCCACCTCACGGCTGCCCCCATCCGCCGCCCGCCCAGTTACCTTTGATTTTGGCCTGCTGGAAAACACCCCACTGCAAAATGTGCACGATCACGCCCTGATCAAACTAAATTTCACAGTGCTTGATACGGAAACAACCGGGCTCTTGCCGCACAAGGATGCCATCGTTCAAATCGGCGCAATTCGTGTGGTCAATGGCCGCCTCATCGCGCCTGAAACACTCGACCTTCTGGTCAATCCGCAACGATCGATTCCGACGACCTCGACCAAAGTGCACGGCATCACCGATGACATGGTCGCCACGGCGCCCAAATTAGACCAAGCAGCGCAAACCCTACATGATTTCGCCCGCGATAGCGTGATCGTCGCCCATAATGCCCCCTTTGATATGGCGTTTTTGCACCGACACGGAAAAACCACCGGGCTGCAATGGACACACCCCATTTTGGATACGGTGCTATTGTCGGCAGTTGTTTATGGCACCAATGAGGTTCATACATTGGATGCCCTATGTGCACGCCTCGGAATATCCATTCCTGAAAACCTACGCCACACCGCCCTTGGTGACGCCCATGCGACAGCGCAAGCCTTATGCAAACTCTTACCCATCCTCATGTCCCAAGGTCACACCACTCTGGCCGATGTCATCACCCAGACCCGCAAACATGCCCGCCTCATAGAAGATCTCAACTAAATCACTATGGCGACAAACCCCAACACTTTGACACCCAAAAGCAGCGTTCTCACCCTTTGCAGTATCGCGCCAATCCCGAGCAAAGATTTCGTCAGAAATCTGTGCGAGACGTCGCGCGTGCGCCTTAGCGCACACATTTTGAAAACGTCGAACTCTCACGCTTTCACTTGCGCCCCGACTAAAATCGCGTAAACGCGCAGGCGTGGATGACATTACGACGGAAACAGCCATGACACGGCACTTCACCCCTACGTCCGACACCCAACGCGACTATCGCGCCGCCTTGGGCTCTTTCGCTTCTGGCGTCACCGTGATTACCGCGCAAACGGTCGATGGTCCCATTGGCATGACCGCCAATTCGTTTTCCTCTGTCTCGCTTGAACCTCCCCTGATCTTATGGGCCGTCTCAAACACCTCCAAGCGTCGGGATTTCTTCGTCTCTGCGACGCATTTTGCTGTGCACATCCTGCGCGATGACCAAACAGAGCTGTCTTCCCGATTTGCACGCCTTGGCACAGATTTTTCCGAGCTTGATTGCGCAACCACCCCTGAGGGCACACCCGTTTTTGCAAATTGTCTCACCCGGTTTGACTGCAAGACACACAGCCAAATCGATGGCGGAGACCACACAATTCTTCTAGGTCACGTGCTAAATGTCCTCTCAAACGAGGGGCGCCCTCTTGTGCATGCCCAAGGCTCTTATTGCACCACCACGGTCAGTATTTGAGATAATATTCGGATTAAGCAATGCATATGCCGCAAATGGCCCCTCTCCTCATATGTATCTTGGCCCTATAGTGATCCCAATATCAGGCGGAACAGACCAGTATCATGAATGACATTCTCCAAGGTCTTATTGCAGCAGGGCATCTGATCCTGACGCTGGATGGCGATCTTGTTGAAATCATTCTGCGCTCATTGCATGTCACGCTCACCGCTGTTGCCATTGCTTCGCTGATTGGACTGCCACTGGGCGCATGGCTTGCAGTCAATCGCTTTCGCTTTCGCCGATATGTCATCGCCTTATTGAATGCGCTGATGGGACTGCCACCAGTGGTGGTTGGATTGATCGTTTATCTGATGCTGTCACGCTCTGGACCGTTTGGTGTTCTGGGGCTTTTGTTTACACCCACGGCGATGATTATCGCGCAATGTATCATCATCACGCCGCTGATTGCCTCGATTGCGCATCAAGCATTGCGCGATCTGTGGGCCGAATATCATGATCTGTTGATATCCATCTCAACCACCCGCCGCCAGCGCATCGCCACCTTGTTGTGGGATGGGCGGCGCGCGTTGCTGACCTCTACTTTGGCCGGGTTTGGTCGCGCCATTGGCGAGGTTGGTGCAATCCTGATCGTTGGTGGCAATATCGACCATGTCACCCGCGTGTTGACCACAGCCATCGCATTGGAGACCTCCAAAGGGGATTTCGCACTCGCACTCGCGCTTGGCTTCATCCTGATTGCGCTGGCGATCATCGTGAACATTCTTATTCACACACTGTCCCAAACAGAAACGCGGGGGCGCTGGTGATGAGCATTCTGCCCCTAACAGTCACTGCTGCCACAGTACAAAAGGCCGGGCGCACCCTGCTTGGCCCAGTGGACCTGACATTGGATGCGGGTGGCGTGACCATTGTGATTGGTCCCAATGGCGCAGGAAAATCCACCCTTTTGCGTCTACTTCATGGATTGGACCGCCCAGCCCAGGGCAATGTCAGATGGGCTCTGCCCCGCACAAAAACCTACAAACGCCAAAGCTTTGTTTTCCAAAGCCCGATCCTTATGCGGCGCAGCGTGACGGATTGCATTGCATATCCGTTGATTGTGCATGGCACAGCCCGCGCCGATGCGCGCAAAGAGGCCGCTATTTGGGCAGATCGTGTGGGTCTTGGTGACCATAAAAACCAGCGCGCCAATAGTCTTTCGGGCGGTGAACGTCAGAAAATGGCATTGGCCCGCGCATTGATCACGTCCCCTGAGGTGCTGTTTCTCGATGAGCCTTGCGCCAGCCTTGATGGCCGCGCCATACGCGAGATCGAAACCATTCTGGTTGCCGCCCGTGACAGTGGCACACGGATCGTTATGTCGACTCATGACATGGGTCAGGCACGACGTTTGGCCGATGATATTCTATTCCTGCATCACGGAAAAATCGTCGAGGCGTCCGTTGCCTCCGATTTCTTCCCAATCCCCACGACCAAGGACGCGCGCATGTTCCTGAAAGGAGATATTCTGGAATGAAAATCAAATCCTTAGCGGCCACAGTTATTGGGGCAATCATGGCAACTTCGGCGCTTGCCGACAGCATGACAATGGCCGTTACGACATCGTTTGAAAACTCTGGTCTTGCGGATATCCTGTTGCCGGAAATCAAGCAAGATCTTGATTTGGATGTGCAGCTTGTTGTTGTGGGCACTGGTCAAGCATTGCGTTTGGGCCGTGCGGGGGACGTTGATGCCATTTTGGTGCATGCAAAATCCGCCGAAGAAAAATTCGTCACCGAAGGGTATGGCATCAAGCGTATCCCATTCATGTACAATGATTTTGTGCTGATCGGCCCGGTGAACGATCCTGCAGATGTCAAACAGGCCCCCACCGCGGCACAGGCTTTACAATCCATCCATTCCAAAGGCGCGGCATTTGTCAGCCGTGGCGATGACAGTGGCACCCACAAAAAAGAGCTATCGTTGTGGCAAAGTGCAGACCTAGACGCCGCTGCGTTTGATCCTCAATGGTATCGCGCTGTTGGGGCCGGAATGGGGGCATCCCTGAACACGGCTTCAGGCATGAATGCCTATATCATGGCGGATCGTGCCAGTTGGTTGAAATTCGGCAACAAAGGCACGCTGCAGCTTTTGTTTGCAGGCGATCCGATTTTGTTCAATCAATACGCCTTTATCGCGATTGATCCTGCGCGCCATCCGCACGTCAAAAATGACCTCGCGAGCTCTCTGCAAAACTGGTTGCTCAGTGAGCGCGCCGCGACCTTGATTGATGGGTATCGCTTGAACGGTGAAAAGTTGTTCACATTCAATGCACAAACCGCCGAATAACATCTTTCTGCGATACAGGAATTGATCCCCTATCAAATCCAGATTCAATCACGCTGCCCCCTCTTGCTACGTGGTTTTTTATGGCCTTAACACCCCCAGATTGAAGATTGATTCCTTACATCCCGATTCGACTGACCGTGGGCATTTGTTCTTGATTCAGGAACAGTGCCCACATTTCGCCCCAATTAAGAGGCGACAGAAAACAGCCTTATTTGTGATCTGTATCAAAAATCACTCCTGCCTCATTTATCTCACATTTTGGTAAACTTGTTTCCAGTAAGGAAACCACCAATTAACCATGTGAAGATAATTCGCTCAAATTTCCATAAATTTATAAACAAATTCAACTATATAAAACATTCTCAATCCAATTCACCTTCAATTTCAAAAATTTCGCCATTCACATTGTTTCTTTTATGGAAACAAAAGCTACACATTTCCCCCATCATTCAGCCCAAATACAGGCAAGAGATAGCCACATTTTCGACATGTTCACTTTTAGAACACTTTGAATTTAAAGCCCTTCATCGTATGACTGTTGCAGTAAGTGAGTGGCCAGACGGAAACAAAACCGTCGGGTCTTGAGAGAAAAAGGCGCGTGTCGTGTCTGCCAAAAGCAACCTCCCCAACTGCCGGGGAACTGCCAGCTGCCAATTCTGGTTGATGTTGTTTTTTCGGTTAGCGCCCCTGTCAAGACAGCCTGTGTAAGCCGCGTTGTTGCGGTGCGTAAAAAGTATCCGGGGGCACCGCCACGTTTGTGGCGGATTCGGAAATGTTTAGGGCCTGTTTTTCAGGTCTCAGGTTAACCCCAGGGGGGATATGAAAATGCCTAATGGTACAGTAACCGGTTCCGCCGGAAATGATATTATTGATGCGAGCTTTGTTGGCGATCTGGAAAATGACCTGATCGATAGCGGAGTGAGCGGAAATGGCCCAACCGGAAATGAAGACATTGTTGAGGGTGGCGCAGGTAATGACGCGATCAGTTCAGGCTTGGCCGATGACACTGTCTTTGGTGGTGACGGGGCTGACTATATTCGCGGTGATGAAGGCAACGACGAGCTGCACGGCGGCGAAGGCGATGACATCATCAAGGGCCTGGATGACAACGACAAAATCTACGGCGACGAAGGTGACGACAACCTCTTTGGTGACAATGGGGATGATGTCGTTATCGGCGGTGATGGTAACGACAACATGGGCGGCGGCGACGGCGATGACACATTGTGTGCAGGCGACGGTGACGATTCATTGTTTGGCGGTGAAGGCAGCGATGTGTTTCACATCGAAGCAACCGGTGGCGACACCAACACCGTAGAAGGCGATGCAAGCGCAGAACTCTTTGGCTTTGCCCAAGGCGCCTCACCTGCATCGGATGATGACATTGACGTTCTGCGTATTGGCGGCGAAGTCACCATTACGCTGGACAATGGCACCGTTTTGAACGGAACACCCGGTGATGATTTTGATCTGGGCGCGCTTGGATCTGAAACGGGCACAGCCGTATTGGCGGATGGAACAACCGTCAATTTCAACGAGATCGAAACCATTCAGGTTGTCGAGCCAAGTGATCCGGATGCCTGCATCTGCTTTACACCCGGCACAATGGTCGCGACAGCAATGGGCGAACGCCCTGTCGAAAGCCTGAAAGTGGGCGACACTGTTATTACCCGTGACAACGGGTTGCGCAAAATCGCATGGATCGGCCACAAATCAGTTGATCCTATGATGTTGCATGCGCATCCCGAATTGCGCCCGGTGACAATCAAAGCTGGCTCTCTTGGCAACAACATGCCGGATCGTGACATCATGGTGTCACCGAACCACCGTATGCTGATGGCCAATGAGATGACTTCGCTGTTGTTTGACGAAAGCGAAACTCTTGTGGCAGCCAAACACCTTGTGGGTAAGGCTGGTGTGACACGCGCGATGGTGCCATCGACCACCTACATCCACATCCTGTTTGAAACACATGAAGTTGTGCTGGCAAACGGTGCATGGTCCGAAAGCTTCCAGCCTGGTGATTATTCTATGAATGGTCTGGAAACCGGTCAGCGCACCGAAATTCTGCACTTGTTCCCAGAACTGGCGCAAACCGAAGGGTTGGATCAATATTCCGCCGCCCGCCGGTCGCTGAAACGCCACGAAGCAGAATTGCTGATCCGCCACTAAGCGGACTACTCTTGGGGAAGAGTAACGAGCGCGCGCCAGATGATGGCGCGCGTTTTTTATGGTGTACTGGTTGGGCGCAATATCAGGCCCGGCATCTTTTCGGCAGTCACATGGTCGCGGCAATGCGCGATAAAGGCGCTGATCGTCAGCGCAGTTGCTGCCCCTTCCATCATCGCAATACCCAATTTCATCGGGCGCACCTTTCCTGTCAGGGGGATAAACCGCAAGGGTCGACCATCTGGTGCCTTATCGCTTTCGGGTCCAGCCGCTGCGATGCCATAGCCAAACCCATTGGCCACCAATGAACGTACAACCGCCATATCCCGCGTGCGTTCTGCTATTTTCGGCACCAGCCCGATGTCACTGAAAAAGGACAGAAAATAATCCCGGCTAAGAGGCAAATCCAGCAATACCATTGGATGATCTTGCAACTGGTCCACCCTTACCTGCGAAAGATGCGCCAACGGATGATCCTGTCCCACCATGATATATGGGGGTAATTCCAGCAATGGCAGAAATTCAATTCCTTGTGGTATATCAAGATCATACGTCAGGGCCACATCAATTTCTGCGCGGCGCAGCTGGGTGTAAATTTCGGATTGATGCAGCTCGCGTTGGCGCAAAGTGACATCGGGATAGCGGCTTTCGAACTGGCGGCGCAAACCGGGCACAACAAGTTGTGCAAAAGTCAAAAGACATCCCACCGACAACGGCCCTTGCACGTTGTTGGAAATATCCCCAGCAAGATAGCCAAGCCCCTCTGCGTCACGCAGCAACTGTTTGGCCTGTATCATAAATTGCTGTCCTGCTTGCGTCAGTGCCAGACCATGAGCGTGGCGGCGCAGGAACAAGGTTAGGCCAAATTCGGCCTCAAGCCGCGACAGAGCTATGGAGATCGAAGGGGATGACACATTTACCCGTTCTGAGGCGAGCGCAATACTGCCCTCTTCGCCCACTGCGACGAAATATTCCAACTGACGTAATGTGAACCGTAAAGCCATGCCAGAGTATTCCGACATGACCGTGATAAGAGCAAGTAAAACCGCGCTGTCAGGCGCTTATTCAGTTTCCCAAAATACCTGGCAGGCGCAGTCCATGATCTTTGGCGCAATCAAGTGCAATGTCATATCCAGCATCGGCATGGCGCATGACACCCGTGGCCGGATCATTCCAAAGCACGCGTTCAAGGCGTCGATCCGCGTCTTCGGTACCATCGCAGCAAATAACGATGCCTGAATGCTGACTGAACCCCATTCCAACGCCACCGCCATGGTGCAGTGACACCCAAGTTGCACCTGACGCCGTGTTCAGCAAGGCGTTCAGCAAAGGCCAGTCAGACACAGCGTCACTTCCGTCTTTCATGGATTCAGTTTCGCGGTTGGGGGACGCGACAGAGCCTGAATCCAGATGATCCCGGCCAATCACCACCGGGGCCGACAATTCACCCGTGCGCACCATTTCATTGAACGCAAGTCCCGCGCGATGACGATCCCCCAAACCAATCCAACAAATGCGTGCAGGCAAGCCCTGAAACGCAATTCGCTCCTGCGCCATATCCAGCCAGCGATGCAAATGCGCGTTTTCGGGGAACAGTTCTTTCATTTTTGCATCTGTCTTGCGGATGTCTTCTGGATCACCTGACAAAGCGCACCACCGAAACGGGCCAATCCCTTTGCAAAACAGCGGGCGGATATAGGCCGGGACAAACCCGGGAAAATCAAAAGCGTTCTCCAACCCTTCTTCCAGCGCCATCTGCCTGATGTTATTTCCATAATCCACAGTCGGAATGCCCATATCATGGAATTCGCACATCGCCTTGACCTGCACTTTCATGCTGGCTCGCGCGGCTTTTTCCACCTCTTTGGGCGCGCTTTCGCGTTTTTCTTTCCATTGCGCCATGCTCCAACCCTGCGGCAGATACCCGTTGATCGGATCATGCGCGCTAGTTTGATCAGTTACGATGTCCGGACGCACACCACGACGCACCAATTCAGGAAAAACATCCGCAGCATTGCCAAGCAGGCCGACAGATTTTGCCTCTCCTGCCGCGCTCCATCGCTCGATCATCTCTAACGCCTCATCCAGCGTTTCGGCCTTTTCATCCAGATATTTGGTGCGCAAACGGAAATCGATGCTGTCAGGGTTGCATTCCACCGCCAAACAGGACGCCCCGGCAAACACGGCAGCCAACGGTTGGGCTCCACCCATGCCGCCAAGGCCCCCGGTCAGAATCCATTTGCCCGTCAGACTGCCATTGTAATGCTGTCGCCCCGCTTCGACAAAGGTTTCATAGGTTCCCTGAACGATGCCCTGCGTGCCGATGTAAATCCACGACCCGGCCGTCATCTGGCCGTACATCATCAAACCCTTTTTATCGAGTTCATTGAAATGGTCCCAAGTGGCCCAATGCGGCACGAGATTTGAGTTGGCGATCAACACGCGCGGCGCATCCTTGTGGGTTTTGAAAATTCCCACAGGTTTGCCCGATTGCACCAGTAGAGTTTCATCCTCTTCCAAATCTTTCAGACCCGCCACGATGCGATCAAAATCTTCCCAAGTGCGCGCCGCCCGGCCAATGCCGCCGTACACCACCAATTCATGCGGGTTTTCGGCCACATCGGGATGCAGATTGTTCATCAACATCCGCATTGGCGCCTCTGTCAGCCAGCTTTTGGCGGTGATTTCCGTGCCCGTAGGTGGAAAAATGTCGCGCAGGTTATGGCGTGGGTTGGTCATGGCTCACTCCTTGGGGAACAGGGGATGATTGCGTGCGCAGATCGGTCTACGCAGCGGTCAAACAAAGTGTCAAAGAAAACGCGGTTGCAGATCATGGTGTCCACCCTGCCAATCGCGTTAAAATCTTGGCCAGATGGGCACGCAATGCCTCTGCCTTTTGGGTATCATAGGTCCACGGAGCATGCTCACACGTCAAATAGGCAGATTGTGCGAGTTCCATTTGAATGGCGTGCTGACCTTGATGCGGTTGCCCATAATGACGTGTTGTCCAGCCCCCACGAAAACGTCCGTTCAGCACGGATCGATACCCTTTCGCCGCTTCACATACCGCAACTGCGCGCGCCTCAATCTCGGGTGCGCAAGTTATGCCTAAATTGGTGCCAACATTAAAATCCGGCAGCACACCATCAAATAGAAATGGAATCCGTGAACGGATCGAATGGCAGTCATACAGAATGACAAAGCCATGGATAGAACGCACCCGATCAAGTTCTGCCTGAAGGGCCGCGTGATATGGGGCATGAACGGTTTCACGCCGTGCTGCAATTTCTATTGCATCTGGCTCTTTTGACCAAATTGGCAGCCCGTCAAAATCGGTCAAAGGCACCAACGTCGTGGTGTTCTGGCCCGGATACAGGCTGTCGCCAGAAGGGTCGCGATTGGCATCTATTACATAGCGATGAAAGTTGGCGCGCACTGTGGTAAGGCCGTCCATGACACCATCGTACAGATGATCCACATGCCAATCTGTGTCTGACAGCGCCCTGCCCGTTTCATTCAGGTTGTTCCAGACATCTGCAGGCACATAGGTGCCGCAATGGGGAAACCCCAATACAACAGAGCTATTGCCTTGCGTTACAGTTACTGGCGTCATGCAACGCCCCCAGTCACTTCCTCAGGCAGTTCTGCTATTTTCAACAAATCACCAGAACTCACCAAATCCGCTGCCGCCTGAATGTCACCTGCCAGAAAGCGATCTTCGGCCAATGCGGGCACGGATTGACGGGCTTTGGCAATGATGTCCTGCAATTTGGGACTGGTTTTCAAAGGCGCGCGATATTCAACCCCTTGCATTGCGCACATCATCTCGACGCCCAGAATGACGTTTAGGTTAGCATTCATTCGCTTCAGACGCCGCGCGGCATGGGCTGCCATGCTGACATGGTCCTCTTGATTGGCGGATGTTGGGGTGCTGTCAGTTGTACACGGGTTCGCTAAATGCTTGTTCTCGCTCATCAAAGCGGCGGTTGTTACCTCCGCAATCATCAAGCCGGAATTCAAACCCGGATTAGGTGTCAGAAAGGGCGGCAGATCAAAGCTAAGCGTGGGGTCCACCATCAAGGCCACACGCCGCTGCGCGATAGCCCCAATTTCTGACAGGGCAA
Source organism: uncultured Paracoccaceae bacterium (assembly GCA_947489325.1). GTDB lineage: Bacteria > Pseudomonadota > Alphaproteobacteria > Rhodobacterales > Rhodobacteraceae > CANLDA01. The sequence goes on along the minus strand of CANLDA010000002.1, from coordinate 202,987 downwards.
CGGCGATTTGATCAGCAGCAAACCCCACGGGTTCAGCATGGAAATTACCACCCGAAACAATGCGCCCTTCGTTCACCAACACAAGAGGGTTGTCGGTGACTGCATTTGCCTCAATCTCCAGCGTGCGGCCCGCGAAATGCAACAAATCCATCGCAGCCCCAGTCACCTGCGGCTGGCAACGAATGCAATATGGATCTTGCACGCGGGTGTCACCGTCACGATGACTTTCGCGAATTTCTGACCCATCCATCAGTGTCCGTTGGGCGCGGGCCGCTGCAATTTGACCTGCATGTCCACGCAGGGTATGGATTTCATCCACAAGTGGTGCCGTGGACCCCATGATCGCGTCTGTTGACATAGCCGCCGACACCACTGCCCCGGCCGCATTGCGCCATGCGTCAAACAATCCGGTCAACGCGCAAGCCGTTGAAAATTGCGTACCATTGATCAGCGCGAGCCCTTCCTTGGCACCCAAAACAATCGGATTTAGCCCCGCCTTTTCAAGCGCTTGAGCAGAGGACATTCGAGTATTATTAAAAAACGCCTCTCCCTCACCCAGCATCGTCGCGGCCATATGTGCCAGTGGCGCCAGGTCCCCCGATGCCCCAACCGACCCTTGCTCGGGGACCAAAGGTGTGACGTTGTTGGCCAACATATCCTCGATCAAACGCACCGTTGTCATCGCCACACCAGAGGCCCCACGCCCCAGAGACAGCAGCTTCAGAACCATCATCAAACGGGTTGTTTCGATCTCAAGCGGAGCCCCCACCCCACAACAATGGCTGAGGATCAGATTGCGTTGCAAAGTGGCGGTGTCCTCAGCGGCGATTTTGACGCTGGCTAACTTTCCGAACCCAGTATTAACGCCATAAATCGCATCGCCCCCTTGGGCCGCTTGCGCCACAAGGCCAGCAGCGGCTTGAATACCTGGCCACGCGCTTTCATGCAGACGCACAGCGCGCTTGTTGCGCCACACGTCAGATAAATCCTGCAACGTTGCCGTGCCGGGTGTCAGGATGACGCTCATGGCTGATCTCCGAAAATACGTTTATAAAGTGGGTTCCATCCGATGCGATAGGCAAGCTCAGCTGGCTCTTGAACGTCCCAGATTGCCAGATTGGCGCGCAAACCCGCGCGGATCACCCCGCAATCTGTCAGTCCCAAGGCGCGCGCGGCATTGCATGTCACCCCGGCAAGCGCTTCTTGCGGTGTCATACGAAACAAAGTGCACCCCATATTCATCGTCAACAAAAGAGAGGCCATCGGCGAAGACCCTGGGTTGCAATCCGTCGCAAGTGCCATGGGCACGCCATGTTTGCGAAAACTCTCAATCGGGGGCATTTGGGTTTCACGGATGGTATAAAACGCACCCGGCAAAATCACGGCTGTTGTATTGGACGCCGCCAAAGCCTGCACATCCGCATCTGTGGCATATTCCACATGATCCGCCGAAATCGCCCCATATTCTGCCGCCAATTTGGTGCCACCAAGGTGGCACAGTTGTTCCGCATGCAATTTAACAGGCAGTCCCAAATCACGCGCCAAATCAAATACACGGCGGATCTGGTCCGGGTTAAAGGCAATGCCTTCGCAAAATCCATCCACCGCATCCACCAACCCTTCGGCGTGGGCCGCACGCAATCCGGGCAGCACCACGTCATCAATATATTTGTCAGCCACTGCCCCAACAGGGACCGCATGGGCCGCAAGATAGCTGGTGACAACACATACAGACCGACGCTCAGGAATGGCACGCGCGACGCGCAACATCTTGAGCTCATTTTCTATATCAAGCCCATAGCCTGATTTGATCTCGATCACTGCAACACCTTCGGCAATCATTACGTCAACCCGGCGTAATGCTTCGCTCAACAAGCTGTCAAAATCCGCCGCACGCGTGGCCGTAACAGTGGACACGATGCCGCCGCCTGCCCGCGCCACCTCTTCATAAGAGGCCCCGTTCAAACGCATCTCAAACTCTTTGGCGCGATTGCCCCCAAAAACGATATGTGTGTGACAATCAATCAAGGCGGGTGTGATCAACCGTCCCCCCAAATCTTCGGTCGCTTCATCGCGAAACTTAGCGGGTAAATCCGTGCGCGCGCCGACCCAAGCGACCTTGGCATCCTGCACCACCAGCGCTCCATCACGGATCAAACCATAAGTCCCATCCGCATCCATTGTCGCAATTTGAGTGTTTGTATAAAGCATGAGTGATCCAATTACGTGAATACACTTATTGATATTATGTCTATACATAATGGAGTCAAGAAAAATGCGCCCTGAATTCCAGCAGGGCACATCATCTGATTTATTGATCTGTCGTCTGACCGTTGGCTTGTTCAACTGCAATTTCGCGAATTCTGTCTGCAGCGCCTTCAAGATGCCCAGCAACTGTTTGCAGAAGATTGAACGCCACGGTGGCATCATTTTTGATCACCGCGCGCAATTCCCGCGCACCAATCCGCAGCAAAACAGAATCCTCTAGTGCTGTCAGATTGACCCGTCGGGGTTGGTTTAAAATAACTGCCAGATCCCCAATCAAGCGTCCTGGTGTGACCTCTGAAATCAGTCGAGATTGCATCTCTGTTTCGGAAAAAAACAGTCCGGCCAACCCCTTAACGCACAGATAGGCCGCATCGGGTGGGTCGCCCTTGTTATAGATGTTCTGGCCCTTTTCCACTTTGTACCATTGCGAACTAAACGCCAGTAAGCGCTGTTGTTTACGCGGAATATTTGCGAAAATTTCTGCTTGGCTCAGCGCCTTCATTTTCTTGTTCAGGTCTTGACGCGCAAGGTTATCTTCACCGTCATCAACACCCTCGATACCATCAATCCGCCCATTTTTGATCTCGATGAACATGTCATAAGATTCAGGCGCATTAAAATGGCTCTCAATGTAGATTTTAGTCGCTCCCGGCAACAAATCCCCAAGCCGTTCGCGCGTGCGGCTGCGGGCTTCGGCGCTGTGGCTTGCTAAGGCGTTTTGCAGGATCAAAATATCCGGGCGCTTAATCCCGGCACGGCTAAAGGCGGCGCGTTCCCGGAACACTGCAGGAATATTCACGCCACCCTGATCCGTTTCCAAATCATAAATACATTGCGCCAGCTTGCGCCGTAAACCGTGTTCACTCAGGACATCGACCACAACATCCACAACCTGGTCTTCGCGGCCACCTGCCATACCGGACACCCGCCCAAAGATCGCATTCCCCAACACGGTCATAATCGGGATGTATTTTTCTTCATCCAGACGTTCAAACAAACCATCCATTTGCGAAATAAGATGATCAGATCTGGTGCGCCTGATCTCCAGCACGCGTTCTTTGAATTCTTCTTTGAAGGCTGGACCAATTTGTTCAGCAGAAAACGCAAAAGGAACGGTCATCAACAAGCCAGCTTCATCTTCGCTCAGCGCATCCGCACCCTGCTCGCGTAGCTTTTCCGCCAGTTTTGTCAGCTGAACATATAGTTCTTCATCCATGTTCAACATACGGAACAAAGGATGATCCGTGCCATCCATGCCGAAAGTTGCATTCAAACCATCGATCACATTGACAGCAATATCCGTAATTTCCTGCGCAAGGCCCTCAGATTGCAAGAGGCGTACAAAGTTGGAATCTTTAGCCAAAGTGCGCTGCTGCAAAGGACGCACTGGCATCGCATATAGTAGGTTACTGCCCAAGGGTGTCACCGGATTAAACCGGTCCGCATCATAGCGATAGATCACATCACAGACGCCAGCCTCTTTCAGGCGTTCGACAATCACTGGGCGCAGACGTACAATTTCAGCCTTGAGCTCGTCATGCATCTCGTTGCACAGAACTGACCGTAAGGTGCGGCGTACCATAAAATCGTCGATGCCCATCGCCTCGACCAGGCGAAACCACCATTCCTGAATGTCGTCTTCGGTGCTGAATCCAGCCACAGCTGGATCGATCCATGGCATATCCAGCAAGTCCGTGGAGTTGCCAGTTTTCAGTGCTTCATCCAGTTGCACTCTATCTTTGGCGGAAACAGCAGAGCCATTCTCGGGCAAATGCATGAATGGCATCATCAGGTTTTCACCCAACGTGCCTCCAAAGAGATGTGGGCTTGAATGGGCATACCCGATGCGCCCGGCAATAACTGTCTGGTGCAGGCTGTTCATGGGGTAACCCGCCACAGTCACCTCACCTCGTGCAGGCACCAATTCACGTGTCAGAAGCTCGGCCAAAGCCGTACCCGATGCCGCATCCTTGGTTTTCACCGCAACACGCGCGCCCTTCGGAATGGTCAGGTTGATTTGCTCCAACACCATATTTCCGTTTTCGTCATTCACCGATACATTGCGCAATTCGATATCGCCTTGCAGGCGTGGAACTTCTGTTGGTACGCCTTCAAACAGGCTTTCGTCGATATCTTTACGACGAGCAAATTTCTCGGTCACCACAGACCAGCGTAACGACATGTCCTGCAGCTGATTGTAATATGTCAAAAGCTCTTTCCAAGGGGAGGATAAATCCTTGTAAGCTGCCAATGCCGCGACAAGGGCACCAACTGAAATCTGTCCCTTGATCGCCAAATATCCACCCACGGAGTAAAAGAAGAACGGCGTCATTTGATTGATGAAGTTGTTGAGAAACTTCATGAAAAACTTTTTCTGATAAATCTGGAAACGGATCGTAAAGAGACGCCCCAAGCGGTCAGAAAACATTGCCAGACGATACCGTAACCCACCATTCAAACGCAGATCACTGACGCCAGCCGCACTTTCGCCGATTTCAGCGGCCAGATGGCGCACTTCTTGAATACGGGCCTTATTCAGCAGATTGATGCGTCGCTGAAGACGTGGAATAAGCCATGCCTGAAGCGGGATAAGTGCCACAGAGGCAAGCCCGAACCATATGCTCTGTGCAAACAAAAACGCCAGAATGGTGATCATTTGTCCGGCTTGAAACACTGGTTGACTGATCGCATCGCCCATTAGGCCACCCATAGGTTCGGCCTCGGATGTGACCATCGACACCAGCTCCCCTTGCGAGGTTTTGCGGAAATAGGACTGCGGAAAGCGGTGCATCCGTGTGATCAGCTGGAATCTGAATCGGCGCAACATGCGTTCGGCCAGAATGCCTTTCATCGTGTTCAAGCGCATCTTTACGACGCCGTGAAAAATCACACTCAGTAGAAAACCAAAACACAACAGCATCAAAAATTGCACTTGCGTGAGCGCCATACCGAACAGATCGACCATCGGGGCCTCACTGCCTATCGCATCGTTGATGATCCGCTTGGGCAATTCCAACGTCGCATACAGTAACGGAAACGTCAGCAACGTGACCGCAAGCAGGATCAACTGGTCTCGTTTGGAGTATTTCCAAATGAACGCAAAAAGACTTTTTTCCATAAATTCCCTCAGGACAGGTATCGCGTTGTGTTTAGATGCCTCTTAGACATCCTTTTGCGTAAGGACATCACATATAAGGCATTTTTGCCACATGTTTAGGAGCAAGCCCACAAAATGTCCTACGACTAAGAATGTTGTACAAAATTTTCGATGGGGTGATGCGAACTTTCGAACAATACTTTTGTCGAAAACGTATTAAATGCCAAAACGCATGAGGGCCGACACAGCCCTCACGCTGCATTTACTTATTCGATCACAGTGACCGATTTCATAAGGTCAGGCTGGCCAATGACAGATCCATTCTGTCCTTTGCCGCGCTTGATGGCGTCAACGACGTCCATGCCATCGGTTACTTGCCCTACAACAGTATATTGACCGTTCAAGAAATGGCCGGGCGCAAACATGATAAAAAATTGGCTGTTGGCGCTGTCCGGGCTTTGAGAACGCGCCATCCCGATAACACCACGATCAAACGGCACGTCAGAAAATTCAGCTTTCAGATCAGGCAGATCTGACCCGCCACGTCCAGCATAACGCAGGTCTTCACCCAGTTTGCCATGTTGCACGTCGCCCGTTTGCGCCATGAATCCTTCGATCACGCGGTGAAAGACCACGTTGTCATATGCACCCTCTGCCGCCAAGGCGGTGATCTGTGCCACATGCGCAGGTGCCACATCTTCCAGCAGGTCAATCGTGATGGTGCCGTTGGCGCCTTCGCCTTCGACCTCAATCTGAAGACCGGTGGCCAGCGCAGGGCTGGCCATCAGTGCAAAGGCGGCTGCGAGCTTACGCATCGACATCAGCTGCCACCTTAACAGAGATCATGCGATCAGGACTCGCTGGTGGTTCGCCCCGTGTGATGGCGTCAACATGTTCCATACCATTGATCACGCGACCATAAACAGTGTATTGGCCGTTCAGGAACGAGTTGTCCTTAAAGTTGATAAAGAACTGACTGTTGGCGCTGTCAGGGTTTTGCGAACGCGCAGCACCAATGGAGCCACGGTCATGCGGAATGCGGCTGAACTCGGCCTTGAGATTTGGCAAATCAGAGCCACCTGTGCCCGCCGCACGAATATTGAAATCATTTTCCATGTTGCCGTTGGCGACATCACCCGTTTGCGCCATGAAGCCGTCGATCACACGATGAAAGGCTACGTTGTCATACTGCCCCGAACGCGCAAGTTCCTTCATGCGGTCGCAATGGCCCGGTGCAATATCCGGCAGCAATTCGATGATTACGGTGCCATCCTTAAGTTCCATGAGGATCGTGTTTTCGGGATCTTTTATTTCGGCCATCTGGCGCTCCTGTCTAAATGTTTGCGGCGAACCTAATCATGGTGGGCCGGAATGCCAAGACATGGCATTGACCTGCGGACAGTTTCCTATAATGAACGCGCAAAGTTTTCTGCATAGGGTGATCGAAAATGGCTTGGAAAACACTGAATGACATGGATCTTGCGGGCAAACGCGTTTTGGTGCGTGTGGACATCAACGTGCCGATCGTTGACGGGGTTGTGACCGACTCGACCCGTATCCGGCGTATCATTCCCACGGTGCGTGACATTTTGGCGGCAGGGGGCAAACCTGTTCTGCTTGCGCATTTTGGTCGACCCGGCGGGGAACGCCGTGAAAACCTGTCACTGAAACAACTGATCCCAACCCTGGAACGCGCCTTTGAGGTGCCGGTATTGTTTGCCGCCGATTGTGTGGGCACCGAGGCCGAATTGGCTGCGGAAACCTTGCAGGATGGTCAGGTTTTGTTGCTGGAAAACACCCGCTTTCATAAAGGCGAAACCAAGAATGATCTTGGACTGGCGGAAGGTATGGCGAAACTGGGTGATGTTTATTGCAACGACGCATTTTCAGCAGCCCACCGCGCGCACAGTTCTACCGAGGCATTGGCGCGTCTGTTGCCCGCATGTGCTGGCCGCTTGATGCAAGCCGAGTTGGAAGCCCTTGAAAGCGCGCTTGGCGCACCCAAACGCCCTGTGACGGCAGTGGTTGGTGGGGCCAAGGTCTCTACCAAGCTCGAACTTTTGGGCAATCTGGTCGACAAAGTGGACAATCTGATCATTGGTGGTGGCATGGCCAATACATTCCTTGTGGCCAAGGGCATCGACGTGGGCATTTCGCTGGCCGAGCGCATCATGAAAGACACGGCCGCCGAGATTCTGGAAAAAGCCGAAAAAACAGGCTGCTCCATTATTTTGCCAAGCGACATCGTGGTGGCCAAGAAATTTGAATCCCATGCGGATCACGACACCTTGCCCGCCGATCAATGTCCTGATGACGGCATGATCCTAGATGCAGGCCCTGACAGTGTGGCACGCATCACCGAAGTTCTGGAAAACAGCAATACCCTGATCTGGAACGGCCCCCTTGGCGCGTTCGAGCTCGAACCTTTTGACGCGGCCACCAATGCCGCAGCTCTTAAGGCGGCGGCCCTTACCCGGTCGGGTCAGTTGATTTCGGTTGCAGGGGGCGGTGACACGGTTGCCGCACTCAACGCCTCTGGTGCTGCGAATGATTTCACCTATATCTCTACGGCAGGTGGGGCTTTCCTTGAATGGATGGAAGGCAAAGAGCTGCCCGGCGTAGCGGCGCTGGATCAATAAACCCAAGGGGCGCATTATCGCCCCTTTTCACTCTGATTTCCGTGTCGCGCATGGCGTTAGCGGTATCAGGATTGCAGATAGTCATGCCCTGCCATAAAAGCGGGTCCAAGTAGTCACACCAGTTTTCCAAGGCGGATGCACATGTCAAAACAGGCGCAACAAGATCTCATCAAGGCCGGTCAGGGTTTTATCGCAGCTCTGGACCAATCGGGCGGCTCGACCCCCAAGGCGCTGGGCCTCTATGGCATTCAGGAAGACGCCTATAACGGCGAATCTGAAATGTATGATCTGATCCACGCCATGCGGTCACGCATTGCACAGGCACCTGCATTTACCGGCGACAAGGTTGTTGGCGCGATCCTGTTTGAAATGACCATGGATCGTCAGATCGAAGGTAAACCTGCCGCAAGCTATATCTGGGAAGAGCGCGGCGTTGTGCCGTTCCTGAAGGTTGACAAAGGTCTGGCCGATGAAGCCAATGGCGTGCGCTTGATGAAACCCATGCCTGATCTGGATGCCTTGCTGGATCGCGCTGTGGAAAACGGTATTTTCGGCACCAAGATGCGCTCTGTCGTGGATGCGGCCAATGCAGATGGTATCCGTGAAAATGTTGCTCAACAGTTTGAAGTGGGTAAACAAATCATCGCCAAAGGTCTGGTGCCGATCATCGAGCCAGAGGTCACGATCTCTATTGCTGACAAGGCCGAGGCCGAGGACATCCTGCGTGATGAAATCGCCGCGCAATTGGATCAGCTGAACGATGATCAGGATGTTATGTTGAAACTAACCATCCCGAACAATGCCAATCAGTATAAATCACTCGTGGATCACCCACGTGTTCTGCGTGTTGTGGCTCTGTCTGGGGGCTACAGCCGTGATGAGGCCAACGAAAAGCTGGCACACAACTCCGGCATGATCGCGTCCTTCTCTCGCGCCCTCACCGAAGGCCTGAGCGCGCAGCAAAGCGATGACGAATTCAACGCCAAGATCGCAGATGCCATCGAAAGCATCTATCAGGCATCTATCGCCGGATAAGTTTGCGCTGTCGCAAAATGATTTTTCGCCGTCCTGATCCCTGATCAGGGCGGCGTTTTTCGTTTAGATGTAAAAGACTTGACGCTTACCCCGCCAATAAATCCCAAAACATCCGCGCCGAGGTGATCGACAGGAACAGGCCAAAGCACAGACGTAACGCGCGGCGTGGAATAGTATGAGCAATTTTGACACCGACACGTGCAAAACTGGTGCTCAGCGGGATAATCACCGCCGCACAAAGAAGATTAACATAACCCAGAGAAAATGGCGGTAGGCCTTCAGCCCCCAACCCAGTTGCGGCATAAATCAATGCGCCGGGCACGCCGATCAGAAACCCAATAGCGGCGGATGTACCCACAGCTTTGCGAATGTCGTAGCCAAGGAAATTCAGCAGCGGCACACACACAGTGCCCCCGCCGATGCCCATCATCGCAGAAATCGCACCGGCAATCACACCCAAGCCCCCCCAGACCGGCTTGGCAAAGCTGCGCGGCGTGTCGTTGTTAGTGGTTCTGCGAAAGATCATGTCCAACGCGACCATGAGAGCAACAACAGCAAACACAGCGATCAACACCTTGCCCGACACCACCCCGCCAAGAACACCCCCGACAACCACCCCAACCAAAAGCGATGGCGCCCATAGTTTTAGCAAACCCATATCAATGGCGCCGCGTTTGTAATGGCCATAGCCTGATGACATCGAGGTAAACACAATCGTTGCCAAAGAGGTGCCCACCGCAACCTGCATCGTCAATGCCGGGGCCATGCCCGACAGGGACAATGCCAGATAAAGCGAAGGCACAATCACAATTCCCCCGCCGACGCCCAGCAACCCGGCCAGCACCCCGCCAACCACGCCAGATCCGGCGGCAATGACCAACAGCGGAAACAATGTCACCCAATCAAACATTTACAACGCCCTTTATCCTCGTCTTGGCATGGGACGTGTGGGAATTTCCTTAAGCAACCCTCCAACGCCCATGGCCGCAATGTCGTCGGCCCCAAGGTCCAACCCACAAATAACGCGCTCTAGAACCCAATCAGCCCCATTCAGCGCCACAGAGCGTGCACATCCCGGCAGACCGATCATAGGTTTTCCGCCAAAACACCCCAGAAACAACAAGTTACCGGGATCAACCGGCATGCCAAATCGCGTGACTTTACCACCTGCCCGGCGCAGTGCTTGTGGGGCCACATCCAAAGGATCAGAGGTTGCCGATCCGGTCAGGATGAACACCACCTCCCCTGGTGCGGCCAATATAGCGGCAGCAAGTTCTTCTTCGCGGTGGGGTACCAGCACACGGTCACTTAGCATCATGCCAAAGCGTTGCACGCGTGCCGCCATGGCCCGTCGCCCTTTGTCAGAAGGTGCATCTTGCCCGATCACCGTTTCAATCAATGTGGCTGAGACATAGTGCGGCGCGCGTAAGCGCAAGGCGTATGCCGCCCCGTCACAGGCCTTGTTCAAATCATCCTGCGGCACGCCGTAAGCAATGATCTTGATCGTCGCCACCATGCCGTCTGCATCTACCCGATGCCACGGCGGCACTGTCGCAATGGTGATCATCGGATTCACCGCATTGATCCGCGCAACGGCTGCTTGGTCTATGTCGACAATCCCACACCCTGTCGCATAGAGGTTAACACGCCCTGCCCCGGCACCAGACAGGCGCAATCCCGCATGATGTTCATCGGGAATGATCGCCTGAGCGAGCGTTTGTGCAGCAAAATCTTCCGCCACATCATTAACATCAAGACGCGCCACAGTAAGGCTGGCGTGGTCGTTGGCCAGCAAGTCCTGCACATGTTGCTTAGTCAGAACCGTGCCCTTGGCTATTTTATAGGTCAAGCACATGTCATACGGCGATTGAATGGCCTGCATGGAATGAGCAAGAATGGCGCCTTCGGCCCTGAGGGTGGGAAGAGAGCCGAATTTCATGCGTTTATCCTGAGAACTTGCAGGGTTTCGGCAAGAATCGACACCGCAATTTCAGCAGGGCTTGCAGCCCCGATATTCAAACCAACGGGGCCATGAATGCGATCGATTTCATCTTCGGAAAATCCGACCTGTGCCAAACGATCCACCCGTCCCGCATGCGTGCGCTTGGACCCAAGGGCGCCGATATAAAACACAGGAGATTTTAACGCGACATGCAGCGCCGGATCATCCAATTTGGGATCATGGGTCAACAACACAAGCGCTGTACGTGCATCTAGGCCGATCTTTTCAAGTGCCTCATCAGGCCAGTCATCTACGATAGTTTCGCCGGGGAATCGCGCGTCAGATCCAAAAGCCGCGCGCGGATCAACAATGATGGGATCAAACCCTGCCACCCGCGCCATCGGCACCAGAGCCTGCGCAATGTGCACCGCCCCCACGATCACCATCCGCAAGGGGGGATTGTGAATGGCGACAAACCGGCCGTCCTCTTCCATGCCTGATCGATCCATACGAAACCGCGTTTCAAACCCTTCAGAGGTCAGGGTGCGGTTTTCCGCTTCTATATCCACGACATAGGCAATTTGTTGACGTGCGGCACGCGCTGCGACCAGGGTCTCCAGAACGTCCTGCGCCAGAACCGTTCCCACAGGTTCGACCAAAATACGGATTGTCCCGCCACAGGCCAATCCCACTGCAAAGGCATCCCCGTCACTCACGCCAAATTCCAAAATCCGCGCGGCGCCTTCTTCCAGCGCCTCCAACGCCTCGACCATCACGGCACCCTCGACACATCCGCCAGAGACTGACCCTTCGATTTGACCATCCCCTGACACCACCATCTGCGCTCCCACACGACGCGGCGCGCTGCCCCATGTTTCAATCACGGTTGCCAACACCGACCCACGCCCGGCCTTGTGCCACTCCAACGCCAATTCCGGCGCGCGTTCAACATCAGCCATGGTTTCCTCCGGGCAAAAACAGTTTCGCTCTGGGCCACGATGGGATACCGGCCAAAGATGTGCAAGCGGGCACAAAGACACACGCGTCAGAATATCCGTCGAGGCCGATCACCTCATCCCCCGATCATACCCAGCAAACGATCTTTTTCACCAATGTCGTCAGGGCGCGATATGACAGCCGCCAATTCTGTCAACGAGGCCACAGAGTGCCCCGCACGAAAACTGTCAACATGGGGCAACATGGCGGCAATGCCACGTGCCTTTGGTGCAAAACCCTGCCAACGCAATAAAGGGTTAAGCCAAATCAAACGGCGCGCAGAGATGTGCAGTCGTTCCATTTCCCGTGCCAAAGCTTCTGGATCATCCCGATCAAGCCCATCAGTGATCAATAAAACAACCGCACCCTGCCCCATCACGCGCCGCGACCAGTCGCGGTTGAAACTGTGCAAACAGGCACCGATGCGTGTGCCACCCTGCCAATCCTGCGCTTCAGATCCAGCCGCAGCAAGGGCCGCATCCACATCACGCGTCGCCAGATGGCGGGTGATATTGGTCAAACGCGTGCCAAAGGTAAAGCCATGAACCTTGGCCCAGCCTGCCCCTTTATGATTAGCCACGGCATGTAAGAAATGCAGAACCATGCGGGAATATTGGCTCATGGATCCCGATATATCACACAGCACCACTAAGTTTGGCCAGCGAGGGCGTGGTTTTTGCAAATGCACCCTTTGGATATCTCCGCCTTGCCTCATTGAGGCGCGCAAGGTGGCCCGTGCGTCAATCCGCTGTCCGTTCGCGCTTGACTGACCGCGCCTAGACGGGATGGGCTTAACCGGCAGGTGCAGACGGGACAGCATCTTTTTGGCTTCGGCGATTTCCGCGGTGTTCATCTGTTCAAAGTCAAGCGTGCGCAGACGTTCCTCCGTTGACATAGTCAGCGTGGTTTCAATTTCTATTTGATCCTCGCCGCCTTCGGTTGGAGCATCCGGCATGTCGCGGTTTACCCCATCCAGCAGGGCCTCTGCTGCGCGTTTTTCACCTGCCTTTGGGGCGCGATCTTCTTGCACTCCACGAATAGCAGGCAGCATCGCCGCCATCATGTGTTCCATATATTGCGGATCGCGCCAGAACAGGCGGAACACCTGAGAAAAAATGATGCGGTGCTCTGGCTTGGACACGAAACAGGCGTGTAACACCCAGTAAAAATCGCGCTTTTGGGTAAAACCCACCGCCTGTACCGCACGAATGGCATCAATCACCCGCCCCGACCCAATGGGCAGGCCAGCCTTGCGCAAAGATCGGGCAAACCAAGTGATATTATGGGCCAGCTTGGGATTGTCAGGCAGGGAAAGAGGGATGTGTTCAACCATGGCACATAGATTGGATGATCTTTGCAGTGGACCCCACCAGGGGCTTTACACCGAGAAAATACATCAAGAGACCCGAAGGTCAGCGTTGGCCTGATCCAACAGACGCTTAGCCTCGCTGCCCTGAAGTTTGGCAATATCATCCTGATATTTCAAAACCGCACCCAACGTGTCTGCAATGGCCTGAGGTGAGAGTTCCAGAACATCCAGAGCCAACAGGCATTTGGCCCAGTCAATGGTTTCCGCGACACCGGGTTTTTTGAACAAATCCTCGGTACGCAATTGTTGCACGAAGCTGACAACCTGACGGCTGAGGTGTTCAGAGGCATCAGGCGCGCGGGCCTGAAGGATGGCGATTTCGCGATCAAAATCAGGATAATCAACCCAATGATAGAGACAACGACGTTTAAGGGCATCATGCACTTCGCGTGTGCGATTGCTGGTCAGGATCACGATCGGGGCTTCTGGGGCCGTGATCGTACCCAGTTCAGGTATTGTGACCTGAAAATCGCTGAGCGCCTCAAGCAAATAGGCCTCAAATGGTTCATCTGTGCGATCCAATTCATCAATGAGCAGAACCGGCGGGCCATTTTCATCGGGGCGCATCGCCTGCAAAAGCGGGCGTTCAATCAAATAATCAGGACCAAACAATTCCCTATTGAGCGCGTCTCGATCCGCACTGCCACTGGCCTCTGCTGTGCGGATGGCCACCATCTGAGCAGGAAAGTTCCATTCATAGACCGCACTGGCGGCATCAAGACCTTCGTAGCATTGCAATCGAATCAAACGCCGCCCCAAAGAAGCCGCGATTGCCTTGGCAATTTCAGTCTTACCCACCCCTGCCTCGCCCTCCAAAAACAGTGGGCGGCCAAGTTTCAGCGACAAAAAGACCACGGTCGCCAAGGCGCGCCCACAGACATATCCTTGGTCGGACAGCATCTCCTGCACCGCATCAATGGATTGAACCTTGGTCATGGGCACTCCTTATGGCTGGGGCCACGCTGCATCCCCGAACACCTGCGGTCAAGTCACAGTGGGGTGTGACGCAGCGGTAAAAAAGGCACATTGAACCCCTGCCTTCTCCGCAATTTTGCCCCAAATCCCCTTTAATTTCTCTGAGATATAAGCCCAAACTGGGTATTGGTAAGGTACGAGGTCGCAAAAAATGCAGGATGCAGTCAATGTTTTTGACACCCAGATGCAGGGGCTACCCCGGCAAGAATGGCTGTCAAAGCTCGAAGAAATGGTAGATGAGAACGGGTATTTCCAACCTCTTGGAGATCACCATTTTGCTGCCTTTACCGAAGATAAACCCATTTTGCTTGTGACCTTTGAAACGCTGCAAGACATCCAAGCCCGCAATGATAACGGGCAACCACTTGGGTTTGAGTTGGTGCGCGAATTGGGTTGGTCCAACCTGTGTTTATTGTCTGACGGGCAAACATGGTTTCGCGATTCCAACGTATATGGCTATTTTGATCGTCTGGTGGATGACGGCTTCTTTGACGAATTCGAACAGGTGATTTTCTATGGCGCCGGGGCTTGTGGCTATGCAGCAGCGGCGTTTTCGGTAGCAGCCCCATCGGCGACGGTTGTGGCGCTTCATCCCCAAGCGACGCTTGATCCCCGCCTGACCCCTTGGGAAAACCGCTTTCCCGGTATGCGCAAAGTGTCGTTCACCAACCGATATGGCTTTGCACCCGATATGCTTGACGCGGCAGAGCGTGCTTTTGTGATCTATAACCCAGCTCTCACACCAGACGCCATTCATGCGGCGATGTTTGCACG
Organism: uncultured Paracoccaceae bacterium; assembly: GCA_947489325.1. Lineage (GTDB taxonomy): Bacteria > Pseudomonadota > Alphaproteobacteria > Rhodobacterales > Rhodobacteraceae > CANLDA01. The sequence continues at coordinate 187,892 of CANLDA010000002.1, read as the reverse complement.
CCCAAATGTGACCTTGCTGCGTACATCATTGCCCCGCCCGAAATTGGAACCTGTGTTATTGGAACTACAGGTTTTGTACCGTATCCTTGTCAAAGCAGCGCAACAAAAACTGGACGAGCGCAGCTTTGGCCGACTGATGCGTGCCCGTCGCGATTATTTGCCCTACCTGCGGTTTTTGTTGGATCAGACCGAAAAGCGCAGCACACCCTTGCTGACGCAAGTGTTGTGTAAAAACGTGGCCACCCGTCTGAATGCCCCGCGCTTTCGCCGTAAATTGGTGAAAATGGAAAATGCCGACGAAGAGCGAATGACCGGCTAAAAAGCGCAAATATACTGGCGCGTCACGGCGAAATCGTCTAAGGCGCGCATATGACTCAAAGCTTGACCATTGCCCGCCCCGACGATTGGCACCTGCATCTGCGCGATGGCGCGATGTTGGCCGCTGTTCTGCCTGAAACCGCCCGTGATTTTGCCCGTGCTATCATCATGCCCAATCTGGTACCGCCAGTGACCACTGGTGCCATGGCAACCGCTTATCGCGATCGTATTTTGGCTGCATTGTCCGAAGGCATGACATTTGAGCCTTTGATGACGCTCTATCTAACCGAAGATACCGATCCTGCGGATGTCGCTGCGGCCCATGCAAGTGGTCTGGTCAAAGCGGTCAAACTTTATCCAGCTGGAGCCACCACCAATTCAGCCAGCGGCGTGAGCAACTTTGACAAAGTACGCGCTGTGCTGGAAACCATGGCAGAGATTGGCCTGCCTTTGTGTGTACACGGCGAAGTCACCGACGCGGCGATTGATATTTTTGACCGCGAAGCCGTGTTTATCGACCGCGTTCTGGACCCAGTACGCCGTGCAACCCCCGGTCTGCGCGTGGTGATGGAACATATCACCACCAAAAACGGTGTGGATTACGTCAAGGCCCATGACAAAGACTTGGGCGCGACGATTACGACGCACCACTTTATCATCAACCGCAACCACATTCTGGTGGGCGGCATCAAACCGCATTATTATTGCCTGCCTGTTGCCAAACGCGAAGAGCACCGCCTTGCACTGCGCGCCGCCGCTACGTCAGGCGATCATCGCTTTTTCCTTGGCACCGATAGCGCGCCACACACAGACCCCAACAAAGAAAGTGCTTGCGGATGTGCCGGGTGTTTCACGGCCACCAACACCATGCCATTGCTCGCCCATGTCTTTGAAGGAGAAGGCGCGCTTGCCAATCTTGAGGCCTTTAGCAGCCGCAATGGCCCTGCCTTTTATGGCCTGCCCGTAAATGACGCTACGCTGACCCTGACCAAGGGCGACGCGCCGACGCAATTTCCCGCCAAAATCGACACAGACGATGGTCCCGTCACCGTCTTTGATCCCGGTTTCCCGGTTTACTGGTCCGCGCGCTAAGCTTCCAATATTGAACCATTTCTCCCGCCGGAGGCTCCGACCACACCTTCCGCGCCCTACCAAAGGACACAGGACATGATCCCAACCTCCTATCCGACCCGCGAAGAAATCGCCCGCCTGACCGCACGTATGTTGCTGGAAATCAAGGCCGTGAATTTCAATACGGATGAGCCTTATATCCTCGCATCCGGCCTGCCGTCACCCAGTTATATCGACTGTCGCAAGCTGATTAGTTTTCCGCGTATCCGCAGTACTTTGATGGATTTTCTAACCGTAACGGTGATGCGCAACGCCGGGTTTGAGGCGTTTGACAATATCGCAGGTGGGGAAACCGCAGGCATCCCATTTGCCGCCCTTGTGGCCGAACGCATGGCCTTGCCCATGACATATGTGCGCAAGAAACCCAAAGGCTATGGCAAAAACGCCCGAATTGAGGGCGCCATGAGCGAAGGCGAACGTGTATTGTTGGTTGAGGATTTGACCACCGATGGTGGCTCTAAATTGTCATTCGTGGATGCAATCCGTGAAACCGGTGCAACCTGTGGCCATACCGCCGTAATCTTTTATTATGACATCTTCCCTGAAACCACCAAAACCTTGGGCGATCACGGTGTTGATCTGCATTACCTGTGCACATGGTGGGATGTTCTGGCCGAAGCGCGCGCGCAAAACGCCTTCTCTGAGGCAACGCTGAGCGAAGTTGAAAAATTCCTCAACGATCCACGCGCATGGCAAGAAGCCAACAAGTCCGCCTAAGCAGAGATTTACAAAAATTCCTAGGCAAAGGCGCGCCGAGCTGGCGCGCCTTTGCTACTTCATATTGTGGTTTTGCCAACAACCTGCCAATATATAAGGTAGGCATGAGGTAAGGCCAACTTATCCACAGCATACCCACAGAAACATACCATTTGCCTGTGATATGCGGACCAGTTTAAAACCACACCCCATAGGGGACAGGGATAAAATGAACGAAATCGCCGCAATAAATCCGACCGGAGAGGCCCCAGCAGTTGCCGATCCAATGCCGCATTCTATCGAGGCTGAGCAACAGCTTCTGGGTGCGATCCTAACCAACAACGATATTTATGATCGTGTGGCTTCGATCATCAAGCCCGGTCATTTTTATGACCCGGTACATTCGCGTATCTACGAAGTGGCGGCCGCACGAATTGCCAAAAACAACCTTGCCTCGCCGGTGACGCTCAAGGCATTTTTGGAAGATGACGAAGGTCTAAAAGAACTGGGCGGCCCGGCCTATCTGGCACGTCTGGCGGGGGCGGCTATTTCGGCCTATGCCGCGCGTGACTATGCGCAGATGATTTATGATATGGCGATCCGTCGCGAATTGATCGGCCTAGGTAATGACATCGCATCTAAAGCCCAAAAGGCCGATGTCGCACTGGAACCGACCGAACAGATCGTTGAGGCCGAGCAGGCGCTTTATAAACTGTCAGAACAGGGTCAGACTGAAAGCGGGTTCAAATCCTTCCTCAAGGCCGTGACCGAGGCAGTTTATGTTACAAACGAGGCCTATCAACGCGGCGGAGGCATGGCGGGTATTTCCACCGGGCTTGTCGATCTAGACAAACAGTTGGGCGGCTTGCATCCATCTGATTTGCTAATCCTTGCCGGCCGACCGTCGATGGGGAAAACATCACTGGCAACCAACATCGCGTTCAATGTCGCCAAGGCCTATCGCAAAGGCACCCGTGCAGATGGATCTGAAGGGGCAGTTGATGGCGGAGTCGTTGGCTTTTTCTCATTAGAAATGAGCGCAGAGCAATTGGCCGGTCGTATCCTTTCCGAAGCCTCAGAAGTGTCCTCACACAAAATTCGACAAGGTGATATGACCGAGGCCGAATTTCGCAAGTTCGTCGATGCTGCAAAAGAGCTTGAGGCCTGCCCCCTGTTTATCGACGACACGCCTGCCCTGCCGATTTCACAACTTGCCGCCCGTGCGCGCCGCCTGAAACGGACCCATGGACTTGATCTTTTGGTCATCGACTATTTGCAGCTGTGTCGCGGTACTGCCGAAAATCGGGTCAACGAGATTGCAGAAATTTCCATGGGTATGAAGGCCATAGCCAAGGAACTGAACATCCCCGTGGTTGCCTTGTCCCAGCTATCGCGTCAGGTCGAAAGCCGCGACGACAAACGCCCACAACTATCAGACCTGCGTGAATCAGGATCGATCGAACAGGATGCTGACGTCGTTATGTTCGTGTTCCGCGAAGAATATTACAAAGAGCGCGAAAAACCATCCGACCACGAACTTGATAAGATGGAAGAATGGAAGCAGGCCATGGAACGCCTGCATGCCAAGGCCGAAGTGATCGTCGGCAAACAGCGTCACGGCCCCATCGGCACGGTGGAGCTGTCGTTTGAGGCGCAGTTCACGCGCTTTGGCAATCTGGTCAAAGCCTGGCAACAAGGATCACAAGACGTGGGCTTTTAAATGTCGCGTCTGACTGGCATCAATCACATCACCCTTGCGTGCAGTGATCTTGAGGTCAGCGTTGCGTTTTATACCGATGTTTTGGGCGCGCGGTTGCGTGCCCGTTGGGCCAGAGGGGCCTATTTTGATCTTGGCTCACTTTGGTTATGCCTAGATGTGGGCGTGGTTCAGCCACGTGATGATTACACCCATGTTGCGCTTGATTGCTCTGATGAGGATTTTCCAGCACTGGCGCACAGCATTTCCCAAGCCGCGCCACTTTGGAAAGGCAACAAATCCGAAGGGTCATCCCTCTATTTTCTGGACCCCGACGGGCATCGGCTAGAGGTACATGCGGGCACGATCGCCTCTCGTTTGCAGGCATATGCACATCGAACGGACATCACGATTTATGATTGATCTGTCTTGACCTTTAAACAAACTCCAGCCAAATCTTCACCATGACTATTCTGTCCCCCCTTCCTGTGCGCGTGATATTGGCGCGCCACTATGGCCATCGCCGCAAGCGGTTTGAAGGATAGCCAGCCTTATCCATTTTCACATTTCAGCGCGACACAACATGCCAGTATGGCATGTGGACCTATTGGATAATGATATGACAGAATTTACAGAAATCCCCGTTCTTGACGCCTCTTGCCTACAGGATGGATCCGACCGCAGCCAATTGACCGCCGATTTTGCAAAGGCTTATGGCGAAACCGGATTCGGATATATCATCAATCACGGCATTGATCAGGCCCTGATTGATGCGGCTTTTAAGGCCTCTGCCGAGTTTCATGCCCTGCCGCATAAAGCCAAGATGGCGGTGGAATTGAATCACCTGCACCGCGGCTATATCCCAATCAACACGTCCACCGACGTGAATTCCAAACTGGCAGACGTGAAAAAACCCAACCAAAGCGCGTCGTTCATGATGATGCGCGAAGACGCGGCTGAAAACCCCGACGCGTTTCTGTCAGGCCCAAATCAATGGCCCGATCTTGAAGGGTTTCGTGACACGCTAACGGCTTATCACGACGCGCTTAAGGGGCTGGCTCAGAATCTGATGGAGGTTGCACTGGCCGCGGCCAATGTTACAGATACCTCCGTTCTCAAGCATTTTGAGACACCGACAACATGGTTGCGCCTGCTGCATTACCCGCCCCAGCCTGCTGCAAGCCCGGACGATCTGTACGGGTCAGCGCCACATACCGATTTTGGCTGCTTGACCATTCTGGCACAGGATGGTGTTGGTGGATTGCAGGTACAAACCCCTGCGGGCAATTGGGTGGATGCGCCCAAGATCCCTGGCAGTTTTGTTGTGAATGTCGGTGACATGCTGAATCGCATGTCCAACGGACGTCTGAAATCCACGCCCCATCGGGTGATCAACAAATCCGGCAAAGAGCGATATTCCTGCCCGTTCTTTTTTGATCCCAATGTCGCCTGTGATGTCGCACCGTTGGCTGGAACTGGCGCGCCAGAATTTGAAGCCATCAATTTTGGTGACTTCCTGCGTGGTGAACTTCAGGCTGGTTATGACAAGCATAAAACCACCACAACCGACACATTCGCATAGCATTGCCCAAGGGCAGATGTCGGAATGCGTCTGCCCTATTGCAAATCAGACAGCGACAGACCTGTTTTGAAAATATTGATTGCGGCGGCGGCAACGAAGGCTTTTCGACCGCCCATCATAGAAGAATATAGCGCCCCTTTGGACGCAGCCGCCTCGACGACACAACGCCCCCCACTTGTTCCCCCATAGGCGCAATACCCGATCTGAAAGGGGAAAACGAGAAGTGCGGCAATCGGATTCACAGCACCGATAAGTCCTAATATATAACCAGCGGTACAAGCATTCATCGCGGCGGACCATTTTTCGAATTCTTTTTCAGAATCGATCGCATCGGTTTTCATGAAACAAAGCGTCAATTCCAAATGCACAAGAGTGATGTCCATTGCGATGATGAAACCCTCGTATGAAACGGTTGCTTCCTCTGCAATCAACGCCGTGGAGGTGCCGCTTTCAACCAAGGCGTCGCCACGCCCACCGGGAACGCGGCCAATCACCAATCCATTGTCAGGATCACGACTAAACCAGATGGGGTTGGTCCAATGCGACATTGCCACAAGATCAAACCCGTTGTTCAGCTCGGCGGTCAAATCTGGGATAGCATCGCCGCCAAAACGGGCAATTCTTTCTGCATCCTTTAGGGCATAAACTGATGTGCCCCCCCCTTGGGATAGTGTTTCAAAGGCAGGCACAAACCCTTGTGATGTGCCACCTGATTGGCGTGCCAATACCGCTGTTTCCGCCAGTGTCCATTCCAACCCATGTCCACCACCGGATGCAGAACTGTGGTGGCCGGATATTTGCATCAGATCGATTGAGGATGTCATTACGGGCTTAGATGCCGTGCCAAACACCCCCCCCTCTTCCACGATCACAGCCATCTGATCAGAATAATAACCCTGCTTCGTCCCCGCATCAGTGGCGAGCAACCACGCATTCATCGCTGTTTGATGCGCAAGTGACGTGAGTGCTCCAAATCGATTCTCTATAGGCTCAGAGCCGACATTTCTGGCCTGTAACAGAGAAAGTATCTGACGGGATGAATCAAATTGCGACACCATCGCGCTATGGTCAAACAAGTCCCCAGTCATAACAAATGGCACCAATGACAGCTGTGCAATCCACGGGCTTTCAAATCCCACATCCTTATGCGCACCACCTGCATGACCACCATGGGGAACAATCAGGCGTTCAAAGCGGCGTGTTTTTCCCTCGGGCTGTAACCCCTGACTGTTGCGAACAGTATAAACGAGTTTCAGTTCCAGAAGTTTTTGCGTGTTTTCCGGGGTTGTTGGTTCGGGATCGGTGTCAAACATCCCTTCTAAAGCGGTTCCAAGGCCGCCAAATCCGCCCGCCGTCGCATTACCTTTGGGTGGGTTTGGGTCTGTCACCACGCCCGCGTCAGACACCAGTGCCTCGACGACCAGATTACCCCCCGATCGCATCTGAAACAACGTGGCAGAAGGTGGGGCCGACATCGGCGTCAGCACGCCCAACCCGCCATCTGAAGGTGTTTCGTGCACAGGGGTCGCGGACATGACAAGCGGTTGCATCATCCCAACCCGCGCGGTCAATTTGGTCGACATCACTGTGGTTTCAGGCTCTGTCGGGTGATCTGTTGTGGCAATCACCTCTACCAATACTGCATGTTCCAAAATCTCTGGCAGATCAGTGACATCAAACCGTGTGACCCCTTCCAAGGTCGCAAGCTGAGCTGCAAAATCAAAAGGTAACGCATCAAGGGTCTGCCAATTGTTGTTCTCATCCTGCACTTCTACCCAGTAATATTCGGCCGCAATCGCCGTTGCATTCAGGTTAGCCCCACGCCCCGAAAGGAACTCTGGAAAATGCGACAGATCATTTTGAACGGCTTGCTCAAACGCGGCGTATTGCCCATTCAGGGTTTCTCGTCTGGTTTGCGCACCGACTTGTTGCTCGTCGGTCTGACGTCGCAAATCCTCTTCGTTCAATCCCCCTTGGTTGAGCATCACCGAAATCATCTCTGCCGATATATTCACACTTTCCGGGGCAACAGGAATTGGCAATTGCGCGAGGTTCAGAAGGTCTTGAGTTTGTTCATCCGACAACTGCGCACCTGCTATACGTACCGCATGCCCTTGCATTGCCAACAGTTCTGCCAACAACAAACTGCGATCCAACGCGTTGCCTGTGCGATCAAACAAGACGCCCTGCGCGCCCTTCAGCGCGCCCCAATATGGCCGATAGGCAAAGCTGTTTTGGACATAGGGCTGCATCACCTTCGGATCATTTCCCAAGCGTGAACTAAGGGCAGATACCTCATACACAGAATGGTCCACCTGCCCATCCAGATAGTCAAACACCGACATCAAGCGACGCAACGTGGCACGGTCGTTTAAAGGATCATCCTGTGCCATTACCACCACAGGCATCAGCACCCATACTACCAGAACGCTGAATTTCCGTATCAGTTTATGCACAGTGTTGGTCATGACCTGTCTCCATCCGTGGACTGCTGTGGGTATCTGGGCGTTTGTCCTATTTCGTCAGCGCATCTTTGGCAGCTTCAAACTCCGCGCGCTCGCGAGGAAACACAACCGTTTCCAAATAACTTGCCAAAAGGCTGATCCACAAAAATTGCGTTGGCGCCCCTGTATTGAAATAGGCAGGCCCCACCATTGGCTCATCTAAATCATTCAAATAGCTTTCAATTGCGCGGCGGGTTTTACCGCCCATAGCCCCGTCGCGAGGGCCAGGATCATATCCCAACCCTTCCAGAATAAATTGGACGCGATAAGTGGTTTCCTCTTGGGATTGGGGGAACCGGGCCAATGCGCGTCGTTCTGCGGACACGACGGTCGGATCAAACTCTGCGGCCATATCTTGATCATACCACTCTTCAAGCGAGGCCTGTTCGGACGTGATACGTATATCACTTGCCTCTTGGGCAAGGGTGATACGGGTTTCTTCGCCTTCAAGAACGCGTTGGCGTTGACTGATCAAATTCCCCTCTGCCAACTTCAAACGATAGGTTCCCGGCGGCAACTTTAGACGCGGGTCACCGACCTTAAATTGCGCAATAATCTGGTCCAGATCGTCCAGCAACACCACCTCTGGCACAAGGGCAGCAAGCAGCGCATTGCGCAGACCGTTTTCCCCATCGCCATAGTAAAATTCACCCCCTGTAATCCGCGCCACCCGGCGCAGACTGTCCTGAGTTTCTGTATCATCCACATCAAAACCCACGATATTGACGCGCACGTCATAGCCTTCATTGATTAAAAATTGCGCCACAAGTTCAGGATGATACGCATCGCCTAGGGCATCCACACAGGTTTCTTCACCATCGGTCAAAAGAATAATGAGGTTCTTTTCCGCCGCCTGTAAATCCGCAGCCGCCCCCAACAATGACAGCCCAATCGGGGTTTGCCCGCGTGGCGTAACAAGACCCACAAATTTTTTCAACCCATCGCGTCCTTCGGTCATGGGCTGCAAAATCAACTCTGTGTCCTTGCAGCTAGCAGCCTTAGGTTTTGACGGCAGATTGTGGCCATAAACCCGCAGACCCACAGGAACTTCTTCTGGTAACTGTTTCAACAAATCCCAAAACACCGTGCGCGCCACATTGATGCGTTGGCGGCCTTCATCCGTGGCCGCCTTCATCGATCCAGAGGCATCTAGAATGAAATGTACTTTGCCAAGTGTTTTCACCGCCGCCATGCCGCGACCATCTTCGCGTACACTCAGATATCCGTCACCTTCGGGAATATCCAGACGCAGGGTATAGCTGCCGCGATCACGCAAGCGTTCGGCAATTTTTGCATAAACGTCTTGCAGATCAGCAGCGGCAGGCGAGCGATAGAAATCCCCTCCTGTATGCAATGAAATCGATTGCAGCATATCCACCAATGTCCCGCCAATCGCCGAAGTTCGGTTCACCATCGCCCCCCCTAGCCCAATGGTGTGGATGGCCACGCCGCGGCGAGTTATTTCCTCAAGCAATTCCGGGTAGGTCAGCTCTGACGACACGTCTTCTCCATCAGTCAGCAATACGATTGCTGGATTGGAGGCAGCGCTATCCAGCATTTTTAACGCTTGAGCCACCGCATCAAAGACCGATGTTCCGCCGTTAGACGTATCACTGGGAATTTCGTCAATCCGATCAAGCAAAGGTCCTTGATCCTCGGTCAGTTCAGAAATCACATTCACGACCCCGGAAAAGCGAATCAAACCGATACGTTCTTCGTCAACTTTACCTTCGACAAATAGGCGCGCTGCATCCCGCGCCACTCCGATTGCGCGCCCCATGCTGCCACTGTCATCAATCACAATCACCACGCCTGCCCCTGCTTCGGAAAGGGAAACAACATAGTCACCGGGATCCAGTTTCCATGTAAAAGTGCGCGAACTTAATGTGCGATCCGGGCTGAAACGATACAGTTCTTCGCCGTCGTCCCGTGACAAAACCAGCGTGGATTTTACCCGCGGCACACCATTAAGCGTCAGATTGACAATGCGAGGCTCTGTTTCCTGTCCGGTGACGGGTGGAACGTTAAAACGATAGTAATCCACATCCCCGGCAAAATCCGGGCGTCCCAAAACAGTTTGCCGCACCTGCAACGCCACTGCCTGATCCGGCGTGTCATTGGGTTCCACCTCTTCATGATCAAATGCTTGTCCTTGATGACCTGCAAGCGATGGTATCACCGGGTCAAAACTTGCGGGGCGTAGGTTGATGGACAGATCGTCAATCCCAAACCGGGTGCCGCCATAATCCACAATGCTCAGCCGAATAAATCGCGCATTTACGGGCATATCCGGGATCAATTGCGCACGCCATGTTGCTGTATCAATTTCCATAAATCCAAGATCATCAAAGGATCCAGCGGGCGAACGCCCTTCCGACACTTCAACCCGAATTTTCGGCGCCCAACCCGTTATGCTTGCATCTTGTGGTGTCGCCTGAAGGCCAACCGACACCACCTCTGCCGCGCCAAAATCACGCAAAGCATAGGTGACGCGTTGCGGCAATGGTGTTTCATCAGGCCAGAACGCGACACCATCTGGGTCAAAACTTGAATAAAGCGAATTGGAGTCCCCGGCACTTGGCGTTGTATGTGCCGCCACGCGTAAGCCGCGCGCGTCTGTGGCCATATCAACTTCCACATCATGCAGAATGGATGGTCCGGATTGAGCCTCAAAAACTTGTAATTCACGTAAAACAACTGTGTTGCGAACCGGATTTCCGGTGGGATCTATGTCAAAACTGAAGCGTACGGCATTGGCAGCGATTGGTTCTGCCAATGTGATATACAGCGCATCCCCGATGGTCTGCATGTCAATCGGCGCGCTTATGTCGACAAATGGTCCAGCTGCACCATTTTCCGAGGTCGCAATTGTCACATGATCCGGCACGTGAAAATCACCACTTTGATAGGCCGTAGAAATCACCGCAAAGGCCGAAATCTGCGCTGTGCGTCCTCGGTGAAAGGCAACCGTCAACGAGGATGTCTGACCTTCAGCAATGGATAACGTGCTGGTGTCATGACTCACGATCCCATCCAACACAGCATCTTTACCCGCTGTATCCATTTGTCCCGATGTTGCCACAACTTGCCCACCAAGATCAGCATAACTAATTGGTAAGCGCCCAAATTGCGCGTAGTCATACCCAATCGTGAAACCTGTGTTCTGTGTGGTAACCGGGATTTCAGGGGTTTCTAATGCTTCTGTTTCAGAGACATCCTCTTGGGTATCCGGCGTCGTGTCAGCAAGAGTTGGTGCCTCCTCGCTGGAGGTCTCCTCATTTGGTGCATCTTCATTTGGCACGTCTTTGGTTTGCCCAAACACCGACTTTGCAGCCTTGGGCTTTTCAGGCATCACTGCGTTGACCAAAGCCGACACATCCAAACGCGTGGTCAGATTGCCCGCAGGCACGATAAATTCTGCCTGACCAGACCAGTCATTCCCCAAGTCAAAAACAGCTGCGAATGCGCGGTTTTCCCCCTGTGGCAATTCGGTGGAAAACCCCGGCGACATATCGCGGGAGAGATCGCTCATTGGGGCAATTGGTGCATCTTGTGTGTCCAATTCGAACATTTCGGCGATATCCAGCATCGCCAAAGGTTGGTCCGGCAACATATTTGAGACCTGTCCGACAATGACCACCGCAGTTTCCGACCCGCCAAGTTCTGACGCAAGACACACCGCCGTAAGGGTCAGAGCGAACACTTCATTTTCAGCCACAAGCGGCACGGCAAGCGGCTCAGGACAAACAGGCGTACCAACTACGGATGTTTTTGTGGACGCCTCTGAAGACGCTATGATCTCTTTTTCAACACTGACAGTTTCTGGTGTCTTGATTACTTCCGGTTTCTTTTCATCAACCACAGCTTGCGCAGGCAATACGGTGCCATTTATCAGCACACCGTCTTTGGCAATTTGCATCCGCAAAAGCCCGGCCTGCGCTGGATGAATCGCTGCAAAGTTCCTCGCTTCTGGCACTGCATATAGCGTGACAAAAGGCTTTTCAGCCCCAGGATCGAGCGCCCCCTTAAAGGAGCGCATAAAATGATCTTCAATCTGCCAGCTGCCCAAAACCCACACATTCTCAGCTAACTCAAGTTGAATCGATTTATACGCCTCAGGCAAGCTTATGCCCGTATCAGGATGCAGATTCTCAACATGACCTTCGATGGCCAGATACCCCGATGGTGAAGGTGGCAATGCCAGACCAAGCCCTGCAAGAAACGCATCATTGGGCAAACACAGACGTGTCAGGGTAAGTTTTACAAGATTGTTTTTGGCGCTTTTTGGGGTGATCAGGTCATCTTTGGGGTCACAAAAATAAGGTCGGTCCAAAGGGCTGGCGACGGTTTTCGCCTTGGCCAATAGTGCATCAATGTCGACCTCTTGTGCCTGTAAGGCACTGGAAAAAAAAGCACCGCCAATACTGACGCAAAATAAACAAAATAGCTTTGGTAATCTTTTCACATCATCCCCCTTAACATCCCCAAGACTAAAGACCGCCGGGGTAACGAGTCAAATTTAGGACATTTCTGAAACGCCTTGACCTAACTGGGACGCCGAGACCGCATTGATTATCGCTTTCCCCTTGACCTTCGGATCGGACCTGTCCAACAAACCGCTATGGCAAATGCAACATTGAAAATTGACCTCGACGCGCTTTGCGCGAATTGGAAAACGCTTGCGGCTCTGAGCGCCTCGGAAACGGGTGCTGTGGTTAAGGCGGATGGCTATGGTCTTGGGGCCGAACGTGTGGCCACTGCCTTAGCACGTGCAGGTGTGCGCACCTTCTTTGTGGCAACATCCGAAGAAGGTGCTTCTTTGCGCGCGGCCCTTGGCCCGGGACCAACCATCAATGTGTTTGCCGGACATATGTCTGGTGACACAGATATGATCTCTGATCTTCAATTGACGCCAATGATCAATTCCATTGACCAAATGCTGCGCCATGTCGAAGCGTTGCCCGGTCATACTTTTGGTGTGCAACTGGACAGCGGCATGAACCGCCTTGGGATGGAGCCTGCCGAGTGGCACGCCGTGCGTGATATTGTGATTGAACAACGTCCCAGCCTGATCATGTCGCATCTGGCTTGCGCGGATGAGCCGGATAACCCGATGAATGCCTATCAGCTTGAGGTGTTCAACGAGATGACCGAGGGTCTTGGTATCCCTCGTTCCTTGGCCGCAACAGGTGGCATCTTAATGGGAAAAGAGTATCATTTTGACATGACCCGTCCGGGCATTGGTCTTTATGGGGGCCAACCCTTTACAGATGCGCAGATTGTGGCACGTGTGTCTCTGCCTGTCATTCAAACACGTGATATCGAAGAAGGGGAAACCGTGGGGTACGGCAACAGCTGGATCGCCAAACGCCCCAGCCGCATTGCCACAGTTGGTGCTGGATATGCCGATGGTATTTTCCGCGCACTCAGCGGAAAACTATCGCTTTTCCATCGCGACAGCCCCTGCCCTGTTGCTGGGCGCGTGTCGATGGATTCAATGGGTGTGGATATTACAGACTTGTCAGAAGATCCCAAACATCTGGACCTCTTGAATTCTGAACAGACAGTGGACAGTTTGGCACAAGCCGCTGGCACCATCGGTTATGAAATCCTGACGTCGTTGGGACAACGTTACACTCGCAGGTACAAAGGATGAGCCTTACAGCCCCCATCGCCGCCATTGGTCGTCAAACGCTTGCATTTATGGCCTTGATCGGGCGTGCCGCAATTTTCGCGTCTCAAGGGTTAAGCCATATTGTGCGTCCGCCGTTTTATGGGCGCGAATTCCTTGTGGCCTTGTTGCAAATTGGTTGGCTATCCCTACCAGTGGTCGGTTTGACCGCGTTTTTCACAGGTGGGGCACTGGCCTTGCAAATCTATGATGGTGGCGCGCGTTTCTCAGCCGAGGCCGTGGTGCCACAAATCGTCGCTATTGGCATGGTACGCGAATTGGGGCCTGTGTTGGTCGGGCTTATGATTGCGGCCCGTGTGACCAGCTCTATCGCAGCTGAAATTGCCACAATGAAAGTGACCGAGCAAATCGACGCCCTTGTCACCCTATCCACGCATCCCATGAAATATCTGACCGCACCGCGCGTTCTGGCGGCGCTGATTGTTGTGCCTTTGCTGGTGGGCATTGGCGACATCATCGGTATTTTTGGCGGATTTGTTGTGGGCACGGGGCAACTTGGCTTTAATGCTGCCACCTATATCAAGAACACTGCGGATTTTCTGCAATTCACCGACATTCTGTCCTCTCTGGCCAAAGGCTGCGTCTTTGGTGGGATTGCCGCCATGATGGGATGTTATTTTGGCATGAATTCTGGGCGCGGAGCACAAGGCGTTGGCCAAGCCACCAAAGGTTCGGTTCAGGCGGCTGCCGTGTTAATCCTTGCTGCTAACTTCCTTCTGACATCGTTGTTTTTCTCATCATGATTACACTTGATAACGTCCATAAACATTTCGGCCCCAAAAGGGTTTTGCAAGGCGTCAATCTAACGATTCCTCGGGGCGAAAGCATGGTGATCATTGGTGGATCCGGCACCGGAAAATCTGTGGCGCTTAAATCTGTGCTTGGATTAATCACACCAGATCAAGGTCTGATAACAGTGGATGGCAAGGATGCATCAAAAGGCGATCGTGACAAATTCCTGGCCCGCTTTGGCATGTTGTTTCAGGGCGGTGCGCTGTTTGACAGCCTGACAGTTTGGCAGAACGTGGCCTTTCGTCTGCTGCGCGGGTCGCTCAAACGTCCAAAGGCCGAGGCGCGCGAAATTGCGATTGAAAAACTGCGCCGCGTGGGCCTGACGCCTGATGTGGCCGATCTATTTCCGTCTGAGCTGTCAGGCGGTATGCAAAAGCGCGTGGGCCTTGCCCGCGCCATCGCAGCCGAACCCGAAATTATCTTTTTTGACGAACCCACCACGGGGCTTGATCCGATCATGTCGGGCGTCATCAATGATCTGATCCGTGAAATTGTTGTGGAGATGGGCGCAACGGCGATGACCATCACCCACGACATGACCTCTGTGCGCGCCATTGCCGACAAAGTGGCGATGCTACACGACGGCGTGATCAAATGGACGGGCCCTGTCGCCGACATGGACCAAAGCGGCGATCCCTATCTGGATCAATTCATCCACGGTCGCGCCGAAGGCCCGATCGAGGCGGTGAGATAGTTACCGGGGATCACCCGGTGGCATCGTCGGGCAGCGCCAGACCCTCCTCATGGGAGGGCGCACTTCTCGCCCAACTAGGCTCAGGCGCTACCCTCTATTCTTTGCTGCTATGTTTAGCATTCAAGCACCCTCTTCAGAAAAACTTGATCAGCTTGCCCCGATATTCTGTGATCCCTTCGTGACATATGTGTTAAACCCCCTTAAGAGAGGCCAAATCAAGCCTAACGGATTCGGAGCGCCCGCCTTGCATAGCCAGATGCCCCCCGCCCACCCGTTCGATGATGACAAACTGCGTGAAGAATGCGGTGTGTATGGTGTCATCGGCCTTAAAGACGCTGCCAACTTTGTGGCCCTTGGTTTGCACGCGTTGCAACACCGTGGTCAAGAAGCCGGCGGTATCGTCAGCCACCATCCAGAGCACGGGTTCAACAACGCCCGACGGTTTGGGTACGTACGTGATAACTTCACCAAAGCATCCTTGATGGAACAACTGCCCGGCCCTCTTGCGATCGGCCATGTGCGGTATTCCACAGCTGGTGCCAAAGGTGCCGTCATCCGTGACGTTCAGCCGTTTTTTGGTGAGTTTTCCATGGGGGGCGCAGCGATTGCCCACAATGGCAATATCACCAATGCCGATGCCCTGCGCAAAGAGCTGATTGAACGTGGCAGTATTTTCCAATCCAGTTCTGACAGTGAATGCATCATTCACCTGATGGCACGATCCCTGCAACGCACGATCCCCGAACGCATGGAAGATGCCCTGCGCCGTGTCGAAGGTGCGTTCTCTGTTGTCGCCATGACCCGTACCAAACTGATTGGTGTGCGTGATCCGTTGGGCGTTCGCCCACTGGTTCTGGGTAAATTGGGTGACGGTTGGGCTTTGTCGTCAGAAACCTGTGCGCTGGATATTATCGGCGCAGAATTGGTGCGCGAAATCGCACCGGGCGAGATGGTTGTCATCACCGAAGAAGGCGGCGTTGAGTCGTCTTTCCCCTTCCGCCAGCAATCCCCGAAATTCTGCGTGTTTGAACATGTCTATTTCTCACGCCCTGACAGCATCATTGGCGGCCGATCCGTCTATGAAACCCGTCGTCAGATTGGCGTAGAGCTGGCCCGTGAAAACCCGGTAGAGGCCGACCTTGTCTGTGCCGTGCCTGACAGTGGGACACCTGCTGCCATTGGCTACAGCCAAGAAAGCGGCATTCCCTTTGCGATGGGCATTATCCGTAACCAATACATGGGCCGCACGTTCATTGAGCCGACAGAGCAAATCCGCAACATGGGTGTGCGACTGAAGCTGAACGTGAATCGCGCCCTGATCCGTGGAAAACGCGTGATTTTGGTGGATGACTCGGTTGTGCGTGGCACCACCAGCCGCAAGATCAAAGAAATGATCTTGGATGCCGGCGCCAAAGAGGTGCATTTCCGCATCGCCAGCCCGCCAACCGCGTGGCCCTGTTTTTACGGTGTGGACACCCCAAACCGTGACAAATTGCTTGCGGCAAATATGACAGAGGACGAAATGGCTGAACATTTGGCCGTGGACAGTCTGAAATTCGTATCACTGGATGGGCTTTACCGCGCTGTTGGCGAGGCCACCGGGCGCGATAATTCTTGTCCTCAATACTGTGATGCTTGCTTTAGCGGCGAATATCCGGTCATCCCCAGTGACATGATTGAAAAAGGGTTCGAGCTGAAAGCAGCTGAATAAACGCCCCTACGTGCATAAGATTGCCGATTTGCCGCAGCGCCCAACAGCGTTGCGGCTTTTTCTTGCGCATTTGCCATGTGCTGTGCGCATACCCGCCCACCTTATTCATGGGGCCTCTTTCGCACATCATAAAACCTGTTACATGCGCCTTTCCCGAAACAGCGGAACGAGGCTCTCTTGTCCCAGAACGAAACACCGGAAAACGTGGCCGATCTTGCCACTCAGGCCGACACCTTGCCGTCAGAGTCCCTAATCCTGATTGGTCTGTTTGGCCCAGCAGACAACCTGCGCGCCCTCTTGCGGCGATCTTCGGGCAAAACCCTGATGGTAAAAATCGGGGATAAAACCCCCAAAGGTCACGTTGCAGCGATTGATCCAGAAGGCGTGATTTTACAGACACGCAGCAAGACCGAAAAACTATCCATGCCTGCGTAGGCAAATCTATAAGCGTGTATATCACAGCGCTCGGGTATCCCGCGCGCTCTACTGGGTGCGCAAGGCTTTGCCACAGCTCTGAATACGCACTGACATTCCCCCTTGACCTTCATCGCCCAAAACCGCAGATGGTGCCCATGACCGAGAAACTTGCCCTTGTTACCGGAGCCTCTCGTGGTCTTGGCTTTGCCATGGCCGAAGCTCTTGCACCCGAATATCACATTGTCGCTGTTGCCCGCACCACTGGTGCGCTGGAAGAGTTGGATGACCGCATCAAAGCCAAAGGTGGCGCGGCCACGTTGGCACCGATGGATATCACAAATGTGGATGCGATGGCGCAATTGTGCCGCTCGATCCATGATCGGTGGGGCAAGGTGGATATATGGGTACACGCGGCCGTACATGGCGCGCCTCTCACGCCTGCGGGACATATTGACCAAAAGGATTGGGCAAAATCCGTGGCAATCAACGTCACGTCCACTGGACAGCTTATTCCTTTTCTCACCCCTCTGTTGGGTGCTGACGGTCAGGCCGTGTTCTTTGATGACCCACGTGCGGGCGGAAAGTTCTTTGGCTCTTACGGTGCCACTAAGGCTGCGCAAATCGCCCTTGCGCGCAGTTGGCAAGCCGAAACCACCACCACAGGCCCCAAAGTATCCATTCTGGAACCAAACGGCATGCCTACGGGCACACGCGCACGTTTCTTCCCGGGTGAGGATCGCGCGCCCCTTAGTGCTCCAAAGGACGAAGCCGCGCGCCTTTTGTCACTTCTGTGATCTGATTTTTCAGACATCGTGACGCTTTGCTTGCCCCAGCGCAGTCTCTCCACTAGAGAGAATAAAAGGCAATTTGGGGCAGGCTTATGCGTATTCTTATCACCAATGACGATGGCATCAACGCGCCCGGCCTAAAGGTGATGGAGGCCATTGCCACCGAGATCGCAGGTCCCGAAGGCGAGGTATGGACCGTGGCCCCCGCATTTGAACAATCCGGCGTCGCCCACTGCATCAGCTATACCCACCCCACAATGATTGCCCAGATGGGTCCACGCCGCTTCGCCGCCGAAGGCAGCCCTGCAGACTGTGTGTTGGCAGGCTTGCATGACGTGATGAAAGATGCGCGCCCTGATCTGGTGTTGTCAGGTGTCAATCGCGGCAACAATTCCGCAGAAAACACGCTCTATTCCGGCACCATTGGTGGCGCGATGGAGGCAGCCTTGCAAGGTATCCCTGCAATTGCTCTGTCACAGTATTACGGCCCTGCCAATGTGAACGCAGACAACCCGTTTGAGGCGTCCAGCCATCACGGCGCAGAGGTCGTGCGCCGCATTTTGGCCAATGATCCGGGCAACAGCGATGATTATCGTCTGTTTTATAACGTGAACTTTCCACCCGTTCCGGCAGCAGATGTCAAAGGCATCCGCGTGGCGTCACAGGGGTATCGGCGTAACACCAACTTCACGGTTGAACCACATCATTCTCCCTCTGGTCGCAAGTTCCTATGGGTAAAGGGCGGCGATCAACACACGCCAACCGATCCCGGCACAGATGCAGCTGTTAATCTGGATGGATACATCTCTGTCACGCCGATGCGCGCTGACCTGACAGCGCATGACATGCTTGCACCTATGAAGGCAATTGAAACATGAGCGACGCTGCCGAACGCAAGATGCAATTCCTATATGCCCTGCGCTCTAAGGGTGTCACAGACAAACATGTGCTGACGGCGATGGAAAAGATCGACCGCGCCCCCTTCATTCGTGGTTTGTTTTCCGAACGCGCCTATGAGGACATGCCCCTGCCTATCGGATGCGGGCAGACCATCAGCCAGCCTTCGGTTGTGGGTCTCATGACCCAAGCCCTAGAGGTTAGCCCACGTGATAAAGTGTTGGAGGTCGGCACCGGCTCTGGCTATCAGGCGGCAATTCTCAGTCAGTTGGCACGGCGCGTATACACCGTGGATCGACATCGCCGCCTTGTTCGCGAGGCACGCGAGGTTTTCGAAGCTCTTGATCTGACCAATATCACCGCATTTACCGCCGATGGCAGCCACGGATTGCCCGATCAGGCCCCTTTTGATCGTATCTTGGTGACGGCGGCCGCAGAGGATCCCCCTGGCCCCCTCTTGGCGCAATTGAAAATCGGGGGTATCATGGTTTTGCCCGTTGGGCAGTCAGACACCGTGCAAAGCATGATCCGCGTGCGACGCCACGAAACCGGATTTGACTATGACGAAATGCGCCCCGTGCGCTTTGTTCCGCTGGTCGAAGGGATTGCACGCGAAACCTGATTGTGTCAGGGCGTGACGAAGAAGATGACACACCAGACGCTTGAACGATCTGGCGTTCAAACACAGGTAACGTAAGAATACGCTTAACAAGTAACATCGCACCGTTTTGGGGAAGAAAACGGCGCAATTGAGGACATCGAGATGGCATTGATCCGTTTTTCTGGCACACGCCTTTTATTGGCAGGCACTGCTTTGGCAGTCCTAAGCGCTTGTGATGAACCATTGGATTTTGATCTGCGCGACAAGTTTGGCGAACGCAGTTTGGATACCACAGACGCCACATTGCAACCTGCTGCGCCACGTCCACGTGCAGACCGCCGCGGGGTCATTTCCTATCCCAATTATCAGGTCGCGGTGGCCCGACGCGGGGACCGCCTGCAAGATGTGGCAGATCGCATCGGGTTGGATGCCCTGTCTTTGGGAGAATACAACGGCCTAAAACCTTCTGACCCGCTGCGTGAGGGGGAAGTGGTTGTTCTGCCCGGACGCGTCAGAGAGCCTTCACCGGAGACCGGTGGCGTGGGCGTCATTCAATCACCCGGTGGTGTAGATATTTCCTCTTTGGCAGGCAATGCCATCGACAATGCAGCGATTCAGACAGATACTTTGCCCCCTGCTCCAGCAGCCGCAGACGCGCCCAAAGGGCCCACTGGGATTGAACCCATCCGCCATCAGGTTCAGCGCGGTGAAACCGCCTTTTCCATTGCACGGCTTTACAACGTGTCTGTACGGTCTCTGGCCGAATGGAACGGTCTTGGCAGCGACTTCACCATCCGTGAAAACCAGATTTTGCTGATTCCACCCATTGCGGCAACACACGCGCAGGCCGAGATCATCACCCAACCCGGCGAAGGCAGCCCAACCCCAACCCCACCAAGTGCGAAAAAGCCGCTGCCTGAGGAAACCGTTGTCGTCACCGAAGCGCCACAACCCAAAACACCGGACCTGCAACAATCCACAAACTCCGCGCAGATGGCTTATCCTGTGAAAGGCAAAATCATCCGATCTTATGCTAAGGGTAAAAACAACGGCATCGACATTGCCGCTGCCAGCGGCAGCCCTGTGTCAGCCGCTGCGGGCGGTAAGGTTGCTGCAATTACCGAAGATGCGGAAACCGGCGCAAAGATTGTTGTTATTCGCCATCCCGACAATCTTATGACGGTGTATTACAATGTCTCTGACGTGGCAGTATCCAAAGGCAGCACCGTTTCGCGCGGTGGTAAAATCGCGTCGGTTCCCAGCTCAGACAGCTATGTGCATTTTGAAGTGCGTAAGGGGTTTGACAGCGTCGATCCGATGCCATTCCTGCAATAAGACATGAAAACAGCGGGGCAATTTCCTTTGATACTTGGGGGCCAGCCCCCAAACCCCCGGGATATTTCAGCCAAAAAGAAGCCAAAGGATACGCTAAAGAGCCACGCCTTTGCGCCCCGCCAAGTCGGTGAAAAATTGCCAGGCCACGCGGCCAGAACGTGATCCGCGTGTCGCCTGCCACTCGATGGCTTCTGCGCGCAGAATGCCTGGCTCCACGTCCACGCCATAAGCTGCGCAATACCCATCAATCATCGCAAGATATTCATCCTGATCACAGGGATGAAAACCAAGCCACAGACCAAACCGATCTGAGAGCGACACTTTTTCTTCGACCGCTTCTGATGGGTTAATGGCGCTGCCACGTTCGTTTTCGATCATATCGCGTGGCATCAAGTGGCGGCGGTTGGATGTTGCGTAAAACACAACATTCTCTGGGCGTCCCTCAATCCCACCATCCAACACGGCCTTGAGGCTTTTGTAGTGTTGGTCATCATGGGAAAATGAAAGGTCATCACAATAGAGCAAAAACCGATGCTGTGATCCGCGCAACAGGCTTAGCAAACGGGCCACGCTTGGCAGGTCTTCGCGTTGAAGTTCAACGATTTTAAGAGGTAAGCCTTGCGTATTAACTTCTGCATGTACCGCTTTGACAAGGCTTGATTTTCCCATACCGCGCGCGCCCCACAATAAGGCGTTATTCGCAGGCAAGCCACGCGCGAATTGTAGCGTGTTTTCCAACAAAGTATCGCGCGCGCGATCCACCCCAATCAACAGGGCAAGATCAACCCGATTGACCTGAACAATAGGCTCAAGGCAATCCGGCTCTGTATGCCACACAAAGGCGTCCGCATTATCAAAATCCGGAACGCCAAACGGCGCCGGAGATAACCTCTCCAGCGCCGCGGCAATACGTTTGAGCGTCTTAGTCTTTGCCATCACTTGGCTCTTCTTCGTCTTCGTCTTCGTCGTCAAAATACCCTTCGGCTCGCAGTTTTGCGTCACGTTTGGTTTCTACTCGACGGACAAGGAAAATCGAAATTTCGTACAGCCCGTAAACCACCACAAACAAGATCGCCTGTGTAATAACATCAGGAGGTGTTACAAGTGCTGCCAAAACTAAAATGGCCACCACGGCGTATTTGCGAACATTGCCCAGTCCTTCGGCACTGACCAAACCAGCCTTACCCATTAAGGTAAGAAGAACAGGTAACTGAAAACACAGACCGAAAGCGACGATGAATTTCACCGTCAGATTCAAGTATTCTTGTGCGGAACCTTGGAAAATCACGCTTGGTCCTTGTGGACCGGCAGCGGCAGGGACAACATCCCCTTCGGCGCTAAACTGTTGAAACCCTAAGAAGAAATCATATGCCAAGGGTGTCACAACATAAAAAGCAAAACTTGCGCCCAACACAAACATCACGGGTGATGAAATCAGGAACGGCAAAAACGCACCGCGTTCGTTTTTATACAAACCTGGCGCTACGAACCGCCACATTTGCATCCCGATATAAGGAAAGGCCAACATAAAGCCCCCCAAAAGCGAGATCTTGATGGCAACAAAGAAACCTTCTTGAGGGCTGATAAAGATCAATGCGCAATCTTGGCCACCTTCAGCCAGAACCTGACACAAGGGGGCTGTCAAGAAATTGAAAATCGGTGTCGCCACTGTAAAACAGATGATCATACCGATCAAAAACGCAACAACGCTGTGTATCAGGCGCGTGCGTAATTCAGTAAGGTGTTCGATCAGCGGCGCAGAGCTGTCCTCAATCTCGTCAGTCGAGCTCATGTTTTGTCCTTTGTGTCATCCGCAGGCGCATCGCTGGCCTGTGCTGCTGGGGATTCTGTCACGGCTTCTGCTTCGGCATCCAAGCGCTCTTGTGCCTTCTTGGCTGTAGCTTCATGAATCTTCTTGGCAGCCTCAGCACGTTTCGCGGCCAGTTTGCCGGTCTCACTGTCCGGATCCCATTTGGCTGCAGCCTTGGCATGCTCTTTCAGCGCATCAGCAGCTTTGCCGACTGGATTGGTCACATTATTCAATCCATCCGTGGCAGAACGAAACGTTGATGCTGCGTCCGACATGCCTGCATCATCGGCCGCTTGGTTCATTGCACGCGAGAATTCACGCGCCATTCCCTTGGCCTTGCCGACAAATTTGCCCACCTGCTGAAACAGAATTGGCAAGTCTTTTGGGCCCACCACGATCAGTGCAACGATCCCGATGACCAGAAGTTCGGTCCAGCCCAGATCAAACATGGCTTAGGCCTTATCTTTTTCTTCTTCGGGCGTCACATCTTTGGCGACATCCGACATCTCTTCTTCAAGCTCTTTACTGCCGTCATTCACGCCTTTTTTGAAGGCCGTGATACCTTTACCTACTTCGCCCATAAGCGAACTGATCTTGCCACGCCCAAAAAGCACCAAAACCACAACCGCAATCAGCAGAAGGCCCGGAAGTCCGATATTGTTCAACATGTGTCTATCTCCCTTGTCCGGGCGTATGACCATTTGGTCGGCCCGTGAAAATTTGCTCACTTTAACTACTGCCTCTGCCCCCGAACGAAAAGCGCCAAAGCGGCTTTGTGAACGCAAATTTTGTTGTTTTTCTCTTTAGCTTTGTCAAGAGGTTGTCAGTTGTCAGGTTTTTGTCAGTATATGCGCAAACAAAACAGGGAATCACCACATGAAACGCACTGATCGTCTCTATGCTCTGGTTGAAATTCTGAAAGACGGGAAATTACACCGTGCAGAGGACATGGCGCGCAAATTAGATGTGTCCCTACGCACGATTTATCGCGACATGGACACGCTTGCGGCCTCTGGCATCCCCGTCGAAGGGGAACGCGGTGTGGGGTATACAGCGCATGCCGCGATCACCCTCCCCCCACTAAACCTTACGGATGATGAATTGGAGGCCTTACATCTTGGATTGGCGGCAGTTGGGCATGGTGTTGACGGCACCTTGCAAGCTGCTGCAAAATCTCTTTCTGCCAAAATCGACGCGGTCCTGCCCGAAGATCGCCACGGCGCGCCTAAAAGCTTTGGTTTTGCCACCTACCCATTTGCCGATGCAGCCGAAGCCTTTCGCCACCTCGCCACCTTGCGCCAAGCCATTCGCAGCCGTCAAAAACTGCGCCTCACATTACAAGATGGCACAACAATTATCACGCGCCCCCTAAAAATGGATTACTGGGGACGGGTCTGGACTTGTCTGGTCTGGAGCGAAACCGAAGCAAATTTTGCAAGCCTGCGGGTCGATCAAATTACCACAGTTACGATCTTGCCGGGCCTCTTTGTCGAAGAAAAGGGCAAGCGCCTGCAAGATTACACTCCTGAATAACCCTCACCTTGCAGCATATATCGGAAAGCGCACCTTTTTCGCAGGCTTTCTGAAGTCCGCAGTGAAGGTATGAAAAGGCAATGCGGGCACTTCTATGTGCACAAGACTAGACTTTGTTTTACGATGTTGAAGCGGGGTAAACAAAACAACGGTCCCGCCGGATTGTCAGCCAAAGTGCCGTTCCAGCTTGTGGCAAGAACACATTGGGAACTGTGGCCTTTAGGCAAGACCCATCATGATCCATGCGAAACTCAACAAGGCTTTCCGTGCCCATAAACCGCGCACGTGTCACAACACCGCGTGCAGCAACGCCTGCGACCTCGGTTGGTTCAGGACCTTTGCCCGCCCGATCAAAATCAAGTTTCAGATGTTGAGGGCGGATCACAATATCAACCAACGCGCCATCCGCATATCCAGGTGTTAAAAACTGACCAAAGGGCGTGCTCGTCAGTGCGCCTTTGCTAATCCCACGGATCACATTAACATCGCTGAAAAACGCCACCGCTTCGCTATCGACCGGGGCATTATAGATGTTATAAGGCGCGCCTTGCTGCACGATCTTGCCATCACGCATAAGCGCGATTTCGTCGGCCATACGCATCGCCTCTTCAGGCTCATGCGTAACCAGCAATACAGCGGTGTCTTCTTCTTTAAGAATGCTCAGCGTTTCATCGCGAATGTCATCACGCAACCGGTTGTCCAACCCTGAAAACGGCTCATCCATCAACATGATACGCGGCCGAGGAGCCAACGCCCGAGCAAGCGCTACTCGTTGTTGCTCACCACCTGATAAGACATGGGGATATTCATCAATGGCCCAATCAAGTCCAACCTTTGATAGCAGTTCTTCAACCCGCACGCGTTTTTCTTCTGTCCGACCCTGCAAACCAAATGCCACGTTATTGGCCACACTCAGATGGGGAAATAAGGCAAAGTCCTGAAACATCAGTCCAATTTGGCGACGTTCTGGGGGAATGCGAAACACCGTGTCGCAAATCAAATTGCCATCGACGTAAATCTCACCACTGTCCTGCATATCAACACCGGCAATCATGCGCAGCGTTGTGGATTTGCCGCAGCCTGACGGACCCAACAGGCAGGTAACATTGCCAGGCAGAATTTGTAGTGAAACATCATCCACAACAATACGATCGCCAAATCGCCGACGCAGATTGCGAATTTCCAAGCGGGGTGACGCCTGATTGTGGGAACCGTGGGTTACAGCGTCTTGGGGGCGCACGACAGCCTCTTGCAATGC
Organism: uncultured Paracoccaceae bacterium; assembly: GCA_947489325.1. Classification (GTDB taxonomy): domain Bacteria; phylum Pseudomonadota; class Alphaproteobacteria; order Rhodobacterales; family Rhodobacteraceae; genus CANLDA01. The sequence continues at coordinate 162,437 of CANLDA010000002.1, read as the reverse complement.
CCGATGAAAATCATCGGATTTTGCGCAGACTTAGCAGCCCCCCCTTTGTCACGCAACCCTACGCGCACCGCAGAATGTCGCAATAAAACCAACAAGCAGCACAGCTAAGCAGATTTGCAAAAGTTGCTCATACTTATGACCCTCATACAGCATTGCCGCCATCATTTCGCTGCTGCGAAAGAAATAGGCCGCAGCGCCCGCGATAGCTGCGGCAAAGCTGACCAAATACGCCCAAAGCGCCACTTTGCGCGCCCCGATCAACCCGGCCACCATAATTGGCGTCAAAAACATCGACGCTGTGCCAGACACAGCAACGGCGTCAAACAATGTCTGATTGCCCCATAGTGTCAGGGCAGCACCAGCCACCGCAAAAACCACCATTGCCGCACGCCCACCATTCAGGGATCGTGGTGCAAGGCGCAATTCTTCGACAACCAAACGTGCGGCAGAAGACAGGGCTGAATCCAGTGTGGACAGAGCAGACACTAGTAAAGACACCAACAGCAGCATGAAAACCCATCCCGGCAACATGCCTGCCCATGTGCCAATCAACTGACCTTCGTATTCAGCGCCAACAAGCTGTGCCTGTATGCCAAAGAAACCAAAAGCGATGATGCAAAGCGCGGAAATCCAAAACGCATGTAGGAAGGATTTTCGCGTGGTCTCTTTATCCGCCAGAAACCCACGATCCATCATCACCGGATCATGCACCGGATATGAAAACACCTGCAGGAACGCCACAATCAGCAAAACCCAACCATTATGCGACCCAGAAGCGCCTTCGGACGTTAGCACCATCCCAAGATCAAATTCGGGATTGGTGACCAAGGCAACAAACGCCATGGAAAACACCACCAAAAATACCGCCATTTGCACCACATCTGTGCGCAACGCGGCGCTAAGGCCTCCCCATGCCGAATACCCAAGCGCAAGGATAGCAACGATCACCACAGACCAATCGCTGGCCGCAGAGATTTCAGGCAAAGCTGCGGCAAAAATCAATCCCACCACGATCAGATTGGCAAAGACTTCGGATAAGAGACGCAACACAATCACCAGATTGTAACACCCTGTTCCCACAACTCCAAAATCATCACGCAGCCAATCCTGCACCGACCGCGCTCCGCGTGCTCGCAGCAGCGACACAACATATCCGCCGGTCAAAAATGACCCGTAATAGGTCGCATAAGCCAAAACGCCTGCGATGCCGTAGAAATAACCAAGGATCGCCGCGTTCATCAAAGAGCGTGCAAAAATCCATGTTGTGACCTGACTTAAGACAAGCACCCAGAGTCCCGGAGCCTGACCCGTAGCGGATGCTCCTCCAAAAAAGCCCGCAGCGGTGGCGCGACGTGGTGCGGCCAGCAAACTTGCCACAATGATGAATCCAAAAAGCCCGATAACAACAGCTGCCTGCATGGTTTTCCCCTGACACTTTGGCCATTCGCCTAACAGCAGGAGGATATGCATTCCATGAGATTTCAGCCGCCCCACGTAATTGTGAGCGCCCCAAGGGGCCTTGCCCCTCTGCGGCAAGCCGCATTCACCCCAGGATATTTTGACCAAGAAGAAGCCAAAAGCTGCGAGATTTCACGTACGCAGCTCAAATTCTGTGCTGGCGAGGATTTTACCGTTGATTTGCAAGTCAACCCGATGCGGCCCCGGATGCAGGGTAAAGGTCGTGGCGTTCCCCTTGAGAGGGTGATTCTTTTTCAATATCAATGGTTTGTTGGCAGTGAGTGAAGCCTGTTTGAGTTTGAACACCTTTTGACCCAACCGCCCATTTGGGCGATGGAAATGGAGGATGTAATCCACCAATATTGGTAGGGATGTCGGGGATCGCAATTGCGCGTTGATGCTCAGGGATTGGCCGATATGCGGCTGCGTATCACCAAGGGATAAGGTGCAAGAAATGTCCACATCCTGCCGAAAGCCCAAAAGATTGAGCGCACCCGAATGTCCCTGCTTCACCAACGTACGCAGCGCTTGGCGGGTCATCCATGCGAGTTCTTTTGGATTTTGATGGGCCTGCGCTTGCCATGCAATCAGACACGTGACCACCGCATCCGGGGCGATTTTTGCGATATCGTTGAGGTGATTGGCCACCGAACGGGTGACATATCGGGTTGGGTCTCCATGTAATCTGTCCAGCAAGGGCAACGGAACCATCGCATCCAGTGTCAGCTTTTTTGCCCAAGGCAATTTGGGGCGTGTGCCCTCACTGACAAGGCGGCGCACGTGATAGTTTTCATCCTCTGCCCACCCCAATAACCGTGCCATGGTTTCCTGTGGCCAACGGTTCAGAAACGGGCGGATGTAAAACTCCATGGAAAAGCGGCGCGTGGCGCGGTGTAAAAGATCCAGCGCGCGTTCGCGGTGGTTTTCAAGCCCATGGCGCACCGCCAGAATACCGGGAACGGCGTGGATAAATCGACCAAAATCATCATCCGTCAGGGTTGAATCAAGCGGCGGCGGCATCGCCGCCTCTAGCTGTGCCGCCATTTCAGGAAAATTCGGTGAAAGACGCTTTTCAACGCAGTCTGCAATCCATTCAAGTCGTTCCAACAAGCCACGTTCGGCCATACCTCCCATGGCCTCAGTATGAAACTCATCTGCGTGAAACCCCGGGACAACGGCAGCATATTCCGCTGCCAGATCGCCCAAGGAGGTTTCATTAAAGAGTTGATCAGCCAGGGAAAACCCCTGTGTTTCAGTCATATCAGATCACATGGTGGAATTAGTGGCACCGCCATCCAACAAGATATTCTGCCCCACCATGAACCCTGCATATTGCGAGCACATGAACGCACAGGTCGCGCCAAATTCCTGACGTGTGCCATAGCGGCCTGCTGGGATATTGGCGCAGCGTTGATCCTTGGCCTCTGCCATCGAAATGCCCTGTGCCTGCGACGCCCCAGTATCAAGCGCGACCGCACGATCCGTGGCATGGATGCCCGGTTGCAAATTGTTCATAACAACGCCCGAGCCCGCCACTTGGCGTGAGGTGCCGGCCACGTATCCGGTCAGGCCCGCGCGCGCCGCATTAGACAGACCTAATACAGGGATCGGAGATTTCACTGAGACTGAGGTGATATTCACGACCCGCCCCCAGCCGCGATCCATCATACCAGGCACCAAGGCCTTAATCAGCGCAATCGGCGTCAACATATTGGCATCCAACGCGCCGATAAAATCATCACGGTCCCAATCTGTCCACATACCCGGAGGTGGACCACCTGCGTTATTGACCAGAATATCAACACCTTCGGAGGCCTTGATAACGGCCGCCTGCCCTTCGGCAGTTGTTACATCCGCCGCCACCGTCACCACATCGACGCCAAAGCGGGCGCGAATATCTGCGGCAGAGGCCTCAAGCGCATCAGCGCCGCGCGCGTTCATCACCAGATCAACACCTGCCTCGGCCAATGCTTCAGCGCAGCCCAAGCCCAACCCCTTAGAGCTTGCACAAACAAGCGCTCTTTTGCCTTTAATTCCCAGATCCATCACGCTCTCCTTATTTGCCTTTTAAGCAACTAAGCCCCATTTTCAGAAAACTGCCAGTAAAATGCCGAGCAGACGGCGTTAAGATGCCACAATTATACGGCAGTCAGTGTATGGTTGATCGTCGAAAGTGTATTTTATGCAAACTCATCCAATAGAACATGCTTCAAGCACACAGATGGTGCCCATTTATCATGCCTCCAGCTTTGAGGTGATTTCAGGTGCCAATCTGGGGGATTCGCTGTCTTTTGCGGAAGAGTTAATTTTGGATGATGTTTACGAACTTTCTGAGACTGCACGACAATCCGCTTTGTCATTTATTCCAACGAACGGCAATCATTTTGAAATCTCGGACGAAAGTGCCGTCGGCCGTCCCGGTGCAACAATTTGCTTAGACAGCTGTGTAACCTTGATGCCACCCACAGGTGAAACCATCGAAGCACTTGTGCTGGTTGAGGTCGACAACGATGGCAATGTCGCCGAAATTTACCTGCAGCCTCTCTCGCCTTTGATGGCTAAGACCCCCTATTCCCTTGTAGGTGTGGACCGCGATGCTGCGCGGCGCCGTCTGGCACAGATGGCCTGTGTCAGCTTTTCCAAGGGCACCCGCATCACCACCATGTCGGGCAAGCAAGTCCCGATTGAGAAGTTGCGTGCAGGTGACATAATTTTGACGCGCGATGTTGGCGGGCAGCCTATTCGCTGGATCGGCAAGGTAACCATGCGCGCGGTTGGTGAATTTGCCCCTGTGGTGATCACCGCACAGACCCTGAACAACGCCAATGACCTGGTCGTTAGTCCCCAACACAGGTTGTTTATCTATCAACGCAGTGATCGCATTGGCGCAGGACGCAATGAATTACTGATCAAGGCGCGGCATTTGGTCAATGGTGATACTGTTCACATCCAAGAAGGTGGATTTATCGAATATTATCAATTGCTGTTCGATGATCATCAAATCATTTTTGCCGAGGGTATTTCTGCGGAGACCATGATGGCGGATCGGCGCACGACTCCGGTGTTGCCCGAAGAGCTGCGCCTAAAGCTGTCGCAGCCTCAAATTGGCGCACAAAAACAAGACAAAAGCATCTTTGAGGTCAGCGAAACATTGCTGCGCCGCCCGGATGCAGCAGAGATATTACGACGCGCCTCTTCTAAATAGGACATATCCCGTCATGACGCGCTGATTTTCTTGCCAAGCGCGTCAGTCTTACCTATACGCGCGCTCATGTTGGACACAGCCACAAACCGCCCCGAATTGCCGCCCGAAATTGCGCGCCGTCGTACTTTTGCGATTATTTCGCATCCGGACGCTGGGAAAACAACGCTGACAGAAAAATTCCTTTTGTATGGTGGTGCCATTCAAATGGCTGGTCAGGTGCGCGCCAAAGGCGAGGCACGCCGCACACGATCCGATTTCATGCAGATGGAAAAAGATCGCGGGATTTCCGTGTCTGCCTCGGCCATGTCCTTTGACTTTGGCAATTTCCGGTTCAATCTGGTGGATACCCCCGGTCACAGCGACTTTTCCGAAGATACCTATCGCACGCTGACAGCAGTGGATGCTGCCGTAATGGTGATTGACGGTGCCAAAGGCGTTGAAAGCCAGACGCAAAAACTGTTTGAGGTTTGCCGTCTGCGCGACCTTCCGATCCTGACGTTCTGTAACAAAATGGACCGCGAAAGCCGTGATACATTTGAGATTATTGATGAAATTCAAGAAAACCTTGCCATTGATGTGACGCCTGCCAGCTGGCCCATCGGTGTGGGTCGTGATTTCATGGGCTGTTATGATCTGTTGCGTGACCGTCTGGAATTGATGGATCGCGCGGATCGCAACAAAGTGGCAGAAACCATCGCAATCAACGGTTTAGGCGATCCCAAACTGGCCGAACATGTCCCTGCACATCTGCTTGAACAGCTGTTGGAAGAGATCGAAATGGCGCGCGAGTTGCTGCCAACATTGGACCCACAGGCCGTATTAGAGGGCCACATGACCCCAATTTGGTTTGGCTCAGCGATCAACTCTTTTGGCGTTAAAGAATTGATGGACGGCATCAGCCAATACGGGCCAGAGCCGCAAATTCAATCCGCTGAACCGCGTAAAATCGCACCAGAAGAAAAGAAGGTTTCTGGTTTCGTGTTTAAGGTTCAAGCCAATATGGATCCAAAACACCGCGACCGCGTGGCCTTTGTGCGCATGGCATCAGGTCATTTCAAACGTGGTATGAAGCTGACCCACGTACGCACCAAAAAACCTATGGCGGTTTCAAACCCGGTGTTGTTTCTGGCATCTGACCGCGAATTGGCCGAAGAAGCCTGGGCGGGGGACATCATTGGCATTCCCAACCATGGGCAATTGCGCATTGGCGACACCTTGACCGAAGGCGAAGCCCTGCGCGTCTCTGGCATTCCCAGCTTTGCACCTGAATTGCTGCAAAACTGTCGTGCGGGCGATCCGATGAAGGCCAAACATCTTGAAAAGGCGTTGATGCAGTTTGCCGAAGAAGGTGCCGCGAAAATATTCAAACCTTCGTTTGGCTCTGGCTTTATTGTTGGGGTTGTTGGCGCGCTTCAGTTTGAGGTTCTCGCCAGCCGGATTGAGCTTGAATACGGCCTGCCCGTACGTTTTGAACCAAGTCAGTTCACATCCGCACGCTGGGTGTCTGGAGACAAGATTGCCGTCGACAAATTCGTTAATGCCAACAAGCAACACATTGCGTTGGATAATGACGGAGACACGGTGTTCCTGACACGTCTGCAATGGGATATTGACCGGGTGGTACGGGATTATCCGGATGTCACCTTAACCAACACCAAAGAAATGATGGTGTCTTAACAGCGCCTTACAAAACGTTTCTAATGCGCTAGGCAAAGACCCAATTCTTTACAACTATGGGTCGACCTATGATCTATATCCTCTATGCTGGGCACAAGGCTTCAGCATAGAGGGCAGATATGGCGCATCCAACATGGGGTATTGTGGCGACGATCAAGGCACCCGTTCGGGAAATCTTGACCTTTGTGGCCCACCATCTGGACCTTGGTGCAGATCATCTTTTTATCTATCTGGACAATCCCAATGACGCTGCGCAACAGGCATTGGAAAATCACCCAAACGTCACCGTCACGCGCACCGACCATCCTTATTGGAAAGAGTTGGGGATCAAACGTCCAGAAAAACATCAGCACCGCCAAACCCGCAATGCAAAAAACGCCTATGCAAGTGCTGGGAATCTGGACTGGCTGACCCATATTGATGTGGATGAATTCCTGTGGCCGACAACATCCGTGGCGCGTCACCTCGCCGACATCCCTGAAGACGTGTTTTGCGCCCGTGTGCGCCCCGCAGAAGTGCTGTCCATCGATGGGCAGGCTGATCTGAACAAAAAGCTCACCTATTGCAAAGACTGGATGCCGCCCAAAGGCAATCGTCTGGAACTGTCGCAGGACATCTATCCAACCTATGGGCAATACCTACGCGGCGGTTTTCTTAGTCATCTGGCGGGTAAGGTTTTTCTGCGCACTGGAGCTGAAAACGTCGATATTCGTATTCACAACATTCATCGTGATGGCATTGAAAATCCTGACATCGTTGAGCTGCGTCAGATGGCATTGGTGCATTTTCACGCCACCAAATTGGGCAAATGGCTGCGCACCCTGCCCTATCGTCACGAATCTGGATCTTACCGCGCCGAAATGCGCCCTGCCATTCCTTCCGATCAAGGGGGGCTTTCCCTGCATGAAATGTTCAATATGATCCGCGACCACGAGGGCGACAATGGATTGCGCGCCTTTTTTGAAGAAGTCTGCCTTGCGACGCCTCGATTGCGCGGAAAACTGTCCGAACATGGCCTTTTGAAGGAATATAAATTGGGGTTGGGCAGATCTTTACGGAAACAATTTCCTGAATTCAGCGGATAGCGTCCTGAAAACCACAACATTTCAAGGCATTTCAGCGCGTTTATTGACCCGAGGCTGCCTTTGGGCTACATCTGCGCGCGTTGATCACATATGTGACGTACCACGGGGCCAGTAGGGCCCGATCGGCATCATACGCTACGGGCCAGACATGTCCGTAAATCACGGATACACATGACCAAATTTTCCGAATTAGGCCTTAACCCCAAGGTGCTGAAAGCAGTCAGCGAAGCAGGGTACGAAGCCCCCACTCCTATTCAGGCAGGTGCGATTCCACCTGCCCTCGAAGGCAAGGATGTGCTGGGCATTGCACAAACCGGCACCGGCAAAACCGCGAGCTTTACGCTCCCGATGTTGTCCGTTTTGGCACGGGGACGCGCGCGTGCACGTATGCCACGCAGTCTTGTATTGTGCCCCACACGCGAATTGGCGGCACAGGTTGCCGAGAATTTCGATACTTATTCTAAGTACCTGAAGCTGACCAAGGCGCTGTTAATCGGCGGTGTCAGCTTTAAAGAGCAAGACACGCTGATCGACAAAGGTGTCGATGTTCTGATCGCCACACCCGGCCGTCTGCTGGACCATTTTGAGCGCGGCAAGCTGATCTTGTCTGATGTCAAGGTCATGGTCGTGGACGAAGCAGACCGGATGTTGGATATGGGGTTCATTCCCGACATCGAACGCATCTTTGGTTTGACACCCTTCACCCGTCAGACACTGTTCTTCAGCGCCACCATGGCGCCCGAGATTGAGCGTATCACCAATACGTTCCTCTCCGCCCCGGCCCGCGTGGAAGTTGCGCGTCAGGCAACAGCGTCAGAAACCATCGAACAGGGCGTGGTAATGTTCAAGCCATCGCGCCGAGATCGTGCCGACAGCGAAAAACGCAAAGTGTTGCGCACGTTGATCGAAAACGAAGGTGAAAAATGCACAAACGCCATCATCTTTTGCAACCGTAAAACTGATGTCGATATTTGCGCCAAGTCTTTGAAAAAATACGGTTTCGATGCCGCTCCTATTCACGGTGATCTAGACCAAAGCCAACGCACCAAGACACTAGAAGGTTTCCGCAACGGCGAATTGCGACTTCTGGTGGCCTCTGATGTGGCGGCACGTGGTCTTGATGTGCCAAGCGTCAGTCATGTGATCAATTTCGATGTTCCGGGTCACCCCGAAGATTACGTTCATCGTATCGGTCGCACAGGACGCGCAGGACGTGAGGGCAAAGCCATCACAATCTGCAACCCACGTGATGAAAAAGCCTTTGATGCAGTTGAAAAGCTCATCCAAAAGGAAATTGCCCGTATTGAAAATCCGGTGAAACCTGCTGAACGCAAACCCAAGCCGCGTGTTGAAAAAGCAAGTGAGGTCAAAACTGAGGACGCGACAACACCCGCAGCAGCACAGCCAGAGCCGAAGATGGACAAACCGCAACGCGCACGCAAAGAAAATACACGGCGCGATGATCGTCCGCAAAAAGAACACAGCCCAAAGCCTCGTTATGGTAACAAACACAATAACCATCATGGCAACAATGTTGTGGGTATGGGCGATCATCTGCCCAGCTTTATCGCGCTCAGCTTTGAGGAACGTATGGCCAGCTAACGGCTGGCCATTGCGTCAATCAATATAGGCATCTGCGCGCTGCCCTGCCCGTTCGTGATGGATTGGCAGGGTCCGCCCATAAAGCTGCATCGTGCGTTCGGGTGCACCGACCATGCCCGGCTCTTCCACATAAGAAAAAATCGCCACATACCGGCGACGCTTGCCTTTCAGCGGCGCAACTCGGTGAAGGGAATACCGTCCCTTGAACAGTTGCAAATCACCCGGTTCCAACTCTAGCACGGTAACCCGATCCGAAGATTCGTTCAAAACGCGACTTACCTCTTCAAAATTTTCATCCCCTTGTCGAATGCCTGCCGCATATTCAAATGCCCCACCTTCATGGGCATTTTGAATAGCGAGCGTCACTGTGAAGTTGTTGGTATCAAAGTGCCAAGGGAAGCCATTGCCCTCTTCTGCCGCGTTTACGATCACATCGGCAAGCGGGTCAGCATACCGGAAAAACCGCCCATCAGGCTCCTCAAGACAATCCTGAATAAACCGATCAAATCCGTCGCTGTCATGCACAGCGCGCAAGGGGCCGGAAGGGGCAAAATTATCCGCCGGGATAAAGCAATTAGACCGCTCATAAAACTGTCGCTTTGGATGATCTTTGGGCAGTTCCGGATCATCCTGCGTGAAATATGGGTTGGTGCGGTTGAAACTGCGGTGCCCCTGATCCGCAACCCCGTCTGCCTCTGCTGCCAGTTCGGTGATGCCAAAGGGGGTCAGAAACCCCTTGATCACGGCACAGCCATCCCGCGCCAGATCGGCCCGTACTTGCGCTAGTAACGCGTCCCTTTGCGCGCTGGATTGGTGAATGGGATATCGATCAAGATCAATCAAATCACGTGGATCATAGGGCATGGCATTCTCCTTGGCTCATACCAATGAAAACGCCGCCCAAGGGGCGGCGTCTGGTCTGTTTTCGTCTTTGACAGGTCGTGTTTGGGCCTGATGCGATTAGTTCAGGCGACTGACAATCACTGTAACCTCTGGTTTCTTGCCAATCTCTTCTTTGGCAGAGTTACGCGCAATGCGGCGCAACCCCTCTTCCAATTTGTCATCATTGGCCAATGTCTTATTCCCAGCCCGACCAAGGAATTGCGTCAGATCCGCCTCTAGCACATCCTGAAGCGGCGCAAAGCTGCGACCTTGTTCTGGCAAGCCCATCAGTTCCACCCAAGCATCACCAAGCGGTTCGTCGTCTTCATCTAGAATAACATTGATGATCACATGACCATTCAATGCCATGCGGATGCGATCACGAACCACGCCGTCCATCGCGCCGATTTTTACCGCGCCATCCAGATAGGTCCGTCCAGTTTCGACATATTCCGTGACTTTGGGAGCATTGCCCGACAAGTCCAGCATCATACCATTCACGGCAATCACACTTTGACGGCCCTTTTCTTCAGCCAGACGCGCGTGTTCACGCAAATGACGATGTTCTCCATGCATCGGGATCACCATCTGCGGGTTCACAATATCATGCATCCGCGCAAGATCAGGACGGTTGGCGTGACCAGACACATGGAAATGGCCATCACTGTCGTCCACCACATCCACACCCATTTCCGAGAGCTGGTTGATAATGCGAATAACGCCCTTTTCATTGCCCGGAATGGTCTTGGATGAAAACAGGAACAGATCGCCATCCTTCAAACTGATGCCATTGTATTTGCCACGTGCAAGCTGTGCGCTGGCCGCGCGGCGTTCGCCTTGCGACCCTGTCACCAAAAGCATGAGGTTTTCGCGCGGCACGGCTCGGGCATCTTCTGGGCTAATCACCTTGGGGAAATCGGATAACACGCCAGTTTCAATCGCTGCCTCAATCATACGACGCATCGCGCGCCCCATCAGGCAGATTGAGCGCCCTGCGCGTTGCCCCGCCTCAGCCAGTGTTTTCACACGCGCGACATTGCTGGCGAATGTCGTGGCCACAACCATATTTGGCGCAGCACTAACCAGTGCTTCTATCTCGGGGCCAACTGTTACTTCCGATCGCCCCGCAGCGCGAGAAAAAACGTTGGTTGAATCGCAGACCAACGCTTTGACACCGTCCTTGCTGATTTCTGCCCACAGGTCTGGATCAAACGCTTCGCCCACAATCGGGGTTTCATCCAGTTTGAAATCACCTGTATGCACAACACGGCCCGCAGGAGAGTCGATAATCAAACCGCCGCTTTCAGGGATCGAGTGCGAGATCGGCAAAAATCCCACGCTAAACGGCCCTGCTTTGGTGGTTTCCGGCCATGGAGATGCTGTGATCACCTCATTTTCAGGTTGCCCACGGTCCACCATCTTGTGACGTGCAAGGTTGGCCGTGAAGGCACGCGCATAGACAGGCACGCCCAGCTTGTCCCAGAAATGCCCCACTGCGCCAACGTGATCTTCGTGTCCGTGGGTGATGAAAATGGCCTCTAGTCGATCTTTGTTTTCAATCAGCCATGTCATATCCGGGAAAATCAAATCCACGCCCGGCGATGTGTCCATATCCGAAAAAGTCACGCCAATGTCCACAAGGATCAGACGTTCATTGCCTTGGGGGCCATAGCCATAGACATAGGCATTCATGCCTATTTCACCCGCCCCGCCGAGGGGAAGGTAGATCAATCTGTCACTGCTCATATTCTGGGTTCAGCTTTCTTTGTTATAGTCATGAATGACCGTTAGCCCGTGCATTGTCAGATCGTCCTCAAATGCATCAAATAACGGTTCGCTCTGTTGGAACAACGGGGCGAGCCCCCCCGTAGAAATCACTTTCATTGGTCGGCCATGTTCGGCCTTGATCTTGTTACAAATCTCACGCACCAGACCGACATAACCCCAGAACACGCCGGACTGCATACAGGCCACCGTATTGGTGCCAATCACGTTCTGCGGGTTGCTGATATCGACATGGGGTAACGCGGCAGCAGCTTCGTGCAGGGCTTGCAGCGACAGGTTTACACCCGGCGCAATTGCCCCACCAATATAGGCGCCATCCTGATCCACCACATCAAAGGTGGTCGCAGTGCCAAAATCAACGATAATAAGGTCACCACCATAAAGGTTGTATCCTGCCACCGTATTCACAAGCCGATCCGGCCCCACGGCAGTGCCTTCATCCACACGAACCGATACAGGCAGTGCACAGTCGGGTTTGCCCACAACATGTGGGCGGCAATTAAAATAACGATCCGCCAAAACACGCAAATTGAACACCACGCGCGGCACGGTCGAGCTGATGATCACATCCGTGATATTGGCGTCGATCTTTTGGAATTCCATCAACGTCGACAGCCAGACGTAATACTGATCCGCCGTGCGTTGATGTTCAGTCGCCGTACGCCAGGTCGCGATAAACTCGGACCCGTTCCAGATGGAAAATACCGTGTTAGTATTTCCGCAGTCAATCGCCAGCAACATGGCCCGCCTCCGCGCGCTCAGAAAAAGATATCAGCCGCGGGAACTGCCACGACGCCTTGCGATGTCTTCAACACGAGATTGCCCACATTGTCCACCGTTTCAAAGGTTCCGACGTATTCATCGCGGCTTGTACGGGCAGTTATGACCTCTCCCAACCGGGCTGCACGAGCAAGCCATGCAGTACGGACCGGATCAAACCCATAGGTTTGAAACTGTGCCTCCCAATGGGCAAAATTCGGGGCCAACACATTCAGGAATGCTTCAGGATCCACTGCTGCGCCAGTTTCCGCCAAGAGAGAGACAGGCGATACTGATCCGGCCTCTAGCGTCGCTTGATCCGGGGCCTGCGCAAGGTTAACGCCAATACCCACGGCGACATGGCTGACCTGCCCTCCGGCAAAGCCTGCGCTTTCCAGAAGGATACCTGCAACCTTACCGCCATTCAGAAGCACGTCATTGGGCCATTTCAACGCAAAAGGTTCTGTCCGCCCCGTGACATCCACAAAACTGTCATACAGCGCAAGCGAAGCCACAAAAGAGCGCAATGCCATTTTGTCTGGTGTCTCTGCCGGACGCATCACAAGAGTGGCTGCAAAATTGCCCTTGGGGTCAGTCCACGCCCGCCCACGACGCCCCCGCCCCTGAGTTTGCTGCAAGCCCAAAATCCATTCTGGACCGGGCAAATTCGATGCGATCCGGGCAGCTTCGGCATTGGTGCTATCAACGGTTTGCAGCACACGGCGACCATATCCTGTGGGCCAGTTTTTCATATTTTCTATCCCAAAGTTGCAAAAGGCGCACCCGAGGGCGCGCCTTTGATCTTATCAGACATTAAGGGGCTATCAGTTGACCAAGGTCATCGCTGCCGCTTGTGCAATACCCTCAATCCCAAAGAGATTGATCACACCCAACAACATAACAGCCGCAGATCCCATCAAGGCCACCCACAAAATAGGTGAGCGCGGACTGTCCAGCACTTCGCCTTCGCTGCCAAAGTACATGTAAAACACGATACGCAGGTAATAGAAGGCACCGATTGCAGAGGCCACCGCAGAAGCAACCACCAACCAGAACAGGCCCGCATCAATACCTGCCTGCCACACGCCCAACTTAGCAAAGAAGCCCAGCATTGGTGGTACACCCGCCAGCGAGAACATGAGGATCAGAACGGCAAGTGCCCGTCCCGGCTCACGCTTGGCGTACAGGTTCAGCGCATCAATGGATGTGACGGGCTGCCCATCGCGCTCCAGCGACATGATAAAGGCAAAGGTGCCGACATTCATGGTCACATAGATCGCAAGATAGATCAGCATTGCCTCGATCCCCATTGCGGTTCCAGAGGCCAAACCAATCAACGCATAGCCCATATGAGCAATCGACGAATACGCCATCAGACGTTTGATGTCGCGTTGCCCGATTGCGGCAATCGCCCCAAGGAACATCGACAGCATGGACAACACAACGATGATTTGTTGCCAGTCATTCACAACACCACCAAAGCCATCATGCAGCACACGGGCAAACAGGCCCATCGCCGCAACCTTTGGTGCGGTTGCAAAGAACGCTGTGACCGGCGTAGGCGAGCCTTCGTAAACGTCCGGTGTCCACATGTGGAACGGCACGGCGCTGACTTTGAAGGCAAGGCCCGCAATGATCAACGTGAGGCCGATCAACAGGCCAATTTCTGCCTGACCGTGGCCTGCGGCTTCGATGATGCCAGCAAACAATGTGGTCCCGGCAAAGCCGTAAACCAGCGATGCACCATACAGCAACAAACCAGAGGACAGCGCGCCCAACACGAAATACTTCAGGCCAGCCTCGGTCGATTTCACGCTTTCGCGGCGCAACGACGCGACCACATACAGCGCCAGCGATTGCAGTTCCAGCCCCATGTAGAGCGCCATCAGGTCGCCCGCGCTGACCATCATCATCATGCCGACAACAGCCAATGTGATCAGGATCGGGTATTCAAACCGCAAAAGGCCGCGGCGCGACATGTAATCCTGACTGATGGCCAGAACCACAGCCGCAGACAACAAGATCACCACTTTGGCAAAGCGGGCAAAACCATCATCTTGGAACATGCCACCAAACGCTTCGCGATCAGAGCCGCCCATGCCCGCAATCCACAACGCGATCAGCGCAAACAAGAGTGCTGTCGCCCATGTTATCAGCGGGGCCAGTTTGTCCTTGCCAGTATAGACAGCGCCCAACAGCGCGCCCATCGCAAACAGCGCCAAAACGATTTCTGGCAGGATAATATTCAGATCAGCCTGGATCATTTTCTCAAGCTCTCCTTAATGCGATGCGGCAACTTGCGTCGCGCCATGAGCGTCTGCAAGTGCGGTGTCATAATTAGAAATCAGCGCCTCAACCGAGGGACCAATGATGTCGGTAACGAGAGCAGGATAGACGCCCAACAGCAGGGTCATTGCAACCAAAGGTGCAAATATCCATCGTTCACGTGTGCCCATGTCAGTGATTGATTTCAGGCTTTCCTTGATAAGATCACCCATCACCACGCGACGATACAACCACAGCGCATAAGCCGCCGACAGGATCACACCAGATGTCGCCACCGCAGCCACCCACGTGTTGACCTTAAAGATACCCATCAGCGTCAGGAATTCACCAACGAACCCGGATGTGCCCGGCAGACCGACGTTTGCCATGGTAAAGAACATAAAGATCAGCGCATAGGCAGGCATACGGTTTACAAGGCCACCATAGGCGTCAATCTCACGTGTATGCATGCGATCATAAATCACGCCCACACAAAGGAAGAGCGCACCAGAGATAAAGCCATGGCTGATCATCTGGAAAATCGCACCGTCGATACCTTGTTGGTTCGCGGCAAAAATCCCCATGGTGACATAGCCCATGTGCGCAACCGATGAATAGGCAATCAGCTTTTTCATGTCTTCCTGAACCAGCGCCACCAGCGAGGTGTATACAATGGCAATTGCAGACATCCAAAGGACCAGATCGGTCATGACGTCCGCCCCCACAGGAAACATCGGCAAGCTAAACCGCAAGAAGCCATAGCCGCCCATCTTCAACAAGATCGCTGCCAGGACAACAGAGCCCGCAGTCGGCGCCTGAACGTGTGCATCCGGCAGCCATGTGTGCACAGGCCACATCGGCATCTTAACCGCAAAGGAAGCAAAGAACGCAAGGAACATCAATGTTTGCAAACCACCCACAACCTGAACACCAAGGATCGAGAAGGTTTCAGAGCCAAATGTGTGGTTCATCAGCGTCGGAATGTCTGTGGTACCCGCATTGGCATACATTGTCACCATCGCAACCAGCATCAGAACCGATCCGAGGAAGGTATAAAGGAAGAATTTGAACGATGCATAAATGCGGTTCGCTCCGCCCCAGATACCAATGATCAGAAACATCGGGATCAGCCCTGCCTCAAAGAAGAGATAGAACAGAACCAAGTCCAGCGCCATGAACACGCCCAGCATCAGGGTTTCCAACAGCAGGAATGCAATCATGTATTCCTTGACGCGTGTGTTCACGCCCCAGCTTGCAGCGATGGTCAGCGGCATCATGAATGTGGTCAGCATAACAAACAGAACGCTGATACCGTCCACACCCATCTTGTATTTCAGACCCATCAGCCAGTCACGTTCTTCCACCATTTGAAAGCCCGTGTTCTGTGAATCAAACTCTGCCAGAATGAACAGCGATACAAGGAACGTCAGCGCGGTCGCCAACAAGGCCACCCATTTCGCGTTACGCTGTGCTGCGCGATCTTCCCCGCGCAAGAACACCAACAGGATTGCGGCTGCAATCGCCGGAATGAAGGTGACAATGGAAAGCAGGTTATCCATTAGTGCGCTCCTCCGCTGAGCGTCATCCATGTGATCAGAACGACGATTCCGATCACCATGGCAAAGGCATAAGTAAAGATGTAACCGGATTGCGCGCGGCCAGCGAGGCGGGTGAAGAAGGGGATGATCCCCATGGCAACACCATTCAGGAAGCCATCAATGACCTTGCCGTCCCCGCGTTTCCACAAGAAGCGACCAAGCGCACTTGCCGGGCGTACAAACAAGAAGTCATAGATTTCGTCAAAGTACCATTTGTTCAACAGGAACAAATACAGTGGACGCTGACTTTCGGCGAGTTTGGCAGGCAAGGATGGATTCCAGATATAGAACCACATCGCTGTGATAAAGCCGATGACCATCACGACGAATGGGCTGACCTTGACCCACTTGGGGGCATGGTGCGCATCATCCATGACATGGTTATCCGCCGCCATAAAGATCGCGCCTTTGGGGGCTTCACCGTGAATAGATACTGCAACATGTTCTGCATCACCATGCATGGTTTCATGATCATGACCTTCTTCGCCATGTGCTACAATTTCTGCTGCGTGTTCATCACCATGATCATCGGCATGTGCTGTGTCAGCAACCGCATGGCCGTCGTCTTCGCCATGTCCAGCGTCCTCACCGTGGCCACCTTCAGTACCATGTCCTGCATCTGCTTCTGCATGATGGGCGGGAATACCAAAGAATTTGTTGACCTGATTGTGATCGCCAAAGAAGCTGCTGTACCAGATCATACCAGAGAAGATCGCGCCAAGAGCCAGTACACCCAGCGGCACCAACATGACCATCGGGCTTTCATGTGCGTGATCATGCGTATGCTGATCGCCGCGCGGTTTGCCATAGAAGGTCATGAAAATTAGGCGCCATGAGTAGAACGAGGTAAACAGCGCCGCTACAACCAACATCCAGAAGGCATAGCCCCCCGCGGTGCCTGCCCATGCGCTTTCAATCACGGCGTCTTTGGACAGGAAACCAGCAAAGCCGATTGTTGTCAGCGGAATACCAACGCCAGTGATGGCCAACGTACCGATCATCATCGCCGCAAAGGTCACAGGCAGTTTCTTACGCAGACCACCGTAATTACGCATGTCTTGTTCGTGGTGCATCCCGTGGATAACCGAACCCGCGCCCAAGAACAGCATCGCCTTAAAGAACGCGTGTGTGAACAGGTGGAACATCGCCACCGAATACACACCAACACCTGCCGCCACGAACATATAGCCCAACTGCGAACAGGTAGAATATGCGATCACGCGCTTGATGTCGTTCTGTACAAGGCCAACGGTCGCCGCAAAGAACGCAGTCGTCGCACCAAGGAAGGTGATGAAGGCCGTTGTTTCAGGTGCGTATTCCATCAGCGGCGACATGCGGCACACAAGGAACACACCGGCTGTAACCATGGTCGCCGCGTGGATCAGGGCAGACACAGGTGTCGGGCCTTCCATCGCGTCAGGCAACCAAGTGTGCAGGAACAGCTGCGCAGATTTACCCATGGCACCAACAAATAACAGGAAGGCTAACAAGTTCGCCGCGTTCCAATCGCTCCATAAGAAACGAATGTTGGTTTCTGCCAAGCCGGGTGCTGCGCCAAAGATCACGTCAAAATCAATGCTGTCGGTCAGCATGAATAGACCAAATATCCCCAAGGCAAAACCAAAGTCACCAATTCGGTTGACCACAAAGGCCTTGATCGCGGCGGCATTTGCAGTGGGCTTACGGAAGTAAAAACCGATCAACAGATAGGACGCAACGCCCACACCTTCCCAGCCAAAGAACATCTGAACAAGGTTGTCAGATGTTACCAGCATCAGCATGGCAAAGGTAAAGAACGACAGATAAGCAAAGAAACGCGGGCGATAGCTCTCGTTCTCGGCAAATTGGCTGTCATGCGCCATATAGCCCATGGAATAAAGATGCACGAGCGCGGACACCGTGGTGATCACGATCAGCATGATGGCGGTCAGGCGGTCCAGACGAATGGCCCAGTTGGTTTGCAATGTACCGGACTCAATCCAACGTAGGATTTGAATGTGCTGTGTCTCGCCGTCATGGCCAAGAAAAACCATCCAGCTTAGGAAACAGGCAAGGAACAGCAGACCCGTGGTCAGCCATTGCGCGCCCTTGTCGCCAATGAAGCGCCAGCCAAAGCCCGCGATAATCGCCCCGACAAGAGGCGCAAAGAGGATCGTGGTTTCCATCAATTCAGCCTTTCATCACGTTGACATCTTCGACAGCAATAGTGCCGCGGTTACGGAAGAATGACACAAGGATCGCAAGGCCAATCGCTGCCTCTGCCGCCGCAACGGTCAGAACGAACAGCGTAAAGACCTGCCCCACCATGTCATTCAGGAAACTGGAGAACGCCACCAAGTTGATGTTCACCGACAAGAGCATCAGCTCAATCGACATCAACAGAATGATCACATTCTTCCGGTTCAGGAAGAGGCCAAAAATGCCTATGACGAACAGCGTGGCTGCCACAGTTAGATAATGTTCAAGCCCGATCATAGTTTTGCTCCTGGTGAGTCAGGGTAGTGAAGTTTGCACCCGCAAGAATACCGGTAGCGTTTCATTTCCGGATTTTCGCGATACAAAGCATTCATATCTTCTGTCATTTCGATTTCGTTTTTGGCAGCAAGTGATTTTAAATTTTGCAGATTACTCACCTTCGAGAGGTCAAGGTATCCTTTGGGAACGAGAATATTTTCAACTTTTTCGCGATAGGCGCCAGCGGCAACCATATGAAGTCCTTTAGTAGGTTTCTGCGGAAATTCTGCGCCACTTAAAGCAATCCCTTTCCCGGCATTGCAATCCATAACGGAAAGGAAAGAAATAGAAGTGCAGCCATGAGGGCCAAATGTGATTTCCTGAGAAACCAAACCATTACCTAAATCAACAGCACCGGTCCCAAACCCATGTCCCCATTTTCCACGGCCAGCATTCTTAAAGCCACAAGTTTTATCCACCTTCATTGGTTTCAAAGCAGCCCATGTCGGAGCTGGACTACAGGCAAATGCACTACTAAACGAAAAGAGTATCGCTCCTAGTAAGATAACCGATATAGCTATTCTTCTTCTCACAGGCCCTGCCCCGGTTTAATATCTTTCAGTTCCATTGCAGTCGCTGGATCGCGCCACATTTGCTCAAGCACGTTCTGGCGCTTGATGTCGCGGCGGTGGCGGATGGTCAGGACAATTGCCCCAATCATCGCAACCAGCAGGATCAAGCCCGATAGTTGGAACAGAAGGAAGTATTGATCGTAAATCAGCAAACCCAGCGCCGCGGTGTTTTCCACGCCTTCAGGTTTCACAGCAGCGCGCAGACCTTCGGCGGCCTCGCTTTCGTGCCATGCGCCAACGGCCATGCCCAATTGCATCAACAGGATCACCCCGATCAGCAAGGCCACAGGCATATATTGTGCCATACCGGCCTTAAGCTCGGCAAAGTCCACATCCAGCATCATCACTACGAACAGGAACAATACTGCGACTGCGCCCACGTAAACAATGACCAGCAACATGGCCACAAATTCCGCCCCCAGCAGAACAAACAGCCCTGCCGCGCTTAGGAATGACAGGATCAGCCACAGAACCGAATGTACCGGGTTCTTGCTGATAACGGTGAAAAGCCCGCCTGTGATCACGCAGATCGCAAACAGATAGAAGGCCAGCGCCGCAATGGTCATTTCTCACTATCCTCTTCTTCGGCCATAACCTCCTGTGCGATGTCCATCACACGGGTCATGGCAGGAATGCCTGCAAACATCGACATTTGGCCGATGGTTTCGACAATTTCTTGTTTTGTTGCGCCTGACGCCAGCAAATGCCGAAGCGTCAGACGTATTTGTGAATCTGCTTGCCCACCTAGAACCGTCAATGCTGCCAATGTCAGCAAAAGCCGGGTCTTAGCATCCAGACCGTCCTTGTTCAGCGTATTGCCAAAGAACATGTCCATCATGTCCTTGGGCATCGTTGGCCACAGCTTTTCAAACCCTTTTGGCGAAAACGACTCCAGCGCAGGGTTCATGGATTTCGCCATGTCCTGATACTGGGCGATGATCGCCTCAAATGGGTTTTTTGCGTCGCTCATCGGTACGGTGCGTCCAGTTCTAGATTACGGGCAATCTCTGCTTCCCAGCGTTCGCCGTTAGAAAGAAGTTTTTCTTTGTCGTAAAACAGCTCTTCGCGGGTTTCGGTGGCGAATTCGAAATTCGGACCTTCGACAATCGCATCCACAGGACACGCCTCTTGGCAGAACCCGCAGTAGATGCATTTCGTCATATCGATATCATAGCGCGTGGTGCGGCGGCTGCCGTCCTCACGTGGTTCTGCATCAATGGTGATCGCCTGTGCCGGGCACACGGCCTCGCACAGTTTGCACGCGATACAACGCTCTTCGCCATTTGGATACCGACGCAGCGCATGTTCGCCGCGGAAACGTGGCGACAAAGGCCCCTTTTCGTGCGGGTAGTTCAGCGTCGCCTTTGGCGCAAAGAAGTACCGCAGGCCCAGCTTGAACCCTTTGGCAAAGTCAGCAAGCAAGAAATACTTGGCTGCACGGGTATAGTCGATGTTTGCCATCAATCAGCCTCCAATTGCCCAGCGAGCATATGCACCGCCGAAGGCTTCGAATTTTGCAAGGAACGCCACGATCACGACCCAACCCAGTGACAGAGGCAGGAAGACCTTCCAGCCAATGCGCATCAGTTGGTCATAGCGATAGCGGGGGGTGATCGCCTTCACCATCGCGAAGATGAAGAAGAAGAACGCCATTTTGCCAACCATCCACAGCACGCCATCAGGCAGGCCCGGAATTGGGGATAACCAACCACCAAAGAAGAGCAGTGTTGTCAGCGCACACATCAGGAAGATCGCGATATATTCACCAGCCATGAACAACAGGAACGGTGTCGCAGAATATTCCACCTGATACCCCGCAACCAGTTCTGATTCAGCCTCTGGCAAATCAAACGGTGGGCGGTTGGTTTCAGCCAATGCCGAGATAAAGAACAAGAACACCATTGGGAAGTGTGGCAACCAATACCAGCTAAAGAAGCCATAATCGCCGTCTTGGGCGCGCACGATGTCACCAAAGTTCATAGAGCCCGTGGACAGGATGATGCCGATGATGATCAGGCCAATGCTGACCTCATAGGAAATCATCTGAGCGGCAGAGCGCAGCGAGCCAAGGAACGGATATTTAGAGTTGGACGCCCAGCCCCCCATGATCACGCCATATACCTCAAGCGAGGACACAGCGAACACAAACAGGATTGCGACGTTGATGTCTGACAACACCCAGCCATCGTTGAACGGGATCACCGCCCAGGCCACCATTGCCAATACAAAGGATGTAAGTGGCGCGAGCATAAAGACCGTTTTATCCGCCCCTGCCGGGATCACGACCTCTTTGACCACATATTTCAGCGCGTCCGCCACAGATTGCAGCACGCCCCATGTGCCGACCACATTGGGGCCACGTCGCATTTGAACAGCCGCCCAGATTTTCCGGTCGCCATAGACAAGGAACAAAAGTGAGATCATCACAAAGGCCACGACCGCGAGCACTTGTGCGACGATCAAGACGCCTATTCCAAGAGGGGTGGTTAGAAATTCAGCCATAAGTCCTCACACCGTGGGTATTCTATTTTCTTCGCAGTTCGCAACGATGACTTCTGCATCAATCGTTTTGGCACCACGAGGCAGTGCCGGCGAGATGGTATAAACTGCATCTCCTCGCCAGACGCCACCGTCAATTTCAGTTGTTGTGCGCACATGACGCGCAAATCCGTATCCTCGGATCAGCGTGTATTGCGCAGCGGCACATTCCGCATAGTTATGAACGTCGTCACGATCCCGCGCCCCAGTCATAGAGACGTGAAAATTCACCAAATCACCGTCTAACAGGCGTGTGTCCACACCTTGATAATTCGGCTCAAACTCGACCGCACGCGACACATCCCCAGACTGCGTTTCGCAGCCAGCAAGCCCGGCAATCAATGCCGACCCCATCAAGGATATGAATGTCATGCGGATCATATTCGTTATTCTGCCGCCATTGGTTTATCGGCCCGTGTTTTCACACCAGCAGAAAGTTCCGCCATCAGAACGCTAGACCGTGCGATTGGGTTTGTCAGATAGAAGTCGCTGACCGCGTGACGGAAATCCGCCGCACCCAGTTTGTCCATTTCCAACGCTTGCCATTCGTTTTCCACAACCTGATCAACCTGCGCCAGATGCGGCACCTCGGCAATCATTGCCTGACGCAAACCTGCAAGGCTGTCATAGGGCAATGTGGCGTCCAGTTCAGCGCTCAGCGCGCGCAGGATGGCCCAGTTTTCCTTGGCTTCACCGGGTGCAAAATTTGCCCGCATCGCCAATTGAGGGCGCCCTTCGGTGTTTACGAACAAACCGTTTTCTTCGGTATAGGCAGCCCCCGGCAAGATTACATCCGCACGATGTGCGCCGCGATCCCCATGGCTGCCTTGATAGACAACAAACGGGTCCGCGTCGATTTCGACCTCATCGGCCCCAAGGTTGTAAATCACTTCGGCACCGTCAATCGCCGCCACAAGACCGCCTTCGGTCACAGCCCCCACATCCATGGCGCCTACGCGCGACGCTGCGGTGTGCAGAACCATCAGTTTACCTTTGGTGCGCTCTGCCGCGGCCATTGCATGCGCCAAAACGGCAAGGCCATCTGCTTCGCGCAACGCGCCTTGGCCAACAATGATGACAGAGTTCTTTTCTTTGATCTCAGAAAATTCATGATTTTCCAAGGACGCCAACGCATCGCGCCCTGCCCCCATCTGGTGAACATCATAAGTCAGATCAGCAACGGGACCGATATTGGCAATCTTTGCGCCCTTGGCCCATGCCTTGCGAATACGCGCGTTCAAAACAGGCGCTTCGTCGCGTGGATTGGTGCCCACAAGCAGGATATAGTCAGCACCATCAACATCTTCGATGGATGCATTGCCGACATAACCAGACCGGTTGCCAATCGGCAAACGCGCGTTGTCGGTGCGGCATTCCACAGTGCCTTCAAGGCCCGAAATCAAGGATTTCAATGCAAAGGCAGCTTCGGTCGACACAAGATCACCGATCAGGCCAGCAACTTTCTTACCTTTCATCGCAGCCGCAACAGTGCTCAGGGCCTCTCCCCAGCTTGCTGGACGCAACTTGCCGTTTTCACGCACATAAGGGCGATCAAGGCGCTGACGACGCAGGCCATCCCAGACAAAACGGGTTTTGTCGGAAATCCACTCTTCGTTCACACCATCATGGTTGCGTGGCAGGATGCGCATCACTTCGCGACCCTTAGTGTCCACGCGGATGTTGGATCCCAGCGCATCCATCACATCGATGGTCTCTGTCTTACTCAGTTCCCACGGGCGTGCCGTAAAGGCATAGGGTTTGCTGGTTAGCGCGCCAACTGGGCACAGATCAATGATGTTGCCCTGCATATTGCTGTCCAGAGTCTGGTTCAGATAGCTGGTGATCTCGGCATCTTCGCCGCGACCGGTTTGGCCCATCTGGGTAATGCCAGCGATTTCCGTGGTGAAACGTACGCACCGCGTACAGGAAATACACCGCGTCATGGTGGTGGCGACCAGTGGCCCAAGGTCCAGATTATCTACTGCGCGTTTTGCTTCTTTGAAACGTGACCCGCTGAGGCCATAGGCCATCGCTTGATCCTGTAGATCGCATTCGCCACCTTGATCGCAAATCGGGCAATCCAGCGGGTGGTTGATCAGCATGAATTCCATCACGCCTTCACGGGCCTTTTTGACCATGGGCGAGTTGGTTTTCACAACAGGTGGTTGACCTTCTGGACCGGGGCGCAAATCACGCACCTGCATCGCGCAAGAGGCGGCTGGCTTTGGTGGGCCACCCACGACCTCTACCAGACACATCCGGCAGTTTCCGGCAATCGACAGCCGTTCGTGATAACAAAAGCGCGGTACTTCGACTCCAGCCTGCTCACAGGCCTGGATCAAGGTCATCGCCCCGTCCACTTCTACTTCGTTTCCGTCGATATTGATCTTGCGTAGGTCAGACATGTTCTATTTCGCCCTTAACAGCGCGCCGATCCGGCTTGATTTCTTGATTTCCGCACGCCCAAGCGCGCAATATGTGTCAGGGTTGCTTTCCACGACCCCTTGTTCTTTCAGATACGCCTCGCCACGCGCGCGCATTTTGGCTTTCTCGGATTTGTCCGACACATAATCGTCGATCTCTTCTTCAGAATAGCCTAACTCTTTGGCGTGATCTTCCAGTTCGTTGATGTAAAAAAACGCCTTAACCATCCGCGCCGAAATCGACGGGCAGTTCTTACGAATTTCGTCTGCAATCCCAACAGCCAGCAAACCGTCATTAACGATTTTGACTTCGCTTAGCGGCTGTTTGGCCAATGCCACACTGGCACAAAGGGATGTCGTTACAGCAAGGGTTGTCATCATTACACGCATTGGTTTTCTCCTCTCACACATGGCGTTCCATTGCCATGACGTGGGAAAAGGCCGGCTGTTATCCAATAACAGCCACGCATTTGCGCAAAACCGGCAAAGCCTTGCCGATCAAACGCACCAAGCGTTGCGTGATATGACGCAGGGGTCATCACAGCTTGCAGCGCCCCTCAAAGTTCAATGTGTCATTTGTGACGATCAATGCCGCCGGATCCGTGTCAGGGCCAACCACCCAGTCAATATCCGATGTGCCAAAGGTGTTGATACAATAAGTCGTGCCTTGATAACGCCCGGCCTCCAGCGCGCCCTCAAGAGATTGGGACACACCTTGTACGGATACCGAGAAATGCGGCAAGTCCTTGCGATCCATATGCTTGGTTTTGGCACGGAAGAAATAGCCGTCAAAGGACACACGATCGTCCTTTTTTGTCAGCTTGTCACAGGCCCCAAGGGCCAGCACTGCACTTATGGAAAGGATTACCAAACGCTTCATCTCAGATCACTCCGCCGCCATCGCGCCCATACGGCCCGTTTTCTGCGCTTTGATGCGATCTTCGATTTCTTCGCGGAAGTTGCGGATCAGCCCCTGAATCGGCCAAGCCGCAGCGTCACCAAGGGCACAGATGGTGTGGCCTTCGACCTGTTTGGTTACATCCCACAACATGTCGATCTCTTCCGGATCGGCCTCACCGCGTACCAGTCGATCCATCACGCGCATCATCCAGCCAGTGCCTTCACGGCATGGCGTACATTGGCCACAGCTTTCGTGTTTATAAAACTTAGACAGGCGCCAGATCGCTTTGACGATGTCGGTGGATTTATCCATCACGATCACCGCCGCAGTGCCAAGACCCGATCCCAGATCATTGCGCAGGTAATCGAAATCCATGATCGCATCTTTCATGTTCTCGCCGCGCACGCAGGGAACAGAAGAACCACCCGGAATAACCGCCAGCAGATTGTCCCAGCCACCGCGAATGCCGCCGCAGTGTTTTTCGATCAGCTCTTCAAAGCTGATGGACATTTCTTCTTCGACAACACAGGGGTTGTTCACGTGTCCAGAGATACCAAACAATTTGGTGCCCGCATTATTGGGGCGACCAAATCCAGCAAACCATTCAGGGCCACGACGTAGGATTGTGGGCACAACTGCAATGGATTCCACGTTGTTCACAGTGGTTGGGCAGCCATACAGACCCGCACCCGCAGGGAATGGCGGCTTCATGCGTGGCATGCCTTTTTTACCTTCAAGGCTTTCGATCAATGCGGTTTCTTCACCGCAGATATAGGCCCCTGCCCCATGGTGCAGAAACACATCAAAATCCCAGCCTGATCCAGCCGCATTGCGCCCCAACAGGCCCGCGTCATAGGCTTCGTCAATGGCGTTTTGCAGGGCTTCTTTTTCGCGAATGTATTCACCGCGGATATAGATATAAGCCGCATGCGCCTGCATCGCAAAAGACGCAATCAGCGCGCCCTCGATCAAGGTGTGCGGGTCATGGCGCATGATTTCGCGGTCTTTACAGGTGCCCGGTTCGGATTCATCGGCGTTGATCACTAAATAGGCCGGACGACCATCGCTTTCTTTGGGCATGAAAGACCATTTCAGACCGGTCGGAAAGCCCGCCCCGCCACGACCACGCAGACCAGAGGCCTTCATGTTGTCAATGATCCAGTCGCGCCCGTTCTGGATGATCTTTGCCGTGCCATCCCAATGGCCACGTGCCTGCGCGCCTTTCAGCGTGCGTTCGTGCATCCCATAGAGATTTGTAAAGATACGGTCCTGATCCTGAAGCATCCCGTTAACCTTCCGCTTTCTGACGCGCACGCCAGATCTGATAGATATTCACAAGCGCCCAAATCAGCGCCCCAAGAGCCGCGAAATCAAACAACAAGGCATACCGTCCCGGCAGGCCTGCTTGATTTCCAACCCATTGAACGACCATCCAGCCCAGCATTGATCCAGCAATCACAAGGGCGACCATGCGCCCTTTGCGTGCCAGTTGCTGTTCTGTCAAATCATCCGTCATTCATTCCTTACTGACCTTCGGCCAGCTCCTTGGCTTGTGCGATCCAACCATCCCGCTCAATCCGCCCTTTGAAGCTCAGGCGGCTGTCAACCCAAGCCACCTCTGCCTCGGTCCACGCTGCGATCTGATCGAAATGGTAAAACCCAAGTTCGTTCAGCAATCCTTCAAGCTTGGGACCAACGCCCTTGAGCTTTTTAAGATCATCTGCCCCCCCATCACGCGCAGCACTCAGTGTTTCAGGTTGTGTTTCTTCAACCGCAGGTGCCTCTTCTGCCTTTGCAGGTTTCTTAGGCGCAGCTTTTTTAGGAGCCGCCTTTTTTGCTTCTTCTGCTTGTTTCGCAGCGGGTTTGGGCGTTGGGGCCGGTTTTGGTGGCGCGCCTGCGGCATCCATGCTCGCAACTGTGCCGTCTTTACCAACCCAAGGGGTACGCAAAGGAACCTCGGTGCCATCAATGCGTTTGATGGTTTCGCCAATGTCGGTCGCCAGCTGGGCAGACGCGTTATATTGCGTTTTGCCACTGTCATATTCGGTCAGGCTGGTCAGCCCGGACAAAGGTTCAGACGCGTAACGCCCGTTCTGAGGACCCGGTGTCGGCACTTTGCCTGCGGCCAAATCGTCGATGATTTGTGCAAACCCTTCGACGGTCAAATCCTCATAGTAATCTTTGCCGATCTGAACCATGGGCGCATTGGTGCAGGCCCCAAGGCATTCCACCTCTTCCCAACTGAATTTGCCATCGGCAGACAATTCATGCGGGTTGGCCGCGATCTTATCTTTGCACACGGCAATCAGATCTTCGGCGCCACAGATCATGCACGACAATGTCCCACAAACCTGAATATGCGCAACAGATCCAACCGGTTGCATCTGGAACATAAAGTAAAACGACGTCACTTCGAGCACACGGATATAGGACATATCCAACATGTCTGCGATTGCTTCGATGGCGGGTTTTGACACCCAGCCCTCTTGTTCCTGCGCACGCCACAGAAGCGGAATAACAGCGGATGCCTGACGGCCAGCCGGATATTTCGTGATCTGCCCTTCGGCCCATTTCTGGTTGTCAGGTGTGAAAGCAAAGCTTTCGGGTTGTTCGTGATAAAGACGACGGAGCATTAGCGGTCAATCTCCCCAAAAACGATATCCATCGTACCAATAATGGCAGCAACATCGGCCAGCTGGTGACCTGTGGCGATGGTGTCCATCGCCTGCAAATGGGCATATCCCGGTGCGCGGATCTTGGCACGGTAAGGTTTGTTCGATCCATCTGCCACCAGATAGACACCAAACTCACCCTTTGGGGCCTCAACCGCTGCGTAAACCTCACCTGCTGGCACATGAAAGCCCTCGGTATACAGTTTGAAGTGGTGGATCAGGCTTTCCATAGAGGTTTTCATGTCACCGCGTTTGGGTGGCGTGATTTTTCCACGCGCGATCACATCACCTGTGGCTTCACGCAGTTTTACAATGGCCTGACGAATGATGCTGGTGGATTGACGCATTTCTTCCATGCGCATCAGGTAACGGTCGTAACAGTCACCATTTTTGCCAATAGGCACTTGGAATTCAAACTCGTCGTAGCATTCATAAGGCTGCGCACGGCGCAAATCCCATGCCAGACCAGCCGAGCGTGCCATAACGCCAGAAAAGCCAAATTCCTGCACCATCTTCGCATCCACAACGCCGATATCAACGTTACGCTGCTTGAAAATGCGGTTTTCGGTCAGCAGGCCGTCGATATCATCCATACGCGCAGGAAATTCCAGCGCCCATTCTTCGATATCGTCTAACAAAGCGTCAGGCAGGTCCTGATGCACACCGCCGGGCCGAAAATAGGCCGCGTGCAGGCGCGCGCCACAGGCCCGCTCGTAAAAGATCATCAGCTTTTCGCGCTCTTCAAAACCCCACAACGGAGGGGTCAACGCACCAACGTCCATCGCCTGTGTGGTGACGTTCATCAAATGGTTCAGAACACGGCCAATTTCGCTGTAAAGCACACGGATCAACTGACCGCGACGCGGCACAACGGTGCCTGTCAGCTTTTCAATGGCCAGACACCAAGCATGTTCCTGGTTCATTGGCGCCACGTAATCCAACCGGTCAAAATAAGGCAGGTTTTGCAGATACGTCCGGCTTTCCATCAGCTTTTCGGTGCCACGGTGCAGCAGACCAACATGCGGATCGCAACGTTCCACGATCTCACCGTCCAGTTCAAGAACCAGGCGCAAAACCCCGTGCGCCGCAGGGTGCTGCGGGCCAAAGTTCAGGTTAAAATTACGGATTTTCTGTTCGCCAGTTTTGGCGTCGTCGAAACCTTTGGAGCCGTCCATCATTTCGCCCCCTCTTTCTCGTCACCCGGAAGGATATATTCAGCACCTTCCCATGGGCTCATGAAATCAAACTGGCGGTATTCCTGTGTCAAAGACACCGGCTC
The DNA here is from genome assembly GCA_947489325.1 of uncultured Paracoccaceae bacterium. Taxonomy (GTDB): domain Bacteria; phylum Pseudomonadota; class Alphaproteobacteria; order Rhodobacterales; family Rhodobacteraceae; genus CANLDA01. The sequence continues at coordinate 133,222 of CANLDA010000002.1, read as the reverse complement.
ATAGACCACACGTTTTTGTTCTTCGTCATAACGTACTTCGGTATAGCCCGTGGTCGGGAAATCTTTGCGCAGCGGGTATCCGCGAAAACCATAATCCGTCAGCAGACGCCGCAGATCAGGATGACCCGTGAACAGAATGCCGAACATGTCAAAGGTCTCACGCTCAAACCAATCGGCACCGGGGTGCACAGAGGTGATTGACGCAATGGTGTCGTCCTGACGAATGCTGACCCGCAGGCGCACACGTTGGTTTTGGTGCATCGACAACAAATGATACACCACATCAAAGCGCTTGGTGCGCTCAGGATAGTCAACCGCCGTCAGGTCAATCAAAGAGGTGAATTTACAAGTCGGTTCCGTTTTCAGGAAGTCCATGAAATCCACGATGTTGGACGGGGCCACATCAATGTTCAACTCGTCATGGCTCACATCCCACGCGCGGACACAGTCAGGACGCTTTGCCTCGATCAGGGCGCCAAGTTCGTTCAGTGCTTCACTCATCGTACAATCGTCCCCGTGCGGCGGATTTTACGTTGCAGTTGCATCACACCATACAGCAGAGCCTCTGCAGTTGGGGGGCAGCCTGGCACATAGACATCAACCGGCACAACCCGATCACACCCGCGCACAACGCTGTAGGAATAGTGATAATACCCACCACCATTCGCGCATGATCCCATAGAGATCACATAACGTGGCTCTGGCATCTGATCATAAACCTTGCGCAACGCAGGGGCCATTTTGTTCGTCAGCGTTCCGGCCACGATCATCAGGTCAGACTGGCGTGGGGATGCACGTGGTGCTGTGCCAAAACGTTCAAGGTCATACCGCGGCATCGACACTTGGATCATCTCAACCGCGCAGCACGCAAGACCAAAGGTCATCCAATGCAACGACCCAGTGCGGGCCCAGTTGATAATATCTTCTGTCGAGGTCAGCAGAAACCCTTTGTCCTGCAACTCGGCATTCAGCGCTTGGGTGGCCACCTCGCGGTCGGCACCGGCAGTGTTTGGTCCGGTCATCACTCCCATTCCAGCGCCCCTTTCTTCCATTCATAGGCAAAGCCGACGGTCAGCACGGCCAAAAAGACCATCATTGACCAGAAACCAACCATCGAAATGTCCTTGAAGGCCACGGCCCAAGGGAACAGCATCGCGATTTCCAAATCGAAGATGATGAACAGAATCGAGACCAGATAGAATCGGACATCGAATTTCATCCGCGCATCGTCGAAAGCATTGAAGCCGCATTCGTACGCACTTACCTTTTCCGGATCCGGATTACGGACCGCAAGGACAACAGCTGCGAGGATAAGAACAAGGCCAAGTGCAATGGCGATGGCCAGAAAGACGAGGATGGGAAGGTATTCCCTCAGCATCTCTTCCACGGTGTGGCTCCTTTCATGCACGGCTAATCGTGCAGTCAGATGGCTTTATTGACTTAAAGCGGTTTACCGCCGCCCCCCGGTGGGGTCAACCAAGGCGTGGCACATTCAATTCAGATAAAATGACTTTTTCTTACCCTGCATACTGTGGCATGCAGATTTGTCGCACCCAAAACGGGCCTCAAACGGGCGTTTCAGGCCATTTCGGCCTTTTTTGCACGTCTGCGATAGCGTGCAGGAGATGCCCCAATTTCTTTTTTGAAAACCCGCGCAAATCCAGTTTCCGAGGCATAACCCACCTGTTCAGCCACATCTGCGATGCTGGCATCACCAACCGTTAGCGCCTGACATGCCAATTGCATCCGCCATTCCGTCAAATATTGCAGCGGTGGTAAGCCGATTCTTTCAGCAAACCGTACCGCAAAGGCTGTGCGCGACATGCCTGCCTCACGGGCTAGTGTCTCGACACTCCATGGCATTTCTGGGGATTTATGCATCGCTGTCAGTGCGCGGCTGAGCTGTGGGTCGGAATATCCGTCCAACCCAGCCAGCGCAGCGGAGTCACTGGTTAAAAACACCCGCAAGGCCTGAACAAAAATTGCCTCTGACAGTTTCAGCGCAATCAACTCACTGCCAAGGGCGTTCTGAGTTGTCTCTGCCCCAATAAGACGCAAAGTCGCCTCAAGCCACTGACCTGCCTGTGCGCCGTAATCGCGCACGTGAATCAGCGGAGGTAGTTTTTCAAGAATCGGATGCGCGCCGGTGTTTTCCAATGCAACATGGCCACACACCAGTTGGGTTTCCCGTCCACTTTGGGTGTCACCAAACATGAATACACCATCCCCGGAATACCCTGATTGCGCGATCATCTCGTCCAGCGCCAACGCCTGATCCGAAGTGGTCTCCTGACACGCCAACATGTGCTCTGCGCCATGAGGCACAATCACAAGATCACCGGGTTCCAGCACCACGCGCATTCCGCATGCCTCGATCACCGCATCGCCCCGTTGCACATAGTGAAACCGGGCCACGTTTTCATACGATGGCACTGTCACCCCCCATGGGGCCGCAAAGGAGGTGCGAAAATAGATGGTTCCGCGCAAGCGCAGACGCATCAGGATGTCACTCAATAAATCTTTCATATGATACAAGTGGCATGGCCAGGGCCATTCGTCCACTCATCTGAATGATCTGCGCGAAAATGTGAATGAAAGAGCGTTTTAGGGTGATTTAGCGCATCCAATTTGCTTTGCGCTTATCAAAAAAGGCTGAAACACCCTCTTGGGCTTCGCCACTTTCCCAACAAGCTACCAATTCGCTGACCGTGTGATCAATCACCGCATCGTCAATCACCGGGCCCAAACTGCGTGCCAAGGCTTTGGCGCGAGCCACCGCCTGAGGGGCACAGGCCAGATAGGGGGCGATTTCGGCCTCAATTGCCGTATCCAGATCCGACGCGGCAACCACGCGCGCCAAAACACCCAACTCCAAGGCCTCTGTTGCATCAAACAGACGCGAAGACATAAACACACGTCGCGCCTTTGCTTCTCCCATACGGGCCACCACATAGGGGCCGATGGTTGCAGGAATCAAACCCAGCCGGGTTTCAGTCAGTCCCATTTTCAGATCCGTCACACCGATGGCCACATCGCACACACTGGTCAGTCCGACACCTCCGCCGAAGGCATTGCCATGCACCCGCCCGATGAGCGGTTTGGATAAAGTATTCAGCGCCTGCAACATCTCCGCCAATTTACGCGCCTCGCGAAACCGCGTTTGAGAATCAGCAGCCATCTGTTGTTTCATCCACGCCAGATCGCCACCGGCGCAAAATGTTTTGCCCTGCGCGGCCAACACGATCACACGCACAGTATCATCATTACCAAGCATCTGCGCCGCTCGTGTCAGCTCTGCCAACATTTGTGCACTCATGGCATTGTGTTTTTCTGGTCGCGCAAGGCACAAAGTCGCCACGCCACGTGCATCCATTTCTATCGAAATCGTTTCAAACATTCCGGCCTCCTGCCTACCTTGCGCCCAAAAGTTTTCTAGAAAACTTTTGATCCGTCTTGTCGCATCTCATGCGCCATATGGGATGCCTGCGCCAACACGTGGGACTCTAGTCCCGTCTCAAAGCCCAGCGCCTTAAGATGCTTATCCACCGCCTCGGTCGCTACATTCCCCGCGGCTCCGGGCGCATAAGGGCATCCACCCAATCCCCCAACCGCCGCATCAAACACGCGAACCCCCTGCGCCAACGACGCTTCGATATTATTCAGCGCGCGGCCTGATGTGTCATGAAAATGCCCGGCAATATGCTGCGCCGACATACTTTGCGTTACAGCGCGCAACATCCGGGTGGTACTTTCGGGTGTGGCCTGACCAATCGTATCGCCAAGCGAGATTTCATAGCACCCCATGTCCCACAACGCTTGCGCGACCTTTGCCACCTGAATGGGCTGCGTGGGACCATCATAAGGGCAATCCGTGACACAGCTAACGTAACCCCTGACCGGCAAACCAACCTCTTTGGCAGCCTCGACCACGGGTTTGAACCTCTCAAGGCTCTCGGCAATCGAAGCATTGATATTGGCGCGTGAGAACCCTTCTGAGGCAGAGCCAAATATTGCAATTTCATCGGCACCCGCCGCAACGGCCCGTTCAAAGCCGCGCATGTTTGGCGTCAGGGCAGCATAGGACACCCCCGGCGCACGCTGAATACCACTCAGCACCTCTGCGCTATCAGCCATTTGGGGTACCCATTTGGGACTAACGAAACTCGCGACCTCTACCCGGCGAAACCCAGCACGACTAAGACAGTCGATCAATGCGATCTTATCAGCGGTTTGAATAAGACCTTTTTCGTTTTGCAAACCATCGCGGGGGCCAACTTCGAATATTTCAACACATTCAGCCATCACGCGACTCATGCATATCCGCCGGGTAAAACGCCTGCGTATAAAATTTCTGTTCCCCATCCCGCGCACGGGCGCGTTTGTACCCCTCACGTGTCTCAATGCGTTCAAGATAAGCGGCCACATGCGCAAACCGCGCCATATCTACGTAATAAGGCGCTGCATATAGATTGAAGCCCATCATCGTATCCGCTGCGGAAAACCCGGAAGCCAGCAGCCAATCTTGCCCTGACAGATGGCGGTCCAACATCTTCAACGATGCGCCAAGACGGGCGGCTTCCAATTTCAACACATCAACAGAAGGTTTTGCCGGTGGACGCAGGAACAAATGTTGCAAGTTCAAGGATGTGATAATCGACGCCTGCGTTTCCGCAAACCCGAGCCACTCAAGATAGGCAACCCTCTCAGGGTCATTTGGTACACGACCAAGACCATGTTCCGGGCGGCTTTCGCACAGGTATTGTGTGATTGCTTCGCTTTCAAAGACAGTTGTGCCGTCAATTTCCAACGCAGGCACACGCCCCCCGGGTGAGATTTTCAGAAATTCAGGTGCCCGCAGGGATCCATCGGTAATGTCATACAGTACCAATTCACAGTCCAGCCCCATTTCTTCAAGCAGCCAAAGAATGCGAAAGGATCGTGATAAAGGCACGTGATGTAGGCGGATCATGCGGCGTCCTCTGTTTCTTCTTCGAGCTGGATCAAGGCCGCACCATCCGTAACCTGCGCTCCGGCTTCTGTCAGAACCTCACCAACCACACCATCGCGCACGGCCAAAAGGGAATGCTCCATCTTCATCGCCTCAAGAATGGCGAGGCGATCACCTTCTTTCACGATCTGCCCCACCTCAACGAACAAGCCCTTCACCACACCGGGCATGGGCGCCTTGATGACATTCCCAGCCTCAGCGCCTTGTGTGATACGCGCCAGCGGGTCAACCTTGTCAAATGCAACACCATATGAGGCAAAGATCGTGATGGTATCATCCGTCACCACAACTGGTGCACCAGTCATACCATCAAAACGCCGGCCCTTACCTTGCCTGCAGGCCTGAACAAGGTGGCCTGATCCCTCATCCTTCCCCGGCACAACAATATCATGGGCGGTATTGTCCAAAGAGCGCACGATGAGATCGATCCTCTCCCCCTCATGGATCAGTGACACAGACTGGTTGAGCGGTTCCCAGAGTGAAAACCCAACCACATCATCTTTGGCATCCAATAGGCCCAACGCGGCCAAGGCGGCCTGCGCCTTGATCTGTGGCGTGACAACGGGCTGTTGTGTCAAGCCATCAATATCACGGGCAATCAGCCCGGTATCAACCTCTCCTTTAGCAAAGTCCTCATGCCCACACAAAGCCCCCAGAAAGGCAAGGTTGGTCACAGTACCCGCCACCTGACACGCGCTCAGCGCATGACGCATCTTATTCAACGCGATGTCACGCGTCGCGCCATGGGTGATCAACTTGGCAATCATCGGATCATAAAACGGGCTGATGGCGTCGCCACTGCGCACACCACTGTCAGCGCGGCAATTATTAGGAAACTTAAGATGCGATAGCGTACCGGTTGCGGGCAAGAACCCCTTTGGCACATCTTCGGCATAAAGGCGCGCTTCAAAGCTGTGGCCTGTGATCGACAATTCTTCTTGGCGCGCGGGCAGACTTTCACCTGAGGCAACACGCAACTGCCATTCCACCAGATCAATGCCGGTGATCGCTTCTGTCACTGGATGTTCCACTTGCAGGCGGGTGTTCATCTCCATGAACCAGAACCCATCCGGGTGCAGACCATTGCTGCCATCCACGATGAATTCAACGGTCCCTGCCCCTTTATACCCAATCGCTTCGGCCGCTTTGACGCCTGCCTGTCCCATGGCTGCGCGCATCTCTGGGGTCATGTCTGGCGCGGGAGCCTCTTCAATCACTTTTTGATGGCGACGCTGCAAGGAACAATCGCGTTCAAACAAATGCACCGCATGGGTGCCATCGCCAAATACCTGCACTTCGATATGGCGCGGCTGTTGGATGTATTTTTCGATCAACACATCGGCGTTACCAAAGGCCGTTGTCGCCTCGCCCTGCGCGCTGGCCAAGGCATCAGCAAAGTCAGCGGAACGTTCAACAAGGCGCATGCCCTTACCCCCGCCCCCAGCCACGGCTTTGATCAATACAGGATAGCCGATCTTTTCAGCCTCGTCCGCTAGAAACGATGCCTCCTGAGTGGCGCCGTGATAGCCTGGCACCACAGGCACGCCGGCCTTTTCCATCAAGACCTTGGCCGCATCTTTCAGCCCCATAGCCCGAATTGCATCCGCAGACGGGCCGATGAACGTTAGCCCAGCCTTTTCTACAACATCCACAAATTCAGGGTTTTCAGATAAGAACCCATAGCCCGGATGAATGGCCTGCGCACCGGTGCTTAGCGCCGCGGCAATGATCACATCCCCCTTGAGATAACTTTCTGCCGGGGCGGCCCCACCGATATGCACCGCCTCATCCGCCATCGCGACATGCTTGGCTTGCGCATCTGCATCAGAATAAACTGCCACCGTCTGCACGCCCAGCGCTCGGGCTGTTTCCATCACACGACAGGCAATTTCACCCCGGTTGGCAATCAAGATTTTAGTGAACATATATATGCTCCTTCGCTGCATCTGCCGCGTGGGGGCTGTCTGCCCCCACACCCCCGAGGATATTTTTACAAAGAAGAAGCATCACATCCTAAACACGCCAAAGCGTGTCTCCTCTATTGGGGCGCACAACGCAGCACTTAGGGACAGTGACAGCACATCACGGGTTTTGCGTGGATCAATGATGCCATCGTCCCACAGACGCGCACTTGCATAAAGGGGATGGGATTGCTGTTCGAACATATCCAGCGTGGGTTGTTTAAAGGTTGCCTCTTCCTCTGCCGACCATTCCCCACCTTGGCGTTCAATGCCGTCACGTTTTACTGTAGCCAGAACGCCAGCCGCCTGTTCACCCCCCATCACGGAAATCCGCGAATTGGGCCATGACCACAAAAACCGTGGCGAATACGCGCGACCTGACATGCCATAGTTCCCGGCTCCGAAAGAGCCCCCCACCAGCATGGTGATCTTGGGCACCTTGGTTGTGGCCACAGCGGTGACCATTTTGGCGCCATGGCGCGCTATACCTTCAGCCTCGTATTTCTGCCCCACCATGAACCCGGTGATATTTTGCAAAAACACCAGGGGGATATTGCGCTGACTGCACAACTCCACAAAATGCGCTCCTTTTTGTGCGCTTTCGCTGTACAGAACGCCATTGTTGGCAATGATCCCCACGGGGCAGCCTTTGATATGCGCAAATCCCGTCACCAGCGTTTCGCCAAAACGTGGTTTGAATTCATCCAATCGGCTGCCATCCACCACGCGCGCAATCACCTCGCGGATGTCATAGGGCGTACGCAATCCCGCAGGCACCACGCCAAGTATTTCATCGGGATCATAGGCTGGCTCTTCTGGTGATTGCCACGCCACGGTGGCCGGTTTTGTGCGGTTCAAATGACCCACGGCACGACGCGCCAAGGCCAACGCATGTGCGTCATCCTCTGCCAGATAATCCGCAACACCTGACAGGCGCGTATGCACATCGCCCCCGCCCAGATCTTCGGCAGATACGATCTCTCCTGTTGCCGCCTTGACCAGTGGCGGGCCCGCCAGAAAGATCGTGCCCTGCTCCTTAACGATAATCGTCACATCCGACATGGCAGGCACATAGGCCCCACCGGCGGTACAAGACCCCATGACCACGGCAATCTGTGCAATTCCTTTGGCTGACATCTGGGCTTGATTGTAAAAAATGCGCCCAAAATGGTCACGATCCGGAAAAACCTCATCCTGATTGGGCAAGTTCGCCCCACCGCTATCCACCAGATAGATACAAGGCAGATGGCTTTCCTCGGCGATCTCTTGTGCGCGCAAGTGTTTCTTGACGGTCATCGGGTAATAGGTGCCACCCTTTACGGTGGCATCATTGCACACAACCATGACCTCATGGCCCATCACTCGTCCAATACCCGCAATCACCCCAGCACAAGGTGCTGCGCCGCCATACATATCGTGTGCCGCCGTCGCTCCGATCTCCAAAAACGGTGATCCGGCATCAAGCAAATTGGCAACGCGATCCCGGGGCAACATCTTACCACGGCCTACATGACGATCCCGCGACCTCTCTCCGCCACCTTGCGCCGCTTGTGCCGCAACATCGGACACCGCAGATAATGCCTCAAGATGGCCCGCTAAGTTTTGCTGAAAGGATTCTGAAGAGGGAATGGCGTTGGACGTCAGTTTCATCCCATCGCCCCCATCATTTCCCGACCAATCAGCATCCGACGAATTTCGCTGGTGCCTGCTCCGATCTCCATCAGTTTGGCGTCACGGAAAATCCGGCTTACAGGGCTATCAGAGAGAAACCCTGCACCACCCAAGGCCTGCACCGCCTGATGCGCCACATTCATTGCCTCCTCTGAGGCATAAAGACAGCAAGCTGCCGCATCCTGACGGGTAATTTCGCCGCGATCACAGGCCTTGGCAGCCTCGTAGACATAGGCACGCGCGGAATTCATCTTGGTGTACATATCGGCCATCTTGCCCTGCATCAGTTGGAAACTTCCGATACTTTGACCAAATTGCTTGCGCTCCACCATGTAAGGCATCACCTCATCCAGACAGGCCGCCATGATGCCCACACCAATACCTGCCAGCACCACGCGCTCGTAATCCAACCCGGACATGAGAACCCGCACACCTCGACCTTCCTCACCCAGCACATTCTCAAACGGCACTTCGACATCTTCAAACACCAACTCTGCCGTGTTTGACCCGCGCATCCCCAGCTTGTCAAAATGGCGGGATGTAGAGAAACCCTTCATTTCCTTTTCAATCAGAAAGGCTGTGATGCCTTTGCTGCCTGCATCTGGATTTGTCTTAGCATAGACCACCAAAGTATCTGCATCCGGCCCATTGGTGATCCAGTATTTGCTACCATTCAACACATAGCGATCATTGCGCTTTTCCGCCCGTAACTTCATTGACACGACATCCGACCCAGCCCCCGACTCTGACATTGCCAAAGCTCCGACATGCTCTCCAGAAACCAAACGCGGTAAAAACTGCGCTTTCTGGGTTTCGGTTCCGTTCAGCTTGATCTGATTCACACACAGATTGGAATGCGCCCCATATGACAATGACACAGAGGCCGACGCACGCGCTATTTCTTCAACGGCAACCACATGCGCCAAATAGGACATGTCCGCCCCACCATATTTCTCAGACACTGTGACCCCAAGCAGGCCAAGCTCCCCCATCTCTCGCCACAACTCATTAGGAAATGCATTCTCTGCATCCACCTGAGCTGCGATCGGCTTTACCCGTTCTTGCGCCCAGCGATGCACCATCTCGCGTATTGCATTTTCGTCCTCACCAAGATCAAATTTCATCACATGGGTGAACATGAGGCAGCTCCGTTTATTGAACAGGTGTTCATAAACTAGATGAACGCCCCTCCACAATCAACGAAAAAGCCAAGCACAGCCAAAGAACGGCGCGTCACAAATCGCGCGCGCAGCTTCTTCTTGGCTAAAATATCCTGAGGTGAATGCGGCCTCGCCGCAGAGGGGCAAAGCCCCTTATTTCCGAGCACAGCGAGGCTATGCCCAACGCTCTTGCAGACAGTTTACTGTCGAAAAGAGGGGCGGGAGCCCCTCTTCTTAAGTCATATGCCTTGATACACCGCGCCAACCTCGGATCGAATGATCCGGGCAATTTGGGCGCAATCTTCGATACTGAATGTCAGAGGAATGCGAATATCCACAACACCCGCCAACACACGATCTGACGCAGGCATTGGCTCGGATGGCGCATATCGCCAACTGTCATAGCGAGAGGTAAAGGCTACGGGTTCCTTGCCGCCAAACCATTTCAATTCAACACCACGGGCGCCACAACGCGCCAATACATCGTGAATTTTATCCTCAGACCAATCCAACAACAGGAATTGAAACGACGACCCGACAAAGGTTTCTTCTTCCGGGCGCTCCACAATCTGCAAGCCCGGCGTGTTGCGCAATCCACTTTCCATCACGCCATAACGTTCATTCCACGCTGCCGATTGCGTATCCAAAGCGCGCAATTGCGGACGCAGGATTGCAGCACGCAGATGGTCCATACGTCCTGAGACATTGGGCGTGTGATACTTGATGCGCTCAAACACCTCGGCCGGAGGCGATGCAAGGTGACGTTCATAGAGCATATAAGACCCCGACAAGATCGTCGCCCGCGCCATCAACTCGGCATCATCTGAAATCAGCAAGCCCCCCTCGCCAGAATTCACGTGCTTATAGGTTTGGGTGGAATAACAGGCCATTGTGCCCCAACGCCCGGACCATGTATCCTTCCATTTTGCCCCCATCGTATGGGCGCAATCCTCGATCACGCGTATGTCGTAGCGCGTACAGATCGCCATAAGGGCTTCCATATCGCAGATATGCCCGCGCATGTGACTCAACATTAAAACGCTGGCCTGATCGGCCTTGGCCTCAAGATCCTCCAGATCAATCACCAAACCTTCGGTCACGCCAACAAACACTGGCGTTGCCCCCACGGCGGCGATCGCGCCAGGCACAGGTGCCAGCGTAAAGGCATTGGTCAAAACCTTGTCACCAGCCCCAATTCCCATCGCACGCAGGGCAGCCCCCATCGCATATCCGCCCGAGGCCACGGCCAGACAGTATTTCGCCCCAACTTGTGCGGCGAATTCCTGCTCCAACAGCGCTGTCTCCCCGTCCTCGCCCACGGCAAGGTTATAGCGATGCAGCCGTCCACTGCGCATAACATTCAGCGCAGCCTCAATCCCCTCTTCGGGAATAGGTTCTTGCTGGGTGAAATTTCCGGTAAATATCTCATTCATAAAGTCACTTTTGAGATGCTTACCAAAAAAGGTCAACGTCCCGTTATGCAGTTTCATGAATTCAAAACGCGCAATTTCAATTCGCAATCAGTGCTCATGCATCCCAAAGCGACACGAGACGTCGCAAAACCACCTGCGCACGCGCTTTGACGACCTAGTCTGAAAACATCATCTGTACGAAAGGGTTTCTGATGTCTGCCTCTCCACTGTCTTTCATCCATGATCTGCGTTGGCAGGACCTCAGTCCGGCCGTGCAACAACGAGCAGAACTGAACCTTTTGGATTTGATCGGCGTGGCCGCAGCGGGCACGCAAACACGATTGTCCCGGATTATCCGCGATCACGCGTCAGAGGATTTTGGCGGCCCCCACCCCATGTTGTTTGATCATCGCAGTGCAAGCCTGCCCGGCACCGCATTAGCCGCAGGCATGACCATTGATTCTGTGGATGGCCATGATGGGTTTAATCCGGCCAAAGGCCATATTGGCTGCCCCTTGTTTGCATCTGCCCTGATGGTGGCCCATCACGAACAGGTATCAGGGCAAGAATTTCTGGCCGCCATCGTGATGGGCTATGAATTTGGCGCACGTGCCTCTGTTGCACAACATGGCACAGTGCCGGATTATCACACCTCTGGCAGCTGGGGCGGCGTAACAGCAACGGCGGCGGGTGCACGTCTGATGGGATTAGACCCTGAAACCACGCGTCACGCGCTGGGTATTGCGGAATACCATGGCCCACGCAGCCAGATGATGCGCTGCATTGATTATCCAACCATGGTTAAAGATGGCTCTGGCTGGGGGGCGATGTGCGGCACCTCTGCCCTGCGCCTGGCAGCCAAGGGTTTCACTGGCGCGCCGGCCATCACGGTGGAACAGGCTCCTGAATACTGGGCTGACCTTGGTGAACGCTGGTACAGTTTGGAACAGTACTACAAACCCTACCCGGTCTGTCGCTGGGCACAGGCCCCAATCGAGGGCGCGCTGACATTGCAACGTGCGCACAACATCACCTCCGACCAGATCGCCAAGATCGAGGTTCACACCTTCCACGAAAGCGTGCGCCTTGCGATGCAAAACCCGAAAGAGGCGGATGCCGCGCAATACTCCACATCCTTTCCCACCGCCGTGGCCCTTGTGCGCGGTGATGTGACCCCTGCGGATGTGGCCTTTGATGATGCGCTGAATGATCCAGAGGTCTTGCGCCTGTCCAATGCGATGGAAATGCACGAGGACAACCACGCCAACAGCGTCTTTCCCCAACGACGCCTTGCGCGGGTGTCTTTGATCCTGCGCGATGGCACACGTCATGATGGCAACTGGATGGAGCCCCGCTGGGACCCGACCGCGCCACCAAGTGAGGCCGAGTTGCGCGACAAATTCCATGGCCTTGCCGATCCCGTACTGGGCGAAACCCGTGCGAATGCCATCGAAAAGGCGCTTTCAAACCTTGCAGAAACGGGTCTTACACCACTGACTGATCAGCTCTTTCAGCCGATCAATGCGCGCACCACCTGATCCAACGCGGCATAATCATGTAATAAAGCATCCGGCTCCAGCGCCGCCATATCCTCACCGCTGGGGCCAAATGTGACCAGAACACTGGGCACACCTGCCGCACGGGCCGTATTATGGTCTGTGTCGCTGTCACCAACCAATAAAGTTTGCGCCTGATCCCCGCCCAAACGTCGCACAGTTTCACGAAGTGGATCAGGGTTCGGTTTGCGCACGGGCAAAGTATCGGCCCCTACCAGCGCCCCAAATGCATCCCGCGCCCCAAGGTCACGCATCAACTGCTCTGCCAATCCCTCGGGTTTGTTGGTGCAAATCCCCACGCCGTACCCTGCAGCACGCAGGCGCTCTACCGCATCAAGTGCGCCGTCATACATCCGTGTATGTACCGAAATTGCTTGTCCATAGGCCTCTAGCAGCACGGGATAATATTGATCCACCACAGCCGTATCAAAAAGATCAAGGCGCCTTAGTCCGGTGCCAAGCATCATACGCCCGCCACGCAACGCCACCCCGGCATCAGCGTTCATACACAACACGTCGCCATGCCCCATGACGCGAAAGCAATGGTTTGCGGCTGCAATCAGATCGCCACTGGTGTCTGCAAGCGTCCCATCCAGATCAAAAATCACTGTTTTCATACGTACTGCCCGCCCTTTTCATTTGACCCTACGGCGTATTCTCGCCAATTGCTGTTACAACCCGCAACCATGTTTGATGCCGCGCGACCTTGCACCCTGCGTATATCCGGATAAAACGGCCACAACGAATTTACCACGAGAAAAACATATGAGCAGCATCGCACTCGTCATTCTGGCCGCCGGTAAAGGCACCCGCATGAACTCGGACATGCCCAAAGTTCTGCACCAGATCGCCGGGGCGCCCATGCTTGTGCATGCGATGAAGGCTGGGGCCACGCTTGAGCCTGAACGCACAATCGTGGTGGCAGGTCACGGCTTTGACGACGTCAAGAACGCAGCTCAGGCACATGACCCCGACGCACAGATCGTTTTGCAAGAAGAACAGAACGGCACCGGGCATGCCGTAAAAGTATGTCGCGACGCCCTTGCCGGATTTGAAGGCGATGTGATTGTTCTGTTTGGGGATACACCCTTTGTTCAACCAGAAACGCTTGAGACTATGGTCACGGCACGACGTGACAATGCTGTTGTGGTGCTGGGCTTTGAGGCTGCCGATCCCGGAAAATATGGTCGTCTGATCATGGATGGCGACAACCTGAAAGAAATCGTAGAATTCGCTGACGCATCAGATAAACAACGCGGTGTAACATTTTGTAATAGCGGTGTAATGTTGGTTGACGGTATCGTTCTCTTCACACTATTGGATGCGCTTGATAACAACAATGCCCAAGGCGAAATCTATCTGACAGACATCGTTAAAGAAGCGCGCAACCGTGGCCTCTCAGCCACTGCTGTTTCTTGTGACGAGGTCGAAACACTGGGCGTGAATTCCCGTGCCCATCTGGCACAAGCCGAACAGACATTTCAGACCCGTGCTCGCGCAATGCTTATGGAAGATGGCGTGACCTTAGTTGATCCGGCCACCACATGGCTTGCCCATGATACGGTGATCGGACGGGACACTATTGTGGAGCCGCATGTATTTTTCGGCTCGGATGTGACCGTTGAAAGTGGCGTTCACCTGCGTGCCTTTTCACATCTGGAAGGGTGCCACGTGTCACGCGGATCGGTTGTTGGCCCCTATGCGCGCCTGCGTCCCGGTGCAGAGCTGTCCGAACACACACGCATTGGCAATTTCGTAGAAATCAAGAACGCAGAAATTCACGAAGGTGCAAAGGTTAATCATCTGACCTATATCGGTGATGCCTCTGTTGGAGCAAAATCAAACATCGGTGCAGGCACTATTACCTGCAATTACGATGGCGTGATGAAGCATCGTACGGTTATCGGCGAAGGCGCCTTTATCGGCTCTAACACCATGCTTGTCGCCCCCGTGACCATCGGCAATGGCGCTATGACCGCCAGCGGGTCTGTCATTACAAAAAACGTAGAAGACGACGCATTGGCTCTATCGCGTACACCGCAAGAAAACAAAGCTGGGTTTTCTCGAAAATTGTTCGAAATGTTAAAGAAAAAGAAACAAAAATTGCAAAAGGATGCTGATTAATGTGTGGTATTGTTGGCGTTCTAAGCAATCATGAAGCGGCCCCTATGTTGGTTGAAGCCCTAAAGCGGCTTGAATATCGCGGCTATGACAGTGCGGGTATTGCGACGGTGTATGAGGGGCAACTTGACCGTCGGCGCGCGGTCGGCAAGCTGGTCAATCTGTCGGATCTGCTGGTCCACAACCCGCTTCGCGGCAAGGCCGGAATTGGTCATACACGCTGGGCCACACATGGCGCACCAACGGTGGACAATGCCCACCCGCATCAAGCCGGAACAGTTGCCGTTGTTCACAATGGCATCATTGAGAATTTTCGCGATCTACGTGCAGAGTTGTCAGAGGATGGCATCAATTTTGTCACCGATACGGACACGGAAACCATTGTGCTGCTAACGCGCAAATACCTGGATCAGGGAATGTCGCCCGTCGATGCTGCCCATAAAACCCTGACGCGTCTTGATGGGGCTTTTGCCCTCGCCTTTTTGTTCGAGGACGAAGAGGACCTGATTGTCGCCGCCCGTAAGGGCTCGCCATTGGCAATTGGCCATGGGGATGGCGAAATGTACGTCGGTTCTGACGCTATTGCGCTGGCTTCTTTTACGAACCAGATCACCTATTTGGACGAAGGTGACAGCGCCATTATCACGCGTACATCACTTGAAATCCGCGATGAAACCGGTGCTGTGGTTGCACGCAAACAGAAAACCATTTCGGTTGATGCCGCCAAAGTCGACAAAGGCGGCCATAAGCATTTCATGGCCAAGGAAATCGCCGAACAACCCACCGTGATCTCTGAAGCGATCAAATATTATCTGGGGCAAGATGGGAATTCGATCTCTTTACCCGGACAAAGCATTGATTTCAAAGATATTGACCGCTTGACCATGGTGGCATGTGGCACAGCCTTTTACGCCTGCTTGACTGCAAAATACTGGTTTGAACAGCTTGCCGGGATTCCGGTAGAGGTCGATATCGCATCGGAATTTCGCTATCGCGAACCTCCGATCCCTGCCCGTACAGCCGCCGTTTTCGTAAGCCAATCCGGCGAAACCGCTGACACGCTTGCAGCCCTGCGCTATTGTCAGGGACGCGCTGATAAAATCATTTCCGTCGTCAATGTCCCTGAAAGCAGCATTGCACGCGAAAGCGATCTTGTGCTGCCAATCCTTGCAGGCACGGAAATTGGCGTGGCCTCCACCAAGGCCTTTACATGTCAGTTGACCGTCTTGTTGTTGACCGCCCTTAAGGCCGCAAGCGATCGTGGAACCCAAAGCCCGGAAATGATTATCGACACACTGTCTGATCTGCGTGGATTACCTGGAGTTCTAAACAGCGCGCTGACCTTGAATGACACCATGGAACGTGCTGCCCGCCGTCTGTCCGAAGCACAAGACATTCTGTTTTTGGGACGCGGCTTGATGTATCCTTTGGCTCTAGAAGGCGCATTAAAACTGAAAGAGATCAGCTATATACATGCCGAAGCTTATGCATCGGGGGAGCTGAAACACGGCCCCATCGCACTTGTGGACAAAAAGGTGCCCGTGGTCATCATGGCCCCGCGCGACAACCTCTTTGATAAATCAGTGTCCAACATGCAAGAAGTCATGGCGCGTAAAGGTAAGGTGCTTTTGATCACCGACCGCAAAGGCCATGAGATCGCAGGCGAAGGTGTCTGGAGTACGATCATCATGCCAGAGGTCAACCCGATCTTGTCCCCGATCCTTTATGCATTGCCTGCTCAGCTGCTGGCCTATTACACCGCCGTTGCCAAAGGCACCGATGTGGATCAGCCACGCAATCTCGCGAAATCTGTGACCGTCGAATAATGGCCAAAAAGTTCCCAAGCCTTCAAGCCCCCCACCACACTTTCATTAAGGCACAGCACATCTTTTTCGTGGGCTCGGCCGCAGCAACTGGAACCGTCAATATATCCCCTAAAGGCATGGACAGCCTGCGCGTGCTGGATGACAATCGGATTATTTGGCGAAACCTGACAGGCAGCGGCAATGAAACAGCGGGGCATCTGCAACAGATAAACCGCATAACGCTGATGTGGTGCGGGTTTGAAAAACAACCAATGATCCTGCGCGCCTATGGCTCCGCGCGCACTTTGCACCCCCGAGACGCAGATTTTCCCACACTCAACGCGCATTTTCCTGAAAACGACGGTGCGCGTCAGATTTATGATGTCACCATCGACATGGTGCAATCCTCTTGCGGCTATGCCGTCCCTTTCTTTGATTATGTAGCAGAGCGTGACACCTTGAAGCATTGGACCAAAGATCGCGGTGCAGATGGTGTGAAAACTTATTGGGCAGAGCGTAATCAACACACGATTGATGGGTTGCCCACTGGCATAATTGAGGCTGACAATGACATTGGATGAAGCCCTTAACACCCTCAAGGCACAGATCGAATCCGGTCGTGCCGAACAGATGGCAGCTTATCACAAACAGACCCGCCCCGTTTTGGGCATTCCAAATCCGGCAATGAACGATCTAACCAAAGGCTGGCGCCAAACTCTAGACGTGTCAGAACGCGTCACCCTTGCCCAAGATCTTTGGCAAACAGATATATTCGAGGCCCGCATTGCCGCCGCCAAGCTGCTTACGCAGGCGCGCATCCGCCCGGATGATGATGCTTGGGCTTTGATCCAGTCTTGGGTTGCGGACTTTGACAGTTGGGCAATTGCTGATCATGCCTGCATGGCTGGGCAGAAACGTCTTTTGGCCAACCCGGACCGCATCAATGACATCGAACATTGGACCACAAGCGATCACATGTGGACCCGTCGCGCGGCCCTTGTCATGACCCTGCCTTGGACCAAACAAAACCACCCCAAACCACAGGATCTGTTTATTCGCGACCGTGTTTTAGGCTGGGCTGCTTCTTATGTAACTGATCACACGTGGTTCATTCAAAAAGCCATCGCTTGGTGGCTGCGAGATCTGTCCAAACACGACCCGGATCGCACCCGTGCCTTTCTAGCCATTCATGGGGAAACCATGAAACCCTTTGCCCGCAAAGAAGCCGCCAGATTTCTGTCTTCCTGACACATTGGTTTTCTTTGGGGAAACTGACCTTGGAATGAAGCCGCATTTCCGCAGAGGGGCAAAGCCCCTATTGCCCCCACGCCTGCAAACCACTACCTAGAGATCATGACCTCTGCACCCCTCATTGACCCGTTCATGCGCGCAATCGATTATCTGCGTGTTTCCGTCACGGACCGCTGCGATTTTCGCTGCACCTATTGCATGTCCGAGGACATGACATTCCTGCCCAAACGGGATTTACTGACCTTGGAAGAGTTGGATCGCATGTGTTCCACCTTTATCCGTCTGGGTGTGAAAAAACTGCGCATCACCGGTGGGGAACCTTTGGTGCGTCGAGACATCATGACGTTTTTTAACGCTATGGGGCGTCACCTTGAAAGCGGCGCGTTGAACGAGCTGACTCTGACAACCAACGGCAGCCAACTGCATCGCTTTGCCAAGGACCTTTACGCCGCAGGCGTGCGCCGCGTGAATATCTCGCTTGATACCATCGACACCGACAAATTTGCCCAAATCACCCGGTGGGGGCGATTGGCCAATGTACTGCGCGGTATTGATGCCGCCCAAGAGGCCGGGTTGCGCGTCAAGATTAATGCAGTCGCGCTGAAAAACTTCAACGAAGACGAAATGGTCCCCATTACCCAATGGTGCAAAAGCCGTGATATGGATCTCACTTGGATTGAGGTCATGCCAATGGGGGACATGGGCGAAGAGGATCGTCTGGATCAATATTGGCCCTTGTCTGATCTGCGGGCCCGTCTGGCAGAAACCTACACCCTGACTGAACTGTCTGAACGTACTGGTGGCCCTGCGCGCTATGTGCGTCTCGAAGAAACCGGGCAAAAGATCGGTTTCATCACGCCCCTCACCCATAATTTCTGTGAAAGCTGCAACCGCGTTCGCCTGACATGTACAGGGCAGCTCTATATGTGCCTTGGTCAAGAAGACATGGCCGACTTGCGTGCGCCACTTCGCATGAACGACGAAGGTCAGGGGGCACTTGAGACGGCTATCCGTACCGCTATTGCCCTAAAACCCAAAGGTCATGATTTTGACTATTCGCGTCAACGCCCCGATGGGCAAATGTCGCGCCACATGAGCCACACAGGCGGCTGATCGACTTATGCCTGCCGCGCGCCTTCCTTTGCTTTATTACGCATATGCTATGGGCACCACTCTTGGTGCGCCTTTGATCCATCACCAACAAAAGCGCAAACTCTTGGCTGCAGGTGTGGATCCAATGCGCATACGCGAACGCATGGGGCACGCCACACGCCCACGCCCTCCCGGGCGATTGATCTGGTTTCATGCAGTCAGCGTCGGAGAGTTTTTGTCCATTCTTGGACTTATTCAAAATCTGCGTTCACAAAGCGTGCCGCCGCAGATTCTGGTCACGACCACCACAATCACATCCGCTGAGATGGCCGCCAAGCGCTTACCTCAAGGTGTTATTCATCAATATGCAGCTCTTGACACTCCCGGCGCCACCCGGCGGTTCCTGAAACATTGGCGGCCGGAACTTGCAGTTTTTGTCGAAAGCGAACTTTGGCCACGTCAAATCGTTGAGACCCACAAACGCGGCATTCCGCTGGCACTGATCAACGCACGCCTGTCCAAGCGATCGCTTAAACGCTGGCAAAGCGCTGCCAAGACTGCAAAATCCTTGCTGTCTCGATTTTCCCGCATCTTATGTCAAACGGAAGACACGCGTCTTGCTGTGATCGATCTGGGCATGCCGGCCACGACCACCGCCACAAGCGGTGATCTTAAGGCATCCTCTGATCCGCTGCCGTTTGACAACACCGCCCTTGCCCGGCTGCAACAGATCGTCGGCACCCGTCCTCTTTGGGTCGCAGCCTCCACGCATCTGGACGAAGAAGAATTGATTGCCGCTGCACATCGTCTTGCGCAAGAGCGTCATTCTGACAGCCTCTTGATCCTTGCTCCACGCCACCCAGAACGCGCTGAAGTCATTGAAAAAATGTTAAAGCTCCAAGGATTTCGCGTCGCACGGCGCAGCAAGGGAGAGCAAATTGATTTAACCACAGAAATCTACCTCGCCGACACCCTAGGTGAAATGGGGATGTGGTATGCGCTCGCGCCAATTGTGTTTGTTGGTGGGTCATTCACAGATGTGGGTGGGCACAATCCGTACGAACCCGCCCACGCCAATTGCGCGATTCTTCATGGTCCCAAAGTGGTGAATTTCCAACAGGCCTATGATGATATGGCCGCGCAATGGGCCTGTCTTCAGGTCCGCAACGACGTGGACCTTGGCCAACAGCTGGCAGACCTATTTGACAGCGAAGACCGCCACAGCCTTGCTAAAGCCGCCCTTGGATATGTCGAGAACACCCGCAACATCCGCCAAGATGTTGCAAAAGAACTGCTCACCCTCCTCCCGAACTAAGGAAATCGAGCAAGCCTTGGATTTCTTCTTGGCCCAAATATCCCCGCCGGAGGCATCCGCATCCGCCTCACACGGTGCCGTCGGCGATCAAAGCGGCATCCGGCGTTCCGCCACCTCAGCCCACCAACTTGCCCCTGCGGGAATGGCATCATCGTTAAAGTTATATTCTGGGTGATGTACCATCGCGGTATCGCCGTTACCAACAAGAATATAGGCCCCCGGACGCTCCTCAAGCATATAGGCAAAATCCTCGCCCCCCATGATCAGAGGCGCCTCTTGGCACGACCCGCTGACCGCCGTGGCCACGTCGGCTGCAAAGGTGGTTTGCTCATCGCTGTTTACCATCACAGGATATCCCCGCATATAGGTCACATCCGCCGTACCGCCAAAACTCGCGCATTGTGCCGTACAGATGGCTTTCAGGCGTTCTTCGGCCAGATCGCGCATCTCTTTATTCAATGTGCGCACCGTACCAAGCAGCCGTACCTTTTGCGGGATCACGTTGAATGCGGTGGACGATGTTTCAAATGACGTCACCGACACCACCACCTGTTCAACCGGGTCCGCATTGCGGCTGGCGATGGTTTGCAATGCCAACACAACGTGACTCGCCATCACGGTTGTGTCGATGGTTTCATGCGGCTTGGCTGCATGCCCGCCGCACCCTTCTAGCGTAATGTCAAATTGATCTGTGGCGGCGAAAAACGCGCCGGGCCGAATGGCAAAGCTGCCCACCGGATAACCGGGCCAATTGTGCATGCCGTACACTTCTTGAATGCCAAAGCGCGCCATCATGCCATCTTCACACATCTCGCGCCCCCCGCCGCCGCCTTCCTCGGCAGGCTGAAAGATCACCGCAACTGTGCCATCAAAATTACGGGTCTCTGTCAGGTACTTTGCGGCCCCCAACAACATTGCCGTATGCCCATCATGTCCACAGGCATGCATCGCACCCGGTGTCTTAGAGGCATAATCCACCCCGGTTTGTTCGTGAATTGGCAGCGCATCCATATCCGCCCGCAGGCCAATCACCTTGCCCGAAGACGTCTTATTGCCCTTGATCAGACCAACAACACCCGTGCGCCCGATCCCCGTGACAACCTCATCACAGCCAAACGCCTGCAATCTTTCTGCCACCAGCGCCGATGTTCGATGCGTTTCAAACAAAAGTTCCGGATTTTCATGCATATCGCGCCGCCATGCGGTGATTTCGTCATGCAATTCAGCAAAGCGGTTTTTGACGGCCATGATATGCCCTTTCCAAATTCATCCACGAGAACCTGACCGATTGATCAGCAAACGGCAAGAACACCCAAGTGTATCATGCTCAAATTTTTGTGTGACAGCTGGGTCATAACCCCGGTCCCAGTTCCAGTTTACTACCATCAGAAAAACGACCGGCGCGAAAGCGGCTGAGGTCATGGCCAACGTCATCCCCTGCCACCAGATCCGCCATAATGCGCCCAAAGGCAGGGCCAATCCCAAAACCATGACCACACATGCCTGTGCAAACACTAAGGCCCGGCAAAGCAGCAATATGATCAACCACGGGCACAGTATCCGGCGTGGCATCTATCATGCCAGCCCAAGCAGTGCGGAATTTGATCTGACCAACCTGGGGGAAATGTTGGGTGAATTTATCTGCCGCTTTGCGCAATCGCCCCAAATGCGGTGCCGGATTCAGAACACGCATTTTTTCAAAGGGCGACACGTCATCTGCGGACCAGTGTCGCGCAGTGCCCCATGCATCAGGAAACCCTTTGGGTGCGGCCGGGAAATATTGACGCCCAAAAGGATCATCGCGCAGTTGCGGTATGTATTTCCCGAAAGAGCGGAACGCATCCCGGCCCACCCACACCTGATGAAATCCAGAGGCAGCGATGGTATATCCGCCATCTTCACGTCGTCGAAACGCTAGATTGCGCATCGACGCCCCCCCTGCATAGACCTCGGGGCACGGTTCAGTGGCCACCACCGATGCACCAACCGAAAGCTGGTGAATATCCACACCATATTGACGCAAAAACAGATTGGACCAAGCCCCCCCGGCTACCACCACCGCATCGGCGCGCACAACCCCCTGTTCTGTGACAACGCCACACACGCGACCCGCCACTATATCCAGCGCACGTACGGCACAGCCTTCGCGGATCATTACCCCGTGTTCAACCGCCAGCCGCGCCAGAACGGGCACC
This sequence comes from uncultured Paracoccaceae bacterium, assembly GCA_947489325.1. GTDB lineage: Bacteria > Pseudomonadota > Alphaproteobacteria > Rhodobacterales > Rhodobacteraceae > CANLDA01. Next base: position 110,675 of record CANLDA010000002.1, on the reverse strand, counting down.
GCCTTCCACGGTTCGGCCCGCATGTCGCTGGGCGTATGCAGCGCCCCTGCATATTGGTGGATCGCACCAGAGAACATCTTGGCAACCTCAGTGGAACTCAGAATACAACTGTCCACATCATGGGCGTGTGCTAACTTTAACCAATCATCGTAATTACTTGTATCTGCGTCACTTTCCGCCAGATATGTTAAGCCACATCGCGCCAACCCAAGGCGATTATTTGTCTGCATATCCAACCCACGCCACAGCCGGTTGGCTTCTACCATAATGGGTAATTCCGCGTGATCTCGGTTTTGCTGACGCACCCACCCCCAGTTGCGACTAGATTGCTCGGCCGCCACGCGCCCCTTTTCCAGAACCAAGACCCGTAGGCCCTTTTGCGCAAGGTAATAAGCGCTCATCACGCCAATGATGCCGCCCCCAATGATGGCCACATCAACTGCATCTGGCAGGTCACCGCCATGCTCCACCGGATTTTGATCAGAAAACGGGAATGGCGTCATTTAAGTATCATATCCAACAGGCTCTCCATAAAGGCATGCCCGGCGTTGAACTGCGCCACGCTGATATATTCGTTGGGTTGATGAGCCTGTTCAATATTGCCCGGCCCACAGATCACAACCGAATAGCCCGCCTGCTGAAATTGTCCGCCTTCGGTGCCATAGCTGACCACATGCACCGCATTGTCCCCTGTCAGACGGCGGGTGAGGGCCTCGGCCTCACCGTCTTGTTCAGGGGCAAGACCGGGTATCTCAAAAAACGGTTCCAGCGTGATACGTGTCTTAGGCACAACGCCCTGCATCTCGGCCTCGACCTCGCGCACGCGAGATTTAAAGGCTGCTTTCCAGTCTTCCATGTCTTCGCCCGGCACCACGCGGAAATCAAATCCAAAACGGCAATCCTTGGCCGTGATATTATGAGCAGTGCCGCCTTCGATCATACCAACATGGGCCGTGGTCCATGGCGGGACAAAATCCACAGCCAAAGGATTGGGAGGTTTGGCGCGATTGGCGGCATTCACCTGATTGGCCCAGTCAATCAATTTGGCCCCATACATGATCGCATTCACACCTGTATGCATAAGTGAGCTATGCACCTCAAACCCTTGAATGTTAACAAAATACCCAAATCCACCTTTGTGACCTGATACCGTTTTCATCATCGAAGGCTCGCCCACAATCACCGTGGATGCACGCGGCACCACGCCTTGCATCGCCTCAATCATTGGTGGCGCTCCAAGGCAGCCCACTTCTTCGTCATAGCTCAGCGCCAGTTGAAGCGGCCGCTTCAGGTCGCCATAATGCCCTTCGACCAAGGCCCAGATTGCCAACGCGTCAAAGCCTTTCATGTCACAGGTGCCACGCCCGTAATATTTTCCGTCCCGCTCTATCACGTCAAACGGATCACTGTCCCAAGGTTGCCCATCCACAGGCACCACATCGGTGTGGCCTGACAGGACAATTCCGCCGTCCACAACGGGACCAACATGGGCAAACAGCGCTGCTTTTTGTCCCGTTTCATCCAGATGACGATGCGAGACAATGCCATGGCTGCCCAGGTACTCCTCGACCCAGTCGACCAGTGGCAGGTTGCTGTCGCGGCTCACAGTAGGAAAGCTGATCAGCTTTGCCATCAACTCATACGGCGTCATACGCGTGGTCATGATCAGTATCCGCTTTCAGAAGTCAGGATGAAATGGCCGGGTGTTACCTCGGCATATTCGCTGGGGCCGGGATCATATCCAATTTCATGTATTGGCGATGGGATTGGTTTGAAATTTAAATCTTTTTCGGACTGGCGCCGCTTGGGATCGGCAATCGGCACCGCCTTCATCAAAGCCTGAGTATAGGGATGTTGTGGGCTTTCAAACACGGCTTGACGCGGGCCAATTTCCACGATGCGGCCCAGATACATGACACCCACGTTATGACTGACACGTTCCACCACAGCCATGTCATGGGAAATAAATAGAAAGGACAGCCCCAGTTCGGCCTGAAGCTCCATCATCAGGTTCAGCACCTGCGCCTGAACCGACACATCAAGGGCCGACACGGCCTCATCCGCAACAATCAACTTGGGGTTCAGCGCAAGCGCACGAGCGATCGCAATCCTTTGACGTTGCCCACCCGACATTTCGTGCGGATAGCGGCGCATGAAACTGCGGGGCAATTCCACCCGATCAAACAGCATCGCAACGCGGTCTTCCAGTTCCTGCCCGGAATGCGTGCCAAAGTTGCGCATGGGTTCTGCCACTTGATCCTGCAGCTGCATTTGGGGATTGAGTGAGGCAAATGGATCCTGAAACACCATCTGCATGTCCTGCCGCGCCCGACGGAGCTGTTCGGGCCCAAGCGCCATGATGTCCTTGCCACCCAAAACAACCTGTCCGGTCAGCGGTTCAATCAACCGCAAGATCGACCGCCCAGCCGTGGATTTACCGCAACCAGATTCACCAACCAGTGACAGCGTTTGCCCTTTGTTGATCGTGAACGACAGATCCTCTACGGCATGTACATTGGCCACGGTGCGGCGGAAAAAGCCCCCTTTGACCGGAAAGCGCGTGGTCAGGTTTTTCACTTCCAGCAGCACCTCGTCAGAGCCTGAAATGGGCGCAGTCGCACGATCTTCTGCCCCCAAAAGCTTCATCGGTTCAGGCAAGGCTTTGCCTCGCATTTCGCCCAACCTTGGCACCGCCGCCAGCAAAGATTTGGTATATTCATGCTGTGGGTTTTCAAAAATCTCGGTGACCGTGCCCTCTTCGACCTTGGTACCGCGATACATCACGACAACCCGGTCGGCCATCTGGGCCACCACAGCCATATCGTGGGTGATGAACATCACCGCCGTCCCTGTTTCGCGCTTGAGCCGATCCATCAGGGCAAGAATTTCAGCCTGAATAGTCACATCCAAGGCGGTTGTTGGTTCATCCGCGATCAACAGGCGTGGCTCGCAAGCCATTGCCATCGCGATCACTACACGCTGGCGCATGCCCCCAGATAGCTCATGCGGATATTGTTTCAGGCGGCGCTCTGGTTCAGGAATACGCACCTCGCGCAGCAATTCCAATGCGCGCAGCTGTGCTTCATCTTTGGTCATGCCTTTGTGCAGGCGCAGCCCTTCGGTTAATTGTCGCCCTACCGTAAAGACAGGGTTCAGCGCGGTCATGGGTTCTTGAAAGATCATGCCGATCTCGTTGCCGCGAATCGTGCGCATCAAGTCCTGTTTGGTCTCAGCAATATCTACAGCCTCACCGTAACAGCGATCAAACAGCAGGCGCCCGCCTGTGATTTCCCCACCACCGAATTCGACAAGGCGCATCAAAGACAGGCTGCTGACCGATTTACCTGATCCGGATTCACCAACAATGCATAGGGTTTCACCGGGGTTGATGCCAAACGACACATCCTGAACACCGACAACCGGACCGTCTTTGGTTTGAAACGTCACTTGCAGGTTTTCGATCCGTGCAATCAGCCCATCAAGCATGAATTTCGTTCCCGTGTGTTAGATTTTGAAAACGGTACAGACAGCCCCCCACACCTGTCAAACCCAATACGCACTCTATGCGTGAAACGCATGGGTCATAAAAAATCCTGGGGTTGCTATTTTTTATCACTTGGTCTGAAATGCCAGAAGTTACAAGGTACGCGACACGCACAAAATGCGTTAAGCATCTGTTTTAGAACAACTTACCTTGTTAGATACGACCTACAAGAGACGACAGAGATCTCTTGAACACTGCATGAAAGTGCACAACAAGGAGCGAGTTTATGAAAATCAAAGCGCTATTGCTTGGCGCCGCAGCCGCTTTTGCATTGGCCCCGGCGGCCATGGCAGAGCGTGGCAGCGACGGCCACGTCAACATCATCTACTGGCAAGCGCCATCCATTATGAACCCCTATCTGTCAGGCGGCACCAAAGACATTCAGGCCTCTTCCTTGGTGATTGAACCGCTGGCGCGCTATGATGAAAATGGTGACTTGGTCGCGTGGCTCGTCGAGGACATTCCCACCGTGGGAAATGGCGGCGTATCCGCCGATCTGAAAACCATCACATGGAAACTGAAATCCGGGCTGACGTGGTCGGACGGCAGTGCGCTGACCTCTCAGGATGTGAAATTCAGTGCAGATTACTGCATGCACCCCGAAGGCGGCTGCGCCTCTGCGTCGTTCTTTGACGGGGTTGAACGTGTTGAGGTGGTCGACGATCTGACCGTCAAGATCACCTTTAATCAACCCAAACCGAACCCCTATAATCCGTTGGTTGGGGCGCAATCTCCGATCCTTCAAAAGGCACAGTTTGAAAACTGCACGGGCGCGCGCGCGCCTGAATGTACCGATGCGAACTTTGCGCCCATCGGCACAGGCCCATTTGTTGTGGATGAGTTTAAGCCAAATGACGTGATTTCCATGTCAGCCAACCCCAATTATCGCGATCCGGCCAAGCCTGCCTTTGCCACACTGACCTTCAAAGGGGGTGGGGATGCCACGGCTGCGGGACGTGCAGTCATGGAAACGGGCGAATTTGACTATGCCTGGAACCTACAACTTGCGCCTGATGTCATTGCCAAGATGGAAAAAGGCGGCAAGGGCAAGGCCATTGTGGGCTTTGGTCCATTGGTCGAGCGTCTGGAGATGAACCTGACCGACCCAAGCCCGGCCCTGGATGCAGACACGCGTGCCACACGAAAGGCCCCGCATCCGTTCCTCAGCGACATCAGCGTGCGTAAGGCCCTGTCCATGGCAATTGACCGCGAGTTGTTGGTCGAGGTGGGCTATGGCAAAGCGGGCAAGGTTACCTGTGATCTGGTGCCATCACCGCCCAATTACGCAGCCGAAAACGATTACTGCAAAGTGCAGGACATCGCGGGCGCCAATGCCTTACTGGACAGCGCGGGCTGGATCAAAGGAGCCGACGGTATTCGCGCCAAGGATGGTGTGCGTTTGTCGATCCTTTATCAAACATCCACCAACGCCGTGCGTCAGGATTTTCAGGCTCTGATCAAACAGTGGTGGAGCGAAATCGGAGTGGAAACCGAATTGCGCAACCTGTCGGCCTCTGTGTTCTTTGGGGGGGATCCTGGATCGCCTGATACCTTCCAGAAATTCTATGCAGATGTGGAAATGTACGCAAATATCTTTGCAGGCACCGATCCGCAGCAATATCTGGCGGCCTATCGTTGTGGTGGAGAACCAAAACCTGAAAGCCAATGGCAAGGTGAAAATATCAACCGCTTCTGTGATCCGGCATATGACGCGTTAATTGACGAGTTGGCCCGCACGGGCGACATCGCCAAACGCGGCGAAATTGCCAAGCAGATGAATAACATGGTGACCAAAGATAGTTATACCATTGTGCCGCTTGTCCACCGAGGGCGCGTATCTGCGCACGCCAACAGTCTTGGCGGTGTCATCCTGAATGTCTGGGACAGCGAGCTGTGGAATGCAGCGGATTGGTATCGCATCAAGTAAGATTGTGGATGGACGCAGCCGCGTCCATGCCTGAATAGGGATCCGGGGCAGCCCCTGCCCCGGATCATTCACAAAAGACTGACGCATAAAGGCGCCGCATATGCTGACATTTACGATACGACGATTGGTCCTCGCCGTTCCGACGCTTTTATTTATCAGCCTTGTCATCTTTGCCCTATTGGAATTCGCCCCCGGTGATCCGATGGCACAGGTGCCGTTGACAGTCCCGCCCGAGGTCAAGGAAAAGATGCGCCTTGCGCTGGGATTGGGAGAGCCTGCCTATGTGCGGTTCTGGAAATGGATCGTCCAGTTTTTCTGGATCGAGCCGCAGGTGATGATCGATGGCATCTTTGGCACAGCTTTGGCCGAAGGCGAACAGCGTATCATCAGTTGGCAAACCCGATCTCCTGTCATGGATATCGTGGCACAGCGTTTGCCTCAAACATTATGGGTGGTGGGTGTGGCCTATATCGTTGGCATCCTGATCGCCATCCCGGTGGGTATCTATTCAGCCTATCGGCAATATTCTATCTTTGATCAGGCTGGCACCTTTGTCACCATGGTCGGGTTTTCAGTGCCCCCGTTTTTCACAGGGCCTTTGGTGATCATGGTCTTTGCGGTTTGGCTTGGTTGGTTCCCATCCATTTATGACACCACGCTTGAAGTCAACGATTGGGCGAGCCTGAAAAAACAGTTCTTTCAGATGTTTTTACCGGTAATGGTGCTGGCTTTGCAAATTACTGCCCAGATCAGCCGGTTCATGCGCTCCTCCATGCTCGACAATCTCAATCAGGATTACGTACGCACTGCGCGCGCCAAAGGATTGGGCGAACGTGCGGTGGTTCTGATCCACGTTCTGCGCAATTCGATGATCCCAGTGGTCACGGTGATTGCATTGGGTATTCCGTCGATCTTTGGCGGGGCCATCATAACCGAGCAAGTGTTCAAGGTGAACGGTATCGGATCATTGTTGATTGGGTCCATTCAGGCCAATGATCTGCCGATGGTTCAGACCTTGACCTTTATCTTTGCTGTGCTGATCGTGGTGTTCAATCTGATTGCTGATGTTCTTTATGGCGTGCTTGACCCAAGGATCCGTTATGATTGAGCTTTCTGATCCCGTTCCAACCCATCCCCCACGCAGCCAATGGTGGGATGTGTGGGTACAATTCAAATCCCACAAAGGCGCGCTCATCGGGGCTTTTGTCTTTCTATTCATCGTCCTCGCCGTATTCATCGGTCCGATGATCTGGTGGGTGGACGCCCAACACCTGCCATCAGGGCGCGATTTCATTAAGCTGCGCGACACGCGACCGATTTACACAGTGCTGTGGGAAAGTGACGCCAAAACCAACTGGTGGCATCCGCTGGGCACTGACAACCTTGGGCGAGACATATTGGCGCGACTGTTGTCTGGGGGGCGTGTGTCCATCGCGGTTGGCCTGACAGCGATGGTCCTGTCCATCCTCATTGGCACGCTGGTTGGGGTGTTGGCCGGATATGTCAAACGGTTGGATGGCCCATTGATGCGGTTGACCGATTTGTTTCTCGCACTGCCTTTGTTGCCCTTGATCCTTGTGGCCTCTTTGCTGTTTCGCGAAGCGCTATCGGCCACGTTTGGCGTGGAAGGTGGGGTTTTTGTGCTGGTGGTCGCGCTGATTGGTGTGACCAGCTGGATGCAAACCGCACGTATTGTACGTGGTGATGTGTTGGCATTGAAGGAACGCGAGTTCATTCTTGCCGCACGTTCCATTGGGACCACTCCGCGCAAGCTGGTGGCCCGGCATCTGTTGCCCAATGTGCTGTCACCAATCATGGTATCAGCGACGTTGGGTATTGCGATCGCCATTATCACGGAAAGTGCGCTGTCATTTCTGGGATTTGGGTTTCCACCGGATTTTCCAACTTGGGGGCGGCTGTTGAATGACAGTGTGGATCGGATGGACCTTTATCCAGAGCGCGTGGTGTGGCCCGGCCTTATGATTTCCCTGACTGTGCTGAGCGTGAATTACATGGGGGATGGGCTGCGCGATGCGCTTGACCCTCGTATTCGCGGGCGGTGAGTGCTCATCGCTCGCTACGCGACGCTCTTCGCTGAAACTTTAGTGCATTGATTTTTTAATCCGCCGCACCATCCACCACACGCAGCCAATGACCGGAAGCGTTAAAAGCGCGGTCAACTCACCTTTGGATATGTTGATCAATTTGGCCAACGGATAGGTCAGATATCCAGCCAAAGACACCGCGTAGTAACTGATCGCGACCACAGAGAGACCCTCGACAGTTTGCTGCAAACGCAGCGCCATATCTGCGCGTTTATCCATGCTTTCCAGAACTTTCTGGTTCTGGGCAGATCGCGCCACGTCCACTTTGGTACGCAACAACTCGCCCGCACGAATGGCCCTGTCGGCCAAGGCTTGCAGCCGCTTTTCCGTTGACGCCACCGTGCGCATCGCTGGATCATACCGCCGCATCATGAATTCACGAAACGTCTGGCGCCCCATGAAACGCTCTTCGCGCAAAACCTCAATACGTTGCTGCACGATCTTTTCATAAGCTCCGGTCGCCCCAAACCGAAACGATGTGCGCGCGACACATCCTTCAAGTTCAGTAGACACCGTAAGCAAGTCATCCAATGTTGACTCAGGCGGCTCATTCCCTGTCATCTCCCCCATCAGATGGGTCAGGTCGGCATCCAACTCTCCCATCCGCGCCGACATCTCGCGCGATCGCGTGAACCCCAACATCGACATGGTTTTATAGGTTTCAATTTCGCACAAGCGCTGCACAATGCGACCAATGCGTTGCTGCCCTGTATCCAACGACGCAAAAATCGCAAAGCGCTGATGCCCGGCCTCATCAATGCGGAAATCACCCGCAATTATCGCATCCCGATCCAACACGTGACTGACGGCAAGGCTCTCGCGCTCAAACCACTTTTCCAGAGAAAACTCCACGGCTTCGCTATCTACGCCGCGCTCTACCCTGATTAACGCAGAAGTCACGCGTGTTCCTGTCAACGATGACAACCAGTCCTCAGGGAAAACTTCAAACTCTGCTGGATCAAAGGCGCGGGCGGACAAACCATCGGAAAATACCGTATAGGTCACAAATTCCGTGTGCTGCTCCCACTTAAGCTGATGACGCCCGATCTTGCCGAAATAATGCGTCGCTCCGGGTTGTGGATGCATGGCACCATAGCGATCCAGCAGTCGCAACAATTGCGCCATATCGTCAGATCGGTCACGCCCTGCGGCATTCACTGGTTGTTTGATCGCCAGAAATACTGCCGTACACGGAGCTGCCAATGACGGGAATGGCCGCGCGTGCAACTCGTTGGCCAATTTATAGCGCAATGGATGGTCTGCAATCGGTGGCATCTCGAGTTCCTGTGTTGTTGGCACCCTATTTGCACACATTAAGATGTAAAGAAATCTTTTATTTCAGCATGTTACCGAATACATTTGCATACAAAGGCTTGAGATTTCCCACTTCATTCGCCTCACAGGGCAGGCCCGAGCAAGGATTTCAATGAAATCCGTGCGAGAGATACAGCGCGCGCATCTGCGCGCACATTGGGATCGTAGCAACAAAAAACGCGCCATGTTGCCATGGCGCGTTTCAAAATTCAAAAGGGGTAAGGCCCTATTGGATCATTGTCAGCAATGTATCTAGACTCGCCTTTGCATCACCATAGAACATGCGCGTATTATCTTTGAAGAACAGTGGGTTCTCAATACCCGAATACCCGGTGCCCTGTCCGCGCTTAGAGACAAACACCTGCTTGGCCTTCCAGCATTCCAGAACCGGCATGCCGGCGATGGGGCTGTTTGGGTCTTCTTGTGCCGCAGGGTTCACGATGTCGTTGGACCCAATAACAATCGCCACATCCGTCTCTGGGAAATCCTCATTGATTTCATCCATTTCCATCACGATGTCATAAGGCACCTTGGCTTCGGCCAACAAAACATTCATATGCCCCGGCAGACGCCCGGCCACAGGATGAATCGCAAAGCGCACGTTTTTGCCCTTTGCGCGTAAACGGCGCGTCAGTTCCGCCACGTTCTGCTGAGCTTGCGCCACGGCCATGCCGTATCCTGGGATGATGATGACGCTGTCTGCCTCTTCCAAAGCCGCGGCTACGCCATCTGCTTCGATCGCCACCTGCTCACCCTCGACTTCCATCTGCGGGCCAGAAGTGCCACCAAAACCGCCAAGGATTACGCTAACAAACGAGCGGTTCATCGCCTTACACATGATATAGCTGAGGATCGCGCCCGAAGAGCCAACCAATGCGCCCACAACGATCAGCAAATCGTTGCCAAGACTGAAACCAATCGCCGCCGCAGCCCAACCGGAATAACTGTTAAGCATAGACACAACGACAGGCATGTCCGCACCGCCGATGCCCATGATCAGATGATAGCCAATGAATAGCGCCGCCAGTGTCATGATGAACAACGGCAGGAACCCACCAGAGTTGAAATACCAGATCAGCGTCAACACCGAGATCGCAGCCGCCGCGGCGTTCAGCATATGCCCACCCGGCAATTTGGTTGCCGCTGAGGTCAACTTACCCGCCAGTTTGCCATAGGCCACAACCGACCCGGTGAATGTCACCGCACCAATGAAAATGCCTAGAAACAACTCAACGCGTAAGATGTTAATCTCAACGGATGATTTGTGGGCCAAAAGCGCCGCGAAACCGTCCAAATGATGTCTGGCTTCGGCACTCATTGCCAAAACATTTCCCAGTTCAATATGGGCGTTCAAGCCCACAAAAACCGCTGCCAAACCAACCAGCGAATGCATCGCGGCCACCAGTTCGGGCATCTGCGTCATCTGTACGCGTGTGGCCAATTGATACCCAATGGCACCACCACCTGCGATCAGCAGAAGGGACAGCAACCAAAGGCCCGAACCGGGGCCGATCAATGTGGCCACAACCGCAAGCCCCATACTTACAATACCATACCAAACAGCGCGCTTTGCGCTTTCCTGACCAGACAATCCGCCAAGGCTCAGGATGAAAAGAACAGCTGCGACCACATAGGCCGCTGTTGTAAATCCGAATTCCATAATCCCTACCCCTTTACGATTTCTGGAACATGGCGAGCATGCGCCGTGTCACTAGGAAGCCGCCGAAAATATTGATCCCGGCCATAAAGACCGACAGCGACGCCAATAAGATCACAAGGAAGCTGCCTGATCCAATTTGCATCAAAGCCCCCAGAATGATGATCGACGAAATCGCATTGGTGACCGCCATCAGTGGTGTGTGCAGACTGTGCGCCACGCCCCAGATGACCTGAAATCCAACGAAAACCGCCAGAACAAACACGATAAAGTGCTGCATAAAGCTGGCTGGTGCCACAAGACCGACGCCCAGCAACAGCGCCGCGCCAACAGCCAACAATGTGACCTGCTGTTTGGTCTGAGCTTTGAAGGCGGCCACTTCTGCTGCGCGTTTTTCCTCAGGTGTGGGTTCTTTGACCTCGGCCTTGGGTTTGGCAGCAATCGCCTGAATCTTGGGCGGAGGGGGCGGGAAAGTGATGTCACCCGCAAAGGTCACGGTCGCACCGCGGATCACGTCGTCTTCCATGTCATGATTGATCTGGCCGTCTTTTTCTGGCGTCAGGTCGGTCATCATGTGACGAATGTTGGTCGCATAAAGCGTGGACGCCTGCGAGGCCATACGGCTTGGGAAATCGGTATACCCGATGATGGTCACACCGTTTTCAGTGACGATCTTTTCGTCCATCACCGTTTGTTTGCAGTTGCCACCCTTTTCAGCCGCCAGATCGACAATCACAGAGCCGGGCTTCATCGCGGCAACCATGTCTTCGGTCCACAGCTCTGGTGCCTCACGATTAGGGATCAGGGCCGTGGTGATAACAATGTCCACCTCTGGCGCCAATTCGCGGAACTTGGCCAGCTGTGCCTCGCGGAATTCAGGCGAAGACACTGAAGCATAACCACCTGTTGCAGCACCGTCCTGTTGTTCTTCTTCGAAATCCAAATAGACGAACTCGGCCCCCATGGATTCAACCTGCTCGGCCACTTCAGGGCGCACGTCAAAGGCCAATGTGATCGCACCAAGTGACGTAGAGGTGCCAATGGCCGCAAGACCTGCAACACCTGCACCAACAACCAGAACTTTGGCAGGGGGCACCTTACCCGCTGCTGTGATCTGACCGGTAAAGAAGCGGCCAAAGTTGTTGCCTGCCTCGATAACAGCGCGATAGCCCGCGATATTGGCCATGGACGACAGCGCGTCCATCTTTTGGGCACGTGAAATACGGGGGACCATTTCCATGGCGATGACGTTGGCACCCTTGGCCTTAGCGGCCTCCATGCCATCTTCGTTCCCCGCAGGATTAAAGAAGGAAATCAGCGTTTTGCCCTTGGTCAGACGCTTAAGCTCTGTCGCGTCTGGTTGGCGTACCTTCGCGACGATATCGACGTTTTTCCAAAGGCTTGCTGCGGTTTTGACAACCTCGACGCCAGCCTCTTTATAGATCGCATCCGAAAACCCTGCGGCCTCACCCGCACCGGCCTGAATGGCACATTCATATCCAAGTTTCTGAAGCTGTTTCGCGGAATCCGGCGTCATTGCGACCCTGTTTTCCCCTTCAAACACCTCTTTCGGCGTTCCGATTTTCACGTTTCTTTCCCCCTTATTCCTGAATTCTTGTTTCAGTTACACTATTTGCATAAGCACGGTTTACAACGCAGCACATGCGCTCACAAGGTCATGTCGCATTTGGATGCATCGCATCACACCCAGCGTCGCGTCTTTTGACAATATCGTGCGAAATTCGCGCGGAATTTTCGCCGCAACATATCTTCCTCAACAATCACAAATCGTTTTTCGATTACCCACAGGAAAATAGGCACCAAAGGCAAGGATAACACTGCGTCAAACCGCAAGATCAACCCCAACAGCACCAACATATCCCCCAAATAGATCGGATTGCGTGACCGCGAGAAAATCCCGGATGTCACAAGCGTTTCCGCCTCTTGATGCGGAATTACCGTGGTTTTGTGGCGTCGCATTTCGTAAATCGCCAGCGCAATAAGAACCAACCCACCACCGACACACACACCGCCCAAAAGCTGTGCCCAACTGCCACCGAAACGCAATCCCAAGGGAAATGTCGTAGCTTGGACATAAGACAGCACAATTGCCGCGATCAACCAGACTGGTGGGATATCCAGCCAGTTTTTCACTTTACGCATACCCGGGCCGATTGGCGCATCGATGATCTGGTCACCACAGTAAAAACAACCAAAAGCCCAAGGAAGAGAGCAAATGTCAGCATTTTAAGCTCCTCTTTTTCATGTCAGATTTTCAACGCAACCGCCTTAGCCCACCCCAGCTCAAGACGAACGATCATTTCTTTGTGGGGATTGTTGACGCACGATTATTATTTTGGCAAGAAAATTCTGCATTGCGGCGTAATTTTCTGCACGCGCATCACGCGCTCGTGAAAAATCTCCCGGAATTCGACGCCATCACAAGGCTTGCCTCCATAATGAACCGCGATAAGCTGTCTTTCGAAGACAATAGGTACAACCACCATGACTCGCGACGAATTTAACGCTTATTGCGCCAGCTTTGCGGCCACGTCGCATGTGGTGCAATGGGGAAACGCCGATGTTTGGAAAGTCGCGACTAAGGTCTTTGCTGTCGGGGGCTGGGCTGACGGGCGCGACGCTTTTACATTCAAGGTAACGCCTCTTGCGTTTGAGGTGTTACAAGATCAACCCGGTATTCGACCAGCACCTTATCTGGCCTCACGCGGGATGAAGTGGTTGCAACACTATGATTTGCCCGGGTTGCCTGATGATGAGCTAAAGGAACACATCGCGGTTTCCTATGCGCTTGTGTCTGCTGGCATTTCTAAAAAGAAACGCTCAGAACTGGGCATCCCGGATCCTCAATTATGAAAGCCAGCCATGACTGATTTTGCGGCCACCAAAGACATGTTTCATTTGCCAAAGGATGTTATTTATCTGGATGGTAATTCTCTGGGGCCCCTTCCCAAATCCGCCCCTGCTGCAATGGAACACACCATGCGCAATGAATGGGGTGAAATGCTGATCACCGGATGGAACAAGGCGCACTGGATGGAGAAATCCACATCTGTCGGCGATCGCATTGCCCGCCTTATTGGGGCCGAAACCGGATGTGTGATTGTTGGCGACACCCTGTCGATCAAGGTCTATCAGGCGCTTGCTTCGGCGCTGGAGCTGACCCCCGATCGCAAAGTGATCCTGTCTGATAGCGGCAACTTTCCGTCCGATCTTTATATGGCCGAAGGGTTGATAGGATCGCTGAAACAAGGTCACGAGCTGCGCGTTGTTGCACCAGAGGATGTCGAAGCCAACATAAACGACGACATTGCGATTTTGATGCTGACAGAGGTGGATTATCGCACCGGGCGTTTGCATGACATGCAAGCCTTGACCGCCAAAGCCCATGCACATGGCGTGATAACTGTGTGGGATCTGGCCCATACCGCCGGAGCGGTCGATGTGCAGCTTGCCAAGGCGGGGGCCGATTTCGCGGTGGGATGCACCTATAAATATATGAACGGCGGACCCGGCGCGCCTGCCTTTATCTATGTTGCGCCGCGCCATGTTGATGTGGTCCGCCCTGCCCTATCAGGTTGGCTTGGCCATGACGCGCCCTTTGCTTTTGAACAATCCTATCGCCCAAGTGCTGGCATTGAACGCATGCGTGTCGGCACGCCGCCCGTTTTGGCCTTGTCATCGCTTGAGGCGGCATTGGACATCTGGGACATGACAACCATGACCGACATTCGTGCGAAGTCCCAAGACCTGACTGATCTGTTTATTTCCGAGGTCGAGGCCCGCTGCCCACAACTGCGCCTTGCCAGCCCGCGCGATAAAAATGCGCGCGGATCGCAAGTGTCGTTTCACTTCCACGCAGGATATGCCGCCATGCAGGCCGTGATAGCGCGCGGCGTCATCGGCGATTTTCGCGCCCCTGACATTATGCGATTTGGCTTTACCCCGCTTTATATCAACGAAGCGGACGTCATCCACGCCGTCGAGATTTTGCAAGATGTCATGGCAAATGATCGATGGGATCATCCAAAATACAAACAACGCGCCGCCGTCACCTAACGCTAAAAGAACATTCTGACACAGATCAAGACAAAGCGTGTTCGCTTTGTCTCAGCGATTTTTCGCAAATTCCCTCACATTTGTTCACGAAAAATTAACCTAGCACGTGATCCCGTGAAAGTGACGTAGCGTCTTTATTACGTCAACGTAAACTTCTATTGTAACACACCGCCCACATGCCAAATTTGAAACACAACCAACCACGAGGGTGAGTCCCATGAATGACGAAACCATGACAATTCGCGAGATGTGTGATGCTTTTGACGTCACTCCCCGAACCTTGCGGTTTTATGAATCCAAAGAACTGTTGTTTCCCCTTCGCGAAGGCCAAAAGCGTCTTTTCACCAAACGCGACCGCGCGCGACTGAAATTGATCTTGCGTGGCAAACGCTTTGGATTTTCTCTCGAAGAGATCCGGCAGCTCCTGAATCTTTATGACATGGGAGATCAAGGCCATACACAACTGAGCCGCACCTATGAAATTGCACAGGATCGCCTGCGCGACATGGAAGAACAACGCGACGAGTTGGATCGTGCGATCCAAGACCTAAAAGAGCAACTGCGCTGGGGGGCCGATATGCTTGCCTCTGTTAAGCAAAACAAAAAAGCCGCCGAATAACGCCAACCCATAAGGGAGATTATCATGCCCAGCTACTCTGCCCCCGTGAAAGACATGCAATTCATTCTGCACGATGTGCTGAATGTTTCTGGATTAGATATCCCCGGTTATGCAGAGCTTGAAGCCGATTTCACCAATGCCGTATTGGAAGAGGCCGGCAAGCTAACAGGCGAAGTGATTGCCCCCCTGAATGTGGTTGGTGACACCGAAGGCTGCCGCCTTGAAAACGGTGTGGTCTATACCCCCACAGGATTTAAAGAGGCGTTTGAGCAAGTCAAAGAAGGCGGCTGGCCCGGTCTGGACATGCCCGAAGAGTTTGGCGGCCAGAACATGCCTTATG
The DNA here is from genome assembly GCA_947489325.1 of uncultured Paracoccaceae bacterium. Classification (GTDB taxonomy): domain Bacteria; phylum Pseudomonadota; class Alphaproteobacteria; order Rhodobacterales; family Rhodobacteraceae; genus CANLDA01. Next base: position 95,092 of record CANLDA010000002.1, on the reverse strand, counting down.
TATTGGGCACCGCCGTTGGGGAAATGTTCTCATCTGCCAATCAGGCGTTTACAATGTATCAGGGCCTGACCCATGGTGCCGCCAGCGCCATTTTGGTGCACGGCACAGACGCGCAAAAGGCCACATATCTGCCCAACATGGTCAGCTGTCAGTGGACCGGCACGATGAACCTGACCGAACCACATTGCGGCACTGATTTGGGTCTGATGCGCACCAAGGCCGACCCGCAAGACGACGGCAGCTTTAAAATCTCGGGCCAAAAGATTTTCATCTCAGCCGGCGAACATGATATGGCCGATAACATCATCCACCTCGTGCTTGCCAAAATTCCAGGTGGTCCCGAAGGCATCAAAGGGGTGTCGCTGTTTATTGTACCCAAATTCCACGTGAACGACGATGGCACCCTTGGGGGACGTAATGGCGTATCTGTGGGCAATATCGAGAAAAAGATGGGTATCCACGGCAATTCCACTTGCGTGATGAACTATGACGAGGCCACAGGATATTTGCTGGGTGAAGAGCACAAAGGCATGCGCGCCATGTTCACCATGATGAACGAGGCCCGCATCGGTGTTGGCATGCAAGGGCTGGCACAAGCCGAAGCAGCCTATCAGAACGCTGTCATCTATGCCAAGGATCGCCTGCAAGGGCGCGATGTGACTGGTGTTAAAAATCCGGACGGGCCAGCCGACCCTTTGATTGTACACCCAGATATCCGCCGCTCTCTTATGGATCAGAAATCCTTTGTCGAAGGGGGCCGCGCGTTCCTTTTGTGGGGATCCATGATGATTGATGCTGCCCATCGCGGCAAAGATGAAGACGCCGATGGGATGGTGTCACTGCTGACCCCGGTCATCAAAGGGTTCCTCACCGATCAGGGATACGACATGACGGTGCTGGCGCAACAGATTTACGGCGGCCACGGCTATATCGAAGAACACGGCATGAGCCAGTTCACACGAGATGCCCGCATTGCGATGATTTACGAAGGTGCCAATGGCGTGCAGGCGCTGGATCTTGTGGGGCGCAAGCTGGCACAAGACGGCGGCAAACACGTGATGGCTTTCTTTGAAATGGTCAAGTCCTTTTGCAAGGAACATGGTGAGGATGAGGCGATGGTTGGTTTTATCGCACCGCTGAAACAAGCCTCTAAGGATTTGCAGGCGGCTGGTATGTTTTTCATGCAAAATGGTATGAAAAATCCCAACTCTGCCCTCGCCGGATCATATGATTTCATGCATCTCTTTGGCCACGTCTGTCTGGGCCTGATGTGGGCGCGCATGGCCAAGGCCGCGGCGTCAGCTCTGAGTTCAGGCACCGATGACGCGGCATTCCATGAGACAAAGCTTGCAACCGCCCGCTACTACATGGCGCGACGTCTGCCAGCCACGTCAATGCATCTGGCGCGGATCGAATCCGGCGCTGACACTGTCATGGCCTTGGACGCCGAGGCATTCTAGGGCAGGACAAAGTACTTTTATGCCTCCGGCGGGGATATTTAGACCAAGAAGAAATCCAAGCACTTTCTCCACTCACGGGATTTCAGCTCTGTCGCTTCTTCTTGGTAAAAATATCCCACGGGGGTCTGGGGGTGTGAAACCCCCATGCGACGCTGAATATATGGGAGACAGAAATGACAATGAAGCTCTATTGCTTTGGCGAAAGCGGCAATGCGTATAAGGCAGCGCTTGCTTTGGAATTATCCGGGCTGGAATGGGAGCCCGTCTATGTCGATTTCTTTGGCGGCGAAACCCGCACTCCAGAATATCGCAGCCAAATCAACGAAATGGGTGAAGTGCCCGTTTTGGTTGATGGCGATTTCAAGACCAGTCAATCCGGCGCCATTCAAGCCTATATCACAGAAAAATCCGGAAAATTTGGCGGCAAGGATCGTGCCGATAATTACGAAGCCTTTCGTTGGGTGCTTTGGGACAATCACAAACTGTCCAGCCAAGCAGGTATGACACGGTTTTTAATGAATTTCCTACCCGAAGATAAGCGCCCAGCAGAGGTGATCGCCTTTAATCAAGGGCGTCTGAAGGCAGCATTTCAGACGTTGGACACCCATCTTGATGGACGTGACTGGATTGTGGGGGCTGATTTGACCAATGCAGATATTTCCTGCTGTGGCTATCTGTTTTATCCCGAACCTTTCGGATTTGACCGGGCGGATTGGCCCAATATTGACCGTTGGTTGTCCAATGTTGCGGCGACACCCGGTTGGAAACATCCCTATGATTTGATGCCCGGCCATCCAAGTGATCGCGCGTGACAAAGGAGACGACCAATGACTGAAGCCTATATTTATGATGCTGTGCGATCTGTGCGCGGTAAGGGACGCAAGGATGGGTCGTTGCACGAGGTCACCGCCCCACGCCTGTCTGCCATTGTGTTGAACGCTTTAAAGGCACGCAACAATCTGGAAGGCCACGCCGTAGAGGATGTGATTTGGGGCAATGTCACGCAGGTTGCTGAACAGGGGGGGTGTCTGGCGCGTACGGCTGTACTTGCTTCGGATCTAGATCAATCCATACCCGGCGTTGCGATCAACCGCTTTTGTGCTTCTGGGCTGGAGGCTGTGAACATGGCCGCCAATCAGGTGCGCGGCGGCGGTGGGGATGCCTATATTGCCGGTGGCGTTGAATGCATGAGCCGCGTGCCCATGGGCATGGACGGCGGCGCAATTGCGGTTGATCCGGCCATTACCTTTGACAATTACTTTGTGCCGCAAGGGATTTCGGCCGACATCATCGCCACCGAATACGGATTTACACGTGATCAGGCGGATGCCTTGGCCGTCGAAAGTCAACGCCGCGCCAAGGCCGCATGGGACTCTGGCCGGTTTGAAAAATCCATCATCCCGGTTGAGGACATCAACGGTCTGCCGATCCTTGCGCATGATGAATACATGCGTCCCCAGACAGATATGCAAAGCCTAGGCGGTTTGAAACCAGCCTTCAAAGACATGGGCGAGGTGATGCCCGGTTTTGATAAGGTCGCCTTGATGAAATACCCGCATCTGGAAAAGATCAATCACATCCACCATGCGGGCAACAGTTCGGGCATCGTTGATGGCTCTGCTGCCGTATTGATCGGCAACAAAGAGTATGGCGAGCGTATGGGCCTTAAGCCGCGCGCGCGTATTCGCTCCACTGCCAAGATCGGCACCGATCCCACGATCATGCTAACCGGACCTGTCCCTGTAACCCAAAAAATCCTGCGCGAAAGTGGGATGGAAATCGGAGACATTGATCTGTTTGAGGTAAACGAAGCCTTTGCCAGCGTTGTCATGCGCTTCATGCAAGCGTTTGAGACGGACCCTGATAAGGTGAATGTCAACGGCGGCTCTATTGCTATGGGTCACCCTTTGGGGGCCACCGGCGCCATGATCCTAGGAACATTGTTGGACGAGCTGGAACGCACCGACAAAGAAGTCGGCCTTGCGACCCTGTGCATCGGGTCTGGCATGGGTGCCGCAACCATTATCGAACGCGTGTAAGGGGTGGATCACATGACTGATTTTACAATGAAAACAGATGCAGACGGTGTTGCGATTGTCACATGGGATGCACAAGATAAATCTATGAACGTCCTGACACGTGAGGCATTTGTTCTGGTCGAAGAGCTGATTGATCAAGCATTGGCGGATGAGGCCGTCAAAGGCGTGATTATCACCTCTGGAAAACGCGACTTTGCCGGTGGGATGGATTTGAACGTTCTGGCCAGCATCCGCGATGAAGCGGGCGATAATCCAGCGCAAGCCTTGTTTGATTTCACTATGAATGGCCATCGCATCCTGCGCAAACTGGAACGCGCGGGGATGGATGACAAGAATAAGGGCGGTAAGCCAATTGTCTGCGCCATCAACGGCACCTGTGCTGGCATCGGCACCGAAATCGCGCTGGCCTGCCATCATCGCATCATGACTGACAATCCCAAGGCCAAAATCGGCCTGCCCGAAATCCTTTTGGGGATTTTCCCAGGCGGCGGTGGCACCATTCGCTTTTCTCGTATGGTTGGGGCAATGGCGGCGGCCCCGGTATTGCTTGAAGGCAAAATGATGGAGCCCAAAAAGGCAAAATCATCCGGCCTGATTGATGCGGTTTCCGATGATCCTGTAGCCGCGGCCAAGGAATGGATTTTGAACGCCACGGATGCAGACATCGTCAAACCATGGGATCAGAAGGGCTGGAAGATGCCGGGCGGCGCGCCCTATCACCCATCCGGGTTCATGACCTTTGTCGGTGCCAGCGCCATGGTGCATGGCAACACATGGGGCGTATATCCCGCGGCCAAAGCATTGCTGAGTGCCGTATACGAAGGCGCGCAGGTGCCCTTTGATACCGCCCTTAAGATCGAGGCACGCTGGTTCACCCATATCCTGATGAATCCCTCCTCAAGCGCCATGATCCGCAGTCTGTTCATCAACAAACAGGCACTGGAAAAAGGCGCGGTACGACCAGAGGGCGTTGACGATCAATCCGTCAAAAAAATCGGTGTTCTGGGCGCCGGCATGATGGGGGCGGGCATCGCGCTTGTCTCTGCGCGCGCGGGCATGGATGTGGTGCTGATCGACCAAAACCAAGAGGCCGCTGATCGTGGCAAAGCCTATTCCGAGACCTTCATGGACAAAGGTATCGCCCGCAAAAAGGCGACCCCGGAAAAGAAAGAGGCGGTGTTGAACCAAATCAACGCCACCACCGATCTTGAGGCGCTTAGGGGCTGTGATCTGATCATCGAAGCAGTGTTTGAAGACCCACGGGTCAAGGCCGAGATGACTCAGAAGGTAGAGGCGGTTATCCCTGGTGACTGTATATTTGCCTCCAACACCTCGACCTTACCCATTACGGAATTGGCCAAGGCCTCGTCGCGCCCAGATCAATTCATCGGCATTCACTTTTTCTCCCCCGTTGAAAAAATGATGCTGGTCGAGATCATTAAAGGCAAAGGCACTGGTGATCGCGCAGTGGCCAAGGCGCTGGATTACGTCCGTCAAATCCGCAAAACGCCCATCGTGGTCAATGATGAACGCTTCTTTTATGCCAATCGCTGTATCATCCCCTATATCAATCAGGGCATTCAGATGGTTGGCGAGGGCGTGGCCCCTGCCCTTATCGACCATGCGGCGCAATTGCTGGGATTTCCGGTGGGACCACTGCAACTGGTTGATGAAACTTCGATTGATCTGGGCGCCAAGATTGCGCGCGCAACCAAGGCGGCCATGGGGGATGATTATCCCGACGATGCCACAGATGCTGTGGTTTTTCGCATGGAAGAACTGGGACGTCTGGGCCGCAAAGCCAAAGCTGGGTTCTATGACTATGACGACAAGGGCAAGCGTCAACATTATTGGCCCGGTCTGGTCGAGGAATACCCCCGTCTGGCAGATCAGCCAGATCTGATCGAAGTGCAGCATCGTTTGCTGTTTGGTCAGGTGATCGAGGCCGTGAAAGCCCTTGAAGAAGGTGTGTTAGAAGACATCCGTGAAGGCGATGTTGGTGCGATCCTAGGCTGGGGCTTTATGCCATGGTCAGGTGGCCCGTTCAGCTGGCTGGATATGGTCGGCGCACCATGGGCGGCAGAACGCTGTGATCAACTGGCAGAAAAATATGGCGCCCGCTTTGAGTGCCCGACCCTGCTGCGCGAAATGGCGGACAAAAACCAAAGCTTCTATCGACGCTTTGGCCCCGACGCCAAAGCCGCCTAATAACCAAAAGCCCCGACCAAATCCGGTCGGGGCTTTTGCACTGCGTGACAATCCATCGCATGCATACCTTCAGAAACGACTTCTGTTTGGTTGGCTGCAAGCGTACGCCTGAAGGCGTACCACATCAGCCAAATCATATCGAGAGAAAGGCCACTGACACCTTATCTCTCATCAGGAGTTACATATGAGTTCCCAATTTCTGATTTTGTACCTCTGCATTGTCAGCGGTGTTGGGATCGGGGCCATTATTTGGGCGAATTGCGCGCTGGGTAAGATCAAAACCAGCCGCTCCAAACGCATTCGTGACTTGAAAAACCTGGACAGTATCGAAACCACGTCGCCACATGAAAACGGCGAAACTGCCGAAATGGAAAAAGCCCCCTATCAGTGCTGGGCTGCGGGCTGGACCGATTCCGTAACAAAGGTTTGGAACCTTGCCAGCGACATCCGCACAGGAATCGCAATGCAGTTTCAGATCGAAGGGATCAAGGCCCTCCGCTTCGGTATTGATATGGGCCCGTCTGCGCAAAATTCCTGACATTTTGCAGCTGATCTATCCAAGGTGTGGCATCTACTTACAAAGGCGCCAAGATTGCCTAGTTTTTCTATCAGGTATTGACCTGACAAAAAAACTCAGATTAAAGCGTGTAAACCAAAACTCTATCGTAATGGATTTCCCATGCTTACCAAACTTCGCCATGCTGTTTTCGTCACCGCGGCCTGTGCTGTTGCAGCCCCCGTTCTTGCAGATGAGGTCAATGTTTATTCATACCGTCAGCCTGAACTGATCAAACCGCTAACTGATGCCTTTACCGAAGAAACCGGTATCAAGGTGAACGTTGCCTATCTGAAAAAAGGCATGGTAGAGCGGCTTCAAGCCGAAGGGGATCGTTCGCCTGCCGATCTGATTTTTACAGTTGATATCTCGCGTCTGGCTGCCGTTGTTGGCGCGGGCCTGACCCAAGCTGTGGAAAGCACCGCGCTGCAAACAAACGTGCCTGATACCTATCGCGACCCACAAGGGCATTGGTACGGCTTGACCACGCGCGCACGCATTATCTACGCGTCCAAAGACCGTGTCGCCGAGGGTGAAATCACCACCTACGAAGATCTTGCTGATCCGAAATGGGAAGGCCGCATCTGCACCCGCTCTGGCACCCACGCCTATAACATCGCGCTGACGTCGGCTGTGATTGAACATCTTGGCGAAGACGGCGCAAAATCATGGCTGGAAGGCATCAAAGCCAACCTTGCACGCAAACCCCAAGGCAACGACCGCGCACAGGTCAAGGCAATCTGGGCCGGAGAATGTGACATTGCCATCGGCAACACCTATTACATGGGCAAAATGCTGGCCGATGAAGAGCAAAAAGAATGGGCGGACAGCGTCAACGTTGTCTTCCCAACATTTGAAAATGGCGGCACTCATGTGAATATCTCAGGTGTGGCCATGACCAAATCCGCCCCCAACCGCGAGGCGGCTTTGCAAATGATGGAATTTCTTGCCTCTCCCAAGGCACAAGAAGTTTATGCTCATGCAAACTTTGAATACCCCATCGCGCCGGGCACGCAGGCTGATGCCCTTGTGACAAGTTGGGGCAGCTTCACGGCAGATGCTGTTAATCTGATGACGCTGGCAAGCCAACGCGCTAACGCATTGCGCATCACCGAAGAAGTTGATTTCGACGGTTAAGCCCGTCCACATTCAAAATATCTGGCGGCGCATCGCTTTGCGCCGCCCTTTTTATGTCTCTAGTGGTAGCCCCGGCAACACCTGCCGTACCAGATCAGCAGAAGGCGACATCGGGTCAAACACCGCAAACCGCGGAATAGAGAACTCCACGGCTTCTCCGACCGGATAAAGGTGCTTTTGGGTCAGTTCTGCCGCTACCATGGCTGCCGGACAGAAGGCCATGCCACCGCGCTTCTTCATATAATACAGCCCCATTCCGGCATTGCCCAAGAACAGATGCCCCGACCGATCCCCCAAGACTTCACCCACACGTGCATCGTATTCAGGGCCAAGTTGAAAATTTAGAAACAGCGGCAATTCATCATCGCTTAGACTGCAAGGCCGGTCAGCCACAAGCATGATGCGTTCTGGCTTCAAAGCCTGCGCCATAAGCCGTGTGCCTCCGGGTGTTTCATGGGTAATGATCAGATCAACAACCCCACGACGCACCAATTCCAACCCATTGGTGTCATGATCAAAGTTCAATGTCATTGGCAGCTTGCCAAGGTGTTCCTCGGCCCAGATTGTCAAATCCACCAACATCTGATCCCAGATCGACAACTGACACCCCAACCGCAACGCCATACGGGTGGCATGATCGCGCCCAATGCTGCCAACCACATGGTCCCAACTGCTCAGCATCTGTTCGGCATAGGGGCGCAGACTTTCACCCGCAGCACTTAATCGCGTGCCGCCGACGCCGCGCAAAAACAGCGCTGCCCCTACGGCCTCTTCCAACGCACGTATCCGGCTGCTCACTGCTGCCTGCGTCACGTGCAATCGCTCTGCAGCGTTGTGAAATGTGCCGGTCTCGGCCACTGCTAGAAAAGTTTTCATCAGCTTGATATCCATACGATAAATAATCACTATCAAAACGATAAAAACAATACAGTTTTTCGTTCGATTTTCGCCTGCTATGTCTTTTCCAAGCTAAAGGAGACTGCGCCATGCTCGATAAATCCCAAAAACCAACCTGGACCAGCTTTGAACAGACCAAGCCAGAAGACTGGCATGCGGTTATGGAATATGAAGAACAATTCAACGCCGATCTGGTGGATCGCATCATTGCCATGTTGAAATCGTTGGATGAGGATTGGACCCCCTACCCGATCAACCGCTATCAGCACTGCCTGCAAGCCGCAACGCGTGCCCATGCTGACGGCGCGGACGAGGAAATCGTTGTTGCGGCCCTAATCCACGACATTGGTGACATCCTGTCCCCATATAACCACGGCGAACTCGCCGGCGCGATGGTACGCCCTTACATGAGCGAAAAGGCGCGTTGGATCGTAGAACACCACTGTGTCTTCCAAGGCTATTATTACAACCACATGTGGGGTGGTGATCGCAATGCCCGCGACAAATACAAAGACAGCCCCTATTATGACGACGCGGTCTATTTTTGCCACAACTACGATCAAAACGCCTTTGACCCAGACTATCCAAACAAACCGTTGGAATTCTTTGAGCCAATGCTGCGGCGTGTCTTCTCCAAATCCGGTGGGCACATGGAACTGGCAGAAACGGCAGAATAACCAGATTTTTCTTGCTGGAAACACCTTAGAGAGAATGGGCCATTGGTCCAGAGGGGCAAAGCCCCTCTTCTCTATATTCTTTGTAGGGCAACGCCCCTCGTCCCTAAATGATTTGAGCGACACAAGGCCCTTTTTCTCCCTTTTATTAGACAAGATAGTTTTTCACTTTTTCAGCGCGCGAAACCCCGCCTGACCTGTGCTTTCTCCTAGACATTTGCGCGTCAAAACCTCAGTCTGCGCGCAAACAGGAGAGTTCATGTCAGTCGCGCGCAAGATTATCATCGACACCGACCCCGGACAGGATGACGCCGTTGCAATATTGCTTGCATTGGCCAGCCCTCAGGACATTAACCTGCTTGGAATCACAGCAGTTGCAGGGAATGTCCATCTGGATCTGACAAGCAAGAATGCGCGTATTATCTGCGAGTTGGCAGGCAGACCTGACATCGCTATCTTCAATGGCTGCGACCGCCCCATGGGCCGCGATCTGGTTACGGCAGAGCATGTCCACGGTAAGTCTGGCCTCGACGGCCCCATTTTGCCAGACCCAGAAATGCCTGTGCAAGATCAACATGCCGTGGATTTTATCATCGACACCCTGCGCGCGCATGACAGCAACAGTGTGACGCTCTGCCCTCTTGGTCCTTTGACCAATATTGCCATGGCATTTGAAAAGGCGCCCGACATTATGGGCAAAGTTCAAGAAGTGGTGCTGATGGGCGGCGCCTATTTCGAGGTGGGGAATATGACCCCCGCCGCAGAATTTAACATCTATGTTGATCCACAAGCTGCCAAGATTGTGTTTCGATCTGGCGTGCCGATCACAGTTATGCCGCTGGATGTCACTCATAAGGCGCTGGTCACCAAGGAGCGTAATGATGCCTTTCGCGCACTTGGGACCAACGTCGGCACCGCCGTGGCCCAAATGACCGACTTTTTCGAACGTTTCGATAAGGAAAAATATGGCAGCCCCGGCGCGCCCTTGCATGATCCTTGTGTCATTGCCTATTTGCTGCAACCAGAATTGTTCAGTGGGCGACACATCAACGTTGAAATCGAAACCCAATCTGAACTGACCATGGGCATGACTGTGGCCGATTGGTGGGGGGTGACAGATCGTGCACCCAATGCAACATTCATGGGTGATCTGGACGCGGATGGCTTCTTTTCTCTTTTGACCGAAAGGCTTGGCCGTCTATGAGCACCGCCCTGCACCTTGCAAAACCCGATGATTTACCCAAACTCTTGCCGTTGTGCGCCGCATTTCATGCCGAAATGGGCATTGATGCAGACGATGCGCATCGCGAGAACGCCCTTTCACCACTGCTTGAGGGCGCGCCGTTTGGGGCTGTGTACCTGATGGGGCCTTCTCGTGCGCCAATTGGATATATCGTTCTGACCTTTGGTTGGTCCGTGGAATTCGGCGGCATGGATGCTTTTGTTGACGAACTTTATATTCGTCCCGGTGTGCGGGGTCGCGGCATGGCCTCTGATGCTCTGACATCCATTCGAAATATGCTGAAAAAAGCAGGTATCTCCGCCATTCACCTTGAGGTCAGAAAAGACGACGAACACACCCAGAACCTGTATCGTCGGGCGCGGTTTCAAATGCGTGACCAATATATGTTGATGTCTCAGACACTCTGACCTGTTCCTGGGGGCACCTGCCCCCTATATTGATGCCATGACCCTGAATATACCCTTTGATAACAGCTATGCACGCCTGCCTGCACAGCTGTTCAGCCTGCAAAACCCCGTGCCTGTAAAGGCGCCAAAGCTCATTGCGTTTAATCACTCACTGGCCAATGATCTGGGGATCACTGCGGATGATGACGAGGCTTTGGCACAGGTGTTTGCAGGCAATCAAACACCCGACGGAGCCACGCCTTTGGCGCAGCTTTACGCCGGGCATCAGTTCGGTCACTGGAACCCACAGCTGGGCGATGGCCGCGCGGTGTTATTGGGCGAGACAGTTGGGCCGATCGGGCGGCGCGATATTCAGCTTAAGGGGGCGGGACGCACACCTTATTCACGCGGTGGAGATGGGCGCGCTTGGTTGGGTCCTGTATTGCGTGAATACGTGATCAGCGAGGCAATGCATGCGCTTGGCATCCCCACCACCCGCGCACTGGCTGCCGTCGAAACCGGCGAAACCGTGATCCGCGAACGCGCCCTGCCCGGGGCGGTTTTGACACGCGTGGCCAGCAGCCACATCCGTGTTGGCAGCTTTCAGGTGTTGGCCGCACGTAAAGACCTAGACGGGCTTCGGGCGCTTTATGAATACGCCGTGGATCGCCATTACCCGCAGACACAATCACCTGTTGAATTTTTGAATGCCGTCGCCACTGCGCAGGCCGAATTGGTGGTAAAATGGTTGTCAGTCGGATTTATCCACGGCGTTATGAACACTGACAATTGCGCGATTTCGGGAGAAACCATTGATTATGGCCCTTGTGCCTTTATGGATGATTTTCACCCCATGACGGTGTTCTCCTCGATCGACCATCAACGTCGCTATGCCTATTCCAATCAGCCAGACATCATTGTGTGGAACATGGCCCAATTGGCCACGTCTTTAGTTCCCTTAATGCCAGATCAAGATGATGCGGTTGCGTCCTTCACTGCTGCCGTACATGCCATTCCTGCCCAAATTCAACGGCTGTGGAATGCAGCATTTTCCGCCAAAATTGGCCTGCAATCTTCACAGGAAGGCGATCATGCTCTGATCACTGATTTGCTGGAACTCATGGCCAATCAAGGTGCTGATTTCACCAACACATTTCGCACACTGGCCACTGGCAAAGCACGGGATCAATTTCACGACCCTCTAGCCTTTGATATCTGGCATGAACGCTTGCAAAGACGCGTTGTACCTGAGGCCGATCCAAAAGCTGTGATATTGGCCACTAATCCAGCCATTATCCCCCGCAACCATCATGTTGAGGCGATGATTGTGGCAGCGACAGATGGGAATTTCGCACCATTCCACCGCCTAAACGACGCGCTTTCTCGTCCTTTTGAGGAACGTTCAGAGGTCATCGATCTGACACAACCGCCTCAGCAAAATGAACGTGTACATCAAACCTTTTGTGGCACCTGAGTTTGGCGACGGCGGTTTATCAAGGTAACCCCGACGGCCACAAACACCAGACCAATCCAGATATTCGCTCCCACCTCCTCACCTAGGACCAGCCAGCCAAGGATCACACTGAACACTGGCGACAGAAAGCTAAATGAGGCCACGCCAGAGGCGGGATAAATCTTAATCAACTGAAACCACACGATATAGCCCACCGCCACCACGAACACCGACTGAAATAGCAGTCCAGCAACATGCAGCATTTGCGGATCACGCGTAAGGGGGCCAAATAGTGGTGCCACCAACAAGAGAATGGGAGCCGAGATCAGCAGTTGCCAAAACAATTGCGATTCTGAATTCATCTCTCTGAGCGGCGTAATGCGTAACAACAGTGCAATCCCAGCCCAACCGACAGCCGCACCAAGTCCGGCAAGATCTCCTATCCAGCTTGCCTGTCCACCTTGCCGATCAGAAAGTGCAATCGCGACGCCCCCCATGGCCAATAAAAGCCCCAAACAACGTCGCGTACTGAGCGTTTCGCCCGGCAACATAAAATGCGCTGCAATGGCCAACCACACAGGCATTGAATAATAGAGAATTGAAGCCCGTACCACCGATGTCACATCAAGAGAGATGTATAGGCATATGAATTCAAAAGAGAATAATACCCCTGAAATTAGACAAGGAATGATGGTTCGTCGATTTAATCCAAAGGAATTGCGGCGTAAAACAATCCATAACCCTACGATAATCAACCCAATCAAAGATCGCAGCCCAGCCCCATACACAGGGGCAAAGCCACCATTGGTTACCTTAATCACCACCTGATTGAACGATAAAATAATGCCAAATACGATCAGTGCAGTTGCGCCAAAAAGGTCTATGTGATCTTTTCTTTCCATTCGGGCACAGAACGCGTGAAATCTGGTCAAGTCAATGGCTGCATCCAAAAGCAGTAACCGTAAGCAACGGATACTTTATCCCTGTCTAGATCGTTCCCCACACCCGTGGTACTCACCGTCAACACAATATTGGAAACGCCTGTCATGACCCTTCTTCAGATCGCCTCTTTGCTCATTGTTTTGGCTGGTGCCTTCGGGGCCATCAACTATCTGTTTTTGAAGCTCCCCTCCTCGATTGGCATTCTGGTCGTGGCCTTGTTGGCAAGTGTTTCGGTGTTGATTATCGACATCTTTGCCCCGCAGTTGGGCATGGCGGATACCGCGCGTTCGGTGATCACGGGCATTGATTTTTCCGATGCCTTGCTGGAGGGCATGCTGGGTCTTTTGCTGTTCGCCGGGGCGCTTCATGTCAAATTGCTGGACTTACGCGCACAATGGGGACCGGTATTTTTGATGGCAACTTTGGGCGTGGCTCTGTCCACTGCGGTTGTTGGCTTTGGCTTCAGCTGGCTGACAGGCATGCCCATTCTGGTCGCATTGGTGTTTGGTGCATTGATTTCACCCACAGACCCGGTGGCCGTGTTGGGAGTTCTGCGAGAAGCCAACTTGCGTAAAACGCTTGAAACCAAAATTGCCGGGGAATCTCTGTTTAATGACGGGGTCGGCTATGTCGTGTTCCTTGTGCTGGTCAGTCTTGCGTTTCCATCAGATGATCACCATGGATCGGGTGCCATGGACGCGATTAAGCTGTTTGTTCAAGAAGCCGTGGGCGGTGCCGCTCTGGGTATCGCTCTGGGTTGGCTGACGTTTCGCGTGATGCGCTTAATTGATGATTATTCGCTCGAGGTGTTGATCACGCTTGGGCTGGCCTTTGGTGGATATGAGCTGGCGGTTTACCTGCATGTCAGCGCACCTATCATGGCGGTTTGTGCTGGTCTTTTGATCGGGGACATAGGTGCAAAACACGGCATGAGCGAAGAAACCCGCAAATACGTCGATGCCTTTTGGAAGCTAATAGACGAAATTCTGAATGCCGTGCTATTCCTGCTGATCGGGTTTGAGGTGTTCGCTGTTGCCTTTGAAGCGGATTTCATTCTGACAGGTGTCTTATCCATTGGCCTTGCCTTGTTGGCCCGTCTGGCCGCAGTTGTGGTCCCGTTCGTAATCCTGCGCCCCTTCCGTGACTTCAGTCGCGGGGTGGTGCCAATTATGACATGGGGTGGCCTAAAGGGCGGAATTTCGGTCGCTCTTGCGCTGTCATTGCCTGACAGTGAATGGAAACCCCTGATCCTCACAACCACCTATATTATCGTAATTTTCTCAATCGTTGTGCAGGGATTGACGGTGGCTCCGTTGGCCAACAAAGTGGGCCGCGAACCTGATTTGGTATGAGGGCAATGCAATGACTGATTTTCTGATTTACGACGTTTTCTCAAATGAAGCCTTTGGTGGTAATCAATTGGCAATCATACCCGACGCAACCTCCCTACCCGAGGAAGACCTGCAACGCATTGCGCGTGAATTTAACTTTTCGGAAACCACATTCGTATTTCCTCCAGAAGACGCCGCCCACACCGCCAAGGTCCGCATTTTTACGCCCACCATGGAAATCCCATTCGCGGGCCATCCGGTGATTGGCACCGCTGTTGCCCTGTCAGACGAGGGCACGGCCCCGAACATGGTGCTGGAATTAGGGGTCGGCCCCCTGCAGACACACGCCGAAAACGGATTTGCACGCTTTACGACCGAAGTGCCGCTGGAGATATTGGCCACCCCAAGCGTTGAAGAGGTCGCCGAGGCGCTCTCGCTGGACATCAGTGATATTCAAACCAACGTACATACGCCACAGCTGGCCACGCTTGGTTTGCCCTTTACCATTACTGAACTCACCAGCCGTGAAGCCCTGTCGCGGATGTCGGCAAATATCGACGCGTTTCGCAAAGGCGCTGTTAAATATCCCGGTGCACTGGATTTTGCGCAGTTTGCCTATTGGCGCGACGGCGACACGTTGCATGCGCGCATGTTTGCACCTTTGGATAATATCCCCGAAGATCCCGCAACGGGATCTGCCTGCGCCACACTTGGGGCATTACTGCGTAAAATCATAGGGGATGATTTGACTGTCACGATCCGGCAAGGTGAAGACATGGGCCGCCTAAGCCTGATCACATTGACCACAGATGGCTATGCAATCACCGTATCAGGCCCCGCGCGGCGCGTCATGCAGGGGCGTTTGGTCTATTGAAGATCAGACCCAGCGGCACGACAGCAATGACGCATTAAAAAGTTTATGCCCAGCGAATTCGCTGGGCATAACAATACGTTGGAACTACGCCGCTTTGGGGCCGCGACCTTTGTTGCGGGGTGGGCCGTTGCGACGACGCGCGCCATCAGCAGATGGTTTTCCACCACCGTGTGGTTTTCCGCCACCACCGCCACGACGACGTTGACCACCAGGTTTCTTACCACCTTTATTGCCCATCTTAGGACCCGGGGCACCCGGTTCACGCACACCATCCCAAGCCCGACCAGAAGCCACCGGAATAGCCATTTTTAGAACCTTCTGAATGGCGTTGAATTCATCAACTTCATCCGGAGCACAGAATGCAACAGCCGCCCCATCCATTCCAGCACGTGCGGTCCTACCAATTCGGTGAACATAGTTTTCCGGCACATTGGGCAGATCATAGTTATAGACATGACGCACTTGCGGAATATCCAATCCACGAGCCGCGACATCGGTGGCTACCAGAACCAAAGTTTGCCCCTTTTTAAAGGCGTCAATCGCACGTGTTCGTTGACCTTGCGATTTGTTGCCGTGGATAGATTCAGCCTTATACCCGGCCTTGACCAGCGACTTCATCAATCGTTCAGCACCATGTTTGGTCCGCCCAAACACAATCGCCGCCTCATCACGGTGTTTTGCCAGCAATTCCAACAGCAATTCAGTTTTTGTTGCTTTGGCGATGAAATGCACTTCTTGGGTGACTTTATCCGCGGTCTTACCCGGAGGCGCGACTTGCACACGCACAGGGTTTTTCAGATACGAGCCAGCAAGTTCTGACATTTGTTTGGGCATAGTGGCCGAAAACAACATGGTTTGGCGTTCAGACGGCAGGAAATCTGCAATCTTACGCAAAGCGTGAATAAAGCCGAGGTCCAGCATTTGATCGGCCTCGTCCAACACGAGAAACCCCGTATCCTTAAGGTTAAGCGCTCTGCGGTCCATCAGGTCAATCAAACGACCGGGGGTCGCAACCAAAATATCGGTGCCGCGCTCCAAGCGTTGAATTTGTGCATTGATTGATGCGCCACCGACGACCAGTCCAACCTTAAAGGGTGTGCCGTCAACCAACGCCCGCAGGCTGTCTTGAATTTGGTTCGCCAATTCGCGGGTTGGTGCAAGGATTAAGGCGCGCACTGTGCGCGGTGCGGGCTTTTGCCCAAAGCTTTGCAGGCGGGCGATCAGAGGCAATCCAAAGGCCAGCGTTTTGCCGGTGCCAGTTTGCGCCAGCCCCATAACGTCTTGGCCTTCAAGGGCGTGCGGAATTGCGCGCTCTTGGATTGGTGTTGGGGAGGTCATCCCCAGTTTCTCCAGTTTCTTAACAAGTGTTTCGGGCAAGCCCAAATTGGCAAACTCTGCCATGAGATATCCTTTCAGCCCCTGATGCACAGGGGAGATCAGCGCCACGGGGCGCCTTCTTGGTGGTCCACGTTCGGCCACAATCAACGCCGAATGCGCCAACCGTCCGAGTGTGTTCGCCCCACGCGTGATTTTGGGATCAGATTTCGCCGTTATGGGTGGCTCGCTCAATGCGGCCAAAGGTGCTGCTCACGCGGCAGACGGCGTCTTGGGCGCGTCATGCACCGGACTGGATGTGGCTGTCAAGCGACATTTACGATAGATAAATATACAATACCTGTGGCGGAACGCGCATTCTGCGGCTAAACAAAGATCCCAACCGACGCCGGAACACACTATGACTGACACCATCATTTCACGCTGCGAGGCCAAAGGCCTACGTATGACAGATCAACGTCGCACCATCGTGGCAGTGCTACAAGAGAGTAGCGACCACCCGGATGTCGAAGAACTTTACGCCCGTGCCAGCGCGCGTGACGCCGCAATTTCACTGGCAACGGTATATCGCACGGTTAAGCTGTTTGAAGAATCCGGCATTTTGGATCGTCTGGAATTTGGGGATGGGCGCGCGCGCTATGAAGATGCGGAACGCGATCACCACGACCATTTGATTGATATCAACACCGGTGAAGTGATCGAGTTTTGCGATCCGGATATCGAAGCTTTGCAAGAAAAAATCGCCGCAAAACTAGGGTATCACCTAAAGGGGCATAAACTGGAACTCTATGGTGTTCCAAAAAACAAATGACCCGCCTGTCAGGATTTAAGTGAATACCTGTCCGGCTCTTCAAAGATATCCATCACAATAGACCCAGCGTATACTTTGGCACCATGCACCACGTCCGTAGGAATGAAATAGCTGTCGCCGGGGCGATGTGACTGGGTTTGCCCATCAATCGTCAGATCAACCTGCCCCTTGATAACAGTACCCCATTGCCCCCTGTGCGAATGCGGTGGCAATTCAACATCTTTATGCACCACAAAAAATACCGCCAATCCATCATCGGTGCGCATGACATGGGTTGTCACCATGTCTTCGGGCAGCGGCAGGTTTATACCGGGAAATGCTTTGATAAAATCAGGGAGATCCATAGTGCAGGCCTTTTTGCTAATTTATTGCCTAACCTAAATCGCTTCCCCCCTCTTAAGCAAATTCAATCGCTCCCATTTGCAGGCGCGCATATGTCCATCTGTGAACTGTGCCTTCACAGGAATTGATGCCGCTCTGAATCAGTTTTTCTTGCGCAATGCCTCGGTTTGCGATTTGGATAAGGCGTGCCGGTGACACTTGGACAACCGGAAACTCACCCAACAGGAACGCGCGCTCATGAACAATCTTAACGGCATTTTGCTGGTTCTTCTGGCCATGGCCGGATTCACGATTGAGGATGCGTTTATCAAACACCTTGCGGTGGAGATTTCTGTTGGGCAAATCCTGATCATTCTTGGCATCGGCAGCAGTGTGATTTTCGCCACCATGGCGGTTGCATCGCGACAGAACCTCTTTGCGCGCGAAGCCTGGTCAAAGCCCGCCCTGCTCCGCGCCTTTGCGGAGGCAGTAGCGGCCATGGGATATGCCACGGCTCTGTCTTTGGTGGATATTTCAACAGTTGCCGCCGTGTTTCAGGCCACGCCACTTGCGATTACCATGGGCGCCGCACTGTTTTTGGGCGAACAAGTTGGATGGCGCCGCTGGTGCGCCATCATTGTGGGCTTTATCGGCGTGTTGTTGATCATTCGTCCCGGTATGGACGGGTTCAACGCAGACTCTTTGTTTGTGTTGTTGCCAGTGTTTGGCGTGGCATTTCGTGATCTTATCACCCGTAAAATTGACAGCACCGTGGCATCAAGTGTGGTGTCCTTTCAGGGTTTTGCATCCCTCATCATCGCTGGAACATTGATGATGTTGGTCGGTGGTGCCGATCTTGTCGCATTGAACAGGGACCAGACATTGTGGTCAGGCGGCGCCATCTTGTTTGGCGCAATTGGCTATTGGGGCATCGTTCAGGCCATGCGCGTGGGCGAAGTGTCCGCCATTATGCCGTTTCGCTATAGCCGTTTGATCTTTTCAATCACCGTGGGTGTTGTGATTTTCAACGAACGGCCAGATGCGTTTACCCTGATTGGAGCGGGCCTGATTATCGCAACCGGGCTTTATTCTTTCTTGAGAGAGCGCCGCTTGGTGCGCATTGAACACCAAATGCAGTAAATGAGCCGCACAACTGATCTGCGTGAGACAAGACAAATGCACCGTCAGAGACAGCCCTCTCTGGGGCTGCCTCGCTGTATCACAGATCAGATGGTGCCTAGTTCTTCGTCCTTGCCATCTTTGATGACGAAATGGGCAAAGGGGCGGTCCTTGAGATTGCCATTGGGATGAAAGGCCACATCCATACCATAGCCAGTGTAATCCACATCTTTGCCTGCACGAACCGCTTCCAGAAGGTTCAGAGCGCCGCCAACCTTTTCCCCACCGCCATTGGTAATGCCCAAAATCTCTTTGGTATAGACTGTGGCATCCGCGGTTCCGGCCTTTTCCATTGCGGCTGCGTGTACTGTCATTGAATCCGCGCAAAGCGCGGAAAATGGCAAGAACGTACCCGGTGCAACCCCCATCAATCCTTCAAATTCCTGATAGGTGGCTGAGGTGGTGTCGTTGGTGGCCTGAAGATGGTGAATGCCTTCGCCAACCGCATCGCCCACGGCGGTGATAAATTTCCCACCCCCGTTGACACCCGCACTGGCGGCGATGGTCAGGGTGTACAGCTCTGTGTCATACCCGCCGCGATACCATTCCTTTGCGATCGACGTGAACTGTGTCACATAAGCCGGCAGGAAGACGGCCGTGACATCTTCGCCCATCACCTTGTCAACCTCTGCACGAAAGTTCGGCTGATCGGGTTTGACCTCGGCCTGCACAACGACCTCGCCGCCTCCGGCCTCAATCGTTTCAATGAAGGGGCCAATCATGGATTGGGTAAAGGCCGTCTGTACCGCGAGAATACCAACCTTTTTGTGACCCGCAGCAAGCATCGCCTTGGCCGGTGGCACACCCCATTCGCGCCCAGTGGCCTGAAAGCGCCAGATCAATCCAGCTGTGTCACCTTCAGTGATCGCATCAGCCGCGCCTAGGCAGCTGATGGAAACGCCTTTTTCAAGGGCCAAAGGTTTGACCGCCAATGTTGGGCCAGATCCCCACATGCCAACGATGGCATTGACCTGATCCACATCCAGCAATTTTCGTGCGGCACGCACGGCGGCAGTGGGATTGGTTTCGCTGTCTTCCGCGATAATCTTGATCTGGCGACCATCCAAGATGCCGCCTGCCCCGTTGATCTGCCCGGCAATGGCCTGTGCGGCCTTGACGATGTTTGGCCCGTAAGACGCACCACCCCCCGTCAAAGGGGAAATCATCCCAAATTTCACAGGTGCCTTTTGGGCCAGTGCAGGCATCGGAAAGCTGCTAACCGCAATACCTGCGGCAGCGGCGCCCAGAAACGTGCGTCGGTTAAGTGTCAATCGAGTCATATCTATTTCCTCCTCTAGGTGATCAATTGCTGTTGGACGGGAACTCCTCCACCCCGTCCTCCAGTGTCAGTTGCAGTGCATCGTTAAAGCGATTGAACGCGCCACACAGCGCGATGCGCCATGTCAGTTCGACAATTTGGGCCTCACTGAAATGGGCACGCAGGTCTGTCACTTCGGCATCGCGCATCCGATTGGCGCGGGTTGTGACAGCGGCGGCATAGCGCACGACCATCTTGTCCAAATCGTCCAGTTCAGGGTGATCATCCACATCAGGCAAGCGGGCGATGCCTTCTTTGCTCAGCCCAACCACTTGCAACATTGGCGCATGATGAGAGATGCAATAGGTACATTCATTCAGCTTAGACACTGTCACCAGCGCCAATTCGAGCGCGCGGCGCGGCAGCACAGCTTCGTCTCGCAAATCCAGCAACATGCCAAACAGATGTCGCAGGATCGTAGGGCGATGCCCCATGGCCTCAACCAAATTTCTAAAGGGGCCATAATCGTTCATTTCGTCAAAAATGGCGCGGGCCTCATCCGAGAGAGTGTCAGCCCGGGGAGATGAAATCCGACTCATCACTCTCTCCCTTGTTTGGCTTGCAGCCGGTACTCGCTGACGAACCCTTGCGGGCGATAAATCAACAACAGGATGAGACCCACACCAATGAGGATCAGGCGCAAGGACGCTGCCTGACCCGCATCAAGAAACGGCATGAAATCTTTGAGAAAACGCGTGCCTTCCAGCAGCACCATGACTGAGACCGCCCCGATCAGCAGGCCAATGTTTGATCCACGCCCCCCTGCGATCACCGCCATAAAGGCATAGGCCGTCACGAAAGCGCCAAATTGGGTTGGGTCGATGTAGGTGAAATAAAACGCATGCAGACTGCCAGCCACCCCGATAATTGCCCCCCCGGCAGCAAAGGCTCGCACCCGAAACGACAATGTGGTCTTACCCAAAGTCGATGCGACCAGGTCATCCTCGCGCAGCGCTCGCAACACGCGGCCAAAGGGGGACACCGTCAGCAATTGGGCAAAAGCGAAACACAGTGCAAAGGCCGTGATCGACAATCCTAGGAACAACAACTCATAGTTCAGCCCCGAGGCAACTTTCGACAAGGGACGTGGAATGCCAGGCAATCCGTTTGCCCCTCCCGTCAGCCAAGTTTCATTCAACAAAAACAGGCGCACAGCTTCGGCAAAGGCAAGCGTCGCAATGGCAAGATAGTCCTCGCGTAATCGGGCAGACACCAACGCCACCAGCGCACTTAAGATCACCGTTGCGACAACCGCCAACAATGCAGCAATCAACGTAGGCACCCCTGCCATGGCCGCAAGACCGGCAACATAGGCCCCCACAGCAAAAAAGCCGAAGATGCCAAAGTTGACCATTCCCGCCTGTCCCCATTGCAGGTTCAAAGCCAAACCAATCAGGGCCGAAATAATCACAAAGATAAGAATTGCGGTGAAATAGCCGATCATCTGCTGATCCTCGCTTTGCCAAAAAGTCCATGCGGGCGTAACAACAGCACCAGCACGATGATCAGAAACGCCACAGCCTGACGATAGGTCGTGGGCAGGATCAGGGTTGATAATTCCTCGGCCACACCAATCAAGATGGCGCCAATGACCGCTCCGAATGGATTGCCGATGCCCCCCAGAATGACGGCTGCAAAAACTGGCAATACATAGTTCCATCCCATCAAGGGATCGATCACGCCGTCCATGCCAACCAAGACACCCGCAAACCCAGCAAGTACCCCCGAGATGCCCCAAACAGCGCCAATGACACGGTTACGATTGATGCCGCGCACACCTGCAAGGTCAGGGTTGTCCGATACTGCCCGCATGGCGCGCCCCAACGGGGTTTTCATCAGGATGAACCACACCGCCACCATCGCCAAAAGGGCCACGATCAAGATGGTGATCTGTTCATTGTTAACGCGCAGCCCCAACCAGCGATGCGGACGGGCCACGGCAATGTCATAGCCACGAATGTCTGATCCCCACAGGAACCGCACCACATTTTCCAGCACGAAATAGACCCCCATAGAGGCCACCAACAGCGTCACATGATCAGAATTGCGCAAAGGCCGATACACCAGACGATCTGCAATCAGTGCCACACAGGCGAGTCCCACAGCCCCCAACCCCGCAGCCAGCAATAGCGGCACGCCAATATCCACATTGAAAAACAGCGCTATATAGGCGCCCATGGTGATCATCGATCCAATGGCAAAATTAGGAAAATTCAACACGCCGTAGGTCAGCGACAAAGCAATCGCAGGCAGCGCCACCAACAGTCCGGATACCACACCGTTTAGCAAAAGTTGCAGCATCAGACACTCCCCGCCGCTGCGACATCCGCCGTGCCCATATAGAGCGCGTGAATGTCAGGATGATTAAGGAAATCAAGCGCGGGCATATGTGCACGTACCTGCCCTGCGACCAGAACAATGGCGGTTTCGGAAATCACCATTGCCTCTTTGACGTTCTGTTCGATCATCAGGATCGACACGCCCGCTTGGTTCACCGCTTTTACGGCTTGAAACATTTCGGCAACGTATTTGGGCGACAAGCCAGCACTTGGCTCATCCAGCAATAAAAGCGATGGGTCGGGCATCAACGCGCATCCAAAGGCCAGCATCTGACGTTGCCCACCAGACAGGTTTCCCGCCATATCACCCGCGCGGTGGGCAAGGTCTGGAAAGATGTCAAAAACCCGATCCCGCGCGGCCTTTAATCCCTTGGTTTCGCGGGCAATGAATTCATAAGCCAGCGTCATGTTTTCGCCGATGGTCATATTGCGAAACACGTTATGTTCCTGCGGTACATAGCCCAAACCAGCACGTGCCTTGGCAGGAGCATCCAATTGGGTCACATCCTTGCCGTTCAGTGTGATAGTGCCGTCACGTGGCGTCAGTAACCCCACAAGGGATTTAATCAAAGTCGACTTCCCTGCCCCATTCGGCCCAACAATCGTGGAAATCGCCCCTTGGCTGACAGAAAACCCCGCCCCCTTGATGATATCACCACCGCTGCCATATCCGGCTCTCAGCTTGGAAACTGTCAAAATTGGATTGCTCATCAGACCATGCTCCCCAAATAGGCTTCCAGCACGCGCGGATCAGTTGTGACCTCATGGAATGAGCCATGCATCATCTCGTGCCCTTCGGTCATCACATAGACGCTGTCACACAGCCGTTCGATCATCTCCATGTCATGCTCGACAATGGCAAAGGTCACGCCTTCGGCCTTAAGCGATAGAATGAAATCGACAAGCACACCCTCCATTGTTGGGGCAACGCCAGCGGCTGGTTCGTCCAGCAAAATCACCTTGGGCGACAGCATCATCGCGCGCAGGACTTCCAGCAGTTTCTTTTGCCCACCCGACAGATTGGCCGCCGATTGATCAGCCAGCCGCCACAAATCAACCCGGCGCAACAAGGCGCGGGCATGTTCGATGGCTTTTTCCTCTTCCGCGCGGATACGAGAGCGGGAAAATAGTGCAGCCGCAATGCCCTCACCTGATTGATTAGGACGCGCCAACAGAAGGTTTTCCAGAATGGTCAATGCCCCCAGATCACGGCTGATCTGAAAGGTGCGGACCAATCCCTGATACGCCAATTTATGCGGTGCCAATCCAGTGATATCGACACCATCCAACGTGACTGACCCGCCGTCCGGGCGAAAGGCACCGCCCACTGTGTTAAACAACGTGGTTTTACCCGCGCCGTTAGGTCCAACAATGCCAGTCACCTGACCTTTGGGAATATTGATTTGCCCGATATTAAGAGCGCGGAACGCCCCGAACGTTTTGGTCAGGCTGGAAATTTTCAGCACGTCTCTCCTCCTGTGTTCCAAATTTTTTGCGCTTGGCCTTCGGTGGCGTAGGTCAGCCAATAATCCGACAACTGCTTGGGCGCGTGTCTTATGCGATGGGTCAGCAGCGCTTGTGCTGCGCGCGCCAAATCACCTGCGTGCTCCGGCTTTTCTGCCAAATTGTAATGACAATGCGGATCGACCCGGAGGTCATACAGCAACGCAGGTTGCGCCGGGAAATGGATGTACAACCAGTCGCGCGACATCAAGGCCGTGAAACAACAATCCTCCACCCGCTCTGGTAGGAATGTGCGCAGCTCGGCGTTCAGATGTAATTCACGAAAATCGGTTTCCCATACGGTAAAATCACGCCAATGCGTCGGCTCGCTCCCTTGCAAGAAAGCCATAAGTGACCGCCCATCACATTCAGGCACTGCCTGCCCTGCCGCCTCTGCAATTGTGGGCAGGATGTCGATGGTTTCTGTAAAGGCATCGGTATCGGTACCATAACTGTCGGGATGGCGGGGGTCGCGGATCATAAGGGGGACGTGAAACAGGCTTGGGAATGGACCACGGCGCCCATAAATCCAATTATCCCCCAGCTGATCCGCATGATCAGAAGTAAAGATAATCAAGGTTTCATCATACAGCCCCCTGACCTTCAGATCAGCCACCAAAGCGCCAAATTGGGCATCCACCTCTGCCATATTGCCATAATAAGCCGCACGCATAGCGCGATCCTGTGCATCACTCACCTGATCCGGTGTCAGCTCATCTCGGAAATATCTTTTTGCCCCATAGGCCCGCAATGACGCCGCCAAAAACGGATGACTTTGCGCCAACGCGTCAGGGCTTTCAATACGTGCAGGGCCAGACAAAGACGCCGGATCAAACATCCGATTGTAGGGTGCAGGGGCCACCATCGGCGGATGCGGGCGCAAGCAGTTGAGATTGACAAACCACGGTGCCTCCCCCTGTTCAGCGATATAATCGCGCGCTGATCCGAACATAAAGGCGGTATCGCTCAGATCGGCCGGATATTGGCAAGGCGCATCAGAGTGAGCAGGATCATATCCACCTTTGGGCAGGAAAATGCTCTCTGGATCATCATCCAGTTCAAGGGTGACACCGTGATCAACCAACCAATCGCGCCAAGCCGCAAATCCGTCGTGATAGAAAAACCCTGTACGTGTGGCAAAGCCAGGACACACCCAAGGTTGCGTTTGTGTGGCGTCGTCTGGATCATTGGGCGTGTCTGTATAGCCAAACAAAACCGGTTCTCGCCCGCTTTGGGCAACCAGATGCCCCAGCGTTGAAATTGAGGCAGGCAACGGGGTTTCATTGCTAACCTGACGGTGGTTCATCAGGTATCGTCCCGTCAACAAAGACGCACGTGACGGGCCACACGGCGCAGCCTGAGCATGGTGTCGGCGAAACGACATCGCCTCTGTTGCAAAGGCATCCAGATGCGGTGTTTTCACATCCGGATGCCCCCAACAGGCAATAGAATCCCCACGCCACTGATCAGCAATGACCAGCAGAACATTTCTGACCGTTTTCATGGTGTTTCCGTTCTACCCTTTGTTAGGCTGCTTCTTTGGCCATCCCGTAAATCGCGTGTCGAAAGGCATTCTTGAGAGACGTCATCATCTCGGCCTCAAATTTAGGGCTGTGATAGACCAGCGACTGCACCTTCAGACCGCGCAGCGCACACAGCACCAGATTGATGCTGTCGCGAATGGCCCCTTCGTCCCAACCTTGGGCGGCAAAGGTGTCGTGCAAAATCTCATAGTAACTGTTGAACAGCTCTTGCAGGCCTTTGGCGATTGGCTCTGCCAATTCATCATCTCCACGTGCCGCAAGCGTTAATTCCAAAGAGGGCAGAACCACATCATCATCAAACAGGTTTTCCCACGCACCATCGACAAAGGCATCAACGTCAAATTCGCCTTCCTTGAGGCCGCCTACTAGACCGCGCAACCGCTCTGGTACTTCGCGCCACAAATCCATGGCCGCATCCAACAACAAGGAATTTCGCGTAGGATAATGGTGCAACATCGCGCCACGTGACACCCCCGCCTGCCGACAGATTTCCGGGGTGCCTGCATGGCGGAACCCTTTCTCCATCAGTGTCGTAATGGTTGCCTGTCGCAAACGCGCGCGCATTTCTTCGCTTTTTTCTTGTTGGGTTCGTTTCTGAGTGGCTGGCATACGACTCGTCCTCCTTCATACTATGTTGATATTGGGAGAATTGGTCATTCGTCAATAAAAAACATTCATGACTGTTTTTTATTTCATACTTTCTGACTTTCAAAAAATAGAAAGGCGTGGATATTGGATGTGAGCATTGAATTATTGGAGATGCATTATGCAAAACCATGCACGTGTCGTGGTCGTTGGAGGCGGTATCGGAGGATTGTCCGCGCTATATCACCTGACCAAAGAGGGCTGGAACGATGTTGTTTTGCTGGAACGTAACGAGCTGACCTCGGGCACGACATGGCATTCAGCAGCACAATGCCCCAGTGTGGCATTCAATCAATTACTGTTGTTGCTGCGCAATTATACCATCAAGCTTTATAAAGAACTGGCTGACGATCCCGCCTATCCAATCAATTATCACCACGCCACGGGTGGGATGCGCCTGCTGACCAGCCCCACACATATGGATGAGGCACACCATATAATATCCGTAGCAAGAGGGTTGGGTCTGAACTTTGATCTGCTGGACGCAGCAGAGGCCAAACGGCGCAATCCATTGCTGAACACAGACGCCATGTTGGCAGCACTCTGGGATGAGCGCGATGGCGATATTGATCCGGCGCAACTGTGTCAGGCATTGGCCGCACGTGCACGCAAGGCAGGCGCTGTGATCCATCGCCACACACCTGTGATCGGTCTCAAACAACTGCCCAGTGACGAATGGCTTGTCACCACGGACAAAGGCACACTCACCGCCGAACATATCGTGGTTGCCGCCGGGTATCGCGCAAATGAGGTTGGTGCGCTGATGGGCATCCAGTACCCGGTCATCGCTATGGAACACATGTATTTCGTCACCGAAGACATCCCTGATCTGACTGATCGTGACAGCCGCTTGCCCATGGTGCGCTGTCCACGCGATACGTTTTATATGCGGCAAGAAAAGAAGGGACTGCTGGTTGGCATCTATGAACACGATTGCAAAACTTTTGGCATGGACGGGATTGATCCGGATTTCGTCAACGCCCTGTGCCCGGATGATCTGGATCGTCTGCTCCCAAAGATGGCCCCGATATTTGACCGCCTGCCCTGCCTAAAAGAGGTTGGTATCAAATCGGTGGTGAACGGCCCAATTGCTTATGCCTCTGATGCCGGGCCACTGGTGGGCAAACACCCCGGTTTGCGCAATTGCTGGTCGATGAATGGGTTGCGAGTGGGTATTGGCGAAGGCGGTGGGTATGGCAAAATGATCGCTCAGATGATCGTGCATGGGGAAACCGAATGGGACACTTGGCAACTTGATCCTCGTCGTATCACCAGTTTTGCCAACACTGAATTTACTGCCTTGAAATCCATTGAGGATTATCAGCACGAATTCCGCTGGCATTTGCCACATGAGCACCGCCCTGCGGGTCGTCCGGCAAAGGCTTCACCGCTGTATCCCATACTGAAAAACAAAGGGGCAGAATTTGGTGTGGTTAACGGTTGGGAACGCACAGATTTTTACAAACCGGGCGCTGATTTTGAGACCTCGCACGGGTATGGCTTTCAGAACTGGCATGATGTTGTGGGGGCTGAGATCAAAGCGCTGACAAGCAATGTGGGCCTCGCAGAACTGTCAGGGTTCAATCATTACAGGATCAGTGGAACGGGCGCATTGAGCTGGCTCAGCAGTTTGACCTGTTCCAAGGTTTCCACCAAACCCGGCAAGGCAAGTCTTTGTTATTTTCTGACCTCAAACGGGAATATCGCTGCCGAGGCCACAATCGTGCCGTTGCCAAATGGCGAAATATTCTATGGCTCAGCCGCGACGGCGGAATATCACGATATGGATTGGCTGACCGAACGATTGCCTGAAGGGTCAGACATCCACATTCAAAGCTGCACCAACACCCACACGATGTTAATCCTTGCAGGCCCAAAAACCCGTGATCTGCTTGCCTTGGCAGCGCCACGCACAAAATGGAGTCAGTCCGATTTTCCGTGCCTTACAGCACAACGCATTTTTATTGGCCACATTGAGGCACTGTCCATCGCCATCAGTTATTCAGGCGAACAAGCGTTTGAATTACACATCCCCAACACGCAGCTTTGCGCTGCCTATGACATCCTTAACCGTGCGGGCGCAGGCTTTGCGCTCTCTCATTTTGGTATGCATGCGATTGACTCCATGCGATTGGAAAAAGGCTATGGGCATTGGAAAGCGGATTTCATCACTGAATTCAACCCGATTGAGGCTGGATTGCAACGGTTCGTTGATGTGAGCAAGGAGTTCCCAGGAAAACCCGGTCTTTTGGCGCAAATAGACGCTGGAAACCGTAAAAACCGCGTCATGTTGGACATCCACAGTCACATAGGTCCTGCGCAGCCCGGCGAAGGTGTCTTTATGGATGGCGTACCAATCGGATCCATCACGTCCGCAGCGTGGGGCTATCGTACAGCCAAAAGCCTCGCCATGGCCTATGTTGATCCCGCCCACGCACAGGTCGGCTCTGAGGTCGAGGTTCTCATTCTTGGGCATGATGTCAGCGCGACAGTAAAGGACCTCTGCCTATATGATCCCGAAAACACGATACCCAAGGGGCATCATCGCCAATGACATGAACATTGAACAGCCCCGGCCTCTTGGTCAACACCACCTTAATTTTGCGTTTCTGACGCAAAATCTGTTTGCGCAAACATCAAATTGTTAGCCCTAACCCTCGCAATTAAAGGCCGTTAGCGATAACATACCCCGTTTACATTCCATACAACGTTGGTATAGCTGCGCCAAGTTTTCCAGAGAGACAAGGATCGCCCTATGAGCACCATCATCGACATTCACGCCCGCGAAATTCTGGACAGCCGGGGCAACCCGACCGTTGAGGTCGACGTGATCCTCGAAGACGGCACGATGGGTCGCGCTGCTGTACCATCCGGCGCATCCACCGGCGCATATGAAGCTGTGGAAAAACGTGACGGTGATAAATCCCGCTATCTTGGCAAAGGTGTTCTGGAAGCAGTGGCTGCCGTCAACGGCGAGATCGCCGAAGAGCTGATCGGCATGGACGCCACTGAACAGGTTATGATTGATCAGATGATGATCGAACTGGACGGCACGCCCAACAAAGGCCGCCTTGGCGCAAATGCGATCCTTGGTGTTTCGATGGCCGTGGCCAAAGCAGCCGCTGATTTTGTGGCGCAACCGCTGTTTCGCTATATCGGCGGCACCTCGGCCCGTGTTCTGCCTGTACCCATGATGAACATCATCAATGGTGGCGAGCACGCAGATAACCCAATCGACATTCAGGAATTCATGATCATGCCTGTTGCTGCGGAAAATATCCGCGAGGCGATCCGCATGGGGTCCGAAGTATTCCACACCCTGAAGAAAGAACTCTCTGCAGCAGGCCTGTCCACAGGTATCGGCGACGAAGGTGGTTTTGCCCCTAACATTGCGTCCACCCGTGAAGCACTTGATTTCGTTTTGAAATCCATCGAAAAAGCAGGATACAAGCCGGGCGAAGATATCTATCTTGCACTGGATTGTGCAGCGACCGAATATTACAAGGACGGCAAATACGAACTGAAGGGCGAAGGCAAATCCCTGACCTCTGAAGAAAACGTCGCCTACCTTGAAGCACTGGTAAACGATTACCCCATCATTTCGATTGAGGACGGCATGTCCGAGGATGACTGGGACGGCTGGAAGGCCCTGACTGATGCCATTGGTGAAAAGGTACAGCTGGTCGGCGACGACCTGTTCGTAACCAACCCAGAGCGTCTTGCCATGGGGATCGAACGCGGTTCGGCCAACTCTATGCTGGTCAAGGTTAACCAAATCGGCACGCTTACAGAAACGCTTACCGCGGTTGATATGGCGCACCGCGCACGTATGACAAACGTCATGTCTCACCGCTCTGGTGAAACCGAGGATGCCACCATTGCCGACCTCGCCGTTGCCACCAATTGTGGCCAAATCAAAACTGGCTCCTTGGCACGTTCTGACCGGCTCGCGAAATATAATCAGCTGATCCGCATCGAAGAACTGCTTGGTGAAACCGCCGAATACGCAGGCCGTTCGATCCTCAAGTAAATCAGATCAGCAGAGTGTTTTGAATATTGAAAAGCCCCGGTCATTCGGGGCTTTTTCTCTGACAGGTGATAAAATGCACGCCCCCTCTCCAGAAAACACATTCCAAACCTCACACGCCCATCTGTTGATGGGAAATTTCGCACATTTTCTGGGTCAACCACTTCTGCATTCTGCCGATGCAAAGGCACTTTATCACGCGCCCTTCCCTGTATTATCCCATTCCTTGGCCGATGATCCCATCCTGACCTATGGCAATCTGGCGGCACAAACATTGTGGGAAACTGATTGGGGGACGCTCACGAAAATGCCATCGCGTTTGACGGCAGAGCCAGATGAGCGCACCGCTCGCGCAGCCATGCTTGCAAGCATCGACCGCAATGGGTTTATCGACGATTACCATGGTATCCGCGTTTCCAGCACTGGCCGCCGCTTTCGCATCACAAACGCAATCATCTGGACGTTACTGGATGATCGGGGCCATAAATGTGGTCAAGCAGCAACTTTTAAAGACGTGGAATTCCTGTGACAGCAGAACAAATCATCGCGCATTTCGACATGACCCCCCACCCCGAGGGTGGCCATTATTGTCAAACATGGATTGGCGGCGGGACAGCCCCTCGCCCTGCGGGCACCTGTATATATTTCCTGCTGCAATCGGGCGAACACAGCCACTGGCACCGCGTTGACGCCACCGAAATCTGGCATTTTTATGCTGGCGCGCCACTGATACTGTCGCTATCCGAAACAGACACAGGTCCCGCAAAAGATCATATGCTGGGCAATGATCTGCTTGGCGGTCATTGCCCTCAGGTGATCGTCCCTGAAAACCACTGGCAATCCGCCCACACCACTGGAGAATGGACACTTGTGGGATGCACTGTGTCGCCCGCATTTCAGTTCAAAGGGTTCACTATGGCCCCTCCCGGTTTTGACATCCCCAAGGCAGATTAATCCCCCCAAAGATTTCCTAACTTGATCCGTTCAGTTTGCAGCGCATACTGGCCAACATGGATCATCGAACTGCCCTTGCCGCGCTCAGCGTCACCGCAAAGAATACCTTACAGCAGCGTTCTGATCGCGCGGGACTAATGCATTTGGCTGGCTACATGTTTGCCCTGTGTGCAACCTCTCTTTGGATCATCACCAAAGCGCCATTTTGGCAAATGGCCATCCTGCCACAGGGGGTTTTGCTGATGTTCCTGTTTACCCTCAGCCATGAATGCACCCATTACACCCCTTTCAAAACTCGCTGGATCAACGATGTCACTGGCCATGCCGTCAGCCTACCTCTGATCTTGCCATTTACGTGGTTTCGCTATTTTCATCTTGCTCACCACAGACACACCAACGATCCGCAAAACGATCCAGAGCTGGAACATGGCCCGCGCCCCGAAACTTGGCATGACTTTATGATCTATCTGTCTGGTTGGGGATATTGGCGCGCGATGTGCCTGACCTTATTGCGAAATGCATGTGGTATCATTCAGGCTTCGTACCTGCCCACGCGCAAACACACATCCATACGGCGAGAAGCCTGCATTTTGCTAATCGCCTATTTGTTCATTGGCCTCAGCCTGACAATGTCATCACTTGCACTTTATCTCTGGATCATCCCGGCCCTTATCGGCCAACCCTTCTTGCGCCTGTATCTGCTGGCAGAACACGGCCACTGCCCACTTGTCGCCAATATGCTCGCAAATTCACGGACCACCTTTACAAACCGCCTAGTCCGCGCGCTGGCATGGAACATGCCCTATCACGCAGAGCACCACAGTTTTCCAAATGTTCCGTTTCATCAGCTGCCACATCTGCATAAATCCCTAAAGCCCCATCTGCAAAGCACATCAGAGAGCTACACGACATTTGCCCACAGTTATTCCAGATCTCTCAAATAATTTCGTTTTGCAGCAATTTTTCTGCGGGCATGGGGTTTGGGGGCCTGCCCCCAAGGCCTGCGTGGCCTGAACGCATATTATCCAGCGCGCCACAGGCGCACCGCTGGATCAGTCGTCACTCAAAGGAAGGCTCATCACGCCACCGCCAACCAATGCCATCACACCGGTCGTTGTCGGACAAGACGTCGGCAGGCCTCGCGCCACGCGCACCGCCAAATAGGCAAAGGCCTGTGCTTCCAGCATATCACCATCCAATCCGGCCTCTTCAATCGGCACAACCGGACAATCCAATGACACGCTCAACATTTCCATCAACACCGGATTACGCCGTCCGCCGCCTGTGACCAACACACGCGATGGAACCTCTGGGCAATGCTCCATTCCCTGCGCCACAGCAGCCGCACACATGCCAGTCAATGTTGCCGCGGCATCAGCATCCGACAATTCACCAACCAAAGTGACCATTTCCGCGAAATCGTTTCTATCCAAAGACTTGGGAGGCACACGAGAAAAATAACTCTCCGCCAGAAACAATTCCAACGCCCCTGTCTCGACCTCTCCCTTTTGGGCCACCGCCCCGTCATGATCGCAATCCAGCCCCAACCGCGCACGCATAAGATCATTGATCGGCGCATTCGCAGGCCCTGTGTCAAACGCCAATAGCGCCCCCGCGTCTTCCGCTTTTTCTTTGCGCGGATCAACAAAGGTGATGTTTCCTACACCTCCAAGATTCAAAAAGGCCACGGGTTCACGAGCACCAATCCACTTGGCACAGGCAAAATGAAAGAACGGCGCGAGTGGAGCACCTTCACCGCCCAGCTCGACATCCGCACTGCGAAAATCCCAAACCACCGGCACGTCCAACGCATTGGCCAACACCTGACCATCCCCAACTTGCAACGTGCCACGTCCGCGTGGCTCATGTGCAAGGGTCTGGCCATGAAACCCAATCAAATCAATATCCTCAAAGCCTGACAAAGCCTCTGTATGCACGGCCTCGACCAAATCGGTGGCATCCTCGACCTCTTCGCCGTCCCACTGACCAAGTGCTGTGTTCAGGCGGGCACGTTCACTCTCGGAATAAGCCCGATACCCGTGCTCTCCAAATCCTGAAATCTGCTGACCATCCGTCAAAACAATCGCACAATCCACCCCATCTAAAGATGTGCCCGACATCGCCCCAAGCGCGCGTACTGGACCATGCTTTAATTTGGCCTTCAACATGGTCTTTTCCTTTACCTCAGACCTGCCATTACACAAGTTCACGAAGCATACTGGACCGATGCCCCAAGCTACCAGCCCAAATCGAACCGCATCCACGGGAAATACGTTTCAATAGGATGTCTGGGGAACGTATTCCCTTTGAATAGGTTCAAGCGAGATCAAAACCCAGTCTTGTAAGTCAAATCACTCTCTTCAAAAAGTCGAACGAACAGCCTCAAGCAGCAACTGATGGTATTGTTATTGCGTTACGACCAATTTGAAATTGCTGCATCAATTCCGATAGCCTTTGGGTCTCGGAGTGCAGCAAATGCCCAGCTGCAGTGGTTTCTTCGACCATTGCGGCATTCTGCTGGGTCACATTGTCAAGCTGGCTCATGCCAGCGTTGATCTCTCCCAGTCCCAAGGATTGTTCGACAGAGGCCTCGGCAATGTTGGAGATTTGATCTGTAATCTGGTTCACACGCACCACAATTTTTTCTATCTCTTGACCTGCCTTACCAACCAAATCAACGCCAGTGTTCACATGCTGAGAGCTTTGGTTGATCAATGTTTTTATCTCTGTCGCAGAATCTGCTGATCTTTGTGCAAGATCTCTGACCTCCGATGCCACCACGGCAAATCCTCTGCCTGCTTCTCCAGCGCGTGCAGCTTCTACCCCTGCATTCAAGGCCAGCAAATTGGTTTGAAATGCGATATCTTCAATCACCCCGATGATTTGTGCAATTTGCTCTGATGAGGTTTCGATCTCGGTCATGGCCGATACGGCATTTGTTACAATCTCACCGCTGGTTTGGGCTTCTTTGCGTGCGTCCTTCATTGATTTCTCGACATTTCGCGCGGCACTGGCCGCCGATGCCACTGATGATGTCATCTCTTCCAAAGCGGCGGCATTCTCTTCCAAAGTTGCTGCCTGACTTTCGGTTCGACCTGATAAATCGTCAGACGCTTGACGGATTTCCACCGCACCGTCATTGATATTTTGAGTAACGTCCAAAACCTCACCAATGGTCTTATTCAATGTATGGATGGTGAGATTAAAATCTTCTCGAAGACGTTCATACTCGGAAGGGAAGCTCTCTTTGATAGGACGATCAAACCTTCCGGCGGCCATATCGCTTAGATAGGTTCCGAATGTGCTTACCACGCATTCAGCATTCTCTTGGCTTTGAATAGCCTGCGCTTCTGCGTCGGCCGCCGCTTGTGCTTTTGCGCGCACTTCTCTTTGCTGCACACCCAATTCTTTTTCTGCAGTTAGACGTTTCATAAGACTAATCAGCAGGACACCAGATTCCAACACGACAATGGTTGCGTGCAAGGCCGTGCGCTCAAGGTTTTCCAAAACACCACTACTGGGGAACACCAAACTGGGCAATAGCATGCTAAAGGAAAGGTGATGTACAGCAACCAAAACCGTTGCAAAAATCAACGCACGCGGATTGGCCAACGTCGAGACAATCGCAAGAACAGCAAAGAACAACATATGAGCGTCAAGTTGCCAAGCATGACCGCTGAGAGATGCAGTAAATAAAATGCAGTGCCCCACGAAACAAAAGCTCAGAACGTAATCACGTGTCGAATGGGGCAGGAAATTGGAAATATAGGTTAACCCCCCAAGCAAGAGGCTGAGTAAGAAAAATGGCCAAAAGCTCACATTATCATTCATGAAATATGCTGCCAAAGATGGAAGTGGCATCAGCAGCCAACTGGAAAATTGCTGAACAGATCGCTCATTGGTCAGGTTGACGGAACGTTTGCTTTTCAAGTTTTTCACATCCCTCAATTTACGCATAACTCCAAAACCTTTCTTCCATCAACCACCAACCAAGCACCCTGTGCGTAAAGTTGGTCGAGGGTTTGTTCGGTGTTCAACATGATGAGCACGCCCATAGGCGCCCGCTCTGGCGACACTTCTTGTGCCCCAGCATTTGCTGCAATTCGCGCAGGATCGGCGCCCCAAGGCAGAGCGATGACCAACGCAACCTCTCCGACCTGTGGTTTGGTCTGGCCAACCAATGCAAGTGCCGGCGAAACCGCCACGACAATAAGGCTGCCCATAATTATCAAAAAATTTTGCATCATATTCCCTTTGCTCATGATGTAATCATGCAAACCTTTTGATTTTCTTTAAAACTCACGGGCACACAGGCATTTTCTAAAGAGGTTTCCGTACGACTTGTTCTTCAAGCCATCTGGGCATCGCTAAAAGAGGTGATCTTTAGGCAGGCAAATACACGCTGGGCAAGGATCGTCTCGCTCAAGCAAAATAAACCCCTTTCATAGCGCCTTACGCTTGTTTAGAAGTCCGTTGATCGGTTCGACTTTGTTGACCTAAACTTACACGGGCTCTTTTAATAAGGGCAAAATGCAGGGCTTTGCGCGTTATGACCTACCACCCAAAATCGGACTTTATCAAAGTGATGATCGAACGCGGTTTTTTGGCCGATTGCACCGATTATCAGGGCCTTGATGAGGCACTGATGCAAGGGGTGGTACCTGCCTATATCGGATTTGACGCCACTGCCAAATCCTTGCACGTGGGCAGCCTTATTCAAATCATGATGCTGCGCTGGCTGCAAAAGACCGGGCACAAACCGATCACCCTGATGGGTGGCGGTACAACTAAGGTGGGGGATCCATCCTTTCGCGCAGATGAACGCCCACTGCTGACGGCAGATCAGATTGACGACAATATCGCAGGCATCAAGCAGGTCTTTGCCAAATATGTAAGCTATGGCGATGCCCCAAATGACGCGTTGATGCTGAACAATGCGGAATGGCTGGATCATCTGAATTATCTGGATTTCCTGCGTGACATCGGGCGGCATTTTTCAGTGAATCGGATGCTGAGCTTTGAATCCGTGAAATCCCGTCTAGACCGCGAACAATCGCTGAGCTTTCTTGAGTTCAACTATATGATCCTGCAGGCCTATGATTTTATGGAGCTGAACCGCCGTTATGGCTGTTTGCTGCAAATGGGTGGCAGCGATCAATGGGGCAACATCGTGAACGGGATCGACCTGACCCGCCGCGTGATTGACAATGAGGTCTATGGGCTGACTTCGCCGTTGCTGACCACGAGCGATGGCAAGAAAATGGGCAAATCCCAAAATGGCGCGATCTGGTTGAATGCAGAAATGTGCGCGCCTTATGAATTTTGGCAATTTTGGCGCAATACCACAGATGCGGATGTGGGACGTTTTCTGAAGCTTTATACAGAACTGCCACTGGACGAATGCGCACGTTTGGCTGCATTGGAAGGCTCAGACATCAACCACGCAAAGATTGTGCTGGCCAATGAGGTGACAACCCTGTGCCACGGGGCCGATGCCGCCGCCGCCGCCGAAGCAACCGCACGCGAAGTGTTTGAAAAGGGCGGCGTTGGGGATGACCTGCCCACATTGTCCCTGTCGGCCGCTGAAATTGGCGATGGAATTTCCATAGTGCAACTGATCGTGAAATCCGGCCTTGCAAAATCTGGCAAAGAGGCCAAGCGCCTTATTCAGGAGAACGGGGCCAAGATGAATGATGCACCGCTAACAGATGCAGGTTTGATGATTGATTCCGGTGCTTTGTCTTCGCCGATCAAGCTTAGCGCAGGCAAAAAGCGTCATGCATTGGTGCAATTGGACGGCTGATCCTGTTTTGAGCTGAAACGTAGAACTCCCGCCACTTTGTGCTGCATCAAAGATGCATTGCAAAGCGTTGGGCATGGCCTCGCGTTGCTCGGCACTGGGGCTCTGCCCCAGACCCCGGGATATTTCCCCCAAGAAGAGGCCCAAGCTTGTCCTACATCCAGAGACGTTCGACGATAGTAAGGATGAGAAAAGCAGGCACAGACAGCCCTGCGGCAATCAGTAAAGTCGCGACTTTGGTCACGCGCGGAGCGGGTGCGCTTACGCCAGTTAGCGGAGGGATTTGAGTGGTGCGTTTTTGTATCATAGAATCATTAACGTCAAATTAGGTTCAAATAGCGTTAATCGGCGTATGAAAGATTTGCGCCCTCTGTCACAGTCACCAGAATTCGCCGAGTGTTTGCAACGGTCCGGCCATTCTCATGAATGGCAGGGGCAATGGTTGATGTTACGACGGCGCATTTGTGGGGTGCCTGTGTCCATGATGTCGCGCGCCACTTTGTATGGTGTATCACAACTAGAGGAGTTGCCGTCTTCACCTGTGATTTTGGCCCCAGATCATCCCTGCGGATTTTTACATGATGCTGGGGCCTTACCACTTGTTTCACCAATGAAGGTTGCAGAAATTGACCTGAGTACCCCAAAGGCCACGTTGCGTGCAGGTCTTCATCAAAAGTGGCGTAACCGTTTGAACAGGGCGACTCGCGCCGGAATGCGTATCGAACATGGCCCAATGTGCGGACGAGACGATCATTGGCTGTATCTGGCAGACCATGCCTTGCAGAAACAAAGGCGTTATCGCAATTGGCCGACTTCTCTGACACACAAGTTTACTCAGCTTTCTACGGATCACAGTCGTCTGTTTACCGCATATCGTGGCACCAGCCCTGTCGCCGCAATGTTGTTTTTGCGCCATGGGCATGTTGCCACCTATCACATTGGGCATGTCACCGAACTTGGGCGCAAAGATTGTGCACATAATCTGTTGATGTGGCGCGCCATGGAATGGTTTCAAGCGCAAGAATATGGCCGCCTGGACCTTGGGTTGATTGACACCGAGAGCAGCCCCAGCCTTGCGCGATTTAAATTGGGAACAGGGGCTAGATTGCGCCCATTGGGCGGCACATGGCTGTATCTGCGAGGGATGGCCCCTGCCCTGCGAGGGCTTGGGCGGTGGGATCGGCAATTGATGCGCGCCGAATAAGACACCATAAAAGACGGGGCGTCACGCTGGACACACAGGTTACTGATGGATTATTGAACATATGTTCATTTTCATCTTAGAGGCACTTATGAAAATTGCAGACACGGCGGCGATTGTAACCGGAGGAGCCTCTGGTCTGGGCGAAGCAACTGCGCGGGCCTTTGCCGCTGGAGGCGCAAAAATCACAATCCTTGATCGGGATGATGTGCGTGGACCGCATGTGGCCAAAGATATCGGCGGATATTTCGTGCAAACCGATGTCACCAGTGAAACATCCGTCAGTGCAGCAATTGCGGCGGCGACATCACAGATGGGACGGATCACAGCCGCTGTGAACTGTGCTGGAATCGCCCTTGCGATCAAAACCTTGGGACGCGATGGGCCGCATTCCTTAGCCGCATTTCAAAAAACCATCGACATTAATCTTGTGGGCAGTTTCAATGTGGGGCGTCTTGCCGCTGAAGCAATGGCCGAAAACCCGCCAGAGTCAGACGGCGCGCGCGGCGTGATTATCAACACCGCCTCGATTGCCGCGATGGACGGACAAAAAGGACAGGCCGCTTATGCGGCTTCAAAGGGCGGGATTGTTGGCCTCACGTTGCCGATGGCACGTGATTTGGCCAGGGTTGGCATCCGCGTGATGGCGATTGCACCAGGAATTTTCAGAACCCCGATGTTGGAAGGTTTAGGCCAAGAGGTGATGGACACCCTTGCCCAAGATGTCACCTGTCCGCCGCGCCTTGGCGACCCGGCGGAATATGCCGCATTGGCAAAGTTCATCGTCGAATGCGGGTATCTGAACGGCGAAGTGATCCGGTTGGATGGCGCCTTGCGTATGCAATGACCTATCAGGTCTCTGCCGCTTTTTCCTCAAGCATCAACCACTCATCCTCGGCATTGGATAAGGCAGTGTGCCGTTCCACCAAAGCATCAGTCGCCTTTTGGAACTTGAGGGGCTCTTTTGTGAAAAGATCCGGATCTGCCATGAACTCTTCGAGTTTAGTAATCTCTGCGGTCAGGCGATCTATGATGGCAGGCAGCTGTTCCAATCGATGTTGTTCGGTATAGCTGAGACCCGTTTTAACGGATTTTTCCTGCTTACCTTTTGCCTTCTTGGATTTTGATTTTTCTACCGCTTTTGGCTCATCTATCTGGCGTTGGGTTTGATAGCTGCTCCATCCCCCGGCATATACTGTGGCCTGTCCATCGCCTTCCATCGCAATGGTTGTTGTGACGACGCGATCCAAAAAGTCGCGATCGTGACTGACCAGCAAAACCGTGCCGTCGTAATCATCCAACAATTCCTGCAACAGATCGAGCGTTTCCACATCCAGATCATTGGTGGGTTCGTCCAACACCAGAACATTGCTTTCGCGCGCCATCAGTTTGGCCAGCAACAGTCGCGCCTTTTCTCCACCCGACAATGACCGCACAGGTGCACGGGCTTGGCCTTCATCAAACAGGAATTCCTTAAGGTACCCAACAACGTGTTTGGGGTTTCCCCTAACCATGACTTGATCGGCCTTACCTGACACGCGCATATCAGGATCGCCCGTCAGACTGTCCCAAAGAGACATATCAGGATCAAGTTGCGAGCGTGTTTGATCGAACACCGCCGGAATAAGGTTCGTTCCCAATGCAATCGTGCCCTCATCCGGTGCAATCTGCCCCAGAAGCATTTTCAACAAGGTGGTTTTACCCACGCCATTGGGGCCAACGAATGCAACACGATCACCGCGTTGAATGGTGATATCAAAGTTGCTCACGATCTGTTTGACACCAAAGCCTTTGGAAACACCCTTGGCGTCCATGACTTTTTTGCCAGATTTTGGCCCGGCCTGCAGATCCATTGCAGCGGTGCCCTGACGTTTGATCATCGAAGAGCGTTCCGCGCGTAGATCTTGCAAAGCGCGGACGCGCCCCTGATTGCGTTTGCGCCGCGCGCTGATACCTTCCACGGCCCAGCGGGCCTCGGACTTGATCTTACGGTTCAGCTTATGACGAGAGGTGTCTTCCTCGTCCCATATTTTGTCGCGCCATGCCTCAAAGCCATCAAATCCTTTTTCCTGACGTCGCACCATTCCCCTGTCAATCCAAAGGGTTGCGCGGGTCAATTCACGCAGAAATGCGCGGTCGTGGCTGATCAAAACAAAGGCAGCGCGGGTGGACTTTAGCTCGTTTTCAAGCCAGCGGATGGCCTCAATGTCCAAATGGTTTGTTGGCTCGTCCAACAACATCAGTTCAGGTTCCTGCGCCATCAAGCGCGCAAGAGCGGCGCGACGACGCTCTCCGCCCGAGGCAGTTGACACCAGACGATCTGGGTCAAATTTAAGCCCCTCACCCGCGCGCTCGACCTTATACAACTCGCCGGGCTCCAACCCGTCGGTGGCAAATTCACCAAGTGTTTCATATCCACTCAGGTCAGGGTCCTGTTCCATATACCCCACGGTCACACCTGTGGGGATCACGATATCGCCCGCGTCGGCCTCGACCAAGCCGCCCATCACCTTCATCAGTGTGGATTTGCCAGAGCCGTTGCGCCCAACCAATGCGACACGGTCGCCGGGCTGCACCACCAGATCGAGGTTGTCGAATATGGGATCACCGCCAAAGGTCAGCGAGATACCGTTCATTTGTAATAAGGGAATACGTGCCATGTGCCGCAGCTAAACCGCTTGTGGCGCGCGGTCAAGGTGCGGCATGGGTCTGATCTAAATTGCCCGCAAAAGCCGTTTGCGCTCAGGCGGAATCGCCCGAATTTCCAGACCTGTGAACACATGTAGTGTATTCATGTGATCATCCACTACAGCGTGATCACTGACCCAGCCGCCCATCATCAGATAGGTGCGCAACAAGGGGGGCATATGTGTTTGCGCCAGTTTGACATCGGGTTTGCGCCGCAAGCGCGCGGCAAAACGGAAGACATTGGGCGATTTCACCCGTGGCAACCAACGCTTGGGCGCAAGATGACGATCCCGCAGCATCGCAAAAGCATCAAAATACTGTTTGGCATCTGTCCCGGCAAAAGATGAACAGCCGAACAACATCTCTACATTATTTTCGTCCACATAGGCCGTCATCGCACCCCACGCCACGCGCAGAATATCAGGGTCTTTCCAATCGGGATGCATACAGAATCGCCCCAATTCGACCATGGCCCCATCAAAGGCACGCAAATTGGACAATTCATAAAACTGTGCAGAATAGGATCGATCTATCTCAGACCCATCCGTCAATGGCAGAAATCGAAAACAGCAAACCAATGTTTCGCTTTTTTGGTCCTCAACAACGATATGCGTGCAGATATCATCGAAATCATCCGCATCCAGACTGCCATCATCGCATCCTGAAAATGCAAAACGCCGCAATTGCTGCGCCGCAAGTATATCTTGGGACGATGTAGCCAGACGGGCGATATATTTACCGCGTCTCAGTCGGATCATGGCGAACCTCATGCGCTGATTGCCACATCATATATGCAGCAATCCTTCACATCCAAATGTTAAACGCAGATTTCGCCAGAAATCAGGATCCGCCCAAGAACTGTCCTGGATTGAAATTACCGATATTCTTAAGCAGTTTACGCAAGAAATTTTGGCTTTCGATGCCATTGTCGGTCACGCGGCGTGACAAAGGCACAACACGGCCATCCGCCAATGAATAATGTTCGACGTTGCGCACGATTCCGTTGTTGTCAAACCCGATGGCGACCAGCTGACGCTCCACCACTTGGGGGCGCAATGGGCCAAAACGCTTTACGCGACTACGCACGTAATAATAACCGCCTTCGTTCAAGATACCCGCCGCAGAAGGCGTTCCGATTTCATCAGCAATTGTATCGCGCGTATCCACGCCCACCACGATAGCAGCCAGATCTTCTTCGCTGGGAACATATCCATGATTGCTAAATTGCGCCGTACACCCAACGGTGGCCATAAGGGCAAGACCTAGCATTGCTGATTTTAGCCGAATTCCAGTACGCTTCATGACTGCCCTCTTGTATTGGCTCTTTGTGCCTTCTATCCCGCTTACAGAAGGAATGGCTCTGGTTCAAGAATGGAAGCACCTAAGAACATGACGAATGCGCCCCAAACACCTCTTGTTTATCGTATTTCAGAACTTGCGCAAAATCGCGCGAGCCGTTTTGAGTTGCGCCCTGATGCAGACGAACTTGAAAAAATCGCTGCGAATCTGAAACTTGAAGGCCTGCGCAAGCTGTCTTTTCAAGGAGAACTGACAGGTGCAGGCAAGCGCGACTGGGTATTAAAAGCAACTCTTGGGGCCACGGTTATCCAAAACTGTGTGGTGACGCTTACCCCGGTAACGACGCGAATCGATGTGACAATCGAGCGGCGGTATCTCGCCGATTTTCAAGAATTGAGCGATGAAGAAGAAATCGAAATGCCCGAGGACGAAAATTCGGAACCCCTGCCCGCGGAAATCAACATCTCTCAGACAATGGAAGAAGCATTGGCCCTGCATCTGCCGCTTTATCCTCGTGCAGACGGCGCCACGTTAGAGGCTGTGAACTTTACCGAACCGGGCAAAACCCCCATGACCGACGAAGATGCACGTCCGTTTTCAGCTCTCTCAGCTCTGCGCGACAAACTTTCGGGGCCAGAGGATACGGAATAAGTCGAAAAACACTTGCGCCTGCGAAAATTCCTACTATTTTCGCGCGCTCATTGGAATTTAGCGTTGGACATAGGCACGCGGAATGCGTAAAGCCTCACAACGCTCAGGAAATCGGGCTATGGCCCCTCAGTAAATCGAAGGTTGCGACATGGCTGTCCAGCAGAATAAAGTTTCAAAATCACGCCGCAACAACCGTCGTGCGCACGACGCGCTGGTTGCCGCGAACCCAAATGAATGCTCTAACTGTGGCGAACTGAAACGTCCGCACCACGTCTGCGCATCTTGTGGCCACTATGCCGACCGCGAAGTCGTTGCTATGGCTGACGAAATCGATCTGGACGAAGACGCGGCATAAACGACTGGGATCGCGTCCGCATGACCGCTTTGACTGAAAACGCAAACGCGAGTGCAGGACGCACCATCATCTCAGTAGATGCCATGGGTGGAGATCGGGGGCCGGCAACCGTTGTTGCCGGCATTTCTGATTCCGCCAAGAAAAATCCAGACATTGGATTTATCCTGCATGGTCCTAAGGATCAGTTGGAACGCCTTGTTGCGCGCAAAAAGGTGTTGGCCGGACGCGTAGAGATTCGCGACGCCAAAGACGTTGTCACCATGGATGACAAGCCCAGTCAGGTTATTCGCAACGGCAAATCCACGTCTATGTGGTCGGCCATCGAATCTGTACGCAACGGCGAGGCGGATGTCTGTGTCTCTTGTGGTAATACCGGTGCATTGATGATGCTGTCAGTTGTGCGTCTGCGCAAACTGCCCGGTGTAAATCGCCCAGCCATTGCTATTTTATGGCCCTCCATCAGCAAACAAGGTTTTAACATCGTGCTTGATGTCGGAGCCGACATTCGCGCAGATGAAAATGACCTGCTGCAGTATGCCTTAATGGGCGCCTCTTATGCCCGCAACGGGTTGGAGTTGGCACGCCCGCGCATTGGTTTGCTGAACGTCGGAACCGAGGAACATAAGGGGCGCGCCGAACTTAAGGCCGCGCATGATCTCATCCAACAAAACGCCGAGGCTGCACAATATGAATTTGTCGGCTTTGTCGAAGGCGGCGATATGCCCCGCGATGTGGCTGATGTGATCGTCACCGATGGGTTTACAGGAAACGTAGCGTTGAAAACCGGGGAAGGCACCGCCAAACATATTGGTGCATCCTTACGAGAAGCATTCAAATTCTCGCCGCTGTCGCGCCTGGCCGCCCTGCTCGCCTATACATCCCTGCAACGTCTCAATCAACGGATTGATCCACGCCGCGTTAACGGTGGGGTTTTTCTTGGGCTCAACGGCACGGTGGTCAAATCTCACGGCAGCGCAGATGCAACAGGTGTATCAGCAGCGGTCAAACTTGCCTTCAAGCTATCTCAAT
Source organism: uncultured Paracoccaceae bacterium (assembly GCA_947489325.1). Taxonomy (GTDB): domain Bacteria; phylum Pseudomonadota; class Alphaproteobacteria; order Rhodobacterales; family Rhodobacteraceae; genus CANLDA01. The sequence continues at coordinate 50,893 of CANLDA010000002.1, read as the reverse complement.
CAGGATTTAGTGAAAAGCTGGCGGCACGGGTTGCATCCGCTATCAGTGTGCCACAAGATACGTCAGCCCCATCGAGCAATAACGGTAAAACATCATGACCATACGGGCCGTCGTCAAAGGCGTAGGGCATTATTTGCCAGAGCGCATCGTAGAGAATTCTGAATTCGAAACGACACTAGACACCACAGACGAATGGATTCGTACCCGTTCTGGCATTGAACGCCGTCATTTCGCCGCCGAAGGGGAAACCACTTCGATGCTGGCTATTAAGGCTGCGCAGGCCGCATTGGCCAATGCGGACCTGATGCCTGATGACATCGATGCCTTGGTTGTTGCGACCTCCACGCCTGATCTGACATTCCCTTCGGTTGCAACCATGGTGCAATCCGGTCTTGGCATGACCCGCGGATTTGGCTTTGATGTTCAGGCTGTGTGTGCAGGGTATGTCTATGCATTGACCACGGCCAATGCTCTAATCGTGTCTGGTCAGGCAAACCGCATTCTGGTGATCGGCGCCGAAACCTTCAGCCGCATCATGGATTGGACCGACCGCAGCACTTGTGTGCTTTTTGGCGACGGTGCTGGGGCTTTGATCCTTGAGGGACAAGAAGGCACCGGGGACATCAGTGATCGCGGCATCCTGTCCTCTGATCTGAATTCCGACGGGCGTCATCGTGAAATGCTCTATGTCGATGGTGGTGTGTCCACCAATGGGCAATCCGGAAAATTGCGAATGCAGGGCAACCCTCTGTTCCGTCAAGCGGTTGATAAGCTCACTCAAACGGCACACACCGCGCTGGCAAAAATCGGACTGGCCGACAATGATGTGGATTGGATTGTGCCACATCAGGCCAATATCCGCATTATCAAAGGCACCGCGAAAAAGCTTGGCGTGTCGATGGATCGTGTGATTGTAACGGTTCAGGACCACGGCAACACCTCTGCCGCATCGATTCCCCTTGCCATCTCTGTGGGTGTGGACCAAGGAAAAATCAAACACGGCGACATCCTCGCAACCGAGGCAATCGGTGGTGGTTTGGCCTGGGGATCCGTGATTTTGCGCTGGTAGGCCAATTTTCTCTTATTCCTACCCACTTAAGACCCTCTGACAAGCCATTGATATTGACTCGGAAATTCCGTTGCCCCTATGCTTGTGGAAATCTTTTAGGGGGGACACCATGAGCGAGAAGACTCTGACACGTATGGATCTCAGCGAAGCCGTGTTTCGCGAGGTCGGACTTTCGCGGAATGAATCAGCTGAATTGGTCGAAAGCGTTCTGGGCCACATGTCGGATGCGCTGGTGCGTGGCGAGCAGGTCAAGATATCTTCTTTTGGCACCTTCAGTGTGCGCGACAAAGCCGCACGCGTCGGTCGCAACCCCAAAACCGGCCAAGAAGTTCCGATCAACCCACGCCGCGTTTTGACCTTCCGCCCCTCGCATCTGATGAAAGATAGCGTTGCCAACGGCAACAAAAGTTAAGGCGGACAAGCGCGATGGGCAAATCACCTGACGCCTTTCGCACAATCAGCGAAGTGGCAGAGTGGCTTGAGACCCAAGCCCACGTGTTGCGCTTTTGGGAAAGCAAATTCACCCAAGTCAAACCCGTGAAACGCGCAGGTGGGCGGCGATACTATCGCCCTGCCGATATGTTGCTGTTGGGTGGGATCAAAAAGCTCTTGCACGAAGACGGCATGACTATCAAAGGCGCACAAAAGTTACTGCGCGAACATGGCATCAAACATGTATCCGCCATGTCTCAGCCTTTGGATGACGTCCTAAGTGCGCAGTTGGCAGAAGAAGATTTGCGCCCTGCCGCCGTTCCATTAGAAGACCCTGACGCCAATATCGTTGAATTTGCACCTGTTGTGGAATCTGCACAGCCTGTGGATCAACCGATCGAGACGACAGAACCTTCTGCTGTCGTCGAAACCACAGAAGTTGTTCCCGAGGAACCTGTTTCACCTGTTGAAGCACCCGCAGCAGAACCTTCTGTTGCACCAGAGCCTATTGTAAAAACTGAACCAGACTTGGTTGCAGAGACACCAGAACCTACGTTCAAAGATCCGACGCCTGCACCTTTGGAAAACCAACCAGCAGCAGAAGGCATGCCGATGTTTCGCCATGCAGCGGCACCTGAACTGCCCTCTCTGGCTGAAGACGACACGCCATCGGTCAACATCTCTGTGGAAGGCCCTGAACAGATCGTCATTTCCCCTATGGAAGAGGTCGAGGACACCACAACACCTGCACCAGGTCTGCTGACAAGCCTTGCATCGTTGCGTCACATTGCACCGGAAAATATTCCAGCCGTTCGTGCCGCATTGGACCGTCTTTCCCAATGGCAAAAGAATGCGACCAACTAAGGGGTTGGTGGTGAAAATTTCAGAATTTAGCACTTGCCCATGGCGTCAGATTCGCTATGTAGACCCCAAGTTCGGGCTATGGCGCAGCCTGGTAGCGCGTCCGTCTGGGGGACGGAAGGTCGCAGGTTCGAGTCCTGCTAGCCCGACCAAATACTCCACACAAAAACGCCTGGGCGTGCAAACGCCCGGGCGTTTTGCATAATCAGGGGACAGCCATGACCGGAGTGATACCCAGTCAATCCATTGAACAGATGATCGCCAAAGGCGAGATTTGCGCGCATCCCGCTGTGGATGGCGCTCAGGTACAACCTGCAAGCCTTGATCTGCGTCTTGGGACCGTTGCCTATCGTGTCCGCGCCTCTTTTCTGACAGGCCAAGGGCGCAGCGTCGCCGACCGCCTAAGCGAATTTGAGATGCACAGCATCGATCTGAGCCAAGGCGCCGTTCTGGAAAAAGGCTGTGTCTATGTGGTCCCCTTGATGGAATCACTCGCCCTGCCCGATGATGTGCAGGCCGTGGCCAACGCCAAAAGCTCAACCGGGCGTCTTGATCTTCTGACACGAACCATCACCGATGGCGGCACAGAATTTGACCGTATTCCCCAAGGATATACTGGCCCGTTGTATGCAGAGATTTGCCCACGCTCTTTCTCTGTTCTGGTGCGTCCGGGAATGCGTTTGAACCAAATCCGGTTCCGGGCTGGGCAAAGCATTCTGTCCGACGCTGATTTGACCGTGCTGCACGAACGCACGCCACTGGTGAATGGCAAGGCCGTGATTGACGAAGGCTTGGGTTTCTCAGTCGACTTGCGTCCCAAAGATGGTGATTTAGTCGGCTATCGTGCCAAACCGCATACAGGTGTCATCGATCTGGACCGCATCGGTGAATATGACCCGGCGGAATATTGGGAAGATGTGCGCACGCAGGATGGTAAGATCATTCTGGACCCCGGCGCGTTTTATATTCTGGTCAGTCGTGAGGCTGTGACCATTCCCCCTGCATATGCGGCCGAAATGGCCCCTTATCTGGCCATGGTTGGCGAATTCCGGGTGCATTATGCAGGCTTCTTTGACCCTGGTTTCGGCCATGACGCAGCAGGCGGAGCCGGATCGCGCGGTGTGCTAGAGGTCCGCTGTCACGAAGCGCCGTTCGTGCTTGAACACGGTCAAGTCGTAGGCCGTTTGGTCTATGAACGCATGGCAGATGTTCCCCAGCAACTCTATGGCACTGGGATCGCGTCTAATTATCAAGGCCAAGGCCTGAAACTGTCAAAGCACTTCAAAAGCACCTAAATAGGGTATTATCGTTTCATCGTGCGGTTTAAAGCCGCCCGATGCGACGTGCCGTGCGCATGACGTCTTTGGCGCGGCGGCTGGTGTCTTGGCTAGCTTGTTTTTGTTCTGCTGTTTGCTCGCCCTTAGCCCCATGACGTTTGGCCACCATGTCGATGCCCGCATCCATGCCGCGATTGACCACTTTGCGGATAAACATCCGCATGATCATATTAATAAGGTAATTCATATTCATTTTTGCCTCCTGCCCATTGTTCTCATAACATAAGGGGTAATTGTGCAATTTTCAGGGCATTTTCCTCAAATGGCAAAACTGTGATCAGTCCTCGAACAATTCAGATTGCCCGATTTGTGTTTCTTCATCGTCGTCATCGGTCTCTCCCAGCTTGGGCATAGATCCGGGCGGAGGACGGTTTTCCAGCAACCCAGCAGCGCGCAACTCTTTCAGCCCCGGCAGATCGCGAGCGCTTTCAAGGCCAAAGTGATCCAGAAAGTCCTGTGTCACAACAAACGTCACAGGCCGCCCCGGCGTCATGCGACGTCGCCCGAAACGTATCCATTCCATCTCTAGCAACTGATCCACGGTACCGCGGCTGACACTGACACCACGAATTTCTTCGATCTCGGCGCGTGTGACAGGTTGATGATAGGCAATGATAGCAAGAGTTTCGACCGCCGCGCGGCTGAGCTTGCGGGTCTCACTCATTTCCTTTTGCATCAGGAACCCAAGGTCAGGTGCTGTACGCACTGCCCAAGCATCGCCCACTTTGACCACCCGCACGCCACGCCCTTCATAGCGTTTGCGCAGATGCGCAAGCGCCTCTGCCGCGTCACAGCCATGAGGCATACGCGCGTTCAGCTCTTTCACCGTCACGGGTTCCGCGCTGGCAAACAAAATTGCCTCGACCATACGTTCCTGTTCAGCAATGACAGGCGCCTCAAACAGGCTTTCTGCTGGCGTATCAATATCTTCAGCCATGTCTCTCATCCCTGCGTTTCAGCTGAATTGAAGCAAACATGTCGCTTTGGCGCAACTCCACCTTGCCCTCTTTGGCCAATTCCAACGAGGCCGCGAATGTGGCTGCGGTGGCGGAGCGGCGCTTTTGGGGATCGTCTTCCCAGCCATCTGGCAGGTAACTGGAAATATCGGTCCAATGCCCTGCGTATCCAATCAACCCACGCATCCGTTCCAACGCCTGCTCCATCGTGAATATGGATTCTCGATCCATCGTGAATGGGCGGAATTCATCGCGCGTGCGCAGGCGAGAATAGCCCTGCATCAAATCCAACAATGTGGCTGTATAGGTTATTGTGCGCACGCGTTCGACGTTTTCAGGAATGCCGCGCACAAAGAAATCTCGTCCCAGCCGATCGCGCGCCATCAATTTGGCGGCGGCATCACGCATGGCTTGCAAACGTTCCAGCTGAAACGCCAGATGCGCGGCCAACTCTTCGCCACTTGGCCCTTCTTCCGTGGGATCAGGAGGAAGCAACAGGCGCGATTTCAAAAAGGCCAACCACGCCGCCATCACCAGATAATCCGCCGCCAGTTCAAGGCGCAGTTGCTTGGCCTTTTCAACAAAAGCCAGATACTGATGGGCCAGTTCCAAAATGGAAATTTTGCGCAGGTCAACTTTTTGCGTGCGTGACAGTGTCAGCAACAGATCAAGCGGCCCTTCAAAGCCATCCACATCCACGATCAACGCTTCGGCCGCCAGCCGCTCAGCTACATCTTGGCTTATCTGTCCTGTTATCTGGTCCTCAGACATGTCCCTGCCCGCTTGTCAGGGCATCAAGTTCAGCCCTCAGCGCAGCGGTGTCAACAGAATTGGCTGTTTTTCGTGAATTCAGCACGGTTTGGGCACGTCTTTGGGCTTGAGATGTCATTTTACCGCTTGCCTCGACCACGGCCTGCATTTCCAGCATTTCACCGTTACAATGCAAAACCACATCACACCCAGCCGCAATAGAGGCCGCAGAGCGCGACACCACATCGCCAGACAGCGCCTGCATGGAAATGTCATCCGTCATAATAAGCCCATCAAACCCAATGTCCTGACGGATCATGCCCATGACCTTGGGTGACACAGTTGCCGGAAGATCATCCAACGCCTCATAAACCAGATGCGCCGTCATCCCCATCACAAGATCATTCAGCGCAGTGAAAGGTGCAAAATCCTGCGCCAAGTCTTCGCAAGAGGCATCCACACGCGGCAAATCCAAATGGCTGTCTGCTTGAGCGCGGCCATGGCCGGGGATGTGTTTCAGAACCGGGAAGACCCCGCCATCCAACAATCCATCGGCCACCACGCGCCCTAAACGCGCAACAGTTTCCGCGTTTTCACCATAGCAGCGATCCTTAAGAAACCCATGCGTTTGGGGCCCCGCCACGTCGACCAAAGGTGCGCAATTGGCATCCACACCGACATCCATCAATTCCTGTGCAATCAAGCGATAGCGTAGATACATCGCGCGTTCTGCCTGTGGCCCTGCACGATGAACAAAATCCAATGGTGGCAACCACTCAGCACCCAAATCACCGCGCAGACGTTGTACGCGTCCACCCTCTTGATCAATCAGGATCGGGGCATCATGGCCCACGCAATGCCGTAATTCTGCACACAGCGTGCGAATTTGATCGGCAGTTTCAATGTTGCGACCAAACAGGATGAACCCAAACGGATTTACTGCGCGAAAGAACGCTCTTTCATCCGAACTGAGTGTGAGCCCCTTACAGCCAAGGATCGTTGCGCCAAATGCGCTCATCGTGTGACAACCGGGATACAATCGGCGCCCTCTGCCTTAAGGGCAGAACACAGACGGCGTGCATCACTTAGGTCCACAAAACCCATGGCGCGTAGACGATAAAACACCCGCCCGCCGCTTGTTGCCTTTTGGATCACGCGATCTTTGCCACCCAAATAATCGCCAAAGCGCCCATAAAGTTTATCCCATTCAGCCTTTGCAATCTCTTCGCTGCCAAAGGCCCCCAATTGCACCAGGCGCGTGCCCACGGGAACGGATGCCGCATCGACATCACGTACGGCAGTTGCAACCACACTTGTTGGTGTCTCGGCACTGAGTGATGCGGTTTGAACGGTCTGGGAAAAGTTCACGGGACGAACTTGCGGGCGCAAACTGCGCTTAAGGCCAAATTTCGGTTTTGGCGCGGCGTCAACGGTTGGCACTGTTTGTGTCACCGGTGCAGGTTCTTCCAAAGGTTCAGCCCCAGCCGCAATCTGTGCAGCAAGCGCTTCGATGCTGTCGATGCTGCCCGCACTAAGCGGTTTTGGCGCGACAATGGGTTCTGCTTTTTCAGCCTTAGCCACATCCGTCGTGAATGCCGCCTCAGACAAAACCTCTGTTTCAATTGCAGCAGTTGGGGCGTCTTCACCAATCAAATCAAGAGGTTCCGGTGCCAAAACAAGCCTATCCGCCGGGGCCATTGCGCCACCCGTGGCCGCCACGTCATTCACAGACAATCCCTGATTGGCAGCCTGTAGTCCGCCAGGATCATCCGGTTGAATACGCATTGGTCCTTCGGCGGCACGTATCACTGGCACGCCGCTTACGTCGCGTATCAGGATTTTATATCCCCAAACACCTGCACCAACCACCAACGACAAGGATAAAGCTGCCCCCGTCAAATTGGCCAAGGTTCTATAAGATGTGCCCTGTATAGGGGCAGCACTCTGCCCCCCCATCGGAATTTCCGCCATGCTCGCCTCGCTTCCACCAGCGATACGATATCGCCGGGGGTACTTACTCTTCCCCTGCGACGTGTGGCTTTTTGCTACATCTCTTGCGCAGGAGTTACCCCAAGAATACCAAGACCAGCAGAAATAACAACGGCCACAGCGCGTGCCAGTGCAATTTTTGCCTGACTTGTGGCAGGATCGTCCTGAACAAAGCGCAGTTCGGTCAGCTCATCACCCTTTTTGTAGTGACTGTGCAGCTCGCTTGCGAGTTCATAGAGATAGAACGCCACGCGGTGCGGCTCATTCGTGCGGCCAGCGATTTCTACCAGACGCGGCCATTCCGCGATCTTTTTGGCAACGGTAATTTCTGCCTCGTGATCCAGCTTGGTCAGGTCTGCGGCCATAAGCGTTGCGTCGGAGACATCAATGCCCGCCTCTGTGGCTTTGCGCAAAACCGAACAAACGCGTGCATGGGCGTATTGTACGTAAAACACGGGGTTTTCTTTGCTGCTTTCCAGAACCTTGTCGAAATCAAAGTCCAGAGGGGCATCGTTCTTGCGGGTCAGCATGACAAAACGCGTCACATCCGGACCAACCTGTTCGACAACATCCCGCAGGGTGACAAAGTTGCCCGCCCGTTTGGACATTTTGAACGGCTCGCCGTTTTTCCACAGCTTCACAAGTTGCGTGAGCTTGATGTCCAATGGGATTTTCCCATCAGAAAGTGCCGATACAGCCGCCTTCATACGTTTGACATACCCGCCGTGATCTGCACCAAAGACGTCAATCAACGCGTCATAATTCCGCTGCACCTTGTCATAATGATACGCGATATCAGGCGCGAAATAGGTCCATGCACCATCGGATTTCTTAACCGGGCGGTCCACGTCATCGCCATGTTCGGTAGATTTGAACAAGGTTTGCTCGCGTGGTTCCCAATCCTCTGGCTTTTTGCCTTTTGGTGGCTCCAGCACGCCTTCATAGATCAGGCCTTTGCTTTCAAGCGCATTCAGTGCTTTTTCAATCAAGCCAGTGCCATACAGAGATTTCTCAGAATAGAAATTATCCATCTTCACGCCCAGCGCGGCCAGATCTTCGCGGATCAAATCCATCATCTTGGCCGTGGCAAATTCGCGAATTTCCACCAGCCAAACATCTTCGGATTGTCCAAGGTAGGCATCGCCCATCTTGTCTTTTAACTCTTGGCCAACCTCAATCAGGTATTCACCGGGATATGTGCCATCCTCAAACGCCACCTCTTGGCCGTGGGCCTCTTGATACCGCAGGTACACAGAGCGTGCCAATACATCGACCTGCGCGCCACCATCGTTGATGTAATATTCGCGCGTGACGTCAAAGCCTACAAAATCCAAGAGGCTTGCCAGTGCGTCGCCAAAGACAGCCCCACGGGTATGACCCACGTGCAAAGGCCCTGTTGGGTTGGCGGACACATATTCCACATTGACCTTTTTGTCCTCGCCCATGGTCGAACGGCCAAAATCTGATCCTGCCTTGACTGCCGCAGCGACAACGCCTTGCCACTTTGAGGCATCCAACCGCAGATTCAAGAAACCGGGACCGGCAACCTCTGCCGTGGTGATGCGTGCATCCTCGGTCAAATGAGCGGCCAATGCATCCGCAATGTCGCGTGGTTTCATCTTGGCCGATTTTGCCAGCACCATCGCCGCGTTGGTTGCCATATCTCCATGGGCTGCATCGCGCGGAGGCTCCACTGCCACATTGGCATAGTCCAATCCCTCGGGCAGTTGCCCGGCGGCCACCATTGCGTTCAGTTTTTCCACAACCAACGTACGAATTTCAGCAAACAGGTTCATCACGGCTTTCCCTTAAGGTTTGGCCGGGGTTTATCATGGACACGGTCAAGGTCAACGCCTGCGCGAAATAACAGCCCGAATCCTGTGCAGACATATCACCGCAGCGGTAAAATTGCCCCGCTTATCGCGCGACCTTCGCTAGAACTCAGAAATTGAGTGATATGCCACAAGTCGCGCTGTTTGGCAGTGCGTCCCATTACAATGCCGTTCGTCGGGATATCAAACTGACCAGCCAAACCACGCGACAGTGTTTCAAGGCCCTGATTTACAGATTGCCCATGAACATCCTCTTGAGATGCTTCCTGCCAAACCGTATGAACCACGCCATTTCCAGACAACAGCCCCTCTCTAAGAGCCTCACACATACCGGCAACCGCCGTAATCATACGGCCGCCAAGGGCGGGATGACGCAACGGATGAAGGTTTATCAACAGATGCACGGGCTCCTTGTCCCAGATACGTCCGAAATCCACACAACGCCGTGGGTTCATTATATCCATGGCTAAGGGTTCAATCCGGTCCGGTGCCCGACGTGCCAGCGCCCAAAGCGCATCATGATCCCGGTCAAGCGCAACAATGCGCGCCCCCGCATCACACAGGCATGCACATAAAAATCGTCCGGCATCTGACACCGCGCCAACAACAACGACAGTGCGCCCTTCAAGCGTCCCCATGTAACCATAACCTATCTACCAACAGTCATGGCCCTAGAGGGAAACCCCCGATATGTCAAAAAATCCCTTAAAAACATGGCAAAAAGCCACCGCAACCCCTGCGTGCGAACTCTAAACCCATACAATTTTTTCGCGTTTTTATCTCGAAATTTCAGAAAAAGCTTACGTGCCTTTCGCATCCTCGATAAGGCGATCATGCTCCTGCAAGGCAAAGCGATCTGTCATTCCTGCAATATAATCTGACACGATCCGCGCCAAATCTGTTTCGTCAGATACGCGGCAAATGTCTTCTTGCCACTCCTCAGGTAACAGGCTGGAATCGCTCATGAATAGCGGGAACAACTCTTCCACGACCTGCGTTACCTCTTGGCGCATTTTCACCACGGATGGCGCACGATACATGCGTGTGAACAGAAACTTCCGAATGACCCGCAGGTCCGCCCAAACATCACGGGAAAACCGAATAACCGGCGCCCCGTAATGGCGAATATCAGTTACACTTTGTGCATCACAGTTTTCCAAAACATCGCGGGATGTATCGATCACATCCGCCACCATTACTCCAAAAACACGGCGCAATGCCTCGTGTCGGCGCCGCTTGGCGTCTAGATTCGGATGGATCCTATCCACTTCGGCATAAGCAGCCCCCACAATAGGAAGGTCCACAATCTCTGCTTCTGTGAACAATCCGGCCCGCAGCCCATCATGCAAATCGTGATTATTATAAGCAATGTCATCCGCCAAGGCCGCAACTTGGGCTTCGGCACTTGCGTGTGTGTGAAGCTCAAGGTCATGCACGGCGTTGTAGTCGGCCAAGGCATGAGGCAACGCGCCCTTTACGGGGCCGTTATGTTTGGCAATCCCTTCCAACGTCTCCCACGTCAGATTCAGCCCATCAAACCCGGCATAATGACGCTCCAGCGAAGTGACGATACGAATGGCCTGTGCATTGTGATCAAACCCACCATAGGGCGCCATTAATGCATCCAACGCATCCTCGCCCGTATGCCCAAACGGTGTGTGCCCCAAATCATGCGCCAGCGCCACGGCCTCTGTCAGCTCTTGATTAAGCCCCAGCGCCCCGGCAATCGTACGTGCTACCTGCGCCACCTCGATGGAATGAGTCAAACGCGTGCGAAAATAATCACCCTCATGTTCGACAAAAACCTGTGTCTTGTGTTTCAACCTGCGAAAGGCGCTGGCATGAATGATACGATCGCGATCCCTTTGGAAACACGAGCGGAATGAACTTTCCTCCTCCGCAAACAACCGTCCCCGGGCTGTCCTTGGATCAGAGGCAAAGGGCGCTTTCATATTGGTGTCCCTAGCTGTTGCTCTTGTGGCCTGTCCTCGACACGCTTATATTATGTTTTGCAAACGGTTTGAACCATTTACCCCCTTTCGGAGCAAGAAATGCAACTGCCCCCCAAAGTAACATCACGTGCCTTTGAACGTTTGGCCGAAATTGGCGCAGCGGATCAGGGTCAGGCCCTGCGCGTTGCGGTCGAAGGCGGGGGGTGCTCTGGCTTTCAATATGAAATCCAACTGGACGCCCCAAAGGACGATGATCTGGTTCTAGAAAGCAACGGCGAAAAGGTGGTTGTCGACAGCGTCTCCCTGCCCTTCCTTGCCAATGCAGAAATTGATTTCAGCGAAGAATTGATCGGTGCGCGTTTTGTGATCAACAATCCAAACGCCACCAGTTCCTGTGGCTGTGGCACCAGTTTCTCTATCTAAGCGCAGCCACACGGCACACAACAACCACGCATCAGCCCACAGGGACAGATCGTCATGAAAATCGCGACCTTTAACATCAACGGCATCAAGGCACGGATCGACGCTCTTCCTCAATGGTTGGATGAAGCCAAGCCAGATGTGGCACTGCTGCAAGAAATCAAATCTGTGGATGAAAATTTCCCCCGCGAATTCCTTGAAGATCGTGGGTACCAAGTGGAAACACATGGTCAAAAAGGTTTTAATGGCGTCGCCATTCTGTCAAAACTGCCCCTTGAGGACATAAGCCGCGGCTTGCCCGGTGATGACAGCGACGAACAAGCCCGCTGGATCGAAGCAACCGTCATGGGTGACACCCCCATTCGCGTTTGTGGCCTTTATCTACCAAATGGCAACCCAACACCGGGGCCAAAATACGATTACAAACTCGCCTGGATGGAGCGCATGTACCACCACGCAAAAACATTGCTGGCACGTGAGGAGCCTTTCCTGATGGCTGGTGATTACAACATCATCCCTCAGGACGAAGACGCAAAACGCCCCGAGGTGTGGCAAGAGGATGCCTTGGCCAAACCTGAAAGCCGCGCGGCCTATCGCAAGTTGCTTAACCTTGGCTTCACCGAGGCGTTTCGCGCCCGCACCCAAGGCCCCGGCCACTATTCCTTTTGGGATTATCAGGCAGGTGCATGGAACAAAAACGATGGCATTCGTATTGATCACTTCCTGCTCAGCCCAGCCTGTGCCGACCTGCTGCAAGATTGCCAAATTGATAAATACGTGCGTGCAGGTCACAAACCATCAGATCACGTTCCGGTTTGGATAGACCTCGCAGCCTAAGCCGCGTTAGCTGGCTATTTCTTGATCACCCGAGGCCATGTTCAAAATGGGCATGACCATGACACTCCTCCTGCGCTCGCGCATTCAACAGTCTCAGGATGATCTTAGGCCGCCTCACGCGTGACATCGTGCTTATAAATCCAGTCAAACTGCCCGGCCATTTTCGCGGGCATCACGCGTGCACCCAGACGCATCGCCATATGCGCAGCAAGGCGCATGGGCGGGAAGCTCAGATGATATTTCCACGCATTGCCATTGGCCGTTTCCACAACTTTGCGCACCCGCCCCTCGCGGCGCTGTTGATAGGCCGCAAGCCCCGATGGAATATCCCCAGCTTTACTCAAAGCATCTGCCAACACCCAAGCATCTTCAATCGCCATCACCGCACCTTGCGCCATAAACGGCAAAGTCGGATGCGCGGCATCACCCACAATGGCAGCATGCCCTGCATGCCAATGTGCGGCCACTGGATGTCTGAACAGGCCCCACAACCCGACATCTGTTACCCGAGACAATAGTTCAGGCACTTCGCCCCCAAATTGCGCAAAGGCTGCCCGCAAATTGTTCGGATCATCCTTATGCGCCCAGCCTTCAGCCGCCCAATCTGTCCGCTCTTGTACTGCCACCAGATTTATCAACGCGCCACCGCGCAGAGGATAGCTGACCAAATGGCATTTTGGCCCCATATGTACGCGCGCGACATTGCCAATTTCATCAACATTAGGAACCGTTGCACGCCATGCAACTTGGCGCGTGAAAAACGGCTTGCTCTCGCCGTTCAGCACCTTACGCAACCCTGAGTGCAACCCATCCGCGCCGATCACCAGATCACATCGCACCTCTGTACCATTGCGCATCCAAAGACGCGCCGGTGGTCCTGGCTCAATCTTCGCAACTTTTTGCAACAGACGTATTTTAACCCCGGCTGCGCGCGCAGCATCGGCCAGAAGATCCACAAGATCGGCGCGATGCAGGAAAAGGTAACGATCTTGCGAGGCATATTTGCGCAGATCAAGTCGCATAACCTCGCGCCCCGCGCGGTAATCGCGCAACTCGACCGCATCGGCTTGCACAGCGGCCTTGCTCAGCGCATCAGACAGACCCAATGCGTTCAATACACAGGCCCCATTGGGGCTGACTTGCAATCCTGCGCCCACCTCTGTGATCGCTTCTGATTGCTCAAACACCGTAACGTTTGCGCCTTGCCTGCGCAGGGCAAGGGCTGCGGTCAAACCACCGATGCCGGCACCAATCACGGATATTTTCAAATCTTTCAGACTCATACATCCCATATGAAACGAAAAACGCCGGGGCAAAAGCCCCGGCGTCCTATTTTTTATGGCAAATTGCCGCAGATCAGTCGTCGCGGTGTACTTTTTCGCGCCGCTCGTGACGTTCCTGTGCTTCCAAAGTCATGGTTGCAATTGGACGTGCGTCAAGCCGCTTCAAAGAAATCGGATCGCCCGTCTTCTCGCAATACCCGTATTCACCTTCGTCAATGCGGCGCAAAGCTGCGTCAATTTTGGCAACCAACTTGCGCTGCCGGTCTCGTGTACGCAATTCCAACGCGCGATCGGTCTCTTCGCTGGCGCGATCCGCAACATCAGGAATATTGCGCGTGCCATCCTGAAGTGTCTCGATCGTGTCTCTGCTGTCAGACAACAGGTCCGTTTTCCAATCATTCAACTTGCGTCGAAAATACTCGATCTGCCGATCATTCATGAACGGCTCATCTTCTGCAGGACGATAATCGTCGGGCAGAAAAGCTTCTGGTTTCATTCCCGCTCCCTCATAGTGGCCAATGTCAGCTTGCATAATTTCTTCAGACATTGGTCCCCCTCTCTGGCGCTGCATGTATCTCAGCCAAAAGCAATTGTCACTACCTCTTAACACTTGATTGCGGTGAAAAGATGATCACATTAGGGTGCGGCGGAAAATCCGGGAAAGAGCAGGAAGAATTCATGAAATTTGAAGGCACGCAAGACTATGTTGCCACAGGCGATCTGACCGTTGCTGTTAACGCGGCCGTGGCCTTGGAACGCCCGCTTTTGGTCAAGGGTGAACCCGGCACCGGCAAGACTGAATTGGCCCGTCAGGTGGCGCAAGCTCTGGGTCTGCGCATGATCGAATGGAACATAAAATCCACCACGAAGGCGCAACAGGGCCTTTATGAATATGACGCCGTCAGCCGCTTGCGCGACAGCCAATTAGGCGACGAACGCGTCCATGATGTGAAAAATTACATCAAAAAGGGCAAACTTTGGGAAGCCTTTGACGCCGACGAAAAAGTCGTGCTGCTGATTGATGAAATCGACAAAGCCGACATCGAATTTCCCAACGATTTGTTGCAAGAACTCGATAAGATGGAATTTCACGTTTATGAAACCGGCGAAACCATCCGTGCGCGTCATCGTCCCATCATGATCATCACCTCTAACAATGAAAAAGAACTGCCCGACGCCTTTTTGCGCCGCTGTTTTTTCCATTACATCCGCTTTCCTGACCCAGACACCATGCGCAAGATCGTCGAGGTGCATCACCCCGGCATTAAAGAGGCATTGCTGACCTCTGCGTTGACACAATTTTATGAAGTGCGTGACACAGCAGGCTTAAAGAAAAAACCATCCACATCCGAGGTCTTGGATTGGTTGAAACTCTTGCTGGCCGAAGATTTGACATCAGAGGATTTGCAGCGCGACGGTGCAAATGCCCTACCAAAATTGCATGGGGCCTTGTTGAAAAACGAACAAGATGTGCATCTATTTGAGCGCCTCGCCTTTATGGCACGTGGTCAACGATAACGCAGAAGTGGTTCAACCCATTTGGTTTCACAGTTAGCTTTGTGGTAAAAATTCTTAGAATTGCCTCAAATGGTTCATATCTCAGCCCCGAAGGGCGGCAATCTAAGGCGGATAAGTTTTGGAGTTTTCAGTGAGTAATTCAGACAATAACATCCTTATCCGCCCCTTACAGGCCGAAGATGAATCCCAATGGCGCAATCTTTGGACCGGATACCTGGATTATTATGAATCCAAAGTGTCTGAAGAGGTGTATCAAACCACCTTTGCGCGGCTTTTGGGCGACGATGCGCAGGATTTTTCCTGTTTCGTGGCACAAAAGGGCGACCGACTTGTGGGGCTAACACATTACCTGTTCCATCGCCATGCATGGAAGGTGGAAAACGTGTGTTATCTTCAGGATCTTTATGCCGACCCTCTGGAACGCGGTACAGGTGTTGGGCGCAAGCTGATCGAAGCGGTCTATGTCGAAGCCGACCGTCAGGGTGCACCGACGGTTTATTGGCTAACGCAGGGTTTCAATGCTACCGCGCGCAGGCTTTATGACAACGTCGCTACGTTGACACCCTTTATCAAGTACCAGAGGCCCTCATGAAATACGCACTACCTCTGACGGCTTTAATGTTGGCGGCCTGTAGCTCCACCGGTACAGATAAGGTGACAAGCCGTGCGGTTATTTCCGATAGTACCTTTCCCCCTATCAAAGCCTTTTCCGTTGCCCAACCTACGGCCCCACAACGCGCTAACGCAGATATTGCGCGAGATTTTCTGGCCTTATCGTTCCGGCTCGAAGATGGTCGCCGCCTGCCCCATTTCACACGCTTTGATGACCCTATTCGAGTGCGCGTCGTTGGGGACCGCATTCCGGCAACCTTGCAACCTGATCTCACACGTCTCATCGCGCGTCTACGTAATGAGGCAGGCATCGACATTCAGCAAACCGCTGATCCGCGGGTTGCCAATGTCACCATTCAGGCAGTCAAACGCGAAAGTATCAAACGAACGCTGCCCACTGCTGCCTGTTTTGTTGGGCTGAATGTCTCTGATATCAAAGAGTTCCGCCGTAAACGCCGCAGCGTCGACACCAGTTGGAGCCGCATCAAAAAACGCGAGAAGGTGGCTCTGTTCATCCCTTATGATGAAACTCCTCAGGAAATTCGCGATTGCCTGCATGAAGAACTGGCCCAATCCATTGGCCCACTCAACGATCTTTATCGGCTGACGGATTCAATTTTTAACGATGACAATATGCATTCGGTTTTAACCGGATTTGACATGCTGATGCTGCGCCTCACGTATCATCCATCCCTGCGCAGTGGTATGACCGCATCAGAGGTTGCCCAACGTCTCCCTGCCATCTTGCACAAGTTAAACCCGGACGGCGAACACACCCTGTCAGATCCCTTGCCAGCCTCGGACGACCGTTGGGTCAAGACGATCAATGAAACTTTGGAGCCAGATCAAACACTTGAAGATCGGCTTCAAAACGCGAACCGCGCGGTCGCGCTTTCGCAACAATACCAAACACTGGATCCGCGCCGCGCCTATAGCCATTTCGTACTGGGCAAGCTGCTTTATGGCCATGACCCGGATCTTGCGCGCCGTCACTTAGAAGTGGCCTATTCGATCTATAAGGCACGTGATCCACTCTCTCTGCAGACCGCTCAAACGGCCCAACGTCTGGCCATCTTTGCGCTGGCCGAAAACCGCCCACAAGATGCGTTGGACCTGATCGCGCCCAGCATCACGGTGGCCACGCAACACGAAAATGCCCGCGTGCTTGCCAATATGCTGATCGTCAAAGCCGAAACGCTTAACCTTCTGGGGCGTAATGACGAAGCACGACAAACCCGTCTGGACAGCCTTGGCTGGGCACGATACGGCTACGGCTCAGACTGGGCGGTGCGCGCAAAACTAAATGAAATTGCCGCTCTGAACCCTTTGAAACGAAAAGGATAACAAGATGATCGTGCTTTTTGCTGCCATTCTTGGGGTGGTTATTGGGGCAAGAACCGCCACACGCCGGGGCGGCAAACGCCTTGATATCCTGCAATACGCCGCCGGATATGGCATTGCGTTTACTCTGCTGGGTGTCTTTACCACCTTCATCATTCACGGCTTGCTGAACTAAGCGATGTTTCTGCCCTTCTTCGAAAACCTTAGGTCCGGCGGCATCCCTGTCAGTCTTCGCGAGTATCTGAGTTTTCTGGAGGCCGTGAAGGCCGGTCTTGTCACCTATGACATCGAAGGATTTTATTACCTCGCCCGTACCGCAATGGTGAAGGACGAGCGTAACATCGACAAATTCGATCGTGCGTTCGCCGCAACCTTTAAGGGGTTGGAACAGATCAGCACACAGGATGTGATGAACGCGGTCGACATCCCCGAGGATTGGCTGCGCAAGATGGCCGAAAAACACCTCTCAGCCGAAGAAAAGGCAGAGATTGAGGCCTTGGGCGGCTTTGACAAGTTAATGGAAACCTTGAGCGAACGCCTAAAAGAACAGGAAGGCCGTCATCAAGGGGGCAACAAATGGATCGGCACGGCGGGCACGTCGCCCTTTGGGGCGTATGGGTACAACCCAGAAGGCGTGCGGATCGGCCAAAAAGAGGGCCGTCACGGCCGCGCCGTCAAGGTTTGGGACAAACGTGAGTTTAAAAACCTTGATGGTGACATTGAGTTGGGCACACGCAACATTAAGGTTGCTCTGAAGCGCCTGCGCCGTTGGGCCCGCGATGGTGCTGCGGAAGAGTTAGACCTGAACGGCACCATCCGAGCCACTGCCGAACACGGATACCTTGATGTACAAACCCGCCCGGAACGGCGCAACGCCGTCAAGGTTCTCTTGTTCTTCGATATTGGTGGCTCAATGGATCCACATATCAAAGTCATGGAGGAATTATTCTCTGCCGCCAAAACAGAATTCAAACATCTGGAACATTTCTATTTCCACAACTGTCTTTACGAAGGTGTGTGGCGAGACAATACCCGCCGCTGGGATCAACAAATTCCTACGTGGGAAATCCTGCGGACCTATGGCAGCGATTACAAATGCATCTTCGTAGGCGATGCTTCAATGAGTCCATATGAAATTGCTTACCCCGGCGGTGCCAATGAGCATTGGAATAAAGAAGCCGGGCAAACTTGGCTGGAACGCGCGCGCGAACAATGGCCCTCAAACCTCTGGATCAATCCGGTGCCGGAACGTCATTGGGGCTACACTCATTCCATCAAAATGATTCGCGACATTTTCGCCGATCAAATGGTACCGATGACTTTGGAAGGCCTTGAGAAAGGCATGCGCGAACTCACCCGCTAAACCCGCCCATGGCTTTGATGATACAAAGCCCGCTTCCGTCTCAATTTCACACCAATCCCGAGCAAGGGTTTCGTAAGAAATCCGTGCGAGACATCAAGCGCGCACCTTGGTGCGCACAATTTGAAAAACACTCCTTGATTTTGTCACACGCTCCATGTCCAGTGCGACAAACATATTCAAAGGACACGCCATGCCGCGCCACTTTAGCTTGGATGAATACGCCACTCGCCAATCCCGTGCTCGCAGTGCATTACAAGCTGAAGGGTTGGATGCGATCCTGCTCTTTGCCCCGGAAAGCCACTTTTGGTTAACAGGCTATGACACCTTCGGCTTTGCCATGTTCCAATGCATGGTCATGACCGCCAAAGGCGATATTCATCTGCTGACGCGTCGACCAGACCGTCTTCAAGCGACAGAAACATCCATGCTGCCTGCCGATCACGTGCATATTTGGTCCGAATACGAAGGCGCTGATCCTATCGGCGATCTGGTGAAACTGGTGGCCAACCTTGGCATCACTGGCCCCATCGGGTTTGAATCGCGCACCGCTGGTTTGACTGATTTCTGGGGTCATCAGTTGCGCACAGCCTTTCCTGGCCTACGTGATGCATCAGATGTCTTCCCTGCCCTGCGCCGCTTGAAATCCATGGCAGAGGTCGACATGCATCGCCGCGCGGCTGCTCTGTCTGATGATGCGCTGGATGCAGCGCTTGCCAGCACCCACGCAGGCGCATTTGAGGGCGACATTCTTGCAGCAATGCAAGGGGCCGTGTTCAAAGGGGGCGGTGACTATGCAGGGAATGAATTTATCATCGGGTCTGGCTCGGGCGCGCTTTTGTGCCGCTATGCCTCGGGCCGTCGTCATCTGGATACGCAGGATCAACTGACACTGGAGTGGTCCGGTGCCTATGCGCGTTATCACGCAGCAATGATGCAAACCCTCATCGTGGGCAAGGCCGACGCAAAACATCGCCACATGAATGACGCGGGCCAACAAGCCCTTGCCGCCTGCGAAGCGGCCATTCGTCCCGGCGCGCCTATGGGCGATGTATTTGAGGCCCACGCCGTCACCTTTGACCGTCTTGGCCTGTCACATGCGCGACTTCAGGCATGTGGCTATGGCATGGGGGCCGTTTACAACCCAATCTGGGTGGACTTCCCGATGTTCTACGAAGGCAACCCACTGATCATGCAGCAAAACCAAGTCTTCTTTTTACATATGATCCTGATGGATGACACCACCGGTCAGGCTATGTGCCTTGGGCATTCCGTGTTGGTGACGGAAAACGGCTGCGAGCGGCTTTCCCGCCACAACCCCGATCTATTCGAGTTGTGATGGACAAGGCGACACGCACACCCCATATCTAGGACATGTTGCGATTTACGCCCATTCTGCTTGCGCTCCTCTATGCGCTGATCATGTACCGATTTTCGGCATGGCGCACCTCCCGTGAGCTGGATGCGAAATCAACCGAACTGGCGGACCCGCTTTTAACAGAGCAGATCCGTCAGATGGCGGCCGCGCTTGAGCTACCGCGTATCCGCGTCAACATCTATGAGATTGATCCAGTGAACGGCCTTGCGGCCCCCGATGGGCGTATTTTCATCACCCGTGGGTTTTACAACAAATACCGCGCCGGAGAGGTCACAAGCGCCGAACTCGCCACCGTCATAGCCCACGAGCTTGGCCATGTGGCGCTGGGGCATTCGCGCCGCCGCATGATCGATTTTTCCGGGCAAAATGCCCTGCGCACGGCGCTGGCCATGATATTGGGCCGGTTTTTGCCGGGCATCGGACCATTTATTGCCAATGGCCTGACAACCCTGCTGGCCGCGCGCCTGTCGCGCAAGGACGAATATGAGGCCGATGCTTATGCCGCCGCCCTATTGACCAAATCGGGAATCGGCACTGCTGCGCAAAAATCACTGTTTCATAAATTGGCCGCGTTGACGTCTTCTGGCGGCGGTACGACGCCTGCGTGGTTGCTCAGCCATCCCAAGACCGAAGAGCGGATCAAAGCAATTGAGACACTTGAAAAACAGTGGCGCGTATCTTGATCTGAGCTAACTCTCTCTATCCCAGTGCTTTTGCCAAACGGGGTAAACGCGCTTTTTTCAAAAGCGCGCGCATGTCCCACTCTTTACCGGACAGTCGCTCTGCCTCGGCATGCACTTTGCTGGCGACGGGTGACACCAGGTCAGGCTGCGCCTGCCAGATACCGTGCAAAAACCCGTCAGGATCAACGCGCGACAGGCCTTCTTCGGCCAGAATTTGGCGCGGAAAATCCTTGGCATTCATGGTTACGATGATGTCTGCCGATCCAGCAATGGCGGCGGCCAACACATGGATGTCTGCCGCATCTGGCAACCAAAGACGTGCCTCCAACGAAGGCTTCCACGTGACCTCTGCCGTGAGCCAAGCCGCGCGCGTCAGAGCGATTTCTGCGCGTGCCTGCGGCTCGCCTGTTGGACCAAGCTTGCGCGCAGCACGCGCCCATTCTTCCAAAATGCGGGCGGACCAAAGCGGCGTAAAAGCCCCTGCCCGCGCCACGCCTAGCAGCATTTCGCGCATGACCGTCGGATAGATCACGCAAGTATCGAGCAAGACCTTCACAGCCGGAAAAACAACGCCTTGAGGTATCCGCTTTCGGCCAATTGAGGCAACAGAGGGTGATCTGGCCCCGCAAAGCCTGTGTGGATCAACTGCCCACGACGTCCCCCACGCCCAATGCCACGCGCAGAAGAATTTCTGAATTGCGTCAGATCGGCGGCATGTGAACATGAACACAGACCCAAATACCCACCTTCGGCAACCAACGGTGCCGCAAGGCGCGCCACGCGTTCATAAGCGCGCAACCCTTTTTCCAACGCAGGTTTGGATGGTGCAAAGGCAGGTGGATCACAGATCACCACATCAAATTGCGCACCCTCTTCGGCCAACGCTGTCAGCACATCAAAAGCATCGCCCTTGCGGGTGGCAAAGCGGTCGGAAAATCCTGATTGCTTTGCCCCTTCTTCGGCCAGCGCAAGCGCTGCGGCAGATCCATCCACCGCCAAGGCGCTTTCGGCTCCGCCAGCCAGTGCTGCCAATGCAAACCCGCCCACATGCGAAAACATATCCAGCACGCGCGCGCCTTTGGACAGCTGTGCGGCAAAGGCATGGTTGGGACGTTGATCAAAAAACAGGCCGGTTTTCTGCCCACCCATGACATCCGCCATATAAGTGGCGCCGTTCATCAGAACCGGAACTGCTGTGTCTGGCGCCTGCCCGGCCACAACCGCACTTTCGTCGTCCAAACCTTCCAAACCACGTGCGCGACCTGAGCCATTTTTGATCACAGTGGACACGCCCGTAACAGCCACAAGTGCTGCAACCATTGGTTCCAGGAAAACTTCAGCCCAAGCAGCATTGGGTTGAATCACCGCCACATCACCAAAACGATCAATGATCACTCCGGGTAGCCCGTCAGTTTCGGCGTGGATCAGGCGATAGTACGGCGCATCATACAGCCGCTCGCGCATAGAAAGTGCGCGCTCAAATCGGGCGCGGAACCATGTTTCATCAATGGTTACCTCAAGATCCCGTTCCAACATCCGGCACATAATGCGCGAATTTGGGTTGAACGCGACAATGCCCAGCGGGCGGCGTTCAGCATCTTCAAGAATGGCCAATGAACCCGCAGCGATTGCGCGGGTGCGCCGGTCAGTAACCAGCTCGTTATCAAAGGCCCACGGGAACCCATGGCGAATGGCACGCGCATTCGCCTTAGGTTTCATACGGACAATAGGAAAAGAGGACGACATCATGTCGCCCTCCTAAACTGTTCTGACTGTCAGGGAAAGATCAGATCGGGCTGATCCGCTTTGTTACGCCACCACGCGGTTGGACATATCCGGTGGCCAGCGTCATCTCATCACGCAGCACTTTGGCCAAATGCGTTGTGATACGGTACTTCTGAGTCAAACCTTTGGTATCAGCCTCAATGGCTTGTTGACCGCCATAGCCAAGCAGGTTGGCCTTAACCTCACGTGGGGCGCGAATGATCGCGCCAGTTTCTGGATCGCGCAATGTGATGTCAAAGGTGATCGAATGCACTCCGCCCACAGTGTAACGGGTCTTTTCGGTCAGCGCATGAAAGCGTTTCACTTCGATCTCGACGCGTACAGGCATAGTTCCTTGTACATTTGCAGCCCCTTGCGTCATCGAATTGCCAAAAATTGCGGCAATCTGTTCATAACGGTTGCCGGGGGCATCGCCGCGCCACACAATATCTCCCAATGGGAAATAGCTGTTGGCCTCGGATACCTTAAGCGTTTCCGGCACCACCACATTATAAGAAACGGGCTGAAAAGACACATGCTGTGCAACAGGGGCCGTTTCAATCGGCGCGTTTCTGGTTGCGGTATCTACTGAAGCACAAGCCGACAGCGCCAGCCCAATCATCAGCATCATCAATGCACGCATCTGTTTCATGTCCATCCTCCTTGGGCACATACTGCCCGATAGAAATCATGAACAATTTGCTAAAGAATTTAGGCAAGATTGCGTCAAATGCGGTTCAATTCTGGGAATTATGCGGGACGTTTTAAAAGGTTGCCGGCAGAAGGTAATTTGAAACCGATCAACACTATATTATATTTTTATGTTTAATACCATACACCTACGCCCGAAAATTCAGTAGCTTTCAAATTTTCAGATTTACGTGGCTCAGGCTCGTGACGAGGTTTGCCATTCTATTGCCTTGTTTCAGATCGTAACGGCTATTGCCTAGCTGTCGCTCCATGCACCCCCACGAAAACAAAGGTTTTGCCCAAAGCGTTCTTGTCTTTCAACGACAGCGTTATGGAAACGTCGTTTAGCCAATAGGTATTTTTGTCATAAAAGTCGGGATGATTGACATTCTGGTCTTTGATGATCTTAGCATAAGAGCCAAAGCATGACTTCAATTCCTGATCAAAGGCGTCAAACGTGGCCTGTGCTGCGACATGTCGCAATGCAAACTCCCAATGACAATGATGGGTCACCGCGCCCAATTCAGAGGTTATCAACCCACATGTCCCCGCTTCATTCCGCGAAGAGCGTAACGACCGTTCACCATCTGACTGCACAAAGTTTGACTGCGCGCTTTCAACCTGCGCAGTGATGTCTGCACAAAAATCCGCCGCTTGTGCAGCGCTGACACATACATGCGCTGCCAACCACAGCCCAATCATGCGATGTGTATGTCGCGCAACGCTCATCTCATCTTTCGCGGGATCGCCAGCCACCCCGACGTTTAGGATTTTCCATTGTCACAAGGCCTTGTTGCAATACCTGCGTCATAGGGTGGTCGGGAAACTCATCGCCATACCGATCCAACACCAATTGAATACGCGCCTTTGAATCTTCATCCACCGGCACACCCAGCGCCCAATCCAGAAAGATCGAGCGACATTGACTATCGTCAATGCCTTCAATGCGATACGCCTCGCGCATCAAACCTTTGGGATCAAGAACCTTGTCTTCCATCGCTCACACTCCTGCTGCGCGTAACAAAACCTTATCAATCACATCACGCGCGGTTTCCGTCGCAGTTCGCAGCATGCCCACCAGTTCTTCAAGCGTCTTTGCCCCAGTTTCCCGGATCATATAGCCTGCACCGCCCACACCGATGTCCTCATTTTGAAAATCGGTCTCACTCAGCAGTTTTGCCGCAACCTGCACCTTCCACCAAAGCGCATAGGTCTGCATCAAGGCTGCGCCTTCTGCGGCATCCAGCCATCCGTTTTCGACACCGGCTTGAAATGCTGCCTCGGTGGTGCGTCCTGCATCCTTGGCCAACAAGGCGGCAGTTTGGGACAAAAGCTCTATGTCCTGCATACGACCGGGGCCGATCTTTGCATCCCATACGCTTTGGGCAGTTTTCGCGGCGGCAATCCGGTCACGCATCTCTTGTACCTCTGCGCGTAAGGTTGCCTCATCGCGTGAAGTGGTCAGAATCTCTTGTCGAAATGCCTCTACCTCTTGCATCAGGTCAGCCTCACCCGCGACGGGGCGGGCGCGCGTCAACGCAAGATGTTCCCAACTCCAGGCCCTGTTGATTTGATAATCCTTGAACGAGGCAAGCGACGTGGCCACCGGCCCTTGGGTGCCCGACGGGCGCAGACGCATGTCAATTTCATAAAGGCGCCCCTTTGACATCGGGGCAGAGACCGCCGTCACCATTGCCTGCGTCAAGCGAGCATAATAGGTGCGTGCCGCCAGTTGCTTACGGCCTTCGGAAAACTCCACCCCATCCGCATCATAAATCACAATGATGTCCAGATCAGAGGTCGCATTCAGCCGCCCCGCACCAAGAGATCCCATCCCCAACACCATCGCGCCACGTCCCGGCATGGGACCATGTTTGATGGCGAACTGTGCAACAACCTCTGGCCAAAGCGCAGTCAGACAAGCCTCTGCAAGATCGGCGTAGTGGGTGCCTGCTTCGGCCGCATCAATCAGGCCACGTAGATGATGCACCCCGACACGAAAATGCCATTCCTTGCCCCAGCGCCGCGCGGCATCCAACTTGCGTTCATAATCCTCTTCCTCAGCCAGAATGGCAGACAATTCCTCCTGCAACGTCTGTTGCGCGGGCCAAGGTGTAAAGAAAGACCCGCCAATCACCGCATCAAACACCCCTGAGTGGCGTGACAGATACCGCGACAATGCAGGTGCTGTGCCCACAATATCCACCAGCAAATCAATCAGTTGCGTGTTGGCCTCAAACAGGGAAAATAACTGCACCCCGGCAGGCAGTCCCGCCAGAAACCCGTCCAATGCCAAAAGCGCCTGATGAGGATGTGCCGTTTTGGCCAAACGGTTCAAAAGTTCCGGTCGTAAGCGGTTGAAAATCTCCATCGCGCGCCCTGAACGCATCGCCGGATAGGTTTTCCAGCGGCGCATGATCTCTTGATCGAACTCATACTGTGTCTCTTGTGGGGATGCATCAGGTGCAAAAAAGCCTTCGGTCAGTTCGTGCACTTCTTCAAGCCGACTTGACACCTCTTTGCGGAACGCTTCCACATCTTGTCCCATCAGGCAGGCAATGCGTTTGATGCCCTCTTCGCTTTGAGGCAAATCATGGGTTTGGGCATCATTTATCATCTGAATGCGGTGCTCCACCTCTCGGTGAGCCCGATAATGCGTGGCAAGTTTCTGTGCAACATCTTCGGGCACCCAGCCTTTATTCGCCAACATGGCCAACGCAGGCACAGTACCACGAATACGCAATTCAGCATCACGTCCGCCGGAAATGATTTGCCGGGTCTGAGTGAAAAACTCGATCTCGCGAATACCCCCACGCCCCAGTTTCATATTGTGGCCCTTTAACGCAATTCTGCCGCCCAACCCTTTGTGTTCACGAATACGCAGGCGCATGTCATGTGCGTCTTGAATGGCGGCAAAGTCCAAATGCTTGCGCCACACAAAAGGCTTCAGGGATTTCAAAAACCGCGCGCCTGCCCCAATATCGCCGGCAGCCGGACGCGCCTTGATATAAGCTGCGCGTTCCCATGTGCGACCAAGGCTTTCATAATACCGCTCTGCCGCCTCCATCGCGAGGCACACAGGCGTCACCGCCGGATCAGGACGCAGCCGCAGATCGGTGCGAAACACATATCCATCCGCTGTCGGATCATTCAACATTGCCGCCATACGGCGCGTGGCGCGTATGAAACTTGCACGGGCATCATGGAAATCATCGCGGTCAAATCGTGTTTCATCAAACAGGCAGATCAGATCAATATCACTGCTGTAATTCAATTCATGCGCGCCCATCTTGCCCATGGCCAGACAAACCATGCCGCCTGCCTCTTCCAGATCAGCCTCGGTTGCGCCGGGCAATTTGCCGCGTCGAATTTCTGCGCCCAATGTGGCGCGTAACGCCACTGTACAGGCAAGATCGGCAAAATCTGTCAACGTACCCGTCACCAGTTCCAAGGGCCACACCCCGGCCACATCTGCCAAGCCAGTCAGTAAAGCCACCCGCCGCTTACCCATACGCAACGCTT
Organism: uncultured Paracoccaceae bacterium; assembly: GCA_947489325.1. Lineage (GTDB taxonomy): Bacteria > Pseudomonadota > Alphaproteobacteria > Rhodobacterales > Rhodobacteraceae > CANLDA01. The sequence goes on along the minus strand of CANLDA010000002.1, from coordinate 24,307 downwards.
TGGGTGCCTCATCCGGTGCGGTTTCGCTTAATGCATGAAACAAACGGGTGATAGCACCTTGCGGATCCTCCAACGCGTCCTCAAGCCAGACATGTTCCTTGATCAGCAAGGACTTGAGATAAGGGCTGCATCCAGCCACCCCCATCATCAACATCTTAAGATCGCCAGTCAGTCCAGGCAGATGAGAAAGAACATCCTCCCCCTGATCTGGGTCAAAAGGGATTGGCAGGCGAGTGATTTGATTAGAAAAATGCATGACCTGACCATGCTGTGTGCGCAGACGATCGTCAATGATCTGCGACAAAACATGTTGTCACAGGTGATTTTTATAAATTATCCAATCTAACCAATTGTTTTTAATTCGAAATTCAACTTAATGTAAAATAGTTTTACATACACTCTTGCAATCCATCCCTCAGGTAACGATCTATTTAATGTGAAAGGCATTCACATCACTTTAACAAACGGAGATCGAAATGACATTTGCCGCCAATGCCACCCCTACCGTCGACCCAATTGGATGGTTTGCACGCGCCGAGATGTGGCTCGACAATAAAGGCAAGGGCGCATGGATTGCTGCCATGGTTCTTGCGTTCATCGTATTTTGGCCTGTCGGCCTTGCCCTACTCTTCTATATGATCTGGAGCAAACAAATGTTTGGAAAGTCCTGTCGCCGCGCCCATTCGCGTCACCATAGCCACCGCATGCCCACATCTGGCAACTCGGCCTTTGATGCGTACCGCGATGAAACCATCAGCCGTCTTGAGAACGAGCAAAAAAGCTTTGAAGATTTCTTGCAGCGTCTGCGTGATGCCAAAGACAAGGCAGAGTTTGACGACTTTATGAACGAACGCGCCACAAAGGCCGACAATATTAGTGACGCCGAACCCATCCAGGCGTAACCTGATCCCCCCTGTCTTTTACCCTCCCACTGGTCCCGATGCACATCGGGGCCAAACGGCATTTAGGTCATAACAATGCACGCCTCCCCTCTTCCTGATCCTCACAGCCAGCCCGCGTTTTATTCAGATGTGCCCATGAAACGTCTCTTGGCGTGGATATTGGATTCGGTCCTGACCTTTGTGATCTGCCTGCTGATCCTGCCTTTCACAGCCTTTACTGGTTTACTGTTTTTCCCATTCCTCATGTTGATCGTCGGCTTTGCCTATCGCGTGGTGACAATCGCCAATGGGTCGGCCACATGGGGCATGCGATTTTTCGCAATTGAGCTGCGTGATGCCCAAGGAGACCGGTTTGATCTGACAGGCGCATTCCTACACACGATGGGCTTTTCCATCTCTCTTGCGATCTTTCCCTTGCAGATCATTTCCATCGTTTTAATGCTGATCACTCAGCGTGCACAGGGTTTGACGGATCACATCATGGGATCAGTCGTCATTAACCGTAGCGCACGGAATTGATTGTGGAATGTCATCTGGGGCTTGGCGCATGCGCTTTGCGTTGCTATCTTGGGCGGACGTAACCTTTAAGAGTCCCAATGCGTCACTCCTTGCCTCTGTCTCCGCAGTTCTATGTAACCGCACCCCAACCGTGCCCTTATCTTGAGGGACGACTAGAGCGGAAGCTATTCACGTCTTTGCAAGGAGACTTTGCGCAAAACCTAAATGATAGCCTTTCGCATCAAGGATTTCGCCGGTCGCAAAACGTGCTTTACCGCCCATCTTGCACTGATTGTGCCGCCTGTTTGTCGGCACGAATTGATGTTAGCAAATTCACTCCTTCCAAAAGCCAAAAGCGCACACTGAAGCGAAACGCGCATCTGAAACGCCGCGCGACCTCGCCTTGGGCGACCGAAGATCAATATGATTTGTTTCGCGAATATCTAGACACACGGCACGCTGATGGTGGCATGGCCGACATGGATGTCTTTGAATTCGCCGCAATGATCGAAGAAACGCCGATCCGTTCTCGGGTGGTAGAATATACCGACATTATCAGCAATGAATTGACTGCCGTGTGCCTGACCGATGTTATCGAAGATGGGGTCAGCATGGTTTACAGTTTTTACAAACCTGATTTGCACAAACACTCTTTGGGCACACATATCATTCTGGATCACATCGACATCGCACGCGAGGCAGGTCTGCCCTATGTCTATTTGGGTTATTGGGTGCCGGGATCAGAAAAAATGGGATACAAAGCGCGGTTTTCCGGGCTTGAGGTCTACTATCGCGGTGAATGGACACCATTCACAAAAGAAGCAGATTTTGATTCAAGCCTGCATCCGCTGTCTACCGATCCCATCGCCGAGCAAGTGTCCAACATTTCATTACCAGACACCCGCCCCACCAAAGCCTGAAGGTGCCTGCCTGTCTTGGTCGGTGCCCAGCACGAGCATGCTCTGTGCATCACCAGTCCGGCAGAGTCATGCATCCTCCTCCGGTCAGACACGTTAAGAGGTGCTCGGCAAAATGCAAAGGGGGCCACGTGGCCCCCTTCTAGTGTCGTAGTCGGTCGCTTTTCCCTAATTTGGGATCAAGGCAGGCAGGATCGTCACAATGGATGGGAACGTCCACAAAATCCCCAGTCCTACCACCTGGATTAATACAAAGGGCGCAACACCACGGTAAATGTGCCCAGTTGTCACCTCTTTGGGCGCAACACCGCGCAGATAAAACAGCGCAAAGCCAAAGGGTGGCGTCAGGAACGAGGTTTGCAAATTCACCGCGATCATAATTGTCACCCATTTGGGATCAAACGTGCCGCCATAAATCACAGGCCCCACAATCGGGATCACGATGTAGATGATCTCTAGGAAATCCAGCACAAACCCCAATACAAAGAGTACCAGCATCACGATCAGGAAAACAGTGAACTCATTGTCAAAGGATTTCAGGAACCCTTGAATGTAATGTTCCCCTCCAAAGGAAATCACCACAAGGTTCAACAGTTGCGAGCCAATAAGGATAGTGAACACCATGGATGTCACTTTGGCAGTTTCACGCACGATGGGCGTCAGAACTTTGCCTCGCATCAGAACCCAACAGCCATAAAGAATACCAAACATCGCATAAAGATAGGCCGCCTTTGCGACAAAGAATGCGATCCAGTTCTCAAGGCCGACCTGTGACTGATTGACACGCAGATCGAAATTCACGCCCACAAGGATCATGATGATAATTGCGAACGTTGCCTGAATGATGATCTTACCTGATCCACCTTCATCCTGAAGCCTTCGGTAAGCTGCCAGCATGATCGCCCCACCTGCGCCAAGGGCGGCGGCAGGCGTTGGGTTGGTGATCCCTCCAAGAATGGACCCAAGCACAGCAACAATCAGAACAAGCGGCGGGAAGACCACGCGCAACAGCTCGTTTTTACCCAGCAAACCCGCAGCATAGCGACACCCATAAAGAGCCAACACCAACGGCAAGGCAATAAGCAGCACTGTTATGCCCGGTGATGTTATCGGAGACACCAGCAAGGCATCCGCCAACAGCCCCAGACCAACACCTGCTAGCCCCACATATAAGGGCAACGGATTGCTGGATGGTGACACGCCCCGCGCTGTTGTCATGATCAGGGCCAGCATCAAAAATCCGATGGCAAGTCCCGTTCCGATGGGCGCGGCATTTGCGATTTTATCCGCCAAGGCAGTTGCGCGCTCTTCCTCTGTTAACTCATGCGCTTCTACGACACCACCTGCGGCATCAATCGCTGCCTGTTCCGCCACTGCGGCATCCCAGACGTCCTGACCATGCAAATCAATCATAGAGGCCGCACATTGCTCACCCACATTGGTACGCAGGCTTGCGGTTTTCCCAGCGTCGGAATAGCTATCCACAATCACGGATTGAGACCCGACGATACCCATCGTCCCCATCATGATCACGCCGCCAATCAAGGCTGCAGGAATAAACAGGAACCAAGACAGTCCTTCTGCGCGGGTGACAACCTCGGAATTTGTTGCCCCCATCTCTACAGCAGGTGCCTTTGTCGGGTTCAGCAATGCATAGCCAAAGGCATAAACTGCATAAAGCACCGCAAGCATGATCCCCGGGATAAGCGCGGCTTGAAACAACGTCCCCACCGACACGACCGCAGGCTCCCCCAAATAGGTCAGCGCATCGCTACATCCAGCAACTTGCGCTCGGTTTTCTTGCGCGGCGGAATACAAATCCCCCGCCAAAGTACCTAGCAAGACGATCACGATAGAAGGTGGAATAATCTGCCCAAGCGTACCAGAGGCGGCAATCACCCCTGTGGCCAATTGCGGCGAATATCCGTGCTTGAGCATGGTTGGCAAGCTGAGCAAGCCCATCGTGACAACCGTGGCCCCCACGATCCCAGTCGACGCCGCCAAAAACGCCCCCACAACAACCACGGATACAGCCAACCCACCCGGCAGCGGCCCAAAGACCCGCGCCATAGTGGTCAGCAAATCATTGGCAATCTTGGAACGTTCCAACGTAATGCCCATCAGCACAAACATCACCACCGCCAGCAACGTCTCAATCGACTGCCCCGCCAGAACACGTTCATTCATGCGATTGACGATGAAGGACAGATTGCGATCCAGCGCCAATTCCCAACCGCCTTTGAAAACGGGTTCGGCAATACGCGGCAAATCCGGGTATCGGAAAGTGGATATGGTGTCGGCACGAACGCCCTGCGCCATCAGATCGGCATACATTCCCGATGACGTGTCGATCGCTTGATGGATCAACAGGCCCCCACTGTCCAACGCCGCAATAATGCCAAAGGAAATAATCCCGGCTCCACCAATGGCAAAGGCCACCGGAAAGCCTGACAAGATGCCCCCGAAGAGGCAGAGAAAGACGATAATCAGGCCGACTTCGACCCCATCAAGTCCAAATAGCATGGTTTCTGCCCCTATAATTAATGTGTGCCTTCAAAGGCTTCTTCGCCTGCACCCAAAGTGTCGCGATCCAGATATTTGCCTTCGCTTGCTTCGCCCTCTTTCCATTCCAGAAAAGAGCGAAAGAAAAAGGCAATGCCATGCAAGAATACGAGCCCCGCAAAAGACACCAGCAGGATTTTGAAAAGGAAATACCCGTCAAATCCGTTGGGGGAAAACCCGATGGTTTCCACATTCCACCGCAAAGCACGGGCCTTAAGGATAAGACGGTCCAACCCGTCACTGGCCGAGGGCTTGGGCACAATCAAATGTCGCCACAGGAAAAACCAGCCATACATCCAAGTCAGCACCGCCACTGGCATCATGAACAAGAGCGAGCCAACCATATCGATCACTTTTTTAGTGCGATAGCTGACGGCGGAATACACGAGGTCAACCCGCACATGTCCGCCCTGCACAAAGGTGTAGGTCGCGCACATACACACGATCATTGCGTTATAAAACTTTAGTTCTTCGGCCCACCAACTGATGTCCCGGGCCAGCACTGACCCAAAGCCAAAGGAAATTTCGGCTGCCGTAAAGATGCGCTGCATAAACACGATGATGATCTGTTGCAGCACCATAAGCAAACCCGCCCATGCAAAGAAACGGCCCAGCCCATTGGCCAGCCCTTCCAGCACGCGGACGCACCCCCACATAACCTCATTGCGCCACAGCCCGATGGCTGTAATCACCAGAAAGATTGTGAATATGGTAAAAAAGAATTCGACCGAGCCGCCATAATAGACAAAACGCATCAGCGCCTGCTTGTCCTCTAGACCGTCTAAGCCATTCAACCACGAAAGCCATTCGGCCGGGTGCGTCACCGCATAGCCCAGATTGACGAATGCCATTCCTATATTTGTGAAAAACCAGACAACTGCGTCCAGCATTGCCCCCACATCCTTTCTTTATTGGTCGGTTCCCGCCAATGTCGGATGAAATGCACGAGCCCTCTGAAATCAGAGGACCCGGCAGTATCATTTAGCCTTAGCCCAGAACGCGGTCGCGTTGCGCACGATAAGCGCCTTCGCTGCGTGTCAACCAACCAGAAGAGGCTTTGGTGCTTTCAGCAAGGCTGGTGCGGATACGCGCGAACAACTCGTCATCCATGTATTCGTCCAGCGTTTCCTGCGCCGCCTTACCAAAGGCATCCCAAACGCTGTCTGGGAATTCCAGAACCTTCACACCACCGGCCTGCAACCGCTGAAGCGCCGCACCGTTGTTGTTAAAGAACTGTGCAAGGTTCCATTGGTGCGCTTCCGCCGCAGCCAGCTCGATGCTTTTCTGCTGACCGGGTGTCAGGCTGTCAAACACATCGCGGTTGGTGGCCAGCGACAAGCCTGCGCATGGCTCGTGGAAGCCCGCAGTATAGTAGTATTTGGTGATTTCCTGGAAACCAGCCTTTTCATCTGCCCAAGGGCCGATCCATTCGGTGCCGTCCAGCGCGCCAGATGCCAGCGCCTGATACACCTCTGCCCCCGGAAGGTTCTGAATAGATGCGCCCAGTTTGCCCAGCGCCTGACCACCCATGCCGGGCATGCGGAATTTCAAACCGTTGAAATCTTCAGGACCGTTGATTTCCTTGCGGAACCAACCGCCCGCTTGCGCGCCGGTGTTACCAGCAACAAAGGATTTCAGACCAAAGATCTGTCCCAGCTCGTCATGAAAGCCCAGACCGCCGCCATGGTAATACCAGTTCACAAATTCCTGTGCAGTCGCGCCAAAAGGTGCCGCCGTAAAGAACTGATAGCCCGGGTGCTGGCCAGTAAAATAGTAATCCGCCGCGTGATACATATCAGCCTGACCCGCGGTCACAGCATCGAACACTTCAAACGCGCCCACAAGCTCGCCTGCGGCCTTGACTTCAATGGTCAAATTACCATCGGTCATTTGCGTGATATTGTCGGCACATTTTTGTGCGGCATCAAACACGCCTGCAAGACCACGGCCCCAAGATGTGACCATAGTCAGCGTGCGTTTGCCTTGTGCATAAGCAGGTGCTGCCAGAGTCGTTGCCGCAGCAGCAGTCCCGCCCAGCGCAGATGTTTTTAGAAAAGAACGACGATCCATAAAAGGTTTCCTCCCAGAAATTATTCAGCCCTTCCTGCAATTTTTGGCAGGTGGGCGGATCGTTTCAGATGCTTGAACCCTAGCTTTCACATCGCCGTGAGGGAATACCTAGTTCTGCGTAGATCGGGATAACGCAGGGTATAAACATACGAAATCTCCTCCGTATTACTGCGTATAGCATTCGTAACTTACCGGAAATTTCAGACTCTGCTCTATGAATCGCTCTTAATCCGCCGTATTCGAATCAAACATGCGCCATCTGTTTTCGCATCTTCGCCTGTCCTATGGACAAAAGCTTTTCCTGCTGGCCACCCTGCCCCTTATTCTGGCGGTGGCAGCGATTTCTGTTCTTGTGGCCAATCAATCCCGACAATTGGCAGACCGAGAAATCCGACAACTTGAAATTCAATTGATCGAGGCCAAGCGCGCTGAGCTTAAGAATTATCTGTCGATTGCCCGCACAGCCTTTATCAACATCTATGGCCGTGCGGCACCCGATGATGAGGCCGCCAAGCTGGAGGTGACGCAGGTCCTGTCGTCCATGCTGTATGGGCAGGATGGGTATTATTTTGTGTTTGATTACGATGGCACCAATCTGGTCAGCCCACGTCAGACCGACCTGATCAATCGCAACTGGATGGGGCTGATGGATCGGAATAACATACTTATCACAGACGAGCTGGTGCGCATCGCGCGATCCGGTGGCGGGTATCACAGTTACGACTGGATCAAACCCAGCACTGGCGAAACTGCGCGTATGGTCACCTATGTGATTGGGCTTCAAGATTGGAAATGGGTTGTGGGCACAGGGGTCTTTATTGACGATGTGCTGGCATCGGTCGCCGCTGCCCGTGCCGAGGTCGAGGCTCGCGTTCAACGTACATTCCTTTACATCGGGGCCATTACCTTTGGTGCGTTGTTGCTGGTCTTTCTGTCAGGCCTATTCATCAACATCCGCGAACGTCGCTTGGCCGATGCCAAGCTTAAGGCGCTAACGCAACGCGTGTTTGACGCCCAAGAGGAAGAGCGCGGTCGCGTGGCCCGCGAGTTGCACGACGGAATCAGCCAGTTATTGGTTGGGGTTCGGTATGCATTGGATAGCGCGCGTCGCCGTCTTAAAGCAGGAGACGCCCGCGCGCAGGACACCCTTGATAAAGGTGTGGAGCACTTGTCAGGCGCCATTCAAGAAGTGCGCCGGATCAGCCGTGACTTGCGCCCCGGCGTGTTGGACGATCTGGGCCTTGGTCCCGCATTAAAGGCCTTGGCAGATGATTTTGCCACCCGCACCGGCATTCAAACCGATTTCAACACGGTGGTGTTTCGCAATCGCCTTGATCAAGAAGCAAAGATCGCGCTTTATCGTATCGCCCAAGAGGCCATGACCAATATTGAACGCCATTCAGGAGCCACACAGGTATCCATCGATATACGTGGCCACAAAAAGGGGGCGACCTTGCGTATTCATGACAACGGCAAAGGCTTGCCTCAGTCCAATTCTCTCCAAGGGGGGCTTGGCTTACGCAATATGCAAGAACGCGTGGATCAACTGGATGGGGCGTTGCATCTGTCTTCTGACAAATCCGGCACGCTCATTGTTGTAGAAATCCCACTCAGCCACATGCTGCCCCCCGAAACCACCTCTCCTGACAGAAAGGCCCTAACATGAGCGATCCCATTCGCGTCGTTATTGTCGATGACCACCCGATGGTCGCCGAAGGTATTCAGGCAATCCTTGAAAGCTATGATGACATCACCGTGTTGGCGACCCTGTGCAATGGGCGCGAGGCAATTGAGAAAATCGGCGGGCTGGCCCCTGATGTCGTGTTGATGGACCTGAACATGCCAGACATCGGTGGGCTGACGGCCACCGAAATCCTGCTGGAAGACACCCCTGATCTACGCATCCTGATCCTGTCGATGCATGACAGCCCTGAATATATCTCGACCGCGCTCAGCCATGGCGCACGGGGATATATTCTAAAAGACGTTCCAACGGATGAAATCAAAACTGCGATTGATACAGTTATGCAGGGGGAACGGTATCTGTGTACTGGCGCAAAGGGATCGCTTGAACCAGTGGATGGGGAAACACGCGAGCAACTGACCAGCCGCGAGCAAACAATCCTGTTGCAACTGGCGCAGGGCAAATCCAACAAAGAGGTCGCGCGTCACCTTGATATTTCTGTCCGGACCGTGGAAACCCACCGTAAGAATATCAAACGCAAACTGGGCATCAGTTCCACCGCCGGCCTTACCCGTTATGCGCTGGAACACGGGGTTTTGCAGGGCACCGGCGTAGAGCTGTAGAGTGAGGCGCGAAACGGCCACCCTCTTTGCAACTTTGGCAAAAGCCACCAGTCCCTAAGGTTCACGCCGCAGCAAAGCGAATTTCAGTTTGCGTTTTGTGGGCTTGCAACACTGCAATTTCGATTAACCTGCGCGCAATATCCAAAGGCAGCATGTTGTAATTGCTGGCCAGACCATTGCGCGGCAGAATGCCTGCGGATACGCCCCAAAACGCCTCGCAAAAGGCCAATGCGCCGTGATCGGCAAACACCACCTGATCCTCGGCAAAGACAGGTTTAACCACTTCAACTGACCCATAGGGGGCTTGCTGTTGGACCCCAGGCATTGCCAACAGCGCGGCACCTGGCACAACGGCAAAGGGATCCCCCCATTTGTCCATCGCAACATCGGTTTCAATGATCACACCTTGATTGGGCAAAACCAGCATGTCCTCGCGGTTGCCAATCAAACTTGCAGGCACGAACAATGGGTACAATTCTGGTGGACAATCACTGACATCTGACCACAGCTCATCATGCACAATCGCTGTAATCTCTTGCATTCCCGCATCAAAGGTCAGGGCCTGCTGGCCGACCTGCAAATCCTCTACCGCGGTCCATCCTTCGCCTGTGGCAATATGTGTTCCTTCGACCAGACCAAAGCCCAGCCCCATGGTGACAGAATGCATCGTATGATCGGTATGATCCGATATGATGTGTTGATCTTGTCCAATTTTGTCCAGCATCGAAATCCCCATTCCGCTGTACGCGTCTAAGTTGCAGCCTCTCCAGATGAGGCAATAAGTTTGGAAATGCTGGGTCGGGAATGTGAAACTTTTACGGCATTGTTCACGTCACGGAGACAAGCGATATTCATGCATCCAATTAATTCAAATTTAAATACAATCAACGTTATTCAAAGCCATACCCAAAGCGATCTATGTCAGAGGCACAGAGTTTCGACAGCATATCGACATCCTGTGTGCTGTAATATTCTCGAAAGTCTTTTTGCCGGTTCGATCGGTTACTGTGAGGCAGATCAAACCGAAACCCCAGATGCTGAAATAACGGGTCTGCGTCCTCTTCAAAGCACTCTATGCGTATGAAAGAGTTGCAATATTCGCCCCCATCCGCCGCTGTCATATAAGACGCACTTGGATTTGATTGCAGGCTGGCGCGGGTTTGGGCGTGATGCAGGAAACTTGAAAAATCCAAATCTTTGGCAAGCCCCACGGCCGGGTGGTCAAAGCTCTGCTCTTGTAGCCAATGATAATAGCTGACCATGCGATCCCAAGGGTTTCTAACAAGGGTAAAGCAAAAGAAATCCGAGAAATCCTGTGTCTCAATCAATCCATCAATATCGGTAAGAGTAGAATGTTTCCACAACCGCCCTGCGGTTTGAACATCGCGCAAACGGCGTCGGCGTTTCACCGCCTTTGGCGTGTCACCCAACATGATGTCATCCTTCATCGCGCGCGCCTCTAACGCCAACGCAAGCGACGTTCCTCCCGTCTTGGGAATATGCACAAATATATACCGTCGCCCGTGCGAAATGATCATGCGATCAGATTACCGGAGCATCATGTTCTTGGCTAGCGGCGTCAGAGGGTTCAGACCGCAACGCAATGATCACACCCGCCCCGATGATCATCGCAATGCCCAAGGCCTGCCCAATTCCAAGCCCCTGACCAAACAACACCCAGGCAAAGAAAGGCGCAAATACCATGATGGAATATTCAAACACAGCCACAAAACTGGGCTCTTCCATCTGATAAGCCCGAAACACCAGGCCAACCCCGACAACAACGCCGACAACTTGCAAAAGCACAGGCAAAATCACGGGCATGACATCCCAAACCCAGCCCCGCAACAGATACCCATCGACCCCAGCGGGCACATCAGGTGCAACATAGGACAGCACTGCAAGGGCAACCCCTCCCATAATCCCCTGCATCAGCAAAAAGCCCGCCAGCAGAGACACCGCACTTTCATCTTCGCACCAGCTTCGGGTGGCCACCATGCCAATCGCATTAAATAATCCGCCCGCGACAGGCATCAGCAACAAAAGATCAAACTGACCGCCGCCGGGTTGCAGAACCAAGATGATTCCCACAAATCCAATCAGCACCGCCCCAACACGCCACACGCCAACTCGTTGGCGCATCACGAAGACATTGATCAGCAGCACAAAAAGCGGCGAGGTGAAAAACCCAGCGACAGCCTGCGCAATAGGCATGAAACTGAGGGAGGCAAAGTAAAATGATATTGCAATCGCTATGCACATGCTACGTGCCATGATCGTGGGCCAGCGTTTGGGCCAAAATGTCCCAAACCCTAGTAATGACAAACAAAATACCAAGGGCAGAGCAAGACACGCACGCATCATCTGGAACTGCCAAACCCCAAGGGATTGCGCGATGCGTGAAATATAGTTGTCAATAAAACCAACAACAAACATTGCTGCCATCATCGTAAGTGCTGCCGCCATTGGACGATTAATGTCGCGTCTTGACATGTGACCCCTTTAATTGTCAGACATTTAAAAATACGTAGAAATTCGGGTTTGTTATGCAGTGACTTACGATGAGAGCTAAATCTGTTCTAAAACCGACCTGACACATTAGAATTTTAGGGAGACCGCAATGGGCTGGATGAAAGACGAAACAGGGTTGGATAAAAACCCTGCGAATTTTGTACCGCTGACACCGCTTTCACATCTGCAACGGGCCGTTCAAGTGTTCCCCGATCATCTGGCTGTGTCCTATGGCGCGCATCGCGCAACCTATGCGCAATATTATGAACGTTGCACGCGATTGGCCTCGGGTCTTGCCAAACTTGGCATTGCGTCAGGCGATGTGGTCGCCACGCTTCTGCCCAATGTACCTGCACAGGCAGAAGCCCATTTTGGCGTGCCCGCTTGTGGCGCGGTGCTGAATACCATCAACACCCGACTGGATGTTGGCACTGTCAGCTATATCTTTGATCACGGTGAGGCCAAGGCCGTTCTGGTTGATCCCCAGTTTCGCGAATTGGTCGAAGCCGCCATTGCGGCGATGGAAGGCCCTGCCCCCATTCTGATTGAGGTCGCCGATGACCAAGCAGGCTGGACTGCGTCCGGCAACCACATGACCTATGATGCATTGCTGAAGAGCGGAGATGTGGATTTTGAGTGGATATTGCCACAGGATGAATGGGAAAGCCTTGCGCTGAACTATACCTCTGGCACCACAGGTCGCCCCAAGGGCGTGGTTTATCATCACCGTGGCGCGTATCTTATGACGATGGGCACTGTGATCAGTTGGCGCATGGTGCTGCACCCTGTGTACCTGACGATTGTGCCGCTGTTTCACTGCAATGGCTGGAACCACACATGGTTGATGCCGTTGGTGGGTGGCACGTTGGTCTGTTGTCGCGACATCAGTGCGCAGAACATATATAACGCCATTGCCGATGAAAAGGTCAGCCACTTTGGCGGTGCCCCAATTGTTTTGAACATGCTGGTGAATGCAACAGATGAAGATCGTCGCGATTTTAGCCACACGGTCGAGGTTTTCACGGCAGGCGCGCCGCCAGCTCCCGCCACCCTGTCCAAGATCGAGGCGTTGGGCTTTAATGTGACACATGTTTATGGCCTGACAGAAACCTATGGGCACGTCACTGAATGTTACTGGAAAGCTGCTGAATGGGACGGGCTGGATGACGCCGGTATCGCCAAGCAAAAATCCCGCCAAGGCGTGTCCATGCCCATGATGGAGCCTACGGTGGTACGCGACAGTGACCACAATGTCTTGCCAATGGATGCCCAGACCCAAGGCGAAATCGCCTTGCGTGGCAATTGCGTGATGAAAGGGTATCTCAAGAATCCAGATGCCACGGCTGAAGCGTTTAAAGGTGGCTATTTCAATTCTGGCGATCTCGCGGTGCAGCACCCGGACACCTATATCCAGATCGCGGACCGCGCCAAGGACATCATCATTTCAGGTGGGGAAAACATCAGTTCAGTCGAAGTTGAGGGCGTTCTGATGGGGCACCCCGATGTACTGCTGGCCGCAGTGGTCGCCAAGCCGGATGACAAATGGGGCGAAGTACCTTGCGCATTTGTGGAACTAAAACCCGGCACCTCGGCAGATGAGGCAAGCATCATCGCCTTTTCTCGCGAAACGCTTGCTGGCTTTAAGGCCCCAAAGAAAGTGATCTTTCAGGAACTTCCAAAAACCTCGACCGGGAAAATTCAAAAGTTCGAGCTGCGCAAACTGGCCGCTGCTCTATAAGCAAAACATCTTATCGCCCGCAGGGTCTCATCCGGCGGGCGTATCATTTCTCTTAAATACGCGCTTCAGGATCACACCTTGGCACCACAATTGCGTGGCATAGCAACCCCACCAATTTCTGGTAAAGCACATTGCCGCCTAGGTTTTCCTCGTGCTAATCTGTCGCACATAACAAGGCAGAGCAGACGCACCCCATGACAGCGCTTGAAAAATATGACCGGCTTGAGGCCAGCGCGCTTTGGCGTGCATCACAAGACGATCAACGTCGTGATGTGATTGTGTCTGTTGGGGATGCCACATTAACCATTACCGACATGCAAGACCGCCCGTTGGCGCATTGGTCGCTGCCTGCCGTAAAACGCGTCAATCCGGGGGTGCGACCAGCGATCTATTTTCCTGATGGGGATCCCGGCGAAACGTTGGAATTTGCTGGCGACGAAACCGCAATGATCGAGGCTATCGAAAAGCTGCGTAATGCGATTGAACGTGGCCGCCCACGCCCCGGACGCCTGCGCCTGGCAACGGTGGGTATGTCGGCATTATCCGTGGCAGCATTGGCCGTGTTCTGGTTGCCCGGGGCATTGTTAAACCACACGATCATTGCCCTACCTGATGTCAAACGTACCGAGATCGGTGACCAATTATTGCCCCATATTGTTCGCTTGACGGGACGCCCTTGTTCAGAAACTTATGGTGACATAGCCCTTGCGAAACTGGCACGTCGATTAGGACAGAAAAGGCTTCTGGTTGTGCCTGACGGCCCCCAACGCGCCATTGCCCTGCCCGGTGGCACCATCTTGTTAAACCGCGCTTTGGTCGAAGATCACATTGACCCTGATGTTGTGGCCGGGTTCATCGTAACCGAGACCGCCCGGGCCATTCAAAACGATCCCCTGCGCATTGTGTTGGAAAATAATGGCATCACAACAAGTTTCAAATTGCTGACAACGGGCAATATCAATGATGATGCATTGCGCGTAGGGGCAGAGCACCTATTGCGCCAACCCGTTCACAAAATACCAGAGACTGACCTGATCGCCGCCTTTGAGGTGGCCGAACTGCGCAGTTCTCCATTTGCTTACGCCGTGGATATATCTGGCGAAACCACCCTGCCCTTGATCGAAGCAGACCCTTTTCAAGCCACCCCGCGTGAAGTTCTGGAAGACGGGTATTGGGTTGCCTTGCAAAACATCTGTGGTGGATAAAAAACGCCCGATGCGTGAACATCGGGCACTATTAGATAGCCAATTAGATCATATTCAACGCCGCGCGATTGCCTGCGTAAATCCTGCGGACTGCATCTTTTGCAAGGCGGCGGAAAGCTGTGACTCATTGGCAAAGGGGCCAGCCAAAACCATGCGGTGATCGGCGCCATTGCGGCTGTATTTACCGATACGTACAGGCAGGCCTAGCGCCTTAACTTCGCGCGCCATGGCTTGGGCCTGCGCAGCCCCTCCTGCAACATTCACCTGTGCATGCAGGCGCCCCCCCAAACGCAGGGATTTCTGCGCTGGGCGTGACGTGGTCGCAAGGATCGCGCCCGACTGTGTACCTGCGGTCTCAAACACTTTGGTGCTGCCGGATTTATGTGGCTTGGCCTTGCGATATTTCAGAGGCACGCGGTTTTTCCAAACACGCTCCATCTGTCCCATACCGGCAAAATCCATCTCAGCACGGCGCGGATTCAGTCGATCATCATCCCAAACCGAGCGATATCCCGGTGGGGGTGTCGGAACAGGCTGATCAAGTTGGCGCGACACAAACACATGCCGCGGGATCACCCGAACGTGGGGACCAACCTCACCTCGACGGACAACTTGGCCAATAATGCGTGCACCACCCAGATCGCCGCGACGATCAAACTTGAACACAGGCGCATCCGAGGTCGGATTTCCAGTGCCCGGCGTATAGGGCAATTCCTGTTGTGGACCACACCGAATGTTGTGTTTTCCTGCACCAGAATATTGCTGACTGATGGCAGACCCTGCACGGCAATGTGACTGATTACCCGAAGCACGGGGTTGTTGCGGTGCTGGGATCGCGGCCACCGGTTTTTGAACAGGCGCAGGGGCTGCTGGTGCGATTTGCACAGGTTTCTTCTGCGCGGCCTTTTTCACGATTTTCTTTTTGGTCTTTTTGGCAGGTGCGGGTTGTATTGCAACGGGTTGCGGCTTGGGTTTCGGGGCTGGTGCCGCGACCACTGCCTTGGGTTTGGGGGCAGGCGTTTCTGTGAGCGGTTGGTCTGGCACAATTTGCACCACGTTTTTGTCCAGCTTGGCAGCAGGCTGTGTCGTGGTTTGCGATTTGGCAAAGCTGGGTTTGTACCCACACAACTGTTTGCGTTTGCGCGAAACCCGCGGCACCCAACTGACGGCACCATCCACACCTGCGCGCACATAAACGCAGCCATTACTGTCAACGAATTGTTTGCCCTTGAAGGAAGCGGGCGGAAATTCCGCCGGGCCGCCAGCATTACGTAAAGTTTGCGCGTCTACCATTGCTGCCACCCCAAGGGATGCAACGATGATCGAGGCGGCAACTGCTCTTTTTATTTTCATGGTGCCCCCACAATATATGGGGGAAGCATAGCGGCAAAACGCCATATGAGTAAACCACCCATAGAGCGTTTTTGCCTCAAAATTGCCACAATTTATCGCGAGCTAGGCATGAAACCTTGGATTATTTGGTGCCGAACATCCGATCACCTGCATCGCCAAGGCCGGGCATGATGTATCCTTTTTCATTCAGGCGTTCATCCAGCGCAGCTGTTACAATCGGCACATCCGGGTGCGCTTCTTTCATACGCGCAACTCCCTCAGGCGCAGCTAACAGGCATAAAAAGCGAATATTGGTGGCCCCTGCTTCTTTAAGCATATCAATCGCTGCCGCCGAAGAATTGCCAGTTGCCAGCATCGGATCGACAGCAATCGCCAAACGGTCATTTAACTCAGTAGGTACCTTGAAATAATACTGCACGGGCTTCAGGGTTTCCTCGTCTCGATAGAGCCCGACAAAACCAACCCGCGCAGAAGGGATCAGATCCAACATACCATCCAGCAGCCCGTTGCCCGCGCGCAAGATCGACACCAAAGCCAGCTTGCGCCCATCCAGCGTAGGGGCGTCCATTTCCTGCATCGGCGTATTGATGCGGGTCGTGGTCATAGGCAGTTCGCGCGTCACCTCATAAGCCAATAATTGACTGATTTCTTTAAGTAATTGCCGAAATACACTGGTGGAAGTGTCGGTTTTACGCATGATGGTCAGCTTGTGTTGGACAAGCGGATGATCAACGACGGTCAGGTGGTTTCGCATGGGGTCTCCAGTCTCTTCAATACCCGCGCGCGGGTGTCTTCATCACAGAATGCCGCCTGTGCGGCGGTTTTATTGATCTCGCGGAACATGTCAGCGTCCCAGCCAAAGGCCGCATGCAAAATCTCATATTCCCGTCTCAAAGTGGTGCGGAAAAACGGCGGGTCGTCGGTGGATATGGTGACCTTCACGCCCTCGCTGCGCAAGCGTTCAATTGGATGTTTATCTAGGGATGGATACAGCCCCAGCACCACGTTTGACCCCGGACAGACCTCAAGCGTGATCTCGCGCTCCGCCAGTTCCTGCACCAACGACATGTCTTCGATCGCGCGCACACCGTGGCCGATGCGCGAGACGTTCAGATCGGAAATGGCCTCGCGCACACTCTCGGCTCCGCCGAACTCTCCCGCGTGCGTGGTCAACTGTAGCCCCGCCTCGCGCGCGCAATCAAAGGACCAGGAAAAATCGCCTTGATGACCAACCGCTTCATTGCCGCCCATACCAAATCCAACGACCCAATCCCCTGTGGTTTCCGCCGCGCATAATGCGGCGCGCTTGGCCTGATCTGGCCCGAAATGACGCACACAGGTCACAACACCCCTAAGGATGATGCCGTGTCGTTTTTCGGAGAAATCTGCTGCTTCGCGAATGGCCAAGAGATATTCCTGCCACGCCCCAACATCACCACCTCCACAGAAATCTGGTGAAATAAATGTTTCTGTATAAACAGAACCGTTTGCAGCGCATTCTTCAAGAAATGCTTTGGTTAGACGGGCATAATCCTCCGGTGTTTTCAGAACCGACGTTGCCGCCTCATAGATCTGTAGAAAATGCCCAAAATCTTGGAACGCATATTCGCCATCCTCAGCAAATACCTTATGAATATCGATCTTCTTTTCAAAGGCTAATTGCCGGATCAATCCCGGTGGCGCTGCGCCTTCGTGATGTAGATGTAGTTCGACCTTAGGCAGATCGACAATTGAGTTGACGTCGCTCACAAAAAGCTCCTCCCGGGGCCCTGAGCCGGCACCCCAAGATGGGCAGCCACACTTGCAGACACATCGGTAAAATTGATGGACCCGGCCTGCCCTGCTCCCACGCCTGCACATAAAACAGGAACTTGTTCGCGCGTATGATCAGAGCCTTGCCAAGTTGGATCATTGCCATGATCGGCGGTGATGATCAACAAATCATCGGGGCGTAAGTTGCCCAACAGGACGCCGATTTCCCGATCAAACCATTCCAACGCGCAGGCATAACCTGACACATCCCGCGGATGACCAAAATCGCTGTCAAATTCTACAAAATTGGCAAATGTCAGGCTACCATCTTTGGCCTGCATTACAAGGTTGTGCAGATGCGTCATCAAGGCCGCATCACTGCCTTTGCGCTGTTCATCAATGCCTTGCATCGAAAAGATGTCACCGATCTTACCAAGCCCATAAACCCGCCGCCCGGCATCCTGCACCCAATTGGTCAATACAGGTGCAGGTGGTGCAATCGCAAAATCGCGCCGGTTGGTGGTACGCTTGAAATTTCCCTCTTGCC
Organism: uncultured Paracoccaceae bacterium; assembly: GCA_947489325.1. GTDB lineage: Bacteria > Pseudomonadota > Alphaproteobacteria > Rhodobacterales > Rhodobacteraceae > CANLDA01. The sequence goes on along the minus strand of CANLDA010000002.1, from coordinate 5,945 downwards.
CAACAAAGGGGCGTGCAATCACGCGCCCGACTTTCATCTCGTGCAGAACAGGGGCCATGGTTTCACAAAGACTGATAAGCCGTTGTAAACCAAACCCGTCTTCATGCGCTGCGATCTGAAAAACGCTGTCGGCAGAGGTGTAACATATCGGCCAACCTGTGCGCAGATGCTCGGCCCCTAAATCATCGATAATTTGCGTTCCACTGGCATGACAATTGCCCAAAATATCTGTGGTTCCTGCTGCACGCGCCACATGGTCTGACAAATCAGCGGGAAAGGCGGGCGTTTCATCAGGAAAATAATGCCAGTCCCAAGGCACCGGCACCCCAGCGAGTTCCCAATGACCTGACGGCGTATCTTTCCCCATGGAGTGTTCACGCGCAGCTGCCCAAAACCCTGTGGGTTCAGCACGCAATCCCGGTGTATTCTCACCCGATGCCAACCGACATGCCGCGCCCAACCCCAAGGCATCCAGATGCGGCGCATGTAATAGGCCGCTGCGGCCATTTTCTGCCAATCCAGCAGCACAGGCCTGTGCGATGTGCCCAACAGTGTTCGCGCCCGTATCAGGCACATTGCCATTGAAAAACAGGTCCGCATCGGGCGCGCCACCAATGCCCACGGAATCCATCACTACCAGAAAGGCACGCGCCATTAAGTGATCCTCTCAAGAATGAGCGGTGCATCACTGGAAGGGACATCCGCCAACTGAATAGCAGATAAAACATTAGCCTCGATCGCGCGTGCCTTATCCTCGCGGCTGGCATGAATACGTAGCATAGGCTCACCTTTGCGTACATATTGGCCAAGGCGCACCACATCGGATAAGCCAACCGCCGGATCCACCACATCCGTTTCGGTTTGACGCCCACCGCCTAGGGCTACGACACACAGACCTAGCGCCTCTCCATCAATCGCAGATATATACCCATCAACAGGGGCTGTGATCTCTCGGATGACTGTGGCCTCGGGTAAGAAGCGCCGCCAGTTTTCGGCAAACTGCACCGGGCCGCCCTGGGCGTATATCATCTTGCCAAACTGCTCTGCTGCACGGCCGTCGGCCAGTGTTGTTCGGATCATATCTTCGCCCGTGTCAGTGCCATCAGACAGACCAGCTTGCGCCAACAAAATCCCGCCCAACACAACGCTAAGGTCAACCAAAGGCCCCGTCGCGCCATCACACAGCACGCGCATCACCTCTGTCACCTCAAGCGCATTGCCCAATGAGGATGCAAGCGGCTGGTTCATATCAGAAATAACCGCTGTCGTGATACATCCGGCATGATTGGCCGTATCCACCAAAGAACGCGCCAAGGCCTGCGCATCCTGTGGCGATTTCATAAACGCCCCTGCCCCGCATTTCACATCCAGAACCAACCCATCCAATCCAGCAGCGAGTTTTTTGGATAAAATTGATGCGGTGATCAAATCAAGGCTTTGAACCGTCGATGTGACGTCACGGATCGCATAGAGGCGTTTGTCTGCTGGTGCAACGTCAGCCGAGGCTGACACGATGGCGCATCCAGCAGCATCCAACACACGGCGAAATCCTGCATTGCTAAAATCCACGCGAAGTCCCGGGATTGACTCCATTTTATCCAATGTGCCGCCAGTGTGGCCCAAACCGCGTCCCGATATCATTGGAACCACAGCGCCGCAGACCGCAAGCGCCGGTGCCAAAACAAGCGACACACAATCACCAACGCCGCCGGTGGAATGTTTATCCAGCACAGGTGCGTCCACATTCCAGTGCAAGCATTCACCGCTATCACGCATGGCCAAGGTCAGGGCCGCGCGCCCCGCATCGCTCAACCCATTCAAGCATACCGCCATGGCAAAAGCCCCGGCCTGCGCATCGCTGACGGATTGATCTGCCAACCCACGCGCAAACCACACGAGTTCCTCCTGTAGGGGAGCATCCCCCTGCCGGACCTTGGCAATAATGGCACGGGCGTCCATTCAGGTGTTCTCCAGATGGGTCTCACTAAATGCGCCGGGCATGAGTTCAGCCAATGTCATGGTTCGTTCCACCCCATCCAGATTGGCCATGGTGACGGCTACATCACCTGCCCCAAATTCAGACAGCTTCTGACGACATCCACCGCAAGGCGACACTGGTAATGGGGCGTCCGCAATGACGAAGACTTCACTTAGACGAGTTTCACCAGCGGCGACCATTGCGGCGACTGCCCCGGCCTCGGCACATGTGCCTTCGGGATATGCCACGTTTTCGACGTTGCATCCTGTGTACACCACACCATTTTCGGATCGAATGGCCGCCCCCACCTTGAACCGGGAATAAGGCGCATAGGCGTTTTCACGTACGGCGAGGGCTTGGTCTTTCAGGCTCATGTGTCCATCCTTGTCTGAAATATGCCGGGCAATGTGACCTCAAGCAATTCTATGTCATCAGAGATATCGGCATATCGTGTCATCATCGCAGGGGGGATCACGAATGCATCCCCTGTGGTCAGGGCAAAAGGGTCGCGCCCCTCGCCCTGCAATGTCATCGTGCCCTGCATTACAAATGTAAAGTGAATGTCGCTGTCATGGCAGGACCATGGACATTCGCCCTGCCCTTTGCGCACGACCTGCACACCCGCCACGTTTTGGGTATTATGGGCAATCGTTGTGTCGCGACAGATGAACCCCGGCAGGCGGAAATCACGCCATTTTGCGTCTTGGACAATAGAATGGACAAAACGTTGCCCATCCCAAACCCGATCCGGCCTGTCATGTGGCGTGGGCAATGCCATGTCGTGATCAATCTCGGTGACATGTTCAGCAGGCACGCCAATTTCGATCACCTGCAAATCATCAGAGGCATGGCACACGCGATGGCGGATCTCTGGCGGCTGGATAAAACAATCCCCCGCATTCAGACGCCGCATGCCGCCCTGATCCTCATACAGAACATCAACCCAGCCATGCACACAAAAAATCAGCTGAAAGCCAACCTTATGGTAATGCACCATGTCAGGCACCGGGCCACCGTCGGGAATGCGAATGTGACTGGCAATCATGGCCCCGCCCAGTCGGTCCGGCACAAGATCGCGATACTGCATGCCCGCGCGCCCAATCACCCAAGGGGCCTGATCTGCCAGACGCCGCACCACAAAGGAATGTTGCGTAGGTGGCAATATCAGGGGCGGGTTCAGCTCGTCTATCTCGACCCTTGTGCCATTGGGTGCAATCAGCACACGCGCCCCATCCGCAAAATCATCCGGATTATCGGTCAGAATACGGATGCATCCCGGCCCTTCTGGCGCACCTCTTTCAACACGAATCCGAATCCCATGGCCGGAAAACACCGCAACCGCCGGATCATCCGCCGGATAGATCATATCCATGCGCATTTTTAACTGCTTGGTAAAAAAGGGAATATCATCCCGTAATTCCTGCGTTGGCAAGCGAAACTCGGCCCTGACGTTCACCTTCATCTCTCCCTTACGTTATTAGGCAAGACTGCGGCGCACCGATAAGATATGCAAGAGGGGTCGCAAAGACCTTGCAAAGGGGCGGTTTCAAACCGTTTTAAAATGGTTTAATACTAAACTACACTTGTAGATGAGGGATAATATGTCGGACGGATCCAAAGAAACGCAACGCCAGGCTGCATTGAATTATCACGAATTTCCCAAGCCGGGTAAGCTTGAGATCCGCGCCACCAAACCCATGGCCAACGGGCGCGATTTGTCGCGTGCTTATTCTCCGGGTGTGGCAGAGGCCTGTATTGAAATCAAAAATGATGCCGCCACTGCTTCACGTTATACGGCACGGGGCAATTTGGTTGCAGTTGTGACCAATGGCACCGCAGTTTTGGGGCTGGGCAACATCGGCGCGCTTGCCAGCAAACCCGTGATGGAGGGCAAGGCCGTCCTGTTCAAGAAATTCGCCAATATTGACTGTTTTGACATCGAAGTAGACGAGTCTGACCCCGAAAAACTTGCTGATATTGTGTGTTCCTTGGGGCCGACATTTGGTGCCATCAACCTAGAAGACATCAAAGCTCCTGATTGTTTCATCGTCGAAAAAATCTGCCGTGAACGCATGAATATTCCGGTATTTCACGATGACCAACACGGTACAGCCATTGTTGTTGGGGCGGCGGCCACCAATGCCTTGCGTGTGGTTGGTAAGAAGTTCGAAGATATTAAGATCGTGTCCACCGGTGGTGGTGCGGCCGGCATCGCCTGCCTGAATATGCTGCTGAAGCTGGGTGTAAAACGCGAAAATGTCTGGCTGTGTGACATCAACGGATTGGTTTATGAGGGCCGTGCCGAAGATATGAACCCACAAAAAGCCGAATACGCCCAGAAAAGCGATTTGCGCACGCTGGATGATGTAATCGAAGGCGCGGATATGTTCCTTGGCCTGTCTGGCCCCGGTGTGTTGACGCCAGATATGGTCGCCAAAATGACCGACTCCCCTATTGTGTTTGCACTTGCTAACCCAACGCCCGAAATCATGCCTGACGAGGTGCGCAAGGTGGCACCGAATGCCATCATCGCCACAGGGCGCAGCGATTTCCCCAATCAGGTGAACAATGTGCTGTGCTTTCCGTTCATTTTCCGCGGTGCGTTGGACGTCGGAGCCACGGAAATCAACGACCAGATGCAAATCGCCTGTATCGAAGGCATTGCCGAACTCGCCCGCGCCACCACAAGCGCCGAGGCAGCGGCGGCTTATAAGGGAGAATTCCTCACCTTTGGTGCGGATTATCTGATCCCAAAGCCGTTTGATCCACGTCTTGTTGGGGTTGTGTCAGCAGCGGTGGCCAAAGCCGCGATGGAAACCGGTGTTGCTACCAAACCCATCAAAAGCCTTGAGGCGTATAAAGAGAAACTGAACCAATCCGTGTTCAAATCCGCCCTTCTGATGCGCCCCGTGTTTGAGGCCGCCGCGGTGGCCTCGCGCCGCATCGTCTTTGCCGAGGGCGAGGATGAGCGCGTGTTGCGTGCAGCACAGGCAATTTTGGAAGAAACCACCGAAACCCCGATTCTGATCGGTCGTCCCGATGTGATAGAGGCACGCTGTGAACGCTATGGCCTGAACGTGCGACCTGGTCGGGATTTCCAGTTGGTGAACCCCGAACATGACTCGCGCTATCGCGATTACTGGACATCTTATCATCAATTGATGGCACGTCAGGGCGTAACCCCTGACATCGCGCGGGCAGTCTTGCGCACCAACACCACCGCAATTGGTGCCATCATGGTGCATCGCAATGATGCTGACAGTCTGATTTGTGGCACATTTGGCGAATATCGCTGGCATTTGAACTACGTCAATCAGGTGTTGGGGGATCAATCCTTGGAACCCCAAGGGGCCTTGTCGATGATGATCCTTGAGGATGGACCGCTGTTTATCACCGACACCCACGTGCACACTGTGCCGACACCCGAACAGATCGCCAATTCGATCATTGGGGCTGCGCGCCATGTGCGCCGCTTTGGTCTGGAGCCCTCTATTGCGCTGTGCAGCCAATCACAATTCGGCAATATCCAGAGCGATTCCGGAAATCGAATGCGGGCAGCCATTGAAATTCTGGACAGCCAGTATCGTGATTTCTCATATGAAGGCGAAATGAACGTCGATGCCGCGCTTGATCCGGAACTGCGCGAGCGCATCTTCCCCGGCAACCGCCTCAAGGGGGCCGCAAATGTATTGGTTTTTGCAAATTCCGATGCGGCCAGTGGTGTACGCAATATCCTGAAAATGCGCGCTGACGGGCTTGAGGTTGGGCCTCTCCTGATGGGGATGGGCAACAAGGCGCATATCGTGTCGCCCTCAATCACCCCGCGCGGTTTGCTGAACATGGCAGCCATCGCCGGCACGCCTGTTGCGCATTACGGCTGATACGCCCCCTAGGCTCTGGACTCATAACCAGAATATGACGGTTGCAGCCAGGGCGATTGCCGAGAGGAAGACCTTGGGGCATCGAT
>CANLDA010000001.1 GCA_947489325.1 uncultured Paracoccaceae bacterium | reverse complement strand
AAACGCCCGGCGCGCAGGTCTGCCCACAGATCGAAATCTTCTCCTCATCCGACCAGAACCGCTTCTTCTGACCCTTCTTGCCCGCCATATCTGCCCTCAAGATGTCCACTATCAATGGTGGACACTATCAGCACACTCTATGCCGCGTCAGTGCAGTCAGACCGGACGCTTACTTTCCGCTGTCGATATAGCCCGGTGCAAACTTGACCATCGGATTATTGAAGATGATTTTTTGCCCGAAGTAAGACAGGAGATAGAGCGACGATAGGGCTAGGCCGAGGCGATTCAAAAAGTTTATCATGCTCGACAGGCGCGGAAATCCGCACTGAGGAACTATGGCGACAGATGTCGAGGAAACCCAAAAACGCTATGACCAATTCAACCCAGACCCGACAGGGGAGGAGATAGGCGAGCAACTATCTCGGATCGAGATAAAGTTGACCTTATTATGAGCTATGTTGTTCGTCTTGGTCGTTCCTTTCGCCAAGCCCCTGCAACGGGTGACAACTTAGCGAAAGGTAAGTCCTATGAAAGTGTAGATTCCGATAGAAGGCGGAATCGTATTATTTAATGCCAGCTTGTTTCCGTCTGAGTCTTACTTGAGCAGGAAAGAGAAATCCCAATCCTGCCAAAGCTCCGAAAACTGTCAAAGCGATTCCTCTATAGGTGAAAACAACGTAGTTCCTCTCACCTTCCTGTACGAGGTCAGAGACGCCCAAAGTAGAAAAAAGCGTGTTAGCATTTATGCTTTCTGAAACAACGTACAGAGGCAGTAAGAACACCAGTGACATAATCGATATTTTTAATGCCCTCTTATATGGCATAGGCTCGTCAGTAGCCTTCGTGTACATTGATATTAATGGAAAGGCAGCAAACAAAATTATGGTTGGATGAGTCATGAATACTAGCTCTAGAAATTTCCCATACCCGATTTTCGGGAGAAAAAATACAGCGAGCGCAATAAGTAACCAAAGCGATACTGCTATACCTACAAACACCATGACTATCTTCGAGTCTTTCATCTTTCATCTTTCTTAATTTACGGCCAGCGGCGTTTTGGTGAGGGCATACTCTTTGAATCAACCTTTAGCCCATAGTATCCCAAGATCAATAGATTTGCAGAGTGCTGCATGGTGTATTTGGAGGCACAGGCACGAAAACTAATGGTCTATTTCTGAAACAGACCTCCCATAAAATCGGTATATGTTACGATGCAATAGGTCGAGAACAAGCTGCCTAGTTTCTTGAGTGATTTGCCCCGCTATCATTTCTTCCATGTAGAGAATTTTGGAAAATCAAAATCTATTACATTTTGTTGGAGCGTTGCACAATGTAAACGCCGCCAAGACAAAGCGCAAAGCCAAAGAGTGTGTTTTGCGTAATGGGTTCGCCCAGAATGACCCAAGCCCAAAAAAGAGCCACTGGTGTTACCAGAAACAATAGGGATGACACTTGGGTTGCGCTGCCGCGTTGGACCAGAGCTACATAAAGGCTGATAGAAATGAGTGAATTTCCAAAGACCAAATAGGCAAACGAAATCAGCAAATTTGGATGCCAATCAATAGGGTTATGTTCGGTCAGCAATGCAATGGGGGTTAATACGACCGCTCCGACGATGTATTGCGTTAACCCGCCTAGGATTGGGTCGGTGCGATATGTGTGTAGTTTTTCCATCAGAGTCGCCGCTGTGATCCCCAAAAGTGCCGTGAAAGCCAACAAGGTTGCGACAAGGGTCGTGCCGCTGGTGCTATCCAGTACGGTGATGCCGACTCCTACAAACCCCACAATCAGGCCGACCCATACAATAGGGTGGCCGCGCGCCTCACCGACAAAAGGAGACAGGACAGTGACCAATGCCGGTTGCAATGCCATGATGATGGCCGCAACACCTGCATTCATGCCGCTTTTCATCGCAAGATAGGCCAGCCCGAAATACACGCATTGCAACAACAGTCCGCTGAGAGCCATGACGCCCCAATGGGCAGGATCACGCGGCAATGGGGGGCGCATAATTGCAAGGAGCGGAAGTAACAGAACAGCTGCAAGTCCAAAGCGAATAGCAAGCATGGTCAATGGCTCGATGTGCGCCAACCCAAGTTTGGCAAAGCTATAGCCCCCGGCCCAAAGTACGACGAAAAGCACAGGCGCGATTTTCCAAAACATACTCAGGTCAACTTTGATGCAAGGCGTTCAAGCATTGCCAGACATTGCTGCATTTGATCAACGGCGACATATTCATCCGGTTTATGAGCCTGATCGATGGATCCAGGGCCGCAGACGACCACGCTCATGCCTAATCCCTGAAAGATGCCTGCCTCGGTGCCAAAGGGCACAAGGTCTGCGCCATTGGCTCCGGTCAGTTCCGCGACCAAATTGCGGGCTTCGTTTTCTTGCATGGGAACAAGGCCGTCGACCTCGCCAATCACTTCTGTCTGAATGCCTGCGTCTGGGTGCACGGCCTGCATCGCGGGCAAAAGCGTATCCGTGCAATAGTGATGTAATGCTTGTTTGACATGATCCGCGTCTGATTTCTGAACCGGGCGCATTTCCCAATCAATTCGGGCTTTGCCGGGGATGACATTGTGGGCAACGCCCCCTGTCAAGGCGCCGGTGTTGATAGTGGTCCATGGGGGATCAAAGCGGCTGTTGGTGGGTGTGCGGGTTTTCAACTCTTCTTTGAGATCCAGCAATTTTCCTACGTAACGCACCGCGTATTCTACAGCATTGACGCCAAGGTCCGGGCCTGATCCGTGCCCTTCAAGCCCGGTAAAGTGGGTGGTGTACTCATAGCAGCCCTTATGCCCTTCGATGATGCGCATAGAGGTGGGTTCGCCAATGAGGGCGACGGCTGGAGAGATGCCTTTGTCGCGCAATGATTTCGCTAAGGCGCGCCCACCAAAGCAGCCGATTTCCTCGTCATAGGTAAAAGCAAAGTGAATCGGGCGCGTAGGGTTCAATGCGGCGTAATGTGGGGCCATGGCCACAGCGGCGGCGATGAACCCCTTCATGTCGCAGGTTCCGCGCCCAAACAGCAACCCGTCTTTTTCCACCATTTCAAATGGATTGGTGCTCCAGTCCTGATCGGCCACTGGCACAACATCGGAATGCCCGGAGAGCACGATGCCGCCATCAATTTCCGGGCCGATGGTGGCAAAAAGATTGGCTTTGGTGCCGGTGCCATCATGCCAGATGTCCACCGTGGCACCAGCGTCGCGCAGATGCTGGGCCAGATGATCGATCATGCCAAGGTTGCTGTCGGTCGAGACTGTCGGAAAGGCGATCAGTTCGGCCAACAGTGCCTTGGCGTCTTCAAAAGTGTTCACGCATCAATCCTTTACAAAGAGTTTGCGTTCAACATTGCACATCGGTTCGGCTGCACCGCTTTCGGTGATCAGGATGGTTTCCGTGGTCTCGAGCCCCCATGTGTCCATCCACAAGGCTGGCATGAAATGAAAGGTCATACCAGGTTGTAGGACGGTTTCATCTTCGGTGCGGATGGATGCTGTGCGCTCGCCCCAATCCGGAGGGTAGCTGAGACCGATGGGATACCCACAGCGCCCTTCGCGGTGAATACCGTGTTTTTCCAGAACTCCCAAAAAGGCATTGGCGATGTCACAAGTGCGATTGCCGGCGCGGGCCGCATCCAGACCGGCCTCGATCCCCTCTAGCTGTGCCTGTTCGGCATCCAGCATTTCTTGGGGCGGCTTGCCCAGATACACCGTGCGGCACAGCGGCGCGTGATACCGGCGGTAACAGCCGGACAATTCAAAGAACGTCGCCTCACCTGATTTCATCGGTGCACCATCCCATGTCAGATGTGCGGCGGTAGCATCAAGCCCCGAAGGTGTCAGCGGCACAATTGCAGGATAATCCCCCCAAATATCGTCTACCCCAGTCAGGCCAGCATGATAAATTTCCGCCACCAATTCGTTTTTGCGCAGGCCCGGTTCGGCCTTTTCAATTGCTGTCTGCACCACCTTTTCGGAAATGCGCGCGGCTTTGCGGATGAAATCAATCTCTTCGTCGGATTTGATGAGCCGTTGCCAATTCACCAACGCGGTAGCGTCCACAATCTGTGCGTTTGGCAGTTCTTCCATTAGTACCGCATGGGCCTTGGCAGAATAATAGTAGTTTTCCATCTCAACGCCGATGCGCAGGTTGTCTAGTCCAAGTGCGCGGATACGCCCGGCCAACTCCTGCATCGGATGGCGCACGGTGGATTGCACGTAATTGTCGGCATACCCAACAATATTTTCGACATCCATCCAACACGTCCGACGCCCACCAAGCGCATCCATGTAACGGCCCCACCAAATCGGCTCTCCCTCCATTGGCAGCAATACGCCCTGATGCACATAAAAGGACCAGCCGTCATATCCTGTCAGCCACGCCTGATTTGACGGATCGGTGACAAACATGAGGTCAACGCCTGCCTCTTGCATGGCATGGCGGGTCTTGGCGATGCGTCGATCATATTCGGCTTTGCTAAAGGGGGCTTTGTCCAGGGGCATGGAGACCTCGAAGGTTAGGGGTGACGATGGTGTTGTACCTTTACAGGTGACACGATTTTTTACATCACATTCTGAACTATTTACGCCGCAATAACAGTCAGGAAACGACATGCGTTTGCAAGGGGGCGTGTTGACAGGCATCGGATGCGGTGGTGTTGTGCGCCAAGATACCACCCTTATTTCTTATTCGAGGTATGAAATGCCCTTCACTCTGGCCGACATCTTTGCCGCGCAACACCGCATTCGGGGTGTGGCAGATCAGACGCCTTTCATACCGTCCCCTTTCATGAGTGCAAATGTGGGGCATGATTTCATGATGAAGATGGAAACCATGCAGCCCATCGGCGCGTTTAAGTTGCGCGGGGCGATGTCGGCGGTGATGGCATTGCCGGATGATGTTCAGGGCGTGACCTGTTGTTCCACTGGAAATCACGGGCGCGGGGTGACATTTGCCGCCAACCGTCGTGGAATGAAGGCCGTAATATGCATGTCGGAATTGGTGCCGCAGGCCAAGGTTGATGGTATTCGTGCGCTGGGTGCTGATGTGCGCATTATTGGCACCACGCAGGATGAGGCGATGTATGAAAGCCAACGGTTGTGCGTGGCAGAGGGGCTTGTGGAAATATCCCCGTTTGATGACCCGCATGTGATTGCCGGGCAGGGCACCATTGGCCTTGAGATGTTGGAGGCACGGCCTGATCTTTCGATGCTCCTTGTGCCACTGTCCGGCGGTGGATTGGCCGCGGGAGTTGCCATGGCCGCCAAGGCGATTAACCCAGATATTAAGGTTGTCGGCATCACCATGGATCGTGGCGCTGCCATGTATGAAAGCATCCGCGCCGGACACCCTGTTGAAGTGGGCGAATATCCATCCCTTGCGGATTCTCTGGGTGGGGGCATTGGTCTGCAAAACAAACTGAGCTTTCAGGTGTGTCGTGATCTGTTGGATGACACGATCCTTGTAAGTGAGGAAGATATTCGCCACGCCATGCAAGTGATGTTCTATGAGGAACGTATTGTGGCCGAAGGGGCGTCGGTTGTGGGGCAGGCAGCCGTGTTGGCCGGAAAAATTGTGCCAAACGGGCCTGTTGGCACAATCATCACAGGCCGCAATTTGGACATGTCAATATTTGCCAAAATCATGACGGGTGAGGACGTGCAAATCGGGGATTTGACAGTGAAAGGCAAAAGATATGGCATCTGATGTGCAGATCATGACAGATCAATCAGGCTAAAAATTTCCACATAAACAGAGACAAACACTGGTCAAAACGCCTCTATTCTGTTTCTGTATCCACGCGTTTACCAAACCATCTGCACGCTGAGCTCCGGCATAAAGGTGAGATGCAACCCAAGAGGAGCATTCCATGCTAAAGAACGACCAACTCGACCAATGGGATCGAGAGAACTTTTTTCATCCTTCCACGCATCTGGCCCAACACGCGCGCGGCGAAAGCCCAAGTCGTGTGATCAAAACCGCCTCTGGTGTGTTTATTGAGGATCGTGACGGCAACAAATTGTTGGATGCATTTGCCGGGCTGTATTGCGTGAATGTGGGCTATGGCCGCCAAGAGATCGCTGAGGCAATTGGCGAACAAGCCAAAGAGCTGGCCTATTACCACGCTTATGTCGGACACGGCACTGAGGCGTCGATCACCCTGTCCAAGATGATCTTGGATCGTGCGCCGAAAAACATGTCCAAGGTGTATTTTGGATTGGGTGGATCGGATGCCAATGAAACCAATGTCAAACTGATCTGGTATTACAACAATATCCTTGGCCGCCCCGAAAAGAAAAAGATCATCAGCCGCTGGCGTGGGTATCACGGGTCGGGGCTTGTGACCGGTTCGTTGACAGGATTGGAGTTGTTTCACAAGAAATTCGATTTACCCGTGGATCAGGTTATCCACACCGAAGCGCCGTATTATTTCCGCCGCGATGATCTTGATCAGACGGAGGAACAATTCGTCGCCCATTGCGTGGCCGAGCTTGAGGCGTTGATCGCACGTGAAGGTGCCGACAATATCGCCGCCTTTATTGGTGAACCTGTGCTGGGCACTGGCGGCATTGTGCCGCCGCCTGCCGGATATTGGCAGGCCATTCAGGCTGTACTGCAAAAGCATGACATCTTGTTGGTGGCCGATGAGGTTGTGACCGGATTTGGTCGTTTGGGTACGATGTTTGGGTCCGATCATTACGGGATGGAGCCGGACGTTATCACCATCGCCAAGGGTTTGACATCGGCATATGCGCCTTTGTCAGGGTCGATTATTTCCGACAAGGTCTGGAAGGTGCTAGAGCAGGGTACGGATGAAAACGGGGCCATTGGCCACGGCTGGACCTATTCGGCGCACCCCATTGGGGCCGCGGCCGGGGTGGCAAACCTTGCGCTAATTGACAAGCTGGATTTGGTGACCAATGCAGGGTCGGTCGGGGCTTATCTTAATCAGGCAATGCAGGATGCGCTGGGCGATCATGTGCATGTTGGCGATATTCGGGGCGAAGGCATGCTGTGTGCGGTGGAGTTCGTAAAAGACCGTGACAGCCGTACGTTCTTTGATGCGGCGGATAAGATCGGCCCACAGGTATCGGCGACATTGCTGAAACAGGATAAGGTCATTGCGCGGGCCATGCCACAGGGCGATATTCTTGGCTTTGCGCCGCCGTTCTGTCTGACCCGAGAAGAGGCAGACACAATCGTCGCTGCTACTGCGCGGGCTGTGAAAACAGTTCTGGGATAAATCTTTGGGGTCGCGGGTGATTTCCGCGACCCCATTCTTTTATGTGTTCCGGGTTTTACTTGGGATGCGCGGCCAGCTATGCAGGCCTAATGGAAAATACAGATAAAATGGATGTGTTTCTGACGGCCTTTCCTGGGCTAGAGGATATGCTGTGCGCCGAGGCGCAAGAGACCGGGTTTGCGGATGCAACGGCTGTGCCCGGTGGGGTCGAGATGACAGGCACATGGCCGGACATCTGGCGCGCGAATTTGGAATTGCGCGGTGCGACGCGGGTGCTGGTGCGCCTTGGGGCCTTTCCTGTGTTCCATCTTGCGCAGCTTGATAAACGATCGCGCAAATTCCCATGGGCCAAGACCTTGCGTTCTGATGTGCCTGTGCGGGTCGAAGTGACCTGTCGGCGTTCGAAAATCTATCATGCTGGGGCAGCCACACAACGTATTGAAACCGCGCTGCGTGAGGAGCTTAAGGTCGAGGTGGCAAAAGATGCTGCGCTGTGTGTGAAGGTGCGCATCGAAGACAATTTCTGTACCATCAGTTTGGACACCTCAGGTGAATCCTTGCACAAACGCGGCCACAAAGAGGCGGTGGGCAAGGCTCCTATGCGTGAAACCTTGGCTGCGCTGTTTTTGCGGTCCTGCGGGTATACGGGACAAGAGCCCGTATTGGATCCGATGTGCGGATCAGGAACATTCCCAATTGAAGCAGCAGAGATTGCGACAGGGATGCAGGCGGGACGCTCGCGCAACTTTGCCTTTGAAAGTTTTGCGTCCTTTGATGCGTCGACCTTTGCTGATTTGCGTCGCATGGGGCCAAGAACAGAGCCTAACGCGCGATTTTTCGGGTCAGATCGTGACACCGGCGCCATCCGCATGGCTACGGCCAACGCCGAACGTGCCGGGGTTTCAGAGCGCACCAATTTCCACAATTGCGCCGTTGGCGATGTGGAACGGCCAGACGGCCCGCCCGGATTGGTTATCATCAACCCGCCATATGGTGCGCGCATCGGAAACAAAAAGCTGCTGTATGCGCTGCATGGATCAATGGGAAAGGTATTCGCCGAGAGATTTTCTGGCTGGCGCGTGGGAATTGTAACCACCGAAGGCGGACTTGCCCGCGCGACGGGATTGCCCTTTTTGCCCCCCGGCCCGCCCGTGCCACATGGCGGGCTGAAGGTGCGTTTGTATCAGACCAAACCGTTGCCTTAAGGCAGACGCAGGAATGGTTCGGCCTGCATGGTGTCAGGAATATCTGCCCCCATCAGGCGTAATACTGTTGGGGCCAACTGGCGTTGGTCCAGCAGGGTATCGGCTTCTGGTCCTTCGGCATCCCCAAAATAGTAAAACGCGAAATCCTGTTCTTCGGTACTGCGGCCGCCATGGTGGCCCCGGTCGTTTTGGCCGTGATCTGCGGTGACAATGATCTCATACCCGGCATTGCGCCAACGTGTGATGTATTGCGCAAGCTTTTCATCAAGGTGAAAAATGGAATTGTCCATTTCATAGCAATCATGCCGGAAGCGATGGCCAAGGGAATCCAGTGTGCAGGTGTGCAGGATGCCGTAATCAATGCCAAATCGTTCGGTCAACATGGTGAGCGTGGCAAACAGATCGGCATCCGCCGGGGTGGCCTGATTGATCATATTGTACCCGCTCATCGTGTGAAAGCGGCCGTGGTTGATCGTGTCACTGTCAGGTTCATCATATTCCAGATCGTGCACCGGATCAAAAGGCGAGCGATTGAAAAACTCTGACCAAAAGGAATGCGTCACCGCCCCGGTCTTGCTGCCAGCCTTGCGCAGTTCGCTGAAGATGTCGGGCATATTGATACGAAAAACGTTGTCGTTTCCCGTCACCCCATGCGCCGCAGGGGCAACACCTGTGTGAATAGAGGCATAACAGCTTGCCGAGGTGGAGGGCAGCACAGAGCGCATCTTCCATTTGCGGGCCTCGCCTGAATCCACCCATCCTTCGAGGTTGCCAAACAGGTTCCAGTTTTTCCATGGAACCCCGTCCAACACGATGACCAACAGCTTGCGTTGCATGGCTTTACTTTCATGTGGGCAAGTTGCGAAGCTTGCCGAAGTTGATGTTTCTGAGTGATCACAATCCCAGTGCGGTAATTCGGTCAACTAAAATCTGACTGCGTGCGTGGACGAAACGCATTTTTGGAAGGTGATGCGAAATTGTTGCGCATGAAATGCACATATTGACGTGCAAATTTGTTTCCTATGCAGGTCCTAATCCATTGAGTAGACTTGCCAAGAATCATTAGGGGATGACGATGGACGGTACATTTGGGGTTTTGTTTTTGATTGCAGGCTTGACTGATATGGGTCTGTCGCATTGCGGAAACGATGGATGTTTGGCGCGTAACGACCAACAAGCGCGATTTGCAATTTCCGCTGGCGATGTTCAGTTTCAAGAAAACAGCATCAGCGAAGAAATTTATGTTCGCTACGAACTTGGGCATGCGTTCGGGCCGTTTCAACCGGTGATTGGCGCTTCTGTTACCACTGATGGATCTGCTTGGATCGGCTTCGGTGCCAATTGGACATATCAATTTTCGCCACGCACCTACATGCAATTGCACGCTATGCAAGGGCTGTATGCCGAAGGCGACGGACCAGATTTGGGTCATGTTATTGAATTTCGTTCGGGGATCGAGCTGGGCTGGGAGGCCCGAAATGGCGTTCGTTACGGCCTAAGTTATGATCATCGATCAAACGCAGGGTTGGACAGCACCAACCCGGGTATGGAAACGGTTCAGTTCCGGGTTGCCTTTCCGGTCAAGTGATCTTGTTTTGCTGCTGTGTTGGCGTGATGCCAAATTGTGCACGATACACCCGGGCGAAATGTCCGGGGCTTTCAAAGCCGCTGGCAAAAGCGATTTCTGTGACTGATTTTTCCGTCTGTATCAGCAGATTACGCGCACGATGCAGGCGGAGATCCACATAGTATTTTTTTGGTGAACAATTCAGGTGCCTCCCAAATAGGCGTTCCAGCTGTCGCGTGGAAATGCCGATGTCTTCGGCGATCAATGCGGGCGACATTGGCGTTTCAATGTTGTCTGTCATGATCTGAATGGCGCGCGTCAGGTGGGGGTTGCGGATGCCCTTGCGAGATTGCAGTGATACGCGTTGTTCGGCACTTGCATCACGGACGGCGTTGTAGACCATCTGGTCGGCCACTTCGATGGCAAGGTCTGCGCCGTGAGTGGTTTCAATCATGTGCAAGATCAGATCTGCTGTTGCGGTGCCACCCGATGCAGTGATGTATTTATCATCTGCGACGAAGACATTGCTGACCAGATTGATCTCTGGGAATTCTTCCATGAATCCGTCGTGAAATTGCCAGTGGATTGCGGCTTTACAGCCTTCCAGCATCCCCGCCTTGGCCAACACAAGCGCCCCTGAACACAGGGCTCCAATTTCCGTACGGGTGCGTTCGCGGCGGATAGCGCCAAGCAGTTTTGCATCTATATGTTTGGCCACATCAATGCCCGACAAAACAAACAGGCGGTCACATTTGGGGATGTCATCAAAATCATGATGTACCAAGGTGACGGACCCGTTTGAACAGGTGGCCGTTTCCCCATTCTCAGACGCGAAAGCCCAGGAATACAAATCCTTACCACTCACCAGATTGGCGATGCGCAATGGTTCGACCGCGCAGGAAAACGCTATATGCGAAAAATCCTGAACAAGAAGGAAAACGAAGTGTTGGGTGCGTTGCATGGCCATCTGCCGAGTGTAGGAGGATATTCGTGACTGCATATAATGCAGATCAGGAAAGAAATCCTGTCCTATAATAAATTTAGTGAATTGCAAATATTAATTGTACACAAAATGTATTTTGTGCAATGAAGCAGTGAAATGCACCCACCAACGAGAGAATGAAATTCTGTGAAAGAAGACTCTAAATCAAGGAAAACAGCCCTTTATGACGCGATTCGCCAACGTGTCCTGACGATGGCGTTGCGCCCCGGAAGTGATCTGGATGAAACGGCGCTTTCAGATGAGTTTGCTTTGTCGCGTACTCCATTGCGTGAAGTGTTTCGCCAGTTGGCGGGTGAAGGATATGTTGATCTGCGCGAAAATCGTGGTGCGCGAGTCTCTGAGATGAGCCACACCAGCTTGCGCGATTTCTTTCTGACCGCCCCAATGATTTATGGGGCTGTCTTGCGCTTGGCTGCCAAAAATGCGCGTCCGGATCAGATTGTGAAATTGAAGGCTGCGCAAGAGGATTTCAAGGCATCCCTTCGGTCAGGATCAGCCGAAGACCGCGCGCTGGCCAATAATCGATTTCACGAAGTCACCGGAGAGATGGCGGACAACGTTTATCTTTTGCCCAGCTTTCAACGTCTGTTGATTGACCACGCCCGTATTTCGATGACGTTTTACCGCCCGCGCGATGATCGAATGGCGCGTAACGTGTCGGATGCATCGGATCAGCACGACGCCATCATTGCGGCGATTGAGGCAGGCGATGACATCGCCGCTGCGCGTTTGGCAGATGATCATTGGAATCTATCGCGAGATCAGATCGAACTTTTTGTAATGCCTGCGGGGTTGGATGTGCCATTGGGTACGGTCTCGCGCCAGAACTCAGCATGAGGAAAACATGACACCGATTTTCAAATTCGAAGGGATATATACCCCTGTGGTTACCCCCTTTAACGAGGACCAAAGTGTCAATTGGGATGCTTTGTCTGATGTGATCGAGAACCTGATAGACAAAGGCGTGAATGGCCTGATTTCAGGTGGTTCGACCGGTGAGAACTATGCGCAGACTGTTCAGGAGCGCCTTGAAATTGCACGGTTCACGAAAGATCAAACTAAGGGACGTTTGCCGCTGATTGTAGGCACCGGCGCGATGATGACACCGGATTCCATGGCGTTGGCCACAGGCGCGCGGGACATGGGGGCCGATGCGATTTTGTTGGCAACCCCGCCGTATTCTGTGCCAACTGAGCGTGAAAATGCACTGAATGCCCTGGCGATTGATAAAGCGGCGAACTTGCCTGTGATGCTCTATAACTATCCTGGCCGCATGGGCGTGCACATGGGTGAGGAGTTTCTGGATCGCGTCGGTCGCAGTCGCAATATTTGCGCAATCAAGGAAAGCTCTGGTGACATCAATCGCGTGCATTTGTTGGCGCGGGATTATCCGCATATTCAGATGTCATGTGGCATGGATGATCAGGCGTTGGAATTCTTTGCATGGGGCGCGCGCAGCTGGGTTTGCGGAGGATCCAACTTTTTGCCAGAAGAACATGTTGCGCTGTATCAGGCCTGTGCTGTCGAAGGAAACTTTGACAAAGGACGTCGCATCATGTCGGCAATGATGCCACTGATGCGCGTGTTGGAACAGGGCGGTAAGTTCATCCAATGCATCAAACATGGTGTCACCATGACCGGCATCGACACCGGCCCAATGCGCCCGCCGCTAAAGGGGTTGAATAAAGATGACAAACGGGCGCTGGAACAGGTGATCCGCGTTTTGAAAAAGACCATCGCAGACATTCAGGCAGAAGGATAAGAGACATGGACCTGTTGACCCAAGAAGAATACGCAGCCATCGCCGCCGATCTGATTTTGCCGACCAATGCCTATATCGATGGCGGGTATCGTCCGGCGGCGTCGGGCAAGACATTCACAACCGTGAACCCGGCCACGGGCGCAAAGCTGGCAGAGGTTGCGGCCTGCGATCAGGGCGACGTGGATTTTGCTGTCGCCAAGGCCCGCGAGGCGTTTGAGGATGGTCGTTGGAGCCGTATGCACCCGTCCGCGCGTAAGGATGTGCTGATCCGTCTGTGCAAATTGCTGACACGCAATGCGCGTGAATTGGCCGTGATGGAAAGCATCGACAGTGGTAAAACCATTCTTGATTGTGAAATCGTGGACATTCCAGAAACCATCCATTGTCTGAAATGGCATGCCGAGGCGATCGACAAGATTTACGATCAGGTCAGCCCTGCATCTGATGACCATATCGCCATGGTGGTGCGTGAACCTATTGGCGTGGTTGGACTCGTGCTGCCTTGGAATTTTCCATTGTTGATGCTGGCATGGAAAATCGGCCCTGCGCTGGCGGCCGGTTGTTCGGTGGTGGTGAAACCTGCCGAAGAAACCTCTTTGACGGCGTTGCGCGTGGCGGAACTGGCGGCAGAGGCCGGATTGCCCAAGGGCGTTCTGAATGTCGTTACAGGTGGTGGCGCCGAGGTGGGTGAACCCATCGGTCGCCACATGGATATCGACATGGTGTCTTTCACGGGGTCCACTGTGACTGGCAAACGATTCCTGACGTATTCTGCAGAAAGCAACGCCAAAGAAGTCGTTCTGGAAATGGGGGGCAAGAACCCTTGTGTCGTGATGGATGATGCTGAAAACATCGATATGGTTGCTCAGCATATCGTCAATGGCGCGTTCTGGAATATGGGGGAAAACTGTTCCGCCACGTCGCGTTTGATCGTGCACAAAAATGTAAAGGCAGAGCTGTTGGATCGCATCACCGCACATGCCCGCCACTGGAATGTTGGTGATCCGTTGGACCCGGAAACCCGGATGGGCGCACTTGTATCCAAAGCGCATTTTGACAAGGTCTGCGGGTATCTGGACAAGGCGGAGAACGTCGTTCTGGGGGGCGCGGCGCATGGCGGCACTCATGTCGAGGCAACGGTTGTTGAGGTTTCTGGAAATGATCACCAACTGGCGCGCGACGAAATTTTCGGCCCAGTCTTGTCCGTGATCGAAGTGGCCAGTTTTGATGAGGCAATCGCCATAGCTAATGACACTCAATATGGTTTGGCTGCGTCGATCTTTACCTCAAATGTCAAACGCGCCATTCGCGGTGCACGTGCCATTCGAGCCGGAACAGTGACTGTTAACAGTTTTGGCGAAGGTGACATCACCACACCATTTGGTGGATTTAAACAATCCGGATTTGGGGGGCGTGACAATTCAGTTCACGCACATGATCAGTACACGCAACTGAAAACCATCTGGATTGATTTAGCGGATGATGCAGATGAGGCGGTGGAGTGACGACCTACACGGCCAAAAAATTACCGCGGCAACTGGGTGCGGCCGGGTGGAATGCCATCCTGCCGACTCAAAATAGTCTGCCCGTTCTGGAAAACCCACAAACCGCTGATGTCACCATTGTTGGCGGCGGGTTCGCGGGCCTGAGCGCTGCACGCCGGTTGCATCAGATTGATCCTTCTCTGAAGGTAGTCGTGCTAGAAGCTGGAAGATTCGCCGAAAGTTCGGCCGGGCGCAACTCGGGGTTCATGATCGACTTGCCGCATGATCTGTCATCGGACAATTATGCCGGGGATGGGTTGGATGCTGACCGGGCGACGATTTCGTTGAATCGCCGTGCCATTGGCTTTGCCCAAGAGTTTGCGACCGAGAGCGGGTTAAGCGACGAGGTGTTTGATCCAAGCGGTAAGATCAACGCAGCTGCAACACCTGCCGGTGATAGGCACAATCGGGACTATGCTGGACATTTGGGCCGGTTGGGTGAAAGCCACACCTTGATGGATCAAAAACAGGTTAGAGAGCTGACAGGTAGTCCGCATTATACGTCCGGGCTTTACACGCCGGGGACGGTGATGTTGCAGCCAGCTGGCTATATTCGGGCGCTGTCATCGGATTTGACCTCAAAGGTGAATGTATATGAAAACAGCCCCGTCACAGGGTTTGAAAAACAAACAGGCGGTTGGTTGATCCAAACACCCAAGGCGACAGTGTCGACTGGCAAGATTATTCTGGCCAACAATGGGCATGTGGAAAGCTTTGGGTTCTTTCAACGTCGTTTGATGCATATTTGTCTGTATGCCTCGATGACGGCACCGCTGAACGCAGAAGAGATCAAGGTTTTGGGGGGACAGGCGTGTTGGGGGGTAACACCCGCTGATCCACTGGGCACCTCAGTACGACGAATCTCGGGAAGTTATGGGGATCGTATATTGATCCGAACGTGTTCGAGTTTTCATCCGTCGATCGAAAGCACGCATATCAGGTTGCGCAACGCCGGGTGGGTTCATGATCGCAAATTCAAAGAACGCTTTCCCCATTTGCCGGATGTGAAGATGGAGCATCGCTGGGGCGGCATGCTGTGTTTAAGCCGCAATGGTGTCGCTGCGTTTGGTGAGTTGGATGAAGGTGTGTTTGCAGCCTGTTGTCAAAATGGTCTGGGAACCGCACGAGGGACGTTGCAGGGGATGGGCGTGGCGGAACTTGTGACGCAAGGCAAGTCTGACATTGCGGATCACTTCCTTGGGCAGGATGCGCCAGTGAAGTTGCCACCAGAGCCATTTGCGGCGTTGGGGGCCAATACATATTTGATGTGGAAAGAGTGGCGGTCAGGTAAGGAGTGATCCGGTACCGCTCATCAGTCCCTTATGGTCCTTCTTCGCTGGGAGTGGGCGGCCCGGGTTATAGTCCTGAGAAAAAGCGGTTTATGGAAGGCTTAGTTTTGCCATGCGACCACCATCGACAGTATAGATTTGCCCTGTGATGAAAGCGGATTCTTCGGCGGCGAGAAAGGCAACCAGTGCGGCGACTTCTTTGGGGTGGCCTGTGCGGTTAACAGGGTGGATTTTCCCGATATCGCGGCGAAAGGCTGCGGGGTCGTCCATGCTGTCTATGAAGTCGACGTTCAGGTCTGTGTCAATCCAGCCCGGCGCCACCGCGTTGCATCGAATGCCCTCGTGGCCATGGTCCACTGCGACGGCGCGGGTCAGGCCGTGCAGACCTGCTTTGGACGCACAATAGGCAGCGTGCCCTGGGTTGCTGCCAAGCCCTTCTATAGAGCCTATGTTGACGATATTGCCGCGGGTTTTACGCAGATGTGGCAGGGCTGCTTGTATCAGCAGGAAAGGCGCTGTGAGGTTGACGGCCAGAGAGCGCTGCCAATCATCAACGGACATATCTTCGATGGGTGCCTCTTGCATCATGCCAGCATTATTCACCAATATGTCGAGCTTTCCGGCTTGTTCAATCAGCGTATTTATCACCTGACTAGGGGTGCTGAAATTATCGAAATTCGCAGGAATAGAGTCGAAATCTAGATCTTCTCCGCGCTGGGCGGTAAAGACATGAGCGCCTTCGTCACGCAGGCGTTGGGCTATGGCCTGACCAATGCCGCTGCGCCCACCTGTGACAAGGGCGACTTTGTTTTCAAAGCGTATCATGTGACGGGTTTTCCTCCGTTCACTTCGACCAAAGTACCGCACATATAGCGCGCCGCGTCTGAGGCAAGAAACAGCACCACATCAGCAATGTCTTCGGGTTCTGCGATACGCCCCAGCGGAACAGTTTTTCCGAGTTCTGCAATAGCGGTATCCGGATCAAACCCACGTTTTTCAAAGCCGCTGCGCAACATTGGAGTATTCACTTCATTCGGGCAGACGGCATTGATGCGGATGCCTTGGTGGGCATGGTCATGCCCCATGCATTGGGTGAGGGATGCGATGGCGGCCTTGGTCATGCAGTAAACCGCATGATTGGGGCCGGGACGCAGACCCCAGCACGAGGCCGTGTTGACAATGGCGCCACCGCCACCTTGTGCCATGATGGGAATGGCCGCGCGGCAGATGCGAAAGGGGGCCTCGACGTTGACACCAAGCGAAAGAGACCAATCGTCATCAGACGTTTCAGTGACAGAGCCACGCGTAATAACACCTGCATTGTTGATAACGATATCCAACCCGCCAAGTGCCTCTGCTGCCCGCGCGGGTAGAACGTTGGCATAGGTGGGATCCAGCAGGTCACCGGGCAGATGGGCATCCGCCTGAATCATGGATGTGTCGCGATCAGCAGCGGCAACTTTGGCGCCTTGTTCACGCAGCAAGCGGGTGATGGCCTGACCGATACCGCCAGCGGCACCTGTGACGAGGGCTGTTTTTCCGGTGAAGTCCATTATGCCTCCCATGTGGCGAGTGGTTTTGGGAAAAGGGCACGGTTAATTGTGATGCCCAGTCCCGGCGCGTTTGGTGGCAGGACGCCGCCATCCAGAACCGGCGCGTCAAATTGTGCGGTTTCAAGGGCGACCATGTCGCGGGTATCAAGGATGCAGCGTAACAGATGGGTTGGGACGGTTGCGCCCAAATGGGTGATCGCGGCAAAGGCGATGGTTGATCCTACGGTATCCTGAACGCTCATCGTGAGACCTGCGGCTCGACACATGTCACGTTGGCGGCGGGCATGGGTAAGGCCCCCGGCCTTGGTGATTTTCAACCCAATGCCATCGGCCATGTCATTGGCAACAATTAGGGCGATGTCTTCATCCAGTTGGGCCAACTCGTCCACAATAATCGGAACATTGCATCGCTGCCGTAAAGACATGGTTTCGCGCCAGGTGGCGCAAGGGGCCTCTAGGGCGAAATCCAGCCCGTCGGGCAGGGCGCGCAACATGCGCAGGGCAGTTTCTGGTGTCAGGCCACCGTTGGCATCCACAAGGAAAAATTCACCGGGTTTGCGATCTGCCAGCGATGCGGCAATGCGCTCGGCGTCCAATGCAGGACCGCCTTCGGCCTGTGTTGCGCCTACTTTGATAGAATGGCCCATGTATCCTTTGGCGCGATGTGATGCGATGCGGGCGCGCATATCCTCAGGCGAGCCTGCATAGATTGATGAAATGGTTGGCAGGCGGTGGCCAGTCCCTCCGCCTAACAATTCGCAGACGGGCATGTTTACTGATTTTCCGAAGATGTCCCAACATGCGGCATCCAGTGCGGCCTTGGCGTGATTGTGCCCGGTTAAGGCCATATCCATCGTGTCATTGATGCGATCCACCGCTCGGGGATCACGGCCCAATAGGTGTGGTGCGATTTCCGTGATGCCTGAACGAGCGCCCAAGCCATGTGCGGCGATGTAATTGGGACCAAATGGGGTGGATTCGCCCCAGCCTTCGATGCCGCAATCGGTGGTGATGCATACAAAGCTGCCGTCAAAGCTGCTGTAGGTGCGCCCACCGGACAATTCATACGTGCCGCCCGCATAGGGCAGATCAAGTTGATAAAGGTCGATCTTTGCGATTTTCATGAGAAGCCTTCAGAAGGATGCGACAGGTGCGCCAAACAGGGTTTCATCTGGGGTGATGCCAAGGCCGGAACCTTTGGGAAGGGCAATGTGGCCGCCCACGACTTCCACACCGCACTCATGATCATAATGCCCCTCAATATATGGGCCTGCAATCCAGACCCCCTCAAGCAGATTGGGTTTTACTGTGGCCCCAACGTGGGTGCAGGCAGCGGCGATGATGTCGCCGCCCCAGCTGTCGTCACATGTGTGAGGCAGATTGCGCGCCTCACACATGTTGCGAAAGGTTGTCATGGGATGCAGGCCGCCGATGCGGGTGACCTTCATGCCAAAGCCGTCCACCAACCCGGTGCCTGTCGCAGTGATTACCGTAGGCAGGTCAACGGCGTTTTCGTCCATGTACATGCCATGATGGATTTGTGGGCGGATTTGGCGCAGCTCGTCGATGGTGTTGCAGGGCTGTTCCATGATGAAAGGAATGTCGGCGCATTCGCGGCTGACGCGCAGGGCATCGCGTGTGGTCCAGCCCCGGTTACCATCCACGGCCAAGCGCACGGTGCCACCGACGGCCTCCCAAACTTTGCGCAGAACAGCGATGTCGATTTCAACCGGGCGACCTCCGACCTTGATTTGCAGGCGGGGGTATCCTTCGTCACGTTTGGCACGGGCCAGTTTTGCAATGTCGTCTGGGGTGCCGACGCCAGTTGCATAATAGGATGGCACGCGATCGGTGACGGCGCCACCCAACAGATCGGCAACCGACATGTTCAGCGCCTTGCCCAAGGCATCATGCACGGCGATATCAATCGCGGCCTTGGCATAGTTGTGCCCATTCAACAGACCGTTCATGGCACGATGAATTGCGAGCGGAAGGCATTCTACACCGATCAACCCCGGTGCCATTTCCATCAGGGCGGCGCGGGCACCTTTGGCGTGAGCTTCGGCATAGGTTGGACCAACGGGGCAGGTCTCTCCCCAACCGATTTGCCCTGTGTTAGTGACGATTTTGACCAATGTCGTGTCCAACGCCCAAACCTGTGCATTGGCCATTGTATATGGCCCGTTTTTGACTGGAAGGTCGTGCTGATAGATATGAATTTCTGCTATTTTCATGACGTTACCTGCGGCGGAATTAGAACCAGTTTTCCGGTGTGCTTTTTCTCAAGAAAATCTTGTTGCGCCTTGGCAATGTCGGACAGAGGATAGGTTGCAGCCAGCGCTGGGCGGATTTCTCCTCTTTCCACATAAGAGACAAGATTCGGAAACACTTCGTCTGCCTGAAAGGTAGAGCCGAACAGAGACAAATCTTTGAGGTAAAGCGTGCGTACATCCAGTTCCGTGATGGGGCCTGCGATGGCACCAGCGGTGGCATATCGTCCGCCCCGGCGCAGAACCTCAAGCAGGTCCGGCCATTTTGGACCAGCTACCAAATCAATGACAATATCGACACTATTCCTGCCTAATTTGGTAATAATATCTGCATTTCGATCCAACACTTGATCGGCACCAAGGGCGTAAACGTCGTCGGCCTTGTTAGGGGAGGACATGGCAATCACTGTCGCGCCGCGTCGTTTGCACAATTGTACCGCAGCCGATCCAACCCCACCCGATGCGCCTGTGATCAGCACGCGTTCTGCGCAAACATTGGCCCTGTGCAACATGTTTTCGGCTGTTGAATAGGCGCAAGGGAGAGAGGCAAGTTCAGCATCAGACCAGTCGCAATTTACGGCATGGGTGAATTCGGATTTCGCCACGGTGTATTGGGCAAACCCTCCATCGCATTCGCTGCCAAAGGTGATGCATGTAAAGGGTTTGCCGTTACGAATGGGTTGGATGGTTTGCACCAGAACGCGCTGCCCGATGCGACTTGGATCCACCCCATCGCCCACGGCTTCTATCACACCACAGGCATCGGCCCCTTGAATGCGAGGAAAGCTGAGCGGAATACCGGACCAACTTGCGTCGTTATCATTGACCGTTTCAAATCCGTCGGCACCGCCGGCTTCGGTGTCGGTGGTCACCGCTTTAGAGTACCACCCGATGCGGGTATTGATGTCAGTGTTGTTGATACCGGCAGCGGTCACGCGGATCAGCACCTCGCCCGCGTTGGGTTTGGGAACAGGCAGGTCAGTGCGATAGACAAGCGCGTCAATACCGCCATGTCCGGTCAGCTGTACAGCATGCATGGTGTCAGGGATCATTCAGGAATTCCTTCAGCAATCAAAAGTGCGCGCGCCAATCTCAGCGCGGCATCTGTGGCGGTGTTCGGATCGCGTGTCATGGCCGTATCGGTTTGGCCTTCGTGGATGATCAGCAGTGTTTCAGCCAGTGCATTGGCGTCGACGGTTGGTGCAACATGGTGCAGGCGGCGGGCAAACTCTGCGCGAACACATTCTTTGTGGTGTTCTGCCATCTGACGCACGCTGGACACCTCTGGGTATGCTGCCAAAGCATTGAGGAACAAACATCCGTTGTTTGCCCCTTTGATCAGCCATTCGCCCAGACGGTGAAAGATGTGCAGAATATGCGCTTGCCCCGATGGTGGCCCGCCGGAAATCCAACTTAGATATACTTCATTGCGATACTCTAACGCGCCGGTGATCATAGCCTCGCGGCTGGGATAGTATTTGTAAAGTGTGCGTAAGGAGACATCTGCACCCTGACGCAATGCATCCACGCCGGGAATGGCAAATCCCATTTCGGCGAATTGGGCATCCAGATTTTGGGCGATACGTGCTTTTGTGTCTTGCATGAATAAGAGGGTAGAACGATCATTGTACCCTTGTTCGTCAAAGTGCGACATTATTTCAGTGATTTTGCGACACTATGAAAGTCATGTGCGTCGTAATCTGTCAGGATAATTCGCTATGCTGCATGTGAATCACTTGTTGGGCTGTCTTATTTAACGAAACTTATCGGAGATCCGCAGATGACAGACGCACCCACTTTGCCTCGTTCTCGTTCTGGTGGCCGTGCCGCCCGCCGTGCGCTGCGCAGTGCCCCACAATTTGATATGTTGCCCGGGCTGAAGAACACTTTGCCGCTGTGCGAAATCATGGATGGATCGCAGGTTGAACGGATCGACAATGCATCCATGGATATTCTGGAAAATGTGGGTGTGCATTTTCGCGATGCCATAGCGATCGAGGATTGGAAACGGGTTGGTGCCAAAGTTGTGGACGAAACCGTTTATCTGGATCGCGGGTTGGTACGTGAGCTGATTGCCACCATCCCCAGCGATTTTACCTATCATGCGCGTGATCCGAAAAAGAATGTGCGTTTGGGGGGGCGAAATTCGATCTTTGTGCCCATGACAGGTGCACCGTTCCTGCGCGACCTTGAGGATGTGCGTCGTAACCCGACGCTGGATGACCTCGCGATGTTTCACAAGTTGGCGCATATGATGCCTGCGATGCATTCCAGTGCGCACCATATTGTGGAACCATATGATCATCCCATTTCGCAACGTCATTTGCGCATTACCTATTCGTCCATGCGCTATTCGGACAAAACCTTCATGGGTATGACCACCAGCCCCAAAAATGCCGAAGACGTTTTGGATATGTGCGCCATCTTGTTTGGCGAAGATTTCCTTGAGGATCACCCTGTCACCACCGGAAACTGTAACGGCAACAGTCCACTGGTGTGGGATGAAACTATGTTGGGTGCGCTGCGGGCATTTTCCCGACGCAATCAGCCTGTGTTGTGCTCTCCTTTTGTTTTGGGTGGGGCCAACACTCCTGCCTCTGTGGCTGCCTCTGTGGCGCAGTTGAACGCCGAGGCGTTGAGCGCGCTGGCCTATACGCAGGTTATCCGCAAAGGCGCGCCTGCGATCTATGGACATTACCTGTCGTCGGTATCAATGAAATCGGGTGCCCCTATGGCGGGCACGCCAGAAATCAGCATGATGAATTTCATGATTGGTCAGATGGCACGGCATTACGGGGTGCCATGGCGTACGTCCAATACATTGGGAGGGGCAAAAACCTTTGATGCGCAGGCCGGGTATGAATCGGCAACGACATTGTCGGCAGTGATGCATGCAGGTGCAAATTATATTTGGCACAGTGCAGGCTGGAATGAGGCCGGAATGCACTGTTCAGTAGCCAAGTTTATTGTGGATGCAGAACAATGCGCAATGGCGCATCGTATGGGCAGTGGCGTAAATTGGGATGACTTTGATGAAGCAATTTCTGCCGTATCAGACATTGGCCCCGGCGGGCATTACCTTGGCCATCCGCACACGCAGGAAAACTTTCAATCCGCGTTCTTTATGCCAGATATGTTTGACAATAATTCGATCGAACAATGGATTGCCGAAGGCAGTGTAGAAATCACTGAACGCGCCTTAAAGCATGCCAAGAAACTGTTGGGTGAATATCAGGAGCCGATGCTTGATCCTGCTAAGAACGAGGCGCTGTTGGATTACATTGCGCGCCGGGAACTTGAAATTCCTGCGAGTGACGAACTTAATCAGGAATACTGACATCCGTTTATAAGTGACCCCAATATGAGGAGATCCTTACGACTTGTGTTCATTTGCCAGAATCGCATTTGTATTGTTATCGTTGCCGCATATTATTGAAATGTTATTGGGGGTTCTTATGCGTGCACTAGTTGGAACAGTTTGTTTGGCATTGCTGATGACGCCGGTTTGGGCGAGTACTGGTCTGGACCTGAAATCTGGTAAAGAGATGGGGTATGACGCGGCATGGCAGCAGCGTTACGACAATTTGCTTGTGAAATATGCCAAACAAAACTGTCGCAGCCTTAAAAAGGTTAATAAAAAGGCGACTAAAACGGCGGGTAGCGGTAAGAAAAGCGATGGAATGAAGGCGCTTGGCGGTCTGCTGAAGCAAGCAGGTGGTGTCGACCTTGGAACAGCAACCCAGGTGAGCGCCGAGGTGGTCAAAGACGCAGAAGTTCGCCGTGACGCGTCGCAGGCGGTAATGGATGCAAAGAAATGCAAGTGACGATGCCGATGTCGCAAAACATGTAACGAAAGGCGTTCTTTTAAAAGTAGCGTCGTCTCTTTTCCCTTCGACTGTTAAATACAGCGCTCTGACGTGATTTCAGCGATAGGACCTAAAAGAGATGACTGAACTCTTTTCACCGTTTCATCTCAAGCATCTTACATTGCGTAATCGCATCGTTAGCACAGCACATGCGCCGAATTTTGTGGAAAACGGTCACCCAAAGGATCGCTATCGGCTGTATCATGAGGAAAAGGCCAAGGGTGGTGTGGCGTTGACGATGATTGGTGGTTCTACCAACATCGCGCCAGACAGCCCTTCGGTTTTTGGTCAACTTTACGCCGGCGACGACAGCATTGTGCCGTGGTTCCAACGACTCACAGATGGGGTGCACGCCCACGGGGCTGCGGTGATGTGTCAGATCACTCATATGGGACGACGTACTGCGTGGGATGATGGGAATTGGCTGCCGGTTGTGGCCCCGTCGGGTGTACGTGAGCGGGCGCACAGGGCCTATCCCAAGGCGATGGAGCCTGAGGATATCGCGCGAATTGTTGAGGATTTTGCGGCCGCGGCTGCCCGGGTTCACCGTGGTGGCTTTGATGGCATCGAAATCCTGTCGCATTCGCATTTGTTGGGGCAATTTTTGTCACCTTTGGTCAATCATCGTGACGATGAGTATGGCGGTTCCATAGAAAATAGGATGCGTTTGACATTGCAGGTTCTGGAGGCGGTGCGTGCCGTGACTGGTCCAGATTTTGTGGTGTCCGTTCGGATGACCGGGGACGAGCTGACCGAAGGTGGGCAAACCGCAGATGATTGTGTGGATGCGGCGATTATTTTGGATAAATCAGGGCAAGTTGATCTTTTGAACATCATGGCAGGTGCGCCATATGATGATCTGGGATTGGCGGAATGGGTGCGTCCCATGGGCCTGCCTGCCGCACCGCATTTGGGCGTGGCTGGGCGAATTCGGCAAGCGGTTGAACTGCCCATTCTTCATGCTGGGGGCATTGCTGATATCGCCACCGCGCGTCATGCAGTGGCCGAAGGACACGTTGATCTGGTGGGCATGACCCGCGCCCATATTGCCGATCCGCATTTGGTAACAAAATTGCAGGCGGGTGACGAAGAACGCATTCGCCCCTGCGTTGGTCTTGGGTACTGTGTGGATCGCGTCAATCAAGGCAAGCCTGCTGTCTGTGGGCACAATGTGGCCATGGGGCGCGAACAAACCTTGCCGCATGTTGTGTCCTCCGCCGATCAACAGAAACGCGTGGTTGTGGTCGGAGGTGGCCCCGGTGGGCTTGAGGCGGCGCGGGTGTCTGCCTTGCGGGGTCATGACGTGACATTGCTGGAGGCATCGGATCGTCTGGGTGGGCAGATTAATTTGGCGGCCAAGGGCATGACTCGCCGTCAGATTTGGGGTGTGGTGGATTGGTTGATCAATGAGGTGACGGCGCTGGGCGTTGATTTGCGTCTCAACACCTATGCCGAGGCAGGCGATGTTTTGGCACTGTCCCCGGATGTGGTGGTGGTGGCAACCGGCGGCTGGGCGGAGGTTCCAGAGGTTGAAGGTGCGCATCTGGTACAGACTGCACGGGATGTTCTGTCAGGTGAAGTTCGTGCAACGGGTGAGATATTGTTGCTTGATGAAACGGGTGATCATCCTGCAGCGGTTGCTGCTGATGTCATGGCGCGTGCGGGGCATTCGGTGCATTTGGTGACGCCTGATCGCGGTTTGCTGCATGATCTGGGTCCGACCACCTCTGCCGTGGCGCTTCGTGATTTAGCGGGGGCAGGCGTGCAGTTTACCTGTTTGCAGGAACTGGCGCGGGTAGAGGCGTGCGGCAATCGCAAATGCGCCACATTGCGCCATGTGTTGACCGGGCAGGAGACCGAGTACGAAGTGGATTATGTATTGTTCGAGGCGGGCACCACCCCCATGGATGCGCTGTACCACGATCTCAAAGAGGGTGCGCGCAATCACGGGCAGTTAAACCCATTGGATTTGATTGAGGGACGCAATCCATTTCACAGCCTTAACCCCGAGGGTGGGTATGATTTGGCACGTGTTGGTGATGCAGTTACGTCGCGAAACATCCATGCTGCCATGTTGGATGCGATGCGAATTTGTGCCTTTGTGTGATTTGTGAAGCTGTGGAGTTTTGCGGAAAATAATTCCATAACAGGGCTGAGTGATTGCCTTGGTATAGACGAGCAGGACACGGAATGGCACGCAGGATTAGATTGACGGGTTTTGTGGCGATTACCGTCATGTGCACTGTCTTTGTCGTGTGTGTGATCAATTTTCTCATCTATCAGGCGCGGTATCTGTTTATTCAGGGGCATCCGGACTATGTTGCTCAACAGCCCCCCACCATCAGCCGCGCAATATCTGATCCTGCCATAGGAGAGCCATTCGCCAATTGGATGTTGATTTGCGCCCCGGTTTTGTTTGTGGCCGTTGGCGCGATCATTTTGATCCTTTATCGCGATTTGCGGCGCAACTGGCAGGATGGCGTGGTGTCACGCCATTGGGCAAATGGGTTGTTTGTGTTTTGGGCATTGGTCCAGTTTGGGGCCTGTGTCGGAATGATCATCCTCAGTCAGTATCGGTTTCCAGATTACAATGATCTGCATATGGGTGGCAGTTATTTGTTCTTCTTTGCGCAGGGGTTTTCGGTGTTGGCTGCTGGGACGGCGGCGGGATATCTATGTCGCCTTCCGTACCAAGTGCCGGGCATTACCCTGCCAGAAATGAACAAGATGCGCGCACGTCTTATGTGGGTGCCCGTAGGGATGGCCATTATCTATCTGGGTCTGTTCTTGTTGAAAGATGTTGGCCCCCTGAAGGGGAGCTATGCGCTTTTGCAGCTTTATGTCTGGACTGAAATCGCGCTGATTTCCACGTTTCTTGTCTATCTTGGGCTGCACGTTGTGGATTTGGTGATCTGGATGTGGCGTCAACGCTCTCGTTGATCTTCGGCCTGTAACATCTGAGTGGCGCGGCGGCATCGTTGTAATGCAGTGCCGTGGGCAAGCACGGCAAAAATCACAAGGCCTGAGGTGACAACCCATGTTCCCAATAATCCTGATAGCAAAAGCATCGCGCATATGAAAACGATACGCTCTAAGCGTTCAAACAAATCAGGCCAGTTTTCATTGCTGATGGGCATTTCAATCGCTGTGCGTGCCTTGGCATAGCTGGTGATGATCGCTCCGGAAAACCCCACCAAGGCCAACACCCAAAGATCATGCACAAAGGCAATCGCTGCCAGCACAGCAAGATCCTGATAGCGATCGACCATGGCGTCAAAATACCCCCCTGCCTTGGTTGCCATATTGCGCCGCCGCGCAACGGCCCCGTCCAGTGCGTCAAAAGCAAAGGCAAAGATCAGCGTGATGCCATAGAGCCAATCGATCTGATGCCAAAGATACAGCAGTGAAAACAGGCAGATCAGGCCCAACCCGGCGAATGTCACCTGATTGGGGGACCAACCGCGGTTGATCAAGGGGGTGGACAGGCTTTCCCACATAGGGTCGATTTTGTTTTTTATCAGGCCATCAATCATCAGTTATCTCGCATAGCTGCGCAGGATGTGTTTGCGTATTTTTTTCAGTTGCGTTTTGCGTGCATTCAGGGCGGCCACACGCTCTGGGTTAGGGCGGTAGTTTGCACTGACACGGGTTTTCAGGCGTTGGGCGGCAGCCTCTGGTGTGGTGCTCCAACCCAATGCTGGTGTCGCCAGCGTCGCGGTCCCCAGTACACCGGCAAATTGTGCCTCGCCAACGTGAATATCGCGATTTAAACAATCCGACAACATTTGCACTAATCGTGGATTTTGTGCAGCCCCTCCGACCATTATCAGCGGCCCATCTGCGCGCGCGCCTTTTTCGCGGATGACTTTTTCATATGCCCAAGTCAGATTTAATGCGACGCCTTCAAGTGCGGCACGCCGAATGGCATTTGCATCATGATGCAGGGCCAAACCATGAAGCCCCCCGCGCAGCGCGTCATCATCAACCGGGACGCGTTCACCTGCCAGCCAAGGCAGAAAATAAGGGTCATCCGTCTGAGGAAGGTCAGGCGTGTCAAATGCTGTCGCTATTGTTTCACCGGATTCCGTGCCAGCGGTCATTTTCATTGCCCAGTCTAAGGCAGACCCGGCGTTTTCCTGTGAGGCGATCAGCAAAGGGCGAAAATTCAGACTGCTTGTGATTGTTGCATAGGCATGCGGCACGCTGAGGCGGCGAGAGGGAAAGAAACCTGCGATCCAAGCACTGGTTGCGGCCGAAATGTGTAGTTCTCCATCCTGTACTGCACCTGATCCAAGGGCTGCGGCGGTAACATCACAGGTGCCGCCCATGACCTTCACACCCTGAGGCAACCCAAGATCCGTTGCTGCGCGTGGGGTCAATGTGCCAACCACATCTGTTCCCTGAATGATGGGGGGGAGGCGGTCCAGTGAAATTCCGGCCATCTTTGCCAGAGTAGATGACCAGCCCTCGCGCCCCTTGCGCGTGTCCATCAACCACGTCAGATTGGCGCTTTCGGGTGAGGTGGTGAACGTACTTGTGGCGCAATGAACCAGCCAGTCTTTGACATCCAGAACCCACCGCGTTTTTGCAAAAGTATCGGGTTCGTTCTGCATGATCCACAGGATCTTTGCGGTTGGGTCCATCCCGTTTTTTGCAGGTGCGCCATTTGCATGCCGTAACCATTTTACCAATTTACCAAGTTGATACCCATGCACCTGTGGAAAGCCACCGATCAAAGAACGTCCCAGAGCTGCCGCGCGTTTATCCAGCCATGTGAGACAAGGCCGCAAAGGGGTGCCATTATCATCTACACAGATCACCCCGCAAATCTGACTGCAAAAAGCCAGCGCAGACACGCGGTTGCGTAAATCGGGAATGTCTTGTTGTAATGTGCGAATGGCACGGATCAGCGCCTCCCACCAATCTTGTGGGTTTTGTTCTGCCATCCCACCTGAGGCCAGATGCAGAGGATAGGTTTCCACGGTTTTGGCAAGAATATTCAGATCAGCATCAACCACACCGACCTTGACACCCGAAGTGCCGAAATCGGCCGAAATCACCAGATCGCCAGTTGCCACGGTTATGTGCCCTCTTTGTGCAGGGGTATATTGACCTGCTGTCACCTTGATTCAATCGCTGATTTGTAAAGATCAACATAGTGCGGGCCAACTTGTGTCACATCAAATGTCTGGGCGTGGCTCTGTGCCCAATGTTTCAGGTTTTCAAGGTGCGCGCGATCCTGTGCCAATGAAATGATCTTTTGCGCTAACGCCTGTGCATCTTTTGGTGGGACCAATAATTCCTGTCCCGGTCCGGTCAGAACAGTGGCAAAGCCGGGATTATGTGCCGCAACCGGAAGGGCGCCTGCGGCCATAGCCTCTATCAGGACCAACCCAAAACTTTCACCATGGGTGGCAGGGGCGGCGAAAAAATCGGCGCTGGCGATCAATGCGGGGGCCTCTTGATCAGACGGGGGCGGGATAAGTGAAATGTTGTGGCCCGGCATGTGCGCGGCACGTATTGCGATGCCTGCGCGCTGTTCGCCATCGCCTGCGATGGTTAGTTGGGACGCAGGCAGGGCCTTGGCAATGGTAGGCCATGCATCCAGCAAAACATCGACACCTTTGCGGGCCTCCAGTCGCCCCATGTAAACCACATGCAACGGTTTATCTGATGGCGCTTTTGTGTCTCTGGCAGTGCGCCATTTCGCAAGGTTGATGGTGGGGGGCAAAATGCCTGGGGGTGGGGTGATCCCCATGTCCTTCCATTGGCGTTGCGGGGCGAATGAGGGCACCACCACATGCGCCAGACGTTTGTTGAAATACCGCGCAGCCCCGCGCAGGAAACCATCAATAGGGTCAAATCGTGTCGAGGTGGGCAAGGTTGCATGGAATGTGGCAACAGAGGGCAGGCGCAAGCGACGCCACAGTTGCCAAGGCATCAATGGTGTCCACGGGGTGTGAAGGTGCACAACTTCGGCCCCCCATGCGTGCACTTCTTCCGTTACGCGGCGCAAGTCCTTGGCAGATGCGATACTGAGTTCAAAACGGGTGCCATGCAGGGTGACGTTCCGATATCGCCCCAATGTCCGGATATCTGAAACCGGTATCGGCCCATGCGGTGCAATAATCTGCACCTCGTGGCCTTGGTTGGTCAGCCATGACGACAAATCCCTGACATGGGTCTGCACTCCGCCGGGGCGGGACATGACATAAGGGCTTATCTGTATTATCTTCATGTCAGGATGTTCGCATCTGTCAAAACCGCCGAACCTGTAAGCAGATCGTTAAAACCAAGGCCCATACCAACGGCAATATGCAGGCCAACAAGGGGGATACTGT
This sequence comes from uncultured Paracoccaceae bacterium, assembly GCA_947489325.1. Lineage (GTDB taxonomy): Bacteria > Pseudomonadota > Alphaproteobacteria > Rhodobacterales > Rhodobacteraceae > CANLDA01. The sequence continues at coordinate 475,314 of CANLDA010000001.1, read as the reverse complement.
TGCAAACTCTCCTAATGTCCAAAAGACTTTGACAGACACCACAGAAACATACCCCAACGCTGCCAATGCAATTAGGCGGGCAGGTGCGAATAGGCGTCCTTTGTATCCGCTTTGGGCAAGGCTTGCCCCCAGAAGGATAAACACACCGGGCAGCAAAAAAGCGGTAAAGCGGCGCATGATGGCCGTGTCTATGTCGGCCTTGCGTTCTGCCCTTGCCGTGGTGCGCAGAGTGTTGAGTGCCTTTTTAGGAAGATTGAAAGCGCCGACGCCCAAATATTCCAAATCTTCGGCCAGAAGTGGAAAACTTAGCATAAAGCTGTCTTCATTGGTTGATGACAAGGTATCATCTATGCCGCGCTGCCAAACCTCTGCTGTGTGAAACTGCCACGTGCCGGGTGTCTTGCCGGGCGAAACCCGGGGGGAGGTGATCAATGTTTCAAGGTTGGGTTGGATGATCCCAACAAAAAGCGTAGCATCCCTCAGTTCCGGGGAAGGCCCCACCAGAACGCGCGCGCGAAGGGCCCTATCCCCATCTATGAACCAGCGATATCCAGTTTCACGCGGATGCCACCAGCGTGCATATTTTCCGACGCCAAGATCAACTTGTTGAAACACAGCCTCTGGGCGAATTTTGGCTTCAAGCGTGGCTTGGATCCCTCCGGTTAGGATACCAACCAACACCAACGCCCAAAGGGTCAGTGCAGGGGATGTTCCTGCTGCTGCATAAATCACATCTTCCAAACGTTGCCGTCGCATCAGTTCCGCAAAAAATGCCCCAGCAAGGCAGGCCATCGGCAACAGGCGGGTGACGATATCAACCGTGCGATACCCCAGATAGGGAAGCAAAATATGTGCGAGGGGTTTGTCGGTCTCGCGGGCTTTGTCCCCAAGCGAGTCAAGATTCTCGGTCAAATCTATGGAAACGGCGACGACCAACAGCACAAACATGACGAACCCGATGCTGCGCATGTGTTGCCAGAAAACGCCACGTACAGCGATGCCAAACAGTGCAGAGGATGTCACGCGCGCCCCCTGACCGGCACCATTAGACGTTCGCCGCGCCAATAAACATATCCAATGGGTCCCAACAGATAGATCAACGCACCAAGAGCATAGATCGCAAGAGACGGCACGTTTGTGATGTTGCCAAGAAAACTGCGGCCCAACACATCCAGCATCATAACCGCAAGAAGTGCGAGCGGCAGGGAGATAAAACGGCTTACGCCTGCGCCTGCGGAGACCACGGCGCACAGTGCCAATATCGCAGCAGCCGGGGCCAACAAGGCGCGCCCAACCGCATGTGCAATGCGTTTGTGATCATCTGGGGCTTGTTCCAGTAAAAGGATGGGGCGTTCATTGTTGCGCAGACTGTGATCCGGGGGAGGAGCCACATCCCGCATGTGAAAATCAATGGTCGCACTGTTGGTGTTGATTGCCCTGATATGTTTTGTGCTGCCGGTTCCTGTGGGCCGATCATACGCGCGCAAGTCCTTCAGAATTGTGCTATAGATTTCACCTGATTGAGGGGCAATAATGTCCCAATCCTGCGAAACGCCTGCACGCCAAGATCCATTAGGGCGGGCGCTAAAGACAAACAATTGTCCGCGTTCTTTGTCTGTTGTGACTGATGGGGTGGCGATAAAGGTCGTGCCATCGAATGTTTGCGTGATTTGGCGCGGACCTGTTGCAAGGATTTGTTCGGTTACGTGATCATTGCGCAGGTGTTCCAGGGTGATGCGTTCGTGGTAACGTGCCAATGGCAACAGATACGCGGTGACGATAAGACTGATGATCGCGCCCACGGCTCCGAGCTTGAGGCAAAACCCTATGACATGGCGCCACGGAACGGTGGCTGTGGCAAGGATGATCAGCTCTCCGCGATTGCGCGCATCAGATACCGTGAAATACACCGCCACCAGAATGCCAAGCGCAAGTGCAAGATCAAGAATCTCCGGCGCGCGATACCCCAGCAGATGAAACACATCCCACAGGCTGCCATCATAGCGAAGGGTGACTTCAAGCAGGCCCTGAAAGCTCTCGGCAAGAAACACAGCCTCGACTAAGGCCAGCAACCCCAAAAGGCGGACCAAGGTCGGCATAAGCAAGACGCGGGTGACAGGGCCGAAAAGACGCATGATGTGACCCTAAAAGAATGTGCTCTGCATGACCAGAACGAGACCAAGGCCCGCTCCTGCCGCAATCCAGCTGTCCAAAGAATCCAGAACACCGCCCTGATGTTTCATCAAGATTGGAAAGTCCTTTACACCCGCCTGCCGTTTTATACGCGATGCTGCAAGATCGCCTGCAATAGTCAGTATTCCGGCAAGCGCAGTAACGGCCAATGTCTGAACCATCGGCAAGCCAAGGATCAGGGCGGCAATAGTCGCGGTAAGGAGCAACATCACGGCGCCGCCAAGCAACCCTTCGATGGTTTTGCGCGGGGAGAGAACGGGAAAGGCCTTCGTGCGGCCAAAAAGTTTCCCCGCCAAAAGCGCATAACTGTCAAAGCTTTCCACCAGAATATAACACCCAAGAAACAGCGCTGCGTTTGCGGGGTGGGTTGCGTTGATCGCAAATAGTAAAAAGGGCAAGACCGGAAAGATCAGAAGATGAGCGATTGCATGAGTGCCCGGTGTTAGCACTGCGCGGGCAAGGGCAATCAGCCAAAGACCACATAACGCGATGCCTATCATCGGATGGTCCCACCATTGTAAGGTGGCGGTGATCATGGTTAGGCCAATACTCAAAATCCATGGGTTTTGCGCTGGAATAGAGACAGAACAAACCTCAAACCCAATGCGTGCTGCCAATCCCAAAAGAGCGACTTTCAACACCACACCGCCCATCAGAAAGCTGCCGAAAATCACGATGGCGATTAGGGTTGCTGACAGCAATGCCGGTACGATGTCCCGACCTGCCTTGCGGGTGGATGGAAAAAGCAACAGGCAAACAACAACGCCATATCCCAAAAGAAGCAAAGCGGCTGCAAAGATCGACAAGGAGGCAGACGTTGGCATCACGAGGTGTCGTCCTTAGATTTTCGCAAGATATGGCCTTGCCAAATCCGCAATGCCGGAGCCGCAAGGCTGCCAAAGAGATTAAGTGCTTTCATCTGTAATCCCGGTGCGGCAATGAATTTATTCTTGTCCATGGCGGCGACCAGAATACGGGCAACATCCTGTGGCTGCCACAATCCGCCCCCTTTGGTGATCTTTCGCGTAGCGGCGGGTTTGGTTTTCTTCTCGGATGCAAGTTGAGGCGTATCAGTGTCTGGTGGATAGCACAGGGTCACACCGATTTTTGCAGGGGCAAGTTCTATGCGCAAAACCTCTGCCAATCCGCGTAGGGCGAATTTAGAGGGGGCATAGACCGAATAGCCGTGAATGCCAAAGAACGCGGCACCCGATGCGACCAATCCAATTCGCCCCCCGCCAGCGGTTGCCATTTGTTCAGTAAGCGCATGTACAAAAGTAAGGCTGCCAAAATAATTGGTCTGCATGTGATCATGATGGAGCGACAGAGGTTGTTCAGCAAACAGCCCGGGAATGGCGATACCTGCGCTGGCGACGGCACGGTCTGGGATGCCCAACAGGTCTATTGCCTGTTGCAGTGCCGTGGTCAGCGCATCGGTGTCCACAACGTTAACAGGATGGCATGTCACCCGGACGTTCGGTGCAGAAACCAATAGAGACGCGCGTGCGGCTTCCAATTTTTCAAGGTCGCGCGCAAACAACGCCACATCCCGCCCTTGTCGGGCAAAGAGACGCGCCACCTCAAGACCTATGCCACTAGAGCCACCGGTGACAAAGGCCGCGCGTTGCATCACAGATCCTCGGTGCCTTGGGCAAATTTCAGCAAGGCGTCATGGGCATCGGTGTCTTCGATCTGTATCGGCGGGTGTTTGAACAAAAACGAAGAGGCCGCGTTGATCGGTCCGGCCAGCCCACGATCCAGCGCAATACGGGCGCAACGAATTCCGGCCATGGCCTCTGCAGCGGCGTTGGGGCTGTCTTCGACGTCCAAGCGTAATTCGATATTTGTGCGTGCGCCACCAAACAGGCGACCCTCTAGGCGGATATAGGCGACCTTGCGGTCATTTAGCCATGGCACATAGTCTGAGGGTCCTATGCGGATATCTTCTGTTTCCAGACGTTCATTCATGGCGGATTGCACGGCTTCGGTTTTGGATTCACGCTTGGTTGCAAGGCGATCCATATCCGACATGTTCAGAAAGTCGGTGTTGCCGCCCACATTCAACTGATAGGTGCGGTCGATTTTCACGCCGCGCATTTCGGCCAGATTGGTCAGGGTGCGATGAACGATGGTGGCCCCCAATTGCGCCTTAAAATCATCCCCCAGAATTGGAACACCTGCAGCCTTGAACCGTGCGGCCCACGCTGCGTTTGAGGCGATAAAAACCGGTATACCATTCACCACGGCACAGCCTGCCTCTAGAGCGCATTCGGCATAAAATTCGACGGCTCTTTGTGACCCAACAGGCAAAAAGATAACCATGACTTCGGCTTTTACAGCGCGCAATGCATCCACCACCCCCTGTTTGTTCAAGGCAGGCTCCTGAGACAGACGAAAGGAGCGATCCTGTGGTTGGTTTAACATATGGGCCGAAACGCCATCCAAATCAGGCCCGCGTAAAACCCGTGCGGATTGGTCGGACAGATTGGTAAAAAACACTTCGGTGCAATTTGGTTCGGCCAATGCGGCCTCTCCTAACGTGCGACCTACCTTGCGGGCGTCCACGTCAAAACCAGCCACCAACTCAATATCAGCGGGGCGGTAACCGGCAAGATCGGGGAAACTAACGCCTACGGCCTCGTCCCCCAGTTCACGGCAATAGGAAACGCCTTGGATCAGCGAAGACGCGCAATTGCCGACGCCAATAATGGCTGTGCGTATTTTAGATGCGGTCATTTATTGGAACTCTCCACCGGAAACGGAAAAAACATAGGTATAGACCAAACCCGAATCCGGGTCTGTGCCGTATAGCCGAAGGCGTGCGACCTTGGGAACGAGGCCTGTCTCATCAAGATCTAGAAATGCATATTCAAGGCGTAGGTCGCGACCTTCAAGCCGTGTCCAAAGAGCAGCTTGATTAGGTCCGCTCTGGCGGAGTTGAGCCGAGATCTGAGATAAAGCCTTGAAAGTGACGTTGTGATGGTTGGTTGTAGGGTCACGTTTGGATTCAACACCATAGGCAAAGGCGTTTTCCACCCACTTAAGCGGCTTGATCCGTGCATCCGTATCAAAGCGCCGCCAATAGGGACGTATCGAATGAGCCGTTTTCAATACGCCATTGCGATCAAACTGCGCTGCATAGACCACGGTGTTTGAATTCAACGACCGCTGAATGTAAAACACCTGATCCGGGTCCTTGGGAACTGGAAATTCCTGTCTGGCACGCGGGATGGTAGCGGTGGTTTTGTATGTATCAAATTGTAAATCGGCCCCTGCAAACGCGCCCTGAGATATAAGCCCAAACACAAACAATGCGGAATAAAAACAACCAATGACCCAAAAGCGCATCATTCGGCGCCAATTCGGTGCTGGGATTGAAGGTGTGACAGCGCAGTAAGGATTTCAGAGATAACACGATCAATGTCATTCTCAGTGTGCAAGGCAGACAGAAAGAACCGGATGCGAGGCAAATCCTTGGGAACACCAACGTGGATGATTGGCGGGGCATAAATGCCCATATTCATCAGATGTTCGGCCACAAAGACACAATCTTCGGGCGTTTTGAACAAGACTGGGATGACGGCCTCTCCAATGGCTGAACCGGTGTTCAGCCCGGCATCGCGCGCTTTGGTTAGGAATTTGAGAGAATTGGATCGAAGGCGGGTGACGCGTTCAGGTTCATTTCGCAACACATCAAGCGCCGCGTGCGCTGACGCTACGGTCGCGGGCGACAATCCGACGGAATAGACAAAGCCGGATAAGGTAAAGCGCAGCCATTCGATGACCTCAGCCGAGGCACAAATAAAGCCCCCCGAAGAAGAGAAGCTTTTGGATAAGGTGCCCACGGTCAATTCAATCCGTGCGGGATCAATGCCGTAATGCTCGCACAGCCCCCGGCCAGTGGTGCCCAAAACACCATAGGAATGCGCCTCGTCCAGCAAAAGCCAGGCATCGTGTTTTTCTTTGATGTCAAGAATACGCGGCAGATCGGTAACGTCCCCATCCATGGAAAACAGACCTTCGGTCACGATCAGGACACGGTGATATTGATCTGCGACGTCATCCATGATGCGTTCCAGGTCGTTCAGGTCATTGTGTTGGAAGGTTTTGTAATCAAACTTCCCACATTTTCCGCCAAGAACGATAGAATTATGTGCAAGCTCGTCCGCAAGTACAAGATCCCGTGGCCCCATGACATGACTGATCAAAGACACGTTGGTCAGATACCCCGAGATCATGGACAATACGGCCCCAACATTCAGGAATTCGGCGAGTGCATCCTCTAGCGCGCGGTGGGCAAGCCGTTCGCCTCCCACCAGTCGCGATGCGCCGACCCCGGTGCCATGATTATCAATCGCATCCTTGGCGGCCTGTGTGACCCGTGGGTCATGCGCCAGCCCAAGATAGTCATAATGCGCGATGCTTAGGTATCCGTCGGGCCAAGTATCTGACGCGTTCTCAAGCGCATCAGTGGGCACAAAGTAAGGATGGCCGTTTTCGATCAGGGCCTTCCCGCTTAGGCGGAATCTGCGTTCAGCGAATGCAGCAAAACTTGACTGCGATTGCTTCATAAATGCGCTCCACCCTATGTTTTCCGGTTTTTCTAAAAAATGAGAGCCGTTATGGCCAAACCTCTTGCGTGAACCCATCATAATTTGGCGGGGATGTCTATGAGTGAGGTATCAACAAGACAGCGAGTTGCGGCTGATTACATGAAAATTTCCGTCTCCATCTTCACCCACCAAAGTAAGGGCATCAATGGAAAACGCGGTAGGCAAGACAGGTTCAAGCATCGCTTGTAACGCGGTCTGAACTGCGGCGATCTGTGCTTTGGGCAGGCGAGAGGTCAGGGTTATGTGAAACCGAAAGTCATCCATGACGAATGGATATCCCCATGCCATGACATTGCTGCGCTGGCTGGGACGCAGGTTTGCCGAAAGGCGTTTGGTCAGTTCGGCATCGGTGGGCGCTGCGCGAAATATGTCAAATTCACGTACGATAGTTGCCGCAAGTGATCTGATCGCCGTGATGTCCCCAACAGGTGTAAGTGCCAGAAAGCGGCCAAGCCGCGAGAGTTCTAATCCGTCTGTAGAAGCGGCCCGATGGCTGGCGCAAAAATCCATCAAAGCGGATTGCAGGTCATCCACAGTGGTATCGGGTGCCAGCCTAAATGGCGACTTCAGGGTCGCATGAAACCCATATCGACGTGGATCTTTTGTCAGGTCTTCAGATGAAACGGATAAATCGGGTAAATCAAAATGCGCGCGTGAGCACCCTGTGGCAACATCCCAACCCAACCAACGTGCACCCCAATCTGCCAATGGGCCAGGTGGTGCCGTGTAATATATGGCATATCGTTTGAACTGCATCAGAGCCTTGCCACGTGGAAAATCAGATGTGCCCACGCGTCTTATCAGGCCATGCGTTGATATACAAAACACCGCCCATCAACCGCACCTTCCGGCAAAGTCATTTCGCGTAGATGATCAAAATACATTTGGTCGCTGGATACCATAATGCCGCCAACTGCCAGTAGCGGCTCCACTAAGGGTGAAATTGCCCGCGCGAATTTATCGTTTTTTTCAAGGTTGTGACCGCCAAGATCGGCGTGAATAAAACGGGCTGCTGGCCCAAATCGTTCAAGCGCCTGAGGCAGAGTTTCCATGACGTCACCCAGAATGATCATGTCATCGGGCGGGGTGGAGGCGGGATTAGAGGCAACCGCGCGTTCAAAAACAAAAACCGTTTGCTCTCCTGCGCCGTCGCGCAGGTGATCATAGGTGCGGCCATTCCCCAAGCCCAACTCGAAAACTGGTCCATTCATCTGTGCGGTTTCGGTGAGTGCAAAATCAATACAGGCGCGTTGGGACACCATGCGATTGATGAAAATATCTAGTCGGCTCATTGAAGACCTCGGGTTATGTTTACCTTGATGACATAGCGTATAGAGATTCGTGGCTAACCTTGTTCACGGCGAATTTACAGGATGGCATCACATTGTTGTGTTATGCGCAACTTGGCAGACACAATTTTGTGTTGCTTGAAGGGCAGCGTAAATGATGTTTGACTGACGCAAGGGGGCGGAATGGTTATGGAAGTCATGTCACAAAACCTACACCATTTCCGTCATAAGACCCGCGCAGCGTGGCAGACAGGGACCATAACGTGACGGCATTGCTGGAAGTAGAAGGGTTGAGCATCGGTTTTGGTGGTGCTGCACCCGTTGTAGATGACGTCAGTTTTTCTGTCCAAAAGGGCGAGACGTTGGCGCTTGTCGGAGAAAGCGGTTCTGGCAAAACGCTCAGTTGTCGCGCGGCGATGCGTCTTTTGCCGCAGGTGGCACAGGTGCGCGCTGGGGCGGTGCGGTTTCAGGGACGCAATGGACCACTGGACATCATGAATCTGACCACACGGCAGATGTGTGATGTGCGCGGCGATCAGATTTCAATGATCTTTCAGGAACCCATGAGATCCTTGTCACCACTGCATCGCATTGGCAATCAGGTGGTTGAGGTGTTGCGCTTGCATGGCAAGGGTGGCGGCGCAAAAGCAAAGAAAAAGGTATTAGAGACTTTTGAAAGGGTTGGTTTTCCCGATCCAGAACGGGTGTGGAAATCCTATCCGTTTGAACTGTCCGGTGGGATGCGCCAACGCGCGATGATCGCCATGGCGATTGTGGCTGAACCAGAGTTGCTGATTGCGGATGAACCAACGACGGCCCTTGATGTCACCACGCAAGCGCAGGTTTTGGGTCTGATCAAGGACATCCAAAAAGAAACGGATATGTCCGTCATTCTGGTCACCCATGATTTGGGCGTGGTGGCCAATATGGCCGATACGGTGACGGTGATGAACCGTGGCCGGGTGATGGAATCCGGACGTGCCGATGCGGTGCTGGTGGCACCCGCGCATGGTTATACCAAAAAACTGTTTGCCGCCGCCCCGCAAATTCCAGAGGGTTGTGTCTGGGCACCGCCCGAACCGGACCGTGATCTGATTTTGCAGATGAAGGATGTGACCAAAACCTATACCCTTAAGGGGTCGGCACCGTGGTCACCCAAAACTGTTGTGCATGCAGTACGCGGTGTAAATCTTGAGGTAGAGCGCGGTAAAATCACTGCCGTTGTGGGCGAAAGCGGGTCGGGCAAAACCACATGCGCACGGATTGCGCTGGGCGCAGAGCCTGCAGATGCCGGAGCGACCATTCTGTTTCGCCCTGACAGCGACGGGCGGGCCATTGATCTGCAGTCTTTGGATAAAATGGGGCGGCGCGATTTTCAACGCAAGGCGCAGATGGTGTTTCAGGACCCATATTCGACCCTAAACCCGCGCATGCGGGTCAAAGAGGCACTGACAGAGCCGCTTGAAATTCATGGTGTCGGCAATGCGTCTGAACAAATGGATCGAGCGACCGAGATCCTAAAATGGGTGGGGCTCAGCCCGAATATGTTGACCCGTTATCCGCATGCGTTTTCCGGCGGCCAGCGTCAGCGTCTGTCGATCGCGCGGGCTTTGATGCTGAATCCCACGTTCCTAGTGTGTGATGAGCCGACATCGGCTTTGGATGTGTCAGTGCAAGAACAAATCTTGAACTTGCTCGAAGATATTCGGGATCGGTTGAACCTGTCCTATCTGTTCATCAGTCACGACCTTGCTGTGGTGGCGCGTATTGCGGACGAGGTTGCGGTGATGCGTCAGGGGTTGGTTGTGGAATATGGCCCACCTGAGGCGTTGTTTTTCAACCCCCAGCATCCCTATACCAAGGCGCTGATTGCTGCCCAACCAGAACCAGATATTGGCCGCCCGATTGATTTACAGGTTGTGGCGCAAGGCGCAGGCAGCCCCGATACATGGCCCGAGGGTTATCGGTTTAGTGGCGCAGAGGCTCCGCCTTTGCGTGAGGTAGAAACCGGTCATATGGTGCGTTTCCATGGGTGTTAGAGTCTTTTTTATGATGGTTGCGCTGTTGGCGGCGACTGTTGCGCGGGCCGAATTGGTCGAAAGCGAATTCTGGGCAACAGAGGTCGCCTCTGGCAATCTGCCACCAATCACAGAGCGTGTGCCTGCCGACCCTTCGGTCATTGATCTAGAGGCCAAGGGACGTGTGTTCGGTCAACAGGGTGGCACTCTTCGTACCATGGTTGCGCGATCCAAGGACATCCGGCAGATGGTGGTTTATGGCTATGCGCGACTGGTGGGCTATGACGCAAACTATGAACTGAAACCAGATGTGCTGCACGATGTCGAGGTGATTGAGGGACGCAAATTCATCCTGCATCTGCGCAAAGGGCACCGTTGGTCAGATGGTCATCCGTTTACCTCAGAGGCTTTTCGGTATTGGTGGGAAGATGTGACCAATAACGAGGAATTATCCCCTTCTGGCCCCGAGGAATTTCTACGCGTAAACGGTGAGCTGCCAAAGGTCAGCTTTCCAGACCCGCAAACCGTAATTTATGAATGGTCCGCCCCGAACCCTGACTTTTTGCAGGCACTGGCGCAGGCGCGTCCCCCCTTCATTTATATGCCCGCGCATTATCTGAAACAGTTCCACGCCTCTTATGCCGATGCGGATGATCTGAAGGCGACCATGCGCAAGAAACGGGTGCGTAGTTGGGCTGCTCTGCATAACAAATACGACAACCTCTATAAATTTGACAACGCGGCCTTGCCCACGCTTCAGCCATGGATCAATGCCACGGCCAAAGCCAAAAGTCGGTTTTTGTTCGTAAAAAACCCGTATTATCATCGGGTTGATGCGCGCGGCGTGCAATTGCCGTATATTGATATCGTGGAAATGACGATTGTCGGTGCGGGGTTGGTTGCCGCCAAATCCAACGCAGGTGAGGCTGACTTGCAGGCGCGCGGACTTGATTTCAATGATGTGGCGATCCTGAAAAAGGGTGAGGTCGAAGGAGGGAACTATAAAACCTATCTTTGGCAAAATGGCACGGCCTCACAAATCGCGATTTACCCAAACCTGAATTTCAAAGATCCGGTTTGGCGTGATGTTATGCGGGATGTGCGGTTCCGGCGTGCCTTATCTCTTGGGATTGACCGGCGCATCATCAATCGCGCGCTGTATTTTGGTCTGGCCCAAGAGGGATCAATGACCGTGTTACCAGACAGCCCGTTTTTCAAAGAAGAAAACCGCAAAGCCTGGGCCGAGTTTGATCTGGATCTCGCCAACCAGCTTTTGGATGATATGGGGTTGGACAAACGTGACCAAAGTGGCATTCGCTTGCTACCTGATGGACGCCCTGCGTGGTTTATCGTGGAAACCGCGGGAGAGCGACAAGAAGTTGAAAACGCGCTGCAAATCATCACCGATACGTGGCGTGAAATCGGAATAAAGCTGGTGATGCGCCCGCTGGAGCGCGACATTTTGCGCAATCGGATCTATTCCGGGGTGACGATGGCCGGGGTTTGGTATGGTTGGGACAATGGTTTGCCCCAACAATACACGCGCCCCGAATACATGGCGCCCCATCAGCAGGAATTTTTTGCCTGGCCGATGTGGGGGCAATATTATCAAACCCACGGTGAGGCAGGTGAAGAACCTGATTTGGATGCCGCCAAGGAACTGATGCGGCTTGCACAGACATGGGCAGGCACAACCGATGAAAACCTGCGTCGTGAATGCTGGCAAAAGATGGTCGATATTCACGCTCAACAGGTGTTTGGCATTGGTATTCTCAGCGGAGCGCCCCAGCCGGTGGTCGTGAACAGAATGCTGCGCAATGTGCCAGAAGATGCCATATGGGCATGGGATCCGGGCGCGCATTTCGGCATCCATCGCCCGGATGAGTTCTTCTTTGCAAGCGAGGACGAATGATGGCGATTTTACGGTATGCTTTCTTTCGTCTTCTGACCATGCTGGCGACCTTGGTGGTGGTGTCGGCGTTGATCTTTGTGATCATCAACCTGCCGCCCGGTGATTATCTGTCCAATCAAATCAATGAATTGCGTGCAACTGGACAAGAGGCAGGCGTCGCCAAGGCCGAATTCCTGCGGCAGGAATATGCGTTAGATCGCCCAATTTGGGAGCAATACCTGATCTGGATGGGGTTTTCTGAAGGTCCACAAGGTTTCTCTGGGATGCTTCAGGGGGATTTTGGCTGGTCCTTTGAGTTTGATGAACCTGTCGCCGATATCGTGGGCGAGGCGCTTTGGCTGACGGTTCTGGTCAATCTGGCGGCGGTTTTGTTTGTGTATGCCGTGGCATTGCCGCTGGGCGTGCTGGCGGCGGCCAAGTCAAAGACATGGGTGGATTATACCTCTGCTTTTGTCGGATATCTGGGGCTTGCAACGCCCAACTTTTTGCTGGCCTTGATCCTGTTTTATTACGGGCACAAATACCTAAATCTACCGATCGGTGGCCTTATGGACCCAGTGTACGAGGGTGAACCGATGAGCTTTGATAAGATGTGGTCAATCCTTGTGCATCTGATCATTCCGACGTTCGTCATTGGCACGTCAGGTGCTGCGGGCATGATGCAGCGCCTGCGCGCGAATATGCTGGATGAGCTGGCCAAACCCTATGTTGAAACGGCGCTTGCCAAAGGGATGGCCCCACCAGCGATGTTGAAGAAATACCCCCTGCGTGTCGCGTTTAACCCGTTTGTGGCGGACATCGGCACGCTGTTGCCTGCCTTGGTGTCGGGGTCGGTTCTGGTGTCGGTGGTGTTGGGTCTTCAGACCATTGGCCCGGTGTTGTTGCAGGCGCTTAAATCGCAAGATCAATTTCTGGCCGGTTTCGTGTTGATGTTCGTGGCACTTCTGACGTTGTTTGGTACGTTAATTTCAGATGTTTTATTGGCGCTGCTTGATCCGCGCATTCGGTTTGGGGGGCGCGCAAAATGAGCATTCTGCCTGATGGTCGCTTTGTTGATGATGCCCCATATACGGGCGAGGACATTTCCGAAATCCGCGATAAGGATTTGGATGTTCCCAATTGGCGTTTGGTGTTTCGCCGGTTTCGACAACACAAGCTGGGACTGGCTTCGGCGATATTCCTTTTATTGTCGTATTTCATGTTGCCGTTTGCGGGGTTCCTGTCCCCTTATACGCCGAATGAGCGCAACGCATTTCATCTCTATGCCCCGCCGCAAATGGTGCGCCTATTTCATGAGGGCGAATTCATCGGCCCTTATGTTTATCCCATTACGGCAGAGGTGGATCAGGTCAACTTCCGCTGGATTTATGAACAAGATCGCAAAAACCCGGCCAAGCTTTCATTTTTTTGCGAAGGCGGGAAATATAACCTACTGGGATTTATTCCGTCTGATACGCATCTGGTTTGCGCACCTGAAGGGGCGACAGTGTTTTTCTGGGGCTCTGATAGGTTGGGGCGGGATGTCTTTTCGCGCATCATGTATGGGGCGCAGTTGTCTCTGACTGTGGGGCTTGTCGGGATCACGGTATCTTTTCTTATTGGTATCATATTAGGCTCTATCGCGGGGTATTTCGGCGGTTTTCTGGATTGGATTATCAATCGCGTGATTGAAATTCTACGATCGTTGCCGGAATTGCCACTTTGGCTTGCGCTTTCTGCTGCGGTGCCAAGCCATTGGGGACCAGTGTCAGTGTTCTTTATCATATCAATCATTCTGGGCATTCTGGATTGGCCGGGATTGGCACGGGCCGTACGGTCAAAGTTTCTGTCATTGCGCGAAGAAGAATTCGTGAAGGCGGCAGAAATGATGGGGGCCAAACCTAGCCGCGTAATCCGCAAGCATTTGCTTCCTAATTTCTTGTCACATTTGATTGCCTCGGCGACTTTGTCGATTCCGGCGATGATCCTCGGGGAAACCGCGCTGTCATTCCTTGGCCTGGGTCTGCGCGCACCTGCTGTCAGTTGGGGTGTGATGTTGAATGATGCGCAGAACTTAGCGAGCATTGAGATTTACCCATGGACAGCAATTCCCATGTTACCGATCATTGTTGTCGTTTTGGCCTTTAATTTCTTTGGGGATGGTTTACGTGATGCTCTTGACCCGAACCGGGCATAGACCCGAAGGTAAGTTCAAGAGCCTTACGATCCCGAAAGGGGACCTGAATGAAGCTGCGCACTATTGCGGCAACGCTGATGTTGACTTTTGGTGCTGCCGCATATGCGCAGACACTGGATGACGCACGCTTTTCGACATCGGTAACGGCGTGGCTTTCCGGTAATGACGAAAAGAGCCTAACAACCCTTTCTGAATTGGCACAAAATGGGCATCGTCAGGCGCGGCTTTTATTGGCGCGGATTGAAACACTTGATCGCGGACCTTCTACTTTTCGTCTTGGGTTGTCACGAGATGAGGCGCGACAGTTGTTTCGCCAGACCAAGCTGGGTGACACCTTCTCCAAAAGCTGGCTGCGGGTGTTGGCCGAGGAAGAAGGCGATACGCTTGCCAAGCTGTTGCTTGCGGCCAATCGTGCCGAAGTGTCCCCGGATTTGATTGTGGCACTGACGGAAGCAGGGGAAATTCAGGCGACGGATCGTCCCACACGTATTGCAGCCCTCTATGGGTCGGATGAGCTGCGCGCCGCGTTGCTGGAAGATGGTGCTGTACTGGATGAACTGCGACCTTATGTAGAATATCTAGCGGGGCCATCACGCCCACGTGGCGACGGGCTTGCAGCACTTGCGCATATTTTGAATGTAGACGTGGCAACGCTTGATTCTGATGATACGGACACCCGCGAAATGGCTGGATTGCTTGCGCTGGGATGGGGATTTGGGAAGGTATCTCCCCTGAACGCCCATTATGATACCGTGGCTGATTGGGTTTTGACGGCCGAGGCCACTCGTCCGATTGCGTCGTTGTGTTCGGCGGAATGTGTTGACGGAGAACGGGCTTGTGCCATGACAATGCTGGCGCTGAGTGGCGGGTACTTTGAAATCATTCGTCTTGATAGCCCCCTGGAAGAGGTGATCCCGCAAGGCAAGTTTTTGGCCAGTCCACGCGCACGGGTCATGGCCCTGCGCCGTGCAGCTCTGGCGCGTGCCGAAACTGGCGGTTTATTGGCAAGTGTTGCTGATATTGCAGAGGTCAGTGCCTGCGCAGCAGGGATGATCGAGGCCGAACGCCAACCTTGATCATCCAGTAAGATCAGCGATCATCGCCTCCGTTATCCGGCATCCCTTCAAGTAGACCTTCTTCGGCCAATGCAGCATGACTGGCAGCGGCGGCGGCTTGCTTTTGCTCTTTCGTCATTTCATCCGTGTTTGTATCAGCCAGCCGGACCGTGACCTCACGGTGCGCAAACTTGACACCTTCGCGTTCAAACAGATCACGAATTTCCTGAAAAACCTTTTTGCGTATCAACCACTGATCCCCAGGCTTGGTCATGAATTTCACACGGATAATCATGGCGCTGTCCTGCATTTCAATAACCCCCTGTGATTTCAAAGGTTGCAAGAAATTTTCGCCAATCACCGGATCGTTCAGCAATTCCTGACCCAGTTTTTTGATCATTTTGCGTACCTTTTCCACGTCGGTGTCATAGGTGACGCGCAAGGGCAGCTTCATCATAACCCAATCACGAGAATAGTTTGTCAGGAATTGAATTTCGCCAAAGGGGATGGTGTGGAGCGGCCCAAGATGGTGACGCAATTGGAACGAGCGTACGGAAATTTTCTCAACGGTGCCTTTCACGTCCCCGATGTCGATGTATTCGCCTTTGCGAAAGGCGTCATCAAACAAAAAGAATGCTCCGGAAAAGATGTCACGTACAAGGCTTTGAGCACCAAAACCAATGGCCAGACCGACCACACCAGCACCAGCAAACAGTGGGCTGACGTTGACGCCAAGTTCCAGCAGAACAATCAGCGTAATCGTGACCACGATGATCACCAGAATGAAGTTTCGAAACAAAGGCAGCAGAGTTGCCAGACGGCTGGCCCCGGCCGCGCCGCCTTCATCGCCAAGTTCGACCTCTACAATCTCGCCTTGTTCCTCTTGGATCTTGTTATCAACCCAGATCCGAAAGGTGTGATAGGTGATATAGCCGATGAACAGGATCACCATGACATCTTGAAGGGATTGAAGGGGCAAGGTGTCAGGTATCATCGCGTTTGCGCCCCAGATGGTGATACAGGCCCAGATGCCCGCAACCATAGCAAGAATGCCGGACACACGGCGGGCCAAATCTTCAAAGGAATTCAGATTGGAACGATGCACCATTTCTTGTTCTTCAACGGCTTCCATCGCACCCTCGGTGGGTGTGTCGTTTTCATCCGTTTCTGACGCGGCCTGGGACAATGCTCGCATGGCGTTGTAACGTTTGAAATAGCTTTCGATCACGTAATTGATGCAGGCATACACCACGATAATCGAAATGATGATGCCATAGGCCCCGGCGATCAGAGGGACGGAAATTGGGCGTTCCAGCACAAGGTCAAAGGACAGTTCAAACCATGCGAACGTGATATAGGTGATGACCGCAGGCACCCAAACCTTCGTGAACAGTCGGGTGAGAACGCTGGTTTCATCCCTGCCACGTCCATTGCGCATTGCGCGGGAAATAGCGCGACGGTTGATCAGGACCATTGCGATGTTCAACACTGAAATGGACAAGCCAAACAGCATGGTCATGATGGCGTACACGTCGTAATTCAGGCCCAGTTCGCTGATCCAGATGCTGAACATAAGCGCCAAGATGTCCAACGTTGCCACGCCACATAGCCAGTAATAGAGCCGCTTTGCATCTTTGGTGGAAAATTTTGGAATGCGGTATTGGCAAAGATAAGGTGTCAGGATTAATCGCCAGATCAGCGATACCATGCGAAGGGCCAGATATCCGACATTGATCACCACGATCGTGAATTTTATGGCGGTGTCTTCCTGTGTGCCAAATACCAGCGATCCAATGATGAACGCTGTCAACATAGAAACCGCAACACCGATCATCCCCATGAAAAACCGGAAAAGTAGGAAAGGCATCTTTTCGGCGTAACCCTTGGGGTTTTCTTGGATGCGCGGTCTTACGAAATGGATGGCAAAACGACGTCCATATATCTGATGTTCGACAATCGCCCCGATAACGAACAGCAGGACAGCCCACAGAGCAATACGAGCAAATTCGAAAATTTCGCCCGTAGGACTTGAGGCGCGCAAAATGAATTGAACCTCGTTGAATGCCGCTGGAAGTGCCGCAAGACGGGTACCCAAAGTGTGGCGGAATTCTTCAATTTCAGTTTGGGCACGCATCAGGGTTTCTGTCCCCTTGGGCTTGCCGATCACATAAGCCCCATCATATCCCTGATCGCCTGAGGTTTCAGTGCTTTCTACGTCAGCGGCCTCTGCCGCGGGTTGTGCGCCAGTTTCGATGACGATCATGTTGACGCCACCTTGGGACGCCTTTTCCAATGCTTTTGCCAACTCATCAGCATCGACCGCACCATACCCCCCGCTTGTCGTTTCCTGCGCAAAGGCAACTAAGGGTGTCATCAGAAAGAGGGTGCAGATTAAGAACAGCTTGAGAACACGCATTGGCATATAAGCACTCGTTTTGTCTGTAGTTTCCCCTAAGGCCTAGCTGAAATTGGCTTTCAGAGCAATTGATACACCAGCTTGTGATTGTAGTTTATCGAGTTGTCTCAAGAGCGTTGTCACAGTCACCTGCCAGAAGCCAGCGCAGTCTCAGACCATGATGTCGGAGGCTAAATTGCATCCATTGTCTGAAAAGATCGCTACAATTCCGGTTCTGTGCAAATTTGGGTTGACCATTTGCTTGTAGGCGGGGCAATGGAAAGGGTAAGGTCAACGCGCTTGGCGGTGCCAAATATGGCATCAACAAGTGACAGGGGCATCGGGAGCCGTCAGAAAATGACAATGCCCCGAAAGAAAAGGGGAGCTCGCTAACCGAAGGGATTTCGGGACGCGGGAATGAGGCTAGGCTTTGGTCGAAAAAACCGACAACTTGCCATCTGATGTCAGCAACCGTGCGCCGCGCGTGTTGTTTTACAGTCATGACACCTTTGGTCTTGGCCATTTGCGCCGATCACGCGCGCTTGCCAGCGCGATAACGGCCGCAGATCCTGAGATTTCTGCAATTATCCTGACAGGATCACCGGTTGCAGGGCGGTTTACGTTCCCGGAACGTGTTGACCATATTCGCCTTCCGGGTGTGACCAAGACGCCGGATGGGTCATATGTTTCTGAAACGCTGGGTCTGGACATTGATGAAACCACTGCGTTGCGCGCTGGATTGATTAAATCCGCAACCGAGCATTTCGATCCCGACATCGTTGTCGTGGACAAGGAACCAACCGGATTTCGCGGAGAATTGTTACCGGCCTTGGATTGGCTGCGTGAACAGGGGCGGGCCAAACTTATTCTTGGTTTGCGTGATGTTCTGGACAGCCCAGAAGTGTTGGCCGCCGAATGGGATCGTAAGGGTGCTAAAGAGGCTGCAGAAACCTATTACGATGAAATTTGGGTCTATGGATTGCAATCGATTTATGACCCAACTGCGGGGCTTGATCTGTCGGTGCAAACACAGGCACGTATGCATTACACAGGGTATTTGCATCGAGAGGCTTTTGAGGAAAGCCAAGCACCGGATACCGACGCTGAGCCATATATCCTAATCACACCAGGTGGCGGCGGCGATGGGGCCAGTATGGTGAATCTGGTGCTGTCTGCCTATGAAAAAGATGTCGATCTTGGACCTCCTGCGGTGCTCGTCTATGGCCCATTCCTGTCAGGCGCGCAGCGTGCTGAATTCGAAGAACGCGTAGAGCGCCTGAACGGTCGGGTGCATGCGGTTGGTTTTGACAGCCGGATTGAAAATCTCATCGTTGGGGCACAGGGCGTTGTGTCGATGGGCGGCTATAACACCTTCTGCGAGGTTCTGTCCTTTGACAAACCTGCCGTCATTGTGCCGCGCACAAAGCCGCGCAAAGAACAGTATATCCGCGCGAGTCGCGCCGAAGAATTGGGCCTTGTGCGCATTCTGGATGAACATCGGGATGGGTTGACCACGGATGCGATGATCGCAGCCATCCGCAATCTGCCAAATCAAAAACCCCCATCCGAGGCCTTTTTTGAGGGCTTGCTTGGGGGGTTGGATTACGTGTCCGATCGGGTTCAAACCTTACTGGGACGAAAGACCGGTTCATGAGAAAGGGTAAGCTTGCCATTGTCATAAAAGGCTGGCCACGCTTATCCGAAACCTTCATTGCGCAGGAATTGGTTGCACTGGAGGAACGTGGCTATGAGCTGGAAATCTGGTCGCTGCGCTTTCCAACCGACAAAAAGCGTCATCCGCTGCATGATCGCGTTAAGGCGCCTGTCATCTACCTGCCGGAATATCTGTATCAGGAACCTATACGCGTGTTGCGCGGTATGTTGCGATCTATGGTGCGCAAGGGGTTTTGGACCTCTCTCAAGGTGTGGATGCAGGATTACAAGCGGGATCGTACCAGCAACCGCGGACGGCGGTTTGGGCAGGCCTGTGTGTTGGCGACTGAATTGCCGCGTGATGTGGATGCTTTTTATGCACATTTCATGCACACCCCAGGATCCGTTGCGCGCTATGCGGCGATTATGAGAGGCATGCCCTGGAGTGTATCGGCCCACGCCAAAGACATCTGGACAACGCCAGACTGGGAAAAACGCGAGAAATTGGCGCAAGCGCACTATGGGTGTGCATTTCTGGCAACCTGCACCGGGTTTGGCGCGCAGCATTTGAAAGATCTTGCAGATACACCGGATCGGGTCGAATTGATCTATCACGGGCTTGATCTGTCGCGTTTTCCTGCGCCACCAGAAAAAGAGGCACATGATGGCCCTATTCGGTTTTTGTCCGTTGGGCGTCTGGTCGAGAAAAAGGGTTTTGATCGTCTCATAGCAGCCTTTGGCCTGCTGCCAGATGATCTGGATTGGCAATGGACGCATATCGGTGGTGGCGGTCTTAAGGATGCGCTGTTGGCGCAGGCCGAACATGCAGGTGTTGCCCATCGGCTGACGTGGCGTGGGGCTTGTGATCAACCCGAGGTGATCGAGGCACTGCGCCAATCGGACGTGTTTATCCTGCCCAGTCGAATAGCGGCAGATGGGGACCGGGATGGCCTGCCAAATGTGTTGATGGAGGCCGCGTCGCAAAAGCTGACGATCTTGTCGACGCCCGTCTCTGCAATTCCTGAATTTATCGACACAGGCATCCATGGCATCTTGTCTAAGGATGATCCTACGGCCTTAGCGGATGCGATGGTTATGTTGTCGGCAGATGCGGATTTGCGCGGGTGTTTGGCTGATGCGGCCTATGATCGTTTGCGCACTGAGTTTGTGATGGAGCCGGGCATTGCGCAGCTTGATACCCGCCTCCAAAGGATGCTTGAGACAAGATAAAGGGCAAGGAGGAATAGATGACGTCGATTGCATTTTATGCGCCGATGAAATCACCTGAGCATCCAACGCCATCGGGGGACAGAACCGTTGCGCGGTCGTTGGTGCAGGCCTTGGGCGGGCTTGGGCAGGTTGATCTGGTTTCAGAATTGCGGTTGCGTGATGGGGTAGGTGACACCGAGGTCCAGCAGCGTCTGACAGATTTCGCCCAAGCAGAGGCTGCGCGCCTGATTGCCAAGGGCGGTTGGGATATCTGGGTCACTTATCATAACTATTATAAAGCGCCGGATCTGATTGGGCCTGCGGTCAGTCAGGCCTTGGGTATTCCATATGTGTTAATTGAATCCACCCGTGCGTTGAAACGGTTTGGGGGGCGGTGGGACCAATTCGCCCGCGCTGCCGAGATTGCCAGCGATGCAGCAGATGTGATCTTCTATTTTACACAACAAGACGGGCAGGCCTTATTGGCGCGGGCTCCTGCCGGACAACAGGTCGTCAAACTAAATCCCTTTCTGATGCGCGCAGAACTGGGGACAATGGCTGTACCTACGGGGCCTGTGATCCTTGCGGCGGGGATGATGCGGCAGGGGGACAAGTTTGCTTCGTATCAGGCCATTGCGCGGACGTTGCCGTTTTTACAAACATCAGGGTGGCAGTTGCATATTGCAGGCGATGGCCCTGCACGCCCTGAAATAGAGACGCTTTTTGCGCCGATGAAGGACCATGTCACTTATCTGGGGCAACTGGATGCCGAAGGGATGGCGCGGGCCTATCACAATGCATCACTTTTTCTGTGGCCCGGTGTAAACGAAGCCTTTGGCATGGTTTATCTGGAGGCGCAGGCTGCTGGATTGCCGGTTATCGCGGAGTATCGCCCAGGCATCGAGGATGTTTTACCACCCGAGGCAATGGTTGCCGTGGGTCGTCCTGAGGCGGTGGCAGGGCGTATTGATCTGCTGTTGCGGGATCGGGAGCGTCGCGAAGAGGCATCATTGGCCGCACGTACATTGGTCAAATCCCGCCACTTGCTACCAAGTGGGCAGGCAACATTGCGACAGTCCCTGGAGCCGCTTTTGAAAGGTAACACATGATCCGATTAGCTATGATCCGACACGGGCACACACATTGGAACCGCGCTGGGCGCATTCAGGGGCGTACTGATATAGCGCTTGATGACCAAGCGCGCGCCGAATTGGCGATGCAAAAATTGCCGGGTGATTGGGGGAATGCCGCATTGGTGTCCAGCCCGTTGAAGCGCGCCTTTGATACGGCTAAGATTATTGCCGATCGCACCCCGGCAACTGATCCTGCTTTGATTGAAATGAATTGGGGCGATTGGGAAGGTAAAGAGGGTAAAATCCTGAAAGATGACCCTCAATCTGGATTTCGCGATATTGAAAACTGGGGATGGGAGTATCGCCCTCCCAATGGTGAAAGCCCGGCTGAGGTTTGGGCGCGTCTTGAGCCGTGGATGCATGGGTTGCGCGAAGATACTGTTGCCGTGTGTCACATCGGGATTATGCGAATGATCCTTGCGCGGGCACATGGGTGGGATTTTGATGGCCCGGCCCCTTTTGCGGTGAAGCGCAATCGCTTGTTTGTTGTCGAGATTGAAAATGGCAAAATGACCCCATGGCCAGATCAAATCCGGCTGGAAAAGCGCGCTGTATGAAGGTTTTGATTGCCGTCACGCATCTGCTTGGCACCGGGCATCTGGCGCGGGCATTGACCTTAGCGCGTGCGTTTATTGCGCAGGGCCATGAGGCGCATGTTGTGTCTGGCGGCGGGGCTGCACCGCACTTGAATACGGACGGCGTGCCTTTGATCCAATTGCCACCGCTGGCGTCGGATGTGCATTTCACACGCTTGCTCATGCCAAACGGACAGGAGGCGGACATAGCGTATTTGACAGCGCGTAGCGCAGCCATTGTCCAGGCGTTGACGCAAATATCGCCTGATTTGGTGATCACGGAACTTTTCCCATTTGGGCGGCGCAGCCTTTCGACAGAGTTTCTGACATTACTTGATGCAACCACGCAGATGGCGCCTAAACCTGTGGTTCTGGCATCGATCCGCGACATTCTTGCACCCCCATCAAAGCCCAAAAAAGCCGATCGATGCGCGGCGATCCTGGCAGATTATTATGATGGTGTTTTGGTGCATTCAGACCCTCACATCGTATCTTTGGATGTCAGTTGGCCGGTCACGGATGAAATGCGTCCGCTGCTGAAATACACAGGTTTCGTTGCGCCAATGTTGCCCGATGCGAGTGACGGGGCAAAAGGCGAAGTTCTGGTAAGCGCCGGAGGCGGTGATGTTGGCGCATCTTTGTTTGCTGTCGCCATAGAGGCCGCGCGTCAATCTGATCTGACGTGGCGCATTTTGGTCGGGGGTGCGCAAGCTGCGGATCGCATTGTCACATTGCAAACCCAAGCACCAGATAATGTGACTGTCGAACCTGTGCGAGCCGATTTTCGTGCTTTGCTAGGGCAGGCGAAACTGTCCATCAGCATGTGCGGCTATAACACCGCGATGGATGTGTTGCAGGCGGGTATCCCTGCGGTGATCGTGCCGTTTGATGATGGCAGCGAAGTGGAGCAAACCCTGCGCGCGGCCGCGTTGAACACTCTTGCCGGGATTGAAATCATAACATCACAGGAATTGAGTGGGCCGCGTTTGACAGAGGCTGTGAATGCAGTGCTGTCCGCTCCGCCGCGTGATACAAGTGCGATAAACTTTGAGGGTGCGGCACAAGCCGTGAAGATTGCGGAACAGATGGTGGCATGCCGATGATTGACTGGACCCCTTTACGCGCAGAACTTGCGATTTGGCGAGCAGAGGAGCGCCAAATTCCGATTTGGTGGCGGGATGATGATGCGGTGGGCCATACGCCCGAGCTGGAGCATTTGATTGCCCTGTCCCAAGAGGTTGGAGTGCCCGTGCATCTTGCGATTATCCCGGCGCATGCCACAGATGGTTTGAAGGAAACGGTGCAAGGAAGCGATCACTTGATCCCGTTGGTGCATGGTTGGGCGCATGTCAACCATTCGCCACCTGCTTTGAAAAAGGCAGAATTCGGTGCCGTTCGAGACAAACAAGCCGTGCAAAAGGATATCGCCAGCGGGTTTGAAAAGATGACTGATTTGTTTGGCGCGAATCTTTGCCCGATTTTTGTGCCGCCTTGGAACCGGGTTGATCCGGCCTATCTACCGATGTTTGCAGCGCAAGGATATCGTGCCATTTCAACGTATTTGCCACGTCGTCAGATCGAAGATGTGCCCGGATTGGAAAACATCAATACGCATGTGGACCCGATTGCATGGAAAACAACGCGTGGCCTTGTGAGGCCAGAACATTTGATCGCACGCACGGTGCAGCTTTTGCAGGATCGTCGCAGCGGAATCACGGATGCATCGGAACCTTTGGGGTATTTGACCCACCACCTTGTTCATGACGCCGCGATTTGGGATTTTAGCAGGCAATTCCTAAGCGAGTTGCGCGAAGGGCCAACCATTGTTTGGGCATTAAAGTAAGAGACGAGAATCCATGAGCCGCCTAGAAAGTATGATGCGACGCCTTGCAGCCCAAAAAGACGGTCTGGAATGGGCTGCGGCTGAAATTAGGGACATGTCTGGTGATGTGTTAGAGTTGGGTCTTGGAAATGGGCGCACCTATGATCATCTCCGACAAATTCTGCCAGATCGCCGAATTTGGATCATTGATCGCGGGATGAATTGTCATCCTTCGTGTGTGCCGCCAGTGTCGGATTTTTTGCAAGGCGAAGCCTCCGAGATGTTGGGCAAAATGGTACAACTAGGCGTACAGGTTTCCTTTGCACATTATGATTTTGGTTTTGGCGACAAAGCCAGGGATGTCGCTGAAGCTATGCGCCTGAGTATGGCAATTGCGGGTGTCATGATCTCGGGTGGAGTGATTGCATCAAGCCAGCCGTTGATGGGGTTTGATGTCGTTCGTGGCCCTCTTTCGGTGGCGCCTGAAAGATACTGTTTTTATCGCGTACCGTGAAAACCCGCAATATTTTGCTTGCTTCAGAAATGCTCTGGCCGTTTTGAGCAGAATTCAATAGTCTGTTGAAAATTCTGGACGCAATCTTGGATTGCACCTTTTCACCTTACTGTAGAATTGCGGAGATTTAGGCCGATGTATCATTTTCAAGCCAACTCAATTTTGATGCGGTGTGGTGTGGCGCTGATGGTATCCAGCGCACTTGCAGGACAAGTCTGGGCTGATGGTGCAACGGGGGCACCTTTGGAATCTCATCCTGACGGTGGGGTGAATTTCACCACAGGTAATGTGCTGTCGAAAGGCGCCGTACGTCTGCATGTCGGCAGTCACCAGACAGAGCCGGGGCATTCGACCACCGGCACCGGGAACCAGATTTATTATGGCGGCATCGAATGGGGTGCGACGGACCGGTTGCAGCTTGGCGCGGGTATTCAATATTTTCAGGACCCTCCGGGCGCACCGATCTTGGGTACAAGTCCGGACAGCAAGTTTTACACAATCAGCGCGCAAGCCAAGTATCAGTTTATCGAAAATGATCGCTGGGCGATTTCAGCATTGGGATCGTTGGAATTGCTGGGCTTTGAATCCGCATTGTTTGGCACAGATCCGGGCCCTGATGATCAGCATCTGATTGGGGCGTTGCAATTGCCGATCACCTATAAGGCATCGGATCAGTTGCAATTCCATTTGACGCCCGGTGTGTCCATATTCCCGGACGACATCAATGGAATCGAATATTTTGGCAGTGTGACCTATGTCGGTGTTGGGGCCACTTGGAAGCCAAATGAGCGTTGGCTGGCCTATGGTCATGTCAACACGCCTTTGTCTGGGGGCAACGCGATTTCCAGCACACGCAGTATCGAACGCGAACCTGTCTGGACTGTTGGCACGCAGTTTAATGTTTCCCCCAAGACGGCGCTGAATGTGTTTGCCACCAACGGGTTCGGCACAACTCCGGCCACAAGCATTCTGCCGTTTTTTCCCGACGGGGATATCACAATGGTTGGGGCAACGGTGACTTATACTCCGGGTAATGGTCCGAACTATCGTTCAAACTATCGCGGTATTCAGTCAGAGCCACAGACACCGCGCAATGCATCGCTACAGCTTGATGGGTTTACATTGTCTTCTGCCGACACGATTTCTCCGAGAGCGGTGCAGCTGAGCGCGTTTTATGGGGATGATGACAATGCGGGCGGTGCTTTGATCATCGCGCCGGATTATGATTTTCAGGCTGAGTTGATTGTAGAGCAACCTTCGGATGATGGCAGCGTTGTTGCCGGTGATTTGGTGCCAAATTTTGATACGCGGTATTGGATTGGGGCCAAGCTGCGCCTGTTGGACCAAAACAACGGCAGCCCGGTGTCTGTATCTGTGCATCCGATGCTGGGTCGCGACACCAGCGATGGGTTGACCGGTGTTCTCTATCTGGATGTGCCTGTTAGTTATAAAGCCAACGATCAATTGGTATGGTCTGCCGTTCCAAAGTTCGCAGCTTGGGGGGATACCCGTCTTTATGGTCTTGGCCTTGGGGTGAACTATGGTTTTGCCAAAGGGTTTGAGGTCATTGGCGAAGTAACCCCGGTGTCTGAAGATCAGGACACGGTTTGGGCGGCTGGCGTGCGCTATCACATCCCCGGGGCACCTGTGCATCTGGATGTACATGCCACCAACGCCATCAGCCGCTATGGTCTTGGGACATTGGTGTCACAGGATGATGTGAAGGTGGCATTTGGAGCCACCCTCTTGTTGGGGCAATGATTGCTTAGAACCGGAACCGTACACCGACATTGATGCTGAGATTTTCCAGATCGTCCTGAACATCACCTGTTGATACACCAGCGGGGTTCAGGCGGCGGGTTTCTGCATCAAACGCACGCGAATACCGGGCATCTAATGTCAGGTCGGTGGTGTTGTTCAAAGCATAGGACACCCCGGCAATGGCCTGTACGGAAAACACAGTGTCACTTTCGTTTAGGCGAACGCCCGGACCATAGGTGATGTCCTGATCGACATAGGCAATCCCGGCGCCAAGACCCGCGTAAGGGGTGAAACGACCGCTGTTCTTGAAATCCCACAGCAGGTTGGCGTGCAAGGCGGTTGTGCTTGTATCGCCTGTTGTATTCGCCTCATTGCCTGCGCCATTCCCGGAGAAATCGGTGCTGTCGACGTCATTGTTTGCATAGCTCAGGGAGACTTCAAACCGGCTGCCGATCTTGTCGGTGCTCCAGCGGTTGATATCCCAACCAATGGCGCCACCGATGCTGCCACCAAAGTCATAGTCGGTATCAACGGAATTGGGACTGCCGCCAATGAGGCCAGTGTAATCCGCATCGCCAAGGTAGTTGCCCCCAACGAAGCCGTGAAAATAAAGACCGCTTAGCCCGGTGTCTTGGGCAGAGGCAGTGCCTGCCGTTGCTGCAGCAAGAACTGACGCGGCGAGAAGATGTTTGATGGCCATGTGTGTTTCCTTTGTTCATAAATCAGAACGCCCGAACAGCGGGTCGTTACAAGGAAAACACCTGTGTTCGAGTTTTCTTCAATCACGTGGAAACACAGAAACGTTAGGCATAAAAAAAGGCCCCGGCATGTCTGCCGAGGCCTGAATCTTAGAAAGATGAGCAGGGGTTAGTCTGCTTTGTCTTCTTTTTTCTCAGGAGAGATTTCTTCGCCAGTTTCCTGATCAACGATTTTCATCGACAGGCGAACCTTGCCGCGATCGTCAAAGCCCAGCAACTTAACCTTAACGTCCTGACCTTCCTTGAGAACATCCGAAGGATGGTTCAGGCGGCGGTTTTCGATCTGGGATACGTGCACCAGGCCGTCGCGCTTGCCAAAGAAATTCACAAAAGCTCCAAAGTCGACGATCTTTACAACTTTACCATCGTAAACTTTGCCTTCTTCTGGCTCTGCCACGATCGAATAGATCATGTCGTATGCTTTTTTGATCGAGTCACCATTTGGCGAGGCGATTTTGATCACGCCTTCGTCGTTGATGTCGACCTTGGCACCGGACACTTCCACGATTTCGCGGATGACCTTACCGCCAGAACCGATAACTTCACGGATCTTGTCGGTTGGGATTTGCATGGTTTCGATACGTGGTGCGTGAACAGAGAATTCTGCTGCGCCAGAGATCGATTTGCCCATTTCACTCAGGATATGCATGCGGCCGTCTTTGGCTTGTGCCAAAGCTTTTTCCATGATGTCCGGGGTGATGCCTGCGATTTTGATGTCCATTTGCAGCGAAGTGATGCCGTTTTCGGTACCTGCTACTTTGAAATCCATATCGCCAAGGTGGTCTTCGTCGCCCAAAATGTCAGACAAGATCGCGTATGATCCGTCATCTTCAAGGATCAGACCCATTGCCACACCAGCAACTGCCGATTTCAACGGAACACCCGCATCCATCATTGACAGAGATCCACCACAAACTGACGCCATAGAAGACGACCCGTTTGATTCAGTGATTTCTGACACCAGACGTACAGTGTATGGGAAATCTGTTGCCGCAGGCAGAACAGCCTGAAGTGCACGCCATGCCAGTTTACCGTGGCCGATTTCACGACGTCCGGGTCCACCCACACGACCAACTTCACCGACCGAATAAGGAGGGAAGTTATAGTGCAGCATAAAGTTCGAACGATACGTGCCGTGCAGCGCGTCGATCATTTGCTCGTCGTCGCCGGTGCCCAGAGTGGTCACAACCAGACCTTGGGTTTCGCCACGTGTGAACAAAGCTGAACCATGCGTACGAGGCAGCAGGCCAGTCTGGCAAACGATTTCACGGATTTCAGTGGTCGAACGACCATCAATCCGCTTGCCGGTTTTTACAACGTCGCCACGCAGGATCGACGCTTCGAGTTTTTTCAGAGCTGAACCAAGGTTCGCATCTTCCTGTTGCTCTTCGCTCAGAGCAGCAAGGATATCGGTGCGAGCAGCGGAAACCGCCGAGGTGCGCTCTTGTTTGTCGGTGATTGCGAATGCCGCGCGCATTTGCTCTTCGCCAGCAGCTTTTACAGCAGCGAACAGGTCGCTGTATTCTGGTGCTACAAAGTTGAAGGGCTCTTTTGCACAATCTTCGGCCAGATCAATGATCAGATCGATAACTGGTTGGACTGCGTCATGAGCAAATTTAACTGCGCCCAGCATTTCTGCTTCGCTCAGTTCGTATGCTTCGGATTCCACCATCATGACGGCGTCTTTGGTGCCAGCGACAACCAGATCAAGGCGTTGATCAGGATTGTTGCGCAGGTCATGCATGTCGTCAACGGTTGGGTTTAGAACATATTCGCCATCTTCAAAGCCAACACGCGCTGCGGCGATTGGGCCCATGAACGGTGCACCAGAAATGGTCAGCGCAGCGGATGCGGCGATCATGGCAACCATGTCAGGGTCGTTTACAAGGTCGTGGCTCAGAACGGTGCACATCACCAGAACTTCGTGTTTGAAGCCATCAACAAACAGAGGGCGGATCGGACGGTCGATCAGGCGCGCTGTCAGGGTTTCTTTTTCAGTTGGGCGCGCTTCGCGCTTAAAGAAACCACCGGGGACTTTGCCCGCAGCATAGTATTTTTCTTGGTAGTGTACGGTCAGAGGAAAGAAATCCTGACCGGGCTTGGGTTTCTTTGCAAAGGTCACGTTCGCCATGACCGAAGTTTCACCCAAAGTGGCGATGACAGAGCCATCCGCCTGACGGGCAACCTTGCCCGATTCCAGAGTGAGGGTTTCTTCGCCCCACTGCATTGATTTTTTGCTTACTGTAAACATCAGTATATCCTAGATGGGAGCACTCCCGGCCCTCCGGGTCTCCCGTTTTGAAATGGCGGCCCCATTGCCGCCGACCCCAATCTTTATTCATGCGCCCGGGGTCAAAGGCATCACGTCTCAGATGCATGGGGCCATATACGAGTTTTCATCAGATTGGAAGAGGGACGGCTTTTCATCGGATTTTTGGGTTGATCTCTGATTTGCGGTGCGCTGGCTGGCCTAATCTTATACCCGACAAGACACACCACCATCGACCGTGATTTCAGTTCCTGTGATGTAAGAGGCTTCGTCGCTGGCCAGAAAGACCGCCGCGTTGGCAACATCCCAAGGCGTGCCAACACGACCCAGTGGAACACGCTTAGCGCGTTGTTGATCCAGAGCGTTCCAATCTATTGCATCAGGGTCGTCTGATGCTTGTTCTGTCACATCTCGGGCCATCGGCGTGTCGATAAAGCCCGGCAAAATGGCATTGGCACGAATGCCGTATGGCGCGACCTCGGCCGCAAGATTTCGGGTATAGGCAATGATAGAGCCTTTGGTGGCGTTATACCCGATATAAGGGGCCCCCAGATATCGTTGCCCGGCAATGGATGACATATTTGTAACTACGCCTGTGCCGCGCTCCATGAAATGCGGTAGGACATGTTTGGTCGGCAGAAAGACGGCCTTCATGTTCACATTTGTCAGTAACTCCCAATCCGCGACAGTTGTATCCATCGCTCCACCGGATTTGAGTATCCCTACGTTGTTCTGCAAAATGTTGATTTGCCCAAATATCCCGAGACATTCTGCTACGGCCGCCATTATTTGTGCTTCATCTGTGACATTGGCGGCAATGGCATGGGCTCTTCCGTTCTCTGCGCGGATAAGATCACAGGTTTCTTCGGCTGCATCCAAATGCAAATCAAGCGCGCAAATGGCGGCACCTTCCTGTGCCAGTCGAATGGCTGTGGCCTTGCCATTGCCAAGACCGCCACTCATCGAACCGGCCCCTGTGATTAAGGCAACCCGGCCTTCCAGTCGTTTCATAATTCTACGCCTCGTTTGATTGTAAAAAGGCATTCATGCCGCCGTCCACTGCCAGCAGTTGCCCGTTGATATAGGACGAGGCCTCGGACATCAGGAATGCCACCGGAGCGGCGATTTCGGCTGGATCGGCCCACCGCGCGGCAGGGGTGCGGTTTTCAATTCTTCGCACAAAAGCATCATCGCTTAGAATTTTGCGATTCATTTCCGTCAGCACATACCCCGGCGCGATGGCATTGGCACAAATTCCGTTTGCCCCAAAATCCGCAGCAAGCGAGCGGGTTAATCCCGCAATCGCCGCCTTGGACGAAGCGTAGTTGCCGATGCCGGGGCGTGGGTGCGTCGCGGCAATTGATGAAACTGAAACGATGCGACCACGTTGCGGGCCGGGGTTTAGCTGCATGATCTTCCCTGCCTCGCGCGCCAAAACAAAGGGCGCAAAGACGTGCAGATCGTAGATCGAGCGATAATCATCAACGGTCTGATCTGTGACATGTCCATGATTGGTAATTCCGGCGTTGTTGATCAGACCCCATATGCCACCGTTTTGGGCGGCGCTGTCTTTGATCCATGCCTCACAGGCTGCAAAATCGGTCAGATCGAATGCGGTGGTCGTAACGTTGTATCCTTTGGCCCGGAATGCGTCGGCTGTGGCGTGAACCCCTTCGGCATTCAAATCCTGCAGGCATATCTGCGCACCTTGTGCTGCGCATGTTTCAGCCATTGCTGCCCCTAATCCACGTGCAGCACCGGTTATAAGGATCGTTTTTCCAGCCAGTGAAAAGTTGGGCGCGCTCATGATGGCAGCCCCGATTTGTCTGTCTCAAGGGCTGTCTTTACGGCAGGCATCACCTGATCGCAGAACAGGTCTAGCGATCGCAACGTATTGGCAAATGGAATGGATGCGATCTGCATGAAAACACTCAGATGGGTGATGCCGAACTCTCGTGCTTCGGCAACGATACGGCGTGTTACCTCTTGGACATCGCCGATAATTGCACGCTCCAGAATGGTGTCGATGTCCGGTTCGTTTTCAAATGGGACGATTTGCAAATCAGCCCCCTGCATAAGCGGATCTGGCCTGCGCATGTTGTTGGCCATACGGGCGTGGATCAGCACCTGTTCAGCGGCAGCGCGAGCATCGGTCTTATCTTTTGCCACATAGACATACCGCTGCACAGCAAATGGAAAGGTATCACCGCTTAACCCATTTTCTGCGCGTGTTTCTTTGTAAAGTCCGCGCGCCATTTCAACAATTGTGTTGGGGCCAAGGGCAGGTGTCGTCAGGGTTTCCGCCTTATAATCAATCATTTTTTGTCGCATTTCTGGGGCATTGCCGACTGCGAATGTGCGTATGCGATCTTGGCGTGGCGCAATGGACAGGGCGGCATCGTCAATCTGAATATGCTCTCCATGGTAATTGACGGTGCCATTATAAACGCCCTGTTCGATACAGTCCCAAATTTCTAGGCCACGCCTCAGGCGATCATTGATCTCAAATCCGAACTTTCTGAATTCGCGCGGCTGATACCCTGTGCCCAATCCCAGAACCAACCGCCCTTCGGTCAGTTGATCTGTCAGGCAGATATCTTCGACCAGTCGGAGAGGCTCGTAAAAGGGTAACACTACAACGGCGGGGCCTAACTTTATGCGCTTGGTCTGACCTGCCATATGGGCGGTGGTCATAAGAGGGGAGGGCGAAATGCAATAGTTGGACAAATGATGTTCAGCAAACCACGCCACATCAAATCCTGCGTCATCCACCATTTGCGTCATGGTGCGCATCTGCTGAAACACATCTGCGTGGCTTGATCCATCCACAGGTTTGGTCATCAGATTGAAAAGGGAAAACTCCATCTTTGGATCTCCGTGCCTGCGTTGCGTTGCACAGAGTGTCCCCGAGATATGCGCCTTGTCCAAATGATGAATCCTTGGGTGTTGGCAAAGAAATACTTATGCGTATTGCACCTCTGACCGCAACCAAGACAAAAAAGCCTGTACCCTTGGTTGATCTATTCGACCTTTTGGACACAAAAAGAAATATGAATGCGGCCCTTTGACAGATTTGAAAGGCAGCCGGACCAATTGTCCAGTTTTCAGCAGATGGCCAGCCACCACATCACGTACAACACCAACGCCGTGCCCGGAAACGATGGCCGTCAGTGACGCGCTGGCGTCCCCAAAATACTGCCCTCGATCAAAGTCATCAGGATTGCCTCCATTCGACTCAATCACTGCGCGCCATTCGCTGAAATTGGTGTCGTGAACAAATGGCACTCCTTTGAGATCCTCCAAAGACGGAGCCTCGCCCAAAGATGTGGCAATCTGTGTTGATGCCACCAGCAGGTGGGTTTCCTCTAAAAGTTTTTCTTCATAAAGGTCACTCGATCCCCCGGACCCCCAACGGATCGCAACATCTGCACCTTCTTGACCAAATTCGGTTCGTGCAACCGTGGATAAGGCGATCAAGTCAATTGTGGGGTTGTGCGCTGTAAATCGCCCGGATCTCGTTGCGAACCAAGTAGATGCAAAAGACGGCAGCAAGCTGACGGTCAGGGATGTTCGCCCACCTTCAGGTCGCAGTTCATGGACGCTTTCGCTTAGATGATCGAGCATCTCACCGACGGTTTCAGAAAAATATTCACCCTGTTCGGTCAAAACAATCTGATTGTTGCTGCGTCGAAACAGTGCCACGCCAAGCCGCGTTTCAAGAAGTTTAACCTGTTGAGAAATAGCTGGCTGAGTGAGGTTCAGTTCTGAGGCCGCCAACGTAAAGCTGCGCAACCGGGCCGCCGCTTCGAAAGCGACGAGCGTTTGTAAGGGCGGCAAACTGCGTCGCATTCTGTTGCTGTCAAACCCAACGGGTTCCAGCTTGGATAATTCGTTTGGTCCCAGATGTTTAAGCCGGGTTTGCAAAGAACGGCTCATTCGACCTCTTGCATAAGAATTTGTTTGTCAAAAAGTAGGCTGCCCAACCATTCTGTCAATCAAAGTTTTACGAACCTTTCTAAAACGGGGCGATGATCCTGCCGGATGTGGGCACAAACCCAGATGCAATGCTTGCGCCCACTTCGCCAACGCGCTTTCTGTGGTGCGCCTGATTAAATGGCAGGAAGCGATGGGAGCTTTTGCTTTTGGTGACCTGAGGTTTGGAGGTCAAATACTGGGGCATCCATCTGCCCGAAAGGCAGAAAGGTAATCCAGCCGAATTACCAATGTAAAACAGCTGGATCAATTAGGGGACATACCGCGGATTTTACGCAGAATCAGAAATCCAGATTCTCCACGCTCAGCGCGTTTCTCTGGATGAATTCGCGGCGGGGTTCCACAACGTCGCCCATCAGCTTGGTGAACAAGTCATCAGCTTCGACCATGTCATCGACCTTAACCTGCAAAAATGTGCGGGCGTCTGGGTCCAGCGTGGTTTCCCACAGCTGATCAGGGTTCATTTCACCCAGACCTTTATACCGCTGCAACGCGAGACCTTTTTCGCCCTCTGTCAGAACAGCATTCATCAAGTCTAGCGGGCCGTTGATGACCTGTACGCGATCTTTACGCACCAATGTGGCGGTGGTGGTGTAGACCTCTTGCAGGCTTTGGGTAAAGCTGCCCGCTTTGCGGGTTTCGCCAGATCGCAGCATGGGGCCATCCAATGTGCGCACCTCTTCGACGCCGCGCAAGATGCGCGCCAGACGAATGCCGTGGTCCTGTGTAATGCGCCCTTGCCAGCCGCGCTGATATTCAAGCGCGATCAGGTCAAGCCGTGCGGCGACCTTATCGGCCACACCTTGCAGGTCGGAATCAACGGCACCCGGAACGAATGCACCGGCAATTGCGGCCTGTTCAAGGATGTGGCGCGGGTAATGGGTTGGAAAAGCATCCAAAACGCGTTTCAACTGGCGTGCTTCGTTCACAACGCGAGCCAAATCTTGACCGACGATTTCCTCACTTGTGCCCAAACGCAATGTTGCGCCGTCAGTGCCCATTTCGATTAGATAATCATCCAGAGCAGCCTGATCTTTTAGGTACACTTCGGATTTACCACGGCTCACCTTATAGAGAGGCGGTTGCGCGATATAGAGGTGACCCTTTTCGATAAGTTCGGGCATTTGACGGAAGAAAAACGTCAACAACAGCGTGCGGATGTGCGCCCCATCAACGTCGGCATCCGTCATGATGACGATTTTGTGGTACCGCAACTTGTCCAGATTGAATTCATCCCGGCCAATACCGGTGCCAAGCGCCATCACAAGATTGCCGATTTCTTGACTGGACAACATCCGGTCAAACCGGGCGCGCTCCACGTTTAGGATCTTACCGCGCAATGGCAGAATGGCCTGCGTCAGGCGATCGCGCCCTGTTTGGGCAGAACCCCCGGCGCTGTCACCCTCCACTAGGAAGACTTCGGTTTTTGATGGGTCTTTTTCAGAACAATCCTTGAGCTTACCTGCGAGGAAATTCACATCCATCGCTGATTTGCGTCGGGTCAATTCGCGCGCCTTACGGGCAGCTTCACGTGCTTGGGCGGCCTCAACGATTTTGGATACGATGATCTTGGCAATAGAGGGGTTTTCCTCAAACCACTCTGTCAGTTTTTCGTTCATCAAGCCTTCGACTGCTGGGCGCACTTCAGAGCTGACAAGTTTGTCTTTGGTTTGCGAACTGAACTTTGGGTCAGGTACTTTGACTGACAATACACAGGTCAAACCCTCACGCGCATCGTCACCAGTGAAATTGATCTTCTCGCGTTTGGCAATGCCGCTTTCTTGGGCGTATTTGGTCAGTGTACGCGTCAACGCGCCCCGGAACCCGGCAAGGTGGGCGCCGCCATCGCGCTGTGGGATGTTGTTGGTAAAAGGCAGAACCGTTTCATGATAACTGTCGTTCCACCACATCGCTACTTCGACGCCGATGTCGTCTCGTTCACCGATAACGTAAATCGGTTCTTCCATCATCGGGGTTTTATGGCGATCGACATATTTGACGAATTCCTTGACGCCACCTTCATAAAACAGCTCAGACCGCAGAGGTTCGGCAGGGCGCTCGTCTTCTAGAATGATACGCACACCAGAATTCAGAAACGCCAGTTCGCGCAGGCGTTTTTCAAGCGTGTCAAAGGAGTATTCCAGATTGCTGAACGTTTCGGTCGAGGCAAGGAAACGTACTTCGGTTCCGGTGCGATCTCCAGCGTCACCGACGATCTTCAGATGTTCCGTGGTAAACCCACCTTCGAACCGCGCAATGTGTTCTTTGCCATTGCGCCACACGCGCAGTTCTAGCCAATCAGACAGGGCATTCACAACGGATACACCCACACCATGCAAACCGCCAGACACTTTATATGAATTGCTGTCAAACTTACCGCCAGCGTGCAGTTGGGTCATGATAACTTCGGCTGCGGACACGCCTTCCTCGCTGTGGATATCCACCGGAATTCCGCGTCCGTTATCAAAAACGGAAACTGAATTATCGGCATGAATTTTTACGCTGACATGGTCGGCATGATTGGCCAGCGCCTCGTCAATGCCGTTGTCCACGACCTCATACACCATATGGTGCAAACCAGAGCCGTCGTCGGTGTCACCAATATACATGCCAGGGCGCTTGCGCACCGCTTCCAAGCCTTTGAGAACCTTGATGGAATCCGCGCCGTATTGCTCGGAATTCTGTGCGTTGTCGGACATGTATGTCTTCCCTGTTTATTCACTGGAATTTATAACGGACAGCGGGGGGGATGTCACGCGATTGCGGCGATTTTCCTGCGGATGAAAGGCGCGGAATTTCGCCTCTTGAGATAGGGTATCGCCGGTCAAGATCTGTGACTTGTCAGAAGGGCCAGCCTTACCTTCAGGGCAGAGTAAGAGAGCCGTCTTTAGACAATGGCCAAAAGGGGTTCATCGCGACCTCCCAAACGTGCCCATCGGGGTCGGTGTAATACCCAGAGTAGCCACCCCAAAAGACCTTGGTTGGTCGCTTAAGTTCACTTGCTCCTGCTGTCAAAGCGGCATCAAAGGCGTCATCCACTTCGGCCTCGGTGGTGAAGTTCTGCGCAAGGGTCATCGCACCTGTGCCAAGTGTGGCATCTGGACGGCCCTGATCGTGGGCAAGGGCATCGCGCCCAAACAGCCCCAGTGCCAGACCATTTAGTTGATAAAAAACCACGCCTTCCAGCTCGTGCTTCGGGAGCCACCCAAGATCGGTGTAAAACCCCTTTGCGCGCTCAAGGTCAGAAACACCAAGCGTGATCAGGGTGACGCGTTGTGGGGTCATGTGGGCATCCCTGTGTCGATCTGGCTTGTACCATCGTTGTCAGTTACGCGCAGATATTGCGCCCGATCGCCCAAATCTGCAAATAATGCAGGTTCCGTCCCTGTCATCCACGCCTGCGCCCCAAGCGTGCAAATCTCATCGTACAGCGCGGCGCGGCGGTTGGGGTCAAGGTGGGCGGCAACCTCATCCAACAACAGGATTGGAGGGGCGCCAAAATCGGCCGCCAAGGCCCGCGCATTGGCAAGGATAAGCGAAATCAACAGCGCTTTCTGTTCTCCAGTCGAGCATTCCGATGCTGGAACACCTTTGGCCGCATAGGCGGCATAGAGATCACTGCGATGCGGCCCCACAAGGGTGCGTCCCGCCATCAAATCCCGCGTGCGGCTCTCGGCAAAGGCAAATCGGAAATCATCCGCTGTTTCAGGCATGGCACCTTCAACCTGCTCCAGATCCAACTCTGCCACAGGAAAGGCTGTGGTGGCTTCCGACTGTGCGGCCCGCAAATGGTTTACAGTTGCCTGCCGGTTGGCCTGTATCACGCATGCGGCCAGCGCCATCTGTGTTTCCAGCGCCTCGTACCATGACGGATCGCGTATCTGATCCTTGAGCAGACGATTTCGTTCCCGCATGGCTTTTTCATAGGTCAAAGACGCCCCGGCGTGGGCAGGAAAAAAGCTCAACGCCATGCGATCCAAAAACCGTCGTCGCCCTTCGGCTCCTTCGATCCACAAGCGGTCCATCGCAGGGACCAGCCAGAGAATGCGGCACACCTCGCCCAGCCGTGTCTGCGGGGCTGATTTTTCATTGATGTGCACTTGTCGGGCAGCACCCTGTTGGGAACGAATGTCGATTTCCTGAACCCCGGCAGGGGACTGCAACAACCCCGACAGCTTCCAACCTACTGCCTCGGGGCGGCGGGTCATATCCTCGGCGCTTGCACGGCGAATGCCGCGACCGGGCGAAAACAGCGATACCGCCTCAAGCACATTGGTTTTGCCTGCGCCATTGGGGCCATGAATGGCAATAGGGCGCCCGTCACAGACCAAGGCGCCCTTTTTATGGGAACGAAAATGCGACAGCGTCAGGCTTGTCAGATGCAAAGACGCCATGACGCCCTTTCATTGTTCTAAAAATACGCGCGCCGCAGGTATTGGCGCAGGCCAATCAAACCCGCATTGGCATCACAACGTAAACCGCCGTGGTGTCATTGCCTTCGCGCATCAGGGTTGGATCGCCCGCTGAATTGAACATGAACACAGCATTCTCGCGGTCCACTTGGCTGGCGATTTCCAGCAGGTATTTCGCGTTGAAACCGATTTCCAGACGTTCATCATTATAGGCGACGGCCAGCTCTTCTTCGGCGGCGCCGCTGTCAGGTGCGTTGACCGACAGAATTAGGCGGTCTTCGTCCAAAGACAGTTTTACGGCGCGAGAGCGTTCGGATGAAACTGTTGCCACACGGTCCACGGCCTTGGCAAAATCGCTGGCATCCACTTCGAGTTTACGAGTGTTGCCCTGTGGAATAACACGCGTGTAGTCCGGGAATGTTCCATCGATCACTTTGGACGTCAGGGTAATGTCAGGCGTGGCAAACCGCACCTTGGTTTCGCTGACGCTTACGGCGATTTGCATTTCGTCGTCGTCCAGTAGCTTGCGCAATTCACCAACGGTTTTACGTGGCACGATAACGCCGGGCATATCCGCAGCCCCATCGGGCAGATCGGCATCAATGCGCGCCAGACGATGACCATCGGTTGCCACACAGCGCAGTACCTTGCCGCCATCAGCATCGGAGATATGCATATAGACGCCGTTCAGATAATACCGAGTCTCTTCAGTCGAGATCGCGAATTTGGATTTATCAAACAGGCGGCGCAGCGTTGCAGCAGGGGCTGAGAAGTTTGATTGATATTCAGAGGACGCCATGATCGGGAAATCCTCTTTTGGCAGCGTTGCTAAAGAGAAATTCGACCGCCCGGCCTCTACTGTCAGACGACCAGATGTTCCGTCGTCGGATAGCGTAACAAGCGCGCCATCTGGCAGCTTGCGCACGATTTCATGCAATGTTGTGGCTGACACCGTGGTTGCGCCTGCGCGCTCCACATGAGCGTTTGCCTTGTCCACGACCTCGATATCTAGGTCGGTGGCGCGGAATTGTGCCGTGTCGCCTTCGGCTTCGATCAACACATTTGCAAGGATCGGAATGGTGTTTCGCCGCTCAACAACTGATTGAGCTTGAGAAACTGCCTTGAGCAAAGTGCCGCGTTCAATGCTGATCTTCATACCTAGTTCCTCCGCAGTGCCGGGATAGGCAAACTACCTGTTTCCCCAAGTGGCACAAGACTTTTTTGCTTTTGTCGGCTGTAAAGATGGGGGCGTCAAGGCCGCAAAAGAAAAGCGGGCCCAAATGGACCCGCATTATCTGTGATTATCTGACCTTATGCTTCCAGTGCGCGGCGCAACAATTCAAGGTCTTCTGCGATCTGCCCATCCGCGGCGCGCAACTCTTCGATGCGCTTCACGCCATGCATGACCGTTGTGTGATCGCGCCCACCAAATCGACGGCCGATTTCTGGCAAAGACCGGCTGGTTAGCTGCTTGCACAGATACATCGCCACCTGACGTGGGCGTGCAAAGGTGCGCACACGTTTGGGGCCGATCATTTCGGACAGACGGATGTTGTAATGCTCTGCGACCTTACGTTGGATTTCCTCGACCGACACTTTGCGCTCGGATGCGCGCAGCACATCAGACAGGCAATCTTGTGTCAGGTCCATCGTGATTTCGCGACCCACAAGCGATGCAAAAGCAAAAAGACGTGTCAAAGCGCCCTCAAGCACACGGACGTTGGTCGAAATGCGATGCGCAAGGAATTCAAGCACACCATCGGCCAATTGCAATTCAGGATATTGCGTGCGGTATTGGTCGACTTTGGATTGCAGAATGCCCAGGCGCAATTCGTAATCCGTTGGGTGCAAATCCACAACCAGACCACATTGCAAACGAGATTTGATGCGGTCTTCAAGATCCTTGATCTCGCCGGGCGCGCGATCTGCGGAAATGATGATCTGTTTGTTCTGGTCCACAAGCGCGTTGAACGTGTGAAAGAACTCCTCTTGGGTGCTGTCTTTGCCTGCGATGAATTGAACGTCATCCACCATCAGAACATCGACAGAGCGGAACAGTTCTTTGAAATCCATCATTTTGCGATCCCGCAGAGCCTGAACAAAGCGATACATGAATTGTTCAGCCGACAGATACAGCACGTTCAAGTCAGGGCGATGGACCTGCAATTCCCACGCAATGGCATGCATGAGGTGGGTTTTACCCAAACCGACACCGCCATACAGAAACAGCGGATTAAAGGTGACGGGTCCACCTTCGGCCACACGGCGCGCAGCAGCGTTGGCCAATTCGTTTGGCTTGCCGACAATGAAGGTGTTGAAGGTGAAACGCGGGTCCAAAGGCGCACCAGGAAGCGTTTCCTTGTGTGTGTGTGTTGTCGTGATCGCATCTGAGGCATTAATGCTTGTCGCTGCGGATTTCATGGCTGGCTTTGCTTTGCTGCCATTCGCGGCAACACGGAAATGCACGCGCATCACGTTTTCACCTGCAGTTGCCATGCGATGCACGATCAGATCACCAAAATTCTGCGACACATAGTTGCCTACAAAATTTGTTGGGACATGAAAGGTTGCAACACCGTCTGTCAGGTTTGCAAATTCGAGTGGTTCAATCCACGTCTTATAATTGTTTTGGCCAACAGTCTTAAGCAGATCCTGCTGTAACGCGCCCCATAGTTCTTGTGTCATACGTCCCCGATTCCGCATCATTTGTCTTACTAGGGCCTCTCGGCCCATGGTCCCATTCCCGACGATTCCCTGTACGACGTCCTCCCCTTTGACGTCGTCACAACCGCATTCTCGTACATTTCCCCCCAGAGCAGTGACACATAATACCCAACACCGATGGGCGCAGGCCCAACGGATTGGCAAAAGTATCACGCACTGAATGTGCGAGCAGTATGAACAGCCTATGCGCGAATTCACGCGCAAAAGAACAACTTTAAGTTGTTCACCAAATGAGATGTAGCTCTGCTGATAAAAGCGTGCTGTTTTGGTGTCTGTCCCCCCGACGGCGATGTGAATCGCAAGACAAAACTAGCAACATCAACAGTGCTCGGGCAACCGATCTTCGAACTTGACTCGGAGATTTGCGAAAAAGAATCTCTCGCAGTTGCGGCAAAAGAAAAGGCGCTGCCGAAGCAGCGCCTTTTTGTTCAATGACTTGCGGGGAAAAAACTCAGGCGAGAGCTTTGACGCGAGCCGACAGGCGCGACATTTTGCGCGACGCTGTGTTCTTGTGGAAAACGCCTTTGGTCACGCCGCGCATCAGCTCTGGCTGTGCAGCTTTCAAAGCTTCGGTTGCCACTGCCTTGTCGCCAGAATCGATCGCTTCTTCGACTTTGCGCAGATATGTACGGATACGCGAACGACGCGCTTTGTTTACGGCGAAACGGCGTTCGTTCTGACGGGCGCGTTTCTTCGCTTGGGGAGTATTTGCCATGAATCTCAGACCCTTGTCTTAGTTTGGTTCAGTTTCAAAAAGCGTACCACTGCCCAAACGGGTTCCTCGAATGATCGAGGTGATTCTTGCCAGGGCGGGCAGCACGCGCATGTATTG
This sequence comes from uncultured Paracoccaceae bacterium, assembly GCA_947489325.1. Taxonomy (GTDB): domain Bacteria; phylum Pseudomonadota; class Alphaproteobacteria; order Rhodobacterales; family Rhodobacteraceae; genus CANLDA01. The sequence continues at coordinate 434,008 of CANLDA010000001.1, read as the reverse complement.
CGGCGTCCTATAGCGAATCTACCGACAGAAGGAAATAGCAAAATGTACGATGAAATTTAGGGATTAAACCCACGATTCGGAAAATAGGCCAAGACATCATTTTGTCTTGGCCTTTGATTCATTTATCGCGGAATTGTGGCTGACGCTTTTCAAGAAACGCATTCATGCCTTCGGTTTGGTCATCAGTGGCAAACATCGAATGGAACAGGCGACGTTCATACAGCAACCCTTCGGTCAGGGTTGTCTCATAGCTGCGGTTCACTGCCTCTTTGGCAACGCGCGCGGCAATCATGGATTTCTCTGCGATCTTGTGGGCAGCATTCGTGGTTTCTTCCATCAGCTTTTTGACGGGCACCACACGCGACACCAGACCAGAGCGTTCCGCCTCTTCGGCATCCATGAAGCGGCCTGTCAGGTTCATGTCCATGGCTTTGGATTTACCTACAAACCGTGTCAGACGTTGACTGCCACCAAGCCCGGCAATGACGCCAAGGTTGATCTCGGGTTGGCCAAACTTGGCCGTGTCCGATGCGATGATGAAATCACAAGACATCGCAAGTTCACACCCGCCACCTAGCGCATAGCCAGATACTGCGGCAATGATGGGTTTTTTGATGTTTGCAATCCGACGGCTTGTCTCTGCAAAGAGGTCAGCATTGGACACATCCACAAAGCTCAGCTCGGCCATTTCTTTGATGTCCGCACCGGCGGCAAAGGCCTTGTCTGATCCGGTGATGACAATGCAGCGCGCCTTGTCATTCTGATCCAGATCTTCCAGCGCCGTTACCAACTCTGACAGCAACTGTTGATTCAGCGCATTCATCGCATCAGGTCGGTTCAGGGTAATGACAGCAATATGTTCTTCAACATCGACGATGATCGTCTCAAAAGCCATGTTTTTGCTTTCTGTTGTTTCACTCAGAAACAATTCCTTACCATTCCGGCCTAGGTGTTCAAGCTATCTTTGGCATTGCGCACAATAGAAAGATGAGCGTCCCGCTTGGGTGATTCGGCTTATGACGCCACGGCATTCCGGGGTGTGACATGGTGCGTCTTCGCGTCCATACACATCAAAGGAATGCTGAAAATATCCAAGTTCTCCATCGGCTTGGCGAAAATCCTTAAGCGAAGAACCACCTGCTGCAATTGCGTCTGACAGCACCTCTCGAATGATCGGAACAAGGCTTCGAATGCGAGGTGCAGAAATTTGCCCCGCTTTGCGTGTCGGCGAGATTTTTGCGCGAAAAAGGGCTTCGCAGACGTATATGTTGCCCAGCCCTGCGACGATCCGTTGATCCAAAAGCGCTGATTTGATCGGTGTGTTACGTGATTTGAGCTGGGCTACGAGGTAATCTTCGTTGAAGTTATTGCCCAATGGTTCCGGCCCGATCTTGGCCAACAATGGATGCGTTTCGGCTGTGGTTGTGTTCAGCAGATCCATTGCACCGAACCGACGTGGATCATTGAAGGTGACGCGCGCGCCATTGTCCATGTGAAACACCACATGATCATGTTTTTCGCGCGCTGGATGGGTATGTGCGAATTGCCCTAACGGGTCGCCAGATACGGTCATGCGCCCGGACATGCCAAGATGGATCAACAAGGTTTCGCCGCTGTCTAAATCCGCCAAAATGTATTTTGACCGCCGTCGCAGCCCGGTCACCCTGCGATCTGTCAGCCGCTCTGCCATACGGTCGGGAAAGGGCCAGCGCAGATCGGGGCGATTGATATCCGCCTGAACAATCACGGCATCCGACATCGAAGGTTCCAACCCGCGGCGGACGGTCTCTACTTCAGGCAGTTCAGGCATGGCGCAATCCCTTTTGATTTGTCATCTGCATAGTTGAATTACGTACAAACGCAAAGGATGGGTTTGGGCACGATCCCGTGTTGCCTGCGACCAATTCAGCACATTGTCCCCATGCGCTGAGAAGGATAAGAAGGGCACGACAAACGAATGGCTGGATCATGACTGAGCAAGACCAAAACACCACTCATTTTGGATTTGAAACCGTACCCGAGGCCGAAAAGGCCGGACGTGTGCAGGGCGTTTTCAATTCTGTGGCGTCTAATTATGACGTAATGAACGATGTCATGAGTATGGGCATTCACCGCGTTTGGAAGGACGCGATGATGGATTGGCTCGCGCCGCGCCCGGGTCAACGCTTGCTGGATGTAGCTGGCGGTACTGGCGATATTTCCTTTCGGTTTCTGAAACGCGCGGGGCAAGGGCATTCCACAGTGCTTGATCTGACCGAACCTATGCTTGTTGAGGGTCGTAAACGCGCCGAGGCGGAACGCATGGCCGAAAGCCTTGATTGGGTCGTGGGCGATGCGATGGCTCTGCCGTTTGAGGACAACACCTTTGATGTTTACACCATCAGCTTTGGCATCCGTAATGTCACCCGCCCCCAAGAGGCTTTGAATGAGGCGTTTCGTGTATTGAAACCCGGTGGGCGTCTGATGGTGCTGGAATTCAGCCAATTACCAAATCCGGGCATGCAATGGCTTTATGATCGCTATAGTTTCAACGTGATCCCGGAAATGGGCAAGTTGATCGCCAATGATCGCGACAGTTATCAATATCTGGTCGAATCGATCCGCAACTTTCCGGATCAGGACACATTCCTAGGCATGGTGCGTCAGGCAGGATTTGAAAACGCGAAATACCGCAACCTAAGCCTTGGCATTGCCGCGTTGCATTCCGGATGGAAGATTTAGGATGCGCGGGCCGCACAATATCTGGCGTCTGATCCGCACAGGCGCCACGTTGGAACGCACAGGTGCTATGGGTGCCGTGCTTGAGGCATTTGATGCCCCTCCGCAGTTGCGGATTGTTGCGCGGGTGTTGGCGTTTCCATTTCGTTGGTTGGGGATCAAGGGCGATACAACCACGCCGCCAGTACCCCGTGCGCTGACGGCTTTGGGGCCTGCTTATATCAAGTTTGGTCAGGTGCTTTCTACGCGCCCGGATGTTGTGGGCGATGAATTGGCCACACAGTTGCGCGTGCTTCAGGACAAATTACCCCCATTTGATATGGACACGGCCAAGGCCTCTGTCGAGGCAGAGCTTGGTCAGTCTGTGGATGAGGTGTTTTCCGAATTCTCTGAACCCGTCGCGGCGGCGTCAATTGCGCAAGTGCACCGCGCCCGCCTGCGTGAAACCGGCGAAGAAGTTGCTGTTAAAGTGCTGCGCCCCGGTATTGAGCGTGCGTTTCGCAAAGATGTGGATGCATTCTATTTCGCGGCAGATATGGTTGAACTTTTATCCCCTGCATCGCGCCGGTTGCGTCCCCGCGATGTGATTGAACATTTTGACGGTGTGGTGACAGGCGAGCTGGATCTGCGCCTAGAAAGTGCCAGTGCCAGCGAATTTGCTGACAACACGCAGAATGATGCCGGATTTCAGGTTCCTGTGATCAAGTGGGACCTGTCCAGCCGCCGCGTAATGACCCTTGGCTGGGCCGAAGGGGCGTCTTTGGGTGACAATGATGCGCTGGATGCCGCTGGCCATGACCGCCACGCATTAGGAAGTCGGGTTCTGAGTCTGTTTTTGAACCATGCGCTGCGAGATGGCTATTTTCATGCGGACATGCATCAGGGCAATCTGAAGGTTGCCGCGAATGGTGACATCATCGCCTATGATTTTGGGATCATGGGATATATCGACGAATACACGCGCCGGGTATACGCCGAGATTTTGTTTGGCTTCATCCAGCGCGATTATCAACGTGTCGCCGAGGTGCATTTTGAGGCAGGGTATGTGCCCGCACATCAAGATGTTGATGAATTCGCGCGTGCCCTGCGCGCAGTCGGCGAGCCGATCTTTGGTATGGACGCCACCAAGATTTCTATGGGGCGCCTGCTGAGCTATCTGTTTGAAGTGACTGAACGCTTTGGTATGGAAACCCGGACAGAGTTGATCTTGTTGCAACGTACCATGGTGGTGGTCGAAGGCGTCGCGCGCTCGCTTGATCCGTCGATCAATATCTGGGACGTGGCAAAACCCGTGGTCAGCGATTACATCAAGCAAAGCCTTGGCCCGCGTGCGCTGGGGCGTGACCTCTTGAAAACTGCCAAGGTCATGGCGCGTTTTGGCCCTCGCCTGCCGGGGTTGGTGGAAAATGCACTGATCAAACAGACATTGCCCGAAGAACACGAAACACATCGTGTTTGGCCGACGGTCATGCTCAGCGCATTTGGTGGCGCGGTGGTTGGGGCTGCTGCGGTGATCGGCGCATTTGTGATCTTTTAAATGGCGCTTTGGTGTGCCCAAAATGTAAGACGCATGATTCCGGTATAGAAAAACCCCGGTCATAAACCGGGGTTTCTATTCTAGATGCAGCTGTTTGTGGGGCTAGTTCATCAAACCCGCATGGCGCATAGCCGCGTCAATGCGCACCTTGGTGCTGTCTTCCAGGCCGGTCAGAGGGGAACGCACCTCTTCGCTACACAGGCCAAGCTGTGACATGGCGTATTTTACGCCGACAAGGCCGGGTTCGATAAAGATTGCTTCGTGCAGAGGCATCAGGCGATCCTGATATTCCAGTGCTGTGGCAAAATCGCCTGCCAAAGTTGCCGCTTGGAATTCCGCACACAGGCGGGGGGCGACGTTGGCCGTCACGGAAATGGCACCCACGCCACCATGGGCGTTGAAACCCAACGCGGTTGCGTCCTCACCAGACATCTGAATGAAATCCGGGCCACATGTCGCACGTTGTTGGCTGACACGGGCCAAATCACCAGTGGCATCTTTCACACCGACAATGCGCGGCAATTTGGCCAACTCACCCATGGTTTCTGGGGTCATGTCGACAACTGAACGGCCAGGGATGTTATAGATAACAATCGGTAGTTCACAGCAATCATGCAGCGCAGTGAAATGCGCGATCAACCCACGTTGGGTGGGCTTGTTGTAATATGGTGTCACAACCAGACCCGCATCTGCACCCGCTTTTTCGGCAAATTGCAACAAGCGGATGGCCTCGATTGTGTTGTTGGACCCGGCACCAGCAATGACAGGCACGCGGCCAGCCGTGGCGCGCACGACCTCTTGGATCACGATTTCATGCTCTTCATGGGTCAACGTCGGGCTTTCACCGGTTGTGCCCACAGGCACAAATCCGTTGGTGCCTTCGCCGATATGCCATTCGACCAGCTTTTTGAGCGTTTCCAAATCCAGCTCGCCGTTCGTGAACGGCGTGACGAGTGCGGGAAAAGACCCTTTGAACATGACACGCTCCTTTTTCATGCGGTGCTGGGCGAAACGCCCGATTGAAGAATCGCGCGGACCCTAGCGGGAAGTTGCCGCCCTGCCAAGATTGTGATTGGAGAGGGGACACGCGCGCATTTATGGTAGGGGTCTATCGTGCGTTGAATGGGAAAATGCAAGCTATGTTGCGTCTGTTTCGGGTTATTCTTGTCGGGATTTTTTGTGCTGCGGCGTTTACAGCGCAGGCACAGAGCGCGTTTGACCGTGCAATGGATGCTGCGCGGGCCCAGAAATGGGGCGATGCAACCCAAATAATCCGGCGCGGATCGGCCGTAGAACGTGACCTGATTGAATGGCAGCGCTTACGCGCTGGCAATGGGTCTGCGTCCGAGGTTATGGCGTTTTTGTCCCGCCGCTCTGATTGGCCAGGTTTGGGTTTGCTGCGCAAACGATCCGAGGATGCATTTGGCAACACGCGCCGCAATACTGTGTTGGAGTTTTTCGCCGCGCAGGATCCACAAACCGCAAAGGGCGCATTGATTTATGCGCGTGCCCTTGAACAATCCGGTAATAAGAAACGCGCCAACGAAGTTATTGTGACAGCGTGGAAAACCCTGTCGGTCAATGCAGCGGATCATCAGACATTCATGAGCCGCTATGGCAAACCGTTGAAAAGACACCATGTGGCGCGGCTGGATGAAATGCTGTGGCGTGGATGGGATGAAAATTCTGGTCGGATGCTGCCACATGTGGATAAGGGTTGGCAGGCCCTTGCACGGGCGCGGTTGGGATTGCGCAATAACCGAAACGGTGTGGACGGGTTGATCGAGGCCGTGCCTGCCCGTTTGCAAAATGATCCAGGCCTAGCCTATGAACGCATGTTTTGGCGCGCACGCAAGGATCGTGACGCTGGCGCGATTGATTTGATCCTGCAACACAGCCGCAAGAACAACCTTGGCCAACCCGAACACTGGTCGGTGCGTCGAAGGTCTCTGGGGCGCGCAAAAATGCGCGCAGGGCGGTATAAAGAAGCCTATGCTATTGTGTCCAACCATGGTCTGGCTTCGGGGTCGGCCTATGCCGATCTGGAATGGCTGTCTGGATATGTGTCCCTGAAACGCAATCGTCCTAAGGCTGCATTAACCCATTTTGAACGGTTTGAGGCCGCGATCCGATCACCGATTTCCAAAGGTCGTGCCGGATATTGGATTGGGCGCGCGCATGAAGCCGCGGGAAACACTCAGGCCGCTAAGGCTGCATATACGCGCGGCGCGCAACATCAGACGAGCTTTTACGGTCTGTTAGCTGCGGAAAAAGCTGGGATACGGTTCGATACAACTCTTGCCGGGAAGAAACGTGTTAATGGTTGGAAAAACGCAGCCTTTACCAAATCTTCGGTTCATCAAGCCGCATTGCGGCTATTGAAAGCGGGCAACCTGTCCTTGGCTGAGCGGTTTTGGGTGCATCTGGCCGAAAGCCAGACACCTGAAGAATTGGCTGCGATGGAACAAATGACGGTCGATCTGAAAGAACCGCATATCGGCGTGATGCTGGGTAAGAAGGTGGCAAAATCGGGTGTTGTTTTGCCTGCCGCCTATTATGCCCTGCATCCGCTGGCCAGTCGCAATCTACCGGTGCCAAAAGAAATGGCGCTGGCAATTGCACGCCGCGAGAGCGAGTTTGACCCCGTGGTGATCAGCCACGCCGATGCACGCGGGTTGATGCAGATTTTGCCCTCTACGGCACGGCAAGTCGCCGGGGCGATTGGGGTGAAATATTCGAAACGCAAACTGATCTCTGATCCCAGCTACAACGTGCAATTGGGCACTGCCTATCTGGATGGGTTGGCGCGACAGTTTGATGGCAATGTGTTGTTGGTGTCTGCCGGATATAATGCAGGGCCACACCGATCTGTGCGCTGGATCGACGCCTATGGTGATCCGCGCCGTCGGTCCGTGGATGTGGTGGATTGGGTGGAACACATCCCGTTTAATGAGACCCGCAATTATGTCATGCGCGTCGCCGAAAGCTTGCCCATCTATCGCGCACGCCTTGGCCTGAACCCGCACCCGGTTTCATTCAGTCAGGAACTCAAAGGCAGCACGTTGTTGTTGCGGTAAAGGGCGCGCCGTCCTCTGGAATTATCGCGCGACGCGCTCGCGCCACAGGGTGAACAGACCCGCAGCAATGACAAGGCTGGCCCCGATCACCACATTGCTGCGCAGGGTTTCACCAAACAGCGTAAGGCCGATAATGGCCACAAACGGCAGTTGCAAATAGGCAAAGGGTTGTACGGCGCTGGCCTCTGCGACCTCATAGGTTTTGATCAACAGCCAATGACCCAAAACGCCTGTCAGGCATAACAGCGCCATCCACGCGATGTCTGTGCCGACGATGACCTCCCAGTGAAAAATCCCAACGGCAGTCATCGCAACACAGCCCACCGTTCCCGTGTAAAAGAAGCTGGTGGCAGAATTATCCCGCCGCGCGACATAGCGCGTCAGTAATCCATAAAGTGCGAACATACCCGCGCCGACCAATGGAATGATTGCAAGCGGTGAAAAAACACCTGATCCCGGTCTCAGAATGATTAGTACACCAATCAACCCAACCCCAATCGCGGCCCACCGCCGCCACCCAACGTTTTCCCCCAGCACTGGCCCGGACAGGGCAGCGATGATCAGCGGGTAACACACAAATATTGCGTGGCTTTCAGTCAGGCCAAGCAGGGTAAAGGCGTAGATGGTCACGCAAATCTCTGCGACCAGCAGTACAGAGCGAAACACCTGCAACACTGGAAACCCTGTTTGTACAACGCGTTTCAATCCGCCTTTTTTTCGGCTGGAAAGGGCAATAACAAACAGCGCAAAGAACCAATAGCGGATCATTACCACGAGATAAACGTTGTATGTATCGGCCAAATGACGAGAAATCCCGTCCTGCGCGGCAAACACTGCTGTGGCGAAGATCATTAAGAAAATACCAAGACGTGTGTTGTTCTGGCTCATGCCATGTCCTTGCGTGCCTGCGTCATGTGACGCTTGCGCCCAAAGCCGGGGGTGCGGGTCACGGTGAAACCGGCGGATTCCAGATTGCGCCGTACAAACCCGGCGGCGGAATAGGTTGCGGCGCTGCCGTCTGGTTTTGTGTGGTGACCTACCTGTGCCATCAAATCGCTGTCCCACAGCTCGGGGTTTTTGGCCGGAGAAAACCCATCCAGAAACCATGCATCTGCCTGCCAGTCCTGTTGCGATAGCGTTTGTCGTGCATCCCCTATCACCACGCGCGCATGGATGCCTTGCAATGTTGCCAATGTATTGTCCTGGGCCCATGCCGCGACCAATTTTTCTGCATAAGGGGTAAGCTCTGGAAAGGCTGTCAGAGCCAGTGCCATCTCATTGGCAGACATGGGAAAGGCTTCAAAGCTGGTGAAGGTCAAAGGCGTGGTCTGACCAGTGGCCTCCCATACGGCCCAAGTGGCCAACAGGTTCAATCCGGTGCCAAAACCCAATTCAGCAATATGAAATCCGGATCTGAAACGTGCGGGCAGGTCATTGCCATCCAAAAACACGTGGTGCGTTTCATCCAAACCGCTGTCGAGGCTGAAATAAGGATCGTCAAATTGGGTGGATACCGGGATCACCTCATCCCGCCATTCCAGTTGTGCCGTCTGGTCGCCCATGGTCGAATGCCTTAGAGAAATTCCTGACGCACAGCTTTGGGCATAGATGGATGGTTTGGCAATGGGTGATGTAGTTGTAATGGGCGCCGGGGCCTTTGGCCTTTCGGTGGCCTGGGCCTGTGCCGTGCGTGGCGCAAAGGTGCGTGTGATTGATCCGAACGGTGTTGGTGCCGGGTCATCCGGTGGAATCGTTGGGGCACTTGCACCGCATGTCCCGGAAAACTGGAACCACAAAAAGGCGTTCCAATTTGACAGCTTGATGATGGCAGAAGCGTTCTGGCAAGAGGTTGAGAGCGTGGGTGGCGTGTCGTCCGGGTACGGGCGCACGGGACGCTTGCAGCCGATCATGGATGACAAGAGCCTTGCACTGGCCCGCACGCGGGAAAAAACAGCGGCCGAGTTGTGGCAAGGTCAGGCTGAGTGGCGCGTTATATCGGCCGATGAGGCTGGGGCGTGGGCGCCGTACAGTCCCACCGGTTTTCTGATCCACGACACGCTGAGTGCACGCATGCATCCGCGCCGTGCATGCGCTGCGCTGGCCGCAGCGATTGTGGCCAAGGGAGGGGAAATCCTGACCAAGGGGGAAATGGGGGGGCAGGTCGTTTGGGCAACAGGATGGCAAGGCCTGATGGAGATGTCTGCACGTATGGGCCAACCCGTTGGCAACGGTGTTAAGGGGCAGGCGGCGCTTTTGCGTTTGGACCGCCCAAACCTGCCACAGCTTTTTGCCGATAGCGTACACGTGGTGCCCCATGCGGACGGAACTGTTGCCATTGGTTCCACCAGTGAGCGTGTGTTTTCTGATCCAACCTCTGTGGACGATCAATTGGACACCGTGCTGGAGCGCGCGATAGTGGCAGTGCCTCAATTACAGCACGCTGAGGTGGTTGAGCGCTGGGCAGGCGTGCGCCCGCGCGCCAAAAGCCGCGCACCGATGCTGGGGCGGCATCCTGAGTTTGAAGGGCAGTTCATTGCCAATGGCGGGTTCAAGATCGGTTTTGGCATGGCGCCCAAAATCGGACAGGTGATGGCCGATCTGGTGTTGGATGCGGTGGATCACATCCCGTCAGATTTCAAACCTCAGGCGTCTTTGCAATAACGTGATCCAACGGTGCGCGCAAAAGCGCGCGCTTGATATCTCGTCTAAATCCGTGCCGGATTTGTCCTCGGATTGGTACTGCTTAGCTGGCCTTGGCGATCATATTCTGGCGTCCATCAGGTGCGCGTACCCAACAGTCACCTGTATCGGTCCAACACAGGACCGCCTTTTCAAAATGCATAAGGGGGGATGTAGCGCGAAATTCAAACCGCTTGAGCGTGCCAAGTTTGCGTTGTGCCATCAGCATAAGCAACTGTGCCAGCAATGGCCCATGAGTAACCAACCCGTCATAACCTTCGACGTTTTGGGCATAGTCGATGTCGTAATGAATGCGGTGCCCATTGAACGTCAAAGCGGAATATCGAAATAACATTGTCGTATCAAAACTGTAGGTTTCGGATGTGGTTTCGTCGATGCGGGCCATTGGGGGTAGGGGGCGATTTGCATTTGGTGATGGGTCTTGGCGATACACAAGATCTTGAAATTCAGTCACGCAAAGCTGTCCTTCCTGCCAGAAATCATGACGCATTTTTACAAAACCTAAGGGCCCGCTGCGGCCTTGTTTATGTGTGGCCTCTGCTACGGATGCTTCCTTGATTGTTGGATGGCCGACCCGCAGGGGCGTGTGAAATTCTAACTGCCCGCCTGCCCACATACGTCGGGGCAATTCCATATCTGGAATAATCCCGCCCACGCGCGGATGCCCATCTCGACCTAGGCGAGAGGGGGGCTGGGCATCCCAGAAATAGAGATAGTGATAAAACGGCGGTAGCGCATCACCCGCGACAAAAACCCTATTCTCTCCCAAGGTGGCCTGCATTGCAGTTGCGCGCGCGGGATCAAGAAGATCTGTTTGACGAAATGTTTTGATCGGATCACTTTGCATGGCGTCACGCTATGACGCAAAAAAGAGACAGGCAAGACATCAGATGACACAGATCACTTCTTTGGATCACCTCGTCCTGACGGTTGCAGACATAGACCGCACCATCGCATTTTATCGCGATGTGTTTGGGATGGTCCCTGAAGCCTTTGCAACGGCAGATGGGTCTTTGCGCCATGCTTTGAAATTTGGTCGACAAAAGATCAATTTGCACCAATCAGGGGCGGAATTTGAACCAAACGCACAGCATGCGGTGCCCGGCTCTGCCGATTTGTACTTTTTGACTGAGACCCCTGTTGGCGAGTGGCTTGACCATTTGAATGGGCGTCTGGTGATGGTGCGCGAAGGACCAGTGCAACGCACGGGTGCCACTGGCCCGATCCTGTCAATTTACATCGACGATCCTGATGGCAATCTGATTGAAATCAGTCACCCTTTGTAAGGTCGATGTCCGCTCTTAAGGCTTGCATCAAAGATGTCAAAGCAATCACATTGCGGTCGCTCACGAATTGTCCAGTCTCATCGAAGGCATTGCCGCTGTCAGCGATTGCAACCTCTGGTCCGGTCGCAATGCGTACACGAAACGGTACCATACAGCTGCGCAACATGGTTTGTGCCCGCACACCGCCCGCACGACCTGCCGCCGCACTCATCACCGCGACGGGTTTGTTAAGCCAAGGCATTTCTGATGACCGACTGATCCAATCCAACGCGTTCTTAAGAACACCGGTGATTGCGCTGTTATATTCAGGCGTGGAAATCAACACCCCGTCTGCGTTGCGGATTTGCGCAACCAGAGTGTCGACGGTTGTCGGCAATCCATGCGCTGCTTCTTCATCTCCGTCATAAAGGGGAATGTTCAGGTTCGCCATTGTCAGCACTGCACCCTCAAAAAGGCGTGCGGCTTCGTGGATCAATTTAGTGTTGGTCGCGCCTTTGCGTAGAGATCCTGAAAGCCCAAGCAGTGTATCGGTCATCGCCCTGTCCTTATGAGATATCTTTGAAAACGAGAACACCATGCAAAGAAGGCCATCCCGCGTATTCACCCAAGAGTCTGTGCATTAACCGCACACCCGCCTCCATGCCAAGGCCGCAACTGCCAAATCTCCGATTGCCAGCCCTCTGAACACAAACGCTTTGCGTGTGTCTGGGTGATATTCTGCCGGGGTGCGCCCTGTTATCAAAGAGGCAAGATCGCCAGAAATCAAAGCTGGGTCAATCATAGGTTTTTCCATGATTTTTTCCTGTTCAGCATCATCGACAAATACGTTTTGAAACGCGGTCATTGTGTTATCTAGCCACGGAATCCCGAGATCAGTGATCGACGCAAATGCGCCCTTCTTGAGGTTTTCGGCATTAAGAAATGGCGCAATATCATAGTTCAGAGTGACTGAGCTGACCACAATATCCACATCGCTGATTGCATCATTTGAATCGGCACAAACTTCGAATGTCAGTCCCAATTCCGCCGCATATCCCGCAAGCTTATCAATGTTTGCCTGTCCTCGGCCGTAAATCTTGATGTGTGAAATAGGGAACAGGTCGCAAAACGCGCGCAGATGGCTGTGGGCCTGCACCCCCGTGCCGATAAATCCGATACTGGCAGAGGCAGGATTTGCCAATTTGCGCGCCATCACGGCTGACAATCCAGCAGTACGCACCGCAGTGATCCATCCGGCATCCGTCACCGCGCGCAGCTCACCTGTTTGACTGTCCATCAACATGATCGCGCCGACGATACCCGGCAATCCTCTGGACGGGTTTTCAGGGCTGACTGTCACGGACTTCACGGCTGTAATCGCCGGATCATCACAGGCCGACAATGTCGCCATCATATAACGCCCATCCCCGGGCATCATCGCGGTCTTGGGCGCGGCCCAAAGCCGCCCTCCTGCTTGAGCTCTGACGGCTTTCTCAATGCAATCTGCAATCTCCTGCGTGGTCAGGCCCAGTGCGGCAAGGCGCTCATCAGACAGATATTCAAAAGGCATGGCAGGGGGCATCGACATCTCCAAACTCTATGGCGTGCCCACAGCCTAGAATGCCAATAACAAAAAGGGCACATATAAATGTGCCCTTTTAGCTTTTTCTTGGGTCAAATACCTTGGGGGGGAAATGCCCGAATGTTTCGGGCAGAAGGGCAAGACCCGTTATCCCGCATTAGGCATTCGGCAGAATAACGATTTCCACGCGACGGTTCTGCGCGCGCCCTTCTGATGTCAGGTTTGACGCAATCGGCTGATCCTCTCCGCGGCCATATGTTTGAACGCGGCTAAAGGGAACGCCGGCATCCAACAACACATCCGCAACCGCATCGGCACGCCGTTCGGACAAGGATTGATTATACCCGGCGTCACCTTCGTTATCGGTGTGGCCGATGATTTGAATGGTCGAATTTGGATAAGCCATCAGGTTACCCGCAACCGACCGCAAATCCCGTTGCAGATCGGACCGTACGGTCGAACTGTCGGTCGCGAACAAAATGTCCTGTGGCAAGGTGACAATCAGACGATCGCCGGTATTGGTGATCTGCACATCATCATTGTTCAAATCACGCCGCAGGTCGGCCTCTTGTTTGTCCAGCTGATTGCCGATCAAAGCACCAGCCCCGGCCCCAACGGCCCCACCAATCACGGCGCCTTTGGCTTTATCGTCACTGGCCACGGCGCCGGTGATGGCCCCAACAAGACCCCCAATCAGCGCACCTTGTTTGGTTTTGTCATATGGATCATCAGAATTGACATACGCCGGATCAGTACAGGCAGTCAGTACCAATGTGGATGCCAATGTGATAGGAAGAATAAACTTTGCTCGAGTCATGTAAGACCTCATGATTTGCTTTCCGCTTCATAGGCGGTTTGTGACCTCTTTCCCAAGAATGTGCAGGCCCCGGCCTTTAAACAAGGGGAAATTAGGCGATTAATCGCCAGTTTAGCCTATTTTACCGAAGATTTCATGCGTTTCTCACGGTTTCTGCCTCGGCGCTCTCACAGGCCAGCATCACACGCTTCACTGGCAATCCCCAGTGGTATCCCCCCAATCCTCCGGACTTACGCAATGCCCGATGGCATGGAATAAGCCAGCTGACCGGGTTTCGTCCCACCGCGGTTCCCACCGCTCGTACGGCACCGGGCTTACCAATGGACTGCGCGATTTCAGAGTAAGTTGTGACATGTCCGGATGGGATAGACAGCAATGCCTCCCACACTTTGATCTGTAATGGGCTGCCGATCAGATACAGTGGTGGCTTGGACGTTTCTGCGTCTTGGGCGCCAAAGGCGTTTTGAACCCAAGGGCGCAACATCATTGGGTCTTCGGCAAAACTGGCCTTGGGCCAACGTGACAGTAAATCTTCGAAGGTCGCATCGCTTCCGCATTCTGCGGCAAATCCCATCCCGCAAATGCCTTTTTCGGTGCCCATGACCAATGCTGGGCCAAAGGGACTCTCGAACCATCCCCAATAGATCGTCAGGCCTTCGCCTTTGCGGGCATATTCTCCAGGGGTCATAGCTTCCCACCTTAAGAAAAGATCATGCAGTCGCCCGCCACTGGACAAACCTAATGCATTAGTTGTCTCTAGCGTTGTAAAATGATTTTCCAACAAGGCCTTGGCATGCCCCAACGCAAGGTATTGTTGTAACCGCTTGGGAGACACCCCAGCCCACCGCGAAAACAGGCGCTGAAAATGCGCCGGGCTCATTTGCATTTCCCGCGCCAGCCCTTCCAGCGATAACATTTCCTGCCCTGCATCAATGCGCTCAATCGCGCGCCGCATGACGCCGTAATGGTAACTTTGCTCTGTGTCGCTCATGATCAGACCTCTTGCGTGATGACACTACACTAGAAAAGCCACTGCGTCGGAGCGACCCGAAAATTGCGCTTTGATCTGGTGTGGCGCAGTTGTACGCGGCTGTATCGTTGATCTTTCGCGCTGGCGTGGCTATTGCGGATATGACCCCGCAATAAGCCAGAGCCGGACACCCCATGGCCAAGCAAATGAATTACCACGCCATCCGAGAGATTTTCACGCGCTTTCAAGAGGCGGACCCGGAACCCAAGGGCGAGCTGGAACATGTGAACGCCTATACGTTGGTGGTTGCTGTGGCTCTGTCCGCGCAAGCCACGGACGTTGGGGTGAACAAGGCCACGAGAGAGTTGTTCAAAATCGCAGACACCCCGCAAAAGATGCTGGATCTGGGTGAAGAACGCGTGATTGAACATATCAAAACCATCGGCCTGTATCGCAACAAAGCCAAGAACGTGATCAAGCTGAGCCGGATTCTTGTGGATGATTACGGTGGCGAAGTGCCCAATTCCCGTGCTGCCCTGGAAAGCCTACCAGGGGTTGGTCGAAAAACCGCCAATGTGGTGCTGAACATGTGGTGGCAGTTCCCGTCACAAGCGGTGGACACGCATATCTATCGCTTTGGCAATCGTTCAGGCGTGTGCCCGGGCAAAGATGTGGTCGCCGTTGAGCGCGCGATCGAAGATAATATTCCGGCAGACCTTCAGCTGCATGCCCACCATTGGATGATCCTGCATGGGCGCTATACCTGTAAGGCGCGCAAGCCCCTGTGCGGCACCTGCCTGATCCGTGATTTATGTGAATTTGAGGACAAGAACCTATGAAAAACTATCAGGTTGTCGGGATCGGCAACGCCGTTGTCGATGTCATAAGCCAATCGGATGACAGCTTTCTGGACCTTATGGGCATTCAGAAAGGCATCATGCAACTGGTAGAACGTGAACGCGGCGAGATGCTCTATGCTGCGATGACCAACCGCAAACAAGCGCCAGGTGGCTCTGTTGCCAACACATTGGCAGGTCTGGGCGGTCTTGGCCTGACCACGGCCTTTATCGGACGTGTGCAAGATGACGCACTGGGCCAGTTTTATGCCCAACAGATGCGGGCAGGTGGCACTGATTTCCCTAACGCACCCGTGTCGGGTGGCGATTTGCCAACCTCACGCTCTATGATCTTTGTCTCACCGGATGGTGAGCGGTCGATGAACACTTATCTGGGGGTCTCTTCCGAGGTCGGGCCGGATGACGTGCCCGCCGATGTTGCAGGGCAGGCATCGATCCTGTTTCTCGAAGGGTATCTTTATGACAAACCCCAAGGCAAAGAAGCCTTTGAAACTGCTGCCCGCCTGTGCCGTGAGGGTGGCGGCAAAGCTGGCATCGCCCTGTCTGATCCTTTCTGCGTAGATCGCCACCGCGATGATTTTCGTCGTTTGACACAAAATCTGGATTATGTGATCGGCAACGAACACGAATGGAAATCTCTGTATCAAACCGACGATCTTGGATTTGCCCTTGAAACAGCAGCATCCGAAAGTGGGTTGATCGTTTGTACGCGATCAGGTCACGGGGTTGTTTTGGTGCAGGGGGACGAACAGGTTGTCGTTCCAGTGACCGAGATCGTGCCCGTGGATGCCACCGGCGCAGGCGATCAATTTGCCGCTGGGTTCTTGTATGGTATGGCCACTGGTCAATCGCTTGAGGTTTCCGGAAAAATGGGCTGCATCGCCGCCGCAGAGGTGATCAGCCATTATGGCGCACGTCCTGAACAAAATGTGAAAACCCTCTTCCAAGAAGCAGGTCTTCTTTAAAGGAGCGCCTTACGGCGCGCTTTATGAGCGCTGCGCGCGGATACGAGGCTCTGCCTCGTGCTCCGGGATATTTGAACCAAGAAGAAAACCAAAGTGCGCCCTGTCCATTTCATAGTGAAAAGAACAGGGCGGCTTCTCCTTGGGCGGCCATCGGCTTCCCAGCCTGTTCCGCCGAACCACAGAATGTGATTCTGGTTAATAAATTCCTATGTCTTCTTGGTGAAAATATCCCGGGGGAAATCCTGGATTTATCCGGGATGGGGGCTGGCCCCCAAACCCGCTCGCCGCAGGCGAAGGTGGTTGAGGGTTAGTCGCCAAGCTTTGCGTGCACTTCGTCCAGATCGATTTCTCCAATTGGCATCTTGTTCGATGGGTCCTTGAAATCATATTTGAACATGTCGAAATCGCGCTTGTACATTTCATAGACAAGGTGCATCGACAGATCGTCGAAATAATCTTCCACCGGATGGGCGCGTTTGGGGCCATGGCCTTCGGATTCATTAAACCGCGGAATGTCTTTCAGTTTGACATCATGAGGCGTTTTGATGGCCGAAAGCACATCTTGCATTCCTTCGTTGAACTGCTCTGTCCAGAAAATTTTGTCATACTGCCCACCGTTTACGATGAACGTCGACACATGCCCGGACATAGCAGACCAGTGAATGTCCGGATCCATCGGTCGCCGCCAGCGAATGGTATCGCGCGCAAACAGCAGAAAGCGACGAAAACTCTTGATCTGATCAAACTCTTGTTTGCCATCATCCCCGCCGACTTCGATGCCGTATTTTTGAATCAACAACGGCACCAGATTACCACGATACCTTCGCCCATTGCGTTGAATGCCGCAAATTTTGTCAAAGAAGGACGACAAAATACGCGTGTAAGGATTGCGTACACAGGTAAAGGAATAACTTTTATGTCCCTGCACATTGCTAGAGATCAAAGGCTGACTTTCATCCATGGCCCATTTGTGCATACCGGATTTTGCATCATGGATATCACCTTCAAAAAAGGTGCCATGATCCGAATAATACATGATTTGCCCGATGGTTGAGCAAGCGCATTTTGGCACGACCCGATACACAACGCTTTCGCTTTCGGTCATCCAAGTTCCGGGAAATCCCATGTTTGTGCCTCCTGCTGTCCGCTGTTTTATACCTGTGCGGATCGAATTGTTCACAAAAAAGCAAATAAATTGTGTTTATTCAACGCGTCTTCACCATTAATGAGGTAAACAATCAAGAAGAATACGGGGTACTGGTTTCCAAAATGGCAAAAATCGCGTTCATATTGCTATGCCACAAAGACCCTGAGGCCATTATAAAACAGGCGCGTCAGTTGACTGCGACTGGGGATTGCATGGCGATTCACTTTGATGCCAGTGCCGACGCTGACTCTTATCAACGTATTCGTCAGGCGCTTGATGAAAACCCCAATGTGACCTTTGCGCGCAAACGTATCAAATGCGGCTGGGGAGAATGGTCGCTGGTACAGGCCACCCTGAACGCGGTTGAAGCCGCAGTAGAGGATTTCCCAAGAGCAACGCATTTTTACATGCTGTCAGGTGATTGCATGGCGATAAAATCGTCAGAATATGTACATCAATATCTGGATGATAATGATGTCGATTTCATCGAGAGCTTTGACTATTTTGACAGTGATTGGATCAAAACCGGCTGGAAAGAAGAACGGCTGATTTATCGTCATTGGTTCAACGAGCGTACGCAAAAGCGATGCTTTTATTGGATGTTCCAACTGCAAAAACGTCTGGGTCTGACCCGCGAGATACCCAAAGATATTCAGGTGCAAATCGGCAGCCAATGGTGGTGCCTGCGTCGCCAAACGATCGAGGCCGTGTTGGAATTCAAACGCCAGCGCCGCGATGTCATGCGTTTTTTCAGCACCACATGGATCCCTGATGAGACCTTCTTTCAGACCATTGTGCGTCATTTGGTGCCAGAGGCGCAGATCAGAACCCGCACGCTGACGTTTCTGATGTTCACCGATTATGGCATGCCGCTGACGTTTTATAATGACCACTATGATCTACTGCTCAGTCAAGATTACCTGTTTGCGCGTAAGATCAGCCCCGAGGCAAATGAACTAAAGGACAGGTTGGGTAAGCTGTACGCGGCACGTGGGGTTGATTTCAAAATCTCCGCCGAAGGGCCAAGCTTGTTTAGGTTCCTCACCGGGCGCGGGCGCGTTGGCCAACGGTTCGCCAGCCGGTTCTGGGAAACTGAATCCACATTGGGAAGAGACCGTGAGCTGCTTATTCTTGTTTGCAAAAAATGGCATGTTGCCAAACGGTTGATGGGGCGGATCAAGCAGGAAACCAATATCCCAGCGATAGATTACCTTTTCCATGAGGAAAGCACAGATTTGCCCGATCTCGGGGGAATTCAGGCCACGATTGGCAAGCGCCACCGTCACCGACGTGCGTTGATGAGGATGCTGTTTGACTATTTTGAAACTGACCGATTGGCGATTTGCCTTGATCCAAGTTCGTTGGATCTATTGCATGATTTCTGCGGAGATCGGGCAGTTACGCGTGTGCTTGAGGTGCAGTGCCATTTCAGTGATGAATATCTGACCGGGCACGCTATGCGCATTGGCCTTGCAGGTGAAAAAACACCCCCAGATACGCTTGAGCGGATATTGCCCACCATTCGCAAGGACATCGTGCATGAAAGCGATCGTATCCGCGATGCAGAATTTGAAAACCATCGACGCATTCGCGAAGTGGATGAAATGGACGAGTATATCGACCCCTTGATCAGTTTCTTGTCAATCGGGCCAGAGGCCGCGCAACGGATTGCTCAGACAGAGCACCTGTTCGCGGATTAATCCCCCAACAGCGAAGAGGGACCGTCAGGGACGGATGAGCGTCATGCAGAGGATTTGGTTAAAGACAAGAATACATCTTCCAGACTGGCCTGTTCGGTTTTGACGTCGCGAATGCGAATCCCTTTCTGACGTAACAGTTCCAACACATCCTCGGCACTGGTGTCATTCGCATGATAAGACATGGCCAATGTGCCATCTTCGCGTTGGTTAACCTCTACTCCCGGTGCATACGGTAGGGTGCCAACAGGTGCCTCAGGCATCACGATCATGGTTTTGGTGTCCAATTGCCCCAGCAAATTTGCAGTGCTGTCGCGCGCAACCATTTCGCCATGATCGATGATCGCGATTTCGTCACACATCTCTTCTGCTTCTTCCAGATAATGCGTGGTCAGGATGATTGTCATGCCCCGTTCGCGGTTCAGTTTTCGCATGTTTTCCCACAGCATTTGACGTAACTCGATATCCACACCAGCCGTGGGTTCATCCAACACCAGAATTTGCGGATGATGCACCAGGGCCTTACCCAACAGCAAACGCCGCCGCATCCCGCCTGACAACGTACGCGCATAGGCCTCGGCTTTATCTTCCAGTCCCACAAGTCGCAGAATCTCGTCACTTGTACGTTGCGATTTTGGAACGCCATACAGCCCAGCCTGGACCTCTAACGCGCCACGCGGCGTGAAAAATGGGTCAAGGTTCAATTCTTGTGGCATGACACCGATGGCTGCGCGAGATTGGCGAGGATTGATGTCTTGGTCAAAATCCCAAATCTTCACCTGCCCTGCCGATTTCAAGACTAACCCTGCCAAGATATTGATCATGGTGGACTTTCCGGCACCATTTGGCCCCAAAAGGCCAAAAACAGACCCGGCAGGAATGTCTAGATCAATGCCTTTTAGGGCGTGTTTTTCCGGCGCACCACGACCTGACCGATATGTCTTTTGCAGACCGCGGATTTCAATGGCGGTTTGTGTCATCGCTGCTCTTGCCCCCGTGGCTGTGTTCGCTCATATTCGGCCATAGCCAATCAACAGCCGAACAACAACCTGAAGGACACTGTAAGATGTCAATCGACGCGCCGGAAACCAAAATTGTGGAAAGTTATCGCATTGCCTGTGATGGCGGCGAAGGGGCGTTGGGCCATCCACGTGTCTGGCTGAGCATTTCGCATGAAACCGGAAGTGTGGAATGCGGTTACTGCGATTGCAAATATGTTCACAAAGATCACGCCGAAAAAGCGGCCTGATCCAGCAGCTTAACACCTGCTGCCGATACAGCGAGACCTGAAGCTTGGCGCAAACGCAATGTTGCCTGTCGCTCTGGTAGACTCGCGTATGCGGCTGTATGCGTTAATCTGTCGCGGAATCCAAGGAGACCCAGCATGTCCGACAAGATCAAGTTCACTCTGGACGGCAAGGAAATAGAGGCCGACAAAGGCCTGACCATTTGGGAAATCGCCAATGGTCGCGGGCTTGTTATTCCGCATCTGTGCCACAAACCAGCACCCGGCTATCGCCCCGATGGCAACTGCCGCGCCTGCATGGTTGAAATCGAGGGTGAACGCACACTGGCCGCGTCCTGTATCCGTGAACCGGGCGAAGGCATGGTGGTCACAACCAATTCTGCCCGTGCCGAATCTGCGCGTAAACTGGTTGTCGAAATGCTGGTTGCTGACCAACCTGCCAAAGAAGATGCGCACGACAAATCAAGCCATCTTTGGGACATGGCCGACATGCAGGGCGTCTCTGAAAGCCGTTTTCCCAAAATGGAAGAAGGCCACATTCCGCTGCTGGACGATTCGCATGTCGCGATGAAGGTCAACCTTGATGCTTGCATTTCTTGTGGACTGTGTGTGCGGGCGTGCCGTGAGATTCAGGTGAACGATGTGATCGGCATGGCCGGACGTGGTCACAATGCCTATCCTACTTTTGACATCGCAGATCCTATGGGTGACTCATCTTGTGTGGCCTGTGGTGAATGTGTTCAGGCCTGCCCGACTGGTGCGCTGATGCCTGCGTCGGTCATGGATGAAAATCAAGTCGGTGATCTGGCCGATTTTGACTCTGAGACTGAAAGCGTCTGCCCCTTCTGTGGCGTCGGCTGTAAGGTCTCGCTCAAGGTCAAGGACGGCAAGGTCAAATATGTCGAGGGCATCAACGGCCCCGCCAACGAAGGCCGTCTGTGTGTAAAGGGTCGCTTTGGGTTTGATTATATCCACCACCCCCACCGCCTGACCAAACCTTTGATCCGCCGTGAAGACGCGCCAGCCAAAGGTTTGAACGTTGATCCCGGCAACCTGTCCACCCACTTCCGCGAGGCAACGTGGGAAGAGGCGATGGAATTCGCGGGCAACGGCCTGAAGAAACTGCGTGACGAAGATCCCAAATCGATTGCGGGCTTTGGTTCTGCCAAATGCACCAACGAAGAGGCGTATCTTTTCCAGAAATTCATTCGCCAAGGGTTCAAACATAACAACGTCGACCACTGTACCCGTCTGTGCCACGCATCCTCTGTTGCGGCGCTGATTGAAAATGTGGGGTCAGGTGCTGTTACGGCAACCTTCAATGAAATCGAAAATGCGGATGTGGCGATCATCATCGGGTCTAATCCGATCGAAAACCACCCGGTTGCGGCGACCTATTTCAAACAGTTCACCAAACGTGGCGGCAAGCTGATCGTGATGGATCCGCGCGGCGTTGGGATGCGCAAATTTGCAGATGAAATGCTGCAATTCCGTCCGGGTGCTGACGTGTCGATGCTGAACGCGATCATGAATGTGATCGTCGAAGAAGAACTGTACGACAGCCAGTATATCCATCGCTGGACTGAAAACTGGGAAGCCGAGAAAGAGCATTTGCGCGGCTTTACCCCTGAAAAAATGTCCGAAATCTGCGGCATCGAACCAGAACAGCTGCGCCGCGTGGCGCGTTTGTTCGCCAATGCCAAGGCAGGTTTGATTTTCTGGGGTATGGGTGTGTCGCAACACATCCACGGCACCGATAATTCGCGCTGCCTGATCTCGCTGGCTCTGATGACAGGCAATGTCGGTAAACCCGGCGCAGGTCTGCACCCGCTGCGTGGTCAAAACAACGTGCAAGGTGCATCTGATGCGGGCCTTATCCCGATGTTCCTGCCGGATTATCAAACAGTGACAAGCGACGATGTGCGCAAATCCTTTACCGATGTCTGGGGGGGCGGCGATTTCAGTAATGAAAAGGGCCTGACCGTTACCGAAATCGTGGATCAGGCGTATGCTGGCAACATCAAGGGCATGTACATTCAGGGTGAAAACCCAGCGATGTCCGACCCCGATGCCGAACACGCCCGCGAGGCCTTTGCCAAGTTGGAGCTGATGATCGTTCAGGATATCTTTCTGACGGAAACGGCAAACTATGCCGATGTCATTCTGCCCGCCTCGGCGCTTTATGAAAAGAACGGCACTGTCTCCAACACCAACCGCCAGGTTCAGCGGGTGCGCCCTGCTGTTGCCCCTCCGGGTGAGGCGCGTGAAGATTGGAAAGTCACAGTGGAACTGGCCCAACGCATTGGCCTTCCATGGGAATACAGCGATGTGAGTGAAGTCTTTAACGAGATGAAACTGAACATGAAATCGTTGGATAATATCACTTGGGAACGTCTGGAAACAGAAACCATCACATACCCATCGTTGCATGAAACTGACCCCGGTCAGGCGATTGTGTTTGGCGATGGCTTCCCACGTGCCGAAGGCCGCGCAAAGTTCACACCTGCTTCTGTGATCCCACCGGATGAGGCGCCAGATGCCGAATATCCGATGATCATGACCACAGGTCGTCAGTTGGAACATTGGCACACTGGGTCGATGACTCGTCGATCCATGGTGCTGGATGCGGTTGAACCCGAAGCAAACTGTTCCCTGCACCCCAAAACCCTGCGTCGCATGGGGGTAGAGCCGGGTGATATGATCCGCCTGACAACTCGTCGTGGCAGTATCGACATCATGGCCCGAGCGGACCGTGCGATTGCTGAAGATATGGTGTTCGTGCCATTCGCCTATGTTGAAGCGGCGGCAAACGTGCTGACCAACCCGGCGATTGATCCTTATGGCAAAATTCCCGAGTTCAAATTCGCGGCGGTTCGTGCCGAGAAAATCGAAGGTCAAATCGCGGCTGAATAAACTTTTCAGCGAGATCCAAGGTATTAGGGGGCTGCGTCGCGGCCCCCTTTTCTGTTTTGGGAGCTTTCGGGGCCTATGCCACCACGGACATAGCGCGGTCTGTGCGACTGTATCCGCGTTTTACTGCTTTGTTGCGCCACGTATCTGCCGCAACAGAGGCCTCTCGCAGGTTTGCATAAATGTTTACAAGAACGCGCCCCTTACCCCCAGATACGCCCCACTCGCGAAACACTGAAATTTCGTTAAACAGGTTATAAGCGATTTCCACCCGGTAATACCGGGGTCGGCGCGCAGTGGTGCGTCGATAGAGAATGCAAACAGCCATAGGGTGATTCTATGTCACCATGATTCGTGGTGCAACTCTTTGTAGCGAAAACATTTTATCTAATTACCCAAGCTTTCGACATAAAAAAGCCCCCACATTTTGGGATGCAGTGGGGGCAGTTGGAGTGAAATCAAATGATGCCGAAAACCCGCAGCCCCATAGCAAGGCTAGACAAGGCGGCAAGCGCAAAAGCAAGGGTTCTGAATACCAGAATGCCCAAAGAATAGATGATGTAATGGGCAAAAATGCCGATGAAAAAGAACATTGCCAAAGTGCCGGGATATGGATCATTCGGTAATTTGACTGATGCTAGGTAGGCCAGTGGCGCAAAGGCGACAAAGGCTTCTACCGCGACGGTGTGCGCGCGCATTGCCCTTTGTGCCCATGCCGATTGTGGTGTGTCGTCCGGGCTGGGGTTGGCCATTCCCCCCATCAACCCACGCACCATAATACGGTCAAGAATATAGGGCACCCACGCAACAGCAATCCATAATGCGGACAGGCCAGTATAGAATTCCAGATTGGTCATTTTCATGTCCTCCTTACAATTAATGTACACCAAGCATCAGAATTTTTCTATATGTTGTGTTGTAAATGTGAACTTGTCTATATTTAGGTGCGGAGAGGACCTAAACCCACGCCACATCCCCCAAAAAGATATATCCCGCTCCATAGATCGTTTTGATCAGACGTGGGTTTTTGGGGTCTTCCTTTAATTTGGTGCGCAAACGTGAGATGCGCACATCCATGGCGCGATCGAAACTTTCGCCCGCTGCACCGCCAAGGGTTTCCTGCATCTGTGCGCGGGTGATCAGGCGGTTGGGGCTATCTAGAAACAGGCGCAGAACTTCGCCTTCGGCATGGCTGAATGTGGTTTCCGTACCGTCGGTCTCAGATAGGGCATACCGATCAAAAAAGGCGGTCCACCCGTTGAATTGCGCAGTGTTACTGACATGGGCTGCGCTGGGGCGTTCCTTGCGTAAACGAACGCGCACACGAGCGACAACTTCGGCAGGATCGAAGGGTTTGATGATATAATCATCCGCCCCCAATTCGAGTCCCGTCACTCGGTCCTGTACCTGTGCGCGACCGGAAATAATGATGACTGCCGCGCCTTGTTCCAGCGCAAGACGATGCACCAATGTCAGGCCGTCTTTGTCAGGCAATGACAAATCCACAAGGCACACATCTGGCGTGGTGGATTTTAATGCGGCTTCAAATTCAGTGGCACGCCCAAATCCCATGGTGCGAAACCCGGCGTCCTCTAAAGCATCCGCTAATATGGCGCGAATTTCGGGTTCATCGTCCAGTATGGTCACAAGCGGTGCAGTCACGATGCTCTCCGAGTTTGCAAAAAGGCCGACAGTTGTTCGGCGGTAAAAGGTTTGGCAAGAACAGGTGCCATGGCGCTGCCTTTGACAAAAAGTGGATCATTGGCGGGCAGGCTGGTCATCAAAAATGAGTGTGCGCAGTCGGGTGGCAGCATCTTCATCAAATCAACTCCTGTGGTTTCGCCTTCCAGAAAAATATCCGATAGGATCACCGATATGTCCGGCACGTGCTCAAGTAGAGCAAGGGCCTCATCCACGCTGGCGGCCTCAATGACGGTGTGTGAAAGTTGGGTCAGCATATCACGAATAATCCCGCGCAGTTCGGGATTGTCTTCGATCAGTAACACCAGCCCTGGCGTCGCATCCTGACGGGGGTGCCGCAAAGGTAGGCGCAGGGTGATTTGTGCGCCAGTGTCCATGTTGGCAAGCCGCACTTCTCCGCCCAGTAATTTGGTGGAATCATACACCATCGCCAGCCCCAGCCCTGATCCTTCGCTGCCTTTGGTGGTGAAAAACGGGTCTAACCCGCGCGCTAATGCTTCTTTGGTAAATCCGCAACCCGTGTCCTGCACGGTGATCTGAACCCATGTATTTTTGACCAAAGAGGCATGCAGGGTGATCGTTCCCACGCCCTGACAGGCATCACGCGCATTTAGGATCAGGTTCAACAACGCATCTTGCAACATGCCGGGATCAAGCAACATGTCGATGTCAGATATGTCGTCCTTGATGCACAGTTTTATGTCCTTGGGCAGGGCAGGGCGCGCAAGCATTTGCAAATCCTTCAGGATGCGGCCCATCGTAACTGTTTCCAGCTTTGGCGCCCGATGTCCGGTGACATCCGCAATTCGGTTCAGCAAGGTGCCGCCACGACGTGCAGCTGCCAGCGTGGCCTCGACCAATTCATGCGCATCTGGCGGCAGAGTCAGGCGCTCCATCTTGGATTGCATCCCCAAAATGATCGTCAGCAAGTTGGAAAAATCATGCGCAAGCCCGCTGGTCATCTGCGCGGCCAACTCGCGCCGACGAGTCTGTTGCAGGGCCGCGCGTGTCTGGGCTTCTTCGGTGATATCCATCGACAGGATGTACACGCCGCGACCGTCAAGGGTTTCCGCATCTGGGGTAAACGCCACGCGAATACGGCGGGTGCTTAGTTGATCATTGAATTCAAAGACCGATGGCGTGCCACTGAACGCCGCATCCAGATGGGGGCGAATTTTAAGATAGGCATCCTCGCCCAACGTGTCTCGAATATGGGTGCCGACGATATTGCTGGGACGGTCCGGCATCACCGCAGACAGGCGCCGGTTGGAATAGGTATACAGACGATCTGGCCCGACATGGGCGATATGGGCCGGCATCATCTCTGTCGTCAGACGGGTGCGCGCCTCAGAGTCAATCAATTGCCGTTTGGCTTCTTCCAGCGCCGTAACCGTTGCTTCCAGCTTGCGGTTGGTGGCAGAAAGTTCCTCGGCATGTAGCAACAACTGATCCGACAGTTCTTCGGACTTTCCACGCAGCAGGTTTTCTTGTTGCTTGGCTTGGGTGATATCGGTGTACACCGTCACCCATCCGCCATCCGGCAGGGGGGATCCTTCGATGCTGACCCAGCGGCCATTGGCGCGCTGACGTTCGACATAATGCGGCTCAAAGGCCAAGGCTTGATCCACTTTGTCCTGCACATAGGCATCCACATCGTCAATTTCTCCGTATTCCCCACGTTCCGCCAAAAACCGTATGGTTTGTGCAAAATCGGCACCACGGGTCACAAGGTGGTCGGGCAAATTGAACATTTCACGGAATCGCGCATTGCAAACAGCCAGCCGTAAGTCGCTGTCATAAATGGACAATGCCTGCTGAATCAGATTCAACCCGGCGGTTGTCATGCTGTGTGTAATGCCTCTCTGAGGTGCCATAGGTGGGGTTCTCCACCTCCATCGCTAGCACCAGAAACGAAGGGCGCAAAGCATGAAATGCATCTTGTTACAATTCGTAAGGATTGGGAAATGTTCAGGAAAAAGTTGACGCAGATCGTGGAATACGCACCTTAGACGGAGCAGAATCGTGTTTACGATTTCAGCCTGAGGTTGTGGGCGTCAGGGAGGACACAGAATTGGTACAGTCGTCACAGGCGACCGGAGGGCTTGCCTCTATACCGGCACTACTGCAACGCAATGCAGATCAACACGGAGCCAAGGCGGCCTATCGTGAAAAAGAATTCGGCATCTGGCAGACCTGGACATGGGCCGACACTGAGAAAGAAATCGAGGCATTGGCGCTGGGATTGATCAACCTTGGCGTGGCCGAGGGAGATTTTGTCGCAATAATTGGACGCAACCGCCCGTATTTCTATTGGTCGATGGTTGCTGTGCAATCTGTTGGCGCTGTGCCCGTCCCTTTGTATCACGACAGTGCCGCCGACGAGATGGCCTATGTGCTTGGACATTGCGGCGCGCAATACGCAATCGTCGAAGATCAGGAACAGGTCGACAAGGTGATCGAGGTGCAGGACCAACTGCACCAGTTTACCCATATGATCTATATTGATCCGCGGGGTTTACGCAAATACGACCACCACCAATTGCATCAATTCAGCCATATTCAAGACCAAGGTCGCGCCGCGCGTGATGAATGGATCACGGATCTTAAGGAGCGTCGCAGTAAGCTGACGTATGACAGCACCTGCGTGATGCTGTACACCTCGGGCACCACGGGCAAACCCAAAGGTGTGGTTCTGTCCAACCGTAATATCATCGAAAGCGCCAAGAACGCCTGCGAATTTGACAAGCTGAACGCAGGTGAGGAAATTCTTGCTTATCTGCCAATGGCGTGGGTTGGAGATTTCATCTTTTCCATCGGGCAGGCCTATTGGACAGGGTTCTGTGTGAACTGTCCTGAATCGCCCGAAACTATGATGACCGATCTGCGCGAAATCGGACCGACCTATTACTTTGCGCCGCCACGCGTGTTTGAAACGCAACTCACCAATGTCATGATCCGCATGGAAGACGCGGGTGGTTTCAAGCGCAAGATGTTCCATCACTTCATGGATCACGCCAAGAAAGTGGGCGGTGATATTCTAGATGGTAAACCCGTCGGCCTGATGGATCGCCTGAAATATTCTCTGGGGAATGCGCTGGTTTACGGGCCGCTCAAGGATACACTTGGCTTTGGTCGCGTGCGTGTGGGCTATACCGCCGGTGAGGCGATCGGCCCCGAGATATTTGAATTTTACCGCAGTCTCGGTATCAATTTGAAACAGCTTTATGGTCAGACAGAGGCCTCGGTATTTATCACCGTCCAACCTGATGGCGAGGTGCGGGCAGATACGGTTGGTGTGCCTGCGCCTGACGTGGAAATTAGGATCGCGGATGACGGGGAAATTTTCTATCGCTCCCCTGGTGTTTTCGTCGAATACTTTAACAACCCTGATTCTACAGCATCCACCAAGGATGCCGAAGGATGGGTCGCCACGGGCGATGCGGGTTTCTTTGAAGAAGACTCTGGCCATCTGCGCATCATCGACCGTGCCAAGGACGTTGGAAAAATGGCTGATGGGAGTATGTTTGCTCCTAAATATGTTGAAAACAAACTGAAATTTTATCCTGATATTCTTGAGGTTGTTCTGTTTGGCAACGGGCAGGACCGTTGTGTCGCCTTTATCAACATCGATTTGACTGCGGTGGGAAATTGGGCCGAGCGCAATAATATCGCCTATGCTTCCTATCAGGAATTGGCAGGTCATCCCAAGGTTCTGGACACCATTCAGAACCACGTAGAAACGGTTAATAAATCCGTTGCCCGAGATCCTATGCTTTCGGGCTGTCAGGTGCATCGTTTTCTCGTATTGCACAAAGAACTGGATGCCGATGATGGTGAAATGACCCGCACCCGAAAAGTGCGCCGGGTGATTGTGGCCGACAAATTCAAGGATCTGGTGGATGCGCTCTATGACGGGGCCCCCACGGTCAGCACCACAACCGAAGTCACTTATGAGGACGGCCGCAAAGGCAGCATCAGCGCGACGTTAGAGTTGCGCGACGCCAAGGTGGTGGCAGTGACACATCAACAGGTGGCAGCGGAATGAACGATATGACCCATGACAGCTATACCACCGAAGATGGCCGCACGATTGGTGGGGTGGTGATGGAGATGAAAAACATTACCTTGCGCTTTGGCGGCGTGGTGGCGATTGAAAACATCTCTTTTGACATTCGGGAAGGTGAAATTCGCGCCATCATCGGCCCGAACGGAGCTGGGAAATCGTCAATGCTGAATGTGATTTCCGGATTTTACGTGCCGCAAGAAGGCGACGTGTTTTACAAGGGGCAAAAGCGCCCCCCCATGCGCCCCTATCAGGTGGCGCAACAGGGCATTGCCCGCACATTTCAGAACATTGCCTTGTTTGAGGGTATGTCAGTACTGGATAATGTGATGACGGGCCGTCTGCGCCAGATGAAATCGGGCCTGTTGGCGCAAGCCTTGTGGAAAGGCAAAGCCGAAGCCG
This sequence comes from uncultured Paracoccaceae bacterium, assembly GCA_947489325.1. GTDB lineage: Bacteria > Pseudomonadota > Alphaproteobacteria > Rhodobacterales > Rhodobacteraceae > CANLDA01. The sequence continues at coordinate 404,354 of CANLDA010000001.1, read as the reverse complement.
AAGAAGTTGCCAACCGCGAGGCGGTGGAGCGCATTATTGATTTTCTGGAAATTCAACACATTCGCAAAACCCCAGTGTCCCGCCTTCCATATGGGTTGAAAAAACGAGTCGAATTGGCGCGCGCATTGGCGGCAGAGCCGTCGATCCTTCTGTTGGACGAACCCATGGCCGGCATGAACGTCGAAGAGAAAGAGGACATGAGTCGCTTTATCTTGGATGTGAATGACGAATTTGGCACCACGATTGCCCTGATTGAGCATGATATGGGTGTTGTGATGGACTTGTCTGACCGCGTGGTCGTGATGGATTACGGCAAAAAGATTGGCGATGGTACCCCGGATGAGGTTCGCAACAATCAGGCGGTCATCGACGCCTATCTGGGGGTGGCGCATGACTGATTTTCTTCAAAACACCCAAATAACTTTCGGAGGCGCAAAAGATGTCTGACCAACTCGTTTTCGCCATGGAGGTGTTCTTAAATGGCCTGATGGCGGGTGTCTTATATGCACTTGTCGCGCTGGGCTTTGTCCTAATTTATAAGGCTTCGGGCATCTTCAACTATGCCCAAGGTGTGATGGCGTTGTTCTCAGCGTTGACATTGGTGGGGATCATGGAGGGACAGGTGCCCTTTGCGCATGTGATCAATGCGACCTTTGGCACGGACCTGCATCACTTTGGCTGGCATGTGCCGGGGTTCGTCGCAATCTTGCTGACGATGGCCGTGATGGTTTTGCTGGCGATTTGTGTGCAGAAATTCGTGTTTCGTCATTTGGTTGGACAGGAGCCGATCATCCTGTTTATGGCCACCATCGGGCTTGCCTATTTCCTTGAAGGGGTAGGCGATCTGATGTGGGGCTCTGAAATTAAGAAACTGGACGTGGGCCTGCCGCAAGGTATCAACCTGATGATTGATGAGACCACCTTTGGCTGGTTTGGGTATGGGTTCTTTATCGACAATCTGGATATCGTGGCGACGATTATTGCGGCGCTTTTGGTGACGGCGCTGGTGATTTTCAGCCAATACACCAAACAAGGTCGCGCCATGCGCGCTGTGGCGGATGATCATCAGGCCGCGCTGTCTGTTGGGATTTCGCTGAACTTTATCTGGGTGATGGTGTGGTCGGTGGCTGGGTTTGTGGCATTGGTGGCGGGCATCATGTGGGGCACCAAATCCGGTGTTCAGTTTTCCCTGTCGTTGATTGCGCTTAAGGCCTTGCCAGTTCTGATGCTGGGCGGGTTTACATCCATTCCCGGTGCTATCGTTGGCGGCTTGATTATCGGTGTGGGCGAAAAACTGTTTGAATTTGCCATTGGCCCCATGGTGGGCGGCGCAACTGAAAACTGGTTTGCCTATGTGTTGGCGTTGATTTTCCTCGTGTTCCGTCCGCAAGGCCTGTTTGGGGAGAAGATCATTGAGCGCGTTTAGATCATTCGTGCGGGGCGACCGCGTGTCGCTGCGCGTCACGACACCCGCCCACCCGACACCATCGTTGAAATTCACAGTTGTTGCGATACACGCTGCATCCCTGCAAGGAGGCCTCTGAGTCATGTTTTACCGCGAAGCAGGCGATTTCAAAACAACCTATGCCGCCGACAGTCAGACCTTTCCGATCAAATTTGATCGCTTCCGATACTATGCGGTGTCGTTTGTCGCGTTTCTGATCATTCCTTTTGTGATCAATGATTACTGGGTCAATGCGATATTTCTGCCGTTCTTGATTTACTCCATTGCGGCCATCGGGTTGAATATTCTGGTGGGATATTGCGGTCAGGTAAGCCTTGGGACTGGTGGGTTCATGGCCGTGGGGGCCTATGGGTGTTACAAGCTGATGACCGCTTTTCCCGAAGTCAGTATCTTTTTCCATGTGTTGCTCGCGGGTGGGATAACGTCCATTGTCTGCGTGTTGTTTGGCCTGCCATCCTTGCGTATCAAAGGGTTTTATCTGGCGGTGGCGACATTGGCAGCGCAGTTCTTTTTGGTATGGCTGTTTAACCGGGTGCCGTGGTTTTACAATTATTCCGCATCTGGTCAGATCAACGCCCCGGAACGCACCGTGTTTGGCATTGAGGTCACAGGACCCAACACCGAGGCCTGGGCGACCTATCTGTTTTGCCTCGTGTTCCTGACAATCTGTGCGCTGATTGCGCGTAATTTGACGCGCGGTACACAGGGGCGCACATGGATGGCCATTCGTGACATGGACATCGCCGCCGAAATCATCGGCGTGAACCCGTTGAAGGCCAAGATCAGCGCCTTTGCCGTGTCTGGGTTCTTTGTGGGTGTGTCTGGCGCGTTGTTCTTTTCGGTCTATCTGGGCGCGGTTGAGGTGGGCGAAGTGTTTGGCATCAACAAGTCATTCCTTGTGCTCTTTATGATCATTATCGGCGGTCTGGGATCGATCTTTGGCAGTTTTGCCGGAGCGGCCTTTTTGGTGCTGCTGCCGGTGCTGTTGAAAAACGTTCTTGTGGGGATGTTGGGTTGGCCCACTGATCTAGCGGCGCATTTGGAATTCTTAATTATCGGCGGGTTGATCATCACATTCTTGATCGCAGAACCGCATGGGCTGGCGCAGCTTTGGCGCGTGGCCAAGGAAAAACTACGGCTGTGGCCTTTCCCCCACTAGGGGCAGGTCAAGCAACAAAAGTCAGGGCGAAAACGGCTCTGAACATCGGCAAAAACCAATGGGAGGATAAACCCGATGAAGATGAAACTAGCAACAATGGCTCTAGGTGCCCTTATGGCGGCAGGCCCGGTGATGGCGGATTTGGTTTTCCCCGATCTGAGCTATCGCACGGGACCTTATGCGGCGGGCGGTATTCCGTTTTCTGATGGCTACAATGATTATTTCACGCTGTTGAACGAACGTGATGGCGGTATTGGTGGCGTAAAGGCACGCGTGATTGAATGCGAAACCGGCTATAACACCGAAAAAGGTGTGGAATGTTACGAAGCCACCAAAGGCGAAGGCGCGTTGGTGTATCAACCTCTGTCCACCGGTATCACCTATCAGTTGATCCCCAAAGTGACCGCAGACGGTATTGCGCTACACACTATGGGCTATGGCCGTACGTCTGCTGCAAACGGCAAGGTGTTTTCCAACGTCTTTAACTATCCAGCTAATTACTGGAATGGGGCGTCTTTGGTGGTGAACCACTTGTTGGAAATCAACGGTGGGGATCTTGGCGGCAAGAAAATCGCGCTGGTCTATCACAACTCTGCCTATGGGAAAGAACCTATTCGTACGTTGGAAGAATTGTCCAAAAAGCACGGTTTTGATCTGTCACTGATCCCGGTGGATCACCCCGGTCAGGAACAAAAATCCCAATGGTTGCAAATTCGTCGCGAACGTCCTGATTATGTCACCATGTGGGGTTGGGGCGTGATGAATCAGGTTGCCATTCAAGAGGCTGCGAATATCCGCTTCCCGATGGAAAACTTTATCGGTGTATGGTGGTCCGGTTCTGAAAACGACGTGCTTCCTGCTGGTACCGCCGCCAACGGATATAAGGCTGTGACCTTCCACAATGTTGGTTCTGATTTCCCGGTATTTGATGACGTCCAGGCGCATGTTGTCGACAAAGGTCTTGCTGCAGGTGCTGGCGACCAAATCGGTACCGCGCTGTATAATCGTGGGTTCTATGCCGCGATGCTTGCAGCCGAAGCTGTGCGTACGGCGCAGGAAATCCACGGTGTTGCCGATATTAATGCAGCCATGATGCTTGATGGTATGGAAGCGCTGGAAATCACCGAGGACCGCATGGCCGAGTTGGGTATGCCGAACTTTGGTCCCTCGTTCAAAGTGTCCTGTGAAAACCATGGTGGCCCGGGCACAGGTGCCATGGCGCAATGGGATGCCAGCGCGAAAACATGGTCTTTGATTTCGGATTTCAACGCATCCGACATGGAAGTCATCCAGCCGCTGATTGATGCAGATTCCAATGCTTATGCTGCGGAAAACAACATCGCAACGCGCTGTAACTGATCATTGAAAACAGGGTGTTGGCTGGGGAATTCGGCCAACATCACCCCCGAATTTGCGAAGAAAGACACGCTTATGCTGGATGCCGGTCACACAAAAGAGACCCTGCTAGAGGTCAACAATATCGAGGTGATCTATAACCACGTGATCCTTGTCCTAAAGGGTGTCAGCCTGAGCGTGCCCAAAGGGGGGATTACGGCGCTGCTTGGCGGGAATGGTGCTGGCAAGACGACGACGCTGAAAGCCGTATCAAACCTGCTGCACTCAGAACGTGGCGAGGTTACCAAAGGGTTGATCCATTACCGTGGTGAGCGGGTGCAGGATCTTGATCCGGCGGCGCTTGTGACACGTGGTGTTGTGCAGGTGATGGAGGGGCGCCACTGTTTTGAGCATCTCACCGTCGAAGAAAATCTGCTGACCGGGGCCTATACGCGCTCTGACGGTAAGGCCGACATTCAACGTGATTTGGAAATGGTCTATCACTATTTCCCACGGCTTAAGGAACGACGCAAATCACAGGCAGGTTATACCTCGGGTGGGGAACAACAGATGGTTGCCATGGGCCGCGCCTTGATGAGCAAACCAGAAACCATTTTGCTGGATGAGCCATCCATGGGGCTGGCGCCGCAGCTGGTGGAACAGATTTTCTCCATTGTGAAATCGGTGAATGAAAAAGAAGGCGTTACCTTTTTGTTGGCAGAGCAGAACACCAACGTTGCCCTGCGGTTTGCGCATTACGGATATATTCTGGAATCCGGACGCGTAGTGATGGATGGGCCCGCCGCCGAGTTACGTGAAAACCCGGACGTTAAGGAATTTTATCTTGGTATGTCTGATGACGGGCGCAAATCCTTTCGGGATGTACGCTCGTATCGACGCCGAAAACGTTGGCTCAGTTAAGCGTTTTTTCAAGCTCGGCACGCATCTCTTTAATCCGTGTCAGAGCCTCTTGGCGGGTGTTGCGCATGTTGGGATCAAACCCCTGACTTTCCGCCCGAAGATGAATATCGGCAGCGGTTTCAGATCCGGTTGCGAAACGAACCGACCCCAACGAGGCGGCCTTGTTCAATCGCTTACCCCGATGCGCATAGCGCACCCAAGCGGCAGGCAGAATCTGGCACCCGTTATAGTCGATCAGGAAAAACCACCGCCGATCGGTCTCTTTGATCCGGTCTTCGATGAAATCATAAAACGCGTCAACATCGCCCGCGTGATGGAAGGTAAAGTGAGAGAAATCGACCGACATAATTACCGATGGTTCGTCAAAAGACAGACGGCGCACAAAATCGGCTTCGGCATAGTTCGGGTCATGCTTGACCGCGCGTTTGGTGCGTTGGCTGGGCAGTTCGGCAATCCGTACAAGGGCGTCGACGCGGCTTGTAAACAGGTTGGCATCAAAGGCTTCGGTGTTGGCGCTGCGCTCAATCTGGCGGCGGGTTTCTTCACTGGCGTCGATGCGGACGCTGCCTTGACTATGCGCCATATTCAGCGCTTTGCCGCGCCGCGAATAAGCCAGCCAACAGGCCGGATCAATCCGACATCCAGAATAGGTGATCAGGAAAAACCACTTGTCTTCACCTGTCTTGGCAATCCTTGCTTCGATCCGGTCATACACCCGGTTCACGGTGTCAGTGTCGTCAAAATGAAAGTCCGAAAAATCGACCTCCATCACTTGGATATCCTCATGAAATTTCACACGCTCATCCAAGGCAAAATCATTGGTTGTCGTCATCGGTGCCATCGCTTTTTCCTTTCGCAAAGTTGGGCGATTCGTATTTGGTATACAAATGTATGCCGCTTTATGCCGAACCTTACTCCCTCACTCAATCTGTCAAGCTGTCGCGCCCCCGCACGTCACAAGGATCCTGTCCATGCCCCAGTTTTTTGATGCTCTCGAAACCCGCAGCGTTGATCAACGCGCGGATGATCTGACACAGGCATTGCCGCAACAGATCGCGCTGGCCAAAGGGTTGAGGGGCTATGCAAACAGTTTTGCCGAGGTTGATCCTGCAATGATCACAGATGCGCAGGCGTTGGCGAAACTGCCCGTGCTACGTAAATCTGAACTTGGGAAGGCGCAGGCCGCGCGTCCGCCTTTGGGTGGGTTTAACGCTATTCCGGTGACGGACTTCGCTCACATCTTTCAATCCCCCGGCCCGATTTATGAACCGGGTGGATCCGGGCATGACTGGTGGCGCATGGGGCGTTTTCTGAATGCTTGTGGCGTAGGGCGGGGTGATGTCGTGCAAAACTGTTTTGGGTATCACCTGACGCCTGCGGGCATGATCTTTGAAAATGGCGCGCGGGCGGTGGGGGCCTCGGTTGTGCCTGCGGGCACGGGGCAGACCGAATTACAGGTGCAAATCGCGGCTGCCACGGGTGTGACTGCCTATGCCGGCACGCCGGACTATTTGAAAATCATTTTGGACAAGGCTTTAGAGATGGGTACTTCCCTGTCCATCACCAAAGCCGCTGTCGGTGGCGGGGCTCTTTTTCCCTCGCTCCGGCAGGAATATGCGGATCGCGGCATTGCCTGCTTGCAATGCTATGCCACCGCTGATCTGGGCAACATCGCCTATGAATCAGAGGCGATGGAAGGGTTGATTGCCGATGAACATGTGATCATTGAAATCGTTACTCCTGGCACGGGTGATCCTGTGAAACCCGGAGACGTGGGCGAGGTCGTGGTGACCACATTGAACCCGGATTATCCGTTGATCCGCTTTGCCACCGGTGACTTGTCGGCTGTGATGGCAGGGGAAAGCCCTTGCGGACGCACCAATGTGCGCATCAAAGGCTGGATGGGTCGCGCCGATCAAACTGCCAAGATCAAAGGCATGTTTGTGCGCCCCGAACAGGTCGCTGCCTTGGTGGCCAAGCACACAGAGATTTCTAAGGCCCGCGTGATTGCCAGTCGAGAGGGGGAAATGGACGTCATGACCGTTCAGCTTGAAACCCAAGGTGGTGATCCTGATTGCTTTACCGCCTCTGTCGCGGAAGTGCTGAAAATGAAAGGCAACGTGGATCTTGTACCTCCCGGCAGCCTCCCTAACGATGGCATCGTTATCGAAGATCAACGCAAATACGACTGACCTTTCGGCGGGCTTTTGCCACCCGCCTTCTCAAATGGCTGAAAATGAGAGAAACTTTCCCAGAGACCAGTTTGGGAGGGGTTCAATATGGGTTTTCGAAAACTTGCTGCGGTTTGCGCAATGTCAGTGTTTTCGTCTGCTGCTATGGCAGAGGATGTGGCACTGGTATTGGCAAACAATTTGTATGACCGCTTACCAAATATTCGCACGCCAATGGGCTTTGGTGGGGCACGCTGGCCGCTGGAACGGGCCGGGTTTCAGGTGATTTCCGAACGGGACGGCAAAACACGCGAATTGCATCGCGCGGCCGATCGGTTTGCGGCACTGGCAAACGCAGATGATACCGACAGGCTTGTTGTGGTTCTGTCGGGGCATTTTGTGACAAGTCGTGGCCAAACGTGGCTGCTGGGCAATGATGCGCAGAAGATCACCGGATTGAACGCCGGGGCCAACGGGGTCACAGTAGAGGGCTTGGCCCGTGTTCTGGCCACCCGCGCCGGGCAGTCGGTTCTTGTTCTGGTGCCCAGTCGTGGGCGATTTGACACGGGTGCGTATTTGAAGACCGGGGTCGCCAAGGTGAAGGCCCCGCAGGGTGTCACTCTCATCACATCGGACGCACGCAATGTGCAGCGCGTGGTGGATGGGCTGATGACACCGGGTACATCCTATCGTGATTTGGCCAATTCTATGCCCAGTGGGGTTACTATGTCCGGCTTTCTCTCTGGTCAAAACGGTTTTACGGCGGCTCACGGCACCATTGAACCCGCCCGTCCGGGAGAGCTCGCCTATTGGAACGCCGTGCGCGACATTGGCACATCCGAGGCCCTAGAAGCCTATCTCAGACGTTATCCCAATGGCGATTTTGCAGATGAAGCACGCCGCATTTTGGAGGAAGCCAACGATCCGCTGAAGATTGCTGAACAAACTGAAAGTGACCTTGCTCTATCTCGCAATGCCCGCCGCCGAATTCAGGAAAACCTGCAATTCATCGGCTTTAATCCACGTGGGGTGGATGGTCTGTTTGGTCGTGGCACCCGCAGTGCCATTCGGGATTGGCAGCGCAGCAAAGGGTTTGAGGTACACGGCTTTCTGGACGCCGCCCAAATTGCAGAACTGGATCGCGACGCACAGGCCCAGCGGCGCAAATTGGAACGCGAAGATCGCCAATACTGGCGTGAAACTGGTGCCCTTGGCACCGAGGGCGGGTATCGGCGGTATTTGGAACGTTACCCACAAGGCTTGTCCGCAGAATTGGCGCGCGAAGGTCTGGCCGAATACAATGGCGCACGTGAAAGCGAAGATTGGGCACACGCGCGTGAAGTTGACACGTTAGAGGCCTATCAGGGTTATCTGCGCGACTATCCAGACGGGCCCAATGCACCAGAGGCGCGCGAGCGGGCCAAATGGTTGCTGAAACACAGCCCAACAGAACAACAGATCGCTCAGGCCCGCGCCGAAGAGCGCCGCATCGCCAACAATCCCGTGGCACGCCTTTTGGCCGAACAACGTCTGGCGCAATTGGGATATGATACCGGTAAAGTGGACGGCAAGTTTACTGATAGAACCAGAGACGCAATCAAAGCCGTACAACAAAAACTGGATCTGCCAATGACTGGTTACATATCCAACCGCACGGCGAATTATTTGATCAATCCGAACTAAGCGGCAAGGCAGTTTCGGTCAGGCATGAGCAGACATCCCCAACCAAAAGAAAAGGGCCGCCACTGGCGACCCTTTGAAAATTCGACTGTGCCGAACCTTAGCCGTTAACGCTGTCTTTCAGCGCTTTGGCGATGGTCATTTTGACCACTTTGTCGGCTTCTTTTTTGATTTGCTCACCTGTGGCAGGGTTGCGCACCATGCGCTCGGGGCGCTCGCGGCAATAAATTTTGCCAACGCCGGGCAGGGTGACTGCGCCGCCGCCGGAAACTTCGCGTGTGATCAGGGCGCAAACAGCGTCCAGGGCCGCGCCAGCAGATTTCTTGTCAGCGCCCATTTCCTCGGCCAGAGCAGCAACGAGTTGGGTTTTGGTCATTGGTTTTGACATTTTATTTTCTCCTTCGTCTGCCCGTTTCTTGGGCCTCATGCCCGGCATTTAACTGAATATAGTTGTCGAACACAACGAGTAGTGGTGGGAATTCGCTTAAAAAGTTGGGTTTTTCGGTGATTTTCGTCTTTTAACGTATGGTCAAAGAAACGCCGTCTCATCAAAACTGCGTAATTTCCGCGAATGCAGGCGTTCCAGCGGCATGTCGCGTAAAGATTCCATTGCCCTGATCCCGATCATTAAATGACGCGCAACCTGAGTGGTATAGAAATCTGACGCCATCCCCGGAAGTTTCAATTCGCCATGCAGGGGTTTGTCGCTGACACACAACAAAGTTCCATAAGGAACCCGGAAACGATACCCGTTTGCGGCAATCGTGGCGCTTTCCATATCCAATGCAATGGCGCGTGATTGTGACAAGCGTTGCACCGGGCCGGAATGTTCGCGCAGCTCCCAATTGCGGTTGTCGATGGTGGCGACAGTGCCTGTGCGCATCACCCGTTTCAGATCATAACCTTTAAGCTCGGTCACATCCGCCACTGCCTGTTCCAGCGCAATCTGAATTTCCGCAAGTGCCGGGATTGGTATCCACACAGGCAGATCGTCATCCAGCACGTGATCCTCGCGCAGATAGGCATGAGCAAGCACAAAATCCCCCATGCTTTGGGAATTGCGCAATCCAGCGCAATGGCCGACCATCAGCCACGCATGTGGGCGCAATACAGCAATATGATCGGTCGCGGTTTTTGCGTTCGACGGTCCCACCCCGATATTGACCAACGTGATCCCAGCGCCATCCGCACGTTTCAAGTGATAGGTGGGCATCTGTGGTTGTTTTTCTACCGGGTCAATCGGTGTGCCTGCATCAGTAATCTCGACATTTCCTGTGGATACAAACGACGTATAGCCGCTTTCAGGATCAGCCAGCATTTGGCGAGCATATGCTTCAAACTCGGTCACATAAAACTGATAGTTGGTAAACAGCACATGGTTTTGAAAATGGTCAGCGTCGGTGGCGGTATAATGCGACAGGCGCGCCAGCGAATAATCCACCCGTTGAGCCGAAAATGGGGCCAGCGGACTCACGTTCTCTTCGTCAGGCGAGTGTGTGCCGTTCACGATGTCATCATTGGTGGTCGACAAATCTGGCACATCAAACACATCGCGCAAGATGAAATCGGCGGCACCTTCTTGTGGCACAACAATGCTGTTGTCATTGGCCACTGCGAAATGGACGGGGATCGGCGTAGTGGATACGCCGATGACCACAGGCACTTTATGATTACAGATCAGCAAATCAATTTGTTGCTCTAGATAACATCGAAACAGATCAGGTCGCGTGATAGTCGCTGCATAAGTGCCGGGATCACTGACATGTCCAAAAGCGAGGCGGCTGTCGATCTGGGCAAAGCTTGTCGTGGAGATGCGGATCTCTGGGTAAAGCGCCCGAAACCTTTGCTGTGATGGGCCGGATTTCAGGGCATCGCGAAACTGCGTACACAGAAACTGTGTGGCGATGTCATACAGTTCTTGCAGGCGGTCCACTGCTGCCTTGGCATCGTCGAATGCCTCGGGCGCGGGCACATCAGGCAGAACGATCGGGGTTTGAACAGGGGTCATGCAGAACCTTTAATCACATCAGTCATTTCAAAACGGGTCACATCCACAAGGCCAAGATCGGAAATCCGCAATTCGGGGATCACGACCAGCGCCAGCAGCGAATGCTGCATATAGGCGTTGTTCAGCGTGCACCCGCAGGCCTCCATCGCCTCAACCATTTTTTGTGCCTTGGCAGCGACCTCCACAGCGGGACTGTCAGACATCAATCCGGCAATGGGCAGCTCTACCAGCGCCAATTCATGGCCATCCTTAAACACAGTGATACCACCGCCCACCTCGGACAGGCGATTGGCTGCGCGGGCCATGTTGTCGTGATCGGTGCCCACCACAATCATATGGTGGCTGTCATGCGCCACGGTCGAGGCCATCGCCATCTTGCCACCATACCCAAAGCCAGACACAAAAGCGTTGGTCGTGCTGCCCAAGGCGCGATGCCGTTCCACCAACGCGATCTGGCACACGTCATTGGCTTGATCCATTTGCACTAGGCCGTCAATCACTGGTAAATCGGCCGCCAGTGCCTTGGTTGGGGCTTGGTTTTCCACAACACCTATAACATTGGCTGTTACACGTTTGGCTCCGTCCGGCGCGGAAATCTCAAAATCGGTGGCGGTGCGATCTGTACCCATATTCACGGTTTTGCGCGCATCATAAGGCCAGTCATAATGCGGGCAGTCCACCAGACAAATGCCATCCTTGGCGACGGTAATCCCGCGGGCAATCACATGCTCAATCGGCAGGGTTTTCAGATCACTTGTCAGGATAATATCTGCGCGTCGTCCCGGTGCGATGGACCCGATGTCACGTTCCAGCCCGAAATGCGTGGCGGTGTTGATTGTCGCCATTTGCAGTGCAATCAGCGGATCACAGCCACAGTCAATCGCATGGCGAACCACCCGGTTCATGTGCCCGTCATTGACCAAAGTGCCAGAATGACAATCATCCGTGCACAGGATAAACCCACGCGGATCAAGACCTTTTTCGGTGACCGCAGTGATCTGCGTTTCCACGTCATACCAAGCTGATCCCAACCGCATCATCGACCGCATCCCTTGACGTACCCGCGCAATCGCGTCGGCCTCGCAGGTGCCCTCGTGATCATCTGCAGGACCCCCGGCGGCATAGGCATGAAAAGCGGCGCCAAGGTCAGGGCTGGCGTAATGACCGCCCACGGTTTTGCCTGCGTTTTGCGTCGCGGCGATCTCGGCCAGCATCTGTTCGTTGGCGTTGATCACACCGGGGAAATTCATCATCTCGCCCAGCCCGATAATGCCGGGCCATGTCATGGCCTCTGCCACATCCTCGGCGCTGATTTCAAATCCTGTGGTTTCAAGACCGGGGGCCGAGGGCGCGCAGGATGGCATCTGTGTGAACATATTGACAGGCTGCATCAGGGCCTCGTCATGCATCATTCGCACGCCTTCAAGCCCCAAAACATTGGCTATTTCATGCGGATCGGTGAACATTGACGTGGTGCCATGCGGGATGACTGCGCGTGCAAATTCGGCAGGTGTCAACATGCCACTTTCCACATGCATATGGGCATCACATAGGCCCGGAATCATGAACCGCCCGGCGGCATCGATCACCTCGGTCGTGCCGCCAATACAGTGACTTGCGTCCGGCCCGACATAGGCAATCCGACCTTCGGCAATGGCAATATCATGGCTGGGCAGAATCTCACGGGTATGCACATTCACCCATTGGCCGTTTTTGATAACCATATCTGCGGCCACGCGGCCTGTAGCGGTACTGACCAGACGGGGGGCCACTTCGGCCCAAGTTTTTATATTATTTCGCTCCATGACCCACGTTGACACGCGGGTTTCAGATGATCAAGCTTCCTACTGTGATACATTGATGAAAGGGAAAATCGTGGATTTTGAAACAGTCTCTGCTGAGGATTTCGGCGCCTCATTGCGCGGGATCGGATTGAACCTTCTGGTGCGCGATGTTGTGGCGCTTTGCACAGTATTAGAGACAGTTTTTGACATGAAAACCCATCAGGTGACACGCGATTTTGCGATTGTCACCTATGGCGATCAGGTGTTTCAACTGCACGCCGACGGCACCTATGGCGCGCATCCTTTATTGGGTCTGTTGCCGGAATCCGGCGTACGTGGGGCTGGGCTTGAAATACGGCTCTATGATACCGATCCCGACATTGCCGCCCAAAAAGGTGAAGCCGCAGGCATGCACCTACTGCAAGAACCTACCGACAAACCCCACGGCTTGCGCGAATGTTATCTGCTGTGTGAAAACGGATACGCGTGGGTGCCAAGCCGCCCAAAGTAGGGTGGGTTTTGGTATGATTGGTGCAGTGTTCTCAACTGGTAAATGTGCTGCCCGACCCAGCCGCTTCGGCGCGTTGGCGGGCAAGGTTGGCGATGGCGGTGTCTTGGACACCAGTCCCCGTCAAATCAGCAATGATGAGGTCACTGTCTGATTGACGACCGAGGGCCTTACCCGCGGTAATTTTTCCTAGCTCCATAAATGCCTGATTTTCCGTAAGAATTCCCGCCGCAAGGGCGCTGCGCAGTTCTCCTTTGACGGCGCATTGCGCACGGCTGTCGGGCACGTACTGCGTTGCTTTGGTGAGGCAGTTCGGATCCAGTTCCACTTTGTGTTCCTGATCCGATCCCATGGCGATCACCAATTGTCCGGGTTGCAGCCAATCGGCCATGACAATGGGCCTGTCAGAAGGGGTTGTCGTGGCAACAATATCAGCAGAGGCCACCGCACATGCTGCGTCAGAGCTGGAGGTCACGTGGATTCCTAGTTCAGAGCGGAGTTTGATGGCTGTTGCTTCGGCCTTGACGCTGTCGCGTGCCCAAATCACCGCGCTGGTGATGTCGCGCACCAGCGTCATCGCCTTTAGTTGTAGTCCTGCTTGTACTCCGGCCCCAATAATGCACACAGATGTCGCGTCCTTACGGGCTAGATGGCGTGCAGCAACAGCCCCTGCGGCGGCCGTGCGCACATCCGTCAGATAGCCGTTGTCTAATAATAGAGCCTCAAGCATGCCTGTCTGGCTGGAAAATAACACCATTAAGCCCGATGTACTGGGTAGTCCCAGCTTAGGATTGTCAAAAAATCCGGGACTCATCTTCATGGCAAAGCTGTCGATGCCGGGGACATAGGCGGTTTTCACGCAAACTTCGCCGTTATTGTCGGGTACCATCAGGGTCATGATCGGGGGCATGGTAACATTGCCCCCCGCCAGCGTGGTAAAGCCCTGTTCGATGCAGTCAATTACGGCGATGTCCAACGGAACCAGTTCACGTAACTCGGTTTCGGTCAGTATCTTGATATCTGGCATATAACCCTCCGCCGTTATATCCACATATTCGTCAGAAATTAACTGATGATGCAAACCTATACTGCCTGATATTTGGAGATTCTGGCACTCTTATCAATAAGCCTAGGGTATGGCGGCGCGGCTCTTGGTGGGAGTGGCCTTAGCGATTAAGCAGGCGGTATTGAATCGTGCTGACATCTTGAGGCAACCGTTCTGGGCGTGAACGGTCAAATTCAACTCGTTGCACACGGATTTCCTTTGCTACACCTTCAATATGATCGTAGCCAAATACACCTTCAGTCAGTACTTCGGTTTCGCCATTTGGCATTTCGACCACCAGACAGTTTTGCGGCCCATAGGCCCCAATGCAAGGCACAGTATCACCCTGAACCGTCACAATCATCGCCTTACGGGACGCAACAGGCACACCTCGAAACGGGTCATCCTGTTTGATGGCACATGCAGCAACGATAACAAAAAACAACAGTATCCCAAACGCAGAGCGCAGCATGGTCATTCCCTTTCCGGTAAGACGGGTTCGCGAACACGTCAGATGGGGAATGTTGCACTCAACCACAAGGGCAATGTGGCGGTTTCATATCAGCTATGCATAAATGGAATACCGGACTGAAAAAGCAGTCCGGTATTCGAATACTTATATACAAATCAGGTGCGTACGAGTTTTTCGTAGCTTTCAGCGATGTCGCGGGCAATGGCGCCAACCTCAAAGGTATAATCGCCGATCTGACCGACCGGTGTCACCTCAGCTGCGGTGCCTGTCAGCCAGCACTGCTCAAAGCTTTCAAGCTCTTCTGGCATGATGTGGCGTTCGTGCAGGGTGATGCCTTTGTCGCGCACCATCTGAATAACGGTTTGACGGGTGATGCCGTTCAGAATGGCATCCGGGATCGGCGTGTGTACTTCGCCATCTTTGACGAAAAACACATTCGCGCCGGTCGCCTCTGCGACATAGCCGCGATAATCCATGAACAATGCATCCGAACAACCCTTGGCTTCGGCCGCGTGCTTGGACATCGTGCAGATCATATAAAGACCCGCCGCCTTGGCTGCAGTTGGGATGGTTTCTGGGCTGGGACGTTTCCATTTCGCGATGTCCAGCTTGGCGCCCTTCATCTTGGCGTCACCATAATAGGCGCCCCATTCCCAGACAGCGACAGCCATACGCACCTGATTGCGTGCAGCCGCAACGCCCATGTCTTCACCCGCTCCACGCCATGCAACGACGCGCACATAAGCATCAGTCAAGCCGTTTGCTTTCAATGCGGCGTATTTTGCCTCTTCGATCTCATCGACGGTGTAAGGGATCGGCATGTCCATCAATTCACCGGATTTTAGCAACCGTTCGGAATGCTCGCGGCTTTTGAAAATCTTGCCGTTATAGGCGCGCTCGCCTTCAAAGACAGAACTGGCGTAATGCAGGGCGTGCGACAGGATATGCACATTCGCATCCCGCCATTCGACCAACTTGCCATCCATCCAGATCTTGCCGTCGCGATCATCATATGCGCCTGCCATGGCTCATTCCTTCCTATGGCTTGAATTCCATTTATTGCGTCACAAACGTCCGATGCGGACATATTGTTGCGCAGAAACTGCGATTCGCTACCAGTTTGCCCTTGGAGTGTCAACAAAGCTGACGTATTGTGAGTGTAAGTAAAAAAGAAAAACGTGAACAGGGTGCCCCAAATGTCTGATTACCACTCTGGCGAGAGCCTGTTGTTCCTGACTGACGAGCAACTCCGGCAAGGCATTGAGGCGATGTTCTTTGCGTATCGTGGCTTTACTGCCGATCCTGACCGCATCCTTGCAAGCATGGCCTATGGGCGTGCGCACCACCGAGCCATCCACTTTATCAATCGCGCACCGGGCACAACGGTGACCAACCTTCTGGCCATTCTGGGTGTCACAAAACAATCCCTCAACCGGGTTCTGCGCACCTTGATCGAAGACGGCCTTGTTCAAAGCCATGTCGGTAAATCAGATAAACGCGAGCGCAATCTTTATCTGACAGAAGAGGGCAAAGCGTTGGAAAACAGGTTGTCGGATGCGCAACGCACACGCATGCGCGCCGCCTTTCGCGATGCAGGTCCCGAGGCGGTTGCGGGTTTTCGCCGTGTGCTGGAGGCAATGATGGACAAGGATATGCGACGACGTTATTCCGATCTACGTGAGGCAAGTTCATGATTGATATCGACCCCCATCTTCTGATCGTTGATGACGACGAGCGCATCCGCGGCCTGTTGCAGAAATTCTTGATGCACAATGGATTTTTGGTTACGGCAGCACGCGATGCTGGTCATGCCCGACGCATTCTGTCGGGTCTGGATTTCGATTTGATCGTGCTGGATGTGATGATGCCCGGCGAAGACGGCATTTCCCTGACCAAATCCATCCGCGAAACATCCACCACTCCTGTGATGTTGTTGACCGCCAAAGGCGAAACCGATGATCGCATCACGGGGCTTGAAGCGGGGGCTGACGACTATCTTGCCAAACCGTTTGAACCCAAGGAATTGCTCTTGCGGATCAACGCCATTTTGCGCCGCGTGCCAGAAACAGAAAAGGCGGATATGGCGCCCAAGGTTCTGCGCCTTGGACCAAACCGTTATGATATTGAACGCGGCGAAATGTGGAGCGGCGAAGAATTGGTGCGCTTAACTGCAACCGAAAGCCAGTTGATGAAGATATTTTCTGCCCAGCCAGGGGAGCCAATCAGCCGTGCCAAACTAGTCGAGGACCTGGGCCGGGATCGCGGTCAGGCACAGGAACGAGCAGTGGATGTGCAAATCACCCGCCTGCGTCGCAAGATCGAGACTGACCCAAAACAACCGCGCTATCTTCAGACGGTGCGCGGCGCGGGATATATGCTCGCACCTGATTAACGCATTCAAACATTTGACCACAGGCGGGACACATGACAACTGCGCTTTATACCCATTCTGATTGTCTTGCTCATAAGACCCCTGCGGGACATCCTGAACAGGTGGCCCGGCTTGAATATATTCAGGACACCCTGTCCACGTCCCGGTTTGACGATCTGTCTCGGCACGAGGCACCCTTGTGCGAGGATGCCGATATTTTGCTCTGTCATCCACAATCGCATTTGGACGTGATCATCGCGTCCGAACCGGTAGCCGGGGCCAAGCAACTGGATGGCGATACCTACATGTCACCCGGATCAACACAGGCTGCGCGCCGTGCGGTTGGTGGGTGTATTGCAGCGGTGGATGCCGTTCTGTCAGATCAGGCCACAAATGCCTTTGTCGCGTGTCGCCCCCCCGGGCATCACGCCGAACAATCCACGCCAATGGGGTTTTGTTTGTTTGGCAATGCTGCGATTGCGGCGAAACATGCAATGGAACGGCACGGGTTGGACCGCGTCAGCATCGTGGATTTTGACGTCCACCATGGCAATGGCACACAGGCTTTGTTGTGGAACGAACCTCGCGCGCAATTCTTTTCCAGTCACCAAATGCCTTTGTGGCCCGGTTCTGGTGATGCCCATGAAACCGGGGGGCACGCCAATATTCACAACATTCCTTTGCCACCGCATTCCACCGGCGTTCATATGCGCAAGGTCTATGAGGCAGAGGTCTTCCCGGCGATTGAACGGTTTGATCCGCAGCTGATTATCATTTCCGCCGGCTTTGACGCCCACACGGCCGACCCCTTGGCACAGCTCAATTGGGCGACCGAAGATTTCGCATGGCTGACCCAAAAAATCTGCGGAATGGCTGCACAATATTGTCAGGGCCGCGTTGTCTCGACTCTTGAGGGTGGATATGATCTGAGGGCCTTGGCGGATTCAGTTGCCGCCCATGTCACAGTTTTGATGGAGAACGCCTCATGAGCGAGACCCCCGTAGCAGAAATGAGCTTTGAACAGGCCATGGCAGAGCTTGAGCAAGTTGTGAACAAGCTGGAACGTGGCGATGTAGCACTTGAGGATTCTATCAAGCTCTATGAACGTGGTGCGGAATTGAAGGCCCGCTGCGAAGCAAAGCTGAAAGAAGCCGAAGAAAAGGTTGCTGCCATTACCCTTGATGGCAACGGCACACCCACTGGTTTGACGCCTGTCGAAGGTCTGTAAGTTTGTTTCAATCCCGTCTGAAAGACGCCGCCACGCGGGTGCAAACCCATCTGGATGCGACACTGGCCCCCATGGGCGATTTGCCCGTGGTGCAGGCCATGCGTTATACCAGTGCGGGCGGTAAGCGCCTGCGCGCCTTTCTGGTTCTGGAAAGCGCGCGTTTGCATGGCATTGACCCGGATCAGGCCATCTGGCCCGCCACCGCGATCGAGGCCATTCATGCCTATTCACTGGTGCATGATGATCTGCCTTGTATGGATGACGACGATCTGCGTCGTGGCCAGCCAACGGTTCACAAGAAATGGGACTATGCCACCGCCGTTCTGGCAGGGGATGCCCTCCAGACGCTGGGCTTTGAAATGGCCGCACACCCGGATTGCAGCCCCATTGGCGAAGTCCGCGCAGAGCTGGCCGTGACACTTGCCCGTGCCGCTGGGGCGCAAGGTATGGTCTTGGGGCAAGCATTGGATATTGCCGCCGAAACCGCGTCTGTTCCCCTGACCTTGGCGGAAATCACCGCCTTACAAGCAGGGAAAACCGGGGCGCTTATTGCGTGGTCCGCACAATGCGGTGCACGCATGGCACAGGCGGACACATCTGCTTTGAAACATTACGCCAACAACCTCGGACTCGCCTTTCAGATCGCAGATGATATTCTGGATGTCGAAGGGGACGCGGCCAAGCTGGGCAAAGCCGTTGGAAAAGATGCGGATGCTGGCAAAGCCACCTTTGTGTCGTTGCTTGGCCTTGATGCGGCAAAGGTACGCGCCCATGAATTGGTTGAAGACGCCTGTGATGCACTCCATCTATATGGGCAGGACGCGGATACCTTGCGAGAAGCCGCGCGTTTCGTTATCTCGCGCGACAGCTAAGAGAAAAAGGCGTTAGCCATGTCAGCCAGACCTGAAACACCCCTGCTTGACCGGGTTCAACGCCCCGAGGACCTGAAGCAATTCAGCGATGGCGACCTTGTGCAGTTGGCACATGAACTGCGTGCTGAAACCGTTTCTGCTGTTTCTGAAACTGGTGGCCATCTCGGCGCTGGTCTGGGTGTCGTGGAGCTGACCGTTGCCTTGCATGCAATTTTCGACACGCCCAAGGATAAGATCATCTGGGATGTGGGGCATCAGTGTTACCCTCATAAGATCCTGACTGGACGACGTGATCGTATTCGCACCCTGCGTCAAAAGGAGGGTCTCAGTGGGTTCACCAAACGCTCTGAATCTGTTTTTGATCCCTTTGGTGCGGCGCATTCCTCGACCTCGATTTCCGCAGCGCTGGGTTTTGCTGTAGCCCGTGATCTGGGCGGTCAGTGTGAAGGTGGCCTTGGGGATGCGGTCGCCGTGATCGGTGATGGATCGATCTCTGCCGGGATGGCTTATGAGGCGATGAACAACGCAGGCCACCTGAAACGCCGCCTGTTCGTTGTGCTGAACGACAATGAAATGTCCATTGCCCCACCCGTGGGTGCAATGTCTTCCTATCTGTCACGGCTCTACGCGGGTGATCCATTTCAGGAACTGAAGTCCGCCGCCAAAGGCGCGGTGTCGCTGTTGCCGGAACCTTTCCGAGAAGGCGCCAAGCGTGCCAAGGAAATGCTTAAGGGTATGGCCGTTGGGGGTACTTTATTCGAAGAGCTGGGCTTTTCTTATGTTGGCCCGATTGATGGCCACGACATGGACCAACTGCTGCCCGTCCTGCGTACCATTCATCAACGTGCCACTGGCCCCGTGTTGCTGCATATTCTGACCAAAAAAGGCAAAGGATATGCCCCTGCGGAACAGGCCCGCGACAAAGGTCACGCGACTGCTAAATTCGATGTTCTGACGGGCAAGCAACATAAAGCACCCTCTAACGCGCCATCTTATACCTCTGTTTTTGGTCAAACCTTGACCAATCTGGCAGCACAGGACGACAAGATCGTCGCGGTGACTGCCGCTATGCCTGATGGCACCGGATTGAACCTTTTCGCGGAACGCTATCCCAGCCGCTGCTTTGACGTGGCGATTGCTGAACAGCATGGCGTGACGTTCTGCGCGGCCCTTGCGGCGGGCGGAATGAAACCCTTCTGCACGATGTATTCCACGTTCTTGCAACGCGGTTACGATCAGGTGGTGCATGATGTTGCCATTCAACGCTTGCCAGTGCGCTTTGCCATCGACCGCGCTGGTCTTGTTGGCGCGGATGGGGCCACCCATGCTGGCAGTTTTGACATTGCTTATATGGCCAATTTGCCCGGCATGGTCGTTATGGCCGCGGCAGATGAGGCAGAGCTTGTTCACATGGTTGCAACTGCCGCCGCGCATAACGAAGGCCCCATCGCATTTCGCTATCCCCGTGGCGAAGGTGTGGGCGTTGATCTGCCGGAAACGGGTGAAGTGCTTGAAATCGGCAAAGGCCGCATGATCCAATCCGGAAAACGCGCCGCGCTCTTGTCCTTTGGCACCCGCCTTGAAGAGGTCAAAAAGGCCGCTGAGGCCCTGACCGCAAAAGGCATTACACCAACCATCGCAGATGCCCGATTTGCCAAACCTCTGGACGAGGCCATGATCCTTGACCTTGCCGCCAACCACGAGGCTCTGATCACCATCGAAGAGGGTGCCATTGGTGGGTTCGGCTCACATGTTGCGCAGCTGCTCGCCGAAAATGCTGTGTTCGACAACGGTTTGAAATTCCGCTCTATGGTGCTGCCTGATATTTTTATCGATCAATCCAGCCCTGAAGATATGTACGCCACTGCTGCCATGAATGCCGAGCATATCGAAACCAAGGTTTTGGAAACCCTTGGCATTGCGCAAATCAGCAGCAAACGCGCCTGAATACGCCCTTAAAGTGTTATTGAGCAATGAAAGGGACTGCTTTCTTTCATCGCTCAACAAAAATTAAATTGAAGCCGCTTGTTCTTCTTTCAGCATCGCTTGCAACGTCGCCCGATAGGTTGGGTATTTTAACACCACGCCCAACTCTTCTTTGATCCGATCATTATGCACACGCTTGCTATCTGAATAAAAGCTGCGCGCCATCGGACTCATATCTGCCTCTTCAAAGGTTACTTCTGGCGGTGGCTCCATCCCCAACAATTCTGCGGCATAAGCAATCACATCCTGTGGAGGGGCAGGGTCATCATCACAGACGTTATATACGCGCCCTGGGTTTGGCTTTGCGATTGAGGCCTCTAACACCTGCGCGATATCTTCGACATGGGTGCGTGAAAAAATCTGGTTCTTTTTTATCACGCGATGCGCAATGCCTTTACGCAGCTTTGCAAAAGGACCACGCCCGGGGCCGTAAATTCCTGCCAGCCGAAACACATGTACCGGCAAGTCAGGAATATCCAACCACTCACGTTCTGCCAAAACGCGACGCTTGCCGCGTTCCGTTGCTGGATCAAGTGGTGTGTTTTCATCCACCCAACCACCGTCCTGATCGCCATAGACCCCAGTGGTGGACAGATATCCAACCCATTCCAATTGCGGTGAGGCCGCGACAATTGCTTCACGCCCATGTCTCAGAATTGGATCTCCTTCGGCATCAGGTCCGGCAGAGGTCAACACATGTGTCACGCCCTCTAATGCCCGTGCAAGATCACAAGGCCATAGCAGCGGTTCAACGCCCTGCGCCGTTAATTCTGCAAATTTCTCGGGCTTGCGGGTGGTGCCGATCACACGCCACCCCAGAGGCACCAATCGCTGTGCCAGATACCGGGCAGAAAACCCATGCCCAAGGGAAAGAAGTGTCTTTGTCATGACTGGCAACCTGCGTGTCCAACATACAAGTTTCAAGGGAACACTTGCATTTCAGTCGTCTAAATCGTTCAATTTTCCAATGTCCCAGAAAAAACCACAACTCGACGATGCCTATTCCCTGCAAACGCCAGAAGAGTCCCTGCGCCTTTATGCCAGCTGGGCCAAGACCTACGATCAGGATTTTGCTCAGGCTTCGGATTACATTTCTCCTAATCAGGTTGCTGCTCATTTTGCCAAAGCCAATGGTCAAGGTCCTGTACTGGATATTGGTGCAGGCACAGGGTTGTGTGGTGCTGAGCTGGTCAAAATGGGTATTGGCCCGATTGATGCCACCGACATTTCACAAGACATGCTTGATATAGCAGCCACAAAAAGCATCTACCGTAATCTCTTTACAGGCGACCTAACTGCGCGCCTGCCTGTTGAAGACAATACCTATGCTGGCGTTGTCAGTTCTGGCACCTTTACCTCTGGCCACGTCGGTCCCGAGGCCTTGGATGAGGTTCTGCGTGTCACCGCGCCCGGCGGTTTGCTGGCCATTTCAATCAGCACTGTGCACTACACTGCGGCCGGGTTTGAGGCCAAACTGAACGCTTTGGCTGATCAAATCACGAACCTTAGGCTGACCGAAATTCGATTCTATGGGGCCAATGCCACGGGTTCACACAAAAATGATACCGGGTACGCCGCCGTTTTCCAAAAAGCCTGATTTGGCATTTTTGCGGTGACAATATAGCAGGACTCTGGGCGACGACCTTGTAAGCAGCGCACCTTAGGTGCGCTACCTGTCTGTCCCTATTTCCCTTTCCAAATGGGATCACGTTTTTCCGCAAAGGCGCGCGCGCCTTCCAGCTGATCATCAGAATCATAGAGCACATCAACTGAACGTAATTGTCTTTGCGTAATGCGGTTCATGGCGTCTTGAAACTTGCTGTCCTCAGCGTCCCGCACAACTTCTTTGATAGCCGCGTAAACCAATGGGGGACCGCTCGCCAATAGGCGGGCCTGATCCCAAGCGCGCTCCATCAATTTGTCTGCTGGAACCACTTCGTTCACCA
Organism: uncultured Paracoccaceae bacterium; assembly: GCA_947489325.1. Lineage (GTDB taxonomy): Bacteria > Pseudomonadota > Alphaproteobacteria > Rhodobacterales > Rhodobacteraceae > CANLDA01. Next base: position 381,403 of record CANLDA010000001.1, on the reverse strand, counting down.
GTCCCCAATGTTTGGCCTCTGGCGCATCAAACCAGCGCCCGGTCAACAACAGCTCCATCGCCACATGATAAGGAATGCGCTTGGGCAGTTTGACACTTGCGGCATCTGCCACCGTGCCTGATCGAATTTCCGGCAAAGCAAAACTGGCGTGATCAGCCGCAATGATAATGTCAGCCGAAATCATCAGCTCCAGCCCGCCACCACAGGCAATGCCATTCACAGCAGCAATAATGGGTTTGTTCATATCGCGCATTTCCTGAAGACCGCCAAAGCCGCCCACGCCATAATCCCCATCAACGGCATCACCATCAGCCGCGGCCTTCAAATCCCACCCGGGGCAAAAGAATTTTTCCCCACCACCGGTCAGGATCGCGACGCGCAAATCCGGATCATCACGAAAGTCGCGAAACACCTCGCCCATCACACGGCTGGTTTGCAAATCAATTGCATTGGCCTTGGGGCGATCCAAAGTCACTTCCAGAATGGCACCTTCGCGGCGCGTTTTTACAGGGCTGTCGCTCATGTCTGATCTCCTAGAATATTCATCATATTGTTTTCAGCCCTTTCGCCGCATCAGGGCATCAGCGGCAATGGCATCGTTTGGTGTACAGAGAAGCGGGTTCACCTCTATTTCCTCAAGCCCTTCTGCATTGGCAATCACATAGGCCTCTATCGCCCGGATCGCTTTGACGATCGCTTCACGATTTGCGGCAGCGGCCCCACGATACCCATTCAGCAGTTTTGAAATCCGCAAGGAACTCAACGCATCTTCGATCATCTTGTCCGTTGCAGGCAACAAAAAGGAAGAGCTGTCTTCCATTACTTCGGTCAAAGTGCCGCCAGCGGCCAATGTCATGACAAACCCATGCGCCGGATCTTTGACAACCCCAACCAACAGTTCGGCCACAGCACCTGTGATCATTTCCTCAACCAGAAAATGGTCTGTGGGCATGGTCTCTGCTGCATCTCTGACGGCCTGCCCTGACATCAGGTTCAATGCCACAGCACCTGCCTCGGTCTTGTGGGCGATGCCTTCGCCCTTCAAGACCACCGGAAACCCGATATCCGCCGCAGCGGCGCGCGCGGCCCCCGGTGACGTCACGCGTTTGAATGCAGGCACCCGCAGCCCATATTCTGCAAGCCTTGCCTTGGCAAAGGCTTCTGGTACCAAATTAGGCTCTACCGATGCGGTGGGCAGCAATAATGGCGGCACATCCTCTTGCGAAGGTATTGCAGCAGCCTCACAGGCATTGATGGCCTCTGTCAGACCACAAAACGGCACAACGCCACCTTCCATCAAACGCGTGGCCACCTCTTCTGGCAAAAGCTCTGGAAGGCTTGCCACCATGCCCACATTTGCACCAGTGTGGTCTTTTGCGCCAATCGCGGCCTGGATGGTGCATTCCCAATCTGACGGATCACACCGATCCGCGCGCGGGAAATCAACAATGAGCATGGTCATGGCCAGTTGAGGATCCATCATGGCCGCAAAAGCCTTGATCATCGCATCAGCGTCGCGCCAAATATAGGTGTGGTAATCCAGCGGATTGGCCAATGCGACCATCGGGCCAAGAGCCTCACGCAAATCCTGCTTTTGGTGGGCGTTCAGGGGGGGGAACTCTACATTGCGTACATGCCCCAAATCTGCGGCCAGACTGGCCTCACCGCCTGAACAGCTGATGGTTGCGATACGGTTGGACGGCAAACGCCCGACTAGGTGCATCAACTTAAGCGTCTCAAGAAACGATGTCAGATCATCTAGGCGCGGAATATCCAGTCGTTCCAGTAATGCAGTCGCGCCCGCATCGCCCCCGGCAAGTGATGCGGTATGTGACACAGTCGCCGCGCGCGCCTGTTCGGATTTTCCGACCTTAAGCGTCACGATCGGCTTACCAAGCGCCCGCGCCTTGGCTGCAAGCGATTCAAACGCGCGCAGATCGCCAAAGCCTTCGATATGTAGACCCAAAGCAGTCACGCGCTCGTCTTCCAACGCAGCCTCGCCAATCGCGGCGATACCCGATTGCGCCTGATTGCCGGCCGTCACCACATAGGCCAGTGGCAAGCCACGCATCTGCATTGTCAGGTTGATCGCCATGTTCGAGCTTTGCGTGACAAGCGCGACGCCGCTGTCTACCCTCTGTCCGCCATGCTGATCTGGCCACAGCAATGCGCCATCCAGATAGTTGATGAAGCCATAACAATTTGGCCCTAGAATGGGCATATCCCCTGCCGCAACCAACAATTGATCCTGAAGATCAGCGCCGTCTTCATCTTCGGCCGCCGCCTCCAGAAACCCGGAAGCAAAACACACCGCACCGCCTGCGCCGATCTTGGACAAACTTGCTACGATCTCTATCGTGATAAATCGGTTCACACCAACAAACACGGCATCGGGCGGGGATGGTAGGCTTGTCACATCTTTGAACGCAGGCAGGCCTGCCACGTGATCAGCTTTGGGATGCACGGGCCATATATCACCGGAAAATCCCATCTTTTGGCACTGTTCAACTACCAGACGGCACCATGCGCCCCCACCCACGACCGCAATCGTCTTGGGGCGAAACAGCCTTGAGAGGTCACGCATCATTTGCTTCCTATTCGCGTGTTATAAGGTCAGGAGCCTCCGGCGGGGATATTTTCACCAAGAAGAAAAACCAATACGCTTCTTCTTGGCCCAAATATCCTCGCCGAAGGCATAGAAACTGGGCGCCAACATCAATCCCCGTCGGCACGGTCAAGATGGCCAAGATCACGTTCCGGATTGATTAGATCACGCACGCGGCCCTTCAATTCCTTCACATCAGGAAAACCGCCATCGCGTTTACGTTCCCAAATCACATCGTCATCAAGCGTGATTTCAAACACGCCGCCCTGATCATTAGGCACCAATGTTACGCCGCCCAATTCCGTTGAAAACGTATAGAGCAACTCTTGCGCCATCCAACTGGCGCGCAGCATCCAGTTGCAACCAATGCAATAGGTGATTTTAACGATGGGTTTGGGCATTTTATCCTCCAAGTGGGCGTAGCATCTCACGACTGATGATATGTCGTTGAATTTCGCTTGTCCCTTCCCAAATGCGTTCCACCCGTGCGTCACGCCAAATGCGCTCCAGTGGCAGTTCGTCCATAAGACCCATGCCGCCGTGAATTTGGATGGCTTCGTCCGCAACAAAGGCCAACATCTCTGTCGCTTTCAGCTTGGCCATGGACATGTCGGATTCTGTCACGGTGCCCTGATCAAACTTCCAGGCCGCCTCTTGCGTCAGCAGATTGGCCGCCTTCAGTTCTGTCGCCATATCGGCCAGCTTGAACGACACACCTTGGAATTTACCGATTTGTTGGCCGAATTGTTTGCGTTCAGCACAGTAAGACACCGCATGTTCCAAGGCGCGTTCAGCGCGGCCCAGGCAGGTGGATGCCACCTGCAGACGTGTCGCGCCAAGCCAATCATTGGCCACCTGAAATCCTTTATGCACCTCGCCCAGAATGGCGGATTTGGGCAAACGGCAATCGTCAAATTCCAACACTGCGTTGGTATATCCACGGTGACTGACATTGCGATAGCCGTCACGGATGGAGAACCCCGACGTGCCTTTATCAACGAAAAATGCCGTGATCAGTTTCTTCTTCCCGCGTGGGGTGTCTTCTTCGCCCGTCGCCATGAACACGATGGCGAAATCGGCGATGTCTGCATGGCTGATGAAGTGCTTGGTGCCGTTTAGGACAAAATCATCGCCATCCTCGCGCGCAGTTGCTGTCATGCCGCGCAAATCCGACCCGGCGCCCGGCTCTGTCATTGCTAGGCAATCCCATTTCTCGCCTTTGATGCAGGGATAGAGGTATTTCTCTTTTTGCGCCTCTGTGCCGGCCAGCAGGATGTTGGATGGTCGCGCCACGCAGGTCCAATGCAGGGCATAATTCGCGCGGCCCAGCTCTTTTTCATAGAGCAGCCAAGTCAACGTATCCAAACCAGCGCCGCCGACCTCTTCAGGCATGTTGGCTGCATAAAGGCCGGTTTCGATGGCCTTTTGCTGAACCTCTTTTACGATCTCTATCGGCAGGTGCCCAGTGCGCTCCACCTCGGCCTCATGGGGGTATATTTCTTTTTCAACAAAGGCGCGGGTCGTTTCAACGATCATCGCCTGCTCTTCGGTCATACCAAAATGCATGGGGGTGCTCCTGCAGGTTTCCTGAATACGATGATGGGATTGACCTGATACACCATGCCGAATTAGAAATTTTTAATGCACAATTGGTCAAAAACATCCTCAACAACGCAGCAAATGGGCGTTCTTCTGTTTGACGGGTTTTCAAACCTCTGTCTGGCAAACACGATTGAGCCGTTGCGCGCGGCCAATACATTGTCCGAAAAGCGCCTGTATGATTGGCAATTTCTGACCATAACCGGGGACCCTGTTCACAGCTCAAGCGGATTGCAGGTTGCGCCACATGACAAGCTGTCGTCGACCAGTGGCGACATGTTGGTTGTAATGCCGTCCTATGATTTTCACGCTCATGCAAAGTGGGCCACGCAATCCGCCCTGCGCGCCGCCGCTAAGCGGTTTTCAATCTTGGCTGGGTTTGACACCGGAAGCTGGCTTTTGGCGGATGCGGGACTGTTGGATGGCTACAGGGCGACCATTCACTGGCAAGAACTGATCTCCTTTGCAGAAAGATTTCCAAACATAGAGACCCAACGTGAACGCTATGTGTTGGATCGCAATCGCGTCACATGTTCTGGGGCGATGGCGTCCTTTGATCTTGTGACCTTTTTGATTGGGCGGGATCAGGGGCAGGCGCTGGCGCTAGAGGTGGCGCAATTGTTTATGACACAGGATGCGGCAGGCGTGCAGGCCGGGCCGGATCACAAGGGCACGGCGATGATCAACCGTGCGCTGGCTTTGATGCAGGAACACCTTGAAGAGCCGCTGACAATCGCTGAAATTGCGCGTCGTGTGGGGCGCCCGCAAAAGGCGCTGGAAACACGAATGCGGGCAGAATTGGGCGCGCCGCCCAAAACCGTATATCGGCGGTTGCGCCTGAATCTGGCGCGCAAATTGGTCAGCGAGACTGCCCTGCCGATTTCAGAAATTGCGTTGCGCAGCGGGTATCAAGATCCCGCCGCGATGACCCGCGCTTTTCGCGCGGAGTTCGGTAAAACCCCGCGCGCGGTGCGCATGCCTTAGGGGCGGGACTGCGCTTTCCTTAGCTTGCGTAGTTTGATCCTTCGGCATCCAGAACGGCCTTGATTTCACGCAGATGGGCCTCGGCCTGACCGGGATAATCCTCTAGTTCCTGTGCGGTTTTCTCGGCGATCTCATCGCTGAGGAGGCGCAGCTTCTGACCAGTTTGCAGTGCGCGAATATAGGTTTCCGCCGCACGTTCGAAATAATACAGACGGTTGAACGTATCCGCAGGGCTATCCCCCAGAACCAACACACCATGGTTGCCCATGATCATCACCTTGACCTTTGGATCAGTCAATGCCGCCGCACAACGTGCACCTTCATCGTTAAACGCCAATCCGCCAAAATCATTGTCGACGACATAACGATTGAAAAAGGTTGCGGTATTCTGATCGATCGGCAGCAGGGAACTGTCTGCCAAAGAGGCCAAAACCGTGGCATGGATCGAATGCACATGCATCACGCAGCGCGCATGTGGGCACAGACGGTGAATAGACCCATGCAGCCCCCAAGCGGTTGGATCGGGTGCGCCGGGTTTATTCATGACATCCGGGTCATTGGCATCCAGAAACAACAGATCGCTGGCGCGGATACGGCCAAAATACATCTGGTTGGGGTTCATCAGAAACTGTGTGCCATCGTCATTCACGGCAAGGCTAAAGTGGTTCGCGACGGCCTCGTGGAAATTCAGGCGTTCGGTCCAGCGAAAGGCTGCGGCCATATCCACACGTTCCTGCCAATGATCCATATTCGGGCGAAGTTCAGTAACAGACATAGCGCATCTCCTCTTGGCTGGTGGCAGACTGCCGAAACACCCGACGCTTTACCAACGAAAAAAACAACGTTATGCCATAAGGTGAACTTATGGCTAGGTTATGGATATGCGCAGACCTCTTCCCCCATTGAACTGGTTGCGAGCATTTGAAGCATCGGCGCGGCATCTGTCATTCACCGGTGCGGCGCGCGAATTGAACATGACGCAATCGGCGGTGAGCCAGCACATCAAATCGCTGGAACAACATTTGAAGCAGCCTCTGTTTCTGCGCCGTTCGCGCACCCTGGAACTGACCCGCACAGGGGCCACATATCTGCCCGTGGTACGGGATGCCTTTGCCACCCTATCGCGCGGCACCACGGCCTTGATGATGGATCAGCGTAGCGCGGTGCAGGTACACACAAACCTGAGTTTCGCGGCCTTCTGGCTGGCGCCTCGTCTTAAGAAATTCTATGCGTTGCATCCCAATGTGCGGCTGAACATCGTGACCGAACTGTGGGAGCCTTTGGAATACGCCGCTTCGGCTGATTTAGAGGTACGGTTTTCATTGCGCCCTGCGGATGATGCCCGGGCGGAACGACTGGCGAGCGAGTATTTTTATCCGGTCGCCGCACCGGATTGGAAAGGCAATCTGGAAACCATCGCCCAAACGCATCTGTTTGATTGCGCAAACATGCTGTGCAATTGGCAGGCATGGATCGAGGATCAGGATATTCCGTGGCCCAACCTGCCGATCACCTATGCCTCGACCTATGCTGTGTCATTGAATGCCGCGATGGCAGGGGGTGGGCTTGCGATGGGACATCACAGTTTGACAGGTCGTTTGATCGCCGAGGGTAAACTGGTGCGCCCGTTTGAACATCAAACCCCGATGCAAGAGGCGTATTACCTGATTTGCGCGCCTCATATGAGTGACATCCCCGGCGCCCCTCAGTTCGCCAACTGGCTGCGTTCCCAAATGAAACGGGATCATAAGAACAGCAGTCAGTTGAAGGGTATGACTAACTCATAACCTGAAGGTCGTAGGTTCAAACCCTACTCCCGCAACCAATAATATCATAATAAAACAATATGTTAAGCCTCGCTCCCGCGAGGTCGCTCGCGTTCGAAATCTGCGCGTGGAAGCACTTTGGAAGCAAAAGACGCGAACTCAGACCTGTGGCACAAAAGCAACGATGCAATCGCCCTACAGACCAAACCCTCACGCCCCGAAAGTGTCTCCCGAGGAACAAGCGAAAAGTAACCCTTCCAGCGGGCTGCTCGTTTAGGTAGAACTCTAAGGGTGGATTTAATGGCAGCGATTTAATTGAATATTGATAGCGAGTTCGAAATTTTGGGAACCACCTGCGAAGTGACGGATGATGGCTGCGTTCATATTGTCGTGGACCACTTGTCAGAAGAGTTGAAGGCCCTTGTTCGCGACCGACTTACTGAAATCTGCCACGGCGTAGCGAGAGCCAAGAAAGCGAGCGCTATATACTCCTACAAACGTACGCTGACTTCATTCTTAAATCGATACGATACAAAAACCGCCAAAACGAAAAAGGGCATGATTGGCGAGCTCTTAACTCATATCCTGTTTGTTCATTATTTTAGCGCTTATGAGCCAGTATCTCCGAACTTCAATCTAGAAGAAGGGTCAATCAAAAAAGGGTTCGACCTTGTCTTGATGAACAACGAGTCAAACGAGCTGTGGTTTGCAGAAGTAAAGTCTGGAAATGTTACGACTCAAACCTGTGCGCAAAAACTAGGCAGCTTGCTTTCCACAGCGAAAAACGGATTGGTGGAAAACTTAAACGACACCAGAGAAACACTTTGGATGAACGCGATTAACGGCGCATCTGTAGCGATGACTTCTGGTAGTCTAAAAAACAAGATCGAATCGTTGCTCGAAGACTATGCCGAAGGGGCGTTTTCAAATTCCAATTGCAGCGAAGACTTCAATGCATTGTTAGTGGCAGTCTGTTATTCTGGAGGAAAAGAAACCGCCTCGATTGACGATTTCAAGACAAGCCACTCACATCATTTAGGCACGAACGAATTTGCGAAATTAATTTCTCTATCAATCCAGAAAAACACGTTCCAAGCCGTAGAAAATTTTTTGAGGCACGAAACGTAGAATGGCCAGATTTCCTCTAAGAACCATCCGAAATTCCGATTTCTTTCATTTGTACCAAAAGCTCATGGATAGACAGGAGCTCTCCAACGAAGAGAAAACGGCACTACTTGCTATTGCTGTGATGCTGCTCAATGAGCCAGAGGAACACTCAGTGTTGCTGGGGTACAGGATCATCGTAATGTACTCCAATCACACCTTAGACTTCAAACCCTTGTATGACGTGTCATTGTCGAAAGGCTTCATGCCAATCGTTCAGAACGCATCAACAGAAGGCTTGCTGGACGAAGGCGCAGAACATTTTTTTCCCAACTATTTTAGCGCGCTGATGAGCCAATACGAAATTGACGGCATCGTCTTTACAGAACAACAAATTGAGCTCGGAACGTTTTTCAGGGAGAATGATGGTAAAGATGTTCTGATAGTTGCTCCGACTTCATACGGAAAGTCGGAACTGATCTCTAAATTCAGCAACCGCAACCAAGACCAAAGTATTTGTGTGGTAGTACCTACGAAGGCTCTGCTTGCCCAGACAAAGCAACGCCTTCTAAGTGAGATGCCACCTGAAGGCACCCGGCGAGTTATCACACATGCGGAAATGTATCACGGCGGAGACTCGCGGATAATAGCAGTTTTGACACAGGAGAGGTTGTTGAGGTTCTTCACGGAACACCCCAAGTTCCGCTTTGACACAGTTTTTATTGATGAAGCTCACAACCTCCTTGGAGACGGGCAGCGGGAGCTTCTACTTGCGAAGGTCGTAATCCTACAAAAACAAAAAAACCCGAACTCTGCGATAAAGTTCCTCACGCCGTTCCTAGCCAATGAGGAAAATATACGACCCCGCTACACTGAAATGACGCCAACGAGTTATAGAGTCCGAGAGAACCTGAAATCGGAGCGATACTCAATTGCTGACTTTCGAAATGACAAGCTGAAAACCTATGACCAGTACTTCGACAGATACTGGGAAAGAACAGACTTGGGCGCTCAAACTGAAGAGGCCTTTATCATCGAAAAATCGGCTCGCAAAAACATCATTTTTTTCAACTTACCAAAGAGAATTGAACTTTTCGCACGAAGTTTCATCCCACTCCTTCCTCCAGTCGAGTCCCCTGCGCTTGAGCGAGTATGCAGGAACATCGCTGAATTTCTGCACTCTGAATACCTGTTGGTTGAAGCGCTGAGAAAAGGCGTTTTATATCATCATGGCGCAGTTCCAGATATTGTAAGGCTATATGCGGAGAGAGCGTTCTCCGAAATCGATTGCATACGCTACATCATATGCAATTCGACCTTACTCGAAGGCGTTAATATACCCGCTGAGAAGATATTCCTCTTGGAAACAAAAAAGGGTTTGCGAAATTTGACGCAGCCTCAATTTAGAAATCTGGTAGGGAGAATATGTCGATTCAGCGAAATTTTCGATGTTGAAAATGGCGACCTGAAACTCTTGGAGCCAGAAGTGGTTGTCTTTAATTCGGACAAATTTTCAGCGGCGAATGCTAACGTCGAGGAATTTTTGCGAGGAGTTACAAAGGTCGATGCCAAACTGAAGGAACCGCCGGAAAACGTCCTGCTAGATGCGAAGGTTATCGATGAAGACGATATTGACGAAAAGAGAGAAGCCGACGAATTCCTCGAAGCGGTTTCTCCGGGCATCACAGGCCACGACGTAAGGCTTCCATCAACCGAAGTTGGGAGGGCCTGCCTACTTAACAACATTTCAGAAATCGATGTCTTGCAACATGAAGTTGCAATGCAGGAGGTTTTGAATGGTTTCGTAGTACCATTGGTGACATCCAATCTAATTCTCGAATTGATTTCGACTGTATTTGTTCCCTTTTTTAAGGAACACAGGACGTTCGATGTCGTTCGACGTTTAGAAGAAGAAAACGCCCGAAAATTCTATGCCATGTTGATAGATTGGCGCATTAACAATGCTTCGTTCTCTGAGATGATTGCGAGCTTTCTGCGGTACTGGGAGGAGTCCGCCGTCGAAGAGGTTTACGTCGGTAGATGGGGTGAAATCGCGCGAGAAGGTTCTCACAGAGAAAGTTGGGTCCGAATAAGTGAGAAATCGCATTCACAGAGGATAAACTTGGCGATTGTCCGAATTAAGGAAGAACAAGACATCGTCGACAACCATATACTAAAATTCGTTGAGGTATTGAACGACTTGGGGAAAATTCCCGAGCGACTATACCTAGAAATTAAGTACGGAACTACGAGCGTTGAGAAAATCCGCCTCCTCAACAATGGCTTCAACTCCGCCTTGGCCGGGCGTCTCATCGACAGTTACAGCACTTTTGTTGAGGAGGCTGAAGGGAATGACGCTATCACTTTGCAGCCAGAGCTCATCGGAAAGATGAGGGACGAGGGAGAAAACGAGATTTTAGTTTTTGAGGCCGCGCTTCACATGGGAATACGACACGAATTCATCGATTAAATGAGGTGTACCTGTAGTCGTCCTGCGTACTAGGCGAGATCGTCTATCTGAAGATTGCCGGAAATGCGGCGATATTGCACAAACGCTGATTTAGTACTTGCAGCGAATGGCCGCAATGCGGACTGCGACCGCAGCATTTCGACTGTCTGGCGAAAGGCAGCTAAGGGCCGACCCCGAAACTCTGCAAAGTACACTATCTGCGCATTGCAGCCAAATATATTGGCGGCTCCAAACTCACGTCCACCGATACCTCGCCTTTGCTTTGGCAAGGCGTTCTGCGGTGGGGGTGGGGTGTTCGGTGATTTGTCTCCATAGCGCATCGGCGTGGGTTTCAATGAAGTCTTGAAGGTCGTGGGTTTTCACATCGGATAACGCCGCACGGGTGATGAGTAGCCCGCAAAGCTGTGCATCAAGTTCACGCATTTTGGCGGTGCGGTTGGCCTCTATCACATCGCTGGGCAAGACGCCTGCGCAGTTGTGGTGCAGGTCATTGCCGACCACATCCTCAAACTGTCGCCAAATGCCATGCACGGGCCAGCGCGCGCGGTTTGTGTCGGTGGTGGGTAACGTGTAGCGAATGCGGTTGAGCGAGTCTGTGAAGGCGTCTCCGATGATATCATGCACGTTTTGCCAGTTGCGCATCTCAAATCGATTGCGCAGTTGTTTAGACCCAAGGCGCATTTCAAAGCGCCAAACTTGGCTGGCATCGCGGTCGTTTAGGTCAAGAGCGGGTTTGCCAATCGCCGCAAGGGCTGCGTTCCAAATCGTGAGCCAGCCCATTTTGTTGGTCTGAATGACCTCGGTTCGTTTGTCATAAATTGCGAGCTGGCGGTTGGCGATGGCTCCGGCGCGCAGGCCAACAACGCGCGCGCCACTGGCTATTGTCGCGGTTTCATCAACGCCCGTGTATTCCGTGATCTTAGTGCCGGGGGGCACCACAAGCGCCTCTCGGTCAGGCTCAAACCATGGGGCCAGAATATCAACGGCAAAGTCAGCGCGGGCAACACGTAGCTGAGTTTCTGCGTATTTGATCCCAAAGGCCTCCATGCAGTCGCGGAAATGCTGTTCAGCCCCGGCAAGGCCACCAGTTGCCAATCCAAAGGCGCGGAAATCCACAGTTATGCCGGGATTGTTGAGGATGCGGTCCTGTGGGTCTTGGAATAGCCAAACGGCGCCGTGGTCGCCTGTATGGGCGGTAAAGCCCCGCGCGCCCTTGTTGGTGACATTCAGGGTGACTGCGCCCAATTCCAACACGCATTCGCCGTGGGTTTCTTTTGCGTGCGCTTTGGCAGAGGCCAGTGCTTTGCGCAACTCTGCGGAAATCTCGCTTTGCAGCGTGAACTTCAACCCATCAAATCCAGAATGGAGGATAACTGCGTCCATCTACGCTGTCCTTCGCTTTCGTATTCGTGGAGGGGGGTGTTACAAGACCCCCCTTTGTTCCGAGGTGTCTCGGAAGGTGGTTTGACTGTAAAAGAGGGAAAGTGTGCCGGACTTAACGCCCCCGGCGGGGCAGCTTGTGTTTTGGGGCCGGGCTGGTGCCCGGCTTGGCTGTTATCGCTGGGTGGTCAGTTGTCGTGTGATCCATATTTCAGCACGTTCCGCGCATTTGGCGACGTTCAGAAGGTCAGCGTGAAACAGGCTTGAGGTGTTTTTCCAGTCACCATCTCCGTTCTTATAAGAACGTGTAATATCAACGGAATAAGACCCGTTATTGTTCCAGATTGTTGCTGTGGTGAGGCCCAATTTGATCTTATGGGCAGGAGTGTTTGACATGATGTGTCCTTGCTAAATGTTGAGGTGTAAGAATGGGCGCGGAATACCATTTGACCCCGCGCCCCATGAAGCCATCCGGCCCCAAAATCCCGCACGGTGCTGCCAAGCCCGTACGGGCAAAACTCAGTTGTTCCCTGTGCAGGAAGTGCTTGCCCGGCGGCGTGTGTCGGCCCATTCCAGCAAATCGCAGCGGCGATAGCGAATAGAGCGCCCGGATTTATAAAATTTTGGACCAAAGCCTGTGACACGCCATTTTTGCAATGTGCGGACACTCTGGCAGAGGAAATCTGCCGCAAGTGTTTCGCCGATGAAGCCTTCGAGATAATCGAGGGCGGCGTGGTTGGGTGGGGTGTTCTGAACCTGTGTTTGCATCTTCTCGCTCCTTGTTACGATGTGATGCGTTTGTTCTGGCTCAAAACGAAAACAGTAAATACAACAGTAAATAGGATGCCAATTTACTGTTTGCTGTTTTTGGATAACTCTTTGAAAAGAGGCATAAAATGACGGCGTATTCCTTCATATCCAAGTTGGTAGGTTTCGGGATACTTGCCCGGCTCGGCGTTTCTCATATGAGTGCGAACCATGTCAAAGTGGGCTTTGGCTGATAACGACACGTCAATCTTGCCTTGCTTGTTAAGAGTATGAAACGCCGCTTCTACATCTGCTTTTATCGACGGTCGGCCGCTTGAACGGATATCTAGGTTTGGAGTGTTTGTTGTGCGCTCCAAAATCTCTCTGCACCACTTTGGGGTTAATAAACGGATTTCTACAAACCGCAGGCTTTGGCCTTCAAGACCGCTGTTTGCCCAATCGCATTTTCCATTCCAAAAGGAAGGTGAAATTTCTATGGCCGGAGAAACCACTTTTCTAGGGGCTTCAAATCCAAACGCAATTAGATGGCCTTTTGTAATGTAACTTAGGATGTTTGCTTTCAGTTGCTTTTCTAATTCCCCGCGTTCTTTCAGGATTTTCTGCGTGCCAGAAAGTGCCATTGTTATTTTTTCAACTGCGGAAAGCTCGGTGCGAGCTGCCGTTTCAGCCCCGTCGCTGAATGCTTGTGCCGCAGAACTTTTATGTGCCGCTCTCCACTGGGTTTTTAGGTCAGGATGCGCAAATGCCAGCCATGCCTTCTGCATTGAATACCCGCGCTTCCAAAGTTGACTAATCTCTTGCGCGGAAAATTGTGACATAATCTATTACTCGTATTCTTAGTATCAGGCGGTACGGCATCGCGTCCAAACAGCCAATGAAGCCTATATATAATATAACGTAGGGCGCGCCTATATATGTAACGTAACATAGGCGGGTTTTGGTGGCGGTTTTTCCGTTATCTAACAACACGTAAGGGCTGTACAGGCTGTGGCACTCCGACAAGGGCGTTTAGGCGTGCTGCGTTTTCTTCTGCCGCGCGTCTAACAGGATCATCGGCCAGATGTGCATACCGCATCGTTGTCTGAATTTGTGTGTGTCCCAGCAATCGTCCAACCATCTGAATGGGCATTCCCGACGACACCGCATTGGATGCATAGGTATGGCGCAAGTCGTGAATGCGAACATCCGGTATTCCGGCTAGTTCACGGATACGCCGCCATGGGTGCTGTAGGTCGGTGATGTGGCTGTCTGCTAACTTGCCTTCGATAACGTATGGGTTGCCGTATGTGCGGGGCAGGGCAGACAGGACCGCCCTTGCCGCCGCTGGCAAGGGAATGCGCCGTGCGCCAGTTTTTGTGTCAGGTAATTCCATTCCCGCATCCGTTATAAAGGCCCATTGCAAAGTTTGGATTTCCTTCAAGCGGCATCCGGTTAGAATAAGCAGACGAAAGGCAGCAACGACAAAGGCGCTTTCTGAACCGTCTTGCTCGACCGTAGCCAAGGTTTGGCCAAGTTGCTGAAGCTCATATTGGCTCAGATAGCGTTCGCGCTTTTGTTCGCGATATTTGGGTACGTGTCGACAGGGGTTAGAACCATCAGCGCGAAAGCCCCAAATCTCGGCCATGTTAAACATCTTGGACAACACTTGCAGCGTGCGGTTCGCTTGGTAGGGAATATGGCGATATTTATGGTGCAGGGCGGCGATGTCTTTGCGTTCAACATCAATGATTTTAAAGCCACCAATCGCGGGTTTAATGAAGATATTTAAGGCCCGGCGGTATTCCTTTTGCGTGGTTGGCTTACAGCGCTCTAACGCATGCTCCTTAAAGAACCGATCACACAGGGCTGCGATTGTTGGGGCGCGGCGCAACTGCGCAATGTCTTCTGCGGGGTTATCACCCATCGCGACTTGACCCATGACATCCTTAGCCAACTTGCGCGCTTCGTCCACGGTGATCTTGCCGTGTCGACCAAGTGACACACGCCGCGTGCGTCCGCTCTTGCGGTATTGTGCCTGATAGGTCTTGGCCCCCGAGGGCATCACGCGCACGCCAAACCCTGAAATCTGACTATCCCAGACAAAGAAATCCTTTGCATCCGGTTGCAATGCATCAATCGCGCGTTTGGTCAGTTTTGGCATCGTTCTACCCCATTCCTGTGGAAGCATAGTGGAAGACTTTGAAAGCGATCCATGGGGTATGGGGTAGTAGGTCAGTGAGTTGGACGTCAAATATAAAATAACGATTCCAATAAGATAGGGTAATTCAGCGTGCTTGATCGTAGCCCATAGAATTGGCCCTGAGCCGCCTCATAACCTGTGGGTTATGCCCCTCCTCAGAGCGTAGATAGGCCATGGAAAGGATTGCGGCTGTAAGTGTGTTGTTGAATATCATCACAAAACCCAAGGCCACGTACCAAACGGCATTATAGATTGTAATATCTGCAAAGGAATTCGGGATGCTGGGAATATCAGGCATTAAGCCTAGCACAATAGCTGAAACCAACACAGCTATTACACTAAGAGAGTAAAGTACCGGGCCAACAAGAAGCCTCCAACAGACAAACCAAAAACTTTTGCGAGAGCGTTTCAGGGCAGCCGAGAAATCAGTCGCTGAGCCTAATGTTGCAGCTGGGAGCATGGTTCCGAATATCGAAAGGACAATCCAAAAAGATAGACCGAAAAGGAGCATGTAGAGTATAAATCTCATCTCATGTGTAACTGCTTCGGCGAGAGATGTAGATTGCATGAGCAATATGAACGCGAGGCATACAGCAAGCGACACTACGGGTGGAAACGCAAATGCAATCCAAAAATGCATTTTGGGACCAGTGTTTATGGAGCGTTTTCTCCAGACTTCGACCACAGATCCGGTAAGCATGGTGTAGTGGAAAAGGAACAACAGAAACCCATGTAAAATCAGTTTTGGAGCAACAGTTTTTGTCGCGCTATCGCCTCCCCAGATATCCAACGCATACATGACTGCAGCAACGATAAGAACGTACGTCCAATACTGTCGGTAAAGCTGAAGGGCATATTTATACAAATCCGTAATCCGATCATTATGTGCTTTGCGTGCGCGAATACAACCACGCTACGTCCGCTTGGGTTAGCCCGGCAGCTACAACTTTTAAGTGAAAAAAGTAACACCTAAACTTATATTGGTCAATACGCTGGCGGTAGCTTTCCAACCACCTATCACATTGGTATCCTTGTCGAAATTAGGTTCGTAGCCCCCACCCAGAAGCTTCCTTCAAGTCAATGAAGGCCCTTAATCACAAATCAGGCATTAAGTTGAAAGGATGATGCTGCATGGCGCTTACTGGTCACATGAGGATTCTCAATGATATCCATCATTCTATGAATCTGATAGTCATTCATCTTGTAAGACGTTTGATACACTTCGGATGTGTTCAACAACTGTAAATCGTTAAACCAGGCGTCGTGATAGGCCTTCCACACAGTGCGTTTTGGAAAGTCGGTAAATATTTTGCGAAATAGGCACTTGTGAAAAGGGGCTTTTCCGTATCGCCTTTGTAGGCGCCTGCGAGCATAGTTTTGAGCGTTTTGTGGATATAACGGTAAGATCGTATTGACGACGATATGATCAAAAGAGCTGTGAAAGAGTTTATCTAAAAAGCTTCGGACCAGTCTCTGCCTATTAGGCGTATCTTGAAGGCGCTGGAATTCGTGCTTGTTGAAATGGGGCTTTTGTGAAGATGAGAAAATGTAGTTTTTGTAAAATCTATATATATCCAGATGCACAATAAGGTGGTTCTCATTTTGGAGATATCCATCTGACTTTAAAGATTTGCTTGCGGCCGTGCAGCGTAACTTTGGATCAATCTCAAGGAGGTTGTGAGGGCTTGCCTCCGCCATTGAACAAAGAGTGTTCTCAAACAAAGCTTGATTGTGATCTCCAAATAAGCTGACATGATTTTCAAATGAATGTCGGAGTAGTGTGGTCTTTCCCGAAGCGGGAAAGCCCGCCAAAATCATCAACGTCTTCTTCATTTGAAATTTCCAAATACATTCAATTTATGCGAGTGCTTAACTAATTTTTAACTAAGTATAGGTTTTTTCTCAATATATTTCTGCACCTGAATGCCAGATGTTGCCGAATCAAAGATGTAGCGCGCCAATTCCATTTGTCACAGCACGTTCAGAACATGCGCAGACAGAGTATGTTTTGCTTGATGGTTTGCTGTGCTTGCCTAATAAATTGAAACCTATATTGGACGCACAAACATTAGGGTTTTGGTGACATGGTCAATCTATATCTGCCGATCACAAGCCAACCACGTGAATTGGACGCCAAACTGCTACTTGCCTTATTCGCCAGTGCCGCAGGCATGCGGCCCTATATTGGGTATAAATCCACCTTTCTTGCGCAGTTAGCAAAGTTGGAGTCGGGATTTTTTCTTGCACACAATGCGCGCCAAAAGCCTGCCAAAATGGCCGTTCTACGAGATGCCGGGCACAAACTTGTGGTGTTGGACGAAGAGGCACTTGTGCGGCAGTCCGACGAGATTTTTCTAAAAAAACATCCCGAACATGCCTTTGATCCGGTCAATGAAGTGCTGTGCTGGGGGCAAGATGATTCAGAGATGTGGGCGCGCACATCCATTCTGGACGGCATCGAGACCACTGTGGTGGGCAATCCGCGAATGGATATCATTCGCCCGGAATTTGCGGCGTTTCACGCAGAAAAAATCGCCGATATTAGGCGAAAGCATGGGCAATATGTTCTGTTGAACACAAATTTCCCAACAGTGAACAACCTCACACCACAAGGCGGTGGCGTCCGCATGGCCAGTTGGGCCATGGATGCAGAAGGTCAAAAGATTAACGACGCCTTCCTCGCCAACAAACGTCGTTTGTTTCAGGCTGAATTAGCGCTGATTGAACCTTTGGCCAAGATGATCGCGCCGTTGACGCTTGTTATTCGACCTCATCCTAACGAGAATCACACGCCTTGGCATGATGTCGCGGCAAAGCTTGAGAACGTGGTTGTCGAATTTCAGGGAAATGTCGTCCCATGGCTTTTGGGTGCAGAGGCGCTTATTCACAACAGTTGTACTACGGCTGTCGAAGCTGCTGTTGCGGGCACCCCGGTTATTAACTTTCTGCCGTGGAGGTCAGAATTTGACAATCAGCTGTCCCATTCATTTGGCCACGATTGCGCCAATGCTGATGACATCGCCAAAGGTCTGCGCCAAATTCTGGAAGGCCAGGGTGCGGTGCTTTCAAATGACCAAAAGGCACTATTGAAACAACACATCGAAAGCGTCACAGGTGATTTTTCTTGTGCGCGCATCGCTGCGTTTCTTGCGCAAAAGGCCAAATCCTTTGACGTCACTGGTGGATTGTCCACATCAGAACGCAAGAAAGAAACAGCAAGGTTGCGTCGCCTTTGGCTCAAAAACTATAGTCGCTTATTCACCAGCAAACGCGGTCGTAAAAAACGCGCCTTTCTGAAACAAAACTTTCCAGATTTGTCCCCCGGTCGTCTCGATTTTGAACAATTGTCCTATAGCATGGAACAGCTTGATCTGCTGATGCGCCAATTCCCACCTTTGCAGGTGGATGCGCTTAATCACCAAATCCAAAGATTCTGTGATATTTTAGAATGGTCAGAGCCGTTCAAATGCGTGCAACACTCTGAATATCTTGTGACAATTGAACGCTAGCGGTACAATTCTGATTGACCGCCACGCAGCGCTTTGATCCGCCCATAAGACCACCCGATAGAGCGCATCGCGACCACAGGAGAGGCCAAGCCCATCACCGGCACCAAGAGCAGCCCAACACCCAAAACAAAGCGCATACATGCTGTTATGAGGGTATACACAATCAAACTGGGCGTGATTGTTTTTTGCTTGTTAAAGAAGTTCTGCGTGGACTGTGACGCACCGCGAAACGCCTGATAGGACAGAGATAAACGATCTGTGGAAATGGTTTCATAAACCAAAGCGTTCGGACACCAGCCTGACCGAACGCCAAGCGCGCGGGCTGCACGATAAAATGCTGTATCAGAGCCACCCGTAATAAGCAGACGCTCATCAAATCGCAGCCCTGTTTCACACAACCATTTCACATCACACAGCCAGTTGTTTGTGACAACGGCATACCGTTGGCTGGGATGATTGGCGCGGCGCGCCGTTTTGCGATTTTTCAACAGCATCCGTGCCGCAAGACTTGCATTAACGAATTTCTGCCAGAGATTTGCATTTTTGGGCGCTTGGGCAACCTCAACGGGGCCACCAATCAGATCAAGTTCACCTGTGCGCCAGTGATCTACCAGTTCCACAAGCCAGTCATTTTTGGGTACTTCATCGTCGTCAATGAAACACAGCACATTGGTCTCGATCTTACAGGCCTCATCAATTGCGCGATTACGCGCAACAGGAATACCACGGCGAGGTTCATGAAAATATGTGAAGTCGAATTTCTGTGAAAGATGGGCATCAAAAACAGCCTTGCCGGACCCATCCTGACAATTATCAATCACCAGCAATGTCACTTTGGTATTTTCTGGAATGATCAAATCTTCAAAAGAATTAAGAAAATAAGATAACAGGTCTTCGCGACGATACGTTAAGACCGCAACAGCGATATTCACCTCTGTGTTGAGACGCTCGAAAGGTGTTTCCGAATTGTGCCCAGACATTCACACGCTCCAAAGTATTCTTTCTCTAGCTTAAAACGTGGGAACCAATTATCTAACTCATAGGCAACGTCTAATTTATGCAGTGCGAAACTTCAATCATTGCAACCTTGACGTAATAAGAAACGCATCATTTCTTGTGATGGAACAACAAGGTGCTTTTTGTGCCACTGGCTTGTATATTCCGGGTTATCTTGAGTAGAGCACTCTTAGCAAATTCTTTCATGGGTTTTTCATGTCTCGGATCGTGATCTCACTGACAACTATTCCTTCACGTGTCTCTGAAATCGGACCAGTTCTAAATTCGCTTTTGGAGCAGAGCGCGCAAATCGAGCAAGTGATTTTGTGGATTCCAGAAACGTATCGTCGCTTTGGGCCGTGTGAATTGGACACGCGCCATATTCCAAAAGACATCAACGTGCGACGGTGTGATCATGATTATGGCCCCGCAACCAAAGTGTTGCCGGCTGTGCGTGCCTTTGCGGGTCAAGATGTGCGTATTTTGTATTGTGATGATGACCGAATTTATCATCCGGATTGGGCCGCCCGGATGATTCAAGAAAGTGATAAAAATCCCGGGGAATGCATTGCCGAAGCCGGAGAAAAAGTTGAAGCGACCGTTCTTAAAGCGTTTTCTGGAACCTGGAAATATCAACTTCTGACCAAGGCAACGCTTGGTGTTTATGGGCATTTCTTGCGTAAAGAAATTCGTGCGCTTGATCCCGCAAATGGTCACGTAGACATCGCCAAAGGCTATGGAGGGGTTCTGCTGCGGCCTGAATTTCTGTCTGACCTTGCCTTTGAAATTCCAGATCACCTTTGGATGGTTGATGATTTCTGGTTGTCAGGATGCTTGGCGGCCAGCGGGATCAAAGTTCGCAAAATTGCCGCTCTTCCCAACTCTACCAAGACAAAATTGGCTAATGTGGACGCGTTGGTTGACTTTGTGCATGAGGATCATGGGCGAGACGCAGCCAATCTGGCCTGCATCAAACACTTCCAAGATCATTTCGGCATTTGGCAGCAAGCAAACATCAAATAAGGTCATACCCTCGCTGAGCCATGATCCAGGGGTCTATCTCTTGGCGGATAAACGCGAGCTGTGCGTCTGAATAGACCTTCAGATAACGTTGTTCGGTGTAATAGCCCAGATCGAATTCAGACTGCGTGTTGGATTTAGGCTGCTTGTTTGATTGGTCTGTTTGACGCTGCATATTCTTCTGGGGCAATCTAATCGGGCCTGTGGTCGTGCGGTCTACACTGACGATTTTTTCTATCTTACTAAGGTCGTCTGGGCGCGCGATGAGATATTCGTAGTTAAGGCCAAGGACAGAGAATTTCTGTGCATCCAGTTTTTGCAAGTTCCAATATAGAAAGTTCCAATACTGCAATGGGTTGGAGAACCGCAGTTGTGGGCTTTGTTGCAATTGACTGTCGTGCAACACGATGGGTTTTCGCAAAAAGTCATCAAAATCTTGCGCGCCTTGCAGGCTGATTTTGTGGTTTTTTGTGATTTCCAGCATGCGATACCGATGCAGCGATACCACAAAGGCATACGGGTTTTTTATGACAAAAACGATAGGCGTGCGAGGATATTTCAGGTCAGTTCCAGCGCTAAAGATCGGCACGCCGGCATGTTTCCAGCCATAGTCGCTAAAGGCGGCGGAGAGGTGCCAATTCTCTTCTAACATATCCTTTACCAGATTGGTTCCAGATCGCAGCGCGCCCATGACGGCCACTTTTGGTAGGCCCGTATCTGTTATCACGATCGGTTTGCGCCGTCGAAAGAGCTTCATACCTTACCGTCCATCATCTGATAGCCAAACCTGTCTGCATCTTCGTTATATAGCTGTGCAACTTTGTGTATGGTTTCGGCGTCATAATATGCTGACCATTCCGAATGGATTTCAAATTTCTGAGCCTGCATTGCGGATTTCATAGCCATGCTCAGGCGTTTAATGGCGGAGCGTTTTCGCACCACATCCGGTTTGGTGCGTGTGGTATTTGCATTTTTATGGGGCAGTGAAGACAGCAGCCCACATTTTTCGGCTGCGCGCGCAAAATCTTCGCGCAGATTTTCAAATTTCAGAACGTCATCGACAATAATTCCCCCCTGATCCGTAATGAAATCTGATTGGGGGCGCACAAACCAAAAGTCCTTGGCCTGTGGCCCCTTTTCGAATGTATCAGGCACCCATTTCAAAACGAAATCCCGGAATGTCATGTTTGGATTTAGGTGGCGATACAGTGACACTGTTCGCGCCCATGGATCCCGAACAATGGAAAATTTATAGTAGGCATCGAATTGTGCCTGATCAACATACCCATACCTGACATAATCCCGCCCACGCAAATGCGCCAACCGGGGTGGCCCTTTGTCTGGATCATTATTCTTGCGCAACAACAAAGGCGCGCGTGTTTCCCATGTCAGGCCAACATCATTCAAAAAGGCATGCTCAACACTTTGACCCGCACATTTTGGAATATGGACAAAGATGGCTTTGTGGTCAGGTGAAATCATCGCAGGCTCTTTTGTGGCAAAGGGTGCTTTGGGTTAAGGTTTGGACAATCCCGTGGCCGTCCAATGAACGTATTTACGATCTATACTCAACTTTTGGACCCCGACCAAATAAGCACCAATTTCAGAAATCTGATCTTCGGTGCACAATCCACGATATGGTCCCTTTATCTGAGTGTTTTCAAGGAGAGCAATGAAGGCGTCTGAACTGCGCAATCTGTAAAATGGGCGCCCGTCAGATGCATAGTAGGACAACAAACCAGGGTTGATGCGTAATTTACGGCCAGCCCATGCGCAAATGATCAACGTTTCCTCAGGTAGGATCGCCTCGCCAATTTCAGATGCTATTGGAACAAACCGGGCGTTTTTTGCCGCGATAATTCCCAGTTGATCAGGCGTTTTATAAGGCCCCTGTGCCAATGCCCCACATAAAATCACCAAGGCCAAGCGTATCCGTGGCTTTTGTACATAAGTGAAGATGACAACAATCAAGGCAATAATCATCGCAGGCACAAAAAGCATTGAATACCGAGGGGAAACAAGCCCGTTGGCCAATATGATCGCGACACAATAAATCGCAAACGGAACTGTTAATATCCAAGTTTCACCTCGACGGTACGCAAAAGGCAGCCAAAACAACGCGCCAATCGCGAAAATACGAAATCCCTGTTCTCCATCGGTCACAAGTGAAAAGAAAGAACGTTGCAAAGATGCCTTGTCAGAAAAGGGCGAGAAACGTTCCACCATTTGGCTGACATAAGCCTCTTCTATAGATGCCTCGCCAAAACGTAGCCACTGCAAGATTGGCCAGAATAGCACCCCGGCGATTGTCACCAACAAGGCCACCCCAAAATGCCGTCCAAATCTGGGCAGACAATTTTTTTGATCAGAGATCAAGCTGTGCAGCCAGAGAATAAAAACCGTCAGCACAGCAAAGCCCAAAGCAATAGGTGCTTTCTGTAAAGCTCCAAATACACAAAAAGCTGCCACAGCATACCACCACACAGGGGTGCGGCGCGTGGCCAAAATACCGGCAATGGCACCAATCGCCGCGAAGGTGGTGCCCATGTCGAGCATGGCTGACAAAGAACTTTGCCAAAACCGTTCAGAACACAGCAGCAAAAAGACCACCGCAGGCATAGCCCAAGGAGTTCGGGGATAAACCAGCGCCGTAAGCCAGGCTGTGACCACAGCTAAACCGGTTGAAAAAAGAAACGAAGGTAGGCGCATCGCAACTTCAAGGTCCAGCTCCCAATTCAGAAACGTGGCGCCCATCCAATATTGCAACGGTGGCTTTTTAAAGGATGGCAAGTTTTGCGAATAGACTGTCCACATATCTTCGCGAATTGTGAAGGAGTGGGCGCGATCCAATGTCAGAAACTCATCCCACTGGGCCAATGTTCCAACTGGCAAATGTAGCCCTCGCAACACGGCGCTTATTAGGATGATCAAACCTGTCGCGACCATTGCATTGCGTCGATTGAATTGCGTCACATCTTTTGAATGTAAAATCATCTAGCCCTTACAATTTCGCGCGTTACTTCACCCCCTACTTTTCCAAGGAGGCATAACTGCTGTAGTCGTACATAGTGCCTTGTAATCTGTGCAAGGTCCATCACACGGATCAAAACATGGCAGACTGGTGCAATCAAAACTTGTCTGTTAAAATTTCGGAATTACGCTTTAGCGAATGGGACCAAGATGACACAAGAAACGCTCTCTTTTTCCATCGTCGTGCCTGTAAAGAACGAAGCGGACAATATAGCCTATCTGGTGGGTGCAATCGGAACCGCCTGTGCAAATCAATCATTCGAGGCTGTTTTTGTCGATGATGGGTCAACTGACGCCACCGCTGAAAATTTAAAAACGCTTATAATACAACATTCGTGGCTGCGAGTTTTGCAGCATTCCAAATCGGCAGGTCAATCAGCAGCTGTCCATTCTGGTGTTTTGGCTGCGCATGCGCCTCTGATCTGCACCTTGGATGGGGATGGTCAAAATCCACCGTCTGAAATTCCAAATCTTCTGGCGGCCTTGTTGGCGGAAAACTGTGATCCCGATCTTGGGCTAGTTGCCGGGCAACGTGTTGGGCGGAGTGATACCCTGTCCAAGAAAGTAGCCTCTCGTATGGCCAACGCGATCCGTAAATCCCTGTTGCGCGATGGCACACGCGACAGTGGGTGTGGGCTTAAGGCTTTTCGTCGGGATGCTTTTTTGGCGTTACCCTATTTCAATCACATGCATCGTTATTTACCCGCACTGTTTCACGCGAGCGGTTGGAAAATTGCGCATTGTGATGTGTCACATGCGGAACGTCATGCCGGACGCTCTAATTACAGTAACTTCCAGAGGGCCCTGGTTGGCATCTACGACTTGATCGGTGTTGTGTGGCTCATCAAACGATCCAAGGGTGTGCGCGCGACTGAAGTGCAGGTAAAAAACTAATGCAAAGCATTCTTGCATGGATAAACGTTGATAGTACGTCCGATCTAATTTGGTTGGGCCTTGGCTTGTCAGCACAACTTATGTTTTCCATGCGCTTTTTAGTGCAATGGATTACTTCGGAACGGCATCGTCAGTCGGTCATTCCAGTCGCTTTTTGGTGGTTATCGATCTGCGGCGGTCTTTTGTTATTCGCTTATGGTGTTCACCGTCGTGACCCGGTGATCATGCTTGGGCAATCCATTGGCATTGTTGTGTATGCACGCAATTTGTGGCTGATATATTTCACGTCGCCCAAGTGACAAACCGCCGAGTGGCGTCGAAGGAAGCATTTGTCGGAAGGTGCCAGATTTGGATGTTGATTGCGCTGAAACGACTCTCTTGCGAGGCTTGGTAATGAGGTAAAGAATAGAACCCAAGCAGACATCTAAGTTTTCATCATGATAAGAATGGCATCTTGATCAATTCAGCGACATTAAATCTTCGAACCGTTACAGACCTTCTCATGGCGCAAAGCAAATCCAATGGTGATGCCATCGCATTGATTACCGAGACAGGTAATCCAATTACATATGGTAGTTTGTCCGCCAAAGCCTGTGTGTTGGCATCTTCATTGGCGCAAACCGGGTTGAGAACCCCACACAAGCGTCCGCGTTTCGGGCTTGTATTGCCCAACGGATCTGACATCGCCATTGCCATGTTAGGAACGTCCCTTGCAGGTGAAGTTGCGCCATTTAATCCGATCTTTACTGCCGCGGAATTTGAACAGAATTTCAAAACCACCAAAATTGACGCACTGATTGTAGGTATGAACGATGCAGGCCCATCCGCATCTGTTGCCCATCAAATGGGCCTGCCCGTATTGCGCCTGACCAAATCCCATACGTTGGCTGGAATAGAGCCAATATCGAATGTTCCGTGCCCTAAGCCAGATGATATCGCCCTTGTTTTGATGACGTCTGGATCGACCGGTAGTCCCAAAATTGTCCCTCTGTCGCATCTCAATGTTTGCACATCCGCCCAAGACGTTGCGCGATCTTTGAACCTTGGCCCCGATGATCGATGCTTGACGATGTGGGAACAATTTCACATTGGGGGGCTTGTAGATTTGTTGCTGGCGCCGCTGAGTTCAGGTGGTCAAGTGATTGCAACAAGCGGATTTGACGCCCCCAAATTTTATGAACTGATGGAAACTTATGCGCCCACGTGGTTTCAGGGCGTGCCCACGACATTAGGCGAATTGTTGCGCCATGCAGAAACCAATGGAATTACTCCGAGGCACAATTCGTTTCGATTTTTACGATCTGTTGCGGCGGCGCTGTCTCCGGCGCAAATGGGCCGATTGCACGATCAGTTTGGTGTAGAGATTGTACGCACCCTTGGCATGACCGAAGCAGGACCATTGATTACCACAACGCGTCTTGGGCAAGGTACAGAAAAACCCGGATCTGTTGGGCGCCCTGCTGGCCCCGAAGTGCAGATTTTTAGTGCTGAAGGCACGCCCTTACCAACAGGAGCGGCGGGCCAAATTGGTATTCGTGGAGCCAATGTGTTTTCTGGATATGAAAATAATAGTGAAGCCAACGAAGCCTCTTTTCTAAATGGTTGGTTTCTGACTGGAGACAATGGGTATCTTGATGAGGACGGGGATCTCTTTCTAACGGGGCGTGCAAAGGAAATGATCAATCGAGGGGGTGAAAAAATCAGCCCTTCCGAAGTGGATGACGCCCTTTCCGCGCATCCGGCCGTATCAGAGACCGCATCATTTGCCGTACCGCATAAGACATTGGGCGAAGACATCGTGACAGCGGTTGTCCTGCGCGATGAAGTGGAAACATCCGCATTGCGGGCGCATCTTCTGGGTCTTGTTGCTGCATTCAAAGTGCCCGGACGTATTCTTGTGCTGGATGCGATGCCGCGAAACCCGGTTGGGAAGATCGATAAACTGATATTGGCTCAGATGGCGCAAGACAGTCATCACTCCGACACCGATCACGCAGCGGCAAGAAATCCAACAGAACAGTTCTTGGTGTCTTTGTGGCAGCAGGAATTGAGCATTCCCGCCGTGGGGATTCATCAGGACTTTGCGGCAGTCGGAGGGGATTCACTCTCTGCGATGCGGATTATGATGGCAATGGAAACTGCCCTTCAGGATACATTGCCGCCTGCAATATTTGAAAATTTTTCAACTATTGCAACAATTTCTGATGCGTTGATTGAGGCTGGTTTTGACACGCTTGGGGCCGCTGAAGAGGTTTCGGCAACCCAACAGGCACAGATCGCTTTTGAACAAACCAGCCATGGGTTGAATACGCTGGAAGGTGGGGCTGAGGCAGTAATGGCTGCGCTGGAGGCCAGCACTGACAAAGATAAGTTCAAGGCTGCAACTGATCTTATGACGGCCTATGAAACGCCAAAGGACATTCTTCAATTGTTGGAAGAAACCAAAGGCGCGCATGTTGGAAGCAAGGCGTCGCATCGTCTTGGGCTGGCGGGCCGCCTTAAATTGAGTTTTCGACACTGGCGTTGGCGCGCGGACTTGGCACGTGAGATTACAGCAGCGCCGGATTATGCGCTTTGGCAGCGGCAGAAACCGTCTGAATCAATGCTGCTTTATACCGACCCGAACACCGCAGCATCCGGAAAAACGTTGATCTGTGGCTTCACGGGAAACCTGTTGCGGCTGTTCTTGCCGACCTATCGGATATTGGTCAATCTTGACCCCAAAAAATACGATCTCTTGATGCTGCAAGACAGGTCACGTGCGCTTTTTGGTGAAGGTTTGCCCGAAGCGGGCGATACCATCACATCCGTCGCTGATTATGTGAACACCTATGCGCAAATACGGGGGTACAGTCGTGTTATTGCTTTGGGAACCAGTGGCGGTGGCCTCGGAGCACTTTATGCTGCCATCCATTGCAAATGGTCCCGTGTCATTGCCGCAAGCGCACCCAGTGTGAACAATCATCAGATTCTAGACGAGGCACTGCGAGAGATAACATCTCAACCGATCTCCCCTGATCTTTCGATCATTATCGCGCATGGGAAAAATGAACGCGATACCGATCCGGCGCGCCAACTTTTGGATATGGTTCCGCAGGCCAGCTTGCAAGCCAACAACAAATACACGTCGCACAATATCATGAACGACGCGTATAACGCGGGTGAGTTTCCTGAAATGATGGCCGATTGGTTTGGTGACACCTGAGCTTGCTAAACCGTTAGCTCAACGCAAGTTTTAGTGGGTATTCATTGCGCCAATAGGTATTCTGCCCAAGCAATATCCAGCTCTGTATCAATATTGGCCACTGGTCCGTCGATAATCACAGCACCGGTGCGTGCGCCTTTGATTGTTCCTTGGTCAAGCAGGCAATTGCGTGTGATAGCATAAGCGATTCCGTTCCGGTGAAACACGGGTTTTAGTTGTTGTCGGGCAATAATCTGAGCACCCGCTGGATCATAATATTCAAGGGCATCGGCCTCATCCACGCAGAGCTGTTTAAGAGGGTGCCCTTTGCTGTCGGTTTCGCTTAGCGTCCAAACGGCATCAAACCCACCTTGGACAAGTTTTTGCAACGTGGCGCGCACGTCTTCGATCTTACGGCTCGGAGACGTGGGTTGCAGCATGAGAACAATGTCGTATTGCACCCCGTCTAGGTGCTCACATTCCTTAAGCGCGTGGGTCAATACATCCCAATCGCCAATGCGATCACCTGACAAGGTTTCGGGGCGACGGAAAGGCGCGGACAGGCCGCTTTCTTCTGCCGCTATTGCAATGTCTTCGTGATCGGTTGACACAACGGCACGATCAATTTCCACCACTGATGTGGCGATTTTTCCGGCACGGGCCACAAGCGACATGCCCCCAACATTGCGCAGGTTTTTCAGTTTGATCCCTTTGCTGCCACCGCGGGCGGGAACCACTGCAAGAACACGCATTCCTTCAATCATTCGATGCTCTCCTGCATAAGTTTCTGAGGCCAGCCGGGCATCGCGGGCAAGTAGTGACAGCCGTTCATGCGTGCTGCTTCGGCGTCACTTATGCCATCACCTATGACAGTGGTGTTTTGCGGTGCGGTATGATTTTCGTTCATCAGGCGCTTTAGAACCTCGGGTTTGTGGTTCGGAAATCCATAAATACCACTGAGAATATCCACCCATCCCCGTTGGGTTAATGCTGCACGTAGATCCTCATGTGGTGTCACCGAAAACACGTAGGCAGCCCCTTTTGACGCGGCCCATTTCAACGCATCACTGGCACCTGGGATTTCATTCGCGAGTGCGACGCGGTGCAACACCTGTTTCCCGAAGGCTGTAATTATTGCATCTGGATTGAGATCGCTGCGGCCACTCTCGATGATCATCCGGGGGATGACGGCAAAGCGCGACCCATCTGGATCTTCGGTAAGGACGCGTTCTACTGTTTCCCCACAATCTTGCGGGAAAACATCGAAAAATGCCTGTCGCTTAGCAGCAGCTGTGTCCACCAGCGTGCCATCAAAATCAAAGACGAACAGTTCAGCGCTCACCCTGACCTCGGAAATAGGTCATCCAGTGGTCTACTTTTGTTTTACGAGCCTCACGCGGCATGTTTGCAACCGCAGGATCGTCATAAAAGCTGTCGTTGGCATACGCTGTTGAAGAAATTTCTTCAAAAATGCAGCCTTCGAGCGTGTGGAATTTATGCCATTCGCCGGGCGCCACGAGCAGAGTGTCACCTGGGCTCAGGCGATACCGGTCCCCATCTTTGACGATTTCAACATCCCCATGGAGCAACTGAAAGGTTTCTTCCTTACGCTTATGATAGTGATAGGGGTGTTTTTGGCGGGGCAACTGGATAACCAGCTTTTTAGCGTATTCTCGATTCACACATGTGATTAAAACAGCGCCGAATTCGCGGAATCGGTTCAGACCATATTGGTGCGAAATCTCGATATTGGCATCTTCATTGATGGCAATGCCTGCCGTGTTTAGCATCCCACGTACCTGAAGCATGATTTGATAGATTGTATTCTCATCGTTATTTGCGGCTGAAACAGTTGGCTCGAGTGCGTCATTCACCGCGTAATCGCGATCGGCGATCATACCGGGGCGGAAGTCTCCTGATACAAGCTGACCTTCTTGGCAAGGCATGGCAAAGAACACATCTTTTGCCGAGATCTCTTGGCCTTTTTTGATGGCGCGGCTGGCAAAAGAGCCGCGTTTCAGGTCGCGCAATGTCGCGCGTTCTGCTGCGGGGGCGGGTGCGCGCTCGGCTGATCCCATCATGTCGCGCGCGTGATCGAAGGCCGCAAACCATTTTTCGAGTTGTTCTGGCGTCGAAGAGTAGGCGTTGAGTTTGTAATCGTCGGTTGGCACCCCAACATGGCGTTCAAACATACGCGCGCCCAAAGCATAGGCCATTTGAATCGCACTGGTGTTGTCCTGATCCTCATGAGTTGACCAGCCAACAGTCAGAGAACGATACCGTTCTTTTAGTTGACGCACCTGATCAAGTTGCAGCTTGTCATCTGGCGTTGGGTACAGCGCCACACAATGCATCAGTGAAAAGTCTACACGCTGTGATTCAAGATGGTTCACCAACCAGTCGATTTCTTCCAAACGCAGACCGGCAGTGGAGACCACCACTGGTTTATTAACACGCGCAACCTTGTCAATCAGAGGGCGGTCGTCGGCAGAGCAGCTGGCGATTTTGATAAGATCAAGGTTCATGCCCACAATGACATCGACCGAAGCCTCGTCAAATGGGGTGCTCATGGTCAACAGGCCATGGTCACGTACCATTTTGGCAAGCTTGCCGAATTGTTCCATTTCCAGTCGCGTTTCTGAAAACCGCTTGATGAACTTAATATCCGTGCG
This sequence comes from uncultured Paracoccaceae bacterium, assembly GCA_947489325.1. GTDB lineage: Bacteria > Pseudomonadota > Alphaproteobacteria > Rhodobacterales > Rhodobacteraceae > CANLDA01. The sequence goes on along the minus strand of CANLDA010000001.1, from coordinate 351,243 downwards.
CGATTGATAATCCGGGTGAATAAACGTGTCGAGCTGGCGGAACTGAAACTTCAGGGCACCGCGTACGCCGGCGGCTTTGGTGACGCAGGCAACTTCGCGAATGATTTTTTCGGCATGGTCCATATCGCCCATATGGTTGTTGGCCATGTCGAATATGAACAGATTTTCGAAGGGAAAATTTTGTGACATTTTGAACCAGACCTAATTGAGCGCATCTGGCGTGTAGCCTTTGGACCAATCGATGGTGACTGGCCGACCAGTAGCGTCTGATTTGAAGGTAGCAGCAATGACCATCATGGTGTCAAGGCCGCGGCTAAGAGCAATAGGGGAGTCCGTCGTGTCGCCATTCATCACCTCTGCGAGGTGATCAATTTCAGCGATGAATTCACCTGGGCGTGTTTTGGGAATGAAGGTTTCTTGAATCGGACCATCAAGGTGTCCGACTGCTACGCGGTCTTCGCCTGGGCGGGCGTTTACGGACCATTCGATAAATCCTTTGGTGCCCTGAAGGCGGGCGGATTTTTCAGTGGGGGCAGTGACAACATCCTGAATGACATCGCCGATAAGGCCCTCTTGGGATTCAAGCGTGATAAATGCGGATTGATCATAGTCCGTACCATCTGCCCTTACGTGATCCAGACGTGCAGAAACCCGCGCAACACGCCCGGCGCCTGCGACATGTGAAAAATGTTGCCACATGTTAATGGCGTGTGAATGTTCACCAGTTGCGCCGCCGCCACGCGCGGCAAATCCAAGATACGACGCTGATGGTCCTGGTAGCCATGGATGTGCATTGAAAATGCCCTGCCAATGTTCGCGTGTCCGTGACGAAATTGTAATGATATCGCCCAAATTGCCGGCCCGGATCATCTGATCTGCGAGTTTGGTATTGCCCCCAAGGCAGTGATTATATCCAACGGCCGCAAACACGCCTTTTGTCTGCGTGGCCTCGAATAATTTCTGGCATCCGGCAAGATCAGGTCCAGCGAGCGGTTTCTCAATCAACAGAATCTTGGGTGTGACGCGATCCAGTGCATCAAGAGCCAAAGGAATGTGGCTGTCAGGGGGGGTGCCAATGAAAACCACATCTGCGGGCTCATCAGTGGCATCCTGAGAAAGTTTGAGCGAAATACCCTCATCCCACGCACCATAGCGTGAGGGATAGATGTCATCCTTTGCGCGTTCTAACGCCGCGGGATCATTGTCAGTCAATGTCACGGACCAGCCGCGCGTACGGGCTGCGTTTGCGAGGTGACTGCCAATAGAGCCTGCGCCGATAATTCTGATAGAGTGCATTTTTTGCCTAGTATTCCAAATTTGGTTAATACTGGCCTGAATATCGGGTTAAGTCCACCTGATCAAAAGACAGTATTTGTGCAGTTCTAAAATTTGGGCAAGAAATAATGAGAGCGTCGATGACTGCCCTATGAATCGTCAGATTTTTGTCACCATAGAGGTTAACAGACATAATACCATGAGAGAAATGACACCCTATTTTCAAGATATTCGCGATGCCGTCACGAAACATGGCGGCTTTTTCAATGCACACTTGCATCTTGATCGGGCTGGTACCTTTCACCCTACAGTCGAATTACTGCGCAGCGCGGGGGTGATGGATGGGACATCTCTTTCGTTGTCCGGCAAGCATGCTGTCATCCCAACGATTCACGAAAGCTACTGCTATGAGCCCGATGCGCTGTATGCGCGCGTAGAGCCATACGTGAAGGAAATGATCGCTGTTGGAACGACACGTGCTGATACGGTCGTGGACACCACGGTTGATTGCGTCCGCATGACCGCATTGGAAACCTTTGCTAAGCTGAAGGCAAACTATGCAGATAAGATTGATCTGCGGCTGGGTGCCTATTCGCCGCTTGGCTTTCGCGATGACGAACCAGAACGTTGGGCGCTGTTAGAAGAGGCCGCTGAAAAATATGACTTCATTGGATTGTTACCGGAACGAGATGATACGGCAGACTATCCAGATCATATTGGTTTTGAAGAAAGTTGCCGACGCGCGATTACCTTGGCGCATACATTAGGCAAGCAAATCCACGTGCATGTGGATCAGGCCAATCACATTTATGAAGGCGCTTCTGAACTGGTTGCCAAATTGGTGCGCGAACTGGGGTTTGGTGTGCCCGCTGATGAAGAACCATTCATCTGGCTTATCCATGTCATTTCACCGTCTGCTTATGACGAACCACGGTTTCAGGCCCTTGCTAAAGATCTGGCAGAGCTGAATGTTGGGGTGATTTGTTGTCCTGCGGCCGCGTTAAGCATGCGCCAATACCGACCGCTTTCTACCCCTACGCACAACTGCATCGCGCGGGTTTTGGATTTCGTGGCAAATGGTGTACAAGTGCGGATTGGGTCAGACAATGTGTGTGACATCACATCCCCCATGGGCACCGTTAATCTGATGGATGAGGTCCGTGCGCTTGGTGATGCCGTGCGATATTACGACATTGATTTTCTGGCGCGGATTGCAGCCGGCAAACGATTGGACACCGCTGGAATGGCCCGGCTGCAAGAGCATTTGGCCACGGATCAGCACTTTGTCGATCAGGTGGTTCACCGGTTCTTAGGGAAATGATCAAAGGGGCTGTTGGTGTAACAGTCCCTTTGAGCCCATTTATGAGGTTCTTCAATTTTGTCCCAATAGGATGTTCTGGTGTGTATCCGCGCCTATCCTTGCGGGGTGACCTTTGCGCGTTCGGCGCCGCGTTCAAGGCCAAGCCGATGTTCACGCCAGATAATCAGGATGCCAGCGGCAACAATCAGGGCTGAACCGCTGAGCATGGGAACGGTCGGAACCTCGCTAAAGACGAAATATCCGATGAGCAGGGCAAAGATAAGCGACACGTAATCAAACGGGGCAAGCAAGCTTGCCTCGGCATGGCGATATCCTGTGGTCAGGAAAATCTGTGCAATGCCGCCAAACAGGCCCGCCAGAACCAGAAAGAGCATTTCCTGAGAGGTGGGCACGACCCATCCTAGTGGCAGCGTCAACAGCGAAAGAATGGACGCTGTCAGCGAAAAGTAAAAGACAATCGCCGAAGTCTGCTCAGTTTGCACGAGTTTGCGGATGTGAATTTGTGCCAAGGCGCGAAACAGGGCCGATCCCAAAACCAACATAGCCCCCATAATGGCAACGCTTTCTGCGCCACCTGTTTCGCTGCCTTCAAATAGGGTGAGGCGCGGATAAAGGATGATCGTTACCCCGATCAGGCCAACCCCGACCGCAGACAGGCGAAACAGGCGCACTTGTTCGCCCAGAAACATGGAAGCAAACACAACAGTCAGAAGGGGCGCGGTGAAACCAATGGCTGTGACCTCGGGAAAGGGTAATGTGGCCAGCCCGGCAAAGCCAAGCGCCATCGCGGTTGTTCCAATAAATCCGCGCCAGAAATGCCCCATAGGATTGGCCGTTTTGAGGCCCGTGCGCAATTTTCCCTGCTGGGCGATCCATACCAAAATCACCAGCATGGCGAAAAAGGACCGATAGAATACGGCCTGCCATGGGGGGATATGGTCTGAGCTTGCCTTGATCAAAGAGGCCATGATTGCAAATAAAAACAAGGCGCTGATTTTGAACAGGATGCCTTTGACCGGGGTCATTTGAGTAACTCTTCCCAATGCTCAGGGACCACTGTGTCCATCTCTTTGGCGAGCTGACGCAAATAGGCCAACATCAGGCGGGCGCGTTTGCGGGCGATCTTACGGCCCTTTTTGGTGACCATCTCGCCGGGCAGTTGCAACAGTTTCAGATGCCAATGGTCAATGGACCATTTCTGATCATCTAGCGGACGGTTGGCGGCAAAAGGGTCTGAGGGATCACATAGGCCCCGGTCCATGGTGCCTGCCACCATAAAGGTACGGGCGATGCCCACCGCGCCCAGTGCATCAAGCCGATCTGCATCGCGTAAAATTTCGGCTTCGGGTGTTTTGGCGGGCAGGCCCGCAGAATAGCTGTGGGCGGCAATCGCGTGTTGGGCGGCGGTGATGTCGTCCTCTGACATGCCCAGATCACGCAGGATTGGGGCAGCCTTGTTGGCAGACATCTGCGAGGCTTCGGCACGGTTGGGGGCGTCTTTAGGCAAGTTCACCAAATCATGCAGATAGGCCGCAGCGACCAGCACCCGCAGGTTTGCGGTGCCTTCTGCGCGGGCAATGCGATGGGCATTGGCCCAGACGCGATCTAGATGTGCGATGTCATGGGCGGGGTCTTGTGCCATCTCTTGCTGTACCACACGACGCAAGTTTTGACGCAGCGTGTCCATTATCCGATGGTGCCTTGGTTTTCGCCAATTTGCCCGCGATGCAACAACAGATGATCCAGAATAACGCAGGCCATCATGGCCTCAGCCACGGGCACGGCACGGATGCCGACGCATGGATCGTGGCGGCCTTTGGTGATCACCTCAATCGGGGAGCCATCTTTGCGGATGGATTGGCGTGGCGTCAGGATCGACGATGTAGGCTTTACGGCAAAACGCACGACGATGTCTTGCCCGGTTGAAATGCCGCCCAGAATGCCCCCTGCATGATTGGATGAATATTCAGGGCCATTGTCGCCCATGAAAATTTCATCTGCGTTTTCTGATCCCAACAAGCGCGCGGCGTTCATGCCCTCGCCAATTTCAACACCTTTGACGGCGTTGATCGACATCATCGCGGCGGCAAGATCGGTGTCCAGCTTGCTATAGATCGGTGCGCCAAGACCTGCGGGGGTATTGCGCGCAACGACTTCGACAATGGCCCCAACGGAATTGTGGTTTTTGCGCAAGGATTGCAAATAGTTTTCCCAATCCTGCACTGCGTCCGCATCAGGTATCCAGAAATCATTGCCTTCAATCGCATCCCAGTCAAAGCGATTACGGTCGATTTCCATTTCGCCCATGGCCGTCATATAGCCTTTGATTTCCAACCCGGGCACCAATGCTTTGATCGCTTCGCGTGCCACACCACCTGCGGCGACGCGGGCGGCGGTTTCACGGGCAGAGGATCGCCCGCCGCCACGATAATCGCGGTTGCCGTATTTCTGGTGATAGGTGATGTCGGCATGACCGGGGCGGAACGTGTTGGCAATATCGCCATAATCGCGGCTGCGCTGATCGGTGTTTTCGATCATGAGCTGAATGGGAGTGCCGGTGGATTTCCCTTCAAACACACCCGACAGAATTTTCACTGCGTCCGGTTCGTTACGCTGTGTGGTGTTCTTGTTCTGACCGGGGCGGCGCTTATCCAGCCATTGCTGCAGCATCTCGGCATCAATCGGCACATTGGGCGGACAGCCATCAACGGTTGCGCCAAGGGCGGGACCGTGGCTTTCACCCCAGGTGGTGACACGAAAAAGATGGCCAAAGCTGTTCATGGACATGGGTATGCTCCTGTTTCGCAATCTCCTTTATCGGGAAAGGCGGGCATGGGGAAGATGTGAACGTGATTTGTCGCAATCTGGTCTTATCCATGCCCCTTGTGTTCATGGAATGAGCACCCTAGTGTCGCGACCACCTCGGGGGGCCTGTGCAAGGCTGAGATGTCGCAAGACGACGGACCCGTAGAACCTGAACCGGTTAAGACCGGCGGAGGGAAGGTTTTGGAGCAATCCGGACTTGCCGATCCCGCTGGAACAAACCGCGCAAATCTGGAGGATGCCATGAAGGCACTTACTTTTGCTGCGGGAGTTCTGATGGCCACCACTGCGTTGGCTGAGACTCCTGTTTTGACTGTCTATACATATGACAGCTTTGTTTCTGATTGGGGCCCCGGCCCGGCAGTTGAGGCGGCCTTTGAAGAGGTGTGCGCTTGCGATCTACAATTGGTGGGGGCTGGCGACGGCGCGGAACTGCTGGCGCGTGTGAAACTGGAAGGCGCGCGCACCGATGCGGATTTGGTTTTGGGGTTGGACACCAATCTGACCGCCGCTGCCAAGGAAACCGGGTTGTTTTCTGATCACGGAGTGACCGCAGATTACGCCATGCCAGTGGCATGGGATGACGCGACATTCGTGCCCTATGATTGGGGGTATTTTGCATTTGTGAAAAACGCTGATCTGCAATCCCCTGCTGATTTTAAGGCGCTGGGGGCGTCTGATCTGAAAATTGTGATCCAAGACCCGCGGTCGTCTACCCCGGGGTTGGGTCTACTGATGTGGGTGAAAGCTGCCTATGGCGATGAAGCGCCTGCAATCTGGGAGGGCCTATCTGATAATATCGTTACGGTCACCAAAGGCTGGTCGGAGGCATATGGCCTGTTTCTGGAAGGCGAGGCCGACATGGTGCTGAGTTATACCACGTCACCCGCCTATCATCTGATTGCCGAAGAGGACGCCTCCAAAGCGGCGGCCCCGATGAGTGAAGGACATTACATGCAGATCGAGGTTGCTGGCAAATTGGCCAGCACAGATCAGCCTGAACTTGCGGATCAATTCCTGCAATTCATGGTCAGCGATGCGTTTCAGTCGATTATTCCGACAACCAACTGGATGTACCCAGCTGTAACACCAGAAAGTGGGTTGCCAACAGGGTTTGAAACCTTGATTTCGCCTGAAAAATCGCTGCTGATTCCGGCGGCGGAGGCGGCATCTTTGCGTGATCAGGCGCTAGAGGAATGGCTGACCGCGCTGTCCAAATAAGATCATGGCCGGGGGTTATTGCGGCGGCGTTTGTCGCAGTTTTGATCCTTGGTACATTGATCGCTGTGGTTCTGCGCGCCGAGGCGCGCGCAGGGCTTGGTCCCTCTGACTGGGCTGCTATTCGATTTACCATCAAACAATCTGTGATGTCTGCGGTGTTGTCGGTTGCGCTGGCGGTGCCCGTAGCGCGTGCTCTGGCACGGCGACAGTTTTTTGGTCGTAAGATGCTGGTGATGCTGTTGGGCGCACCTTTTATTCTGCCAGTGATTGTTGCGGTTTTGGGGCTGTTGGCCGTGTTGGGGCGCAATGGTGTGCTGAATGGCGCGCTGGGTTGGCTGGGATTGCCCGAGGTGCAGATTTACGGCCTGCACGGCGTTGTGTTAGCGCATGTGTTTTTCAATATGCCGCTGGCGGTGCGGGTGATTTTACAAGGCTGGCAAGCCATCCCGGCAGAGCGGTTTCGACTGGCGGCGCAACTGAGGTTTTCGCCGCGCGACATGTGGCGCGTGTTGGAACGGCCCATGTTGATGCGGGTGGTGCCCGGCGCCTTTGCCATCATTTTTGCTCTGTGCATGTCTAGTTTTGCCGTGGCGCTTACGCTTGGCGGTGGGCCCAAGGCCACGACTGTGGAATTGGCGATTTATCAGGCGTTTCGATTTGATTTTGATCTGGGCAAGGCCGCATTATTGGGCTGTATTCAAATCGGCCTTGCCGGGGGGGCAGCCATGGTGGCGTTGAGGTTGTCCTCGACTGACAGTTTTGGCGGGGGGTTGGACCGTACGGTCGAGCGCTGGGATGCGCAGGGGCGCGGGCAAACAATCTGGGATGGAGTGCTGATTGCCAGTGCGGCGTTGTTCTTGTTGCTCCCGCTTGGCATGATTGTTGGCCGCGGTGTGCAGGGGGTGTTTGAAATGCCTGTAAATGCATGGTGGGCGGCGGCGGTTTCACTGCAAGTGTCGCTGGTCTCCACCGTTGTGTTGCTATTGCTGGCTTTGCCCATTGCCATTGGGGCAGCGCGGCTTCGTTTGCTAGAGAGCGTGGGGGTGTTGGGCATCGCGTCATCGCCCTTGGTGATCGGAACAGGGTTATTTGTGATGATTTATCCGGTGGCGGATCCAATCGCGTTGGCATTGCCTGTCACTGCGTTGGTGAATGCAGTTATGGCCTTGCCCTTTGCCTTGCGCGTTCTGGTGCCTGCCGTACGTGATGTGGTGCAGGATTATGGGCGACTGGCGGCATCGTTGAATGTGACGGGTGCAGTGTGGTTGCGGATTGTGCTGTTGCCACGTTTGCGCGCCCCTTTGGGATTTGCGGCAGGATTGACGGCGGCCTTGTCGATGGGGGATTTGGGGGTGATTGCTCTTTTTGCGGATGCAGAGCGTGCAACCTTGCCATTGCAGATGTATCGGCTGATGGGCAGTTACCAGACAGAAGCAGCAGCCGGGGCGGGGCTGGTGTTACTGACACTAAGTTTCGGGATCTTCTGGCTATTTGATCAAGGAGGACGCAGCCATGTTGACGCTTGAAGGGCTGAATATTCGACAAGGCGCGTTTGAACTGAGCGCGGACATACACATCCAAGATGGCGCGCGGGTTGCGATTATTGGGCCATCAGGTGCCGGAAAATCTACGTTGTTGTCCGCCATTGCTGGGTTCTTGCCGCTGCATCATGGGCGCATTTTATGGGATGGTCAGGATATTGGCGCATTGTCCCCCGGTCAGCGGCCGCTGTCGATGGTGTTTCAAGAAGCCAACCTGTTCCCGCATCTCAATATTGCGCAGAATGTGGGGTTGGGGCTGCGTCCTGATCTAAAACTCTCTAGCGCACAGCATGAGCGGATTGCTCAGGCGTTAGAGGTTGTTGGCTTGGGGGGCATGGAAGTCCGTAAGCCTGCGCAACTTTCCGGGGGGCAACAAAGCCGGGCTGCGCTTGCGCGGGTGTTGGTGCAGGATCGGCCTTTGGTGTTGTTGGATGAGCCCTTTGCGGCGCTTGGCCCTGCGCTTAAAGCAGAGATGTTGGATTTGGTGTCAGAGTTGCTGGATCGCACGGGCGCGACCTTGTTGATGGTCAGTCACGATCCGCAAGATGCCCGTCGGATCACATCGCAGACGGTTCTGGTGGCAGAAGGTCAAGCAACCGGGCCACATGACACTGGGGCCTTGTTGGATGATCCCCCAGCGGCCTTGCGCGAGTATTTGGGGTGAGGCTGCGCGCTCATCGCTCTCTGACGATCGCTCTTCGCTGATGTGGCATTTAGAAATCGACGGCGATGCCTTTTTTCTCCCAATCACCGAAACGCACGGGTTCTGGACCATCACGCCCACCCAATTCCGGCGGCAACGCCTCTTTTTGTGCGGCTTTGCGGCGCTCTTCTGCTTCGGCCAATGCGCGCAGCGCGGCGGCAGGTAAATCAGAGATATTGTTTTCGTCGCTCATGACGGGTTCCTTTCAGGCGTGCCCCTTGATATACGCGCCCGTCCGCAATGGGCAAGGTCAAGAGGGTAATTGGATGTCTCAATCAAGTGTACAGGTTCGGCGCAGTGCGGTTTATCTGCTTGATCAGGTGCTTGGTGAAGGGCGTCTGCTGTCCGAATTGATCAATTCCGGGGCGTTGGACAAGCTGGCACCAGAAGATCGCGCACGGGCCCAACGTCTGACGACAGAGGTGTTGCGCGGATTGGAACGCGCAGATCGCTTGTTGCAAAAACACCTAAAGAAAACGCCTTCCCTGACAGTTCACAATGTATTGCGTCTTGCGACAGTTGAGTTGTGTCAGGGTGGCGCGGCACACGGGGTTGTGAATGATGCCGTAGAAATCACCGGAAAAAGCAAACGCACGATGGCCATGAAGGGCCTTGTGAATGCCGTTCTGCGCAAGGTCGCGGATGGGGGGCCTGAAAACTGGGCCGCCCTTCGGATACCACGCTTGCCCAAATGGCTGCGCAGCCCATTGGTTGCGGCCTATGGCGCCGAAGTTGTTAAGAAAATTGAAGCAGCACATTTCGCAGGCGCCCCGTTGGATTTGACCGCCAAAGGCGATGCGGGCGCGTTGCAACGATCGCTTGGTGGGATGTTGAGCGAAACCGGAACTGTGCGTCTGACGGACGCGGGGCAAGTGTCCACGTTGCCTGGTTTCAAAAAAGGCAGCTGGTGGGTGCAGGATGCCGCCGCTGCCATCCCGGTGAAAATCTTGAATCCTCAAGAGGGTGAAAAGATATTGGATCTTTGCGCGGCACCAGGGGGCAAGACGATGCAAATCGCGGCCAAGGGTGCACAGGTCACAGCTGTTGATGACAATCCGCATCGCATGGAGCGGGTGCGCGAAAACCTCAAGCGTACACATTTGAAAGCGGATGTCGTGGTGGGCGATGTTTTGGCGCAAGATGGGCAATGGGACGCGATATTGCTGGACGCGCCATGTTCTGCCACAGGCACCATTCGCCGCCATCCCGATTTGCCATATGCCAAAGATGGAAGTGAATTTGGTGAGTTGATCGATTTGCAAGCCGCGATGCTGGATCATGCCATTGGCTTGCTCAAACCCGGAGGGCGGTTGGTATTTTGTACCTGTTCCTTGTTGCCGGATGAAGGCGAATGTCAGGTTGAGGATGCATTGATGCGCCATACATCTATGCGTGTCGATCAAGAGGCGCTGAACCTGCCGGGGATTGATTCAGATTGGATCACCGAGGAAGGCGGTCTGCGCCTGCGTCCGGATTTCTGGGCAGAGCAGGGCGGTATGGACGGGTTTTATGTGGCTTGCTTGCGCAAAGCATAAGCCGCTCGGCGTGCCACCTCTGGCGAGGTGCTAAAATAGTTTTTAGTGTTGGTTTTCAATTAACGCATCGATGATCTGTCTCGGGATCATAAGATCGTCGATTATGGGCCCTATCGTCGAAGGATCATTTACCTTTAACGCATTTGCCACATCAAAGGGCATGAAATTTCTGGGCAGTTTTAGGGCAAGGTAAAAATTATGCCCTTCAAAAGCGGCCGCGCAATAGGGTTTCCCGCCTTGGTGGCGTTGGGCAATCTGCATAAGAGTCAGGCCAAAATCAGCACCAAGATGATGTGCTGCCTGCTCTACATCGTCGCTGTAGATCTCGAAATTCTCTTCAACTTCGGCAATGGGGGATTTCAGGCGATGTGCAGGCAGGGTGTTCCGGGCGGCCCATTGGAACAGTTTGTTTAACGTGTCGCCAAATTCATGCACAAATAATGTGCGGGGCATCGCAACAGGACAATGGATTTCAAGCACTACGCCTGAAAAAATGGTTCTGCTTTTGCGATCTCCGTCGCTGTCCTTGTAATAGTTTGTGCAGGACATTTCGGCCAATCGGTATGGCGTGTCCCGCCATGTCCCAGTGACCATGAAATGAGTGGAAGTTTTTTCTGCTTTTGGGATGACGTGATTGCTGATGAGTGCAGCTTTGGACATGCTGTCTTGGGTGGTGTCATCGACGTAAGTCATGTCACCCAGATAATCGCAGACCATCTGCCGTATCTTTTGGGTGGCTGATTGTGCGACCTTGGCGCCGCGCTCGAGTCTGAAAATCAAAGTGATTGCTCCGCCAAAAACCAAGGGAAACAGACCGAGCGCCGGGTGAACTGCATAAGCGGCCCAAATGGCCAAAGCGACAGTGATGATCAGGCTGATACGAATATAGCGGTTGGCCTTGGACACCGCGGCGTCGTGTAGTTTCTTAATGGAATCTAAATAGGGGCGTACAGTGCTGTCATAAAAGTCATGTAATTCATTGTCGTGATCGGCTGTTTGGTCTGTGTCGATGTCGCGCATGGATGGTTCCACCTAAAAGGGAAGGCGCTAAGTCACAAATGTCATAACGCCGGCAAAAACTCCCACGCAGCTTGCCGTATGCATGTATCGGGGAAATGTCGGTGAGTGTATCAATTGTATCAGAGGGCGTATGCCTGACCATGTGGTCAGATGTGATAGGTCAGGGCGTGCGTGATCAACAGGCGGATTTTGTCGTCATGCACATCGGCCTTGGTGGCGAAATGAACGGCACGATTGCCCTCGTATCTGAAATCATCGGGGAACTGTGATTGGAACTCTGATATTAGCGTTGTCTGACAATGCACATAGATCGCAAAGCCACCGGTTTTGGGCAACCCAAGACGGAGCGTCGTGCCGGATTTTGTTTGACTTGTCAGATAGGAGGGCTGCCCCCATTTTAAGGTTTCCAGCAAAGGGCCGACTCGATCGGTGGTAGCCGCTGTTTGAACGATCAAGTCACGCAGATGCAACAATCCAGCCCGTTCTGAGGTGGGGAATGCATCAAACGCAGCTTGTACAGAAGGGTCGGAAATTGGGTGTGCTGTGGAGGTCATTTTCCAAACTTACGCAGCTTTGGCGCAATCGACAATGGTCCACGACACCACAGCGAAGAGCGTCGCAAAGCGAGCGATGAGCGGCGTATGTGAATTCGTCGGTGACTTTGGGCGCATGCGCGGATATTATCCCCAAAACGCCAACAGAGCGTGTGAGGCAGTTCGACATGTCCGATCCAAACGGAATAACGGCGCGATATGTGCGCCTGATGCACCGAGTTCACGCGCGGCTGAGTACCCTTGCGCGCCCTGCAACGGCGTTCACCTCTACCCCGGAACCGCGCACCATTGGCACATTTGCCAAAGGACGACAGCTGTTGGCAGGGAATTTCCTGTTTGCAGGACATCTTGTGGTGGCGCGGGAGACATCGATTTGGGACGTGCCAGCACCTGATGCAGTGTTTGAACAGGACTTGCATGGGTTCGTGTGGCTGGATGATCTCGCTGCCGTGGGCGACCTGAAAGCACGTGCGGTGGCACAGAAATGGGTGTGGCGCTGGATTGATCGCTATGGCGCTGGGCATGGCCCCGGATGGAGCCCTGATTTGACAGGGCGGCGGCTGATTCGCTGGATTAACCACGCTTTGTTCCTGCTCAGCGGGCAGGATTCCGCGCAGTCAGAAGCTTTTTATCGCTCACTTGGGCAGCAAACTATTTTCTTGGGGCGGCGTTGGCATCGCACAGCTCCGGGTCTGCCAAGGTTTGAGGCGTTGACGGGTCTGATCTATGCGGGGCTTTCACTGGAAGGCATGGAAAAACACGTGGCCCCTGCGGTCAAGGCGTTGGCGCGCGAATGCCGGACCCAGATTGATGAACAGGGTGGGCTTTCAACCCGCAACCCAGAAGAATTGCTAGAGGTCTTTACTCTTTTGACTTGGGCGGCGGCTGCGCTTGATGATGCAGGCCAAACCCCAACAGCGGATCACCTTTCTGCCATCGAACGCATCGCACCGACCTTGCGCACCTTGCGTCATTCTGATGGTGGGTTGGCGCGGTTTCATGGCGGCGGCCGGGGACTTGAGGGGCGGCTTGATCATGCATTGGCCGCAAGCGAGATCAAAACCCGGCAGGCGGATGGTTTGTCGATGGGTTATGCGCGTCTGTCTGCTGGGCGTACCAGTGTGATTGTGGATGCCAACACACCCCCACGGGGATCGGCATCCCTGAATGCACATGCCAGCACCCTGGCGTTTGAGTTGACCAGTGGTCGGCGATCTTTGGTTGTGAATTGCGGATCAGGGGCAAGCTTTGGCGAAGACTGGCGTCGTGCTGGGCGTGCTACGCCCAGCCATTCTACTCTCAGCCTTGATGGGTTCTCCAGTGCACGCCTCGGCCCCGCAGGATGGGGGGGATGGCGCGAAGAACAGTTGATCGACAGCCCGCGCGACGTGCCCATTCAAATGAGCCAGGCCCCGGATGGCATCCGGTTTGAAGGGGGGCATGATGGATATGTGCGCACCCATGGTCTGACTCATGCGCGCACATTGGAGTTGACATTTGATGGTCGCGCCATGGCCGGAGAAGACCTGTTGGTTGCCCTAGAAGATGATGACAAGCGTCGTTTTGATGCCGCATTGGACAGCAAAAAACTGCAAGGCGTGCCGTTTCAACTGCGATTCCATTTGCATCCGGACGCTGACTCCAAAGTTGATTTGGGCGGTGCAGCTGTTTCTGTCGCCCTTAAAAGCGGGGAAATTTGGGTGTTTCGTCACGACGGAAGCACAAATTTGACGCTTGAACCCTCTGTTTACCTTGAAAAAGGGCGATTAAAGCCCCGCGCGACAAAACAGATCGTTCTATCTGGCGTCGCATTAGAGTATGGGACGCGCATCCGGTGGTCTTTGGCCAAAGCGCAGGAGTCTGCGATTGCGATCCGAGATCTGAACCGAGACGAGATGGAACCGACAACTTGAATAGGACCCTTTGATCCGATGACTGACCTGCACCCCGTTCGCCGCGCCCTGATTTCCGTATCCGACAAGACCGGGTTGATAGACCTTGCACAGGCGCTTTCGGCGCGTGGGGTGGAATTGCTGTCCACTGGTGGATCCGCCAAAGCAATGCGCGATGCCGGACTGACGGTGATTGACGTTGCGGATGTGACTGGTTTTCCAGAAATGATGGATGGCCGTGTCAAAACCCTGCACCCCAAGGTGCACGGAGGTTTGCTTGCACTGCGCGACAACGACGATCATGTGGCCGCGCTGTCTGAACATGGCATAGGTGAAATCGACCTGTTGGTGGTGAACCTGTATCCGTTTGAGGAAACCGTCGCCAAGGGCGCTGATTATAACACCTGCATCGAAAACATCGACATTGGTGGCCCGGCGATGATCCGCGCGGCAGCGAAAAACCATGGGTTTGTGAACGTTGTTGTGGATGTTGAAGATTACGGTGCATTGCTGGCAGAATTGGATGCCAACGATGGGCAGACATCCTATGCATTTCGTCAATGGTTGGCACAGATCGCCTATGCCCGCACCGGGGCCTATGATGCCGCCGTCAGCACATGGATGGCGGATGCCTTGAAAAATGAGTCACCCCGCCGTCGTGTCGTGGCCGGTCAATTGGCGCAAACCCTGCGCTATGGGGAAAACCCCCATCAGAAAGCCGCGTTCTATGTGGATGGATCACCCCGCCCGGGTGTGGCGAATTTCACCCAGCATCAAGGCAAAGAACTGTCGTATAACAACATCAACGACACCGACGCCGCGTTTGAATTGGTGAGCGAATTTGACCCGACCAATGGCGCCGCTTGTGCCATCATCAAACACGCCAACCCATGTGGTGTGGCGACAGGCGGCACATTGAAAGAAGCGTATGGCCGTGCGTTTGATTGTGACCGCACGTCAGCCTTTGGTGGCATTATCGCGCTGAACCAGCCGCTGGATGGCCCCACCGCCGAGGAAATTAGCGGTATCTTTACCGAAGTGGTGATTGCGCCGGGAGCCGATGATGCGGCGCGCGCTGTTTTTGCTGCCAAGAAAAACTTGCGACTGCTGACAACCGATGGGCTGGCTGATCCGCTGGCGGCGTCGATGTATGTCAAACAGGTGGCCGGTGGCCTGCTGATGCAGAACAAAGATTCGGGTCACATTGACATGGATGATCTGAAGGTCGTCACCAAACGCGCCCCTTCTGAGCAGGAAATGGCCGATCTGTTGTTCGCATGGAAAGTGGCCAAGCACGTGAAATCCAATGCCATTGTTTATGTCAAAGACGGGGCAACCGTTGGCGTGGGCGCAGGTCAGATGAGTCGCGTAGACAGCACACGCATCGCCGCGCGTAAATCGCAAGACATGGCAGAGGCAATGGGTCTTGATGCGCCACTGACACAAGGATCAGTCGTTGCATCTGATGCATTTTTCCCATTCTCGGATGGGCTGTTGACCGCAGCAGAGGCGGGCGCCACGGCGGTTATTCAGCCGGGTGGATCCATGCGTGACGAAGATGTGATCAAGGCAGCAGATGAGGCCGGATTGGCGATGGTGTTCACAGGCATGCGCCATTTCCGTCACTAAGGCGAGACAATGATAGGTATCGGGCAGGCTGACCTGTCCGTTACCCAACAACACAAGGCGCAAAGCGCCGCGAGGCAAAAGAGGGCAAGACCATGAAGGTGGTGTTCTGGGCAGGATTCTGGTCGTTTCTGATAGATCAGGCGAGTAAATATTTTGTGGTGCATTGGCTTGATTTGCGCCAACGCGGTGAAATCGACGTTTTGCCTCCCGTATTGAATTTTCGCATGGCATGGAACGAAGGCGTTAATTTTGGCTTGATGTCAGGCAGTTCCGACATTCGAAAGTGGGCATTGATCGGGATTGCGGTGCTTGTGTCTGGGCTGGTTCTTTATTGGGTGCACAAGGATCAACCGGGAAAATACGGTTTCCTTTCAGCAGGTTTGCTGGTTGGTGGTGCCTTGGGAAATATCGTAGATCGCTTGCTTTATGGGGCGGTTGCGGATTTTTTGAACATGTCGTGTTGCGGGTTTGAGAACCCGTATGCCTTTAATGTTGCGGATGTTTCGATTTTTGTCGGGGCTTTGGGGCTGGTCTTTTTTGCTGGCGGCAAAAAGGCCACGTGACGCGGCTGTCATGATGCGGTAAGTCTTGCCTCAAGGGCTTGTGTTTATGACATGTATGCCGATAAAACGAAATCGCTTTGAGCGGGAGTGATGGAATGCGCAAGTCGCAGGCGTTGATTTTGATTATGGGACTGGCGTTGAGCGCTTGCTCAAACCAAAAGGGCATTCGTGTCCTGACCAATGACGGCAATGGGCCGGATGAATTTGTGATCCTTCCCAGCAAACCCCTGAGCGCGCCTGAAGATTACAGTGCTTTGCCACCCCCAACACCCGGCGGAACAAATATCACGGATGTTGATCCTATTGGTGATGCCCTTGCAGTGCTTGGCGGCAAACGCACGCCTGCGGTGTCTGGTCAAGTCGGAACAGGCGATCAAGGTCTTGTCAGCTATGTCGCACGCAAAGGCACAGATGCAAATATCCGTGCCACATTGGCAGAAGAAGACGCCAAACTGCGCAAACGGCGCGGGCGCTTTACAAATATTAAGCTGGTGAAAACGGACTCTTACAACAAAGTGTACAAATTCCACCATCTGGATGCCTATCAGGAACTTGCGCGCTGGCGTCGTGCCGGGGCGAAGACACCTGCGGTGCCACCGCAAAACTAATCAATGAAACAACGCATCTGACCCTGACAAGTTGTCAGGGTTTTTTGTTGCAACAGCCGTTGCGTCGTCATCAAAAGGCGTGCGTCGTCTTTACGATTTCCTCACTTTCCCGTTTGAAGGCTTGATGCGGACCCAAGTGGACGTATCTATAGGGCAAGCAGACACAACAGGAGAAAAACATGCGCGCAGTTCTGGGAATTTTGAGCCTGTTGTTCGTGGTGCCAACCATGACGCTTGCGCAGGAGCAAGTGACAGATTTTATTTTGGATAATGGCATGCAGGTTGTCGTGGTGGAAGATCACCGCGCACCGGTTGTCATGCATATGGTTTGGTATCGCGCAGGATCTGCCGATGAACGGCCCGGTGTGTCCGGCGTGGCACATTTTCTGGAACATCTGTTGTTCAAGGGCACGGATACTTTGGCCCCAGGAGAGTTTTCGGCCACCGTGGCGGCGAATGGCGGGCGTGATAATGCCTTCACCAGCTATGATTATACCGCCTATTACCAACGCATCGCCGCAGATCGACTGGAGCTGATGATGCGGATGGAGAGCGACCGAATGGTCAATCTGCGTTTGGATGAAACGGATATTCTGACAGAACGCGATGTGATTTTGGAAGAACGCAACCAACGTGTTGAAAACAGCGCGGGTGCCTTGTTTCGTGAACAAAAGAACGCCGCACAATATCTGAACCATCCATACAGTGTGCCGGTGATTGGCTGGAAACACGAAATGAGCCAGCTGACACTTTCAGATGCGCTGGACTATTACAAAACATATTATGCGCCAAATAATGCGATCCTTGTGGTGGCTGGAGATGTGGAGCCCGATGCGGTTAAGGCATTGGCCGAAACCTATTACGGAGTGATCCCGGCCAATCCTGATTTGCCTGAACGCATGCGACCCCAAGAGCCTCCCCAAACGGCGGCGCGTCGAATGGAATTTAGCGACGCGCGCGTGGCGCAACCTTATGTCAGCCGATCTTATTTAGCCCCTGAACGTGATAGCGGCGTACAGAAGCAGGCGGCTGCGTTGACGATCTTGGCCGAGATCTTGGGCGGCGGAACCACGTCTGTTCTGACCGAAAAGCTCCAGTTTGATCAGCCTTTGACGGTTTATACCGCAGCCTATTATGGCGGCACGTCACTGGATGATACGACATTTGACCTAATTGTGGTTCCTGCACAGGGTGTTTCTTTACAAGAGGTCGAAGACGCCACAGATGCGGTGATTGCGCAGTTCATCGAAACCGGGGTGGATGCAGATCAATTGGCGCGCATCAAACAACAAATTCGTGCGGCACAGATTTATGCGCAGGATGATGTCGGGGCCATTGCCAACCGGTATGGTCGGGCCTTGGCAAGCGGATTGACGATTCATGACGTGCAAACGTGGTCTGAAACTCTGCAGGCGGTCTCTGGTGAAGATATCATCGCTGCCGCGAAAGACGTCTTTAACAAAGATCGATCAGTCACTGGCTGGTTGAAACCACTGACGGAGGCAGGCCAATGATGCGTATTCTTGCAACCCTTACTGCGATGATTTTTGCCCTGCCACTTTGGGCCGCGACGGATATTCAAGAGGTCACATCGCCGGGTGGGATCAAGGCGTGGTTGGTCGAGGAACATTCCATCCCATTCACAGCGCTGGAAATCCGTTTTCGGGGTGGCGCATCGCTTGATCGGCCTGAAAAACGCGGGTCCGTTAATCTGATGGTCGGCCTGTTGGAAGAGGGCGCTGGCGACATGGATTCGCAAGAATTTGCGCGCGCTCGTGAGGCGTTGGCCGCGGAATTTGGCTATGATGTGGGGGATGATACCCTGTCCATCTCTGCCCGGTTTTTGAGCGAAAATAGAGATGAGGCCATTGCTTTGTTGCGTCAAAGCCTTGTGGCCCCGACGTTTGACAGTGCATCTCTGGACCGTGTGCGTGCGCAGGTTGTCTCTGGTATACGTTCAAATGAAAAAGATCCCGATGAAATTGCCCGCAAGGCATTTAACTCGCAGGCATTTGGCGATCACCCCTATGGCAGTGATTACAATGGAACCCTCGACAGTGTCGCGGCACTGACCCAAGAAGACATTATGCAGGCACACCGCGATACCCTCGCGCGGGATCGCCTTTATGTGGCGGCTGTTGGGGATATATCAGCCGAAGACCTTGGCATTCTTTTGGATGAATTACTGGGTGCGTTGCCCGAAAGTGGCGCCCCTTTGCCTGAGCGCGCAGATTACGCGCTGGAAGGTGGAGTGACGGTTGTAGATTTTGATACCCCGCAATCCGTGGTGCGTTTTGGGCACACGGGCATCACGCGGGATGACCCGGATTTCTTTGCCGCATATGTGTTGAATGTCGTGCTGGGTGGTGGTGGTTTTGAAAGCCGCTTGATGGAAGAGGTGCGTGAAAAACGTGGCCTGACCTATGGGGTGTATTCCTATCTTGTACCGCGTGATCTGACCGAACTGTATCTTGGAAGCGTTGCCTCCGCCAATGATCGGGTTGCACAAGCCATTGAAGTGATCCGTGAGGAATGGTCCAAAGCGGCACAAATGGGTGTGAGTGCGCAAGAATTGGAACGCGCGCAAACTTATCTGACTGGCGCTTATCCATTGCGATTTGATGGAAACGGTCCGATTGCCAATATCATGGTGGGCATGCAAATGCAGGGGTTGCCGACTGATTACATCGCCACCCGCAATGACAAGGTGATGGCGGTTACACTGGAAGATGTAAACCGTGTGGCCAAAGACCTGTTGAAGCCTTCAGATTTACATTTCGTCGTGGTTGGAAAGCCGCAGGGTTTGCCTTGATCAAAACCTAGGGCTCCCGCCTCTTTTTCAGGCAATAAATTGCCGTCAAAGAGTTGGGCATGGCCTCGCTACGCTCGGCGTAGGGGCCTTGCCCCTCTGCGGCGATGCCGCATTCACCCCAGGATATTTTTGGCAAGAAGAAGAGCCTTATTCGCCGTAGGGTATCCAGATTGTTTTGGCTTCGGTTGCGGCGTTCAAAAATTCTTGAGCGCGATCTGTATGCCAGGTGCGCGCCATGGCATTATTCACCCACGTGCGTTTGAGGTTGCTTGCGCTGGCATTTTCGATGGTGCTTGAGAGCGGGCTATCTGAAAAGCTCCAGACGGCATCAATGCCCATATGCCCGGAAAGATGTGGTGCCAGATCGACGTGGGATCCTGTGAGGATATTGACCACGCCGGCAGGAACGTCGGAAGTTTCAAGGATTTGGTAGAAATCGGTTGCTGCCAGAGGGAAATTTTCCGAGGCGACCAATATGGTGCGATTGCCCATGGCGATGGCGGCGGCCATTGGGGTGATTAGGCCAAGTAGGGGGGCTTCGTCCGGGCAAAATATTCCGATGGTACCGACGGCTTCGCGCATAGCGAGGGCAATGCCGCGCATGGGTACATCGCGTGTGCTGCCGCTGAATTTATCCGCCCAAGCAGCATAGGTGAATAATGTATTAATGCAGGCGTCGACCTCGCGCATGCCATTGCGTTTGCCGGTCATTGCATTCAGGTGGCGGGCAAATTCATCTGCGCGGGCTGAAAGGTTTTCGGCGACATAATACAGAATTTGTGCGCGCAGATGGCCGGTGGTGTTGGACCAGCTTTTGGCAGCTTGGGTGGCCTCAGCTGCGTTGCGGATATCTTTGCGATTTGCGATGGGGACCTGCCCCAGCAAGGTGCCCTTGGGGCCATATACATTTTGTGAATACCCGCTGTCAGGACGTGCTTGTTTACCCCCGATATAGAGTTTCGCTGTGCGATCCAGAGGATCAGTCGGCCCTTTGTTACCCGTAAAAGGAGTGGTTTTGGTCAGCGGTTTGGATTTGGATTTGGATTTGGGTTTTGTATAGGCGTCCAGTCCTTCCCAGCCGCCTTCGCGCCCAAAGCCGCTTTCGCGTACGCCGCCAAAGGGGGCGGACGCATCAAACAGATTGGTGGCGTTTATCCAGACCACTCCTGCGGCGATTTTGGGGGCGATATCCAGCGCAAGATTGATGTTTTCGCTCCAGATACTGGCGGCGAGGCCATAGCGTGTATTGTTGGCGATTTGCACCGCCTCGGAAGGCGTGCGGAAAGTTGTGGCAGTCAGGACAGGGCCAAAGATTTCTTCCTGCATCAAGGGGTGTGATGGCGACAGTCCGGTGATCAGCGTCGGCGCATAAAAACTGCCTTCGGCAGGAATTTCACACGGTGCACTATAGACATCCCCGTCCTCACAAGCGTTCACCATATTGGTGATGGCTTGCAATTGTACGGGGTCCACCAGCGCGCCGATGTCAATGCATTTGTCTAATGGATTGCCAAGGCGCAGACCGCTCATGCGGGTGCGGAGTTTGTCATAAAACTGCTCGGCAATGTTTTCCTGTACCAGCAGACGCGATCCGGCGCAGCAGACCTGCCCTTGGTTGAACCAGATCGCATCAACCAGCCCTTCAATGGCGCTGTCGATATCGGCGTCGTCAAAGACGATATAGGGGGATTTGCCACCCAATTCGAGAGTCAGAGATTTTCCAGAGCCTGCGGTTTGCTCACGAATACGACGACCTACGGAGGTAGAACCTGTAAAGGCGATTTTGTCGATGTCGGGATGTGTGACGATCATTTCACCCACGTTGCCGTCGCCTGTTACGATATTGACAACGCCTTCGGGCAGTCCAGCCTGTTGGCAGATATCGGCAAACAACAATGCGGTCAGGGATGTGTATTCTGCGGGTTTCAGGACCACGGTATTGCCCGCCGCCAACGCGGGCGCAACTTTCCAAGCAAGCATCAGGAGCGGAAAGTTCCAAGGAATGATTTGACCGCAGACACCAATTGCCCTGCGATCCGGCATTTCGCTGTCCATCAGTTGAGCCATGCCTGCGTGGTAATAGAAATGGCGATGCACCAGCGGGATGTCGATGTCGCGGCTTTCACGGATGGGTTTGCCGTTGTCTAGCGTTTCCAGCACTGCGAATAGGCGGCTGTGCTTCTGAAGCAGGCGGGCCAGAGCATAGAGAAAGCGTGCACGTTTGTGGCCGGAAAGTTTGCCCCATTTGGGCTGAGCCTTGCGCGCGGCGGCGACTGCGGCATCGACATCTGATTGGGTTGCCTGCGTCAGGGTTGCAAGTGTTTCACCATTCGCCGGGTTGCGCGATAGGAACCCATCACCGGGGGGGGTGAATGTACCGTTGATGAAATGACCAAAGCGATCCCCTTGGTCCACAAGCCATGCAAACGCCTCGGCTGCGCTTTCGGGGGCGGGGCCATAGTCCATGGTTTCGAAGATGTCTTTGACGGTCATTGTGTCAGTGCCTTGTGCGGGTCTGTGTGTCATGCGTGAAAATTTTGGAGCGGATATGCTTAACCGATGGCATGTCGATAATTGACGGAATATTGGCCAGTTAGGTGGTGTTCAAGTTGGCGTTCGATGTCTCCTAAAAGGGAAGATGCGCCAAAGCGAAAGAGATCGGGTTGCAGCCAGCGATTGCCAAGCTCATCCTTGATCATGGACAGATAGACCAGCGCGTCCTTGGCCTTGGAAATGCCGCCCGCAGGTTTATAGCCGACGCGGTATCCGGTGCGATCATAATAATCGCGGATGGCGCGGATCATGGTCAGGGTGACAGGTAGCGTGGCGTTGACGCTTTCCTTGCCGGTGGATGTTTTGATGAAATCGGCACCGGCCATCATGCAGATCAGAGAGGCGCGCGCGACATTGCGTAGTGTGCCCAATTCTCCGGTGGCAAGGATGGCTTTGACATGGGTCGCGCCACAGGCTTCGCGGAAGGTGCGCATTTCGTCATAAAGCGCCTGCCAGTTGCCTTGCAAAACGTGGCGGCGTGAAATCACGATGTCGATTTCAGCGGCCCCGGCGGCAACGCTTTCGTGGATTTCCTGTACGCGCAGATGAAAGGGGGACAGCCCTGCCGGAAACCCTGTGGATACGGCGGCGACAGGGATGCCAGAGCCATTGAGCGCCTTAACGGAAGTGGTGATCATGTCGTGGTAGACACAAATTGCCCCAGTGGTCAGCCCTTCCATGTCCAATGCTTTCAAGAGGTCCGCACGGACAGGATGACGGGCTTTGGCGCAGAGACGCTCAACCCGGCCAGAAGTGTCGTCCCCGGATAAGGTGGTCAGGTCGATCAAGCTGATGGCTTTGCACAGCCACGCGGCTTGATATTCCTTTTTCACGGATCGACGACCGGGCAATGTATTGGCGCGGCGTTCGATGGCCGAAGTGTTGACCTGCACAGAGCGGACCCAATTCATATCCAATTCACAGCCGGGATTACGCGGTTCAATCGTTTGAGGAAGTTGATGCGCTAGGGGTGTGGATGTTGGGGCGTGCATGGGTATCTCACGTGTAAAACAAGGCTTCAACCTGTCACGCCTGTTGGTCAATGACAAGGCGTTGCGCAGGGGCAGTGCGCGTGATTTTGTTCACATGGTCAAGCTTTAGTTGCAAATAATTCGCAAAAGCATTGACCTAGATGAGAATAATTCGCATATTCATGTGCAAGTAGACATAAGGCATGGATATGCGATTCTCTCGGCGTGAATTTTTGACAGTTGCAGCGGCTGCTTTGGCGGGGCCAACATGGGCGGCTGATGGAAAGTTGCAAATCGTGGCGACCACCGGGATGATCGCGGATGCCGCTCGTCAGGTTGGTGGCAATCTGGTTGAAGTGCGTGGCCTGATGGGGCCAGGCGTTGATCCGCATGCCTATCGCCAGACGCGCAGCGATATTGTTGCGATGACGCGCGCCGATTTGGTTCTGTGGCATGGTCTGTACCTCGAAGCGCAGATGGAAGATTTCTTTCACAAGCTGGAAAAGAAACGCAATGTTGTGGCTGTGGCAGATAGGTTGCCGCGCAAGTTGCTGCGCGGTCATGATGACTATGCCGACAAGTTTGACCCGCACGTATGGATGACGCCGGATATCTGGGCCTTGGTGGTGGAAAATGTGTGCGAGGCACTGATTGCAACAGATGGTGCAAATGCTGATGTGTATCGCGCCAACGCCATTGCGCATATCAGCGATGTGAAACGCTTGTCCTCTTATGCGCGCGCGGCCATGGCCACGGTGCCCGAAGATCGGCGTGTTTTGGTGACTGCCCATGATGCGTTTGGGTATTTTGGGCAATCCTATGACATCGAAGTGATGGGCATTCAGGGGATTTCCACCCAATCTGAGGCCGGTTTGAACAGGATCGGTGAGTTGGTGGATTTGCTTGTAGAGCGAGAGATCGCGGCTGTTTTCGTGGAAAGCTCTGTGTCTGATCGCAGCATCCGCGCTTTGATCGAAGGGGCGACTGCCAAAGGGCATGACATCCGCATCGGGGGCGAGTTGTTCTCGGATGCGATGGGGGCTGAGGGCACTTATGAAGGCACCTATTTGGGAATGTTGGATCATAATGTCACAGTGATCGCCGCGGCTTTAGGTGGTGAGGTGCCGGCCCGCGGTATGGATGGACAGCTAAAGGCTGGTTTCTAAGGGAGAACGACGATGTTGGAACTGGCGCGTATGGATGGATTGGCGGCACAGGCCCAAAGTCTGGAGCAAAGCCCGCTGTCTGTACGTGGCATGACGGTGTCGTATGGTCAGAAGCCAGCAGTGTTTTCCGTGGATATGACCGTGGTCGAAGGATCCATGACGGCGATTATTGGTCCTAATGGGGCGGGTAAATCCACATTGCTTAAGGCTGCGTTGGGGGTGATCAAACCCTTGGCTGGGCGCGCGATGGTGCATGGCAAACCTTTGAATGGGCAACGACATCGCATCGCTTATGTTCCGCAACGCGCCAGCGTGGATTGGGATTTCCCAACCCGCGTGATTGATGTGGTCCTGATGGGGCTTTATCGTGAGCTTGGTCTGCTGCGTCGTATCAAGGTGGTGCATATGAACAAAGCGATGGCCTGTCTGGATCGCGTTGGTATGTCTGATTTTGCAGACCGTCAAATCGGTCAACTTTCGGGTGGTCAGCAACAGCGCGTATTTTTGGCGCGCGCGCTGGCACAAGGCGCGGATTTGTATCTGTTGGATGAGCCGTTTGCCGGGGTGGATGCCGCCACTGAAAAGGCCATTATTGATGTGTTGAAGGGGCTGAAGGCCGCGGGCAAGACCGTGGTCGCAGTACATCATGATTTGGCGACTGTGCGGGATTATTTTGACCGGGTCTTCCTGATCAATACGCGCAAAGTGGCCGAAGGCCCTGTCGAGACAACCTTTACCGCCGAAAACCTGAATCTGGCCTATGGTGGGCGTCTGGCGATGGCGCAAATTGATCAGTTGGAACTGGCGGCGGGCTAAGGTCACACCAATGTTTATAAATGATGCAAACCACGGCTCATGGGGTCGCGGAGGGATACATGCTGTTTGACGCTTTGCTTTTGCAATTGGGCTATAACGCCACGTTGGTCACCATTGGGGCTGCCTTTTTGGGGGTGTCTGCTGGGGTGACGGGCACGTTTTTGTTTTTGCGCAAACGCGCCTTGGTGAGCGATGCGATTTCACACGCGACCCTGCCGGGGGTTGGGATTGCCTTTATGGTGATGGTGGCGTTGGGCGGAGATGGGCGCAGCCTGCCGGGTTTGTTGCTGGGATCTGCTGTTTCGGCGTGGGTTGGATTGCTGTGCGTCAATTGGCTGACACGAAAAACCCGACTGGCCGAGGATGCGGCGATTGGCGCGGTGCTGTCGGTGTTCTTTGGGTTTGGCATTGTGTTGCTGACCATCATTCAAACCATGAGCGCCGGACGACAGGCCGGGTTGGAAAGCTTCCTGTTGGGATCAACCGCCGGAATGCTGTGGAACGACGCCATCGTGATTGCAGGCGGAGGTGTGGCGACGTTGGCCGTGGTGCTGGCCCTGCGTCGCCCTATGGGGTTGGTGGCATTTGATCCTGAATTTGCCTCTGCCAGCGGGCTGAATGTCGCGCGGATTGATCTAGCGATTATGGGGCTGGCGATGGCCGTGACGGTTGTCGGTTTGAAAATCGTGGGACTAATCCTGATTGTGGCGATGTTGATCATTCCGCCCGTGGCGGCCCGGTTTTGGACGGATCGCACGGATCAAGTGGTGGTCCTGTCCGGAATATTTGGTGGGGCTTCGGGATACGTTGGGGCAGCGCTGTCAGCTTCGGCGCCAGCTTTGCCAACGGGACCGATCATTGTTCTGGTCAGTTTTACCGTATTCGCGATGTCGCTGTTCTTTGCGCCCGGACGTGGCGTCTTGGCTGCCGCTTTACGTCACCGCAGGTTTCAGCGTCGCGTACATATGCGTCAGGGGCTTTTGGCATTGGCACAGGGACAGCCGATCTATGAACGCTTCACACTCAGCCTGTTGCGACGTGCCGGGTTGGCGCATGCGGACGGCGTTGTCACTGAAACTGGCCGCGCCCGTGCTGCCAAGGCGTTGCGTGACGAAAAACGTTGGGAACTGGTGCGCGCGGATCAGGCGCTTGAAGGGGCTGCTGCGCTGTATGACGGGATGCGAGAGCTTGAAACCGTTCTGACCGCAGATCAAATCGCAGAAATTGACCGCCGTATTGGTGGCCCAAAGGAGATAGGCGTATGAGCGGAGAAGAATTTGTTCCCCTAAGCCTGACACCTTTATTGATTGGCATGTTTGCGGCTGTGGCCTGCGCATTGCCCGGAAATTTTCTGGTGCTGCGGCGTCAGGCCTTGATTGGTGACGCCATCAGTCATGTGGTTCTGCCGGGTATCGTGGTGGCGTTTCTGGTGACAGGGACTATTAGCGCATGGCCGATGATGATTGGCGCAGCGGGTGCGTCATTGGTGGCGGTTGCCTTGATAGAGGCCATTCGCAAGCTGGGTAAGATAGAACCTGGTGCCGCGATGGGTGTGACCTTTACGGCGATGTTTGCAGCGGGTGTTTTGTTGTTGGAACAATCTGATACAAGCGCCGTGCACTTGGATGTGGAACATGCGCTGTATGGCAATCTGGAAAGCCTGATTTGGTTGGATGCCGTCGGATGGGATTCCCTGTGGGATCCTGTTGCGCTGGCTGGGTTGCCCGTGGAATTGCCACGTATCGCGCTGACGTTAGTGGCGGTGATTGCCTTTGTGTGGATATTGTGGCGCCCGCTAAAGCTGTCCACCTTTGATGAAGGATTTGCGCAGACAATGGGGTTGCGCACAGGGCCATTGGGATTGGCGCTTGTGGTGGTGGCTGCGATTGCTGCGGTGGCGGCATTTGACGCCGTTGGCTCTATCATCGTGATTGCAATGTTTATCTGCCCCCCGGCGGCTGCACGCCTGATGACAAACCGGCTGGAAATGCAAATCGCATGGTCCGTTATTTTTGCAATTCTCGCGGCAGTGTTGGGATATGTGATTGCGGGATATGGGCCCCTTTGGGTGGGATCGGATCACGCGGTCAGCGCAGCAGGTATGATTGCCACCATTTCCGGGCTTATTCTTGCCATTGCTGCCGTTGCCGCCCCGTGCAGAACCCGAACAGGGGCTCCGGTGGAATGAAGTCTCCACATTTATGACGCAGGCCGTTGACAATCAATTCGCACAAGGAGAAGCCTTGCGCAGAAAAGATTGGAGGCGCAGATGAGCGGACAGTGGGAATTTTGGATCGACCGCGGTGGCACATTCACCGACATTGTTGCCCGCAAGCCTGATGGTGCAGTGGTGACGCACAAGTTGCTGTCTGAAAATCCCGAGCGGTATCGTGATGCCGCTGTGCAGGGCATCCGCGAGTTGATGGGCGCGGGGGCGCAATTTCCTGACAACAGCATTCGCGCCGTAAAAATGGGCACGACGGTGGCCACCAATGCCTTGTTGGAACGTAAGGGCGAGCGCGTGCTTTTGGTCATCACCAAAGGGTTCCGTGATCTTTTGAAAATCGGTTATCAAACCCGTCCGCGCCTGTTTGATCTGGAAATCAAGCGGCCCGATCTTTTGTATGAAGATGTGATTGAAATGGATGAGCGCCTGGATGCCGATGGCGCCGTGGTAAGCCCATTGGATGAGGTCACTTTGCGTTCTGATTTGCAGGCTGCGTTTGATAGCGGTGTGCGAGGTGTCGCCATTGCGGGTGTGCATGGCTATTTGAATCCAGATCATGAAAATCATGCAGCGCAAATGGCGCGTGAGATTGGTTTTACACAGGTGTCTGTCAGTTCCGAGGTTTCGCGCTTGGCGAAATTGGTGGGACGCGGCGACACAACAGTGGTTGATGCCTACTTGTCGCCAATCCTGCGTCGATATGTTGAACAGGTCGCAGGTGCGCTTGATATGGGCCGTGCGTGTGAACGTCTGTTGTTCATGCAATCCAACGGTGGCTTGACGGATGCTGGGCTGTTTCAGGGGCGCGATGCGATCCTGTCGGGTCCTGCGGGTGGTATTGTTGGCATGGTGCGCACGGGTGAGGTGGCTGGTTATGATCGTTTGATCGGCTTTGACATGGGGGGCACGTCTACGGACGTAAGCCACTATGCCGGCGATTATGAGCGTAGCTTTGAAACCGAGGTGGCAGGCGTGCGCATGCGTGCGCCGATGATGGATATTCACACGGTTGCCGCCGGGGGCGGGTCGATTTGTACCTTCCGCGATGGGCGCTATCAGGTGGGACCAGAGAGCGCAGGCGCCGATCCGGGGCCAGCCTGCTATCGCAGGGGCGGCCCGTTGACCGTGACTGACTGTAACGTGATGTTGGGCAAGTTGAATCCCGATCATTTCCCACATGTGTTTGGGGTTAATGGTGATCTGCCGTTGGATGCGGATGTGGTGCGTGAAAAATTCAGTGCTTTGTCTGTCGAAATTGCCAAGGCGACCGGACAAGCGGCGCAATCGCCTGAAACGGTTGCCGAAGGGTTCCTGCGGATCGCAGTCGACAATATGGCCAATGCGATCAAAAAGATCAGCGTTCAACGCGGCCATGATGTAACGCAATATACCTTGCAGTGTTTCGGTGGCGCAGGTGGGCAACACGCCTGTTTGGTGGCTGATGCACTTGGTATGACACGGGTGTTTTTGCATCCGCATGCCGGGGTTTTGTCGGCCTATGGGATGGGGTTGGCCGAAATCCGCGCCATGCGCGAAGTGCAGGTGGATGCGCCTTTGGCTGATGTTGCTGCGGCGCAAAGCGCATTGGATGCGATTGAGATCCAAGCCAGAGAAGAGGTGCGTGCCCAAGGCGTGGCGCAGGTTCGCATCGAGGCTAAGGCCCATCTGCGGTATGATGGATCACATCAGGCGCTTGAGGTGCCGTTCGGCGACATAGACTCAATGCGCACAGATTTTGAAGCTGCGCATAAACAGCGGTTTGGTTTTGTTTCCCCGGAACGCGGTCTGCTGTTTGAAATGATCAGCGTTGAGGCGATTGGCGAAACTGGTGAAACCCCGAGCGCTGTTCCCATGGGGCAAATTGACCAACCCAAGGCGCACATTCACGTCTTTGCCGAAGGTGATTGGCAAGACGTGCCGCTTTATGTGCGCGAAACCCTAAGTGCCACGACAGAGGTTGTCGGTCCTGCAGTCATCACCGAGGCCACGGGCACCAATGTGATTGAGCCGGGTTGGTCCGCGCGTCTGGATGATTTTGGCAACCTTATTTTGGAACGCAAGGTTGCCAAAATCCGGGCCCAAGCTGCCGGAACAGAGGCCGACCCTGTGTTGCTTGAGGTATTCAATAACCTCTTTATGTCGGTTGCCGATCAAATGGGTGCGACGCTGGCCAACACCTCGTGGAGCGTGAACATCAAGGAACGCCTGGATTTTTCTTGTGCGATTTTTGACACAGCTGGCGACTTGGTTGCCAATGCGCCGCACGTCCCCGTACATCTTGGGTCCATGGCTGAAAGCATCCGCACCGTGATGCGTGAAAATGTGGGCACGATCCAAGAGGGCGATGCCTATATGCTGAACTCGCCCTATAACGGCGGCACGCATTTACCGGATGTGACAGTGGTGACACCGGTGTTTCATGGGGATGAGATCGTGTTCTGGCTGGGATCACGCGGGCACCACGCCGATATTGGTGGACGCACGCCCGGATCAGCCCCACCAGACAGCAGCCACATCGACGAAGAGGGCGTGCTGATCGACAACGTGCGTCTGGTGAAGGCGGGTGAATTGCAAGAATCCCTTGCGCGTGAGGTTCTGGCCTCTGGCAAATTCCCTTGTCGCACACCGGATCAGAACATGGCTGACCTGAAGGCGCAGGTCGCTGCCAATGAAACCGGGCGACGAGAGTTGCTGAAGGTCGTGGATCAATATGGGCTGAACGTGGTTCAGGCCTATATGGGCCATGTGCAGGACAATGCAGAAGAATCCGTGCGCCGGGTGATTGATCGCCTGAAGGATGGGCAGTTCAGCTATCCCATGGATACAGGCGCGCAGATCGAAGTGAAAGTCAGCGTGGATCGCGCCGCACGTGAAGCTGTGATTGATTTCACGGGCACCAGTCCGCAAAGCGCAGGCAACTATAACGCGCCTTTGTCGATCTGCCGGGCCGTGGTGCTGTACGTGTTTCGCACCATGGTTGGGTCGGAAATTCCTCTGAACGAGGGGTGTCTTAAACCTTTGCGCATTATTGTGCCAGAAGGTTCCATGCTGCGCCCTGTCTATCCGGCGGCGGTGATCGCGGGCAACACAGAGGTCAGTCAGGCCACCTGTAATGCGCTTTATGGTGCGTTGGGTGTTATTGCCTGTTCACAGGCCACGATGAATAATTTCATCTGGGGCAACGACGATTTCCAGAACTATGAAACCATCGCGGGTGGCACCGGCGCAGGGCCGGGGTTCAACGGGTGTGATGCGGTGCAGTCCCACATGACCAACACGCGCATGACGGACCCAGAAATCCTTGAAAAACGTTTCCCTGTGCGATTGGAAGAATTCGGTATCCGCACCGATTCCGGTGGCGTAGGGCGCTGGACAGGTGGCGAAGGATCATGGCGCCGCATGCGTTTCCTTGCACCTGTCACCGTAACCACCCTGTGTTCGCATCGCGTGGTGCCCCCGTTTGGTGTGAATGGTGGCAGTGATGGCGGAGTTGGCGTGAATTGGGCCGAATTGCCCGACGGCACCCGTGTCGATTTGCAAGGCAATGACGAGATAAATCTGCCTGTTGGCGGCGTCTTTGGTATGGCGACGCCGGGTGGTGGCGGCTGGAATGAAAGCGATTGAAAATGCTTGCCTGAATGCGTCTGAATTATGAGACGCTTTCGGGCACCCGTGCCCTTGCTGAGTTTAAAATCTCCTGCCCGGCAGGCGTCAGTTGGGCATGATCTGACAGAACGCCGTATCCGTCATTGAATGCTTGCTGACGCGTGAACATCAAGGTGTTTGCCTCTTGTCGCATATCATTGGGTGTTTCAGGGTTTTGAGCGACTTCTGCCAAAAATCTATACATATGCGATAAGACAAATACGGCATGGTAAATGCCATCAATCGGCCGCGGATCAATACGCAACGGGCTTTGATAAAGCTCGTCCGCGGGGTTCAACGTCAGATAACTGTCGTTTGCCAAATCAAACAGCAACGAATGACAGCTTTCATGAACCAAAGTTTCTGCCAAAACCAACGCAGTACGGTCCAACTGCATATTGATGAGGATTGCCCCCCAGCGTTCCACGCTGCTGCAACCATCAAACGTCATGCCGTTATGGGATTGGCCAATAACGGGGATGATTTCGGTGGTAATATTGGTGAAAGTTGCATGAGAGTACGGCGCAAGATTTGCTAGCAATTCCAGCGCCTCTTTCAAACGGTCCTGAAACAGTTCAACAGATGCAGTGGGAACAGGATTTATTTGCCGAGACAATAGGCTGTCAGACGCAAAATGGGCGCGCATCTGTTGCGCTTGTTCCGGAAGGAAAAACGTGTCGTGCAACGGGCGAATAGTTGGAACAACCTTTCCCGGTAATTCGTATGTTGCCATGGCTTGCGCTGCTGTTTGGGCCGCGCTCAACTGGTTGTCATTCAATGCACGCAGCATCGCGAAATAGCACGCAAATCCTTCGGGATGAAGGCGCGCGCCATTTTCAAGGCTTCCGCCCAGTGAGGTAAGCGTATCTTGGAGATCGTTATTTTTAAGCACACCAGATTGCGCAATATGCCCAAGACTCTCTGCGAGTCTCAGCACGATGCCACGGCCGACATCTATCTGGGGGGAAGAATGCACAGGACCCCGCGCAGATTTCAACGTTATCCTTTAACGCCACCAACTGGTTTTACAGCGCCGGCTGGTTTAACGGCACCTGCCGGTTTTACAGCACCGGTCAGCGCACTGATGGCCGAAGATTTATCGTCACCTTCAATAATTTCGCCCCACATGCAGTTGCCGTCGCGATCAAAGCCAAGCAACTTTCCAGTATCAAGTTTCTTTTCGTTAGACATCATTCTGTCCTCCACTATGCTTTTGATTGTCAGAAACCTTCGTATATCCGGGCCAACAATTCAAGTTAGAACATGATCTATCTGTTTACCACTTTTGCCCACAAATATACGACGTGTGGCATTCATCAGGCAAAGGGTGCGCGCGTTCCTGCACGCACGCGCAGCTATAGTTGGTTGTTTCGCAGGTATCGACATTTGCGTGCAAGTGCCGTGGTCTTTACCGATTTTGATCGTCTTGATTATGAACGCCAAATGGCCGTGACCAAATTGGCCAAATTTTTCCAAGAACAAGGTGTTCGGGTGCTGAATCGTCCGGGCCGGGTCATGGAACGGTTTGAGCTTTTGCATTCATTGCATCGCTCAGGGATGAACCCATATAAAGTGTGGCGCGCAGAGATGTCACCAAGCCTTGAGGCGTCGGATTTCCCGGTTTTTCTAAAGTCCGAGGGGAGTCATGATCACCCGTTGGGGGGGATTTTGAATTCGCAGGCGGAATTGGATGATGCTTTGATCGCTTTGCGTCGCGCCGGGATTCCGTTGCATTTCATTTTGGTGACGCAATTTGTCGATGCGCCTGTGCGCGAGGGTGTGTGGATGCGGTATACGTCTTATCGCATCGCAAATCAGGTGTTTGCCGGTTTGCCAGTGTTTGAAAATGCGCCTTTCGTAAAATATGGCACGCTTGGTTTGCCGTCGGAAAAAGAGTTTGCATACATGCAGCAGGTGGTGCGTGAAAATCACCATGCAGAGCAGCTGAAACGATTGTTTGAACACGCGGGCATCGAATATGGGCGCGCTGATTATATGGTGAAAGACGGGCAAGTGATCCTGTTTGAAATCAACACCAACCCGACCATTCCACGAAAGCATGGCTCCTCCAGACCAGAGATCCGAGCCCTAAGTGCCGAAAGCCAAATGCAGGTGGCGCGGGCGGTTGCTGCGCTGGATGGCCCTGATGTCTCGATGCGTTTACCCAAGTCATATCGCGGGCGAGCTTGGTTTTAACCGGACTTCCAAAAAGGGCGTGATTACAGTGGCAGAATCGATGTCAGGCATGCTAGATTTCGCGGTATGCTACAGGAAAACCCCAAAATAGGCGAAAATCAACCGATTATTCGGCAATTGGATGATGGCGCGATCAATCGCATTGCGGCAGGCGAAGTGGTGGAACGCCCAGCCTCCGCAGTGAAAGAGTTGATCGAGAACGCGATTGATGCCGGGGCCACACGGATTGAGGTTGCAATTGCTGATGGTGGCAAGACGCTGATCCGGGTGAGCGACGACGGATGTGGTATGTCGCCGGATCAATTGCCTTTGGCATTGTCACGCCATGCAACATCTAAAATCGACGGGTCGGACCTGTTGGACATCCACACCTTTGGTTTTCGCGGAGAGGCTTTGCCATCCCTTGGTGCGGTTGGGCGTTTGACGATCACGTCGCGCGCAGCTGGGCAGGATGCGGCGACTGTATCCGTGTCTGGTGGCGCTATGGGGGCGGTTAAACCTGCGGCCTTGGGTGGGGGCACGATTGTTGAATTGCGGGATTTGTTTTTTGCGACACCCGCGCGCCTAAAATTCATGCGTTCTGATCGTGCGGAATCGCAGGCGATTGGCGATGTGGTCAAACGTCTGGCAATGGCGGAACCCTTTATTGGGTTTACACTGCGCGATGTATCCGGTGGTGGCGAAGGGCGTATAACCTTTCGCGCAGATGGCGAAAGTGGCGACCTGTTTGATGCGCTGCATGGCCGTCTTGCGCGTATTTTGGGCGCGGAATTTGCTGAAAACGCATTGCGTATCGACGCAGAACGCGAAGGGCTTCGCTTGATTGGGTATGCTGCGCTGCCAACCTATTCGCGCGGCTCAAACGTGGCGCAATATCTGTTTGTGAATGGGCGGCCAGTTAAGGACAAACTGTTGGTAGGCGCCTTGCGTGCCGCCTATTTCGATTTTTTGTCACGTGACCGTCATCCTGCGGCAGCGTTGTTTATTGATTGCGATCCGCAGTTGGTCGATGTGAACGTGCACCCTGCCAAATCCGAAGTCCGGTTTCGCGATCCAGGAATGGCGCGTGGATTGATTGTGTCGTCGCTGCGCCATGCGCTGGCAGAGGCTGGGCACCGCGCCTCGACCACCGTGGCAGGGGCGACGCTTGGGGCAATGCGCCCCGAAGTACCGGCTGGGCGCGTGTATCAGATGGATCGCCCATCCTTGGGCGCGCGTATTGCGGGGTATCAGGCACAGGCCCCTGTGCACGAGCCTGCGCCATCTCATATGCCGGGATTTGCAGAGGCTGGGGCAGGGTTGTCTGGCCGTGTATTCGACAGCGAAGAAGGACCACAAGGGACTGATGAGCGGGCCGTTGAAGAAAACCCATTGGGCGCAGCGCGCGGCCAAGTGCATGAAAACTATATCATTGCGCAAACGGCCGATGGCATGGTGATCGTTGACCAACACGCGGCACATGAGCGGCTCGTGTATGAACGTCTCAAAAAACAAATGACCGAAAACGGTGTTGCCGCGCAGGCCTTGCTTATTCCAGAAATCATCGAACTTTCGGAAGGTGATTGCGCGCGCCTGTTGTCTGTGACCGATGATTTGGCACGGTTTGGCCTGACCATCGAACCCTTTGGGGGAACGGCCGTTGCCGTGCGTGAAACACCGGCCATTCTGGGTGAAATCAACGCTCGTGCGATGATCCTTGATATTTTGGATGAACTCGATGATCAGGGCGAGAGTCTGCTTGTGCAGGCACAGGTCGAGGCGATCCTCAGTCGTGTGGCCTGTCACGGTTCAATCCGCTCTGGGCGTCGAATGCGTGCGGATGAAATGAATGCGCTGCTGCGAGAGATGGAGGCTACACCACATTCCGGTCAATGCAACCATGGCCGCCCCACGTATGTAGAACTCAAACTGGCCGATATAGAACGGCTGTTCGGACGGACATGATTACCATCGGAGATATAACTTTGGGTGCGCTGGAACTGGTGGCACTGGCAATCGCGGCTTTGATCGTGGTGTTGTTGATTATGACTGTGCATGCAGCAGGGCGGTCGGCCCGTATGGCAGAGCCTTTGGCGCATCAATTGGGTGCGCTCGGCCAACGGGTTCAATCGTTGGCGGATGGGCAACAGCAGCTTTCGGGCGGTTTGACGCATGTGGCAGAATCCCAAGCCGCCAGTCAGGCCAATGTTTTGCAACTAATGGAACAGCGCCTGGCCAATGTCAGTGAAAAGATGAACGAAAACCTGCAAGGTACGTCGCGCCGTACAGCCACATCCTTAGGGCAGTTGCAGGAACGTCTTTCGGCGATCGACAAAGCACAGGCCAATATCACCAAATTGTCTGGTGATGTGTTGTCCCTGCAAGACATCCTAAGCAACAAACAAACGCGCGGCGCCTTTGGCGAAATTCAATTGAATGATATTGTGACAAAGGCCCTACCAAGTGACAGTTTTACGTTACAAGCGACTCTCAGCAACGGCAAACGCGCGGATTGTCTGATCCATTTACCTAATCCGCCCGGCCCCATTGTGGTGGACAGCAAATTCCCGTTAGAGGCTTATGAGGCGCTGCGAAATGCAAATACACAAGCAGAATTGAACGATGCGGCGCGGATGATGAAAACCGCTGTGCGCGCCCACATCAAAGCGATTTCGCAGAAATATATCATTGAAGGTGAAACCGCCGACGGTGCGTTGATGTTTCTTCCATCAGAGGCAGTGTATGCAGAACTGCACGCTAACTTTCCCGACATCGTGCGTGAAGGATTTTCTGCGCGGGTCTGGATCGTGTCTCCCACCACTTGCATGGCAACACTCAACACCATGCGCGCTATTTTGAAAGACGCGCGAATGCAGGAACAAGCAGGTGCCATTCGCAAGGAGCTTGGCCTGCTGTATGCCGATGTGGATCGCCTTGGGACGCGGGTGGAAAATCTGGATCGCCATTTCAATCAGGCGGCAAAAGATGTTGCGGACATCAAGATTTCGGCCGACAAGGCCGGGCGACGTGCGCGTCGCTTGGACAATTTCGATTTTGAAGAATTGGCCGCAGATGTCGACAAGGTTGTACCTCTGACCAAAGGCTAATGTCCCGCGTGACTTGCGACGTGTTTCGTTCCGGATTTGCTTTTATAAAAGGTGTCGGATTATCCTGTTCTTGGGGAAATGGAAGGAACAGGAAAATGCGCGGATTGGCATTCAACTTTTTTGTACTTGGAATTGTCAGTGTACTGGTTGGGATGATTTGGGGCATTGGCATGTCCGCGACAGGGGATCATACTCTGTCCCCAGCACATGCGCATTTGAATCTGTTGGGGTTTGTTCTGTTTTCGGTGTTTGGATTCTACTATCACGCTGTGCCAGACGCGGCCGAAGGGGTGTTACCCAAACTACATTTTGGCACGGCGGTGTTAAGCGTTGTGATTGTTGTGCCCGGTATCGTCATGGCCATTCAGGAAACGGGAGAGGCAATGGCCAAAGTGGGGTCTTTGCTGGCAGTGGTGTCAATGATCCTGTTCTTGATCGTTGTTTTCAAAAGCCGCGCGGCGTCCTGACCCAGTTTGAGCAAGATCAAGGACAGGACGCGTAGATAAAGGTGTGATGGGATGTAATCACACCCTTAGGAGACGCGACATGTTGGAAATTACACCTTGGAAAGTGGCACAAGTGGTCCTGATGGCACGCGAATTGGATCGTGCCGAAGGCGAATTGCGCGGGTTTATTGATCGATTGAACGAGGATGAAAAAGCCAGCCTTGTCGCCATCATGTGGATTGGTCGTGATAGTTTTGATGCGGAAGAATTGGTGGAAGCCATTGCAACTGCGCGGCGCGAGGCGACTGTGCCCACAGCGGATTACCTGATTGGGTCGCCGCATCTATCTGACCATCTGGAAAATGGCATGGATGCGCTGGGCATAGATTTAACAGACGCCGAGGATGATTTGGTTCGTCGTGGATGATTAATGCGCCACGGGGTGATGTTTCCCAATGGCGCATTTTATTACCTTACAGGTGGTCCACAACGGTCAGATGTTGGGCCAACTTATCGACCTCTCCCAACCATGCATTGAATAGTTTTGGATCACCGGGTGCGGCGCTGACGCCTGCCGGGATATCGCCGCGCATTACGGCTTCGATCGCAAGTGATACCGGAATAGATACAAGACGCGCCATTGCTGTTCCGTTTTCATCGCCCCATGCGTCCATCACATAGGTCTTGTGATACACGTCTGCACCGTCTTTTTCCGCCTTTAGGGCAACACACATGACAACGCGATCAGGTTCGCCTTCGTCATACCCATTTTCTGCCCAGAACCCATCTGACATTTCCTTAAGGCGCGCATCGCCTTCGGGCCCTGACAAAGTTTCGACTTCGGCAAACACATCCGCCCATGCATCGGCCCATCCGTTCAGGCGCAGTGTGCCCCGCACGAATTCCTTGACGCGCCAGTCGGTGTCAAATTTGTAATCTTCCATAAACGGCAGGCTGTCGCGGTTTGGATAGACCTCAAAGCTTTCGGGAGCAGGCAGCGGAGCCTGATAACTGCTAATCGCATCCCATGGTCGAGCGACATTGAATTCCGCAAAATCTCGGATGGATTTTGAGGGGCTGCGCAGCGCCTTGAGCACACCAAGGGGGGACCAGCTGAATTTATAGCGGAACGGATTTGGTATTTTGGGGATACCGCCGCAATACGAGATGAATGACAAATCGTTGGACGCGTTATAGGCATCTGATGATGCACGGTAATCCGCGACTAGGTTATGCGCCATCAGATGGTCAATACCGGGATCAAGTCCGACCTCGTTCACACAGGCGATACCGGCTGCTTTGGCTGCATCATCCAGCGCG
Organism: uncultured Paracoccaceae bacterium; assembly: GCA_947489325.1. Classification (GTDB taxonomy): domain Bacteria; phylum Pseudomonadota; class Alphaproteobacteria; order Rhodobacterales; family Rhodobacteraceae; genus CANLDA01. The sequence continues at coordinate 313,320 of CANLDA010000001.1, read as the reverse complement.
CGCATTTCTGGCGCGATATAGGATGAAGATACGAAATTCGCACCTTTTTCGATGCACAACTCAGCCACGGGCACATGCCAATCGCCCGGCAACATGGAAACAACCACATCGCCCACGCCGACATCTGCGCCAAGGGCATCTAAATCAAAGGCTTTGATGTTGTCGGTCAGATCGCCAACTGCTTCATGCGCCTTGGCAGTGGTTCGGTTCCAGACGGTCACATCATGCCCCGCCTTGATCAGACGTCGCAGGCCGGGAATGGCTGAGAGGCCGGTGCCACACCAGTGGATTGTCATGTTTCGTCCTCCCTTACATGTCTCTAGTATGTGTTATGAAATCAGCCTTGGCACGGGTCCAGACGCCTGCATCCAGATCATCCAGTTGCATCAATGTGCCAAGCAATTGGTCCGCGTAATCTTGCGAGCTTTCTAATGGTAACATGGATGGCAGGTTATCAATCGCCATCACATCCAAAGGCGGTGCGTCATGCACGCGTAATGCCGGTGCGCCCCATGTTGTGGCGCGATCATAAACCGGTACCGGGTTGTAATCGCTTTCCGGATCACAGGCCACATCACCGATAGCGGTCAGATTGCGTGTGGCAGTCTTGGCGGAATTGGGCACGAAAACGGGGGTTCCGGGACGTGCAAAGATACAGTTCAGGAACAGATCATGTTCAAGGATTTGAGGAAACGGCCCACCGGTTGCGGTTTCGGCCATATCCCATTTGGTGACAGAAACGCCCATCGACTCAAGCAAATCGGCAGCCCCTGTGCCAACCCGACCCAATGCGCCAATAACAATGGCCGTAGGGCGCGCGCGGTCCAAAGTATCAAGCTCTGTTCCTAGATCGGCCATCAGCGCGTCTTTATTGGGATAGGCCGAGACCGTTTGGCAAATCTCGCGGCGCTTTTGCGCGGCCCATGCCTTTAGTGTTACCGCCGCACCTGCATATCCAGCCCAATACCCAAAGGCGGCAACACGGCGCCCGGTTTCATCCACTAGGTATTCGAGATCATACAGGGTACCGCTTCCAGCCTTAAAGCGTTGCAACAAGGCCTTGCCTGAATGTTGCCCTTTAAAGGCATGGCCAAACATAATGTGGCGATGCGGTAGGGACGTGCCATCTTCGGGTAGTTCTTTCAGGCCAAAGATAATGGCATCATGCGGTGCATTGGGCCAACTGTTTTCAGTGGCGATTTCGCATCCCGCTGCGCGATATCCATCAATCGGGATAATGCGGTTTTGACTTTCTTCGACCGTGACGCGTATCCCCTTGGCCAGCAATTGCGCGGCGCCTTCTGGCGTCAATCCAACGCGGTCTTCGTTCAAACGCTGTTCTGCGCGTACCCAAAGGTGTGTCATACCTGATCTCCGTAGTTCAACGAAAGTGGTACGCAGTGCCGTGCAGCTTGGCAAGACCATTGCACGTGGCGTTATTGTTGTTTGGACTGTGCACCTAAAGCCAAGCTGAATTCTCTGTCACATGGACATTTGGGCACTGGCACCAACCTTCCCCACGTGGCACAACAGAGCACAACAAACGGAGAGCGCGTCATGGAAAATAAATTCGGCAAAGGCCATCATCTGCATTTGATTGACGGGTCCGCCTTTATTTTTCGCGCCTATCACGCCCTGCCGCCCTTGACGCGCAAATCGGATGGCTTGCCTGTTGGGGCTGTGGCCGGGTTTTGCAATATGCTGCACCGGTATGTTGAGGCTAACACTGGGTCCGATGCACCCACCCATGCAGCGGTGATTTTCGATCATTCAGGTAAGTCGTTTCGCAACGACATGTATGATCTGTACAAAGCAAACCGTCCCCCCGCGCCCGAAGATTTGCGCCCGCAATTTCCGTTAACGCGCGATGCAACGCGGGCTTTTAATATCGCCTGCGAAGAGATTGAAGGATTTGAAGCTGACGACATAATTGCCACTCTGGCTTGTCAGGCGCGTGATGCAGGCGGACGTGTGACAATCATCAGTAGCGACAAGGATTTGATGCAACTGGTGGGCGACGGCGTGGAAATGCTTGATGCCATGAAAAACAAACGCATCGACAGCGATGGCGTGGTTGAGAAATTCGGTGTTGGACCAGAACGCGTTGTGGATGTGCAGGCGCTTGCCGGTGACAGCGTGGATAACGTGCCGGGTGCGCCGGGAATTGGGATCAAGACCGCTGCTTTGCTGATCAATGAATACGGTGATCTTGAGAGCCTTCTGGATCGCGCCGGAGAAATCAAACAGCCTAAACGCCGACAAAGCCTTGTGGACAACCGCGCGCAGATTGAGCTGAGCAAGCAGTTGGTGCAGTTGGATTGCACTATGACGCTTGGATTTTCGCTTGAAGACCTTGAGGTCAAAGAGCCAGACCCAGACACATTACTCGCCTTTTTAGCGCAAATGGAATTCAGCACGCTCACCAAGCGGATTTCGCAGCAGTTAGGTGTTGAAGCCCCTGTGATTGAAACACCTGTTCGAAGTGAAGAAACCGGCGCTGCGCCCGAAGCGAAACCGATTGATCCTGAGGCGTATGAGTGGGTGCAAGATGCGCAAGCTTTGCGCACATGGGTGGATCAGGCTTATGGCCGTGGGTGGATTGCGGTGGATACCGAAACCACAGGGTTGAACGAAATGCAGGCCGACCTTGTGGGCATTTCGCTGTGTGTCGAGGCAGGCGAGGCATGTTACATTCCGCTCGCCCACAAAAAAGGCGCAAGCGATGATCTATTTGGCAGTGATGAGCTGGCCGAGGGTCAGATGGGCTTGCAAGAGGCCTTGGATATTCTCAAACCGATGCTAGAGGATGAAAGCATCCTCAAGGTGTTTCAGAATGCCAAGTATGATTGCAAGATGTTTACGCGTTACGGTGTCAATGTCGCCCCGATTGATGACACGATGCTGATGTCATACGCGATGCATGCAGGCGAACATAACCATGGCATGGATGCGTTAAGCGAACGGTATCTGGGACATCAACCGATTTCGATTAAGACTTTGTTGGGGAAAGGAAAGTCGGCGATTACCTTTGATAAGGTTCCAGTTGAGGATGCTGTTAAATATGCGGCAGAAGATGCTGACGTTACCCTGCGTTTGTGGCAATTGTTTAAACCACAATTGCACCGCGCGCAGGTGACAAATGTGTATGAAACACTGGAACGACCGCTTGTGCCTGTGTTGGCGCAGATGGAGATGAACGGCGTGCTGGTGGATCGCGATACACTCAGCCGGATGTCCAACACGTTTGCCCAAAAGATGGCCGGGCTTGAGGCGGATATTCACGCAATGGCCGGGCGCCCGTTCAACGTGGGCAGCCCGAAACAGCTGGGTGAAATTCTGTTCGATGAGATGGAATTGCCGGGCGGCAAGAAGGGTAAAACCGGGGCCTATGCGACCGGGGCGGATGTTCTTGAAGATCTGGCAACAGAACATGATCTGCCCGCGCGTGTGCTGGATTGGCGACAGCTGAGCAAACTGAAATCAACCTATACCGATGCTTTGCAGGATCATATCGACCCAGACACCGGACGCGTGCACACGTCTTATGTGCAGACAGGGGCGAACACGGGGCGGATGGCGTCGACCGATCCGAACTTACAAAACATTCCGGTGCGTACCGAAGAAGGTCGTCGCATTCGCGAAGCCTTTGTCGCAGCACCGGGCAATGTTCTGGTCAGCCTTGATTACAGCCAGATTGAACTGCGCATTTTGGCCCATATCGCTGATATTGAGCCGTTGAAGGCAGCGTTCCGCGATGGGCTTGATATTCACGCCATGACCGCAAGTGAAATGTTTGGCGTGCCTTTGGATGAGATGACGCCAGAAATTCGCCGTCAGGCCAAAGCGATCAACTTTGGTGTGATTTACGGCATTTCGGGGTTTGGTCTGGCGCGCAACCTGCGTATTCCGCGCGCCGAGGCACAGGATTTCATCAATCGTTATTTCGAACGTTTCCCCGGTATTCGCAAATACATGGACAGCACCAAGGAATTTGCCAAGGAGCATCTTTATGTGGAAACGCTGTTTGGGCGTAAAATCCATATGCCAGAAATCAATTCAAAAGGGCCGCGCGCAGGGTTTGCTTATCGCGCGGCAATCAATGCACCCATTCAGGGCACAGCGGCGGATATCATTCGCCGTGCTATGGTGCGGATGCCAGCGGCGATTGCGGATTTGCCTGCCAAGATGCTGTTGCAGGTGCACGATGAATTGATCTTTGAGGTGGCCAAAGATGCGGTCGAAGACACGATTGCAGCCGCACGCGATGTGATGCAAGGGGCGGCAGATCCTGCGGTGAAGCTGGACGTTCCCTTAATCGTGGATGCTGGGCAAGGCGCTCATTGGGCCGAAGCACACTAAAACAACAAGGCAGGGAAAGGTAATCTGACCAAGAAAAACCCTAGGTCAGAGGGAGCCAATCCAGACCTGCGGATGTGGTGGTGCGGGGTAAGTATTCGGCGCTGACATATCCGGGATAGCTTTCAGCATTCAAACGCGCGAAAAATGCAAGATAGTCGATGTCGCACGCCGTGGGTTCGTGTCGACCGGGCGCGCCAGCGATTTGAACATGTGCTGCGCGGTGGCCGTGGGTGTCCCACGTTTTTATGACATCGCCAGTGATCATATGGGCGTGATACGCATCAAATTGCAGCGCAAGGTTTGGTGCATTGACTGCATCTAGAATGATGGCCGCTTGATCGAATGAATTCAGAAAATATCCGGGCATGTCGATCGGGTTGATGGGTTCAATGGTCAGAGGTTGATTGGGCGCGTGGCGTGCGGCCCAATCAAGATTTGCGATCAGCGTATCCATTGCCGCCGGGCCTTGGGCCAGACCGGACATAATGTGAATGAATTTGGCATTCAGGGCGGTTGCTGTACTCACCGCTTGTTCAAATCGCTGACGAAACCGGTCTTCGTGACCTGAAAGCGCCGCGCACCCTCTGCCGCCTGTATCCCAGTCAGGGGTGGGTGTGTTGATCAGGACAAGAGGCAAGGTATTGCGTGCAAGTGCTGCGGCAATTTCTTGTGTTGGATAGTCATAGGGAAAGAGCATTTCAACCGCGTCAAATCCCGTCACACGTGCGGCCTCAAAACGATCCAGCATTGGATGCTCTTGAAAAAGCAGGGACAGGTTGGCGGCAAATTTTGGCATTTGGGTTGCTCCTTTTGCGCGTCATATCGCACCACGTATGTCAGCGGAAAGGGTTGAAAGCGACATTATGTCGATAATGAACAAGCGCGCTCGGGTGGTTTTGGGAACTCTGGTAGAGCGGCTCGTACGTGGAGCGGCGTCTTTTTACATAATATTTGGAAGGTCAGGGCATGGCGTACAGCTACGACCCCGACGGTGCGATATTTGCTGCACGCCGACAGATTGTGACTGGGAATGCCTTGGGTATTGCTGCGGCGTCGACTTGGGCATTGGCGTTTCCGGCCGCAGAGATTTTGTTACAAGATTGGGACCCACTTACCCTAAATGCAGTGCGATTTGTATTGGTGACCGCATTTCTTGTACCACTGTGGGCGCTGATAGAAGGCCCAAGAGTAGTGCTGAATGCGCGTTGGGGGCATGGGGCTTTGCTGGGCGGGCTGACCTTCGGTGCCGGGTCCTATTTGCTGTTGGTGGCACAACAGCTCACCGATGCTGTGACTGTTGCTATTTTGGTGGCCACGATGCCAATCGCCGGTGCCGTAATTGAGCTGGTGGCGCGAACGCGAAGATTGCGTTTGACGTTTGTAATTGGGTTGGCTTTGTCTGTGATTGGCGGTGTTGTCGCCACCGGATCGGCCACGGTTGGCAACCTTGGAATGGGGGCGTTGGTGGCAATGGCTTCGGTGGTTCTTTTTGCCTTGGGAAGCCATTATTCAGTTCGCGACTTTCCACATTTGTCACCCTTGGGACGTACGACCATAACCTTGGCGGGCGGGTGTATTGCAACGGTGGTCGCGCTGTTGGTCAGCCATAGGCTCGGAATGGCACAGTTTCCCAGCCATAGAATTGATGCGGCTCAAATGGGGCTTTTGGTGGTTTTTGGCATTGCCGGCATGGCCTTGTCACAGGTGATGTGGATCGCAACCGTTGGAAAGCTTGGGGTTGCTGTTGCCTCTTTCCACATCAACATCGTGCCATTTTATGTGATGTTGTTGATGATGATGCTTGGCGAAAGCTGGAACTGGCAGCGGGCCTTGGGCGCGGCAGTTGTGATCGCCGGTGTGGTCCTTGCGCAAAAGCGCCGCCGACAACAGGTGCCTTAGGCCAGATCCTCTGATGGGATGATCGGGAAAAATTGACCGCTGGACCATACACCAAACCAACTGATGCCGTCGTGGTCATGATGTGTGCCAAGATCGATGAGTCGATAAAAACTTTTGCGATCAATCAGCGCCTCAAGGTTGGATCGGATTAGGATATACGGGGCAGGTTCGCCCGTTTCAGGATTACGTTGTACCCGGATCGGATGGTCCGGCCCTGCGATGGCGAAATCTCCGACATGGGTTTCAAAGGTCAAAACCTGATCAAGGCCTGCGCCTGTTGCTTCAAAATCAATGGCAACAAAAGGGGCGTCATCAACGGTGATTCCAACTTTTTCCACTGGTGTAACAAGGAAATAGTCATCGCCTTCTCTCAACAAGATAGAAGAAAACAACTTCACAAGCTCAAACCTGCCGATGGGTGACCCAAGATAATGCCAAGACCCATCACGTGCGATGCGCATGTCCAAATCCCCGCAAAACGGTGGATTCCACAGATGAATGGGCGGCAGGCCTTTGTCTTTTCGTTCGCCTTTGATAGCACGCGCAGAGGCAGCAATCCCTTCAGCAGAGGGTTTCACGATGTTTTGTTCACTCATTGTTTTTGCCATTTCTGTCAGGCGCGTTACTGTTCATACAAGCATATAGGAATAGCAGGAGATTTGTCATGGCCGAACACGCCGATCTGGTGACAGAAATTGAGGCGCTGGGTGAAAAGCTGTGTCAGGCAAAGGCGGTGATCACCAAGCGGTTCATCGGACAAGAGCGCGTGGTTGAGCTGACGTTGGCGGCGCTGTTGTGTGGTGGGCATGGATTGCTGGTGGGCCTGCCGGGGTTGGGTAAGACGCGTCTGGTGGAAACATTGTCTACGGTCATGGGGCTTGACGGTAAGCGGGTGCAGTTCACGCCCGATTTGATGCCTGCTGATATTCTGGGCGCCGAAGTTCTGGAAACTGGCGCGGATGGCGCGCGCGCTTTCAAGTTTATTCGGGGGCCGATTTTCTGTCAGTTACTGATGGCGGATGAAATCAACCGTGCCAGTCCGCGGACGCAATCTGCACTGTTGCAGGCAATGCAGGAACGCAAAGTCACAGTTGCAGGCGAAGATCGTGATTTGGATATTCCATTCCACGTGTTGGCCACGCAAAACCCAATTGAACAAGAGGGCACCTACCCGCTGCCTGAGGCACAGCTTGACCGCTTTTTGGTTCAGATTGATGTGCCCTATCCGGATCGCGATACCGAACGTGATATTCTGATTGCCACCACTGGGATTGAAGAAGAGGTCGCGCATGAGGTGTTTTCCGCAGCTGAGTTGATTGCGGCGCAGGATTTAGTTCGGCGGATGCCGGTTGGCGAAACGGTGGTTGAGATGATCCTTGATCTTGTGCGCGCATTTCGACCTGAAGACGCGTCATCCGGCGAAGATATTCGCGCAAATGTAGCGTGGGGGCCGGGGCCAAGGGCCGCACAGGCGCTGATGTTGATGGCGCGGGCGCGGGCCTTGTTGGATGGGCGCTTGTCGCCTTCGGCAGAGGATGTTCTGGATTTGGCACACCCTGTTTTGGTGCATCGCATGGCATTGAATTTCGCGGCACGGGCGCGTGGGGATGATCTGGGCGATTTGATTGCCAAGACTGCTGCGCGCATTGGCAAAATCGAGATCGCTGCGTGAACAAATCCTCGCCCACTTTTACCCATCTACGCACGCAAGCTGAAGCGCAAGCCGCGCGTTTGCCCACATTGTTGGCGCAAGCTGAGCAACTGGCAGGCACAATTTTGTTGGGCGAACATGGGCGGCGACGCGCCGGGATGGGGGATGATTTCTGGCAATACCGACCAGTTCAGCCGGGCGACAGTGCCCGTATGGTGGATTGGCGACGCTCTGCGAAATCGGATGCGCAATTTGTGCGTGAACGCGAATGGCAAGTTGCACAGTCGGTCATGTTGTGGATCGACAGTGCAGCATCAATGCGGTTTTCCTCAGCCAATGATCTACCGCACAAGGCGGAACGGGCCAAGGTTTTGGGGCTGGCGATTGGCATCCTGTTGCTGCGCAGCGGGGAGCGCGTTGGTTTGACGGGCACAACTTTGCCGCCACGACGCGGAACAGAACAGATTGAACGTCTGACTATGGCGCTTTTGCAAGATAACGACACGGATTATGGCGTACCCGAGGCCCGCGCCATGTTGCCCCATGCTCGCGCTGTGTTTCTTTCGGATTTTCTTGGGGATATCGAGGGCGTGCGTGTGGCTTTGGAAAAGGCCGCAGATCGCGGTGTGCGTGGGGTTTTGATGCAAGTGTTGGACCCTGCAGAAGAGACGTTTCCGTTTCAGGGGCGCACCGTTTTCCAAAGCATCGCGGGCAGTTTAAATCATGAGACCCGCAAAGCCAGTGAATTGAAAGATCGGTATTTGGCGCGTTTGGCAGATCGTAAGGATGAGCTGACCAAACTGTGTAAAGCGGCGGGCTGGCAGTATCACTGCCACGTGACCGACCGATCCGCGCAGCAGGCCATGTTGTGGCTGTATCGCGCATTGGATGGGGGCAGGTAATGGCCGGCTTGACGCTTGCATTTGCCAACCCTTTGTTGCTGGCCGCATTGGTCGGGCTGCCCCTGTTGTGGCTGTTGCTGCGGGCCATCCCGCCTGCACCTTTGAAACGACGCTTTCCCGGTGTGATCTTGCTATTGGGATTGCAGGATGAGGATGCGGTCAGCGATCGCACCCCTTTGTGGTTGCTTGTGCTGCGTATGCTGGCGTTGGCTGCACTGATTGTGGGATGTGCAGGACCATTGTTGAAACCCAAGGGAGCCGACCAAGCCAGTGATGCGCCTGTCTTGATCGTGCTGGATGGCGGTTGGGCAAGCGGTGATAGCTGGGCTGCCCATCAACAAATGCTGACCGGAATGCTTGAGGAATTCACACTGGCCGCCCGTCCGGTGGCAATGATTCAATTGACCACGCCAGAGGTGCCTTTGTTCCAACCCGCAGGCGCGTGGCAGTCAAAGATTGTAGGGTTCGCACCACAGCCATGGCAGCCAAGCCCCGAGACCTTTGCTCCTGTGATAGGGGCCCTAAAGGGTCGAGGGTTTGATACTTATTGGCTGTCGGATGGGCTGCGCTGGGAGGGACGTGAGGATCTGCTGGCAGCATTGGAACGCGAAGGTACAGTTCAGGTGTTTGAAACCGGCCGTGGTGTTGTTGGCGTGCATGCCCCAAACCTTAAGGACGGCACCATTGTGGTGTCGGCAACACGGTCACGCGCTACCGCGACACAACAGGAAACACTAGAGGCTCATGGCCGGGATCTTGCTGGGCAGGATCAAGTGCTGGCCGCTGTGCCTTTGACATTTCAGGCGGGCGATCTGACAGCCGAAGTGGGGCTTAATCTGCCAGCAGAGCTTCGGGCACGGCTGACGCGGTTTGAACTGGCCGGGCACAGGTCTGCGGCAACGACCGTCTTGTCTGGTGACAGTTTGCGTCGGCGCGAGGTCGCCTTGATTGCCGGGCGAGCAGATCGCGAAGGATTGGAGCTGTTGTCGCCCCTGCATTATCTACGTCAGGCGTTGGCGCCAAATGCCGACGTTATCGAAGGCGCGTTGATTGACATGTTACCTGCCAATCCGGATGTGATTGTGCTGGCAGATGTGGCCACCATCGCAGTGGCTGAAGAGGCGGCATTGCTGGATTGGCTGGAAGGCGGCGGAACGTTGCTGCGATTTGCAGGCCCACGGCTTGCCGCAAGTGAAGTCAGTCGCCGCACGGAACATCCCCTGATGCCGGTGCGCCTGCGAACAGGTGGACGCAGCGTTGGTGGTGCGATGAGTTGGGGAGAACCCAAAACACTGGCCCCGTTCCCCGAAACCAGCCCGTTTTTTGGCCTGCCCATTCCCGCCGATATTCAAGTGCGCTCGCAGGTTGTCGCGCAACCTGATCCCACGCTTGCAGATCGCGTGATTGCCGAACTGTCTGACGGTACGCCGCTTGTGTCCCGTAAAACCGTCGGGCAAGGGCAGGTGGTGCTTTTTCATGTGACCGCCAATGCGGAATGGTCAAGCCTGCCGCTGTCGGGCTTGTTTGTTCAGATGCTGGAACGGCTGGCGGTGTTGCGATCTGTGGATGAATTTACGCCAGAACAACTTGACGACACCATCTGGCAACCACTGCGTGTTATGGATGGGCAGGGGCGGTTGCAGGATGGTCAGGCACTCTCTGGCATCGCAGGAGAGATTCTGACCAACCGTCAGTTCGGGCAAGACCTGTTGCCTGGTCTGTATCAATCTATGGATCGCGTTGTTGCGCTGAATGTGATGACATCGGATCAGGCCTTGCCGGAAATGTTTTGGCCTTCGCGCATCACGGTGCGCGGCGTGGATGTGTCTGTGACACGCGATCTGAGCGGGGTGTTTTTATCATTGGCGTTGGTTTTGGTGATCGTGGATATTGTGGCATCTTTGGCGGTATCTGGGCGCTTGCATCGTATGGGGGCTACGGCAGTAATGGTGATCGCGGCGTTTATGACCCCGCAGGATGGCCGCGCCCAACAAGACCCAAGCGGAAGCGGCGAGGTGTCACTTGCCTATGTGGTGACGGGTGATCGAAATTTGGATACGCTGTCCAACGATGGGCTGCGCGGCCTGTCTGAAACGCTGTTTTTCAGAACGTCAGTGGAACCGGAATCCCCTGTTGCCGTTGATCTGGAAATGGATGAATTGGCGTTCTATCCTTTTATTTATTGGCCAATCAGCTCGACCCAACCCATTCCCAGCAAAGAAGCCTATGCCCGACTGAATACTTATCTACGGTCGGGCGGCATGATCCTGTTTGATACGCGCGATGCGGATGTGGCCCGCTTTGGCAGCACAAGCCCCAATGGACGCAAGTTGCAGCGACTTGCCGCGCCACTGGACATTCCGCCTCTCGAAGTTCTGCCCGATGATCACGTATTGACCCGCACGTTCTATTTGTTGCGTGATTTTCCAGGACGTTACAACAGCCACGACGTCTGGGTCGAGGCCGCCCCACCGGATGCCGAAAAGATCGAAGGCATTCCGTTTCGTAACCTCAACGACGGCGTGACGCCGGTGGTCATCGGTGGCAATGATTGGGCGGCCGCGTGGGCGACTGATGGGCGCGGCAACCCACTTTATCCCGTTGGGCGTGGCTATGCCGGAGAACATCAGCGCGAATTGGCTAACCGGTTTGGTGTGAACCTTGTGATGCATGTGCTGACCGGGAATTATAAATCTGATCAGGTACATGTGCCTGCATTGCTGGATCGGTTGGGTCAATGACAGATATTGTGATGTTTCAACCCTTAGCCCCTGTTTGGATGATTGTTGCATTGGGGGCTGTTTTGTCCCTGATGCTGGGGTTTGCTGCGTGGCGTGGCCTTGCTGGGTGGCCGTTTCGTTTGTTGATGGGCGCGCTTGTCCTTGCGGCCCTGTGTGGTCCTGTCTTGCAACGTGAAGAGCGCGAGACATTACCGGATATTGTCCTGATGATGGTGGATCAGAGCGCCAGTCAATCCTTGGCAGATCGTGCCGAGGTGACCCAACGCGCTGCTGACCAAATGCAGGCCCGCCTGCTCGCCCGCCCGGACACAGAGGTGCGGCGGATCAACGTGACCGATGCTGAAGGTGATGGCGGCACGCAATTGATGTCGGCCTTGGCGGATGCTTTAGCCCAAGAGCCACAGTCACGCATTGCGGGCATCATTGCACTGAGTGATGGGCAAGTTCATGACATGGATCGTGTTCCAAATCTACCTGCGCCGATGCATCTGTTACACACGGGACGTGACACGGATTGGGATCGTCGTCTGATCCTGCGCAACGCCCCTGCGTTTGGCATCCTTGGCGAGAAAATTCGCCTGACGTTACAGGTTGAGGATACTGGGAATGCACCAACCAGCGACGGTATGGTGGATCTGTTGATTTCCATAGACGGAGGCGAGGCGCAGGATTTCAGAATACCCCTGAATGAGGATGTGGAAGTGCCGCTGGTGCTGAAACATGGGGGGCGCAATGTCATCCAGTTTGCGGTGCCTTCAGCGATTGGAGAAATCACAGATCGCAACAATTCGGCGCTTGTTCAGATCAATGGCGTACGGGATCGTTTGCGTGTTTTGCTGGTGACGGGAGAGCCCCACCCCGGTACGCGCACGTGGCGCAATCTATTGAAATCGGACAGCTCGGTTGATCTGGTGCATTTCACCATTCTGCGCCCACCTGAAAAACAAGACGGCGTTCCGGTTGGGGAATTGTCCCTGATTGCCTTTCCGACGCGAGAGCTGTTTCTGGAAAAGATCAATGATTTTGATCTGATCATCTTTGATCGTTATAAACGACGCGGTATTTTGGCGGCGGCCTATTTGGACAACGTGGCCAATTATGTGCAACAGGGCGGCGCAGTGCTCATTTCTGCAGGTCCAGATTTTGCCAGCGCCAACAGCATTTATCGCTCGCCTCTGGCGCGGATACTGCCAGCCGGGCCAACGGCCCATGTGTTTGAAAATGGCTTTGTGCCCAAGGTTGCAGATTTGGGTATGCGCCACCCTGTGACAGCAGATTTGCCGGATCAGGACAGCTGGGGGCGCTGGTTGCGCCAGATTGAGATTGTGCCAGAACGCGGCAATGTGTTGATGACCGGACAAAACGACAGCCCCTTGTTGGTTCTGGATCGTGTTGGCAATGGACGGGTCGCGTTGTTGGCGTCAGATCATGCGTGGTTGTGGGATCGCGGCTACCAAGGCGGCGGGCCGCAGTTGGAGCTGTTGCGGCGGCTGGCACATTGGATGATGGCGGAACCTGAATTGGAGGAAGAGGCGCTGTGGGCAGAGGCCAATGAACAGCGTATGCGCATTACTCGTCACACCTTGCAGGAAGATGTTGGGCCACTGGTGATCACCACACCTTCGGGTCTGAAACACGAATTACCCATGGCACAAATTGCGCCGGGCCGATTTGAAGCCCTGTATAAAGGGTCAGAGCTGGGTCTCTATCGTCTGGAAAGTGACGACCAGACTGGGGTGATTGGTATTGGCCCGGCATCGCCTCGGGAATTTGAAGATCCTTTGGCCAATACCGATCTTCTGATGCCCGTCATTGCGCAGTTTCGAGGCGGCGCTTTGGCGCTGGCAGATGGAATACCGGGTGTGCGGAATGTGCGTACGGGGCGTCTCGCCGCTGGCCAAGGGTGGATCGGCCTGACGCCGCGCAATGCCTTTCAAACGCTGGACGTAACACGCGTGCCCTTGCTGCCCGCGTGGCTTGTCCTTGCGGTGTCGGTCATTCTGATGCTTGGCGGATGGCTGCGCGAGGGGCGTAATTGACCCTCTTTTCTTTTAACGTACACGCCCTATGTCATAAACGTCGATACTAAGTCGTCGCGTTTCTCAGAAAGCGGTTCAAACCTGTGTCGGGGCAGGTTAAAAGGCCAGAAATATTGAGCAGTCGGAGCAAAATAATATGTCCTCGCGCAAACCTGTTGTCCTATGCATTCTTGATGGCTGGGGCCTAAGCGATGAGACCACGGCCAATGCACCGCATCTGGCAAAGACGCCAAACTTTGATGCCATGATGTCAAGCTGCCCGAATGCCAAACTGATCACTCATGGGCCGGATGTCGGATTGCCAACTGGGCAGATGGGCAATTCAGAGGTTGGGCATACCAATATCGGTGCGGGTCGTGTCGTCGCAATGGACCTTGGCCAGATTGATTTGGCAATCGAGGACGGATCATTTTTCGAAAACGCTGGGTTGAAAGATTTCATCGCAACCTTGCAGAAATCAGGCGGCACAGCGCACCTGATCGGGATGATTTCCGATGGGGGTGTGCATGGGCACATCAACCATATCCTAGCTGCGGTACGCGCGATCTCCGAGGCAGGTGTCCCCGTGGTGTTGCACGCGATTACAGATGGTCGCGATGTCGCGCCGAAGTCGGCGTTCACCTATTTGAATACCTTGGATGAACAACTGCCGGAAAATGTTTGTATCGCGACAGTGACGGGGCGCTATTTCGCGATGGATCGCGACAATCGTTGGGAGCGTGTCGGCGAGGCATTTCATGCAATGATCAACGGTAAAGGTATTCATGCCTCCAACGCCCACGCGGCGGTGACATCCGCCTATAACCGATCTGAATCTGATGAATTCATCAGCGCCACAGTGTTGAACAATTACCCCGGCGTACAAGATGGCGATGGCATGTTCTGCCTGAACTTTCGCGCTGATCGGGCCCGTGAAATTCTTGCGGCGATCGGCAAACCGGATTTTGACAGCTTTGATACGGGTAAACGCCCGCAATTGGCTGCCCTGCTGGGGATGGTTGATTACTCCGAGGATCACAGCACCTATATGACGACGGCCTATCCCAAGCAGGAAATCGTGAACACGTTGGGCGAATGGGTGGCCAAAAAAGGATTACGCCAGTTCCGTCTCGCAGAAACCGAAAAATACCCACATGTGACGTTCTTTTTGAATGGCGGAGAGGAAGCCCCGGCCAAGGGCGAAGACCGTTTCATGCCCTTGTCCCCCAAGGTCGCGACCTATGATTTGCAACCGGAAATGTCCTCTGGTGAAGTGACCGAGAAATTCGTGGCGGCGATCCATGGAGGCTATGATCTGATTGTGACCAATTATGCCAATCCTGACATGGTGGGGCATACGGGGGATTTGCAAGCGGCGATGCAGGCCTGTGAGGCCGTGGATGCGGGTCTTGGTCAAGTGCGTTCCGCGCTGGAAGAGGTGGGCGGCACCATGATCGTCACCGCAGATCACGGCAACTGTGAAACCATGGTCGATCCGGTGACAGGTGGGCCACATACCTCGCATACAACCAACCTTGTGCCAGTGATTTTGGTGAATGGCCCAGACGGTAAGGAGATTAAAGACGGACGCCTTGCTGATCTAGCGCCAAGCTTGTTGCAATTGATGGGATTGGACCAACCTGTAGAGATGACTGGGCGGAGCCTGCTGACGTGAAAAAAACCTTACGCCATGTGATCCTGACGGTTGCGTTTTGCGCTGCTGGACCGGCTGTGGCGCAAGACAGCCCTGCGGAATTGGCGCGTCTGGCCGCGCAACAACTGGAAGAGGCGACCCTGTCTTTGCAAAAGGCAGAAAAGTCACGTGATCGGGTGCGCGCGTTGACAGATACCATCCATGCCTATGAAACCGGGCTGACGGCTATGCGTGATGGATTGCGTCGGGCGGCTGTGCGCGAAGAGGCATTGCAACGCGAGCTGAAATCGCGGGACGCCGATACCGCCCGCCTGATGGGGGTGTTGTTGTCGATGGGGCAAGGCCCCACGCCGGTGATGTTTCTGCATCCGGAAGGGCCAGTTGGCACCGCACGGTCGGGGATGATACTGGCCGACGTGACACCCGCGCTAGAGGCCGAGGCGGCAAAGGTGCGGCATGACCTTGAAGAGATCGCCATTTTGCGCAGCCTGCAACAAAGTGCCGCGAATACGCTGCAAGACGGCCTGAAGGGCGTGCAAGAAGCCCGCACCAAGTTAAGCAAAGCAGTGGCCGACCGAACTACTTTGCCTCGACGGTTTACCGAAGACCCCATTCAGACGGCTTTGTTGATTGCCTCTAGCGAAACGTTGGAGGGCTTTGCCAGCAGTCTGTCTGAATTACCAACTGGATCCGAAAGCGATGCGGATCTGCCGGATATTGAAACCCGCAAAGGGGCATTGGCATGGCCTGTGCAATCCCAGATATTGCGCCACGCAGGCGAGGCAGATGCCGCAGGCATTCGCCGTCCCGGTGTGGTTCTGGCCACGCGCTCGCGGGCGCTTGTGACAACGCCACTGCCTGCTACAATTCGATACCGTGGTCCGTTATTAGAGTATGGCAACGTGATGATTCTTGAACCCAAGCCGGGCTTGTTGTTCGTGCTGGCCGGGCTTGATGTTGTTTATGGAGAAGCGGGTCAGGTCTTGCCAGCCAACTCTCCGGTGGGTTTGATGGGCGGAAATGCACTGGATGGCGATACTATTCTGTCACAGTCCGGTGATGGGGCTGGTCAGCAACGTACAGAAACGCTCTATATAGAAGTCAGACAGGACAATTCCCCCGTGGACCCCGAAGAATGGTTCACGTCCAACAAGGAAAGATGAGGATGAAGAAATTTGTCGTAGCCGCATTGGGCGGAACTTTGGCTGGCTTTTTGGCCACCACACAGGTTGCAGGGCCGTTGCTTGCTCAAGAAAGCGCACGTCAATCCAATGTGTATGAACAGCTTGATCTGTTTGGGGACATTTTCGAACGTATTCGCGCGCAATACGTCGAGGACGTGGATGAAGGCGATCTGATCGAGGCTGCGATTAATGGCATGCTGACGTCGCTTGACCCGCACTCCAGCTATTTGTCACCCGACGATGCAGCGCAAATGCGGGTGCAGACGCGCGGTGAATTTGGTGGCCTAGGAATTGAGGTCACGCAAGAAGAGGGTTTTGTCAAAGTCGTCTCGCCAATTGATGGCACACCAGCAGATTCTGCCGGAATTGAGGCTGGCGATTTCATCACCCATGTGGATGGCGAAAGCGTGCTTGGCTTTACACTAAGTGAAGCTGTGGATTTGATGCGCGGTCCTGTCGGATCTGAAATCATCATCACCATTGCCCGCGAGGGTGAAGCCGAGCCTTTTGATGTCTCAATCATTCGCGACACGATCAAGTTAACCGCCGTGCGCGCGCGCACCGAAGGCGAAACTGTCGTTCTGCGGGTGACGACTTTTAATGATCAGACATATCCGAACCTCAAGGCAGGTTTGGAAGAGCAGATCGAAGAAGCCGGTGGTATGGACAATGTAAACGGCATTGTTGTGGACCTGCGCAACAACCCCGGTGGCCTGCTCAATCAGGCGATTCGCGTCTCTGACGCCTTCCTTGAAAAAGGCGAGATCGTTTCGACCCGTGGCCGTGACCCGGCGGATGGGGATCGTTACAACGCAAATCCGGGCGATCTTGCAAATGGCAAGCCGATCGTTGTCCTGATCAACGGTGGTTCGGCTTCTGCCTCTGAAATTGTGGCCGGCGCGTTGCAAGACCATCGTCGCGCCATTGTTGTAGGGACCAAAAGCTTTGGTAAAGGTTCGGTTCAAACCGTCATGCCCCTGCGTGGCGAAGGCGCGATGCGCCTGACCACCGCGCGCTATTACACACCTTCCGGGCGCTCCATTCAGGCATTGGGCGTGTCCCCGGATATCATTGTGGAACAACCGCGTCGAACCCAGGCCGAGGAAGAGGAGGCCACCACGCGCAGTCAACGTACTGAGGCTGATCTGCGAGGAAGCCTGAACAATGATAGTCTGTCCGAGGATGAAATTCGTCAAATCGAGGAAGATCGCGTCAAAGCGGAAGCCGCAGCAAAGCTGCGCGAAGATGACTATCAGCTGGCCTATGCGATCGACATCCTTAAGGGATTGTCAGCACTTGGTCCCAAGCAATAAGACACAAGACTCAGAAACCACCCCATCCTACAGGTTGGGGTGGTTTTCTTTGGGATGTTGTTAAATGGTGTGCCTATGGCACGCTTGATCTCTCAGGAAAATCTGTTCAGATTTTCCTTCGAGCGGGTGCCATTTTGCTGACCTTTCCTCAAAACAAATACCGACCATCTATGCCCAAAGGAGCCTGCACATGACCCCAGAAGAGATCGCGAAACTTCCTTACCGGCGCAATGTTGGGGTGATGTTGATCAATGAGGCGGGCCATGTGTTTGTTGGTCAGCGTTTGGACAGTGATGTGCCAGCATGGCAGATGCCACAAGGCGGCATCGACAAGGGCGAAGAGGCCTGTGATGCTGCCCTGCGCGAGCTGGAAGAAGAAACCGGCGTGCGCGCAGATCTGGTCACGCTGCTTGCTGAAACCGAAAACTGGCTTGCATATGATTTGCCACATGATCTTGTGCCCAACATCTGGAAAGGCCGGTATCGAGGGCAAGAACAGAAATGGTTTCTGCTGCGCTTTCATGGTCAGGACAATGATGTGAACATAGAAGTTGATCATCAGGAATTTTCAGAATGGCGCTGGTTGCCAGTGGATCAGCTTGTGGATCAGATCGTACCATTCAAGCGCACAGTTTACGAACAAGTGCTCAAGGCATTCGCAGTACATCTCTGATTTCTTTTTGGTCTAAATATCCTGGGGTGAATTTGTCCTGATCTCATCAGGGCCAAGAGCGGTAAAGCTCTTTTTCAGAACTTGCAGGGCAACGGCGCGCATGCCCATGGACAGCATGCAGACTCCGATGTAATCAGGCGTCATTATGGCCAAGAAAAAAGACACAGACCCAAATTACAAAGTGATCGCCGAAAATCGGCGCGCACGCTATGATTATGCCATCGAAGATGACCTTGAGTGCGGTATTATCCTGCAAGGGTCCGAGGTCAAATCCTTACGTGAAAACAGCGCCAATATCGCTGAAAGCTATGCTGCGGTCGAGGATGGAGAGCTGTGGCTCGTAAATTCGCGTATCGCACCATATGATCGTGCGATGTTTGGCCATGAAGAACGTTGTCGACGTAAACTACTGGTCAACCGCAAAGAGTTAGCCAGACTTTGGAACGCTACCCAACGCAAGGGGATGACGCTTGTGCCTTTGGTGATGTATTTTAATCATCGGGGCAAGGTGAAGCTTAAGATTGGTATCGCCAAGGGTAAACAGAATCACGACAAGCGGGCAACAGAGGCCAAGCGCGATTGGGGACGTCAAAAACAACGTCTCTTGCGTCGTGGCGATTAACGCAACCAGCCGCTTGTCAAAGCGGACATAGAAAAACCCCGCACCACATATCAATGGCACGGGGCACTTTGTACCTAAGACACTCGTAAAATCCGCAGAAGTATCCGAAAAATACGTAAAATAAGCTCTGCGCGCGCGTTCCTGTCAAATTTCTAGCGATTGCGGCGATTTTCGGATATTCAGAAGTATAGCAAATGAAACCTCGGAAAATCCGATGCATGGATATTTGCGCCATTTGGCCAATTTTGCCTATGTGATAGAGGCGGGTTCCATCAGCGGGGCCGCCAGTCGGTTGGAAGTTAGCGCTTCATCCATCAGCGATTCCGTACGTATCCTTGAGGCTCATGTTGGGGAATTGCTTGTGACGCGAGGACGCGGAGGTGTTTCTCCAACCAGTCGTGGCACAGCACTTTATTCAGAAGCAGCCCAGATCGTCGCAGCCTTAGGGCGCGCGTTGTGTCCAGAGCATCATCAACAGATCACAGGCGTGATCAGCCTGAGCGTGCCACAAGAAATTGCAGAAAACGGGTTGTCAAAAGTCATCAAGCGATTGGCCGCAACCTATCCTGCATTACGGCTTACTGTCATGGTGGAGGACAGCGTCAAAGACCCAACCCGCCATGCGCGCGATTTGTTTTTCAGGGTCGGACTGGGCGGGCCGACACCGGGTCTGTTTCCATTGTGGTCCCAAAAAGTGGATATTCTGACGGTGGTTCATCCGGATCTATTGAACGGGATAACAGAAGACGAAATCTACACCTTGCCTTTTCTGTGCGAGATTAACACCGGCAGCGGTTATGTCGTAAAGTTGAATGCGCCGGATCAGCTGGTGTGCTTTGAAAACACGGTGCAGGTGTCGTCGGCGCAAACCCGGCTTTCCATGGCGCGACAAGGCGTCGGGGTTGTGACGTGTCTTGGTTTTAGTGTCGAAGAAGATATAGCGCAGGGACAGCTTGTGTCGATATTCAAAGGGCGTAAAGCACGTCAGGGGATCATGACACTGCTAAGCCCGAATGAGAAAGCGAACCCACGCGAATTGGCGGTTGCGCAGGCCCTAGATGACACTTTTGGTGGGCTTCAGGGGGAAGAAGCCGACTGAATTCCCGTAACGGCCTGTGTGAAATCTGTTATCTTAGGTGAATCACAAGAGGTGATTTCACACAGGGGAAGGGCGTAACATGGAACTTTTAATCGGGCTTTTGTCAGGGGCCGTTGGCGGCAATGTCGCGGGTAAGGCGCTGAAAACATTTGATCAGGGTACGTTGATCAACTCTATTGCCGGGATCGTTGGCGGTGGTTTGGGCAGTACTGTATTGGGCATGCTTGGCGCGCCTGATCTTGCAGGCGCAGCAGGCAGCGCAGGTGGATTAGATCTCGGCAGCATCATTGGTCAGATCGCAGGCGGCGGTGTTGGCGGTGGTGTCGTGTTGGCAATTGTTAGCGTGGTTCGTAAGGCAATGGCGAAATAATCTATCAAAATACGGGACTGGGTCAAAGGAACACACTGACCCGGTCTTGCCTCTGGTGCCCCTCGGCAGTAAGCAATAGTCAACTATTGCAGGGGATTCACATGGCACAGGACGACCCAAGAACACTGGTTTCAACCGATTGGTTGGCGGCACATATCAAAGACCCTGATTTGCGCATTCTGGATGCCTCTTGGTATCTGCCCGCAGAAGGGCGTGATCCCAAAGCAGAATACGAAGCCGGGCATATTCCCGGCGCGCGGTTTTTTGATATTGATGAGATTTCCGATCACCGTTCCGATTTGCCACATATGGTGCCCCCGGTTGAAAAATTCATGTCACGTCTGCGCGCGATGGGCGTTGGTGATGGGCATCAGGTTGTCATCTATGATGGCGCCGGCCTGTTCTCCGCAGCACGCGTGTGGTGGCTGTTTAAGCTGATGGGACAGAACGATGTGGCGGTGTTGGATGGCGGATTGCCTAAGTGGCAGGCCGAGGGACGCGCGGTGGAGGATTTACCGCCGGTTATTCGTGACCGCCACATGACCGTGCGTCGCCAAAACCAGATGGTTAAAGATGTGACGCAGGTCTCTTCAGTATCAAAGCTGGGCGGCGCATGCATTGTTGATGCGCGCGCGGCGGACCGTTTTCGCGGAGAGGCACCCGAGCCGCGCGAAGGCATGCGGTCTGGGCATATCCCCAACAGCCGGAATGTGCCTTTCAGCACTCTTTTGAATTCTGACAAGACCATGAAATCCCCGGATGAGCTGCGCGCAGTG
The DNA here is from genome assembly GCA_947489325.1 of uncultured Paracoccaceae bacterium. Taxonomy (GTDB): domain Bacteria; phylum Pseudomonadota; class Alphaproteobacteria; order Rhodobacterales; family Rhodobacteraceae; genus CANLDA01. Next base: position 292,059 of record CANLDA010000001.1, on the reverse strand, counting down.
TTCGAAGCCGCAGGCGTTGATCTGTCCAAGCCAGCGATCACCACCTGCGGGTCTGGTGTTACGGCGGCGGTTTTGTGTCTTGCGATGGAGCGGTTCGGCAAGACCGATTACGCGCTCTATGATGGATCCTGGACCGAATGGGGCGCATTCCCCACTGTCCCAATTGCCACTGGAGAAGCATGATGCTTACGAATCTCAAAGCCCAGCCAGCCGATAAAATTCTCGCCTTGATGGCGAAGTTCCGCGAAGATCCACGCCCAACCAAAATCGATCTTGGCGTGGGTGTTTACAAAAACGCCGAAGGTGTCACCCCGGTGATGCGCGCGGTCAAGGCAGCGGAAAAGCGTATTTTGGGAGAGCAGGAAAGTAAAAGTTATGTCGCGCTTGCGGGTGATCCGGCCTATGCGGACGCGATGATCGGCTTGGTTCTTGGGGATGCGGTTGCGCGGGATCGGATTGCGGCGGCGGCAACGCCCGGCGGCACAGGTGCGGTACGTCAGGCGTTTGAGTTGATCAAGATGGTCAGCCCGGATGCACGTGTTTTTGTGTCCAACCCAACGTGGCCAAACCACGTTTCTATTCTTGGGTATGTTGGTTTGGAACATGTGCCTTATCGGTATTTTGACACTGAAACGCGGGCTGTGGATTTCGACGGTATGATGGCGGATCTGGCGCAAGCAAATGCGGGCGATGTGGTTCTGCTGCATGGCTGCTGTCACAACCCGACAGGTGCCAACCTCAACCTGATACAATGGCAGGCCGTGGTTGATCTGATCAACGAGAAAGGCCTGTTTGCAATGATCGACATTGCCTATCAGGGCTTTGGTGATGGCTTGGACGAAGATGCAGCCGCAACCCGTTTGGTTGCATCGTCGATCAAGGAGTGCCTGATCGCGGGCAGCTGTTCCAAAAACTTTGGTATCTATCGCGAACGCACCGGCATTCTGATGGCGATTTCTGAAGAGGCTGGCAACACCCCGGTTACGCAACAGAACCTGAATTACCTGAACCGTCAGAACTATTCCTTCCCGCCTGATCATGGCGCGCGTGTTGTGACGACTATTCTGAACGACCCAGAGCTGCGTGCTGACTGGGCGGCAGAGCTGGAAGAAGTGCGCCTTGGTATGTTGCAATTGCGCAAGGATCTGGCCGCCGAATTGCAGCGTTTGTCAGGGTCTGACCGCTTTGGATTCATAGCGGAACACCGCGGCATGTTCAGCCAAATCGGCACAACGCCTGATCTGGTGGAAAAACTGCGCGTGGACAACGGGATTTACATGGTGGGCGACAGCCGGATGAATATCGCTGGGCTGAATGCGCAAACTATTCCGATCCTTGCCAAAGCGATTGTTGACGCAGGCATCTGATCATCGGTGTGATATTTCTAAGGGCGTCCCATCGGGCGCCCTTTTTTATGCGCTATAGCTGATGGTTAAAAGTGTGATGCCAAGAATAACGCGGTAAATCACATAGGGCGTAAAACTGACGGAATTCAGCAGAACCATCATGAAACGCAGCGCGAAGAAAGCAGCGATGAAAGACATGAATGCGCCCAGAATGCAGACCCCGATCTGTTCAATACGCAAAGACATCGCAGATTCAGCCCCAAGATAAATACCACTGGCGATGATTGCAGGAACGGACATCAACATTGCCAGGTGGGCGCTGTCCTTACGAGTGTATCCCAGCGCAAGCGCACCGGTGATGGTGATGCCGGATCGCGAGGTACCCGGAATCAAAGCAATTGCTTGCCACATGCCCATGATCCAAGCGTCCCGGCGCGTCCAACCTGAGGTCTTTTTGATTTTGGAAGATGTCTGATCCATCCACCACAGGAGGATGCCAAACCCAAGCATGGTCCAGCCAATAACGCGCATGGATCGAAAGAGATCAGACCAGCCTGTAACCTTTAGCACTGCCCCAAAAACCACGACGGGCACTGTGGCAATCATCAACATCAGGGCCAGTTTTGCCCCTTTGGTAGAGGTGTCTCCGGTTAACATGCGTGGGGTGCCACGCAATGCGGATTTAACATCGTCCCAGAAATACAGGATGACCGCGCCAAGCGTGCCGACATGCACAGAGACATCAACAACTTGGCCTTGATCCGGAAAATTGCCAAGCATGGGCAGCAATGCCAGATGCCCGGAGGACGAGATCGGCAAGAACTCTGTCACACCTTGGATAATGGCCAAGAGAATCAGTTGAAATAGCGTCATATGCCTGCCCGAAAGTACTTTTGCACGGGTATATAGGAGCTGTAAAATTATGGTAGCGACAAGTTGGGTCCGAATCGGATTTAATTTTGAGGAAAAAATGACAATTCAGGCGTTTGGCTGCACAAAAAACTATAAATAGGTCAGTATATTTTACTTTATTTTTATTCAGAGCTTCTTTAGGGAAGAGGGGACCCTTAAAAAGCAGGAGGCAGCCGCCGTGGCGAAGCAACCAATGCTCAAATTCGTGAACGTTGATCGGGATATGCCCGAAAAGCGTAGTGCAGACGTCCGTAATCAGGACTTTGATGAAATCTATGCAGAGTTCGCCGCTGTTAAAGCGGCAGAACAGGCCAGTCGGTGCAGTCAATGTGGCGTGCCTTACTGTCAGAGTCATTGTCCGTTGCACAACAATATCCCCGATTGGTTGAACATGACGGCGACGGGGCGGTTGCAAGAGGCCTATGAACTTTCGCAGGCAACCAACACGTTCCCGGAAATTTGTGGCCGCATCTGCCCACAGGATCGCCTGTGCGAAGGCAACTGCGTGATTGAACAATCTGGCCATGGCACGGTGACCATTGGGTCAATTGAGAAATACATTACCGACACTGCTTGGGAAAAAGGGTGGGTTAAGCCAGCAACGCCAACAGTTGAACGCACAGAAAGCGTTGGCATCATTGGCGCAGGGCCAGGTGGTCTTGCTGCGGCAGATCGTTTGCGCCGCGCGGGTATTCAGGTGACCATCTATGATCGCCATGATCGCGCAGGCGGGTTGTTGACCTATGGTATTCCGGGATTCAAGCTTGAAAAAGACGTGGTGATGCGCCGCAATGAACTGCTTGAGGCAGGGGGCGTTACCTTCCGGCTGAATTGTGAAGTGGGCAAGGATATCTCGTTTGAAGAAATCCGTGCGGCCCATGATGCGGTGATCATTGCAACGGGTGTTTACAAATCCCGTGATCTTGCAGGCCCGGGCGCGGGTGCCAAGGGGATTGTGCGTGCGATTGATTATCTGACGGCCTCCAACCGGGTTGGGTTTGGCGACAGCGTTGCAGAATTTGAGAGTGGTGAGCTGAACGCGTCAGGCAAAAAGGTTGTGGTGATTGGTGGGGGCGATACCGCGATGGATTGCGTGCGTACAGCCATCCGTCAGGGTGCGGACAGTGTGAAATGCCTGTACCGTCGGGATCGTGCCAACATGCCAGGATCACAGCGCGAAACCCAAAACGCCGAAGAAGAGGGCGTAATTTTCGAATGGTTGTCTGCTCCGCAGGGGTTCTCTGGTGATCCGGTCAACGGCGTGATGGTGCAGAAGATGCGCCTTGGCCAACCCGATGCAACAGGCCGCCAAAGCCCCGAGGTGATTGAGGGCGCGGATTATGTCGAAGAGGCCGATCTAGTGATCAAGGCACTTGGATTTGAGCCCGAAGAGCTACCTACCCTTTGGGAGCAACCAGATCTGGAAGTCACCCGTTGGGGCACTGTTAAGGCGCAATTTACCACCGGTGCGACAGCAATGGATGGTGTCTATGCTGTAGGAGACATTGTGCGCGGGGCCTCGTTGGTGGTTTGGGCAATTCGAGATGGTCGCGATTGCGCCGATGCGATTGTAGCAAAGTTTGCCCAGACAGAGACTGTTGCGGCGGAATAATTCCATATGAAAATTCCGCAACCAAAAATTCTGTTAAAGGACGATAACCTTGTGTTGGCCGCAGTTGCGGGTACCAGCAAACGGTTGGTTGTAGTGGTGGCTTCTTATGATCTGCCAGACAAGGTAATCGCTCCGCGTCCAATGCGATATTATGATCTAGTATCACAAGGTGGACGCAATTCAGTATTGTGTGCGACGGATGTCAAATGGGATTGGATGTCAACTCCGGGGGTGTTGACAGATTTGACGCAACGCATCCGTAGGTATGCTCAAGAAATAGGCGCCACCGAGATTTATGGATATGGCAACTCAGGTGGGGCACGTAACATAATCCAGTTGAATGAATATATCGATTTTGATGGCGTATTTGCAATTGCTCCACAGATTGATGCAGGCGCTGCACTACGTGCTTTTGACAATAGTTGGAGCGCCTGGGAGCAAAACATTCCAAAGGAACGTAACATTCCAACAATCACAGCAGGACTAAAGGCTGGACGTAATATTGTGATACTTCATGGTTTGCGTGGTGCAGATGCTGCTCATGCCGCTATGACCCCCTATTTGCCAAATGTACGCCATTACCTCTTCCCTGATGTTGGGCATACTTTGTCAAAACCGTTGCGAAAAATCGGATCACTATTAGGAATGGTGGACGCATTCTTAGACGGTCGCATGGATGATTTGCATGCACAGCTGACAACGGCAGGCGCTATTCCGCGTGGAGTATTGGAATATACGCCGCCCAAAGGTGGTTGGGATGAGCAGGAGTCTGAGCCCCGACAATCAAGTCTCTTTAGACGCAGAAAGAAACAATTACGTGCCTGGATAACAGGACGGCGTTGGACCAAAAACGCCGGAGTCTCTTCGATGGAAGGAACCAAGAAATGACACAATACGATCAAAACTGGGTGCGGGCCGAAGAGGCCAAGCGTAAGTGGATGGCTGAAAATGGGCTGTATTCCGAAGAGGAAGAGCATTCCTCCTGTGGGGTGGGTCTTGTTGTTTCGGTGGATGGCAAACCATCGCGCCGTGTAGTCGAAGCCGGTATTGAGGCGCTTAAGGCGATTTGGCACCGCGGGGCTGTGGATGCGGATGGCAAAACCGGCGATGGCGCGGGTATTCACGTGCAGATCCCTGTCAGTTTCTTCTATGACCAGATTCGTCGCACGGGCCACGAGCCTCTGATGGATGAACTGATGGCTGTCGGTCAGGTGTTCTTGCCACGCACAGATTACGGTGCGCAGGAAACATGTCGAACCATTGTGGAAACCGAAGTTCTGAAAATGGGCTATCGCATCTATGGCTGGCGTCATGTGCCAGTGGATGTCACCTGCTTGGGTGAAAAGGCCAACGCGACCCGTCCAGAGATCGAACAAATCCTGATTTCCAATTGCAAAGGCGTAGATGAGGAACAGTTTGAGCGCGAACTGTACGTGATCCGTCGCCGCATCGAAAAGGCGGCCAATGCGGCCCATGTGAACGGTCTCTATATTGCGTCACTGTCGTGTCGGTCGATCATCTATAAGGGGATGATGCTGGCTGAACAGGTGGCGGTGTTTTATCCCGACCTGATGGATAAGCGTTTTGAGTCTGCCTTTGCGATCTATCACCAGCGTTATTCCACCAATACGTTCCCGCAGTGGTGGTTGGCGCAGCCTTTCCGCATGCTGGCCCATAACGGCGAAATCAACACATTGCGCGGCAATTTGAATTGGATGAAAAGCCACGAAATACGCATGGCGAGCTCGTTCTTTGGTGAATTGGCTGAAGACATCAAGCCAATTGTGCCGGGTGGGGCGTCTGACTCTGCCGCGCTGGATTGCGTTTTTGAAGTGCTGGTGCGGGCAGGGCGCTCTGCGCCGATGGCGAAAACCATGTTGGTTCCGGAAAGCTGGTCCAAACAGGCGGTGGATTTACCAGAGGCCTGGCAGGATATGTATGCCTATTGCAATTCCGTGATGGAACCATGGGATGGCCCGGCGGCATTGGCAATGACTGATGGGCGCTGGGTTTGTGCGGGGCTTGATCGGAATGGTCTGCGCCCGATGCGTTTTGTGGTCACCAACGATGGCCTGTTGATTGCGGGTTCCGAGGCCGGGATGGTCACGATTGACGAGGCGAAAGTTGTGGAAAAAGGAGCACTTGGTCCAGGGCAGATGATTGCCGTGGATATGCAAGAGGGCAAACTGTTCCACGATGTGGAGATCAAAGATACTTTGGCGCAGGCACGACCATATGGCGAATGGGTTGGCAAAATCCGTGATCTGGATGCTGACCTTCTGGGTCTGACGGAAACGGCCATGTTCGAAGGTCAAGAGCTGCGGCAACGTCAGATTGCAGCAGGCTATACTATGGAAGAGTTGGAGCAAATTCTGGCCCCCATGGCCGAAGACGGCAAAGAGGCGCTGGCCTCTATGGGCGATGATACTCCCAGCGCGGTTTTGTCGGGCAAGTACCGCCCGCTCAGCCATTTCTTTAGACAGAATTTTTCTCAGGTCACGAATCCACCGATTGACAGCTTGCGCGAATATCGGGTGATGAGTTTGAAAACCCGTTTTGGCAATCTAAAGAACGTGTTGGACGAAGACGGCAGTCAGACTGAGATTGTTCTGCTCAATAGCCCCTTTATTGGAAACGCCCAATTCAAGCATTTGCTGGATGCGTTTGATGATACTGTGGCACGTGTGGATTGTACGTTTCTGGCGCAGGCTGGTCCGGGTGCCTTGCAGGCTGCATTGGAGCGCGTGCGCGCCGAAGTCGAGGATGCGGTGCGGTCTGGTGCAGGGCATATCGTGCTGAGCGATGAGGCTCAGAGCGCCGATAAAGTTGCCATGCCGATGATTCTGGCAACCAGTGCAGTGCATGGTCATTTGACCCGCAAAGGCCTGCGGACGTTCTGTTCGCTGAATGTGCGGTCTGCTGAATGCGTCGATCCGCACTATTTCGCAGTGTTGATCGGGGCAGGTGCCACGGTCGTGAATGCCTATCTGGCCGAAGATTCACTAGCTGATCGCATCAAACGCGGATTGCTGGAATGCGATTTGACAACCGCCGTTGCGCGCTATCGCGAAGCGATTGACCAAGGACTACTGAAGATTATGGCCAAGATGGGGATTTCGGTTGTGTCCTCTTATCGTGGGGGCCTGAACTTTGAGGCCGTGGGCTTGTCTCGTGCTATGTGCGCCGAATATTTCCCCGGCATGACCAGTCGAATTTCCGGCATTGGTGTCAGCGGCATCCAAACAAAAGCCGAAGAAATTCATGCTAAGGGCTTTGCTGCGGGTACAAATGTTCTGCCAGTGGGTGGGTTTTATAAGTCTCGTAAATCGGGTGAAACCCACGCTTGGGAAGCGCAATCCATGCATATGTTGCAGATGGCGTGCAACAAGGCTTCTTACGAGATGTGGAAACAATATTCGGCCAAGATGCGTGCCAATCCACCGATTCATTTGCGCGATTTGTTGGACATGAAGCCGATGGGTGCACCGGTACCTTTGGAAGAGGTGGAATCGATCACGTCGATCCGCAAACGCTTTGTAACACCGGGGATGTCGCTGGGTGCGTTGTCGCCAGAGGCACATAAAACGTTGAATGTTGCGATGAACCGGATTGGCGCGAAGTCTGACAGTGGCGAAGGTGGAGAAGATCCAGCGCATTTCGTTCCAGAACCCAATGGCGATAATCCGTCTGCCAAGATCAAACAGGTGGCTTCTGGTCGGTTTGGGGTGACGGCGGAATATCTGAACCAATGTGAAGAGTTGGAAATCAAAGTCGCACAAGGTGCCAAACCGGGTGAGGGTGGTCAGCTGCCGGGCATGAAGGTCACAGACCTGATTGCGCGCCTGCGTCATTCGACCAAGGGTGTGACTCTGATTTCACCTCCACCGCATCACGACATTTATTCCATCGAAGACCTTGCGCAGCTGATTTATGATCTCAAGCAGATCAACCCACGTTGTAAGGTGACGGTCAAATTGGTCGCGTCTTCTGGTGTAGGCACGATTGCGGCAGGTGTGGCCAAGGCCAAGGCCGATGTGATCCTGATTTCAGGGCACAACGGCGGCACCGGGGCATCCCCTGCAACATCTATCAAATATGCCGGCCTTCCGTGGGAGATGGGCCTGACGGAGGCGCATCAGGTTCTGTCGATGAATAACCTGCGTGAACGTGTAACCCTGCGGACCGATGGTGGTCTGCGTACAGGGCGTGACATCGTGATGGCCGCTATGTTGGGTGCCGAGGAATATGGCATCGGCACGGCCGCCCTGATCGCGATGGGGTGTATCATGGTACGTCAGTGTCAATCTAACACATGTCCAGTCGGCGTGTGTACGCAGGATGAGGCGCTGCGCGGCAAGTTTACGGGCAATGCGGATAAGGTTGTAAACCTGATTACGTTCTACGCCCAAGAAGTGCGCGAAGTGCTGGCGAGCATTGGCGCGCGGTCCTTGGATGACGTGATTGGTCGTGCGGATTTGCTGGCTCAGGTCAGCCGTGGTTCAGCACATTTGGATGATCTGGATCTCAACCCGCTGTTGATCACCGTGGATGGGGCCAATCATATTTCCTATGACCGATCCAAAGACCGCAATGCAGTGCCAGATACGCTTGATGCGGAGATCGTGCGGGATGCAGAGCGGTTCTTGCAAGATGGTGAGAAGATGCAACTGAGTTACGCTGTGCAGAACACACACCGAACTGTAGGCACGCGCACTTCCAGCCACATTGTCCAGAACTTTGGCATGCGCAATGCGTTGCAAGAAGATCACCTGACGGTGAAACTGACAGGAAGTGCGGGTCAGTCTTTGGGGGCCTTTGCCGCACCTGGCCTGAAGATCGAAGTAAGCGGTGATGCCAACGATTATGTCGGCAAAGGGCTGTCTGGTGGTACTGTTGTGGTACGCCCGCCCATGTCCAGTATGCTGAAAGCCGCAGACAATACGATCATCGGCAATACGGTGCTGTATGGCGCGACCGATGGGTATCTGTTTGCCGCAGGGCGCGCGGGTGAACGGTTCGGCGTGCGCAATTCCGGTGCGAAGGTGGTGATTGAGGGCTGTGGCTCAAACGGGTGTGAATATATGACCGGAGGCATCGCCGTGATTCTTGGCTCCATCGGGGCCAATTTCGGGGCTGGAATGACAGGCGGCATGGCCTATCTTTATGATCCTGACCGCACTGCGGAAAAGCTGATGAACATGGAAACGCTCGTGACTGGCGGCGTTTCTGTTGCGCATTGGGAAGAGCAGTTGAAAGGTTTGATTGAGCGACACTTGGCCGAAACAGGTAGCCAAAGAGCGGCGGAAATTTTGCAACATTGGGACGTTGAGAAAGGGTATTTCCTTCAGATATGCCCCAAGGAGATGCTGAACAAACTGCCACATCCTTTGAGCGTTGAAGCCAGCGCGATACCTGCTGAATAAGCAAATATCTCGCCAGAACTGACTGGCGGGGTGATTGATAGGTGCGCGCTGTCGCGCGCGCTTATTCTCTCGACCAAATCCAAATCGGATTTGGCCTCGGGATGCCTCCGGCGGGGATATTTTGGCCAAAAAGAAGCCTGTGTGGGTTTGCGTCGTTGCGATATCATATCCAGTGCTGCAGGGATCGCTATGGGTTGCACCAATTTCTTGATTGAGCGAGAAGAGGGTGAGGGGCGATTTGTATGGTTAAGAAAAACACCCGAAAAAGGCGGCAACCAAAGACGAAACCGGTGGGGTCATTGCGTGACCGCATGGGGTTACATATTCGGCGCTGGGCGCGGCGGACGTTGATCTGGGGCGTGTCGGTTCTTATTTTTCTGGTGCTCATATTCACCGTACTCAATCCTCCAAAAACGCTGACCATGCGGGCCGAGATCTCGCGTTTGGGGCGGTCGATTGATCCGCAGTGGATGCCGATTGAAGGCATTGCACCTGTTATGGTGCGCTCGGTCGTTGCGGCTGAGGACGCGAATTTCTGTTTGCATTGGGGGTTTGACATGAACGCCATTCGCGCGGCCATCGCAGAAGGTGGGCAGCGCGGGGCGTCGACACTGAGCCAGCAGACGGTAAAGAATGTTTACCTTTGGCAAGGCCGAAGTTGGGCACGCAAGGCTTTAGAGGCAGTGCTGACACCGTTGGTAGAGTTGGCATGGAGTAAGCGGCGTATTATTGAAGTGTATCTGAACGTCGCTGAGTTTGGCGAAGGGGTGTTTGGAATTGAGGCGGCTTCATATCATTACTTTAAGACAGCACCGGATAAGTTGACCGCCCGGCAGGCCGCGCTTTTGGCTGCGGTGTTGCCGTCTCCTAAGACCCGGTCGGCATCGCGACCCAGTCAGTTCGTATCAAAACGGGCCAACGCGATTGCTGATGGGGCGGCCACCATCCGCCGTGATGGCCGATCAGCGTGTTTCGAGGATTGATAATCCGAACCAATCAAGGCATTGAGGGAGAAACTTTCCTAATGCCGATGATTGAAAATGCTGCGACTGTTCCACGTTCCTTTGTCCCCTGCTTGCCGTAAGATTCGCCTGTCATTGGCAGAAAAGCGGCTGGAAGTGGAGTTGGTTGAAGAGCGATATTGGGAAAAAGACCCCGATTTTTTGCGTCGCAATCCGGCTGGAAAAGTGCCTGTGTTGAAAATGGATGGCCGTTTTTTAAGTGAAAGCGCGGCGATTTGTGAGTATATCGAAGAGAAATTTCCAAACCCTGCCTTATTGCCCAAAGACCCGGAGGGGCGATACGAAGTGCGCCGCTTGGTCAATTGGTTTGATGACAAATTCCACACCGAAGTTACCAGTAAACTGTTGTATGAGCGGGTGAATAAGAGGGTGATGGGGACCGGATATCCTGACAGCTCCAATGTGAAAGCGGGGGCCAAGGCGATCAAATACCATCTGGATTATCTGGCGTGGTTGCTGGATCAGCGACGTTGGCTGGCGGGGGATGTGATGACCCTAGCGGATTTTGCTGCGGCGGCACATCTGAGTGCGTTGGATTACATTTGTGATGTGGATTGGAATCGATCCGAGGTGGTGAAAGATTGGTACGCAAAGATTAAATCGCGACCAGCCTTTCGCAGTATATTAGCTGATCAAGTGTCAGGTTTTCTTCCTCCTGCGCATTATGCGGACCTTGATTTCTGATATATAGGAGGAGAGGGCTGTCTGCCTTCTCTTGGCTTGATTGCATCAGGATCAATTCACCCTTGAGACTAGTCTAACCAAAAAGAAAGAGGGTCATGTCCGCTGAGTTGAAATCGCAATTGGTGGCTGAGGCCGAAGCAATTGGGTTTGATCTGTGCCGAGTGTGCCGTCCGGATGCGGTGCCTCAGGTGCCTGCTGGGTTGTCGGGATTTCTTGAGGCAGGGCATCATGGACAAATGGGATGGCTTGCAGAACGCACTCATTGGCGGTCTGATCCGGCAACCCTTTGGCCCGAAGCGCGGTCAGTAATCATGCTTGGGGAAAGTTATACACCAAAGCATGATCCTTGTGATGTGCATGGTATGACAGATCGCGGCGCGATTTCGGTTTATGCACAAAACCGAGACTATCATGATATCGTGAAAAAGCGGCTTAAGCGGTTGGCACGGTGGCTGATCGCCCAGACAGGGGATGTCACGCAGGTGAAGGTGTTTGTCGATACTGCACCCGTGCCGGAAAAACCCTTGGGGCAAGCGGCGGGTCTTGGCTGGCAAGGTAAGCACACTAATTTGGTCAGTCGTGACTTGGGATCGTGGTTTTTTATCGGGTCGGTGTTTACGACGGTTGATTTGCCCGTCGACGCGGCAGAGCAGGATCATTGTGGGCGATGCCGGGCGTGTCTGGATGCCTGTCCGACTGACGCATTCCCGGCGCCCAACCAGATTGATGCGCGGCGCTGCATTTCATATTTGACGATTGAACATCATGGGCCCGTAGATGAAGCGCTGCGTCCGCTGATGGGCAACCGGATTTATGGGTGTGATGATTGTTTGGCCGCGTGCCCATGGAACAAGTTCGCGGTTGAGGCAAGTGAGATGCGGTATCACGCGCGTGATGATCTGACGGCGCCTAAGCTGGCGGAACTGGCAGCATTGGATGATGCAGCGTTCCGCACGTTTTTTTCTGGGTCTCCGATAAAGCGGATCGGGCGCAATCGATTTGTACGCAATGTGCTGTATGCGATTGGGAATTCGGGCGACATGGCATTAGCACCTCAGGCAGAGCGCTTGATGCAGGATGCTGATGAAACTGTGTCTGATGCTGCGCGCTGGGCGTTAAAGCGGCTTAGCGATGTCGCAAATGGGCAGGCCTAAGCGGTGAACGCGCTCTAGATCATCGGGCGCGAACGAGGAGAATATCATGACTTTGTCACTGGGCGTTGATACTGGCGGAACATATACGGATGCGGTGTTAATCCGTGACGAACGTGATGTGATTGCAAGTGCTAAGTCTTTGACCACGCGCCACGATCTGGCTGAAGGGATCGGCAAAGCGGTTGAGGCGGTTCTGAGCGAAGCTAAGGTAAGTCCATCTGACGTCACATTGGCTTCTTTGTCGACGACACTGGCGACGAACGCTTTGGTCGAGGGGCAAGGCGGGCGCGTGGCGCTGGTGTTGGTCGGGTTTCGCGAAGGAGACATTGAACGTCATGGGCTGGCGGATGCATTGGCGGGGGATCCGTCGATTCTTGTCGAAGGCGGGCACAACTATGCGGGTTCTGAAGGCAAGCCGTTGGACGAAGCGACATTGCGCGGCTGGTTGACTGTGCATGGCCCAGAGGTGTCTGGTTTTGCCGTGGCGGCGCAATTTGCCACCCGAAATCCGGCGCATGAACAGCGCGTGATGGCGCTTATACAAGAGCTCACTGGTAAGCCGGTGAGCTGTTCACATCATCTTAGTTCCAAGTTGAACGGGCCAAAGCGGGCGATGACTGCGATATTGAATGCGCGGTTGATTGGCATGATTGATCGGCTGATTTCACGCGCGCAAGAACGGTTGGGAGAACTGGGTGTCACAGCGCCGTTGATGGTGGTGCGCGGAGATGGGGCGTTGATCTCATCGTCTTTTGCGCGTGAGCGCCCGATTGAAACCATCCTAAGTGGCCCGGCGGCATCCATTGTGGGGGCGCGTTGGATGACGGGTGCAAAAGATGCGCTTGTCAGTGACATTGGTGGGACCACCACCGATGTGGCGGTTCTTCGAGATGGGCGACCGGCGATTGATCCTGATGGGGCGCGTGTTGGCCCTTATCGTACTATGGTCGAGGCCGTGGCGATGCGCACATCCGGTTTGGGCGGGGATAGCGAAGTTCATTTTATCAGTGAAGGTTTGCAGGGTGGTGTGACCTTGGGCCCACGCCGGGTGTTGCCTGTTTCGCTGATAGCACTGGATGATCCCAAGGTGGTGCATGACGCATTGGATCAACAACTGCGCAATCCAACTGTGGGCGAATATGATGGCCGCTTTGTCCGGGCGGTGCCGGGGCTGCGTCCTGTTGGATTGGAAGAGCGCGAACGGGTTTTGCTGGAACGTATTGGCGATAAGGTGCATCCGCTTGGCGACGTGTTGCGCACGCGGATTGAGCAAAAGGCGCTGCGTCGACTGGTAGAGCGTGGGCTAATTCAGGTAGCAGGTGTTACGCCGTCGGATGCAAGCCATGCACTTGACAAAGTGGATGCCTGGGACGGCGATGCTGCGCGCAAGTCGTTGGAGATATTTGGTCGACGTCGTACAGGGTCGGGCAATATGTTGGCCGTTGATCCAAAGAACATGGCACAGATTATTGTGGATCAATTGACGGCACAAACCGTTGGGGCGTTATTGGAAACGGCCTTTGCCGAAGAAGATGGCGATTTTGGCGGCACGCCAGAAGCGTTGGCGCGCCATCCAATGATGATGGCCGGGCTTGGGCAGCATCGTGGATTGCTGCGTATTGATGCAGCGTTAAACATTCCTGTGATTGGGCTTGGGGCTTCTGCTGCGAGTTATTATCCAGCGGTTGGCGAACGGCTGCATTGCCAGATGGATTTGCCAGAGCATGCAGGGGTGGCAAATGCCGTTGGGGCAGTTGTTGGTCGCGTGACCATTCGCAAGTCGGGCACGATCACCTCCCCGTCTGAGGGGCGGTACCGGGTGCATTTGTTGGATGGACCACAAGATTTTGTGGACGAAGATGAGGCATTGATTTGCCTTGAGGATGTCTTGCGCAAAGGTGCCTTTTCCGAAGCAGAGCAAGCAGGCGCCGAAGAAATTCAGGTGGTTGTGAATAGGGATGTGAAAACAGCGATGGCCGAAGGGCGCGAGGTTTTCATTGAAGCGGAGCTTTTGGTAGAAGCGTCTGGTCGGCCGCGTATTGCCACTGTGTGAGCGCTGGTGAAGGGCCCCTCATCAGTCCCTTATGGTCCTTCTTCGTTTTTGGATTCAGGAAGCAGGCCGCACCCAATGGGCGCGGCCTGATCGATCTTATTGATGTGGGAAGTAATCTTCGCAGTCACCATCGCGATACACATCTGCCGTGCAGCAGTGTAAACCACCACCAAAGGCATAGGCATCGCGCAGTTCCACGGGCACCACTTCCATGCCGAGCTTGTCCATTTGCTCCATCTGATAGACTTCGGATGCTTCGACACAAACGGTTTTGGGGTCCAGTACCAGCACGTTCATGCTGAGCCATGTTGAGGAATAGCACAAGGCAGGTGGCGTGTTGTGCGCAGGTTGTGCGGCATCCACGATTTCCCAACCGTTCTTTTCAAACAACGCACGTTGCTCTTTGGGAAGGCGCCGCTGTGGGTTGTTTAGGATCAAGCCCGGGCGCAGAGGTGTAAATGTCGCATCGATGTGGATTGGGTAAGGGTCGCCTGGAAAGTTCACGGTGTGCACGCGGTGATCCGGGAAATGGCGGCGCAGCCATTCGATGCCCTTAAGGTTGGTGGTGAAACCATGTTGTACCACAAGGTCTTTACCAAAACGCAGCACGTCGGCGGCATCAAACAAGGGTTCTTCTTCTGTGGTGACAAAGAATTTTTCCGCAGCCCATTGCAGACGCTTTTCCACGCCAATTTTTTCAGACAGGTAATCGGGGTGATAATCTTCGTTTGTCAGGCGCGGCTTTGGTGCGGCTTCGTGGCGGAAATTTGTGTCTTCTTCCCAATATTGTTTCAGCAGTGGCCGATAGTTCAGATATTCGAACCAGCGACAGCGATAGGACATTGTTGCCTCAAGCATTTCATGACCAACAGTCAGCAGAACATCACGCGGAGGCATACAGCCGAATTGGCTGTCGGTGTGGAAATCTGGCGTGGTGACAGGCTTGGAGTGATCAATCGAATCCGGGCGATCCACACGCACGCCGCGCTTGCCCAGCATATCGGCAAAGTTGTCGAGCAACTCGTTGGCGCGATCGATGGTTTCCTGTGGGCGACGGCCCCATTGGCCGCGCATGTCGCTGTCTTCGGGAACTTTGGCATCCAGCGCGGGTTCCTCTGGTGGAATGTGACAATCATCCGCACGACCAACGATAACGTGGCGCAACGTATCCCATTCGTTCCAGCTTTTGACTTCGGTTTTATCTGGTGACCAGGCCATGGATGCCTCCTTTGTCTGAGGAGACAAAGGCGAGGGCCTCCAATCTCCCGATTGAAAGTCCCGGCGTGCAGGAGCGTGGATAAAGGCAAGAGCTGTGCTCTTCGGCGACGCCATCGCCCTTGTGCCCGCGAAGGAATATAGCAGTGACGCCGCGCCTGTGGAAGCTGATTCAGTGTCGAATCCTTCGTGTTTCCACTCTCCTGATGCTTTATGTTTAAATCAAACCAGTGCCATGATCCGGGCAGGTCCGCCAGACCCGCCTTTGTGCTTGGGCGCGCCGATGATCAGAGTTGCACCACTGGCCGGAACTTTGTCGAGATTGGCGAGGTTTTCGATGCCAAACCGGTTGGTGGGCAACCACGCATAATGCACCGCAAAATCTGCCGACGGGCCGTGATCAAGCGACAGAGTGTCCACCGCCAACGAGGTCGCGCCGGTGTCTTCCATCAACATCTGTGCCGCTTCGATGTGAAAGCCGGGGAAATGCATGGCTGTGCCGTCGAAATTTCGAAATCCGTCACCACCGGATTTTGGCCCCCAACCGGAATGCATTGCAACACAGGCGTTTGCTGGAATATCCCCATGGTTGGCCATCCATGCCTTAATGTCATCTGGTGTGACCTGAGCGTCGGCATCGTCTGCGGCGCGGGTCGCGATGTCGATGACACACAGTGGAGCGACCAATTGTTCAACTGGGATTTCATCCACGGAATGGCCATCTGCCGAGAAATGCAAAGGCGCATCAATGTGCGTGCCAGTGTGTTCATTGATCTGAAGGTTGAAGAGGTTGAAGCCATTGTCGGCAAAATTAAACGCCTGTTCTTGGGAAATACCGGGGGTTCCGAAATAGGTTGGGAAATCCTTGGACAAAAGGTGGGTCATGTCCTGGGCTGATCCATGCCCCATTGCCATCGCAGCCGGGGCAGACGCCGCGCCCAAGGTTGCTGCTGCACCGACTGCAGCGGATGCTTTGAAAAAGTCACGGCGCGAAAGCATTTTGTCTTTCACCGCGTTCATTACGCAAATATCACACATTTTATCCTCCCAAGGTTTTCAATTCGACCACTATAGCACATGCAAAATAAGGGGGTGGGTCACGTTCTAGACAGCGTAAATCGCGCATTTCCCTTTCCTTTACCGTGCGATTTTGCCACAGTTTTTGGGAAAACAATCCAAGGCTGATGTAAATGGGATTAACACTCCCCATATCAGGTCCAAGTTATTAGACACAGGGAGAGCCGAATGGCAGATTTTGATGGGCAAATTGCAGCAACACAAAAACGCGTGGCGGACGCACAATCCAAAATTTCCGAACTGACATCACGTATTGAAACTGCACGATCCAAGCTCAAATCGGGCGATGACATCAGCATCGACATAGAAAACGCGACGCTTGACGATGTGCATGCCCATACCGACGTCATGAATGCCAATATCGCAGAATTGATTATGGGGCTGGATGATGTGACCGCGGCCTTTTCCAAAGATTTCGACGAAATGCGCTCGAAAACCGGGTGGGAAGGGTTTGTCGGGATTTTCAGTAAGGGCAAAGCGGAATCCATGCGTCAGGAGCGCATGAAGACCGCCAGTATTGATGATAAATTGCAGGATTTGATCGCAAAATCAGATGTGATTACACAGCTTTTGGAAGGCCAGCTTTCTGTTCTGACTGAGCAGAAAGAAAAGGTGGAGAGCAATCTAACCGAAACGCTGGATGAGCGGGAATTCACCGTTGGTGAATTGGAGACGGTAAAGGCCGATATAGTTGCGATGGATCCAAAAATCATCGAACTGGAAAACAAAATTGCTGTCGAACAAGATGCCGCCGCGCGGACCGCATTGGAAACAGAGCTTGCCGATCTGAACAGCAAATACAATGAGCTGGTACAGCAAGAGCAAGTGAAGCTTGCGAAATCCCAGACGTTGGAACGCTATATCGAAAAGGGCAAGACCTGGGTGGATTCCCTGCAAAACCAAGCGGCAACCCAGATGGTTTTGATCAACAAGCTGCAAACAGACACAAAGCAACGCGTGGTCCTGTATGATGCGTTGACCAAGTCGCTTAAGACTGCACAGCAGCAGGATGTGGCCCATCGGATCAACGAAATTGGTGTGGAAACCGACAAAGAGGCGCAGACAGCGATGGCGTCCATCGGTACCGCAACCAATCAGCGGATGGCTGATATGTTAGAGGCACACGAAGACCACATGGTTTTTGCCCGTGACGTGCTGGAAGCCAAAGTCAAAGCCGACGAACGCTTTGCTCGCCGGTTCCAGCAGATCGTCGAGAAGCACGATAAGAATTTGTACGGTGGATAAGCAGGGGGCGATTGATAAAGGCGTAAAGTTTCGCAGCCTCTTCGGGAAAGACAGCCTGAAACGCTCCTTTTGGTTAGCAGCAACGCTTGTCTTTCTGTCGTTACTGATTGTTGGCGTAATGTGGATATCGATCGGGGTACAAGGCTTGGAAGTCGGTATAAAACTCGCCCTCATGCTCATTGCTTTATTTTTTGTTTTGGCTTTTGGGCTTTGGGTAATTTGGCAGGTATACAAAGCCGTCGGATCTGGGATGGTATGGCTCTTCAGTACAATTGAACGTTTGGCTGGGTTGCCTGTCGCACATTGGGGAAAGCTTTTTGAGCATCTGCCAAAGGAGCAGATAGACGCAAAGAAAATCTATGACTAATATCCAAGTAGCCGATCACAAATCCTTACACGATACCTTCGCATCCCGCCGTTACTTCCGCAAATTCGACGCGATAACTGCGCATCTTGCGCGGGTCGCAGGGGTTATGGAGAGTGAAGGAAGCCTGCGCCGTGAGGATGTCAAAATTCTTACGCGATATTTGACGTCTCTTTCGTTCACCTTTCGCGCGCTCAGCATGAAATATCTGCTGGCGGGTCGAGATAGCGCGCCCATGTCAGATGCGTTGCAGATGGACTGTGTCGAAAGCGGCTTTCCGGTGTTTCAGGAACTGCTGGTCATGGCAAATGATGCCCAACAGGCCGAACGCCATTTATACGATATGCCAGGTGCCGCGGCTCTAAAGGATCAGATGGTGCGCATGATTGTGGGCCAACAAGAACTGCCGACAAAGCTGCAATTCGCCATGTCTCAACGGCTTTATTACGAGGAATTGCTGCGTGGCGATCTGTTCTGGGCACGCAATGATCCGCAATGTTTGTGGCTTGGCAATATGGGTGACGACAGACGGCGGTTTTTGATCCACTGGGCTGTTTATGATAGTCAAATCAATCTGCCGACGATCTATCTGATGGAGGTCGAAGACAGTGGCCGCACTGCCCTGCCCAAAGATGAACGACGCTGGCCTGAACTGCAGGCGCATTTGATGGGGCAAAGTTTGGGCGCGTTAAAACTTGTGACCATTGCCAAGGGCTTTGACGAAAGTTTTGATGATCTGCACCCCAAGCGTTTACGGCGGTTCCATGTGGGACCAATGTATTCCAGCGCGTATACCGCGCAGGCGGGACCTTTACGCGAAGTGCTTGCCGCTGCGCGCGCGCCTGCTGGTCAGGACTGGGCGCTTGCATGGACGTTGGAAGAGTTGGAAAGCGAACGCGTGCGTGAAGAGCGTGCGGGGTGGTTCTCTTCGGTAGAGCGTGAGGTTTTCGCGCTTGATCCCTTTTCGGGGCGTGGTGTGGATATTGGGGCAACTCGGATGGAACGCGCGATCATCATGCCTCAGCGCCCTTATCAGGCGCTGGAGGAAATGCAGCCTGCCGGGTTCGGAACGGTTCGCAAATTCGTGGTCAGCTCTAAGGGGCGGGTGTTGAGTTACAGATGAATGCGCGCAGGCGCGCATGCCTGCGGCGCGGATATTTTTACCAAGAAGAAACGATTGGAGTGTGTGAATAATGGGTCTGACAAGTGATTTGATGGAGTTGCGCGAAGAGGATATTCGCAAGCATTACGATGCAGCCGTTGGAATGCTTGACGGGTTTGATCACACCCCCCGGATTGCCAAAGCGAAGAGCGCCCGCTCAGGGAGCGATGAGCGGTCTTCGGTAATAGGTATACGGCGGCGGTTTCGATCCACCACACCAGGTCTTGTGACGCGCTCAACCGCATGCCCTGAAGGTGTGCATCTGATGGAACGCATTGAAGGGGCAGATGATGACGATCCACTGGTGTCTCCAGTTCAGGCAAATGTCATGCATGGGCTGCGCCGTGCACTAGCAATTACGCTGGCCGTAGGTGAAAACTTTGCCGAGGCGTCTGGCCTTGCAGACCTTAAACGCGCCAATCTGGCTGGCTCGCTGTCCGATGACCGCAAGGCAGAGTTCTCCGAATTGCTGAGCGCCGAGGCGCTTGTCTCTCTTTATGTCTTTGGCAACACCTGTTCCTTTGTGTTGGCCCCACATCTGGGTGAAACACAGGCAGAAGTGGGCGAAGTTGAAGAAGTGTTAACCGACAATGCCCCACTGGCACTGCACGGCGCTTTGTGGGAGTTGGATCAAGACATCGCCTCGCTGGCCGAGGACGACATGCGCTTGGTTGCGGTTGTCTGTGCCTTTGCCGAACAGCTTATGGAAAAGGTCGCCCTGCGTGCCCAAACTGCGCCACGTCTTGCGGCGTTTTCCGGCGCAAGCTGGCGGATCGAGGCCGATGATCTGACGCTGCAAGGGTTTACGCCCGCACGTAAGGCCAAGGGCAGCACGCTCACTATGGCTTTCAAGAAACCAAACGAGGTTATCGGCAACCACATCGCCAAATATCAAGCGATGAAGTTGGCCAAGATGGTGATGGCTTATGATTTTGATCGCCGCTTAAATCCCTTTGCCGAACTGGGTGGGTTTATCTTTACCTTCATGGGGGATGGCAAACCTGGCACTGGGAAAACCACGTTGATCCAGATGATGGCCGGGCTGATCAATGACTATTGCCAGAACGCAGGCTATCCCTTCCGGTATCAGAACTTTGGCATCGACAATATCGACAGTTATCAGGGCAAATCCGGCCAAAACGCCAAAGCATTTATTCAAAATGTGCTGGACCCCGGCGTGATCGGTTTTGGCACGATTGACGACATTGACCAGATTGCAGGCAAACGTGGTGATCGCCAATCCAGCGCAGGACAACAAGAGGTCACGGCCGTGTTTATGGAGGCCTTTGCCGGTGCCAACACTGTGGTGCGTGGGAATTGTACCTTTGGGATGTTTTCCAATTATCCTGAAAACGTGGATGACGCCTTGCGCCAACGGGCCGGCGCGCGGTTCTTGGTGGATGGGCCCAAAACGCGGGATGATTACATCGACATTCTGAACCTGTTGATGGGCAAAAATCACGACATCCCGCTGGGTGATCATGAGGCATACGCCGCACAGGAAATCAAACGCGCGGTTGCTGCGTCGTTTGAATCCCATTCGCGCCCGCAAGAGGATGGGCTGATGCAGGTGTTTGACCGGGTGCAGAACCAAATCGGCGATCTGGATACTATCGCCAAGATGGGCGCATACCTAAAGGCGATCCAAGAGGCAGATGAGCGTTTCACAGGTCGCGCCATCAAGAACATCACCGACGCCGTTAAGGTGCGTGCGATGGATTTTGAATTGCCTGACGAATGGATGGATGCCCCCGACCTGTTCCTGTTCAAATCCTATGATGAGAAAAAGGCGATGATTTCTGACCTGCGGGTGCCAATCACGGTGGACATGGTGGTGCAGGAAATCAACCGTTACGCCGATTCAGAGTTCCGCTATGCCGACAAGTCCGACGAAGTCGCGATTGATAATATGGTGCGGGATTACGGGCGTCAGGAAGAGGCGAAGAAAAGGTATCTGGAGGGGAAGATATGACTTTCACGGTTTTCTGCTTTTTGTTGGCAGGTTTCGTTTGCACATATTTTCCCTTTTGTGGCGGCATTTCTATCGTTCGCAGATCAAGAATGAGAAATTGGCCCTACGCGAAATCAGTTTTCCTAGCTGGAGTTTGGCATCTAGTGATGAGTTCACTACTGTTGGCTACACTTTGGTTGGGGTTTATGGAGTTTTTCATAGCTTCGAAGAAATACCCCATAGGGTGGGCAATGGCTGGCGGCTGCATTTCAGGTCTAACAATGACAGCGACCTGGGTGTTGTATGTCTTTTGGACGCGAGGAATTGTGGACATCAAATCGGCTGAGAAATCATGAAACGCCTTATCCAACACGGCCTGATGTTCGGGAATTTGATTGAGGTGGCCTCGCCGATCCTCGTTGAGCGGTATAACCGCGCGCTAGAGCATTTGACGGGCAAACGTACGGCGTTGGTGGATTTTCATATCGACATTTCTGGATACTCGCCCGAGGTGGGGGATGAGTTGGGCGATCATCTGTATCTGAACCACGGGGGCTGTAATCGGCAGTTCATTCTGCTGACGACAGACCAGAAATCCGCGCCGCTTTTGAATGTGCAGTTTTCAACCAGCCGCGAGATACTGAAATCCTTTATTACCGATAACGAACCACAGTTGTTTGCCCTCACCGCGCGGGATGCGGTGGCAGGGGAGTTGGTGAATTCCGTCTATAGCGTATCTGACCCCAAACGCTTGTTTGATATTCGGCGTATCACCATTGAATGTGATACCACCGAAGGCACCATTCGGCAGGCTGAAGAATTGGGCAAGCTGGTGGATCGGTTTAAGGGCGAAGAGGATGGCTGGTTTGATGACGTGTTGATTGCCGACATGATCACGCTGGCCAAACAGACTGGGGATGTGACGCGCAATCCGGTGCGCCTGAACCATGCCGAATTTGGACAAGACAATTTCTGGACCGCGCATTTTGACGGGCTGTATCTGTTTCGTGGGGTGGATCATCCGGCGGTGATTTCGGCAGGGGACAAGGCGGCACTGGGCGATTTGCCAATCAAATACACGTTTGATTTTGATGATCGCAATCAAATTGCCAAGTTTCTGGACTATAATGATCTGGTCGAACCCATCGTAAAGGCCCGCGGCATTGATGCGAGCGCGATCCTGCGCCAAAAGCTTGATTTCATCGTGGTGGATGCAGCGCAAGACGCGGGTGTTGATCTGACGGGCGCCACACGTCGCGATATTCGCGCGCTGGCACGAACGCATGCGGATAAGTTGCCTGAAGAATTTCATGCCCTTCAAGCGTTGGTGCAATGGGCCGAGAATGACGGACCTTGGCCGCGGATCACATCGGATCATCCGGCCTATTTCTACACGCTTCGCGCGGCCGATACACCAGATCGGGATTTGGTAAATATGCTGTTGGCGGAATTGGCCCCCAAGGATGTGCGTCAGTTGTTCATTTGCCATAAGCTCAGCTTCTACCAAGCTTATGGAAAATGGAGCGATACCAAGAAATCCTATGTCGCGGATTTTCTGGCACGCGAGTATGCGGCAGATAAGGTAGGTGCGCGCGCGGCCTTGTTCGGGCATGATGCGCCGATGGATGGGCCGGATGATGATCTGATATCGCGGGTTGGCCCTTGGGGCGCAGTCGGGAGGTCCACATGATTGCATTGCTGCGATTGTCGATTATCGGATTTGCCATCCTAACGGTGATTTATGTGATCCTGTCGATCTGGTCACGTCTAAAGCGGCGCGGGAAGTTGGCGGCTGAATGGGATGATGGGGATGTTGGTATTGGCGCTGCCAGCAAAGATGCCTATATCCAGCAAGGGCTTAAAGAATATGACCGCAGTTTACGACGTAAGCTGATTTTGGGCGTCTATGTGGTGCCTGTGTTGGTGGTCGGGACGATCATCTATCTGACGAATTACTGAAATGAGGGTATTATGACCTATTTGAAATGGGGAATTATCATAGGTTTCTGGCTGAGTGTCGGGGCGTTTTTTCATTACACGCTGCCACAACGCGATGTCGTGCGGATCGTGAATACCTATGAGGAGCGTCAGGATTTGTCTGATTGGACGCGACTGTTTTGGTCAATTCCTGACGATCAATCGGAATCTTTGGTCAATCGGGATGTGCAGTTTATTCAGGCTGTTACCCCGGATGGCGAGGCGCGGGTGTATCGCAATGAAGATACGGGCTGGAATTGGCCACCCTATTTCAAGTTTGATACGGCCAATCTTTATACCGAGGCAAATGACGCGATTTCAACCAAGGACGCGCCGCAATGGTATGCTGTGACGCACTATGGCTGGCGCAATATTTATTGGTCAGTGTTCCCCAATGCCGTGGGTATCAAAGCTGTTTCAGGGCCGGATGCGAGTTTCATTCCATGGGTGAACATCATTATTCTGACCATATTTTTTGCAATTGTTTGGGCGGTCTGGGTGCGCTGGCGCAGGTTCCGTCGTGCCCGCATTGATCCGGTGTTAGAGGATGTCGGGGGTAGCTTTGCCGATGCGGGTGATGCAATTGCAGAACGGCGCGGGCGTCTGTCGCGTTGGTTGGGAACATGGAAGAGCAAACCAAAGCGGTAACTACTCATCGCTCGCTTCGCGACGCTCTTCGTGAAATAAAAACGCTCCGGCAAGGAATGCCGGAGCGAAGAAGGACCCAAAGGGACTGATGAGCGGTGCTTAGCGCATACCGTAGTACAGGCCGACGACGTGCTCTGCTTCAGCGAAAAACAACCAACGAGATACAGCGACGCCGGCAATGTGGCTGGCGACTGCTGCAATCGCAAAGATGTGGTGGAACGGCAGCATCAACAACAAGACAGGTAACACAGCCATCAAAATTAGTGAAATTACACGTAGCTTCTGTGCGTGTTTACGCCCAATCACATGTACGAATTCACGCATCAGATAGTTCGGGGATGTGTGGGGATGCGCCATTGAGCGTACTGTACCACGATCTCCAAGCCCGGTGGCAGTGCCAAGGTCAGTGCCGCGTTCAGCAAAGGCACTGTCTCCCTGTTTCCACCAAAGTATCTGAACAAGACCTGCAACAAAGAACAACACACAGGCAATGGCCACTTTACCAGACAGCAAAGCGCCACCTGTGATGGCGAATGTCATATAGAGCACGCTGGTCATTGGGGTGTTCCAGCGTGGGATGGTTTTCAGTTGTCCATAGATCATGGATGTCGTGAAGACAGTTCCTAGGCTGAGCACAGTGCCAATCCAGCCAAGGATGACGTAATGGCGTGCAAAGAAGACCAACGCGGCGGCATAGAGGCCCATCACGATCAGGGCGGCTACGGCACAGATGCCTTCACGGCTTAGCCAACTGGTCTTCCATTGACTGAAAGCACGCCATGCGCGTTCAGGGTGGCCAAGGTGAAAGGTTGAGGCCATCAAGCCGCCAACAGCAAAAGAAAAGCCAATAAAGAAGTACCCAAACGCACCCCAACCAGTCGGAGGTGTTGCATCAATGCCAAGCCATGCCAGCAAGCCAAAACCAAGACCGGACAAAGTTGTGAAGATGATAACGGAAGCTGCGGGATGCATCAGATTTTCTCCAGTGCTTTGTCAAGCCAGCCAAGGAACCCTTTGGGTTCTTCAGCGATAGGCGCCAAGAAGGGGGCGAGGATGCTTTCCTCATTGTCCCAGCTGTCCTTGGGACGTGGGGGCAGGTATTTGTTCACGGGTGCTGTGCCCAGTTCCGGCATCAGATCCATTCCACCACGTTCGGCGGTGAGTTTAGACACGTTGCTGTCTGGATCGGCAAAATCACCAAAGTGACGTGCGCCTGCAGGGCAGGTACGTACACAAGATGGCACACGATCCACCTCTGGCAGGTTTTCGTTATAAATCCGGTCCACACAGAGGGTGCATTTTTTCATGACACCTTCGGCTTGATCCAATTCACGTGCGCCATACGGGCAGGCCCATGCGCAAAGACCACAGCCGATGCAGGAACTTTCATTGACCAGCACAATGCCGTCTTCGGCGCGTTTGTAGCTCGCCCCGGTTGGGCAAACCGTCACACAAGGCGCGGTTTCGCAATGCAGGCAGGATTTCGGGAAATGCACCGTTTGTGCGGCCTGTCCCGGTGCCTGTACCTCGTAGGAATGCACGCGGTTCAGGAAGGTCCCCATAGGTTCTTCGCCGTATGGGCGTTGGTCGCTGAGGGGCGCGCCATAGTTTTCGGTGTTCCAGCCTTTGCAGGAAATCACACAGGCATGGCAGCCCACACAGGTATCAAGGTCGATGACAAGGCCGAGTTTGCGCTCGGTCGATTGAGGAAGTTCAGTCATTGGCTGTCTCCGCGCGTTTGGAGAGGGCTGGGCTGGGACGTTGCCCCAGACCCCAGAGTATGAGTGGAACACAGAAAGAGTTGGGGCTGTATCATTTGCCAACCTTCCATTGCAGTTGATCCGGGCCTTGGCCAACCGGAGATTTGATCTCTGGGAAGGTTGGCTGTGACACGTCTGGAGCGTCGGCTTTTTCAAGCTTTACGCGCAGATCAAACCATGCGGCCTGTCCGGTGATCGGGTCAGAGTTGGCCCAGCGAAGCCCATCGCCCTTGGGCGGCAGAAGTTCGTGGATCAGGTGGTTGAGCAAGAAGCCTTTGGTGGTTTCTGGCGCGCCTTCATTCAGGGCCCAAGCGCCTTTGCGTTTGCCGATGGCGTTCCATGTCCAGACGGTGTTTTCGTTCAATGCGGCCTGATGCGCCACAGGAACGGTGATTTCACCATGAGCCGATGTTACGCGCGCCCAGTCACCTTCGGCAAAACCGTGTTTTTCCCAAAGTTTGGTGGGCAGATAGAGTGGGTTATGGCCGTGCAATTGGCGCAACCATGCGTTTTGGGTGCCCCAGCTGTGATACATTGCCATTGGACGTTGGGTGAGGGCGTGCACGTCGAACTCTTCCAGATCGACATGGGTTTCCTCAAATGGCTGATACCAGATGGGCAGTGGATCCATCACAGATTTCAGGCGCTCGCGCAGATGCTCGGGCGGTTGACGATCGCCGTGACCTTCGGCGGCGCGTTGGAATTTGCGCATGGGTTCCGAATAGAGCTGGAACAAATACGGCTGTGGGCTGTCAAACAGGCCCATGTCCACGGCCCAATTTTGATAGGCCGCATTCCATGGTTTGTAATAACTGGCTTCAGTCGGGATATGTTCGACGTGGAAGCCACCGTTTTCGATATAGCGGTTCAGCTGCTCTGGGTTAATTTCACCCCGGCCGGTTTTGTCACCGTTTTCACCGCGGAAACCAGAAAGCGGCCCAATGCCGGGTTTGCGTTCGTGGTTGACGATGTAATCCGCGTAATCCTCGTATTTGGCGCTGCCGTCCTCATTCACAAATCCGGGCATGCCAAGGCGGTTGGCCAGATGCACCAGTGTTGTCTGAAAGCCGCGCACGTCACGATCGGGTTCGATCACGGGCCAGCGAATGGCGTCGGCGGCGGCGTCGGCCTCGCAGATTGGGCGATCCAAAAGACTGATACAATCGTGACGCTCCAGATAGGTGGTGTCCGGTAGAATGAGATCGGCATAGGCCACCATTTCCGAGCTGTAGGCATCGGAGTAAATGATGTTTGGAATGACGTAATTGCCGTCTTCGTCCTGATCGGTCAGCATGTCGATCACGCCGCGTGTGTTCATCGACGAATTCCACGACATGTTGGCCATATACATGAACAGCGTGTCGATCTTATAAGGATCGCCCGCGTGTGCGTTGGAAATCACCATATGCATCAGGCCATGGGACGACATCGGGTTTTCCCAAGTGAAGGCCTTGTCGATGCGGATTGGGCTGCCGTCGTCCTTAAGCATAAGGTCATCAGGACCATGCACAAACCCAAGGTGAGGTCCATCCAGCGGTGAATTACAGCTTACCTTGCCGTGTGGCTTGGGATGGGCCTCAATCGGTTTCGGATAAGGGGGCTTAAAGCGGAAACCACCGGGCACCTCGACCGTGCCAAGCACGATTTGCAGAATGTGTAGCGCGCGGCAGGTTTGGAAGCCGTTCGAATGCGCTGAAATTCCGCGCATAGAGTGCATGGAGACCGGGCGACCGATCATTTTTGAATGGGTCTCGCCCCGGAAATCAGTCCATTCCTGATCCAGCTCGAATTCTTCTTCAAAGGCGACGCGGGCCAGTTCAGCAGCGATTTTTCGGATTTTATTGGCAGAGATGCCACAGGCATCTGCAACGGCCTCGGGTGCATATTGTGGATCGAGGTATTTCTCGGCCATCAGCTGCATGACGGTGCGGTTGCCTTCGTGGGTGGCCCCAAGATCAGGACGCACGCCTTTTTGGTCAAATGCGGCAGGCTTGCCTGTTACACGGTCAATGACCACTGGTTTTCCATCGGTGTCGCGCACAAAAAGGCCGGTTTCGCTGTCTATTAGAACCGGGGCATTGGTGTACTGGGCCAGATAATGCAGATCGATTTTGCCGGCCTTCATCAATTCGTGCACCAGTGACAGGATGAACAGCCCATCGGTGCCGGGTGTAATGCCGACCCATTCATCCGCCACAGCGTTATAGCCAGAGCGCACGGGATTCACGCCGATCACTTTGGCGCCGCGTGCCTTAATCTTGCCAATGCCCATCTTAATCGGATTACTGTCGTGGTCTTCAGCCACGCCAAACATCATGAACAGTTTCGTGTGGTCCCAATCGGGTTGACCGAATTCCCAGAACGCGCCGCCCATCGTATAGATGCCGCCGGCCGCCATGTTCACAGAACAAAACCCGCCGTGTGCGGCAAAGTTCGGTGTACCAAAGTTTTGCGCCCAGAAACCGGTGAAGGATTGCGACTGATCACGCCCCGTAAAAAACGCGAGCTTTTCAGGATTGTTTTCACGGATCGGTTTGAGCAGGCCAACGGCCATGTCCAGCGCTTCGTCCCAGCTGATTTCCTCAAACTCGCCGGACCCACGTGGACCGACGCGTTTCAGCGGGCTGCGCAGACGTGAAGGCGCATTGACCTGCATGATGCCGGCAGACCCTTTGGCGCAAAGCACACCTTTGTTGACGGGGTGGTCGCGGTTGCCTTCGATATAGGCGACCTTGCCTTCCTTCATATGCACGTTGATGCCGCAGCGACATGCACACATGTAGCAGGTCGTTTGGCGCACCTCGTCCGACACCTTGGGTGACAGGTCGATCTGGGGTTGCTTTAGGGTCATGCCCGGCTCCTTGTTGGTTTCGCGCACGCTAGGACAGAAAATGGCGCGTGGCGATAAAATTCTTACTGTGGTGCATTTCTCAAAATCATGTGGTTGATTTTTGCATGATGCTGGGAAGTTTACCTGTTTTGGTTACTCAGACTGGCTTGCAGCTTGCAAAATTGTGACCGCGATCATTTGGGTGACATCCTCTGCCACACAGCCGCGCGACAGGTCATTGGCAGGATGGGCAAGCCCCTGGAGAACGGGACCGATGGCCGCGTATCCGCCAAGGCGTTGCGTGATTTTATAGCCGATATTACCCGCATCCAGATTTGGAAAAATCATGACGTTGGCGTGGCCTGCCACAGATGAGTCGGGCGATTTGCGCGCACCAATGTCGGGAACAAAAGCCGCATCAAACTGCAACTCACCATCCACGTTCAGATCAGGGTGATCCGTTTGCAGCTTGGCAGTCGCCTGCGTAACCTTGTCGATCGCGGCATGTTTAGCGCTGCCCTTGGTGGAAAAGGACAGCATCGCGATTTGTGGTTCGGTACGCATCAAGGCGCGGCAAGATTTTGCAGAGGCACTGGCAATGGCGACAAGGTCATCTGTGGATGGGTCAATCACCAGACCACAATCTGAATACAGCATCGCACGTCCACCTTCGGGTGGCAGCATCAGAAAGAAAGAGGATACCATCGCAGCATCCGGTGCTTTGCCGATAACCTGAATGGCGGTGCGCACAACGTCGGATGTGGTCGCCACTGCACCACCAACGGTTCCGGTGGCGTGACCTTCGCGCACCAGCATCGCGGCATAAACAAGCGGAGTTTGTACGGCTGCAAGGGCCTTTGCCTCATCCACACCTTTGTGTCTGCGCAAGGCGTGGAACGCGGCAGAAAACTCATTGGTCAGAGGAGATTGCATCGGGTCATGTAGGGCGATGCCTGCGCTTTCGGCTGTGCCCTGTGCGGCCAATTCCGCGCGGATTTCATCTGCGTTCCCAACAAGGATAACATCTGAAATACCCGCGGCATGTGCTGCCACGGCGCCTGCGACCACGCGGGGATCGCTGCCCTCGCTGAGGGAGACAACAGGGCGGGTCGCGGCGGGTTCGCTGCGCAGCAGATCAAGGGGGGAAAGTGTCATGTGTGCGCATGATCCTGTTTTGAGATGTGAAAGAAAGGGCGATTGATCATGCCAGCACCCGCGCGATGTTCAACGATGATAACACCACCAGCAGCAGGACAATTACTTTACGAAATTGGTGTGAGGAGGCGTTGGAAAACCCCCGGCTGCCCACCCAGATACCCAAGCTCAGGATGGGAAAGGCCAAAGCAATGCCGCCAAGTGTTCCAGGGCCAACAAGGCCATGTGATGCCATAACGGGCAAAGACATCAGGTCAATTCCTGTCAGAAATACAATCATGGTGGCCCGAAACACATTCGCCGGGATCGGCTGTGCGGTCAGGAAGGCGGCAACCGGCAGACCGCCGACGCCTGCGCTGTTGGCGATGCCGGCAATAACGCCGACACCCATGTTGCCACTGCGCCCAATCGGGCGTTTCAACTGCCAGCCACTTAGCAAGATCAGGCTAAGGACAAGGATCAGGCAGGAAATTGCGATGCGCGCTTCTTGTTCGCCAAGACGGGCCATGATGGCAACTGCGGGCACAATGGCAATGGCTGAACCGATCAGCAGGGCCATAACACGTTTCCAGTCCACATGTGGGCGGATGCCACGAGCCTGAAAAACGGTCATGAGAATTTCACAGGAAAAGATAACCGGGATCAACGGAAGCGGATTGATGATCAACGCGGCCAGAATAATGAAAATTGCGGAAAATCCGAAACCCGAGAACCCTCGGATAAAGGCCGCCGCAAATAAAGCGGCGGCCAAAAAGGCCCCTTGGCCTGAAGTTAGGTCAAAGGGCAGAGTCATAGATCAGACCTGCTGTTCGCGCATGTCGTCTTTGCTGATGCCAGCCACAGCGACAGGATTTTTCATCGCGTCACGGCGGAAAGGTTCGCCCAGCTCTTGGTTGATCATGGCTTCGATCAGGGTGGTGATGCCTTTTTTCTGGTCTTCGCATGCTTGACGCAGGGCGTCGGTCAGTTCGTCCATAGTGCGGGCAACAACGCCTTTCAGGCCACATGCATTGGCGATACCGGCATAAGACACCTGTGTGTCCAGCTCGGTGCCAACAAAGTTGTCGTCGAACCACAGAGTAGAGTTACGCTTTTCAGCACCCCACTGATAGTTACGGAAAACAACCTGAGTTACGGCGGGCCATTCTTCGCGGCCAATCGCGGTCAGCTCGGTGACAGCGATACCAAAGGCGCCATCGCCAGAGAAGCCAACAACCGGAACGTCAGGGCAGCCGATTTTCGCACCAACAACCGCTGGCAGGCCATAACCACAAGGGCCAAACAGGCCGGGCGCCAGATATTTGCGGCCATCCTCAAAGGAAGGATAAGCGTTACCGATTGCGCAGTTGTTGCCGATGTCCGAAGAAATGATTGCGTCGGTTGGCAGCGCTGCTTGAATGGCACGCCATGCACGACGTGGAGACATCCAATCAGGTTTGTCTGCGCGCGCACGTTGGTTCCATGTGGTGCCGGGATCGTCCTGCTCGTCATCCATGGAGGACAGTTCTTGTGCCCATGCGGATTTGGTGGTGGCAATCAGGGATTTGCGCTCGGTGCGGCCTTCGTCACCTGCGGTGCCGGACAGCTTTTCGAGGATAGAGTCTGCAACGGTTTTTGCGTCACCGACGATGCCAACGCTGACTTTCTTTGTCAGGCCGATACGGTCAGGGTTGATGTCTACCTGAATGATTTTCGCGTCTGTTGGCCAGTAATCAATGCCGTAACCTGGCAGTGTTGAGAACGGGTTCAAACGTGTGCCAAGGCACAATACGACGTCTGCCTTAGAGATCAGCTCCATGCCGGCCTTAGAGCCGTTATAGCCCAGAGGACCTGCAAACAGTGGGTGCGAACCAGGGAAGGCATCGTTGTGCTGGTAGCCAACGCAAACGGGTGCGTCCAGACGTTCTGCCAAGGCCATCGAGGACGGGATTGCGCCACCGATAACAACACCAGCGCCGTTCAGAATGACCGGGAATTTTGCGTTTGACAGCAGGTCTGCTGCTTGGTTGACGGCATCCGCACCACCAGAAGGCAGCTCAAAGTCAACGATCGCAGGCAGTTCAATATCAACAACCTGAGTGAAATAATCACGTGGTACGTTGATTTGAGCAGGAGCCGAGTTGCGCTTGGCTTGCATGATGACGCGGTTCAGTACTTCGGCCATACGTGTTGGGTCACGCACTTCTTCCTGATAGCAAACGCAATCAGAGAACATACGCATTTGTTCCATTTCCTGGAAACCGCCCTGACCCATGGTCTTGTTCGCAGCTTGCGGTGTGACCAGCAGCAGCGGGGTGTGGTTCCAATATGCGGTTTTGACGGCGGTCACAAAGTTGGTGATGCCGGGGCCGTTTTGCGCGATCATCATGGACATCTTGCCGGTGGCACGAGTGTAGCCATCCGCCATCATGCCGCCAGAGCCTTCGTGGGCACAATCCCAGAAGTTTATTCCGGCATCTTCGAAGATGTCGGAAATTGGCATCATTGCAGAGCCGATGATGCCGAAAGCATGTTGAATGCCGTGCATCTGCAGCGTTTTTACAAACGCTTCTTCGGTGGTCATTTTCATGGCGTATTGCGCTCCTGATTTGGAAATTGAAGCTTTTCGGGAGAAAAGCGAAATCTGATGCAGAATATTGAGTTGTGCCAGAGTCGGTTAGGGCCAGAAGAAAATGCGCAATAGGTCCAAAATGAAAAATACTCTGGATATATGTCCAGTTTGTCTGCACGCAGCGAAAATCCTGCTGAATGCATCGTGATCAGCAGGATTTTTCCGTTGGAAATCCGTAAGGGTGAGTTATTTCGCTATCGTTTCGGCGATATGTGCGATGCCCTGAGGGATCCGTTCTGTAGGGATCGAAGAATATGCGAGGCGGTAATAATTGCGGAAACGCCCCGTGCCATGAAAAAAGGGCTTCCCTGGCTCTATCAAGACGCCTTTGGCTTGCAATCTTTGTGCCAGCTTTTCGGTATCTGTGCCTTCTGGCGCGCGCATCCAAAAGGAAGATCCACCATGCGCACCTTGTCCGGCGATTTCCAGACCGTGCTGATGAATCGCGCCTTCCATTACCTCACGCCGTTCTTTGAGGGATTTGCGAATACGTCTGATCAAAGCGTCATAGTGCCCAAGTGACAAAAAATAAGCCGCTGTTCGCATGGTGTGGCCCGGCGGATGACGCAAGACAGAGGCGCGTAAGGCGCGGGCCTCTCGGATGAAGCTTTCGGAGCCGACAAGATAGCCAAGGCGCAGCCCCGGAAAAATAGATTTCGAAAAGCTGCCGATGTAAATCACGCGCCCGTCGGTATCCAATGATTTCAATGCGGGCGAGGGCGCGCGCAGGAATGACATTTCGAATTCATAGTCATCCTCGACAATCAACGCATCCAACTCGCGCGCGCGGGCAAGCAAGGCTTTGCGACGTTCCATCGGCATGGTTGCGGTGGTGGGGCATTGATGGCTGGGCGTGGTGAAAATCACATCGGTTTGCGGTGGAATTGTATTGGGTGGCAGCCCGTCACGATCCACAGGCAAAGGCGCAACATGACAGCGTGATTGCGTCAGAATATCGCGAAGGCCATGATAACAAGGATCTTCAATAGAGGCCATTCGACGCTGAGTTAGCAAAATCTGAGAGGTCATCCATAGAGCGTTTTGCGCCCCCAGAGTGATCAGGATTTCCTCGGGGCGGGCAATGATACCGCGGCGCGGCAAGGTGTGGCGTACGATGAATTCAATCAGGCGCGGATCATCTTGGTCGTAATAATCCGTGGTCAGCGAAGTGAAGTCTTTTTGGCCCAATGCCTGAATGGCGCAAAGGCGCCAGTTGGCGTGATCAAACAGTGTTGGATCGGTCTGCCCATAGATAAATGGGAACCTGAATTTTGCCCAGTCTTGTGGCTTGCTTGGTGTGTCTCCGCCCGTGAAACGTCGCCCAATGGCGCGGGTCCATTCCACGGAATCCTCTTTGTGTTCCAATGGCGTGAATTGCGGAGGTTCGGGGGCGTTTTCAGAGACAAAGTATCCAGATCGACCCCGTGACGTCAGGTAATCATTTGCCAGTAATTCCGTATAGGCGAGCGTGACCGTAATCCGACTGACCCCTAAATGGCGTGCCAGCTTGCGGGTAGACGGCAGCTTTTCGCCCTTGCGAAAGCGTCCTGACAGGATGCCTTCGGCAATCATTTGCTGAATCTGAGATTGCAGCGTTCCCTGAAACTGAGGGTTCAGAAAGAAGGTATCGACTGAGATGGCCATGGCTTAGCGTACTCTGGATATAGACGTGTTACAATCTGGTCTTGTGGAGGGGTGAATTCGTCCGCGATTTTTGCGTACAATGCGGGATTTGGAGGCACGATCAGGCGGTTGGTGGTGCGGGTGTAAGGAAATCAGTGGGTTTTCTCCAGTCGCCATTGCAGGTTGGATCGAACAGCGGGCCATTCATGGGCAAGAATCGAATACACGGCGGTGTCGCGCAACGTTCCATCGCTCATAACCATGTGATTTCGCAATACACCATCCAATTTGGCGCCAAGGCGTTCGATGGCGCGGCGCGATTGTTGGTTCATGAAATGCGTGCGAAATTCGACAGCGATACAGTCGTTGACCTCGAAGGCGTAGGTCAGAAGCATGCATTTTGCCTCTGTGTTCAGGCCGGTGCGTTGAACCGTTGAGGCATACCAGGTGGATCCAATTTCCAGTCGTTTGTTGACGGCATCAATATTCATGAATGTGGTCATGCCAACCGGAGTGCCGTCCGGGGTCATCACGGTAAAGGGCAGCATGTTGCCTTGGGCTTGCAATTCCAACCGCCGTGCGATGTCGCGTTCCATATCAAGCGGAGCAGGAACCGTTGTGTACCAAAGCTTGTGCAAATCCCCGGTTGTCGCCGCTTTTTGCAGCGCAGGCAGATGGGCATAGCTGAGGGGGGTCAGCTTTGCATGAGTGCCGCAAAGGGTGATGGGTTGTGGCCACATGGCAAGTCTCTTGAATAATCATGTTGGGTTGACTGAGTGTGGTTGGTTTTCCTGCCCCCGCGGAGGGGCCAGAAAAACCACGCCCGCGCCCTTAAGGCGCGGGCGGATCATAACGCAAACGGAGTGACTTAGCCGAAGACTTTGGTCAGGGCGTTATCAACTGCGTTGGTGATCGCGTCGATGTCATCTGCTGTGGCAATCAGCGCGGGGCTGAAACACAGGGTGTTGTTGCGATCAGGGATGGAACGGTTGGTCACACCAATGATCACACCTTGGGCACCGCATTCGGCAACCACTTGCTGGCCGAGCTTTTCTGCGACGGGCTCTTTGGTGGCGCGATCTGCAACCAGTTCAACACCAAGGAACAAACCTTTGCCGCGCACGTCGCCAATGACTTCGTGCTTGTCCATCAGGGCGCGCAGGTTGTTGAGCATGCGCTCGCCCATGGCGGTGCAGTTGTCCAGCAGGTTTTCATCTTCGATGATCTGCATGTTGGCCAATGCGGCCGCTGGACCTGCAGTACAGCCACCAAAGGTGGAGATGTCGCGGAAATAGCTCATTGGGTCAGCCGCATCGTCTTTGAACATGTCAAACACAGCTTCGGTGGTGACGCAGCATGCGATGGCTGCATAACCGGATGCCACACCTTTGGCCATGGTTACGAAATCGGGCTCGATGCCATACTGTTGATAGCCAAACCATTTACCGGTACGGCCAACGCCACAGACAACTTCGTCGATGTGCAACAAGATTTCGTATTTGTCGCAGATTTCTTTGACGCGCTCCCAATATCCTTCGGGGGCCTCGATAACGCCGCCGCCAGCAGTGACGGGTTCCAAGCACAGCAGGCCAACGGTTTCTGGGCCTTCGCGCAGGATAACCTCTTCGATTTGATCAGCGGCTGCACGACCGAATTCAGCACCTGACAGATGTTCCAGACCCAGTTCGTGCTTGCGGTATTCCATGCAGTGCGGGACGCGTACGAAATCAGGTGCGAAAGGACCGTATTCTGCGGTGCGTTCGTCCTGACCACCGGCTGACATGGTTGCCAAAGTGGAGCCATGATAGTCGCGGTCGCGATACAGGATCTTGGTTTTCTTGCCGTCGTGTTTTCTGTGTGCGAGCTGGCGCACCATTTTGAACACCTTCTCATTCGCTTCGGAACCAGAGTTGGTGTAATAAACGCGGCTCATGCCGGGCATTTTTTCGATCAGCTTTTCGGCGAACAATGCACCGGGGATAGATCCAGCAGTTTGTGCGAAATAGCACAGTTTCATCAGTTGGTCGCGTACGGCGTCGCAGATTGATTCGCGGCCATAGCCAACATTGACGGTCCAGACACCACCGGACACGGCATCAAGGAACTCCTTGCCGTTCTGGTCCCAGACGCGCATGCCTTTGCCTTCGACGATGATACGAGGATCATTCGTTTCAAATGGCTTATGCTGGATAAGGTGGTGCCAGACATTTGCTTTGTCGGCGTTGATGACCTTGCTCAGGTCGTTTTCGTTGAAGTTGCCGTCCATCGGGGTCACCTCATAAAGTTAGAGTGAAGCGCAAAACTCGCAGGGCCAGAGAATCTGGCCTGAATTACAAACTATATTCGCTCTATTTTTTCGAATCGGGATAGGGCCAGAAATTTGTTGATGTGAGGCCAGAATTTGTAAAAATAGCGGTTATCTGACTGTTATGTAGGGAAATTTCCGCGAATTCTTTGGAATACTCCCTGACAACTGGCTTTATGCTGTAGATAAGGCCACCAAGTGATTGTCCCATTGGAGTGGCACTCGGGCAATTTGGGTGGTGTTCACCAGAATCGCTCCGGTGCCGGTGGTAAAGCAAAACCCATCTGGATGCGCGGCTGCACCGCAGATGTCCGGGGCCTCAAAATCATCAATCAGCGCGCCTTGTGTATCCATGATTTGCGCGCGGCTGCCGCGCGGGGATGTGATGGCGATCTGCTGTCCGTCGCCAGCAAAGGTAATACTGCCGGCGTATCCCTGCATATGATCTGAAGGGGCTGTTCCAAGGACAGGCTGTGCGCCGGGTTTGTACATGCCGACAAGGGTGGGCGCCTGACCCAAATCCCCTTGCCACTGCATGGCAAAGGCACAGAGACCGTCGGCGCGTATAGCCAGATGCCGGATAGAATTCAGATGGACATCGCGAGACAGTTCATATTGTTCCTGCGCCGCACCATCGGCGTCAAAGCGGCACAAGTTGGGGCGCATGGTTGGGAGATTCAATTTCGTGCGGCCAGAATCTGGGTGGGTATCAATGCCACCGTTGGCCACGATGAATGTGTCACTTTGCGGGATACGCAGAATGTCATGGGGGCCAATGCCGCCAGATTGGAACTCGCCAATTCGGCGGTAAGTGGCGGTGTCCCAAACCCCGATCACACCGCGTCCTTCCTCATAGGCGTTTTCGGGTGTGTAAAGGCGGCTACCGTCTTGTGAAAATGCGCCGTGCCCATAGAAATGGTGGTCAGCAGGGGCGGTCAGGCGGGCAATGATGCTGCCGGATGTGCAGTCCACCACAATTGCATAGGTGCCGGGTCGGCGGGCAAAGGCCACGGCCTCGGGGCGGTCCGGATGTGCAGCGGCGGCATGACCACGACCGGGCAGGGGGATTTGAAACGTGATGGCCCCCGCATAGGACAACCCGCACAGAACATAGGTTCCTGTGGGGGTTTGTGCCGCCGCAAGATAGGCAGGCGATCCGGCCTGCGCCCATGTTGAACGAGGCATGATGGTTGCTGCGGCAAGTGATTTCAGAAGTGCGCGGCGTGTGGTCATGTCAATCCCCGTCAAGGGCGTTAAACCCGACTGCGACCCCCAGAACTGGGCCAAGCTGTAATGTGGTTTCTTCGTGAATACGTTGGATGGCTTGTTGTAGAATTTCGATTTTCAGACGTGCCGAGGGATCGGCCACACCTGCAAATACGGGTTCATCCAATGTTTGGGCCACATCCAAGGCGGTTGCGTAAAAGACGTCCAGATTATTGGCGATATGGGGGGCGTCGGTGGCCAGAATGGCAGTCAGCGCACGCAGGCTTTGCAGGGACAGCATCACGTGATGCAGCGAACGCATGGAGCGGCGTGCCTCGGCGCGCTTGGGGCGAGGGCGATCAAAGCTGCCCAAGGGACGGCCAAGACGGGTGTCTGCGGTGAATTGCAGCCCGGTCAGCAGGGCTTTGTAGACTTCTTGCGTGGCCTCGTCGCTGGACTGATACCGCAGGTTGCCCGGCCCTGCGCTGGTCAGAACGTCGATGTAATTGTCGCGCCAGTCCTGTTCAATGTCATGGGCGGTCTGTGCGATGTCGGCTGTGATCGTCTGGACCAGCGTGCACAGGTATTCCGGGTCGGCATCCTTGGTCACATTGTCATCAAAAAGCAGATATTCCAGCGCATAAAACCCGCGCGCCGAAATGGATACTTCGTCATAGGCGTCCGCTGATTGGGCAATGGGATCACGTGTCGCAATCAATGCGCTGAGTGCCTTAGGGGTTTTGCCGCGCGCATCCGGCCAAAACGCCAACGCGAAGGCGCGCCCATCTGTTTCTGATGGTCCAAACCGCAGATGGCTTGCAGAAATCCATGCATCAAAGGCCTGACCATAGGTCGTGCGCAGCTGTGGGTTTGTAATGGTGCAATCGTCCATTGCGGCACTGGCAAGAGTGTCTGAAGTGTCTGACAGCTGAGCAAAGCGTGGCAGGATGTGGGTGTCTATCGCGGTCTCAACCACATTTGCGGATACCGCGATGGGCGTTGCGAGGAAAAGAAGCGTGATCAGATGGCGCATATCAAAGACTTTCCAAAAACCGGATTAATGCGGAGCGATCCGCAGGGGGCATAGAAACAACGGCATCACGCGCGTTTTGCGCTTCGCCACCATGCCACAGGATGGCCTCTAGCAGAGATCGGGCGCGGCCGTCATGCAGGAAATAACTATGAGAGCTGACTTGTTCTGTCAGGCCAATCCCCCAAAGGGGCGGTGTGCGCCATTCGCGGCCCGTGGCGCGGCCTTCTGGCGCGTTATCTGCCAGACCTTCGCCCATGTCATGCAGCAACATGTCGGAATAGGGCCAGATCAACTGGCGGTTCTGTTCGATCTGATCGTCCAGATCATGGGTCACGAATTTTGGTGTATGGCAGCTGATGCAGCCTGTGGTGTAAAACAGCTCTTTGCCACGCAGAACCTTTGGGTCGTCGATGTCGCGTCGGGCCGGGACGGCAAGGTTGCGGCTATAAAAGGTCACAAGATCCATGGCCTCGGCGTTGATTTCAAACCCATCCTGTGCGGCATTGTCACCATGTGGTGCGGTGCGGCATTCAGATTGCGCCTCGGTGCAATTGCCCCATGGCGCGGGGAATAAGGGGTTGGAAATGCCTATGTCATTGGCAAAGGCTGCTGCTGATTGTTCGTGTACAGTCGGAGAGCCAGCCTTAAGCCCAAAACGACCCAGCATGGGGCGGTCAAATTCAGCGGACCACACCACATTGGCGCGCCCTGAAATGCCGTCCCCATCTGCATCGTCAGGATCCGCGTTGGCAAGGATGTCCAGTGCTGGAATGGCCTCTAGCAGACCAAGGCCGATCATCTGTGGCGCCACGCGCGGGCTGAGTATCGCCTGCGGGTGCAGAGGGCCATAGCTAAGATTGGTCGCCGTATATGTGGGCGCGCGCAGAGTAGCGATTTCCCCACCCGACAGGGGAATGTCCGTTTCGGTGTAGGTCACGCTCAACTGGTATTCAGGGGTTTGCCCAACGACGGCCAAATCTTGTAATTGTGAGCCATAGGTTGGATCAGGTTGCGTGGCAATATAGTCGCGAATTTCCTGCGCAGCGTGGCTGTTGCCGCCGGGAACCGTGACACGCAGAAACATGGATGTGGCGATGTCGTCAGAATTTTCCGGGGGGTGGCCGCGCCCGTCTTTGATGTGGCAGCGTTGGCAGGACCGGGCATTATACAGCGGGCCCAACCCATCAGAGGCTAGCGTGGAAGATGGGGACGAGACCCAGATTTTGCGAAACAGCCCGTTACCGACTTTGAAATCCAATTCGCTGGCAAATGGCATATTGGCGGAAAACTGTGAAAACGCATCAGCATCTGTGCGGGCGCGCACTGTGGCGGCCCCGGCTGGAAAGGCCTCGTACCGTTCGGCGCGTGTGAAATCTGTGGTGGGAATGGTGACCTGTTTGATCCGCTCTTGATCTGCTGTGTTGCGTTGCAGGGTTGGCAAATGGGGATCGGTCAGTGCGCCCCAATCCTGCGCCGCCAGGGGCGCCGCGAAACAAAGTGTAAGTGCAGTTGCACCAAAGCGTGTCATCAGATTTGACATGATATGATCCTGGGGGCCGAGGCGTCCTGGGGAATGTAATGCCCCCGCACGTGGCGGGGGCACAAGGTATTTAGAACCCGAAGGGGATCACAACTGTGGCAGCAAGGGAATGCGACTCGCTGTCGTCTTCGTCTTTGAATGCGTAATGCGCGCCCAGTTCAACGTCATTGGCCAACGCATAGGTTACGCCGACCGTCAGCAGATCGTCGGTTCCGGCGCTTTGCAGATCACGCGCTGTATAAGACCCATAGTAGCCGATGTTGCCTGCGGTATAGGTCGCGGCCAGCGTGACATAGGTTGCTTCTTCGTCTGCGCCGCCAAATCCGTCAAAATAGGCAACTTCACCCAACAATTCGAGATTGTCGTTCAGCGCATGGGTGACACCAGCAACAAAACCAGTTTCGTCTTCTGCGTCACCTTCGCCTTTGCTTAGGTAACGTGCGCCGATGTTGAAAGCGGAATTGCCGGATTCGATTGCATAATCGATGGCAAAGTTATCCAATTCACCGGTGTTGCCCGCGCCACCGTCGCTGGAGGAATTCCGGCCACGGTTGATACCAAGGCTTTCGCTGAGTTTGGTGTCATCCGCATAAAACACTGCAGCGGACAACGTGCCTGCGCCAACTGCAAATGTGCCACGAACACCGATTTGTTCTGCCAGCTCATAATCTTCAGCAAAGTCAGCACCATAATACCCAGGTGCCAGATCCCATGCGACGCCAAAGGCTGGGTTCAGTTTACCAAATGCAACTTCGTGCTCGCCGAATGTGAGGGCAATGCCCAGTTCCTCGGCATACAGCCCCATGTCTTCAAAGAAGCGATCACCGGTTGGATCTTCGACCGTTTCAAAAACGAGGGTGGAGAATACAGAAACAGTGTCTGAAAAACGGTATGTCAGGGCCGCTTCGGCGGTCATGTTGGTGTCTGTCAACTCGGCACCGGAATCATCTGCATCAACAACGCTGTCGATTGCGAATTCCAGTTCTCCTTCGATGGAGAAGCCTGTTGCCTCTTGTGCCTGAGCAAATGAGATAGGCGCAAGAAAAGAGAGGCCCGCCAGAAGCGCACCTTTGGTCATGGTCGTCATTTTATTTTCCTAGAGTGGGGAGGAGGAGTGGATTGCCGCTGGCGAGTGGTGCCAGCGGCGGGTTGTCTTATTCAAAAACTGCGGATGGATTATCAAGGCTGTCGGACCCTTCGATACCGACACCTTCAAGGCCCAGAACAGTTACGACACGTTCGATGGAGCGGGTTTGGTCAACCAGACCGTTTACACCGCCCATGATCAGGGCTTCACCTTTTTCATTGCCGCGTTCCAGCATCTGGTCATAGGCAAACCCGCCTTCGGCTGCTGTCTTGATCGCGCCAAGGGCCTGCATGGTTGTGTCCAGCTTGCCGCGCATTTCGGCGTCCAGATCAGCGTTTTGTGCTTTTACCAGATCGCTGAGCGATGCGCCGGAAATCTCGGTACCATCAATGCGGGTATAGCTGCCCAGATAGACGTTCTGAATGCCCTTGCCATCGTAATAGTGGCTGTTGTGGGTGTTGTCCGAGAAGCAGTCATGCTCTTCTTCGGGGTCATTCAGCATCAGGCCAAGACGCATACGCTCGCCTGCTTGCTCACCATAGGACAAGCTGCCCATGCCGGTCAGAATCGCGCTTAGGCCGATCTTTTCGTCTGCCAACGCTGTTTCGCGGGCTGCGCCATCGTCGGCCCATTGTGCAGTGATCCATTCCAAATCAGAGATCAGCAGTTCTGTCGCTGCTTTCAGATACTCTGCGCGGCGGTCACAATGGCCGTTTGTGCAAGCATCGCCTGTGGCAAAGTCAGTCGCCGCACGATTGCCAGCGCCTTCGCCGTGGCCGTTCAGATCCTGACCCCACAGCAGAAATTCAATCGCGTGATAACCGGTTGCAACGTTCGCCTCGACGCCGTCTGCTTCGTGCAGGGTTTCTGCAAGCAATTCAGGTGTGATGTGCGCGGCGTCAATGGATTTTCCGGACAATGTGAATGATGGGTTCGCGATGACGTTCAGCGCCGCCAGTTCGTTTTCATCGGTCGGGCCGCCGTAAGAGGTGCTGACGTAATCGATCAGGCCTTCGTCCAGTGGCCAAGCGTTCACTTTGCCTTCCCAGTCGTCAACGATGGCGTTGCCAAAACGATAAACTTCGGTTTGCTGATAGGGGACACGTGCGTCGACCCATGCCGCCTTGGCGGCGCTCAGCGTGTCTTCTGAAGGATGTGCGATTAGGGCATCAATTGCCGTGTTCAGCGCGCGGGCTGTGGCCAGGCTGTCTGCGTATTTCGCATGTGCGATATTTGCGTAATTGGTCAGGACGTCAGACGTCTCTGTTGCAAAGGCAGGAACAGAAAGCAGGGCAAGCGCTGTGCTGGCTGCGAGAACATTTTTCATGAGAGTTTCCGTGGTTTTATTATTTTGTCAGAATCAACTTACCCGCGCGGGTAATGCGTAGAGTGTAAATCTGATCGTTGAGCACGATACGGGCGAGGCCGTTGTTGCCAGTCAGATGTGCAGCATCGTGGACAGGAGCGTCAGCGAAAATCTGGGTAATTGGTGTTTGCGCGTTCATTTTGCCCTCCGCAGGGTAGGCTGAATATAAGGATGTCCTGAGAACGCCCGATGGGCATCGCAGGAGGGTTATGTGGCTTCCCAACGTGCGGGTGGCTTGTATGCTATTTCTGATTAAAAAAGTCAGATAAGTCAACCCGACAAAATTAGTCAGATAATGAAAAGTTGAAAAAAGCGGGTTTTTGCTGATGCTTAGCGAAGGTGGCGTGCGCGAAAACGTTGGATGTCACGTTCCGAAGGCTGTTCGCCCGTGAAAACCTGCGCATAGGCTGGCATGGCGTCCACCCGACGTGCCAACGGTTCACGTACCAGCATCGAGATATACCCGATCTGAGTATAAATCACGGTCATAGAGCGGACTTCGGCCTGCACGGCATCAAACCCAAACCTCAAAAACATGTCGCTGATGGCGTTCTGGCGTCTCGTGTCAGCGCCATCCAAGCGCGTTTGCAAGGCTGGATCGTTGCGTGCCCAATTGCGAATCGCCAAAT
The DNA here is from genome assembly GCA_947489325.1 of uncultured Paracoccaceae bacterium. Taxonomy (GTDB): domain Bacteria; phylum Pseudomonadota; class Alphaproteobacteria; order Rhodobacterales; family Rhodobacteraceae; genus CANLDA01. The sequence continues at coordinate 249,069 of CANLDA010000001.1, read as the reverse complement.
CAAGACGAGAATCAAAGAGGTCTTTGTTCAACCAACAATCAAATAGGTTAAACATCGCCTCAGAGATGCTCTCGGCATAGGCTTCGGTTTGTTGCACAAGATTACCGGTGTTCTTGTCTTCCCAGTGACGAATCATTGCCTCAAGCAATTCATCACGATCCTTGAAGTGCCAATAAAAACTCGTCCGGGACAAACCAAGTTTATTTGCCAAGGGCATGACTTTGACGGCTTCGACCCCGGACTCGGTTAGCATGTCATATGCAGCAGAGAGCCAGATCGTTTCTGATCCACGTTGTTTTGGGGATGATGACTTGTTCATGCTGGCTGACTAGCATTTTGAACAATTGGTGACAATGCACTTGACACATGTGTCGATTTTGTAACTGCTGTGACTCTAAATGCCCAAATGTTGGCAACCCGAAAACCCAAACGACACCGCCATGTAAGACATCAGAAAGCTTAGCCATGTCACACGATCCGTTGTTGCAACCGTATCAGCTCAAACATCTGACTTTGCGAAACAGAATCATGACGACCAGCCATGAACCTGCCTATCCCGAAGATGGCATGCCCAAGGAGCGTTATGCCGCCTATCACGCCGAGCGTGCCAAGGCGGGTGTCGCGTTGACGATGACGGCCGGATCGGCAGCGGTCAGCAAAGACAGCCCCCCGGTGTTCAACAATATTCTGGCCTATAAGGACGAGGTTGTGCCGTGGATTCGGCAATTGACGGATGCCTGTCACGATCATGGTTGTGCTGTCATGATTCAGTTGACCCACCTTGGGCGCCGGACAGGGTGGAACAAAGGCAACTGGTTGCCTTCTGTCAGTTCTTCCAAACATCGCGAACCTGCCCACCGCGCCTTTCCAAAATTGGCCGAAGACTGGGATATTGAGCGGATCATTTCTGATTTCGCTGACGCATCTGAGCGGATGAAAGACGGCGGCATGGATGGCATTGAATTGCAGGTTTATGGCCACTTGATGGATCAGTTTTGGTCACCCTTGACCAACGATCTGGAGGGGCCTTACGGCGCGCAATCGCTTGAAAGCCGAATGAAATTCCCGATGGATGTCTTGCGTGCCATTCGCACGCGGGTGGGCGACGATTTTATTGTGGGGCTGCGGTATACGGCAGATGAGGCGCAGGCAGGCGGCATTGATCCTGTCGAAGGTCTTGAGATTTCTAAACGCCTTGCTGACACCGGCATGGTGGATTTTCTGAATGTCATCAAAGGACGCATCCATACGGACCCGGCAATGACTGACGTGATCCCCGTTCAGGGGATGCCGAGTGCACCGCATCTGGATTTTGCTGGAGAGGTCAGAAAAACCACCGGACTGCCCACTTTTCACGCTGCCCGCATTCCTGATGTGGCCACGGCCCGCCATGCGGTTCAGGCGGGGCTTTTGGATATGGTGGGCATGACACGCGCGCATATGGCCGATCCGCATATTGTTCAAAAGATCGTAGAGGGGCGCGAGGATGATATTCGCCCTTGTGTCGGGGCAACTTATTGTTTGGATAGAATTTATCAGGCGGGCGAGGCGCTGTGCATTCACAACCCGGCCACTGGACGTGAATTGTCGATGCCACATGACATTCCATCAGCCAAGCAGACAAAGAAGGTTGTGGTGGTTGGTGCAGGTCCTGGCGGACTTGAAGCTGCGCGTGTGGCGGCAGAGCGCGGTCATGATGTGACAGTGTTTGAGGCGCAGCCCGATCCAGGGGGACAGGTTCGCCTGACTGCTCAAAATCGGCGCCGCCGAGAAATGATCGGTATTATTGATTGGCGTATGGCACAATGTGCGGCACGCGATGTGACGTTCCATTTCAACACATTCGCCGAAGCCAGTGATGTTCTAGGATTGCACCCAGATGTTGTGATTGTTGCAACTGGCGGCTTTCCCAACACAGAGCTTTTTGAAACGGGTCAAGACAATGAACTGATGGTGTCCAGCTGGGATCTAATTTCTGGCGACGTCAAACCGGGCCAGAATGTTCTGATCTATGATGAAAGCGGTGATCACCCGGCCCTAATGGCAGCCGAAGTGGTGGCTGAGGCAGGCGGAAAAGTTGAAATTATGACCCCCGACCGAACCTTTGCACCAGATGTCATGGCGATGAATCTTGTGCCTTATATGCGTAACCTTCAGGACAAAGATGCCACATTTACAGTGGCGCAGCGTTTGTTGGACGTCGTGCGTGATGGCAACATGTTAAAGGCCGTTGTTGGCACTGATTACAGTGATCATCGGCGGGACAAACACTATGATCAGATTGTGGTGAACTATGGCACCATGCCATTGGCCGATCTGTATTTCGATTTGAAGACTTTGTCGGTGAATGCGGGTGAGGTGGACTACGATGCATTGCTTCAAGGGAACGCCCAGCAGATCATGCGCAATCCTCAGGGGCAGTTCCAATTGTTCCGCATTGGCGATGCCGTGTCGGCCAGAAACACCCATGCGGCGATCTATGATGCCTTGCGGTTGGTGAAAGACATTTAGCCTGTGAAATGGGTGAGGAGAACATCATGAAATTAGGCATCATGGGCACTGGAATCATTGCGTCAGCATTGGTTGAAGGGGTTGCAGCGGATGGGCACACCATTGTTGTTTCAGAAAGAAGTGCCAGCCACGCGGCGCGGCTGTCTGGGATGTTTGAAAATGTGCGTGTCGCGTCAAATCAAGAGGTGGTCGATGCAAGTGATATCGTGATTGTCGGTCTGATGGCTGACGCGGCCCTTGCGATTTTGGCCGAAGTGAGCTTTCGCACCGACCAAAAGGTGATTTCCCTCATGGCGAATGCGCCGCTTTCGGACGTTGCCAAGATGGTGGCTCCGGCAAAGGCCGCAGCCACCCTTATTCCTTTTCCCGGCATCGCCAAAGGCGGATCACCGGTCATCGCATTGGGTGATCAGGCATTGGTTCATGCGCTTGTGGGGGGGAATAATTCCGTTTTCATGGTGCGTGATGAGGCCGAACTGGTGGTCTATTTATCGGCGCAGGCGGTTTTGTCTCCTGTGATCAAGATGATCGACGATGCTGCGGGTTGGCTTGGAGATCGGGTAGAGGATGACCTTCAGGCAGAGAGATTTTTGCGCGTTTTGGTGGGGTCAAGTGCACTGAGCAATACTTGTGGTTCATTGCTTGAAGCATTGAACACCCCCGGTGGGTATAATCAGCGACTGCGTGAACATATGTCGGCAGAAGGCATGAGCGATGCCTTGATCGAAGGAATGAACAAGCTGGAGGTCGGCGCATGAGTTTTCCTCATATTTTCAAACCTATTCAATTGCGCCACAAAACTCTGAAAAATCGCGTCGTTTTCGGCGCACATACCACCAATATGGCAGTAGAAGGTTTGCCGGGTGATCAACATCTTGGGTATTACCTTGAGCGCGCTATGGGTGGCGCGGCAATGATCGTGGTTGAACCGATGCCCGTTCATCCGGCAGCGGTTTTGACACGCGGTAATTTTAGACCCGGAACTGACGACGTCATCCCTCATTTCAAGCGCATCACTGATGCTTGCAAAGCCCATGGGACAGTGATGATCCAGCAACTGTACCACGTGGGGGCGCATGGAGATCAGGACAATTCCTGGCATGCGGCATGGTCGCCGTCCGGCGGGCCAAGTTATCATGACAGCGACGGTAGTCATGAGATGAGCGAGGCCGAAATCGAGGAAACCATCACCGGGTTCGTTGAAGCCGCTGTGCGCTGTCAAGAAGCCGGATTTGATGGGGTCGAGGTCTGGGCGGCCTACCATTGTTTGTTGGATCAGTTCTGGACCCCTTGGTCCAATCAGCGGACCGATCAATGGGGCGGGTCATTGGAAAACCGTACACGTTTTAGCCGCGAAATTATGCGGCGCATTCGCGCCACATGTGGTGATGATTTCATAATCGGCTTGTCGATCAATGATGAACCCGACCTAGAAGTCATGCCATCACGCAAGGAAATGGCCGAAATTGTTGCCATATACGATGCAGAAGGTCTTATGGATTATGTGACGGCCGGGTCGGGCAGTTATCTGGATTTTTACAGGCTGCTGCCAACCTTTCAATACGGTGACAAACTGACTGTGGATTTAACCAAACGTTTGAAAGACGTGGTGAAACATGCGCTGGTGACGTCCGAAAGCCTGATCCGCACACCGGAAAACGCGAATACTGTGTTGGGATCGGGTGAGGCTGATCTTGTCTCTATCGTTCGTGGTCAGATCGCGGATCCGCATCTCGTGAACAAGGCAGCTGAAGGTCGCGCTGAAGATGTGCGTGGGTGCTTGAGTTGCAATCAGATGTGTTGGGGGCGAAGGGGTAGGGATTACTGGATTTCATGTGTTGTAAACCCGTCAGCAGGGCGAGAGCACATATGGGGAGGTGATCGATTTGCCTCTGTGTCTGATCCCAAATCGGTGCTTGTCGTTGGCGGTGGCCCAGCAGGGCTTGAAGCTGCCCGGGTCGCAGCAGAGCGTGGGCATAATGTCGTTTTAGCTGAGGCCAGTGATCGGTTGGGTGGTCAGTTTGGTTTGGCTGGCCTGCAGCCACGCCGCGCTCAGATTATTGATCTAATTGCATGGTACGAACGACAACTGGAACAATTGGGTGTCGATGTGCGGTTCCATAGCTATCTGGATGCCGATGATATCGCTGAATTGGGAATGGAACATGTTGTATTGGCAACAGGATCATTGCCCGCAGGGACCGGCTTTCAAAAGGCACTTCCGCATGTGGCGCAGTTGCCCGGATTGGACGCAAACGTCTGGTCAACCGAAGATGTCATGGGGCGATCTGCACGCCTTGGGCATGATGTGGTGGTGTTGGATGAGGGTGGCAACTGGAAAGGCTGCGGCACTGCATGGCATTTGGCGCAACAGGGGCACGCCGTCACCATTGTGACGCCCGATCCTTTGGTGGGTAAAGAGCTGCAACGATCCGCTGCGGATTTTCCATTGCGAAAAACACTGGCCGCTTTGGGCGTGACTTTCCGACCGGAAAGCGCTCTCACCCAATGGGGTGCTGATGGCGCGACTGTGCTGTCTCTTTTGACAGGGATGGAGGAAAAAGTGTCTGCGGCCTCTTTGGTTATTTCCACAGTCAATCAGGCAGATACTGGACTAAAAACAGAGTTGGACAAGATCGGGGTCAATTCAGTGTTGATTGGGGATGGACATGCCCCTCGCAATGCCGCTTTTGCGATTCATGACGGGCGCAAAGCCGGGTTATCTTTGTGAATTGAAGTAGCCTTGGCAGCAATCAATAGCATCACACCGATGTTTATCTGTTTGGCTTAGAGAGAGAAATGGTGGCGTGGGGGAGACTTGAACTCCCGACCTATCGATTATGAGTCGATCGCTCTAACCAACTGAGCTACCGCGCCACGGTGCGCCGGGGTTTAATCCTGCCCTCCAACAGGGTCAAGAGGGAAAAGAGTGGATTCTCTCAGTTGGCGAAAATTTCCTATGCCAGACTTGGCAACCATAGGACAATTGCGGGAAATGCCACCAGCAAGGCGATGGTTATGGCGTCGGCAATAAAGAACGGCATGACGCCGCGAAACACGTCCTGAACGCTTAGGTCGTCGCGCACACCTGCCACGACAAAACAATTCAGGCCAATGGGCGGTGTGATCAGGCAGAACTCTGCCATTTTGACCACAAGGATACCAAACCAAATTGCACACATTGGCCCGCTCATGCCAAAGGCGCTGTCGGCGGCTAGTACATTTTCACCGCCATTCAGAGCCATTACTGCCGGATAGACTACAGGCAAGGTCAGGGTCAGCATGCCAATGGCATCCATGAACATGCCCAGCACGGCGTAAGCCAAAAGAATCATGATCAGGGTCATGATGGGTGGTTGATCCAAGGCCGAAATCCAATCAGAGAACGCCTTGGGCAAATGTGCATATCCCAAAAATCGCACATAGATCAGCACCCCCCAGATGATGGTAAATATCATCACTGCAAGCTTGGCTGTTTCAAGCAATGCATCACGAAACTGTCGCCAACGCATCCCTTTGGCCAATGCCATCAGGAAGACGACGAAAGCGCCCAGTGCGCCTCCCTCTGTCGGAGTGCCAAATGGATCGCCGCCAAAGGGGTTGTAGATGAAAACAATGATGACAAAGACCACGAAAAAAATCGGCAGAGCGGGCGGAAGAGATCGCATTCTTTCGCCCCAGCTGTAGCCGCCCACAGGGGGGCCAAAATTCGGCAGGACCAACGCCATGGCTACGATCAGCCCACCATAAATCAGCGCCGAAAAGGCACCGGGCACAAACCCTGCCAACAAGAGTTTTCCCACATCCTGTTCAACGATGATGGCATAGATGACAAGGATGGCAGAGGGAGGGATCAGGCTTGCCAATGTGCCCCCGGCGGCAACCACACCGGCGGCAAAGCGTTTATCATACCCAACTTTTAACATCTCTGGAATGGCGATGCGGGCAAAGACAGCAGAGGTTGCCACGGATGCACCGGACACGGCCGCAAAACCAGCCGTGGCAAACACCGTGGCCACACCCAACCCGCCGGGCAACCATCCGACCCATCGCTTGGCAGCTTCAAACAAGGCCCGTGTGAGACCTGCGTAATAGGCAAGATAGCCGATCAGGATAAAGGTGGGGATCAGGCTAAGGACCTGTGTCTGCATTTTGGAATGGGGCACTTGTCCGGCGATTTTGATTGAAACCGTCAAGGCCTTGCCAAATTTGTCAGGTGCATAGCCAAACTTGGCCCAGAATATCCAGACGATGCCGATAAATCCAGCAATGGCCGCAGCAAAGGCCACGCGCATTCCCAGCACCACAAACACCAGCATGATGCCGGATACAATAAGACCGATGTCGATGGGTTCCATGTGTCAGGCCCCGTTGCTTGTCATATCATCCAACAACCCGGCCTCATCGGCGGCCTGTTGTGCGGCGGATTTTACAAATGGGACCGCCACCGGGGTGGTGTGGTTTTTTAGAAAGGCACGCCCATAGCCCCACAATTGCAGGCAAAAGCGTAGGCACAGGATGGAAAATGCAACCGGCACGATCAGTTTGGCGGGCCATAGGGGCAAACCGATGTCGATAGAGCTGTCGTTGCTCCACCATGGGCGGGCAAAATCAAAGCTGCGCTCAAAATGCGCCCAGCTGCCCCAGACCAGCGCCATCATCAGCAATAGGGCTGCCAAAGTGGTGATGAATTCCGCAGCCCACAACGCGCGCCCACGCAAGCGCCCAATCAGGATGTCCATGCGGATGTGGGTGCCATCGCGTTGGGTGTATGCGATGCCCATGAACGCAATCAGCGCCATCAATTGTTCGATCCAATCAACATACCCGGGCACCGGGATGTTCAAGAAGTTGCGCCCAGACACAGACACCACCGCAAACAGCATGACGGCAAACACAGCAATGCCCGAAACCAACGCCATGATACGTTCAAGTCGGTGCAAATGCCGATCCAGACGGCTGAGCAATGTGAGATCTTCAAGAATGGATGAAGCCTGAGCCATAAGAGCACCTTAATTGCCCCGGCGAGGGTTAAACATATGCCGGGGCGTAGGGATGATATTAACGCAAACTTGCCAAAGTGGATTGCACAAGATCATAGAGTTCCTGAGCGGGCAATCCTTGGGCTGTCATGTCCGCGATCCATTGTTCACGAATAGGGTCAGCGGCCATTGCACGAAATTTGGCGATCTCTGCCTCGTCCAGGTTGACTTTGGCCACGCCTTTTTCAGCGAGCACAGCATCCCACTTTACCAGCAACTCGCCATAATTTTGCAAGTAATGGGCAATCGCCTCGTCAATTGAGCTGTCCAAGGCGGCGCGTTCGCTGTCTGACAGGGCATTATAGGCATCGGTGTTAACCACAACTGGGCAGTTCACGGTGCCGGGGTTCAAGTTGGCCGTCCACCATTCTGCCTGATCAATGGTGCGAAAGGCAAAGTGGGCGTGTTGGGCAAAGGCCACAGTGTCCACCACACCGCTTTCCATGGCGTTGTAGGTTTCTGTGGCTGTGACAGAGGTGGGCACGGCGCCCACCGCCTCAAACGCTTTGCCGATGCCACCGGTGGCGCGCACGCGCATGCCGTCCATTTTGTCCAAGGTGTCACGCGGATCACCCCGTCCGACAATGTTGTATTGCGGCATAGGGGACGTCATCAGCAGTTTGGCGTTCCAGCGTGCAAGATCGGCCTGCACAGCAGGATGACCATAAACCGCATGAGACACAGCAACTTCTTCTTCAAGGGTGTTGACCCCCAGAAATGGCAGTTCCAAAACGGTGATTGATGGGTTCTTGTCGCGGTGATACCCCGCGCAGAATTGTGCCATCTCAAAAGCACCGATCGAGATTCCATCAAGATTTTCGCGGTTTTTGGACAGGCCGCCGTAACTGATGTTCATGGTAAATGCGCCGTCGGTTTTTTCGCTGACAAGTTCTGCCAGCTTTTCAACATGTTCAGTAAAGGCGCGGCGTTTACCCCAAACTGATACGTTCCATTCAGTGGCCATACCTTCGGTAGCAAAGGCGATGGATAAGGCAGCAATGCCTGCTTTGGTCAGCAGTTTCATGATTTCCTCCCGGTGATCTTATTATTGATGATCACAGAGTAGCCGCTTTGCGCAAGCTGCCAACGGGAATCTTTACAAAGAACGAAACGTTACTCGACACCCGTCAGGATGAAACGGGTTGCTTGAGTGCAATTTTCGCAGCAGAGCGTCGCACAGCGCGCGCAGTTGTGCTGGGCGTATTCTGGTGTAAGTCTTCAAAGAGGGTGCGCCACAAAGTCGCCGATTTTATAATCTCGGACGGTGCCAACTCTCCCGGTGTTCCCATGATGGCATGTCCATGCAGACGCAGGCCACTTATGGCCGAAAGCGGCACAGCGCAGATCAGGCTGACCATGATGGGCAGCAGCCACAGCGACACAATGCCGAGTCCCATGCCCACTGCCAAAGACATGCCCAAAACGGTTTCCAATGCATGGAACTTTAACAAGGTCACACTGCTGTAACGTCCGGATTTGCGCTGTTGGGGTTCCCATTTGGCCTGCACACCCACAAGCGCACGGGCCACGGCAATGGTTTGTTGGATCATCAACAAAGGCGCATACAGAACTGAGGTTACAAGTTCACTGAGAAAGGACAGTGCAAATCTTGATACCCCACCGAATTTACTGATGGCACCCGGTGTGATGGCGGTGGTGATCAACCCCATCACTTTGGGCGTGATCAACATGGCGTACATGAACAGCAGCAACCAAAAGGAATTCACCATGCTTTGTTGCGGCCAATGCGGATACAGCGGGTTTTGCGCACTGAAATAGGATATTGGGTTGGCGTCTTCGCCACGGCCCAACAAAATCCAGATTGTCAAAAGTGCGAACCAGACAGGCGACAGCAGATACCCCATCGCGCCATTCAACATGTGAAAGCGAGAGACCCAATGCAATCCGCGGGCCCACATCACGCGCAAATGTTGCATATTGCCCATGCACCAGCGACGGTCGCGCAGGCAGAAATCAATCAAGGACGGGGGAGCTTCTTCAAAGCTGCCTTTGATTTCGGGCAGAAATCGCACAGACCATCCAGCACGGCGCAACAGCGCAGCCTCGACAATATCATGTGATAAGATCAATGAGGTGCGGCTGCGCAATCCCCGGATTTTTGGCAAACCGGCGCAGTCAGCAAAGGCACGGGTACGCATGATTGCATTGTGGCCCCAGAAATTGCTTTCTTTGCCTGTCCACAACGACAGCCCCTTGGCCAGCAAGAAGCCATAAGTATCGCCCGCAAATTGTTGCATGCGACCGAACAAGGATTGCCCGGCATAAAGGGCAGGTTGCGATTGGATGAGACCAGCGTTCGGATCAGCCGCAAGCGCATTTGTCAACGCAATCATGGCAGACGCAGACATCAGGCTATCAGCATCCAAGACCAACATGGCATCATGACGCGCACCCCAGCGAGTCAGCCAATCTGCGATGTTGCCGCTTTTCTTGTCGATATTGTGAGGGCGGCGGCGATACCATGCTGACATGCCTTTGGGCAGATGGGTGCGCAGTAGCTCAAATGCCCGCAACTCCTGGTCTGCGATGGCTTGATCGCGGGTGTCAGACAGGAAATAAAATTCAAATTGGTGCGCGGTTTTCTGAGTGGCCAAATCATGCGCCATGGCGGCCGCATTGCCAAACACCATGGCTGGATCTTCGGCATAGATGGGCATCAGTAAAGCTGTTGAAAGTTCTGTTTGCGGCTGCAAGGCCACAGGGTTGCGGTGTAACAGTTTGAAATGCGCCAGAAACCCGAGTGTTGCAGAGCTGACGTAAAGCGAAATCCAGGCAAAGGTCAGGCCCACAAGCCCGATCAGCAACATTTCAAGAGCGGTCAATCCGCCACCTGACAACCATTCGACAAAGGCCGACAGCAACAAGGACGTGGTGATCACGGCAGGCACAAACACCGCAACCCGACACCCCAAAGTACGCCAGCTTGTCGGTTCTGCGTACACCGGAGTATGGCGTTGCAAATCCTGCTGAGGCATCGCGAGCGGTGCCGGGGTCGGCATATGGGCCTCTATGGTGGCCAGTTCGATCATGCGGCGGTCCACCGATACAGCCAGACCTCTGATACCATACGGCCCTTGTGGCGCAATTGCGCGCGCATCTCGACCGCGCTGGCCTCTTCGGGATCAAAGGTAAAGGCCAGACGCGGCCCACCTGTTTCCGGGTTGCGCTGCACGATGCCGTCGGAATGTGTGCCGCGATTGCTGCCGATATGCAGGGCCAGCTCGCTGAGATCTTCGGGCAATGCTGCGCTGTTTTCAAAGTCGATGGTAACGATGTACCCGCCATGGAAACGCTTGCCCAATCGGGTGTTCAACACACGTGCGACCGGTTGTGGATCGGTGGCGCTTTCGCCCCAACTCATACGATAGGTGAATTGGTAATCCTGTCCGGCTTTCAAGCTTTCGCGTGGGCGCCAATAGGCGACGATATTGTCATAAATTTCACGATCGGCGGGAATTTCAACAAGCGTGACAGTGCCACGCCCCCAATCTTCGCCGGGGGTAATCCACAGGCCGGGGCGTTTGTGATACAGCGCCTCAAGGTCTGCGAAATCCGAAAACTCATTCGCCCGCTGCATCAGGCCAAATCCGCGCGGATTGTTGTCCACAAAGCTGGACACTTGCAGTTTTGTTGGGTTGGCCAGCGGTCGCCAGATGGTTTCCCCCGCGCCGTTCTGAATAAGTAAACCGTCATTGTCATGAACCGCCGGACGGAAATCATCGAAGCGATTGCGGTTGGTCTCGTCAAACAGGAACATAGACGTCAGCGGCGCAATTCCGACATGGGATATTTCATGCCGTGGAAAGACATGTGCCGTGACATCAATCTGCGTGGGGAAACCGGGATGTACGACAAAACTGTAGGCCCCAGTGGTCGACGGACTGTCCATCAGCGCATGAATGGTGATGTCTTCGCGGCCAGTTTTGGGGCGTTCAATCCAGAATTCGGTGAAGTCTGGGAATTCTTCGCCTTCGGCACCGGCTGTGTTTATGGCCAGACCGCGTGCGGATAGGCCATAGACTTGCCCCTTGCCCAGGGCCCGGAAATAGCTTGCGCCCTGCATCACCATGAATTCCTGATGAATGCCGGGTTTTTCCAATTCCGTACGCAAGCGAAATCCCGAATACCCCATGTTTTCGTTTAAGGGCAGGTCGGGGAAGGTATCGGTTTTGTCAAATAGACCAAGGTCAAAGGCCACGCGATTGGCGTTTCCATTTTCGACCACGTTGATCTGAACCGCATGAGGAAAATACAGGCCGGGATGAAAGAAATCGACGCGATAAGGCGTGTCTGTGTCAGTCCACAAAGCAGAGGCATTGGAGCGAAACCAAAGCGCGCGATATTCATCATAACTCAGATTGCGCCATTCCTCGGGAACTTCGGGCCGCAATTCATATGGGGTGCGGGCCATTGCCTTGGCGCGTGCGCGCAATGTGTCGGCGGTAAACGGCGTGGGCTCCCCCATGAAATGTGGTGTGGGATAGGCGCCGGTGGCCCAAACGGGACTCGCCGCTGTTGCAGCCAATCCTGTCAGAAATTTAAGAACCTCACGGCGCAGCATGTCAGGCCCCCCGCTTTTGGCGCCATGGTTGGGATTTGAACCAACCAGCCACATAGGCCGTCGCAATAAGCACACCTGCACCCACAGCATTTACCGCAAGCGATGTCAGTGTGTCGCGGCCCAGCATATCCAGTGCAAACCCCATCACGCGGGCAGTGAACATTGATACAACAAACACCGCCAAAGATTGTTGCCCAACCTTCAGAATAATTGGCAATAGTTTCCCCCAGATACGCGCCGCAAGCCCATGGCCTGTGGCCAACAGGCGGTTGCCTTTGTCTCCAGCCGCAACCCAGCACAGATAAGCAAGGCTAAGGAAGTGCACATATCGCAGTAAACCAAAGTCAGATTTGTCGATCCAGACCTTGTTGTCGATGCGCCATTCACGGGCCCAGTCCAGACCAAATTCGCGCACGCCAATGTTTGACAGAGGAATATTGGCCAGCACAATGAACAGTGTCAGGCCGATCAAAATCGGATGAACAGGGGGCTTGGGCAGCCAGCCGCGCATAAAGGCAAAGCCGGTGAAAAAGACCAACTGCCAGCCAAAGGGGTTAAAGAACCATTGCCGCTCGGTCCATGGTTCGGCAGGAAATCCGATGCTGGTCACATCGCTGAAACCGCTTTGGGCCATGATCCATGTGCCAACAACAGCCAACGCCACCAAACCAACATGCACGCGCGACAGGGCCATCAACACGGGCATCATCACCAGCACGATCATATACATCGGCAGAATGTCGAAATAATTGGGTACATAGCGCAGTGTCATGAAACTCAGCAGGATATTGGCGTTTTCCCACTTGTCGCTTTCCACAAAGATAGGCCACAGGTTCAACTGCCCCCAATAATTGCGGGTGGTGATATCCAGATCGGTCAGGAATACAGTCAGCGCAAGGGTGGCAAAGAACAGCCCGACATGCGCCCAGTACACTTGCCAGACACGAAACCCCACGCGCGCAGAACCCAACGTCCAGCCAACTGTGTCAAACGCACGGCCAAACGCGATGGCCGAGGCCATGCCCGAACAGAATACAAAAATCTCGGTCGCGTCGGAAAACCCCCAGCGCGCTGGAATCCAAGATGTCAGAAAATTTCCGGGCGTGTGTGCCATAAGGATGATGAACATCGCCAACCCGCGAAAGAAATCCAATCGCAAGTCGCGAACAGTCCGCGCAGGTGCTGCAGTCTTTGGCATAGCGTCATGCATCGATATGTTTGATGCGCTTGTCATCGTCATAAGGGTTGTCCCCGAAAGTCCCGAAAATACGTGTGTTGTCCAATAGTTACTCTGCTGGCAGACGCAAGCCTGCTTCTGCGTTTCGGCCATTTTCCGCAATCATCTGATAGCGTGCAGCGGCATAGCCGTCTTCGTTGCCACCACGGCGTGCCTTGCGGTCATCCAGAATGGCCTTGGCGTCATCAAAGAAACCAGCGCGGATGCCGGCATCAATGGTCATGCGTTCAAAAACATCGCGCTGGGCGTGACTGCCACCTGCGTTTTGCATGGTTGGACGAGCATGGGCGAGGTTCAAAAAGGCTGCTTGATAATTGCCATCGCCAAAGGCCTCTAGTCCTGCGGCGGCTGCGACCCCCGGTGCGGCCATACGCAGTTCCGGGTCCGTGCGGCTGCTTTGTGCGTCGCGGTGGATACGAGCCATCATCTGTTTCATAGCAGTTTCACGACGTCCGCCCATCATAGCGAGAAGATAATGCAAATCAGCAAAGATCAGGCTGCCGTCTTCGGTGCGATTGGCGCTGAACTCCGCCATTTCTTCCCAACGATTACCAACATTCACACCGTTCAATTCCAGACGCATTAACAATGATGCACCGTTGGAAATATCCCGGTAATCGTCTGTCTTATCTTTGCGCACCTCAGCATCATAAAGTGCTATGGCCTCGTCCACATCACCCTGGTCCAAATGCATAAGCGCCTTATGCCACCACACGTGATAGCGAAAGTTGTTACAGTGTGCCCAAGCAGATTCACGACCTGTCAGCCATTCAAGACCAGCGGTGGAGTTGGCGGTCATGTCATAGACGTGTGCAACGGCGTGCAATCCCCATGCATCATCGGGCGTATGGGCCACAGCCTGACGGCCTGCGGTTTCAGCACGCGCATAGTCGCCGGTTTCTTCGAGTGAGAAAGAGTGACAGCCGCGCACATAGCCCCAGGCGGGGTGATCAGGATCATATGCAGGCAGAACCCGTTCGATTGACGCGCGCATACCAGTTGGATCGCCCAGAACAAATCGGATGGCATGGCTGATTTTCAGGGCTAGACTGTCCTGAGGATGCGCACGCAACACGGTTTCCATTTTTTCGATGGCACCAATCAGGCGACCTTCGAGAAAAGCACTAAGCGCATCAATATACAGGCGCTCACGTGGGTTTGCATGACCTGCCGCTGCGGCTGCCTGAGCAGACACATGTGAGTCTGTCGCAACCTGAACCATTTCAGAGCGTCCCAGCATCAGACAAAACAGGCCTTTCACGGCATGACCCATTGCGAACTGTGGTTCGGCTTCTAATACTGCGCCCAAATGCGTGGGCGTCGAGGCCCCATGGGACAGAAACGCCAGTTGCATGGCATTCCATGCATCCAGAGAAGATTTCGAAGTCAGGGTGACATCACCCCCAAATAGGTCACTATACATTCGATCGTCCTTTGTCGGCGCGCGATTTCTTGTGGCACAATAGCGGCTACAGCAAAGAGCTACACCAGAACACCGGTGAGATAACGCCGTTTTGACTATGTGAGAGCCTTGCTGCCTAAAGTTGAGCAGCAACAGCTAAACATTGCTTATGTCCAGAGGGAAAGTTTCGGTAAAACCTGCATATTCTTGCAAAAAAGGCGAGATTTCGCCTAATTTTTGAGTGATTGGCCGAATATTGCAGATATCATGGCAGGGTCTGGATTTTGAAATATTTCAACTCAAAACCAACTTTGGTGAGAATTGTTTCAATTTGGATCAATTGCCCGGGGCAGGTGCCGGCAGAGATTCGAACCAACTCAACACCATATCCGTCCATCCGTCCGGCAAAGTGTGCCCGCCGGGGTACAGCGCAAATTCCAAAGCGGAGTTTGAGGCGCACTTGGTCCATTTTCTCCGCCAGAAATCACCGGTGGAGCGACGTTCATCGGCGCGCATCTGATCACAGCTATTGGCATGACGCCAGATTTGCATCGTTTGAAAAATGTCACCTTGCAGATACAGCCCGCCAGCAAGCGGGCGTCCCTCTATTGGGACGGTGCCATCGTTCCAGCCATGGGTCTGGAACAGTCGAACCGGGCCGTTGCATTCTGTCGGATGTGGTCGCCAAAACCCGCCAGCCAATGGCGCATAGGCGGCGAATGCATCTGGTTCGGCGCAGGCCGCATAGCTTACCATGAAGGCGCCAGCGGAAAACCCGGCCAGCAAAACCTGACCATGATCAACCCCATATCTTTGGGCGTCATTCAAGATGGCCTTAAAAAACGCCAATTCATCACGTGCCGGGGTTTCCCGTGGTAAAAAAGACCAACTGTTCGGGCGTCCCTCAGTCCGGGGAATACCATTGGGTGCAATCAATGCATATCCACGGGCAAGAATAGGATCGCGCAGTTTCTTGTTTCGGATCGTCGCGCCGCCCTGGCTGCCATATCCATGTAAAAACATGACGACGGGCAAAGGTTGACCATTATGATTTTCGGGCAACACAAGATGATAGCTTCCTTCGGCAATCTCGCAAGGGCCTGCGGCATCGGCGCAAGCGGCCTGCGCAGTCTGTGTCCCAAAAATTCCGGCGCCTAACATTGCACAAGATAATATGAGGTTCTTCATTCGTTGCTTACCTTTGTGACGGGCAATCCCCGTTGCAGCCAACCAGGACCTGCCGCAGATCCAAGCATTCCTTCGGGAATGTCGATGATGTTGGTGAATCCTGCTTCTTCAAGGTGCGCGCTCATGCGATCTGATCGCACACCACGTGCACAAATCAAAGCAACCGGGCGTGCGCGGTCCCCATCAATGATTTGGTCGAGCTGGGCTATGAAATCCTTGTGCCGCATATCGATTGGATGCCCGGCTGTTGGCACGCCTGTTCGCGCCCATTCGTCTGGGCGACGAATGTCGATCAGGGTAATCTCGCCCTGTGCCGTCAGTTGCGCTGCCTCTTCCGGGGTGAGCGTCTGCCCCCCATGGTGATCCCGCTTGTAATAAGCCGCGCCCGCTGTTCCGATCACCGCAACGCCGATGGTAGAAAGAAGAAATTGACGTCTGTTCATTGTGATCCTCGGGGCAGCTGGGACATGTCAAAGGCTAGACGGGAGCCTCGGAAAATACAAACGGGGCCGCGATGCAGCCCCGTCACTTTTACTTGATCGTTCAGCATTACAGCCTTTAGTTTCCCTTAGGCGCAGGCGAGCTGTAGTTTGGAATGGTGCTTGTCGATGCATTGTTGCCCTCGATGCTAACCCAGTTGTTTTCCGCCAAATTGAGGTTGCCGGGAATATCTTCTTCCCAGAATGTTACAACGTTTTTTGTGATGTTGAGATAAAGTTTGTCGTCAACAATACGCCACAGGTTTGGATTGCCCGGGACCTTGCCGCCACGTGACACACCATATGCGCAGTGACCGTCATATTGCGGCGCGTATTTTTCAGGGTTGGCAAGGAATGTTTTGCGATTCTTCTTTGAGGAGAAAGCAAATTTCGCGCCATTGTATTCGGCAACGAATTTATCTTTACCGGGAACGGCCTTGGGCTGTGCCTGACCAACTGCGTTCTGATCAAGATCCCAATACGCCACAACATCAAAACCTGATGCGGCATAACCAGTTTCATCAATATACTGCGGACCTGCAAAAGCGGCCAAAGGTGCCAAAGCAGCGGCGAAAGCAAGAGAGATAATGCGGTTCATTTACGTGATTCCCTGATTGGGTTGCTACGGATGAGATGAACATAAGGATGGATTGGCGGGCGCGTCATCCCCTCTCTCATAACTGTGAAATGTTGTGGGCAGGTGGGCGAAAATTGAAACATTTCAGGTGCAATGGGTATCCTTGAAACACTTTAAAGTTTCGTGAAATCAAACACTAAGGGCGAATGTTACAGTCACAACACTGCGAGAGTGCGGCCTTGGCCTGTAACCTTGGGCGCAATTATGCGAAGCCTTTGACGAAAGTGTTATCAAATGGATGCTCCCATGAAAGAAGTACGCGCAGCAGATGTTCTTGCCCAACGGCTTTATGAGGCGGGGTGTCGCCATGCCTTTGGTATGCCCGGAGGAGAGGTTCTGACGCTTGTGGATGCGTTGGAAACGGCAGGTATCCATTTTACCTTGGTGAAACACGAAAATGCTGCTGGTTTCATGGCAGAGGCCACATGGCACCGCACCGGTGCGCCGGGCATTGTGGTGGCGACCGTAGGGCCGGGTGTGTTGAACGGTGTGAATGCCATTGCCAATGCCGAACAAGATCGCGTGCCGGTTATCATGTTGACCGGATGCGTGGATGCGGATGAGGCGCTGACCTATACCCATCAGGTTCTGGATCATCAGGCGGTGTTTGCGCCCATCACGAAGGCGACGTTCCGCCTGACAGCGCGTAGCGCAGGGATCATTGCGGATAAGGCCTTGGGGATCGCACTTGAAGGTCGACCGGGGCCTGTATTGATTGATGTGCCAATTTCCGTGGCAGATGCAAAGGTGCCAGAGGCCACAGGGCCATATCGCACGCCCGCGTCCGTCACTGTCCCTGCCGGAGCCGATCTGGACCGCGCCAAGCGGTGGTTGGCAGATGCAGAACGCCCGGTGATGATCGTGGGTGTGGATGCAATGAACGAAGACGCAGGGGCTGATCTTTTGGCCTTTGTGGAAACCTATCAGGTGCCATTCATTACCACCTATAAAGCCAAGGGAATCATTCCCGAGACGCATCCATTGTGTTTGGGAGGGGCAGGGTTATCGCCACTTGCGGACCGCACGTTGGTGCCGTTTGCGCAATCTGCTGACCTGATTATCTGCGCCGGGTATGACCCGATCGAAATGCGCCCCGGTTGGCGCAATATTTGGGATGCGGATGCGGTCAATGTGATTGATATCTCTGCCGTGCCGAACCTGCATTACATGCATCAGGGGACGTTGAACTTTGTGGCCTCAACGGGGCCAGGCTTGCGGGCATTATCCGATGGCGTTGCGCCGCGCGAGACATGGCCAGACGGGGATATAACGCAAGCGCGCGCAGCTTTGGCAGCTTCGTTTCCATCCGATGATACGTGGGGCCCTTCTGCGGTCATTGATGAGTGTCGCAGGCATCTGCCTGAAAATGCGCTGGCTACGGCGGACAGCGGAGCACATCGCATTCTGCTGTCGCAAATGTGGACCTGCCACGAGGCGCGCGGCCTGACACAATCATCGGCTCTGTGTACCATGGGCTGTGCTGTACCGCTTGCTATGGGGGCATCTATTGCCTCTCCAGATCGCGTCAGCGTGTCGTTCTCTGGTGATGCAGGGTTTTTGATGGTTGCAGGGGAATTGGCAACGGCGCAGGAACTGGGGTTGAAAACCATTTTTGTGGTGTTTGTGGACAGTTCTCTGGCGTTGATTGAGTTGAAACAACGCCAACGACAACTCAGCAATCGCGGGGTTGATTTTGCCACTCATGATTTTGCCGCCATTGGTCGCAGCTTTGGCGGTGCAGGACACACTGTGACCAACCGTGCTGAGTTGGTTGAAGCCTTGCAATCTGCACAAAACTCTGACCGCTTTACGGTGATTGCCGCTGTGATTGAGCGCGGCAGCTATGATGGGAGAATCTGATGGCAGGCGCATTGGATGGTTTGGTGGTTCTGGACCTCAGCCGTATTTTGGCAGGACCGACATGTACGCAAATGTTGGGGGATCTGGGGGCGACGGTCTGGAAGATCGAAAACCCGGCCACCAAGGGTGATGACACCCGTGCATGGGGCCCTCCCTTTGCCACCGATCAGGACGGTAAAGATACGGACCTGAGCGCCTATTTCATGTCAGCAAATCGTAACAAACAATCAGTCGCCGTCGATATTGCTACGCCCGAAGGCCAAGAGACCATCCGACAATTGGCTGCGCGTGCTGATGTTGTCATTGAAAACTTCAAACCCGGTGGATTGGCAAAATATGGGTTGGATCACGACAGCCTGCGCGCCAAGCATCCAGAACTGATTTATTGTTCCATTTCGGGCTTTGGGCAAACCGGCCCCAATCGGGAAAAACCCGGCTATGACCTGATGGCGCAGGGCTTTGGCGGCATCATGAGCCTAACGGGCGATCCCGAAGGTGCGCCGATGAAGGTGGCCGTTGGCATCGCGGATGTCATGTGTGGCATGTATGCGACCATCGGTATTTTGGCGGCGTTGCGACATCGGGATCACACTGGCGAAGGTCAGCATGTGGAGTTGGCATTGGTGGATACGCAAATGGCGTGGTTGATCAACGAAGGGGTGAATTTCCTGACATCGGGCAATCTGCCAACGCGGCGTGGGAACGGGCATCCCAATATCGTGCCATATGATGTGTTTGAGGTCAGTGATGGGCATGTGATCATCGCTGTGGGCAATGACGCGCAATTCCGCAGGTTTTGCGATTTTATCGCGCGGCCTTATCTGGCTGAGCATAAGGATTATGCGACCAATCCGGCGCGGCTGGTGAACCGACAGGCATTGGTGCCGCAGATTTCAGAAGCGATGCAGGCCTTTACCTTGCAAGAGGTGATTGCTGGGCTGGAGGCGCTTAAGGTGCCTGTGGGGCCAGTGAATACACTTGATCTAGCGTTGGGTTCAGATCAGGCGAAGGCGCGGGACATGGTGATTGAAATGCCCCAGCATGATGCCGGATCGGTGCGTCTGTTGGGCAATCCGTTGAAATTTTCAGCCACACCCGTGACTTATCGCACTGCCCCGCCGACTTTTGGCGCGCACACAGCAGAAGTGCTGGCGCAGCTTGACGAAGGCGGTGCCTAATCCAAAGGAGCGCTTCCGCGCGCCTATTTTGGTGCGCGGCTAGGTGACGCGACAGATACAGGCGGCTGGTGAACCTCTCCCGAGGTGTTTTACCCAAAATATTTAGTATGTTAGCTTGCGGCGATGACCGTTTCTTGTGTGTCATACCATGTCAAGAGAGCGTCAAGATCGGCCTCGACAAAGAGTGCCATGTCGCTGGCAAATTCTTCGAAGGCCGCACGGTTCATTTCATTGGTGCCAGCAAGAACAGCGGCGTCTTGTGCCAAAGCCTCGGCAATCAGGTCGCGAAAGCCGCGTCCGTCAGCCTCTTGTTTGCCGAATTTGTTGAGAATGAAGAGATCAAAGCCCGCGCTCATGCGTTTGGCGGTTTCGGCAACGGCCTGTTCCAGTGCACCCGGATCAAGGCGGCAGCCGCGGGAATGTGTGCCCAGATGTTGGGAAATACGGATAATAGGGCCATCAGGTAGCACCTGCACATCCATGTCGCACCGATGCCCGCAGTCTTCACGTTCGGTGTTGATTTGTACGATGCCGCAGGTGCGGACGCCCCGGTCTGACATTGCAAAAGCGAAATCGGCGAGCACCTTGTCAAGTTCGCCACGCCCTTGCGTCATGGTGTAAGCAATTTTCATGTTCGCGCGTCCTTAAGCAAAAGGAATGAAATCTATCAAGCTGCCTGCGGGCAATTCTTCAACATCAGCTGGGATCAAGATCAGACCATCTGCGCGCTCTAATGGCAAGAGGGAGGCAGATTTTACCGTGCCTCCTGTTTCCACCACATCAAGACCACTCCCGCATTGGCCAACAATTTGTGCGGGGCGCAGTTCGCATCGGCCGGGTTTGTGGGAGATGGGGGCCTCGATGGTGACGTTTCGGCGGCGAGATGAGGAGGTGGCGCCTGACATCTGATCAAGGAGAGGCAGGCCAAGCACGTAGAGCGTCGTATAGGCAGACACTGGGTTGCCGGGCAACCCAATCACCAACGTTCCGCCAATACGTGCCAACGTGACAGGCTTGCCCGGTTTTACTGCAACGCCGGCCACAGCGATGTGGCCCCCAGCCGCACGTAATGCCGTGTGTACATGGTCTTCTTCCCCAACGGACACGCCGCCGGATGTCATGATCAGATCGACTTCTTTTGCTGTTTTAATCAACTGATCGCGCAGCGTGTTATGGTTGTCGGGCATGGCCCAGATCTGGGTGATCTCTATGCCGGCGTCTTCTAGAAGAGCGGTTATCATTGGCGTGTTGACGTCCCAGATTTGACCAGGGGCAAGGGATCCGCCCGCAGCGATGACTTCATCCCCTGTTGTCAAAAGTGCCGCGCGTGGTCGACGTTTGACCCGAAGCGTGCCCGCGCCGGTTCCTGCTGCAAGTGCGATTTGACGGGGGCCAAGGGATGTGCCTGCTGGCAAAAGGATATCTCCGGTGGCGATGTCTTCGCCGCAGAATCGGATATGTGCGCCGTTGGGAGGAGGGCAGCCAAGTGTAATGACATCTTCAGAGTGATCCACGGCCTCTTGCATGACCACGCAATCGGCGTCCTGAGGGATAGGGGCTCCGGTGAAAATTCGCAGTACGGTGCCGTGGGGCCAGTTTTCCGGTGGGGCCTGGCCTGCTGGGATGCGCCCGACGACGGGCAGTGTCCATGGGCCTTCGCCCGTGAAATCTGCCAGACGTAAGGCATAACCATCCATGGCCGCATTATCAAAGGCTGGAGACGGTGTGGTTGCAATCAAAGGCTCTGCAAGGATACGACCATGTGCTTGGTGCAGGGGCACCGTTTCGGTTTCCATTACAGGCAAGACAAGATCGCGTCCGAAATCCAGCGCCTCGTCCAGACAGACCAAGGTGCCATTGATCGCCTCTGCGTCGCATCCACAAAGGGCAGGGGTGGAAAATGCAAGAACAGACATGCCTTGGCCTTTCTCAACTAGGGGTCAGGTCAATCCCTGAGATATCAGCAGCCGCTACCAGTGCGTCGACAAAGGCGCGTGCGGCATGTGTCCAAGCGGCTTTTTCTAGGGCTTCAGAAATGGTTGCACGGGCGGTGTCATAGGGCAGAATGGCGCCGCGTTCTTTGGCGTCAAGTCGCAGAATGTGCAGACCGTATCGGGTTTTCACCGGTGTCGGGCAGAGTGTGTCTGCATCCATGGCATCCATGGCGGCCTCAAATTCAGCGACAGTGTCACCCGTAACGATCTGGCCAAGACGGCCTCCGTTTTCACGTGACGAACAAATTGAATGTTCCGCTGCCAATTGGCCAAAGGCTTTAGGGGTTTGGGTAATCTGCGCAATCAGTTTGGGGGCGATTGCTTCGGCGTCGTCTCCACTCAGCAAGATATGCGCGGGTTCATAGATTGAAGGCGCGCGAAAGCGATCAGGGGTTTCATCATAGATGCGGCGCAGCGTTGCCTCGTCCGGTGTATCGGGTGAGATGGCTATCTCCATAACTTGACGGATCAGGGCCTCATCATCGGTTTCAAATTTGCCGGGGCCGATTTCTTGTGGATCAGATGTCAGCTCAAGGCGCTGGGCCTCTTGCAAGAGCAGGGATCGAATAACCAGTGCACGGGCAGCGGCGCGCCATGCAAGGCCCGGCTTGCCTTTGGGGGCGTTGTGGTTTTGGGCTTCGGCTGCGATGTCGGCCGAAGGAATTACGTGACCATTTACGATAACGTCGGGAAAGAGAGGTTTGTTCATTGATCTGGGTCCGCGCGTGTTGTGAGAATTGGAATGTTTGGGGGCCAGCCCCCAATCCCCCGGGATATTTTTCCCAAGAAGAAAGGGCGCCGGTCTTTTGTTTATTTGGCAGAACCTGCCCGACGGGAACGTACGATCTGATAACCCGGGCGCCAGATATAGCGCAGAGGAGCAGATGCGATGTGGATCAGCCGGGTGAAAGGGACGAGTAAGAAGATCGTCAGACCCAGAAACAGGTGGATCTTGAAAACCAGTGCCACGTCTTGAATATATCCTGCGGCATCGCTGTCAAAGGTGACGATGCCCCAAGCCCATGCCATGAACTTGGTCATTTCATGACCGTCCAGATGGTTAAGGGAAACCAAAACTGTGCCAAGACCCAGCACCAGTTGCACAAGCAGCAGGCCAAGGATCATGATGTCCGCCTTGGTCGAGGTTTTGCGAATGCGTGGGTCGGTCCAGCGACGATGGAACAGCATAAGCCCGCCCACCAGCGCCATGACACCAGCGATGCCACCAGCAACCACCGCCAGTGTTTGTTTGAAGCCATGGCTGATGCCAAGCGCGTCAAAGATCTGGATTGGGGTCAAGAGACCCACAAGATGGCCCAGAAAGATCACCAGAACGCCTACGTGAAACAATGAAGAGCCAATCACGAGCTGTTTGCGGCGCAAAAGCTGTGAAGAGCTGGATTTCCACGTGAATGGATCGCGCTCGTACCGGATGGCAGAGCCCAGAAACATCACCGTCACAGCGATGTAGGGATAAATTCCGAACAGAAAATCATGCATATTCCTGTCTCCTTATTCTGCCGCCTGAGGCGGGGTTACGGGCAAATCCATCTGTGCGAGCATGTCGCGCACCTGTGGGCAACCTGCGTTGGGATCGGGTCCGAATGTGACCTGAGTTTCTTCCCAGACCGCATCCAGTGCTTCCAGATCGTTTGGATCGTCTTCGGGCGTTTCCAAAAGCTCGTTAACAGCTTTTGCGTTTGCCTGAGTGCCGGACAGTTGCAGGAGGGCAGCAAGTACAGCGGCGTAGGTACTTTCCCTACGCTGAAGACGAGTCTGAACCGCCTCCAGAATATGCGCTGCATCGGCCAACACCTCCTGCACCTCGCTTTGTGGACGCAACGCGAGGTATTCGAGAAGGACCGGCAGGTGATCAGGCAGTTCCGAAGTGTCGGGTTCAAATCCTGCCGCCCGGTAGGTTTCCACCAGATCCACCATTGCCCCCCCACGGTCACGGCTTTCGCCATGAACGTGTTCAAACAGGTTGAGCGATAATGTGCGAGAGCGATCAAATAGACCTACATACCGTTCCTGCACATCATAGATATCGCCAGTGGCAATCTCGTCGATGAGCAAGCTCAGCGCGTCAATCTTTGCTGCCGACAACAGGTTTCCCTGCTGCAATGCCGCGATCAGTTCAGGTTTGGCGTTCTGTATCTCCTCGCTGGGATAGCTGAGGAGAACAGACAAGGCTTTGATCGGCATATGCATTAGAACGCCTCCGATGGGAGAGTGAGCTTTTTGCGCCCGCCACCAAACATCGACCCTTTGGAGATGCCTGAGGAACAGCCATTGCCATCGGTGAATCCACATCCGGAGCGAATGTCATAGGCTTCTTCCACCACTTCGCGGTGGGTTGTTGGGATGACAAAACGATCCTCATAGTTGGCGATGGCCATGATGTGATACATGTCCTCGATCAACTCTTGGTCCAGGCCGACGCGTTCTGCGATGCCTTTGTCGATCACGCCATCAACGGTTTTGGACCGCATATATGAGCGCATCGCTAGCATTCTTTCCAGCGCAGTGACGACAGGTTTTTCATCGCCTGCTGTCAGCATATTCGCCAGATAGCGCACCGGAATACGCAGAGATTTTACATCCGGCATATTGTCTTTGCTGCTGATTGCGCCTGCTTCTGCCGCGTTTTGAATGGGCGAAAGTGGCGGGATGTACCAGACCATCGGCAGGGTGCGATACTCGGGGTGCAGAGGGAACGCGATCTTCCAATCCATTGCCATTTTATAGACTGGCGACTTTTTGGCTGATTGTACCCAATCCTGCGGAATACCCTGTTTCAATGCTTCGGCCTCGACCTTGGGATCGTTGGGGTCAAGGAACATGTCCAGTTGCGCCTGATAAAGATCCTTTTCGTCAATCGCATTGGCTGCGCTTTCGATCAGGTCTGCATCATAAAGCATGACACCCAAATAACGGATGCGTCCGACACATGTTTCCGAGCAAACCGTGGGTTGCCCGCTTTCAAGGCGCGGGTAGCACAGCGTACATTTCTCGGATTTACCGGATTTCCAGTTGTAGTAGACTTTCTTGTACGGACACCCAGACACACACATCCGCCAGCCACGGCATTTTTCCTGATCGATCAGGACAACCCCGTCTTCTTCGCGCTTATAGATCGCGCCAGAAGGGCAAGAGGCTGCGCAGGCCGGATTAAGACAGTGTTCGCACAAACGGGGGAGATACATCATAAATGTATTCTCATATTCCCCGTAGATGTCTTTTTGGATGCCTTCAAAGTTATAGTCTTTGGACCGTTTGGCGAATTCACCGCCTAGGATTTCCTCCCAGTTGGGGCCGTGCTCGATCTTTTCCATCCGCTCGCCAGTGATTTTGGATCGTGGGCGTGCAGTTGGGAACGCCTTCATCCGAGGTGCGGATTTCAGGTGATCGTAATCGAAATCAAACGGTTCATAGTAATCGTCGATTTCCGGCAGGTCGGGGTTGGCGAAGATATTCGCCAAAATCCGCCATTTACCACCCTGTTTGGGTTGCAGTTTGCCCCCTTTGGTCCGGGTCCAGCCGCCTTTCCAGCGGGCTTGGTTTTCCCAGTCCTTTGGATAACCAACTCCGGGTTTGGTTTCGACGTTGTTGAACCATGCGTATTCGACGCCATCGCGTCCGGTCCAGACGTTTTTACATGTGACAGAGCATGTATGGCACCCGATACATTTATCGAGGTTAAGCACCATGCCGATTTGGGCTCGAATTCTCATTCTGCTGCCTCCGAAGTTTGGGTTGCAGGTTCATCCAGCCAGTCGACTTTTTTCATTTTCCGCACCACGACGAATTCATCGCGGTTCGAGCCGACAGTGCCGTAATAGTTGAAGCCATAGGATTGTTGCGCATAAGCGCCGATCATATGGGTTGGTTTCAACGTTGTGCGGGTGACAGAATTGTGGATACCGCCGCGGTTTCCGGTCTTTTCAGAGCCGGGCGTATTCACGATCTTTTCCTGCGCATGGTACATAAAGGTGGTACCGTCTTTGATCCGCTGGCTGACCACCGCCCGCGCAGTCAACGCGCCATTGGTGTTATAGAGCTCCACCCAGTCGTTATCGACAATACCTGCCTTTTTGGCGTCGTTCTCTGAAATCCAGATAACTGGACCGCCACGGTTGAGCGTTAGCATCAACAGGTTGTCGGAATAGGTTGAGTGGATGCCCCATTTCTGGTGCGGGGTGATGAAGTTCAGCACAAGGTTGTCACCATCATCCTGCACATCCGGGTTGATCGTTTTCAGATCGACCGGAGGACGATATGACATCAACCCTTCGCCAAAGGCGCGCATCCACAGGTGATCCTGATAAAGCTGTTGACGGCCTGTCAGGGTGCGCCATGGGATCAGCTCATGCACGTTGGTATAGCCCGCGTTGTAGCACACATGCTCGCTCTCGATGCCAGACCATGTCGGGGAGGAGATGATCTTGCGTGGTTGAGCGGCGATGTCACGGAAGCGGATTTTTTCCTCTTCTTTGGGTTTTGCCAGATGGGTGTGATCAATGCCTGTAGCATTGGAGAGTTGTTCCCATGCTTTGACGGCAACCTCACCGTTGGTTTCTGGTGCCAGCATCAGCAACATCTCTGCCGCATCAATCGCGGTTTCGATTTTTGGCTGACCTTTGGAAACACCTTCTTCCAGTACCACACCGTTCAAATCACGCAGCAATTGAACCTCGTGGGTGGTGTCCCAGTTGATGCCCTTGCCGCCATTTCCCAGTTTTTCCAAAAGCGGGCCGACCGATGTGAACTTTTTGTAGAGGTTCGGATAGTCCCGCTCTACCGCGATATAGTTTGGTGCGGTTTTGCCGGGGATCAGGTCACATTCGCCTTTCTTCCAATCTTTCACTTGATCCTGCGCGATTTCGGCAGGGGTGTCGTGCAGGATCGGCAGTTGCACGATGTCGGTTTCCACACCCAAAATTTCCGGTGCGACTTCGCTGAACTTTTTGGCGATGCCTTTGAAAATCTCAAAGTCGGTGCGGCTTTCATACGCTGGATCAACCGCCGCCTGAAGCGGGTGGATGAACGGGTGCATGTCCGATGTGTTCAGATCGTCTTTTTCATACCAGCTTGCTGTGGGCAGAACGATGTCTGAATACACAGCGGTTGTGGACATGCGGAAGTCGATCGTGACCAAAAGGTCGAGTTTACCCTTCGGCGCCTCGTCGTGCCAGACGGCCTCTTTTGGCATCGCGCGGCCTTCTTCGCCCAAGTCCTTGCCCATGACGCCGTGATCGGTGCCCAAGAGGTGCTTGAGGAAATATTCATGACCTTTGCCTGAGGAACCGAGCAGATTGGACCGCCACACAAACAGGTTGCGCGGCCAGTTTTCTGGCGCATCCGGATCTTCGCAAGACATTTGCAAGTCACCGGATTTCAGGTTCTCGGCCACATATGCTGGGATTTCTTTGCCAGCAGCTTTTGCCGATTTTGCGACCTCAAGTGGATTGGTCTTCAGCTGAGGCGCGGAAGGAAGCCACCCCATCCGTTCTGCCCGGATATTATAGTCGATCAGGCTGATGTCCCAGTCGCCTTCGGGCGCGGTTGGGGACAGAATTTCATCAGCATTCAATTGCTCATAGCGCCACTGATCAGTGTGGGCATACCATGCCGACGTAGAGTTCATGTGACGCGGTGGGCGGCTCCAGTCCAGCGCGAATGCCAGAGGTTGCCAGCCGGTTTGAGGGCGCAGTTTTTCCTGACCAACGTAGTGGCTCCAGCCACCGCCGGACTGACCAACGCAGCCACACATCACCAACATATTGATGACACCACGATAGTTCATGTCCATGTGGTACCAGTGGTTCATCGCCGCACCGATGATGATCATTGATTTCCCGTTGGTTTTTTCGGCGTTGTCGGCAAATTCACGGGCAACGTGGATGATTTTGTCGGCAGGAACGCCGGTGATCTTTTCTGCCCATGCAGGAGAGCCGGGCATATCCACAGAGTAATCCGAAGTGACCCAGTCACCACCCAAACCACGGTCTAGGCCATAGTTGGCGCAGAAAAGGTCAAATACAGTTGCAACGAGCGCTTCGCCGTCTGCGGTTTTCACCCTTTTCACAGGAATATTGCGGGTCAGAACATCTGGGTGGCCACATTGGACCCAATGTTCAGAGGCCGCGCCGCCAAAGTATGGGAAATCAACGCCGACCACATCGTCATGATCGGTGTCCAATACAAATGACATCGCCAATTGCGTGTCTTTGCCGTCGGCCTTTTGTTCAAGGTTCCATTCGCCATCTTCACCCCAGCGATATCCAACGGACCCGTTTGGTGCGACAAGTCTTTTGGTGTCGCGGTCCCATGCGATGGTTTTCCATTCCGGGTTATTTTCTTCACCCAGCTTGCCATCCAGATCATCGGCACGCAGGAAACGACCGGGGATCATCTTGCCGTCTTTTTCGTCCAGCTTCACCAGCATTGGGAAATCGGAATACTTGCGGCAATAATCCTCAAAATATTCGGCCTGACGATCAAGGTGGAATTCACGCAGAATGACGTGGCCAAAGGCCATGGCAAGGGCTGCATCGGTTCCTTGTTTGGCGTTCAGCCATACATCGCCGAATTTGGCGGCTTCGGAATAATCTGGGCAGATCACTGCGGATTTGGTGCCGCGATACCGCGCTTCGGTATAAAAGTGTGCGTCAGGTGTCCGTGTTTGCGGCACGTTAGATCCCCAAAGCATCAGATAGCCCGCGTTATACCAATCAGCAGATTCAGGCACATCGGTCTGTTCACCCCATGTCATGGGAGAGGCAGGTGGAAGGTCACAGTACCAATCATAGAAGGACATACATGTCCCGCCCAGTAGACTCAGGTAACGGCTGCCTGCAGCATAGGAAACCATCGACATTGCAGGAATGGGCGAGAAGCCAAAGACACGGTCAGGGCCATATGTTTTCGCAGTATAGGCGTTGGCCGCTGCGATAATTTCGTTTGCTTCTTCCCAGTTGGCACGCACGAAGCCGCCTTTGCCGCGGGTCTTGGTGTAGGTGTTGCGCAGGACTGGATCGTCCTGAATGGCTTTCCATGCTGCGGTGGCTGGCATGGTTGTGCGCATTTTGCGCCAAATTTTCATCAGGTCGCCACGAATAAGTGGATTTTTCACCCGGTTCGCAGAGTAGAGATACCAGCTATAGCTTGCACCGCGCGCACATCCGCGTGGTTCGTGGTTGGGCAGGTCTGGTCGTGTGCGTGGATAATCGGTTTGCTGGGTTTCCCAGGTTACGATCCCGCTTTTTACATAGATTTTCCAGCTGCATGACCCAGTACAGTTCACACCATGGGTTGAACGCACGACTTTGTCGTGACGCCAGCGATTGCGGTAGACATCTTCCCAGTCACGGTTTTCGCGTGTGGTCTGGCCGTGTCCGTTGCTGAAACGATCCAGTTCCTTGCTTTGGAAGAAGTTTAGTCTGTCGAGCAGATGGCTCATCTCTTTCTCCTTTGTGGCTCACCTGCCCCAAACACGTTGCCGGGACAGGTTGGCGTCGTCAGATCAGGGGTTTTTCACGTATGCGCCGGGACGCAGGTAAAACCACCAGTTGATCAGGATGCAGACCCCATAGAAGATCGCGAAACCGTAGAGCGCGTATTCAGGGGTTGCGGCCTTGATCTGTTCCCCGAATACTTTGGGGATGATGAAGGCGCCGTAGGCGGCAACTGCGGCTGTCCAACCCAGAACCGGACCGGCCTGTTCTTTGTTGAAAACCACAGCGATGGTGCGGAAGGTCGACCCGTTCCCAATGCCAGTTGCGGCAAACAGGATCAGGAACAGCACCATGAATGGGAAGAAGAAATCTTCTGGTGTTGCCGAGACATAGGCTTGTTTCAGGAAGTAAGCGACACCCAGAGCAGAGGCGACCATGATGATCGAAATCCACTGAGTAACGCGCGCACCGCCAAGTTTGTCAGCCATCATACCGCCGATTGGGCGGATCAAGGCGCCGATGAAGGGGCCCATCCAGGCATACATCAGGGCAGAAGGACCGTTTGCGTTGGCGGTATTGTGGGTCATGACACCATCCACCATCAGGTGTTGGAAGCCAAAGACCACTTTGATTGCCAAGGCGAATGTCGCCGCATAACCGATGAACGAACCAAAGGTCATAGTGTAGATGACGGTCATCGCCCATGTGTGTTTGTTGTTAAAGATCTTGTATTGGCGTGACAGGTTTTGACCAACCGCACCGGGGATCATTTTCAACAACAGAACCGTCAGCGCGATAACGATGGGCAGAACAATCCATTTGCTGACCATAAAGCCAGAACCGCCTACTTGCGCAGGCAAGAGCAACCACAGACCAAAGGCTGCAGTGGCAAAACCGATTAACAACATACCGCTGATTGTTGCAAAGGCGCCGACTGGATTTGGAATGTCAGGCGATACATGCTCGTCACGGATGTTGTTCATGCCGAACCAGCCAAGGAAGGCCAGTGGCACCAGTGCAAGTAACCAAACGAAACCGGCGTTCTGGATGTATGTCTCGGTACCTGCGGGGATTTTCCCGATCAAGGTACCGGATGTGTTCACCAGAGTACGGCTTTCGCCACCAAACAGGCCGAATGTCATGACCAGTGGAATGACAATCTGCATGGTTGTCACACCAAAGTTGCCGAGGCCGGCGTTCATACCCAACGCATAGCCCTGTACTTTCTTTGGATAAAAGAAAGAGATGTTGGACATCGAGCTGGAGAAGTTACCGCCACCGATACCGCTTAGGAAGGCCAGGATCTGGAACTGCCACAAGGGGGTGTCTGGGTTGCTTAGGGCGATCCCTGCACCTACGGCTGGCAGCATCAGCAATGCGGTGGTAAAGAAGATGGTGTTTCGTCCGCCTGCGATCCGAATAAAGAAGGTCGACGGAATGCGCAGGGTGGCACCGGTCAGGCCCGCAATAGCGGCCAGCGTGAACAACTGTGACTTTTCAAATTCAAAGCCGAGGTTGATCATCTGAACGGTGATGATGCCCCAATACAGCCATACAGCAAAGCCACACAGCAGGCTGGGAATGGAAATCCACAAGTTTCTTGTGGCAATGGATTTCCCGGTTGAGGACCAAAAGGCCTCATCTTCCGGGGTATAGTTTTTTAGGTCTTGTCCCACTTTTCTCTCCTCACGGTGAGGTTGTGGTGGGCCATGGCTGGCCCACCGGATGATAATTATTGTTTGGCTGCGTCCGGGTGGTTGCGGTTCCAGTCTTCGACCACGGCAACAGAGGCCGCGAGGGCATTGTTGGCGCGTTCTGCACGAATGCGCAGGGCATCCAGATGGGCGTGCTCAAGGTTTGCACGCTCTTCTTCTTCTTGTTCCGGACTAAAGCGGACAAAGAAGGCAAGGACTGATGCGCAGACGACGGTGACACCGATGACAAAGAACACGTCGTTCCATTCCATCGCGCCTTTGAACAGGAACCCTGCGGCGACCGCACCGGCGTTCCCGCCTGCACCAACCACACCCGCCACGGCACCCAGTGCCTTTTTGTTGATGAACGGAACAACCGAGTAGGTCGCGCCTTCGGCCATCTGAGTGAACAGCGAGAAGATGATCAGCATCGGCAGAGCAAGGAAAAGAACCTGCATCTGGCTAAAGATCATCAGTGCGATGCCTTCTCCCAAGAGAACCACAAACAGCCAGAAGCTGCGTCCTCGCAACCCCCAAAGGGCCCCAAAGTTATCGCCAAAGATACCGCCCAGTGTACGGGCAAAGATGTTCATCAATCCGAAAGAGGCCGCAACACCACCCGCAGCAACAAGGCTGAGGTCAAAGTAGTCATAAAAGTAAAGCGCGGCGACGTTATTGACTGTCAGTTCGATCCCAAAGCAGGCACTGTAAATCAGGAACAGGACCCACACTCGGTAATCTGTGAGGGCTTCAAAATAGGCACCTGTTACCGTTTTCTTCTCAGGCATCATGCCTTTTTCGCGCAGCTCTTTGAAGTTGCCGTCAGGTGCGTCGGTTGTCAGGAAAAAATAGGCAATACCGACCACGAAGATCACGCAGCCCACAACAATCATCGACAGACGCCAGCCGACGGCCTCGGAAAAGCCAAAGCCGATGACGAACATCGAAAACACCATCGGCATGGCGAACTGTGTGACACCGCCACCCAAGTTACCCCAGCCTGCGGATGTCGCATTGGCAGTCCCCACCACGTTGGGTGCGAACATAACGGATGTGTGGTATTGAGTGATCACGAAAGAGGCCCCGATCACGCCGATCAACAGGCGAAAGAACAGGAACATTTCAAAACTGTCAGCAAGACCGATACCCGCAACCGGGAAAGCCCCGAAAATCAGCAGATAAGTATATGACAGCCGCGGACCGATCCGGTCACACAGCCAGCCGATAAAGAAGCGGGCGAAAACGGTCACAGCCACCGAAGCGATGATCGACCAGCCCACTTGGGATTTTGTCAGGTTGAGCTCATCGCGTACGATGATCATCAACGGTGCAATGCCAAACCAGGCAAAGAAGCATGAAAAGAATGCGAACCACGTCATGTGGAAGGTGCGAATCTGCACCATCCTTACGTTGAAGAAGTTGCGCCAAAGCCCTGTGGCCTTATTCTGCAATTCCATTGGCGTCCCTCCGAATTATCCGGGTACTTCCCGGGACCAGATGTGCCATTGGTTTGCGCGTGTTGGGCCTGTCACGAGTTGATGCAGATCAAGATTTCAAAATTATCTTTTAAAATAAATGAGTTGCCGAAATATTTCATGTCATGGTGTGTGAAGTGTTGATTGGTTGATTGCAACTTGGCGAATTTGGTCTTGATTTTTATCAAGACGAATACGAGACTGCACGCTGGGAGAAGCCAACCTTATGCGTGATTCAGAAACTCCAGCAATTCGGGAATTGGACCTTTTCCGGGACATGTCGGAAGAGCATTTTGACGAGTTGTTTCGTGGCGCTTATGTGCAGACATTTCCACCGCAGGTGGATTTGATCACCGAAGGGGATGCCTGTGATTTCCTGCATATCGTGATCTCTGGGAGTGTCGAGTTATTTGCGTCATGGAATGGGCGCGAGACCACGATGGCCACTGTGCGTCCGATTGCAACCTTCATCTTGGCAGCTACGATTAAGGATGCGCCTTACCTTATGAGCGCGCGCACCGCCGAGAAATCCAGAATTATCATGTTGCCCGCTGTTGATGTGCGCAAAGTGTTTGATAGGGATTTTGATTTTGCACGCGCTGTGGTGACGGAGTTGGCACAATGCTATCGGTCCGTTGTGAAGCATTCCAAGAACCTGAAACTGCGCAGTTCCATTGAGCGTTTGGCGAATTACCTGTTGCGAAAGAACCAGGATGCCGGGAGCGAAGGGTGTTTCGAGTTGAGCATGGAAAAGCGGATGATTGCGTCTTATCTGGGGATGACTCCGGAGAACCTGTCGCGTGCGTTCAAGGCATTGCAGCCTTATGGCGTTGAGGTGGATGGCAACCGGATCACCCTGAGACAAATTGAAGATTTACGTAGTTTGGCAAAGCCCACCCCGCGGATAGATGATCCCAACCATTAGGTTTGAGGATCTTGGGCCGCTCATCAGTCCCTTATGGTCCTTCTTCGCTGATTGTATTGGGATGAAAAGCGTCATGCTTGAAAAAAACCAGGGATATTTGGACCAAGAAAAACATGGGCAGTGGGATTAGTCGTGCAGCGAAACGTTTGTTGACAACAGATCGCATTGGAATTGTGCCATTTCTTCCATGAGCCATAGGCTGAATGCGGTGCTGGCCTCGGTATCTGAATACCGCGGGGGCTTGAGCAGGAAGTAGCTTTCTGGCAGATCACCTGCGTGTGGGTATGGACGGGTGAGATGTCCTGAATGGATCATCCCATGAGCAAGGATGTCATGTGCCATTGCCAATCCCGCACCGTGCTGGGCGGCCGTCATGCTGATGACGTAGGTCGAAGCCATGCTGATCTGTTTGTTTTCAGGGAGTTCCTCGTGACACCCCGTCAGCCATGCAGCCCATGTTCCTGCGGTGCCTGCGCAATCGTAAAGCTGCGCCTCGCGCCAGCTAGTGTGAAAGCCTGGTGCGGCGACCGGATAAAATTTGGTCTGAGTGAGCCGGTGCGCACCAGTCGGCATGTCGGCCTGTCGTCCGAAACGGATTTCTACGGAGGCGGATCGAGAGGACCGTTCCGGGTCCCAAATTGGGGTGATGAGGTTGAGATTGATCCAAGGGTAAGCGGTGTTGAAGCGATGCAATCTTGGTGCTAGCCAAAAGGTGGCAAAAGCAAGATTGCATTGCACAATCAGATTCTCTCCACGTTTTCCCCGAGCAAACGCGCGGGTACCGCTGGCAATCAAATCAAAGGCATCGCGGATCACGGGCAGGTAGTTCGCCCCGGCCTCGGTCAGTTCAATCGCGCGGGTTTTGCGCAGGAAAAGCTCTACACCCAAATGGCCTTCAAGGCTGCGCACATGTTGAGAGATCGCGGATTGTGTAAGGTTCAGCTCTTTTGCTGCCAGCGTAAAGGATAAGTGCCGCGCAGATGCCTCGAATGCGCGGAGCCATGTTAGTGGGGGGAGGGGAAGGTCGGCCATAAATCCTCATGACAAAGTGACGCATTATATTTACTAATGCATAGTCTCTGAATCTATTGTTTGTAAACGGATGTGTTGCGTCGCAAGGCTGTAATGCGAACACAAGACACCCACCCAAATTTCAAGAGGCTGGTATTATGCCCGATTATGTTCCGACAAATGCTGCATCCAGTGGCATAAAGCTTGATAAGAAAACCATGAAGGCGCTGGCACGGCGCAGCGACAGGCCCGGTTTGATTTACCTGGCGCAATGGGCGGTGTCGCTGTTGTTGACCGGGTACCTCGTTTGGGTCAGTCTGGGAACGGCGTGGATGTGGCCCGCGATGTTCCTGTACGGAATTTTCCTGACGGTGCCATCCTATGCGATGAGCCATGAAACCGCACATGGATCGGCCTTTCGAACACGTTGGTTGAACGAAACTGTCCTGTGGATCACGTCGCTTTTGTATGTCGAGGAACCGTTGCATCGCCGATATACCCACACCAACCATCATACTCATACATGGCATGTGGGTTTGGACAGCCAGATGCCTTTTGACACGCCCATGACCATCAGTGGGTGGCTGTTTGAAATCACTGGTTTGGGGTTGGCTAAATTCCATGTTCACGTGATTTTTCAACTGGCGTTCAAGCGCTATACCGATATCCAGAGAATGGTTGTGCCCGAGGCAGAGTTCCCCAAGCTCACCCGCAACGCGCGTGTGTTTTTACTGATCTATGCAACCATACCTGTTCTGGCGGCAAATGGCATATACGCGCCGATTTGGTTTTTTGTGGTGCCACGTTTGCTGGGTGCCCCAGTGATGTTGCTGTTCACCCTGATCCAGCACGTTGAGTTGCAGGAAAACGCATCATCAATTCTGGAAAGCACACGCAGTTTTCGCACAAATTGGCTGGGTCGGTTCCTGTATATGGATATGAACAATCATGTGGAGCATCACCTGTATCCCAACATTCCGTTTTACAGCCTGAGAGAACTGAATAAAGCGGTTGAGGCGCAGGTGCCCGAACCTGATCCGGGCTTCATTCGTACCAATCTGGAAGTGTTGGGCGTGGTGATCCGGCGCACCTTTGGCAAGAATACCAAGGCACCTACGATCCGTCAGGCACCACATCATGTCACTGAGGGCAGTTTTGAAAAAATCGGAAAGGCGACCATGTGATGAAGAGTATCTATACCTATGGGGGCAAACCTGCCCGTCGCAATCTGACCATCAGCTGTCTGCGCGCAAATAAGGCTGCGGGCATCAAGATGACACAAGTGTCGGCCCAAACCGAAGAAGAGGCGCGCGCTTGTGAAGATATGGGGATCGACATGATCACCATTGCCGATGTGGATTATGATGCTGTGCGTGCAGGTGCACCGCATACCTTCATCACCGGATCGCAAACCATGTGTCAGTATTACGAGCCACAAGAATGCCTGACTCACGCGCTCAAATGCGCTGAAAAAGGCGCGGATGCGATTTTTACGCCGCGTGGCATGGGGATTGTGGAACTGTTGGCAAACGAAGGGTTGGCGGTTCAAGGCCATGTTGGGTTGGTGCCGCGGAAATCTACGTGGATTGGTGGGTTGCGCACCTATGGCAAAACCGCCGAAGAGGCGATGGAATTACTGAAATGGATGCGTCGTTATGAAGACGCAGGGGCCGCATCGGTCGAGGTGGAATGCGTGGCGGTAGAGGCCTTGCAGGCCATCAACCACAAAACCACGCTTTTGACCCATTCGATTGGGGCTGGATCAGGTGGCGACATCATCTTTTCCTTTATGGAAGACATCTGTGGGGATGTGGAAAACCCACCGCGCCATGCCAAGGCATGGGGGGATATGTTGAGTCTGCGCAAGGCGATATCAGCAGAACGCAACAAGTCTTTGGACGGGTTTCAGGCAGATGTGAAATCCGGGGCGTTTCCTGATGCGGCACATACGGTTGGCATGGTTCCGGGCGAACACGAAAAGCTTATGGAGGCGTTGGATAAATTCCACCCCGTCCATCGATAACATCAACAAACAAGGCAGCCCGTTATGAACGACGCTACTGACTATAGTCTCACATTCCCCGCCAAACCACAGCCGATGACACTGGAACAAGCAGCGTGGAAAACGCCACCCATGCAGTTGACCGATACCGAAGGCATGATCGATGTGCCCCGGATGCGGCGGTATCGTCAGAACCGACTGCGTGAGCAGATGAAGACACACGGAATGGACGCCGTGATCCTGACCGATCCGCTATCGATCCGCTATGCTACGGGCGTTCGCAATTGCACGCTGTTTCAGATGCATATTCATGCGGGGTATCTGTTTATTCCTGCCGATGGCCCTGTGATTTATTTTGACAGCGAACCGGGGCGCGAAACCGGCGCGCAGCTGGAAACCATCGACGAAATTCGCGATGATCTGATGCCGCTGTCTTACATGTTTGCAGGCTATCGCCATCAGGAGTGGTGCACAAAATGGGCCAAGAAAATGAAGGGGCTAGTGGATCAATACTGCGGCGGAGAAACCCGTATTGGCGTTGAACGCACGGCCCCCATTCCGCACATGGCGCTTGAGGCTGAGGGTTTGACATTGGTGGATGCGGGCGAGGCCTTGGCCCATGCACGCAAGATCAAAAGCCCCGAAGAAATCCTGTGCATGAACCAGACAATCGCGGTGGCCGAGGATGGCATGACACGGATGCGCAACAATCTGGTTAACGGGATTTCTGAACAGGAGCTGTGGTCCTATATGTGGGCCGCCAATATTGAAGGTGGTGGCGAATGGATCGACTATCGCTTGTTGGCGTCAGGTGAACGCACAAACCCATGGCAACAAGAGGCCAGCAGTCGAATCATCCGCGCGGGTGATCTTGTGGTGTTTGACTGCGGTATGATCGGTCCATGGTCTTATGGTGCGGATATCTCACGGGCTTATCACTGCGGGCCGGGCCGCCCCAAAGACGAGCAATGCCGCCTTTATCAATACGCCTATAATGAGGTGATGCATAACGCGGGGCTTTTGCGTCCGGGTATCAGTTTTAGCGAATTGATAGAGCAGCGGTATCGTCAGCCAGATGGCTATAACGAACAGACCTATCCTTGCATGATGCATGGTCTTGGCATGGCGGATGAATATCCGGTGATTTACTACCCCGAGGATGAGGCGTTCCATTACGATGGAGAGCTGGAGGCGGGCATGGTGATCTGTGTCGAAAGCTATGTCGGCAAGTTGGGTGGATATGAAGGCGTAAAACTGGAAGATCAGTATCTGATCACGGAAACGGGGGCCGTTTGCCTGTCGCGGTATCCGTTCGAAGACAACATGCTGTCGCGCGAATTGTAAGGATTAAAAATATGAGCCAATGGATTGACGCTTGCGCCACTGATGACATCGACGAAGAAGACCTGATCCGTTGGGATCACGACGGCAAGACCTATGCCATCTACAACACCGATGATGGGTTCTTTGCGACCGCAGGTATGTGTACGCACGAAGAACAGCACCTTGAAGATGGGCTTGTCGTCGGCAAGGTCATTGAATGCCCCCTGCATGGTGGTCGTTTCGACATTGCCAGCGGCAAGGCTCTATCGGCCCCTGTTTGTGTTGATCTGATCACCTATCCGGTGAGGGTCGAAGGCGGGCGCGTCTTGGTTCAGTTGGGTTAATCTGTCAATTCCAGTGCGATCACGGGAACAATAATGCCGTAACGCACTGGAACTCTGCTCATTACGGACTATTTTCGCTATATCCTTGATGCACGCGAAAGGGCAGAGATATGCCAGACATGATCCGCAAGACACGAGTCTTTGCATGAGTTTCGTTCGCCCAGAGGCGCGCGAAGCTGTGACGCGTTGGCGCGATGTTATTCTTGGCGTAGGGGTGCTGTTGCTGGGGCTCTATTGGGCGTCTGGCTTTGGTGTGTTGCGCTGGGTGGGGATTGCGGTTTCTATTGCCGGGGCATTGCTGATCTACACCGGATTGCAGCGCCTGCGATTTGATGCTGGCAAGGGCGGCGTTGGTATTGTCACCGTGGACGAAGGACAAATCACCTATTTCGGGCCTCTGTCCGGTGGGGCGGTATCGGTCAAGGATATGACCAGCCTGACACTTGATCCCACAAGCACCCCGCCTGTGTGGACCATGCGCCAGCCGGGGCAAGCGGAATTGATGATCCCGGTGAATGCCGAAGGGGCTGATGGGTTGTTTGATGCCTTTGCCACCTTGCCGGGGATTAAGACCGAATACATGTTGGCGCAACTTAGGGCGCAGGCGGCTCACCCTGTTGTGATTTGGCAAAAACAGGTGCCACGCCTGCATTGACACTGGCGACGATTCCCCCCACCACTGAATTTTCAAGCGACAGCGAACATAACAACCGGAGCCAAGCTTATGTCCATTCCTCAATCCGGCGGCGGACCGATTGAACGCCATGAACAATTGGCCGAATACCTTGAATCTGGCTGCAAGCCCAAAGAGGATTGGCGCATTGGCACCGAGCATGAAAAATTCGGCTATTGCAAAGACAGCCTGAAGCCGCTGCCATTTCATGGCGAACGCTCGATCGTTGCAGTTCTGGAAGGGCTACGTGATCGTCATGGTTGGGCTGAGGTGCGCGAAGGCGGCGAACTGATTGGCCTTGAAAAAGATGGCGCGAATGTATCGCTTGAACCGGGTGGTGCACTGGAATTGTCAGGTGCTCCGCTGGAAACGATCCATGAAACCTGTGACGAGGTAAATACCCACCTGCGCGAAGTCAAAGACATCGCAGATGAAATCGGTGTTGGATTCATAGGTCTGGGCGCGGCCCCAATTTGGGAACACGAAGAAATGCCCTTGATGCCCAAAGGGCGGTATAAGTTGATGGATGCCTATATGGGTAAAGTCGGCACAATGGGGCGATCCATGATGCGCCGCACCTGTACTGTGCAGGTGAACATTGATTTCGGGTCCGAGGCCGACATGGTGCAAAAGCTGCGCGTGGCCCTGGCGTTGCAGCCCGTGGCAACTGCTCTGTTTGCGAATTCGCCGTTTTTTGAGGGAAAGCCCAACAACCACAAAAGCTGGCGTAGTCGGGTGTGGCGCGATCTGGATGATGCACGTACGGGCATGCTACCGTTTGTGTTCGACGAAGGGTTTGGGTTTGAAGCATATGCACAATATGCGCTCGATGTACCGATGTATTTTGTCTATCGCGATGGGAAATACATCGATGCGCTGGGCATGTCGTTC
The DNA here is from genome assembly GCA_947489325.1 of uncultured Paracoccaceae bacterium. Taxonomy (GTDB): domain Bacteria; phylum Pseudomonadota; class Alphaproteobacteria; order Rhodobacterales; family Rhodobacteraceae; genus CANLDA01. The sequence goes on along the minus strand of CANLDA010000001.1, from coordinate 209,164 downwards.
CGCGACTTTCTAAAGGGCGAGTTGCCTGCGCTGCCGGGTGAAACCCCGACGTTGTCAGATTGGGCCGATCACTTGACCACTGCCTTCCCCGAGGCACGGATTAAGAAGTTCATGGAAATGCGCGGCGCTGATGGCGGCCCATGGCGGCGGCTCTGTGCGTTGCCAGCATTCTGGGTCGGTCTGACCTATGATCAATCTGCGCTGGATGCGGCGTGGGATCTGGTTAAAGGCTGGGATGCCGAAACCCGCGAAGAATTGCGTGTGGCAGCGTCGGAGCAGGCGCTTCAGGCGCAAGTCGGCAAAATCAACATGCATGATCTGGCACGTGAAGTTGTGGCGATTTCCGAGGCAGGTCTGAAAGCGCGGGCCCGCCCCGGTGCGGGTGGTCTAGTGCCTGATGAAACCCATTTCCTGAACGCTCTTCAAGAAAGCATCGAAAGTGGGAAAACGCCTGCGGATGAATTGTTGGAGCAATATCATGGGGATTGGAATGGCGACCTGACCAAGATTTACGGGCAGTTCAGTTATTAATCTATACCACGTAGATCAAAAAAACGGCGGTGAGACATCACCGCCGTTTTCGTTTTCAATATACTGAGGTTTATTGCTGCAAAGACGCAGGGGTCTTATCCGCAATTTCAGGCCAGTTAGTGTCAGCACGTTCAACAAAGCCCGGAATGTCGCCTTCCCAACGTTCCTGAATGTCGGTGGAGATGTTCAGGAACAGCTCGCCGTCAACGACTTTCCAAACAGTTGGGTCACCGTCAAATTTGAAACCCATCGCGGTGCCAAATGCGCAGTAGCCACCGTATTGTGGCAGGTATGCTTCTGGGTTGGCGTCAAAGGTTGCTTTGTGTTCTTCCGAGGCAAAGCGATATGTCGCTTCATTATAGGTTGAGGTGATTTTCCAGTTACCCGGTGTTGGCGCGTTATCTGTGAAATAGGCAACAGGGTCATACCCTTGCAGCGCCAGGCCGGTAGAGGACGCGTTCAGTTCAACGCCAGCCGCCAGAGCAGAGGATGCGATTGCGACGGACAGGGCTACGCCACCTACCAGAGATTTGATCTTGTTCATTGTCGTACCTTTCAGAGTGCTCATCTGTGCAGCAAAAATGTTTGCTCAGATGGTTTATGAAAACCCACGACGAAAATATGCCGTGGTTCCAAAGAACTGGGGCCGGGTGTGTTCACGTTCAAAACAACAAAGAGTGATTGTGTATATTTGCACATCCGGTGTGCAGGATGCGGAAATCAAAGAGTAATTTTAGGCGTCGGGTACAAGGTTAAGCACGAAAGAAATGACCTTTTCTTCGGGCATTTCGCAGGGTTTCAAGAGTTGCCCGGCCTTTAAATCATAGAGATTGAGACTGATGTAATCTGTGCCACCCAATTCGTTGGCAACCAGTTTGTGGGCCTTGCCACCCGCCAATGCCGTGCGGCTAACGACATAGCGTCGGCTCTCGGATGCACCTTGAAATACACCCGTGGGCAATTTGAAAAATGCGTCCAGAAACTCTTGGTTTATAGTCACTATTTACCGATCCGGGGTTCGGTGCCTGCGCGCAAGCGACGAATGTTTTCATGATGGCGCAGAAATACAAGGATGGTCAATGCGACTCCCAAAAAGAACACATGCCCATAGCCAAAGATCACGATCCAAAAGGTGGAACTGGCAGCAGCGATAAGGGCTGACAGTGACGAAATGCGCGCAATTGCTGCGGTGGTCAGCCAACACAAGCAACAGGCAATGCCAGCGGGCCATGCAAGTGCCAGCATAAGCCCAAGAAATGTCGCAACGCCCTTTCCGCCACGAAAGCCCAACCAGACGGGGAAGCAATGCCCGACAAATGCGAGCAATCCGGCGATTTGTGCGGCGTCTTCACCTGCCAGCGCGCCTGCGACCAGTGCAGCAATCGCCCCTTTGGCCCCATCCAAAATCAATGTCAGAAAGGCCGCTTTTTTTGATCCGGTGCGCAACACATTGGTGGTACCGATATTGCCCGACCCAATGTCACGTAGATTGCCAAGGCCCATCATGCGGGTGACGATGATGCCAAAGGGAATTGATCCAAACAGATAGCCCACCGCGCCCCAAAGCATCAGGATCAGGGCAGAATGTTCAATCGTGGGCATCAGTCTCTCCGGTAAACGCAGCTGCCTGCGACATAGGTTGCCAGTACTTTACCCTGCATCCGCTGTCCGTCAAATGGGGTGTTCTTGGATTTTGAGTGAAGTTTGAAGCGGTCCATCACAAAAGGAGCATCGGGGTCAAACAAGACGAGATCTGCAGGCGCACCCTCGTCCAATGTGCCACCAGGCAGCTCCAAGCGCTTGGCCGGGTTAAAAGACATTGCTCGGAAAAGCTCTGGCAACGTCAATTGCTCGGCATGATACAGGCGCATCGCGGCAGGCAATAGGGTTTCCAAGGCGACGGCCCCGCCAGCGGCCTCTTCAAAGGGCAGGCGTTTGCTTTCTTCGTCCTGTGGGGTGTGCATGGAACTGATGACATCAATTAAACCCGATTTTACGGCTTCAACAATGGCCATGCGGTCCTCTTCGGATCGTAAGGGCGGTTTCACCTTAAAGAAGGTGCGATAATCCGCGACGTCCAATTCGTTCAGTGTCAAATGATGGATCGAGGTGCCTGCGGTCACGTCAAAGCCATTGGTCTTGGCGCGTTCAAGTGCGGGCAGGGCGCGGGATGTGGTGATCTGATCGGCGTGATATTTCACACCTGTCATTTCTACCAAAGCAAGGTCACGATCCAATCCCATGCGTTCGGCCATGGGGGATACGGTGGGTAAGCCGCGGAGGCTGGCGAATTTACCGGATGTGGCGGCGGCGCCTTGTGACAGAATGGGCTCTTGCGGGTGGGCAATGATCAACGCGCCAAGGCTGCGGGCATAGGTCATTGCGCGACTTAGGACTTTGGTCGAGGTGACCACATGATCGCAATCGGTAAAGGCTACGGCACCTGCGTCCATCAAAAACCCGATTTCCGTCATTTCGCGCCCTGCACGCCCTTTGGTTAGGGCAGCCATGGCAACCACGTTGACCGGTGCGGCCTCTTTTGCGCGGCGGGTGACAAACTCAAGCGTTTCAGGATTGTCGATTGTTGGCGTCGTGTCGGGGCGTGTGACCATGGTTGTGACACCACCCGCCGCTGCCGCCTGGCCTGCGGATTTGAAACTCTCCTTGTGACGCTCGCCTGGCTCACACACCTTTACACCAAGATCAACTATGCCGGGTGCGAGGCATTTGCCGCCACAATCCACCACTTGCACGCCTTCGGGCGACAAGATTTCAGCGCCACGCGCAACGATGTGTCCATTTTCAATCAACAGATTGCCGGGTTCATCGGTGCCTGCTTTGGGGTCGATCAGGCGGGCGTTTGTGAAAAAAGTGCTCATGCGTGGTGTGTCCTCTCGTGGACCGGGGCGGGGTCACGTGATTTTAGATCGTCGATATTAGGATGCATCATGACAATCCCCAAACAAGGGCACCAATCATAAGTGCAAGGAGGGGAAGTGCACAGACCACCCAAAGCAATATCATATGCGGGTTTGCCACTTTGGGCGTGGGAGCTTGGCTCGCCACGATGCCCTTGGCCGACGCCGTGGGCAAGGGCGCAAAAGTAATATCAGGGGTGTCTTCGGTCAGCGTGGCGATCAGGCTCAATTGCCGCGAGAGTTTAAGCGCTGTGGCTTGTCCGTCAAAAGCTCGGGAGTAAAGAACCAGAACATAGCCTTCCACGGCATCCAGTTGCCTGCGTAAAGGAGTAACATCCTTTGGGGCAACGCCCGCACCGTCGATCAGATAGTTGGCAAGCCCAAGTTCTTCTAAATCTTCTACTGGGAAAATTTCGGCATGATCCGGATTCAGCCATTCCAGACCAACCAGAGCCCCGATGGCCGCCCCTGTGGGGGGCATATCCGTTTTGGGATTTTTGATGCGATTGAAAGCGGTCTCGTCCAAATCAGCGGCAAACACACGAATGCGCCCGCGTTCATGGGGTGAAACCGATAACGCCGTCATCCGGCAACCCAAATTATCAGGCCAACCATGGCAAACATCACCAATAAGGCAATGGTGGCCACGCGGCCGCTCATCTTGGGGTCTTTTGGATCTTCCATTTTATATCTCCGCCGTTTGGGTGGCGCGATGGGCACGCTGATTACGGGCGAGCAAATCCATGGCTGCCATGCGAACTGCGACACCCATTTCCACCTGTTCCTGAATGACTGATCGATTGATGTCATCAGCAATGGTGCCGTCGATTTCCACGCCGCGGTTCATGGGGCCGGGATGCATAACGATCGCATCGTCCTTAGCATTTGAGAGTTTATCCGCATCCAGGCCGTAGCGATGGTAATATTCGCGTTCAGAAGGGATAAATCCACCATCCATGCGTTCGCGTTGAAGGCGCAGCATCATGACAACATCGACGTCTTGCAGACCTTCGGCCATGTCTTCGTAGACCTCAACGCCAAATTCGGAAATCTGGCTGGGCATCAATGTGGGTGGGCCGACAAGGCGCACGCGGTTTTCCATTTTCCCCAAAAGGATCAAGTTGGAGCGTGCCACGCGGCTGTGGGCAATATCGCCGCAAATCGCGATATTCAGGCGATGTAGGCGTCCCTTGGCGCGGCGAATGGTTAAGGCATCCAGCAGCGCTTGCGTGGGATGTTCGTGGCGTCCATCACCTGCGTTCAGAACCGCGCAGTTTACTTTTTGCGCAAGCAAATCCACCGCGCCCGAATGCGGATGCCGCACAACCAACAAATCCGGATGCATTGCGTTCAGTGTTAGTGCGGTATCAATCAGGGTTTCCCCTTTTTTGATCGAACTGGCCTGCATCGCCATGTTCATCACATCGGCACCAAGACGTTTGCCCGCAAGTTCAAAACTAGCTTGTGTGCGGGTAGAGTTTTCAAAAAACATGTTGATCTGCGTGAGACCGGCCAATGTGTCGGAATGTTTGACGTCGCGGCGGTTCAACTCAACATACTGATCCGCCAGATCAAGGATTTCGGTGATTTCTTCTGGGCGCAGATGTTCGATCCCAAGAAGATGTCTTTGCGCAAAACCCATGGTTTGTTCCTTGATCCGATGTTGGCTGCTTATAGGAAGTCCGGGATAAGGGGGCAAGCTGCAGAATCTTCGCTATGATGTTTCCTGAACAAAGGCATGAGATAATTGCAGGCTTTGTCGTAAGGTTTCGAATTCTCTCTCATATTCTTTCAGCGACATGCCAAACGTGTTCTGAAAGGCCTTGTTCCAATCATTACCTTGTCCAATTTGACGCCAATATTCAATCATGGACTCGATGCCAAATCTTTTTACCAAAAGGAATGCTGCAAATTTCGAAACGGCATATTCTTCGTTGGTGCTGACGCTTTTGATATCAGAAAGCTTTAAAGAAGACTTTTTGGCGGGCCATTGAATAGTGAAAAAGGCGGGCATTCGATCACCTTTAAGCCCGGGGAAGGAATAATCCAGTGCCAGCATCATGGCGCTTCCTTCTACCAGCCAATTTGGCCCCATGATACGTCTTCCATCAGGACGCAGATACTTGTGTGTTTTGTCTAAAGAGAGCTCTTTTTGTATAGCATGAGCATATTCATGAACCATGACAGTCGTGGCAAAATGCTTCCAACGTGAAAGCCAATTTGAATCATGAACGATGTCCTTTGGCCAACACACATAGATTTGGTTAGAATATGCGGCTGCATTCCATGTTTTTGCTTCCTGACACCGCTTCTTTGTATCTTGTCGCACCTTTGAAGTGGGTTCATGCCTTTTGCGCTGAAGCGTGATGAGATGCGAGGAAATTTGCTTGTGATCTGAGCCTGCGACGACGTCGATACGCCCGGCCAAGTCTACGCGATGACGGTATCGAAAGTACCTATGTGCTTGACGTGAGGATATCCGTATCAGGGCACGAGAGGAAGAGGTTGCTTCTTTATCGAATAAGAAAACGGGTTTCTCTACTGATGGGCGAAACTTTCGAACAGTAGCGTATTTTTCACCCAAAATGCGACACCATGACACCGCTGATACGCCACGTGGGTTTTGTAACATGGGGTTCCCTTGCAACTGTTCTTCTTGGTCCAAGGATGCCAAGGCTGCAGCCTTGGTTTTGGCGCCCCAAAATCCGTCGAGAGGGCCGGGATCATATCCTAGTTCTTTCAGTTGGTTTTGCATGCACAAAACATATTCTTCGGCTTTTGCTTGGATTGGGAGGAGAAGACATAGGACGAAGAGAAAACAAAACCCGCTGGTGCGTTTCATATGTGAATAACCTTCTGAACGATTACAGAAAGTTGGCACAAAGTTCAGGGGTGTTCAACCAAAGCGCCATGAGTCGATTGACTGCTCTGCCTGAGGTGGTGTACGTTTCGCCAGAGGTGCCTTTCCCCCAACAGATAACGCGGATAGTTTGGGTGCATGGAATCAGCCCTTGAATATCACACGGCGCGCGCGTTGTTGGACTGGCAGCTTGAAATGGGTGCATCAGAGGCGATTTTGGATGCGCCGCTGAACCGCTATGACGTTCCTGAAACACGCAAGAAACCAACGCCGGTTGCAACAGCAACACCTGAGATTGTGAAGGCCGCCAAGATTGACCCCGTGCTTGTGGCAAAAGATATGGCGGCAACAGTACGTGATCTGGATGGATTGCGCGGGGCCTTGGCTGCGTTTGAGTATTGCGATCTGAAACGTGGTGCACGCAATTTGGTGCTGTCTGACGGCAATCCGGCGGCGCGGGTTATGATCATTGGCGAGGCTCCGGGCCGTGATGAGGATCGTGCAGGCAAGCCCTTTGTCGGGCGGGCTGGGCAATTGTTGGATAAGATGCTGGCGGCGATTGATCTGTCACGAACTGCTGATCTGTCTGCGCAATCGGTCTATATCACCAATATCCTGCCATGGCGTCCGCCGCAGAACCGTGACCCAAAACCCGATGAAATCGCTATGTTGATGCCGTTTGTGCAGCGGCACGTGGAAATTGTGGCCCCTGATGTGATTGTCCTTATGGGCAACATTGCCTGTCAGGGTGTCTTAGGCACGCGCGGCATCACGCGCCTGCGTGGTCATTGGCAAGAGGCGTTTGGCAAACCTGTTATACCGATGTTCCACCCGGCCTATTTGCTGCGTCAGGCCACGGCCAAACGCGAAGCATGGGCGGATCTATTGGCGTTGAAGGCAAAGTTGGCAGGATGACCTGATGATGGACATGTGGTTGTTGGTGGCGTTTATTCCTGCGGGACTTGCGTTGAACCTTACGCCGGGGGCAGACATGATGTTCTGTCTGGGGCAAGGGTTGCGTTCTGGGCCCGTTCCGGCGATGGCGGCCAGCGGTGGTGTTGCTTTAGGAACGTTGATCCATGTTCTACTTGCAGGCCTTGGGTTGGGGGCCGTGGTTACCGCTGTTCCTTGGGTGTTTGAGATGATTCGCTGGATGGGGGTGCTTTATCTACTGTGGCTTGCTTATGGCGCATTACGTGCGTCTGCGGCAGAGGATGCATCCCGCCCTCTTTCGGCTCAGCAGGCGTTTTGGCAGGCTGTGGTGGTCAACATCAGCAACCCCAAAGTGATCTTGTTTGTTTTGGCGCTTTTGCCACAGTTCGTGGACCCAGCGCAGGGCAATATCCTAATGCAATTTTTGATCCTTGGGACAATAATGGCGATTGGTGGCCTGTTTGTGAATGGCGCAGTAGGTGTGTTTGCTGCCAAGTTGGCTTCGCGCCTGACGCATCCTGCTTTTTCGCGGTCTCTTGGCCGTGTTACTGCGTTGATATTTGCCCTGCTAGCCCTTCGGTTGGCATTTTTACAAAAGGCCTGATTCATGGCACGACTTGATGAAACCAAACCTTTTATCCCTGTGCGTATTGCGATTTTGACGGTCAGTGATACGCGTGGGGTGGATCAGGATAAATCGGGTGACACCTTGGTCAAACGATTGGAAGCCGCGGGACATGTATTATCGGACCGCATGGTTCTTCCGGATGAGCGTGACCAAATTGCCGATCAATTGCGCAACTGGTGTGTCAATCCAGCTATAGACGTGATTATTTCCACCGGGGGCACGGGATTGACGGGGCGCGATGTCACCGTTGAGGCGCACCGCGATGTCTATGAAAAGGAAATCGAGGCGTTTGCGACGGTATTTACGATGGTATCGGTGCAAAAAATTGGCACGTCAGCCGTGCAAAGCCGTGCCACAGGTGGCGTGGCGCAAGGCACTTATTTATTTGCACTGCCCGGTAGCCCGGGAGCGTGCAAGGATGCATGGGATGAAATCCTGCAATATCAACTGGATTACCGCCATAAGCCCTGTAATTTTGTGGAAATCATGCCGCGTTTGGATGAACATCTGCGCCGCACCAAATCTTAAGACATAAATTTTGCACACTGAATTTTGTTTCGACGGAAATTCATCTCGTGGCGTATAACTCGGTAACACTTGGCTTTTTGTCTTGTAGGGCACATCTTATATACTGATTTGATCACAATGGAGCAGGGCCAGATTCATGCGGTTTCTCAGACAAAGCCTAACGGGCCTTTTTCTGCTCGCAACGACCGTGGGGTTGGTGCTGACGGCTGTTAATTTGATCTATTCGGCGATCGAGGATCGTCTTGCCCAAGAAAGCAAAAGCCCCCAAGGCCGTGAGCGCGTCTTTGCGGTGAATGTTTTGACGGCACATGCCGGTATCGAAACGCCTGACCTGACCGCCTTTGGCGAAGTGCAAAGCCGTCGCAGCCTTGAGATTCGCGCAGCCGCGGGCGGCACGGTGATCGAGCTGGCAGAGAATTTTGTCGAAGGTGGACGGGTTGAGGCCGGGCAGGTGCTGTTACGGGTCGATCCAGCCAATGCACAGTCGATCCTTGAGCGTGCCAAAAGTGATTTGCTGGATGCAGAGGCCGAAATTCGGGATGCCGCACGCGCGCTTGATCTGGCTAAGGACGAATTGTCTGCAGCACACGATCAAGCAGAACTGCGTCAAAAGGCCCTGTCCCGACAACAGGATTTGGCGCAACGTGGTGTGGGAACTGCGGCGGCGGTGGAAACCGCTGAGTTGAACGCATCATCTGCGCGGCAAGCAGTATTGGTACGCCGTCAGGCATTGACGGTTGCCGAGGCCCGGATTGATCAATCCCGCACGGCCCGAACCCGTGCGCAAATCGCGCTGGAAGAGGCCGAGCGAGGGTTGGCGGATACCACGATAGAGGCAGATTTTCCCGGCACGCTTGCCGAAGTGGTGATTGTTCAGGGTCGGCTTGTATCTGCGAATGAAAAGCTTGCCAAATTGGTCGACCCGAACAAACTTGAGGTCGCGTTCCGTGTTTCAACCTCACAATATGCGCGCTTGTTGAATGAGCAGGGGCGCCTACGTCAAGCGGATGTGCGTGTCACGTTGGATACGCTGGGCATGAACTTGTCTGCCACGGGCCGTGTCACACGCGATAGCGCAGCTGTGGGCGAAGGGCAGACCGGGCGTTTGTTGTTTGCGCAGCTTGAATCAGCTCTTGGCATGAAGCCTGGCGATTTTGTTACCGTTCATGTCCAAGAAGCCCCGCTTGAAAACGTGGTGCGCTTGCCAGCATCGGCATTGGACCCGGCTGGGCGGGTTTTGGTGTTGGGTGAAAATGACCGGCTAGAGGCATTGCCGGTCATCTTACTGCGCCGCCAAGGAGATGATATTCTGGTACGTTCCAGTGCGCTGGAAGGGCGCGAGGTTGTGACGCGTCGAACGCCGCTGTTGGGGGCGGGCATTCGTGTGAAGCCCTTGCGTAAGGATGCATCTGCCAATCAGGCCGAGGATTTGATCGACCTGACCACCGAACGTCGCGCGCGTCTTAAGGCCTTTGTGCAAGACAGCGACGCCATGCCGGATGACACGCGTGCAGAATTGCTGAACGCATTGGCCCAACCACGTGTGGCCTCTGCCATTGTCAAACGTATCGAAGCCCGAATGGGGGGCTGACGTCATGCGGGCATTACCAAAATCCGCCGGTGGGCTGATGGCCTATTTCACACGTCACCGCACGGCAGCGAACCTGTTGCTGGTGATCATGGTTGTGGCCGGGATCATTGCCGCCCCAAGGATGCGGGCACAGTTTTTGCCGGATGTGATTGTCGATACGGTTGCTGTCTCTGTTGAATGGGACGGGGCAGGTGCCGAGGACGTCGATGCCGCCATTGTACAGGTGCTGGAACCTGTCTTGCTGGCTGTTGAAGGTGTGGAAAGCTCCGAAAGTCGCTCGGTTGAGGGGGTGGCGTCTGTTTCGCTGAACTTTGAGCCGAGCTGGGATATGTCGCGTGCTGCGGACGATGTGCAGGCGGCGGTGGATACGATCACGACCTTGCCCGATGATGCCGAAGACCCCGAAGTACGCAGAGGAGTATGGCGGGATCGGGTGACGGATGTGGTTATCTCTGGTCCGGTTGAGGCAGAACAGCTTGCCCGATTCTCTGATGAATTCATTACGCGACTGTTTGCGCGTGGGGTGACGCGTACCACCATTCGCGGAGTAGCCGCGCCTGAAACGCTTATTGAGGTTCCATCGGTCAACCTGTTGACCCACGATTTGACAATTGCCGAGATCGCCGCCGCCATTGCCGCCGAGGTAGATGCCGACCCCGCGGGTGATGTTAGCGGCGCCAACGCGCGGGTGCGCACAGGCGTCGCCAAGCGTAGCGTGGATCAAATCGGGGCGATCATCCTGAAATCCACATCGGACGGGGAAACACTGACAGTTGGTGATGTGGCCCGCGTCTATGTCGAAGGTGTGGATCGCGAACGCAGCTATTTCGTGGGGAATGATCCTGCGGTGTCGATCCGCATTGACCGCTCTGCCCAAGGGGATGCTATCGCCATCCATGAAACCGTCGGAGAAGTGGCTGCCGAATTACAGGCAACCCTGCCAGAAGGCGTGACTGTCAACCTGATCCGGGAACGCGCGTCGCGGATTAGCGAGCGTTTGAACATTCTGTTGGATAATGGCGCGATGGGGCTTGGCCTTGTGCTGGCGTTGTTGTTTCTGTTTCTGAATGCGCGCGTGGCGTTCTGGGTGGCCGCGGGTATTCCTGTGGCCATGTCTGCCGCCATTGGTCTGATGTATCTAGGCGGTTTGACCATCAATATGGTGTCACTGTTTGCCCTGATCATCACGTTGGGCATTGTCGTGGATGACGCCATCGTTGTGGGAGAGCACGCTGACATGCGTGCGCGTCGTTTGCGTGAACACCCTGTTGTTGCCTCGGAAACCGCGGCGCGGCGAATGGCGTTGCCAGTATTTTCGGCAACCCTTACGACAGTCATCGCTTTTTTCGGCCTGACGGTATTGTCCGGCCGTTTCGGTGATCTGATTGCGGACATTCCCTTTACGGTCATTGCGGTGCTGATTGCATCGCTGATGGAATGCTTTTTGATCTTGCCCAATCACATGTCACATGCGCTGACGCACAGTGCCAAGGAACATTGGTATGATTGGCCCAGCCGTGTTGTGAATACCGGTTTTCGTTGGTTCCGCGATACGATCTTTCGACGGATCATGGCGTTTGTAATTCAGGCGCGATACCCGGTGCTTGCAGGTGTCTTTGTGGTGCTTGCCACGCAGATGGTGCTGTTCATCGATGGCACAGTGACTTGGCGCTTTTGGAATGCGCCTGAACGGGGATCGGTTTCTGGAAATTTCATCATGGCCCCGACGGCCACACGTGCAGATACGCTTGCAATGATGCGCGAAATGCAGCGCGCGACCGAGGAACTGGGCCGCGAGTACGAGGAGCGGCATGGTCATAATCCGTTGGAATTTGTCATGGCAGAGGTCGGCGGAAACACCGGTCGCAGCCTGCCCGGGGCAGACACTGCGGATAAGGATTTGCTGGGCGGCATTGCGATTGATTTGATTGACCCTGATCTGCGCCCCTATTCCAGTTTTGCCTTTGTCGGAGAGTTGCAAAAACGGATTGAAAGCCATCCTTTGGTCGAAACATTGAGCTTTCGCGGATGGCGATCTGGTCCGGGTGGTGACGCCTTGGATGTACAGTTCTTTGGTGCAGATAGTGCCACGCTTAAATCTGCGTCAGAGGATTTGAAAAACGAACTGGCGAGGTTCCCAGAGGTGTCCGCCGTTGAGGATAACCTATCTTATGACAAGGATGAATTGATCCTAGAGCTGTCCCCGCAAGGGCAGGCTTTGGGCTTTGCGATTGACCAGCTTGGCCGGGTGCTGCGGCATCGCCTGAACGGGCTAGAGGCCGCGACCTATCCGGATGGGCCGCGCAGCGCATCCATCCGGGTGGAATTGCCTAAGAATGAATTGACGGCGGATTTTCTGGAACGTTCCATGATGCGCACGCCGGATGGGGAATATGTGCCCCTGGCTGATATCGTCAGCGTCTCACAGCGATCCGGGTTTTCCACGATCCGCCGTGAAAACGGTATCCGCATCGTGTCGGTGACCGGGGATATTTCCGAAGATGATCCTGCCCGTGCCGCGGAAATTGAACGGTCATTGGAAGGTGAAATTCTGCCGCGTATTGCCAGCGAAAAACAGGTTGAATGGCGCCTTTCTGGCCTATCAGAACAAGAGGACACTTTCCTGTCAGAGGCATTGCTGGGCTTTATGCTGTGCATGGCGGGGATTTATCTGGTTCTGGCATGGGTCTTTGCCAGTTGGACACGTCCGTTGGTGGTGATGGCGATTATTCCTTTTGGATTGGTGGGCACGATCTTTGGCCACAATTTGCATGAAATTCCAATCAGCATGTTCAGCATTGTTGGCCTGTTGGGGATGACGGGGATCATTGTGAATGATTCTATTGTGTTGGTCACAACGATTGATGAATATTCCGAAAATCGCGGTCTTTTGCCTGCGATCCTTGACGGGGTGTCAGACCGACTGCGCCCGGTGATGTTGACCACGGCCACCACGGTATTGGGTCTGGCACCGCTGCTGTTTGAGCGATCACAACAGGCGCAGTTTCTGAAACCAACTGTTGTGACGCTGGTTTACGGATTGGGTTTTGGCATGGTGTTGGTGCTGATCGTGGTGCCCGCGTTGGTGGCGATGCAGTCCGATGTTCACCGCTATGTCAGTGCCTTCAGACATGCGGGGCAAAGTTCCAAACTGCGCCCGGTGGTATGGCTGACTGCGGGCGTGATGGTGGTATGGCTGTACTTGACGTTGGTTTCCAGTATCGCGTTCGGCGCAATGCATTCGGCGGTAACGGCCCTACTGCCCTTTACTGAGGGAGTATCGGGAACGGCTTTGCCGTTGGCACTCTTTATAGGTGGCGGCGCCCTTCTGAGCGTGGTGGGGTTTGTGATCGGGGGCGCAGTGATCGTATTTAAGCTTGGTGATCAAGCGACGTCCTGAGTGGCGTGCTTTTGTCAGCCAGCGTTACAGCCGCGGATATCAACGGCATGTTTGCGCCCCAATACAGTGATCCGCAGTTCCGAACGATCTACCAAAAAAGCATCGCCGTCCTGATGCATCAAATCTGCAGTAGCGGTGATGGTGCCGCCATTTCGCTGACTTTTCGCTTCGGTCACCCAAATCTGGGGGTTATTGGCTTCAATCACCACGGTTTCCTGCCCGCCAGTCGAAGGTACTCGTACCGTCGCCGTAACGCTTATCCCGCCAGAGGTGGGTGACATACGGCAGGTGGCGCTTTGCACGCCAGCCTCGCTTGCGCTGAAGGGACGCGATGCCAAGGCCGCAGCAATGGCGGGCACAGGCTTGACGTTGTCAGAGGTCAAATCGGCAGATACTTTTAATGTCTGAGGTACGCAAATATCGCTGCATACGCCGATTTCCAATTTGCCATTTAGGTGAATGGGGCCGTCGATGTCATCCGGGTTGATGCGCAGGGGCAGAATGACTTCTTCTTTGTAACCGATTGACCGCATGCCGTTTTGATCAAACACAACAGGTGTGGGCCATGTGATTTCAGCATTGCGCATATTATGACTGCCACGCCATGTGATGCGGGGGGGAATGCCCGCGTCACCGGGCGTGCGCCAATAGGTTTTCCAACCCGGGCTTAAGCGAATACGCAGAGCGGCAATATGACTGCCATCTTGGGCTCGCCAGCCGTTCAGGATATCGGCCTGCACAACATCTTCAAGCGATTGCGCGGCAATGCCACCACAAGTCATTAACGCGACAAGTGTCGCCGGTATCAATTTGTTCAACTTCATAAACTACACATGGGATATTAAGGCGCATTTGCCAACTCACATTCGGGCGAGGAAAGTGTCACAGCAATGGCAAAATTCCGTGATTTTCAACCACTTTTGCGTTCTGCTCTTGCACCGACGGAACAGGAAGCGCATCTTAAATATGTGGGGTGGCTAATCATTGGCCGGGGGCGTCCGGCTTGATACGAAAGGAAATGTCCCGCTTGGAACATTCAGATCAAGAATTGAATCTGAACGGCAAAATGCTGATCGCGATGCCCGGTATGGGTGATCCGAGGTTCGTTCATTCAGTGGTGTTTATGTGCGCACATTCTGATGATGGTGCGATGGGGCTTATTGTGAATAAACCCGTGGGTGAAATGCAACTGTCTGATCTTCTTGAACAGCTGTCGATCACCAAGACGCCGGATGCAGAAGACATTCAATTACATTTTGGTGGTCCGGTCGAAGGGGGACGCGGATTTGTTCTGCATTCGACCGAATATCGGTCGGGGGCTTCGACTGTGCCTGTAACAGATGATATCGGCATGACCGCCACGCTTGATATTCTTGAAGATATGGCAAACGGAAAAGGGCCGGAAAAAACCTTGATGGCGCTTGGCTATTCCGGGTGGAGCGCGGGCCAACTTGAAGGCGAAATCGCTGAAAATGGCTGGTTGATTTGTGATGCATCAACCGAAACGGTGTTTGACACCGAAGACACCGAAAAATGGGTGGCTGCGCTGAAAACAATTGGCGTGGATGCGTTGAGCTTATCAGCCAGCGCGGGTCACGCCTGATCTTCGGTGAATATTGCGGTTAATTCCGGAGCATAGGCAAACAAGGCTGGTGTGCCACCTGTGTGTACAAACAGTACACGCATGCCACGTTTCAGCACACCTTCTTCCAACAACCCGGGAACGGCAGCAAAGCTTTTGGCAGTATATACCGGATCAAGGAATAGGCCCTCTTGGCGGGCCATCATACCCATGGCGTGTTGTGCACGCGGACCGGGTTGACCGTATCCGGGGGGCAGTGCTCCATCCCACAGATGAATATCTGTTTCAGTTAGAAAATCAGCGCATCCCAACATGTCTTGCAGTCGACGGGCCACCTCTGTCAGGCGCGCGTTTTGCGTAGTTGCATCACGTCTGACACAGCTTCCGTAGACAGGAATGTCTGATCCACAAAGGCGCAACCCTGCCAGCAGGCCCATATGCGTCAGACCACTGCCAGAGGCCACGACGATGGCGTCAAAATCCTGCCGTTGGTCCAGTATCTCGCGTGCCGCACGCATATATCCCAAGGCTCCGGTCGGGGGATTGTTCAAGCCCAAGGGGATGACATAGGGATGAAATCCGTGCGCACGTTCCTGTTCTGCCCGTTCACGCAGGGCGGTATCGGCACCAGATTCGTCCTCGCCTTCGGAATAATGCATCAATTCGGCGCCCAAAATGTGATCCAACACCACATTGCCATTTTCACGATAGAGATCTGATTTGCCTAGCACGCGGTCTTCTAGTTGCAAGATGGCCCGCATGTTCAGGCGCGCCGCTGCTGCTGCCGCACAACGCACATAATTAGATTGCACCGCCCCGGTGATCAGGATCGTATCGGCTTTTTGCGCTTGTGCAGCGCCAAAATAATATTCCAGCTGTCGGATTTTGTTGCCGCCAAGCCCAAGCCCTGTCAGGTCGTCACGTTTGACCGACAGATCAATTCCCAATGTGTCTGAAATGCGGGGTAAAGGTTCTAACGGTGTGGGCGCGCCCAGCAAACTCGCGCGGGGAAACTGCGAAAGGATATGCATCAAATCAGTCATGTGTGCAGTATACGCATGTCATCCCAAAAGGCATCTTTTTGTTGCCCTACTAGGGGCGCGGGGCGGCCGCACGACGCAGGCGGTCATTGATGGCCCGTCCCAACCCGTGTTCCGGGATCGCAGATACCGCAATGCCTTTGGTCTGCATGGCATCCAACGCATGTAGATGGTGAAACAGATTAGCGGCAGCTTCTACTAAATCGCCGGCAGCTGACAAGTTCAGATCGCATGCGATATTGCCAAATCCCAAAAGAACCTCGCCTGCATGGGCCTTTTCCGCATTCAGGCGCACAGCCGCACCGGGCGCGTAATGCGATACCATCTGGCCCGGAGCATTCAGTGTATCTGCGTCACTATGTATGGCCAAGGGGCGGTGCAACGCAGCCTCTATCGCTTCTTGTGGTAAGCCGCCGGGGCGCAACAGCGTTGGGTCACTTGCAAGGCCAATGATGGTGGATTCCACGCCTACACCACAGGCGCCGCCGTCCACTACGGCCTCTATCTTGCCAGATAATCCGGCAACCACATGTTCCACTGTTGTTGGGCTGATCTTGCCTGAAGGGTTGGCAGAGGGGGCCGCAATTGGTCCGCCAAAGGTGCGCAACAATTCCACCGCTTGGGGGTGGGCAGGTACACGCACCGCCAATGTGGGCAGGTCTGCCGTCACCAAAGGCGACAGGCCGTTGTCGGCCTTCAAAGGCAAAACCAATGTCAAAGGGCCGGGCCAGAATGCCTGTGCCAAAACATCAGCCTCTTGGGGCCAGTCGACATATTTTTGGGCGGTTTCAATGCTGTCGACATGCACAATCAAAGGGTTGAACTGTGGTCGCCCTTTGGCGGCATAAATGCGCGCCACGGCCATGTCGTTTGTGGCGTCCCCACCCAGCCCGTAAACCGTTTCCGTAGCAAACGCCACAAGCCCACCTGCGCGCCAGATGTCACTGGCGTGTTGAAAACCATTTGTGTCGGTTTTCAGGATTTCGGTCGTTAGGTCATTCATGTCATGACGCGGCGTTATCGTTTGCTGGGACATATCGTGCACTTACGCTATGGATCAAAGCTGCATACAAGCCCGCAAACACAATGCCAACCCGGATCACGGAGATGCCCATGCCATACCGCGCGCCCGTTACGGATTATAAATTCCTGTTTCAAAACGTGGTGAACCTGCCACAGGTCACTGCAACCGATGTCTTTGCCGAGGCGGACACAGACACCATTGACGCCATCCTCACCGAGGCAGGGCGCCTGTGCGAAGAAGTGCTGCATCCGATACAGCGCAACGGTGATCTGTCGCCTGCGGTTTTGGAAAACGGTGTCGTACGCACGTCACCGGGCTTTGGTGAGGCGTATCATCAGATTGCCGCAGGCGGATGGATTTCCACATCTGCCAGTCCTGAATATGGTGGCATGGGCCTGCCAATGACAGTGACAACGGCGGTGAATGAGATGATGGCCGCGGCCTGTCTGTCGCTGCAACTGAACCCATTGATGACGCAGGGTCAGATCGAAGCCTTGGAAAACCATGCAAGCGACGAGATCAAGGCGTTGTATTTGCCAAAACTTATTTCCGGCGAATGGTGCGGGACGATGAACCTAACCGAACCACAGGCCGGATCTGATGTGGGGGCACTGCGTTCCAAGGCAGAACCAAACGGCGATGGCAGCTATGCCATTACTGGCCAAAAGATTTTCATCAGTTGGGGCGATAATGATTTCACTGAAAACGTCTGCCACCTTGTATTGGCGCGCCTACCGGATGGTGTGCCGGGAACCAAAGGCATCAGTCTCTTTATCGTTCCGCGAAATATTCCTGATGTCGACGGCGCACCCGGAATTGCCAACAGTCTCAAGGTCGTAAGCCTTGAGCATAAGATGGGGTTGCATGGCTCTCCGACCGCGGTCATGCAATTTGATGGCGCACAGGGCTGGTTGATTGGTGACGCGCATGATGGAATGAAATGCATGTTCACTATGATGAACAATGCACGCCTTGGCGTTGGAGGTCAGGGGATTGGCGCCGCCGAAGGGGCGTTTCAGCATGCGCTTGCCTATGCAAATGATCGTAAGCAAGGGCGCAGTTCCATTGTTGAAGGTACCGGCACTATTATCGACCACGCTGATGTGCGTCGTATGTTGACCACCATGAAGGCTGACATTTTTGCTGCCCGAGCGATTGCGTTGGCATGTGCGAAAGCGATTGATATGGGCACAGCCACCGGTGATGCAGATTGGCATGCCCGCGCGGCCTTTCTGACCCCAATTGCCAAGGCGTTTGGAACCGATACAGGGATGTCTGTCAGTGAGATGGGCGTTCAAGTGCATGGCGGTATGGGGTTCATTGAGGAAACCGGTGCGGCGCAATACTACCGTGATGTTCGTGTGACTGCGATTTACGAAGGCACAAATGGCATTCAGTCAATGGACCTTGTGGCACGCAAGTTGATGGATGGAGGCGAGGCTGCGTTTGCCTTGCTCGAAGAAATTGAAAGCCACGCAGAAATTGCCCGTGCGACCCGCCCGCGTATGGCGGGGTTGGTATGGGGAGCCACTGAAACCCTGCGCGAAGCTGTCGAATGGATGGTGGCACAGGACAATCTGAACACCCGCTTTGCCGGGTCCGTTCCGTTCCTGCGCGGCTTTGCCCGTGTTTTGGGTGCGCACTATCACCTAAAGGCCGCCTGTGCCGAGGCAGAGAACGGCCCATACACCAAATTGGCGCGGTTTTATATCAACCGCCTTTTGCCTGAACATCTGGCCCTGTTGGCACATGCGACATGCGGTGCCGATGATCTCTATGCCCTGACGCCCGAGGATCTGAGCGTATGAACAAACCAGTGAATGCATTGCGCTATCCATGGGATACACCACCCGCCGAGGGAGAGGCAATTGAGGTCGCTGAAGGTGTGTTATGGATGCGCCTGCCCTTGCCCATGGCCTTGGATCATGTGAATGTTTATGCGCTGGATGACGGCGATGGGTGGACCATCGTGGACACGGGGTTTGATAGTCGCCGCACCCGTGCAATCTGGAAAACGTTGTTTGATGGACCGTTGGCGGGCAAACCCGTGACGCGGGTAATTGTCACGCATCACCACCCTGACCATATGGGACTTGCGGGGTGGTTTCAGCAAGACATGCAGGCCGAACTCTGGACGACACGCACCGCTTGGCTCTTTGCACGGATGTTGCAATTGGACGAACAGGCTGTGCCACGTCAGGAAACGCTGGAGTTTTACAAAAGCGCGGGGATGGATGAAGAGATATTCAATCAACGCAAATCCGAACGACCCTTTAATTTTGCTGATGTAGTTGCTCCAATGCCGCTGGGGTTCAGGCGGATCAAACAGGATGATACGGTGCGAATCGGTGGGCGTAACTGGACGGTGCATATTGGCAATGGTCACGCACCTGAGCACGCGACGTTCTGGTCCCTAGATGACAATCTCGTGATTTCGGGAGACCAAATCCTGCCCTCAATCAGCTCAAACATTGGCGTCTATGCCACCGAACCAGAGGCCGATCCGGTCGCGGATTGGTTAGAGGCGTGCGAGCGTTTGTCGCAATACGCTACACCGGATCAAATCGCGCTGGGTGGCCACAAATTGCCTTTTACCGGCTTGCCTACCCGCATGCGTCAACTCATTGACAATCATCATGGCGCACTGAAACGCTTGCTGATGCATCTGGATACGCCCAAAACCGCAGGCGAATGTTTCCCCGCCCTATTTAAACGGCCAATTGGTCATTCAGAGTATGGGCTGGCGTTGGTTGAAGCGATTGCTCATTTGAACCATCTCCTGCATGTTGGGCAGGTAACACGAACGCGCCGCACCGATGGCGCATGGTCCTGGAGGCGTAAGGTATAGCTATGGGTGAACAAATCGAAACAGCTGCGGAAGCAGGTGAAGCTGCGGCTATACCGCGCCGTCACGAAGTGCACGCGGACCCTGAACGCGCACCATGCCCTGAGGTGCCAGAAGCGGTTTCCAAAACCCCTATACAACAAAAAAGTCCCGCTCAATGGGCTTATGAACGCCTCATCCTCTATATTCAGAACTTTGAGGAAACATTGGATAACGAACATGAAATCGCCATGGGGTATACGGGCGGAGATGCAGGTGTGCTGCGCATCGAAGGTATGGGATACTTTGATCCAGACATCGTGACATTTTATGGCAGTGATGGCGGTGGTTCTAAAACCCAGCTAGTTCAACATGTCAGTCAATTGAATGTCATGTTACGCGCTCTTCCAAATGAGGTTGAACAAGCCGCTCCCAATCGCATCGGTTTCCGTCTTGCCGCTGATTTGGAAGGCAAAGAATAGTCGACCATTGCGGCCGGGAAACGCCTGATCTTCTTCTTGGGTAAAATATCCTGGGGTGAATTGGCACCGCCAAGAGGGGCAAAGCCCCTGTGCCCTTTCAGACAGATGTGTGTTTTGCGGTGGTGACAGCCCGGTCGAAATACATTAAATAGCGCCAAAACGACTTTCCAAAAGGACTTGCACACAATGGCCGAACACGAACATGGCACTATGAACACTGACGTTCAGGAAAAAACCTTCGCTGGGTTTATCAAAGCATGTACATGGGTTGCAGGCGTCAGCATTGGCGTGCTGATCTTCCTGGCACTTGTTAATAGCTGATTTTGACGCGCTCTTTGGCGCGCGTTTTCTTATGTGTCCCCTATAGAATGCGGATTTTTGTTATGCCGTTGTTGCTTCGCCTTTTTACCGTATTGACGCTTTGCTCCATGGCTGCGGCTTGTTCGGTTCCCAATAAAGGGGGGGCCTCGCAAGAGGAAGTTGCACGTGCGGCCTATCATCATGATGGTTCACCGCAGTTGACCCTTTATACGATGATCAACAACACATCCGGGGCAGGGGCACATACCTCACTTTTGATCAATGGCTCACAACGTGTGGCTTTTGATCCCGCCGGATCGTTCCGCACGGATGGCATCACAAGCCGTGATGACGTGGTTTATGGCATGACGCCTTATCTGGTGGACCAATACACCCGCTTTCATGCGCGTGAGACTTATCATGTTGTGGTGCAAACCATTGAAGTGCCCGCGGCAACGGCCGAGCGCGCGTTGCAGATTGCACAAAGCTATGGTGCAGTGCCACAGGCCTATTGTGCGAACAGCACATCGGATCTGATTTCGCAATTGCCCGGCTTTGAGGACATCAATCGAACATTCTACCCGAAAAAGTTGATGGAGCAATTTGCCCAAAAGGGTGCGAGTTACGATCGCTTGTATGAATATGATAGCGACGACAAAACCAAGGTGTTGAAAGCGTTTGTTCCAGAATATGAACTGCGCAAGAAGAACTGATCTGGATTTTTAACTCAGAACAGGTAAAGCCCCAGATACAATACCGCCGCGCCACTTAGGATAGAAGCAAGTATGTTGCGACTGACGTAGCCTACAATTAGGGCTGCGGCAGCGGCCAGCAGGCGGGCCGGGTCCAAATCTCCATTTGTTGCAGATGGCCAGACAACCAGCGGGGCCACCAATGCTGGCAAAACCGCCACGGCCGTATAACGCAGATGCCGAAGGACCCATTCCGGCAAGGTGCGATCGCCGATGATGCCGGTAAAGACGAACCGCAAGCCAAAGCTGCCCAATCCCAGACCGATGATAACGATCCATAAATCCACGCGATCAATCATAGTGCTGCCTTTCGCGTCATAATCAATTCTACGCGCGCGCCTATCATCATGGCACCAAAGGCCGCGATAAGCAGTCCAAGATTATAGGGCACCCAAGTAAAGCACAGAGCCAGCATCACGGATACCATGGCTGCTGCCACATGGGCAACGCTGCGCAAGGCAGGGGCAATCATAGCGATGAACGTAATCGGGACAGCAAAATCCAGCGCATATTCCGGTGGAATGGATTTTCCAACCAAGGCGCCGACAACGGTCATCGCGTACCATCCGGGGATCATCAGTGTCACAATGCCAAAGAAATAGGCATACCGCTGCGCCAGCGTCAGATAGGGTTCGTTTTCGAATTTCACAATCGACAGGGCATAGCTTTGGTCGATTGTGAAATAGGCCGCCAAGGCCCGCCAACCGATTGGGGCCGCGCCAATATATGGGGTCAGAGACGCCGAATACATCGCCATACGCAGGTTCACCGCAAGAGCTGAAGCAAGCACAATGACCGTGGGTACATTTTCTGTTAGCAACTGAAGCGCGGTGAATTGAGCCGCTCCGGCAATGACGACTATCGAAAACGCCAACGTTTCATAAACATTCAATCCGGCTTCTGTTGCGACCACACCAAACAGCAGGGCAAAGGGGCCAACGACCAGCAAAAATGGCGCGCCGTCGCGCATGCCTTGAAAATAGACGGATTTCTTTGTGGTGGTGGCCATGGCAAATCTCTAAAACGATATGTGACCACAGCTAAGCAGACTGCGGAGGAGTTGCAATTGGCAATATCAGAGGACACTGATGGAATGATCGTGACGCCGCGTCCAGATGCGCCGGGGCTGACGCGGGCTGTGCAGGGTGTTGATCAGGATGGGCAGGTGGCCGATTTGTCAGTGGTCGAAGAACGCCCTTTGACTATTTTCCTGAACTCACAGGAAATCGTCACGGCGATGACCATTGGGGATTACCCGGAATATCTGGCCATAGGATTTCTTCGCAATCAAGGGATGCTGCGTGATGATGATCAGATCACGCGCGTGGATTATGATGACGATCTTGAAACGGTGGTGGTGCGTACCGCCACCCAAACCAACCACGAAGAAAAGCTCAAGAAAAAGACCCGCACCAGCGGTTGCGCTGTGGGCACTGTGTTCGGCGATATGATGGAGGGGCTTGAGGGCCTTACCTTGCCTGCCACACAGGTGCGCACTTCTGATCTTTATGCGCTGGCGCATCGGATCAATCGGATGCCTTCGCTGTACCTAAGTGCCGGCGCTATCCATGGCACCGTCTTGTGCCAAGGCGCGCAACCCTTGGTTTATATGGAGGATGTGGGCCGACATAACGCGGTGGATAAAGTTGCAGGTTGGATGTTTCAATCTGGGACTACAGCATCGGATAAGGTGTTGTATACCACCGGGCGGTTGACGTCTGAAATGGTGATTAAAACCGCCCTTATGGGTATTCCAGTGCTGGCATCCCGGTCCGGGTTTACGGCTTGGGGCGTTGAAATCGCACGCGAGATTGGCCTGACATTGATTGGGCGTATGCGCGGGAAGCGGTTTGTGTGCTTGTCTGGCAATGATCGGCTGATACGGGATGTCGATCCTGACACCGTCTCGGATGAACCTCGCAAAAATCGCCGTAAGTCGGCTGAGAAGTAGGGAGTAAAAAATGTCCAAAGTCTTGGGTGTTATTCTGGCGGGTGGGTTGGCTACACGAATGGGAGGCGGCGACAAGGGTCGGCTAATGTTGGATGGCCAGAGCATCCTTGATCATGTCATTAACCGTCTTGGTCCGCAGGTTGATGGTCTTGCCCTTAATGCCAATGGAAACTCGGGCCGGTTTGAGGATTTGCGCCTACCTGTGCTGTGTGACAGCATCGAAGGGTATGCGGGACCACTGGCAGGGGTTCTTGCCGGGTTGGACTGGGCTGTAACACAAGGCGCGGATGCTATTGTAACGGCGGCAGCGGACACACCATTTTTCCCTCATGATCTTGTGGCACAGTTGCAAAAGGCCGGAGGCGGACAATCTCTGGCTCTTGCAGCGACCCGTGAAGGCGACAAGATCTGGCGACAGCCAACATTTGGCCTGTGGCCTGTTGCCTTGCGAGAGGATCTGCGAGTCGCTTTGCGTGATGGGCTGCGCAAAGTGGTGCTTTGGACCGACAGGCATAACGCAGGTACCGCGATTTTTAGGACTGACCCATTTGATCCGTTTTTTAACGTCAACACACCTGCTGACCTGACCGAGGCGCAACATTTGGCGTGTCGTATGGCAGGAGGGGAATGATGCGTATTTATGGTGTGACCGGCTGGAAGAATGCCGGTAAGACAGGATTGATGGAAAGACTGGTTGCCGAAATTTCGGCGCGGGGATTTTCTGTCTCTACTGTCAAACACACCCACCACGCAGTTGATTTGGAACAGAAAGGCACCGACACGCACCGCCATCGTCAAGCAGGTGCCGCAGAGGTAATGCTAGCGTCAGAGACGCGGTGGGCGTTGATGCGCGAACATCGTGACGACCAAGAGCCCGATCTTGAGGCACTGGTTGCCCGCATGGCGCCGGTCGATTTGATTCTTGTTGAGGGATTCAAACGTAGCTCCCACCCCAAGGTTGAGGCCTATCGTGCTGAGGCGGATAATCCTTTGATTGCTTTGGAAAATCCGACAGTACAGGCCGTGGCAACTGACACTCAACTGACCATTGATCTACCTCAGTTCGATTTGGATGACACCGCAGCGGTCGCTGATTTCATCCTGTTAGAGGTTGGGCTTTGATCTCGTTTGACAGTTTTGTCATGGTGGATTGGTCGGGTGGAAACGACCGAGGCCTAGCCCCGAAAAAAGATGCAATATGGACCTGTGTGGCGCGTGCGGGCGACACTGATGTGCCCGTCTATCACCGTAATCGCCAACAGGCAGAAAAGTGGCTGGATGATCTGATCTCGGCAGAACTTTCCGCCAACAGGCGCGCCTTTATCGCTTTTGATTTTCCGTTTGGATACCCAGTAGGTTTTGCCCATGCTTTGACCGGGCAAGATGATCCGTTGGCGTTGTGGGATTGGTTGGCGCACCACATTAGCGACACGCCCAGATCCAACAACCGGTTTGATGTGGCGGGTGCGATCAATGCGCGATTTTCCGGTGTTGGACCGTTTTGGGGGAATGGCCTGAAACGTGACATTGCCCATTTGCCACGCAAAGGATTGGCGCGATGTGATATGCCTTTTGCCGAACGCCGCCATGTTGAAACACGAGCCAAAGGCAGTTTTTCATGCTGGCAATTGGCAGGTGCAGGGTCTGTTGGCTCGCAGATATTGATGGGGCTACCAGTGCTTGCACGCCTGCGGCAGCGGTTCGCAGGGCAGGTTTCGATTTGGCCGTTTGAGGCTTTGGACGCCCCAATTGCCTTTGTTGAGGCATGGCCGGGGTTGATCAATCCAATGGTCAGGAAGGTCCAAGCAGAGGGTGAAATTCGTGACGCTGCACAGGTGCGTTTGATGGCGGGCGCGTTTTCTCGTCTCGACCCTGCGGTTTTGCACGATATGCTGGATGTGAAAAATGCCGAGGAAGGTTGGATTTTTGGGCTTGGATATGAGGGTGCGTTGATGGCTGCCGCTAAAAATTCATTGCAACCGCCGCCACTGAAGAACGATTGTTTCGCTTTGCCACCTGGTGTTGACTGGACACCGGTCGCGCAGGCCCATGCGATGCTGCGGGATACATTGTCTTGTGTGGTTGGAGCGGAAACATTGCGTGCAGATCAGGCGCTTGGGCGAGTATTGGCCCTGCCTGTTGCCGCGATGCGCTCCAATCCACCACAGCCGAATACGGCGGTGGACGGCTATGGGTTTGCGGGGGGCTCAATTGACGATGGGCCGCAGGTTTTGCCGCTGGTTGAGGGACGCTCTGCCGCTGGGGCGCCGTATATGGACATCGTGCCACAAGGCCACGCGATCCGGGTTTTGACTGGTGCTAGCCTGCCCGAAGGTGTGGATACAGTTATTTTGCAAGAGGATGTAACGCTGGGCGATGGGAGCATCGCCTTTCATGGGGCGTTGCGCGCCGGAGTGAATACGCGCAAGGCCGGTGAAGACGTCGCTGCTGACACAGAAATCTTTCCGACAGGACGACGAATTCGGCCTGCCGATCTTGCACTGTTGTCGGCAACTGGCGTGCGCGATGTCAGTGTTCGAAAACGGTTGCGTGTTGCAGTGATTTCAACCGGAGACGAGCTGACAGAAGCAGGCAGCGTAGCCGATCCGCATCAGATTTACGATGCAAATCGTCCGATGTTGCTGGCAATGATCAAGCAGTTTGGATTTACGCCTGTTGATATGGGCCGCGCGCCGGATGATCGCTCAGCTTTGCGTGCCCTGATGGACAAAGCGGCCCAAAAGGCCGATGTCATTCTGACCTCTGGCGGGGCGTCGGCAGGGGATGAGGATCATGTCTCGGCATTGCTCGGGGAAACTGGATCCATGTCACTGTGGCGCATCGCGATTAAGCCGGGCAGACCGCTGGCATTGGCCTTGTGGAAGGATACTCCGGTTTTTGGCCTGCCGGGCAATCCGGTGGCAGCCATGGTTTGCACCTTGATTTTTGCACGACCCGCAATGGGTGCATTGGCGGGCGAAGGTTGGCGCATGCCAGAGCCTTTGATGTTGCCAGCGGCGTTTGAAAAAACGAAAAAGCCGGGGCGGCGTGAGTATCTGCGCGCGCGCTTGCGGGATGGTCAGGTTGAAGTGTTCACCTCAGAAGGGTCTGGGCGCATATCGGGCCTAAGTTGGGCAGAAGGCTTGGTCGAGTTACCGGATGAGGCGGCGCATATCTCACCGGGCGTATTGGTGCGGTACTACCCCTACAGCGCCTTTGGTCTCTAGTCGAAAATGCCAGCGACACGGCCAAGCAACATAAACGACCGGGCCGTGCGTGTATCGCCCAAAGCGGCGATTTCACTGTCTGTGGCGGATTCTTCAAATTCGACGAAAGTTTTGTCAAATCGACGCAGGAAATGATGCGCGGCGTCACGGAAAATAGGATCTTGCTTCATGCGGCCTGCTGCAAGGGCAAGGGATGAGCGATCACGTACCCCACCAAGCGCAGCAACTGACCGTCCACGCTCGCCAGATGCGAAGCGGCGCCATACCTCTGGGCGGGCCAGATCAGGCCGTAGATCATCCATATAGATGCCATCTTGGCTTAGCAGGGTAAGAACATCTTGGCTGGCCTGAATAAGATGGCTGGCTTGCCGATCCTTCAGTGCTTTGCGCAGAGCGGTGAAACCCTCGGCATCTTCGGCTGTCTCGGGAAAATTCAAAGCTTTGATGAAAACAGCGCGGTCTAGCGGTGGCGACAATTCCTCGGCGGGGGTGCCAAGAGCGAGCAAACCCTGATCTTCGCCTACTTCAACGGGAGTCGTTGCAGGGGTATCCTTGCGGATTCCCTGAATTTCGCGAGTGGTTGAAAACTGCGCCAGCGCGCTTTCGGTTTTGCGTTGAGCTGCGGCAATCTCATCTAGCTTTTTGGAAATAGAAGGTTCAGAGGTGTGCTGTGGTTGGCCTTGAATTTGCGCGACATAGGTTTTGCGCATTGCGTCAATTGCGGTTTGCAGGCGCGCACTTTCTTCGCGCATCACACGTGAAGACCGGGCTGCCATTGCCGCAACCCAGATCATGGCAACCGGCATGAACACGGCCAACATGGTCATCAGAAATCGCAGGCCATCCACACCGCCGCCGGTTTCCACATCAACCACGACAAAGAAAACCACCGCACCCAGCAGCCAAACAGCACTAAGTGATACGGCGATGACTTCGATGCCGGTGACGCGTGCGGTTTGTTGGCGCTCATAGATACCAATGGGCGTCGGCTGTGTTTGCTTTGGATCGGCCTTGGTACGGTTGGACATTGCTGACACTTCCTCAGGCGCTGTGATTACACATAGGCAACCGACAGAACCTCATAGCCTTTTTGACCACCCGGCGTGCGTACTTCGACGCTGTCGCCTTCTTCTTTGCCGATCAAGGCGCGAGCGATTGGAGATTTGATGTTCAAAAGACCTGATTCGACGCTCGCCTCGTGTTCTCCAACGATCTGCCAGGTCTTTTCTTCATCGGTGTCTTCATCAACAAGAGTGACCGTAGCCCCAAATTTGATTGATCCCGAAAGCGTCGTCGGGTCGATGACCTCTGCAAGTGAAATCACCCCTTCAAGTTCCTTGACGCGGCCTTCGATAAAGGACTGTTTTTCGCGCGCAGAATGGTATTCTGCGTTTTCAGACAGATCGCCATGTTCGCGCGCTTCGGCAATCGCTCGGATGATCGCAGGGCGCTCAACGCTCTTGAGCTGTTTCAATTCTACTTCGAGCGCCGTAAATCCGGCGCGCGTCATTGGTATTTTTTCCATGGGTCGGTCCCGGTGGTGCAGGGCTGACATTAGATTTCAGCCGCGTTGGTTTTATGATCGTGTCTCCTGCAAATTGCCCCGAGCGCTCGGTGAATTGCAATAGGAGACATGCATTGGCAGCGTAAAACAGCAACTTCCCGGGATTTCTGAGGTTTTCAGAACGTTTTCCTGCTAAGTCTTGATTGACCTTTAGTTACCGAACAGGATAGCAAGCCCGGAACAAAATTACCCGCCCAGCCGACCGAAGGGAAAAGCCAATGGCCGAGATTGAACGCGAAGCAATGGAATACGACGTCGTTGTCGTTGGTGCAGGACCTGCCGGTCTTTCCGCCGCGATCCGACTGAAGCAATTGGACGCCGACCTTGAAGTGGTCGTTTTGGAAAAAGGATCCGAGGTTGGGGCCCATATCCTATCCGGTGCTGTTCTTGATCCTTGTGGTCTGGAAGCGTTGATCCCGGATTGGAAAGAAAAAGGCGCGCCACTGAACGTGCCAGTGCATGAAGATAATTTTTACATGCTGGGCGAAGCGGGCGAAATCCGCATTCCAAACTTCCCCATGCCACCGCTGATGAACAACCATGGCAACTATATTGTGTCCATGGGTAACGTATGTCGTTGGATGGCCGAGCAGGCCGAAGAAATGGGAATCGAAATTTTCCCGGGCATGGCATGCTCTGAACTGGTCTATGGCGATAACGGCGAAGTCAAAGGTGTGATTGCCGGCGAGTTTGGTAAAAACGCAGATGGCACACCTGGCCCGGCCTATGAGCCCGGTATGGAATTGCACGGTAAATACGTGTTTATTTCCGAAGGGGTGCGCGGATCGCTCGCCAAAGAAGTGATCAACAAATATGATCTCGCCGCTGGAAAAGAAGTACAGAAATACGGCGTTGGCATGAAAGAGATCTGGGAAATTGATCCGGCCAAGCACAAAGAAGGCACCGTGACCCACACTATGGGTTGGCCTTTGGGCGGCAATGCCGGTGGCGGCTCCTTTATCTATCATTTGGACAACAATCAGGTTTACGTCGGCTTCGTGGTTCACCTGAATTACAAAAACCCGCATCTGTTCCCCTACATGGAATTCCAACGCTTTAAGCATCACCCGATGGTTGCCGATCTGCTGAAGGGCGGCAAACGCGTGGCTTATGGTGCGCGTGCGATCACCGAGGGTGGATATCAATCCATGCCAAAACTGGTGGCACCGGGTGTCGCGCTGTTGGGTTGTTCCGCGGGTATGGTCAACGTACCGCGCATTAAGGGTAACCACAATGCGATGCTGTCTGGTAAGGCCGCTGCCGAGGCCGCGTATGATGCGATCAAGGCAGAGCGTTCCGGCGACGAGCTGACTGCTTATGAAACCGAAGTGCGCGGTGGCGCGATTGGCAAAGACCTGAAAAAGGTGCGCAACGTCAAGCCAATGTGGTCCAAGTGGGGCATGATCCCGTCCTTGATCCTAGGTGGTTTGGATATGTGGACCAACACATTGGGCTTTTCGTTCTTTGGCACATTGGGGCACGGCAAGAACGATGCCGAATCCACGCAAGAGGCGTCTAAGCACAAGCCGATCGATTATCCAAAACCCGATGGTACCTTATCGTTTGATCGCCTGACCAACGTCAGCTTTGCGATGACCAACCATGAGGAAAGCCAGCCCTGCCATTTGCGTCTGGGTGACGCGGACACGCCGGTGAACGTCAATCTGCCCAAATATGCAGAGCCAGCGCAACGCTATTGCCCTGCAGGTGTTTACGAGATCGTCGAAAAAGATGGCAAACCAGAGTTTGTGGTGAACTTTCAGAACTGTGTTCACTGCAAAACTTGCGACATCAAAGACCCAAGCCAGAACATCACATGGACCACGCCACAGGGTGGCGACGGACCAAACTATCCGAACATGTGATTTGTCTGACCAGACATCAAAAGGCCGCCCATTGGGCGGCCTTTTTCGTTAGAAAACCTTTGGATGACTCTTAACTTTCGTCATTGGTGGAAGCAATCTGCGCCTCAGCATGCTCCTTAATCAGGGCGCTCAGCACGGCCTTGGCGTTATCACTGGCCCAATCCGCATCGCCACGCAGACGGGCGATTTCTTGTCCCTGAGGGTTAAGAACAACCGTTGTTGGCAGGCCAAACACCGCCATTCCTTTGGCGATGTCACCTTTTGGGTCGCGAATTTGTGGTAACAGATCCACGCCTGTTTTTTCAAAGAAGGCTTTGATTGCGGCGGGTGGGTTACGACCGGCCGCCAATGTCACCACTTGAAAACTGTCGCCCCCTAATTCCGCTTCTAGCTGATTAAGCGATGGCATTTCCTTGCGACAGGGTGCGCACCATGTTGCCCAGAAATTCAGCAAAACATATTTTCCCTGATAATCCGCCAATGTCCCGGCGCCACCATCTTCGGTCACAAAGGTGGCGGTAGGTGTTGTTTTGGCTTCTGGATGAAAGACCAATTTTTTCATTTCGCCTTCACGCAAGCCTTGGGCTGCGTCAATATCGGCAAAAGCACCATTTGCACCAAAGGCCAAGGCCATATAAAGCACGGTTAAACGAAATAGACGCATAATTCCTCCGAAGGGCACGACATGTCAGACAAATCCTCGAACCAGATGTGGGGCGGCCGTTTTGCAGCGGGTCCAGACGCGATTATGGAAGCTATCAATGCTTCGATCGGGTTTGACAAGCGCATGGCGACACAGGACATAGCCGGTTCAAGGGCCCACGCGGCAATGCTTGCCCACGCAGGCATCATCACAGATAGCGATGCGGATGCCATTCGGGAAGGCCTGCTCACGGTGTTGTCAGAAATCGAAGGCGGCACGTTTGAGTTTTCTACAGCCCTTGAAGACATCCACATGAATGTCGAGGCGCGCCTGAAAGAAGTGATCGGTGAACCTGCGGGACGTTTGCATACCGGGCGCAGCCGCAACGATCAGGTGGCCACGGATTTTAAACTGTGGGTGCGTGATCAGATTGACGCAACAATCGGTGGCATTGATGCGTTGATTGGCGCGTTGTTGGCACAGGCAGAAGCCGGGGCTGAATGGGTTATGCCGGGCTTCACCCATCTACAAACGGCACAACCTGTCACTTGGGGGCATCACATGATGGCCTATGTGGAAATGTTTGCCCGCGATAAATCGCGTTTTGTCGATGCTCGACGCCGTATGAATGAATGCCCGCTTGGTGCGGCTGCGTTGGCTGGCACATCCTTTCCGATTGATCGCCATATGACCGCCGAAGCCTTGGGCTTTGACCGTCCTTCTGCGAATTCTTTGGATGCGGTTAGTGATCGTGATTTCGCGCTGGAGTTTTTGGCAGCTGCGTCGATCTGCGCCATGCACCTAAGCCGTATGGCCGAGGAACTGGTGATCTGGTCGTCTGCACAATTCCGGTTTGTCACCTTGTCGGATCGGTTTTCCACCGGCAGCTCGATCATGCCCCAAAAGAAAAACCCGGATGCGGCAGAATTGATCCGTGCCAAAATCGGGCGGATTTTCGGGGCAAACACTGCACTGTTGATGGTGATGAAGGGTTTGCCGCTCGCGTATTCCAAGGACATGCAGGAAGACAAAGAACAGGTGTTTGACGCGGCAGACAACATCATGCTGGCGCTTGCAGCCATGGAAGGCATGGTCAAAGACATGACGGCCAACCGCGAAAGCCTTGAGGCGGCGGCTGGGTCCGGGTTCTCGACGGCAACCGATCTGGCGGATTGGCTGGTGCGTGCTCTGAATATGCCGTTCCGTGATGCGCATCACGTCACAGGATCGCTTGTGGCTAAGGCGGAATCTCGCGGTTGCGATTTGCCTGACTTGTCGCTTGCCGATATGCAATCGGTGCATGAACATATCACCGAAGACGTATTTGGTGTATTGGGTGTGCATAATTCCGTTGCTTCTCGCGTGTCTTACGG
The DNA here is from genome assembly GCA_947489325.1 of uncultured Paracoccaceae bacterium. Classification (GTDB taxonomy): domain Bacteria; phylum Pseudomonadota; class Alphaproteobacteria; order Rhodobacterales; family Rhodobacteraceae; genus CANLDA01. Next base: position 177,148 of record CANLDA010000001.1, on the reverse strand, counting down.
GGGCACAGCGCCCAGCCAAGTTCGCGCACAAGTCGCCCGTTGGAAGGATGCATTATGAAGAAATGTTTCATTTGTTTGCCATTGATGGCAGTGTTGGCAGGGTGCGGTGCAGATGGTGCGCCGACGGCCCCGACACGTAATCAAGAAACCACTGCGTCGGGTGTGACCGTCACAGGCGTTGCGCGCGTCGGAGTGACATATACCGAATGATCAATTCGGGCAGTTTGTCAGGCAAGCAAAGTCTTCAAATGGTCTATTGTCGTTGATCCATCGCCCGTCTCTGATAAGAGAGGCGAAATGTGACTCTGACAAAAGGCGCGCGCTGTGGATCATTTTTTATATCGTGATGGACACCTTTATGCCGAAGATGTGTCGGTGGCAGAAATTGCTGCTACTGTTGGTACGCCGTTCTATGTCTATTCCACGGCTACGCTAGAACGTCATTTCCGCCTGTTTGATGAGGCTCTGGACGGAATGGACCATCTGGTGTGCTATGCCATGAAGGCGGCCTCTAATCAGGCGATCCTGAAAACACTGGCGGCACTGGGTGCCGGAATGGATGTGGTGTCCGGTGGCGAATATGCCCGCGCCAAGGCCGCAGGTGTGCCCGGTGAGCGCATAGTATTTTCGGGCGTCGGCAAAACCCGTGATGAAATCCATGCCGCCCTGTCGGGTGGTATCCGGCAATTTAACGTCGAATCAGAGCCTGAAATGGCTGTGATCAACGAGGTTGCGCTGGAATTGGGCGTCGTTGCCCCCATTACCGTGCGTGTGAACCCGGACGTAGATGCCAAAACGCATGCCAAAATCGCAACTGGAAAATCGGAAAACAAATTTGGCATTCCAATTGCGCGGGCGCGCGAGGTTTATGCCCATGCCGCCACTTTACCGGGCCTCAAGGTCATTGGCATTGATGTGCACATCGGCAGCCAGCTGACACAACTGGAGCCTTTCCGCCTTGCCTATGACAAAGTGGCAGAACTGACCGAACAATTGCGCGCAGATGGGCACGAAATTTCCCGTCTTGATCTGGGGGGCGGCCTTGGCATTCCTTATGAACGCTCTAATGATGCGCCGCCTCTACCCACGGAATACGGCGCATTGGTCAAAGAAACCTTGGGCCATCTGGGGTGCGAGATCGAAATTGAACCCGGACGCCTGATTGCTGGCAATGCTGGGCTGATGATCAGCAAAACGATTTATGTGAAATCCGGCGAAGATCGTGATTTTCTGATTGTGGACGGAGCGATGAATGATCTGATCCGTCCTGCGATGTATGAGGCGCATCATGATATTGTGCCGGTGGTTGAACCCGCGCCGGGTGTTGAAAAAACCTCATATGATGTGGTCGGCCCTGTGTGCGAAACTGGTGATACCTTTGCCAAGGAACGTATCATGGCACCCGTGAATGCCGGAGATCTGGTCGCCTTTCGATCTGCCGGGGCTTACGGTGCGGTGATGGCGAGCGAATACAACACCCGGCCCTTGATCCCAGAAGTTTTGGTCAATGGTGATCAATTTGCGGTTATTCGCCGACGTCCGACCTTTGACGAAATGATAAATCGCGATACCATCCCCGAGTGGCTGTGATGTAATCGTGCGTCCGGCCTAAAGGACGGGCGAATGCACGGCGAAAAAGAACATGCTGATCTGTTGAAAGGACGCCTTGGCCGGGTGATCCGTCTGACGCAGGGCGGTATGTTGGCAGAACGCTTGTGCCGTGCGTTTTGGCCTGCTTGGTCCGTGCTTATTGTCGCTTTTGCGGTGTTGTTGCTGGGCCTACATGATTTTCTGAATATTGAAACCATCTTGGGCATCGCGGGTGTCAGCGCCCTTGCGCTGTTGGTTTTCCTGTTTCGTGGCGTTCGCAAATTCGCCTGGCCCTCCGAAATAGACGCGATGCATCGGCTGGATATGTCATTGTCTGGACGACCGTTACAAACCTTGATGGACCGCCCCGCAATGGGCACAGCAGACATTGGCACGAAACAACTTTGGGCAACGCACTATGAGCGTATGCAGGCGCGTGCATCTGGCGCCCGCGCGGTGACGCCTGATTTGCTTATCTCGCGACTTGATCCTTTGGGGCTGCGGTATGTTGCCTTGTTATGCCTTTGTGTTGCTTTGCTGTTTGGATCGTTTGGGCGCGTAGGAAGCATTACGGCATTGACTAAAGGCGAGATGGTACTGACCGGCCCAAAATGGGAAGGATGGGCCGAACCACCGCGATACACGGGCTTGCCCACGCTCTACTTGAATGAACAGCAGGGCGCGGACCTAACTTTGCCCGAAAACACCCGCATCATTCTGCGATTTTATGGCGAGGCAGGGCGCTTATCTTTGCAAGAAACAGTTTCCGGGCGTGCGCAGACGGATGAGACAGCGACGGATGCTGAACAGGAATTTGAGGTGACGCAGAACGGCACGCTGATGTTGAATGGTGCAGGTGGGCAAAGCTGGAACGTGACCGTTGTGCCCGATGTGCCGCCCACGATCGAGGTTACAGACACTGCAAGCGTGTCAGGCCGCGGAGAGATGAGCCTGCCATTTACCGCGACGGATGATTATAATGTCGTTGGCGGGGATGTCCTGATCTCTCTGGATTTGAATGAAATGGACCGTCGCTATGGTCTGCGTCTGCCGCCCGAACCACGTGAACCAATTGCCTTTTCGTTGCCATTGCCAATATCTGGCAACCGTGCAGAATTCGAAGAAAATCTGATTGAAGATTTTTCCGAACATCCATGGGCGCACTTGCCGGTTCGGATTGATTTGACTGTCACAGATGCTGCGGGACAAACTGGTGCTTCTACGCCAGTGATTTTGCCCCTGCCTGCGCGTCGGTTCTTTGATCCTTTGGCGACAACATTGATTGAAATGCGCCGTGATCTTTTGTGGAACCGTCAAAATGCGCGGCTCGTGTCGCAGCTTTTAAGGGCGGTCTCGCATAGCCCAGACAGCGAAACCTTTGCGGATCAAATCGCATATTTGCATCTGCGGTCTATTCTGCATCAACTGGAACGTCAGATTGTTTCACCAGAAGGGATTAGTGCTGAAAACCGGGATGTGATCGCACAGGATCTTTGGGCGTTGGCATTGCGTGTTGAAGACGGTGCTGTGGGGGATGCATTTCAACGTTTGGATCGCGCGCGCAAGCGTTTGTCGGAAGCCATGAAAAACGGTGCCAGTGATGAGGAAATCGCCCGCCTCATGCAAGAATTGCGCGAGGCAACCGAGGACTACATGCGTGAATTGGCCCGTCGGCAACAACAAGACGGATCAGAACAGGAGCGCCAGCAGTCAGAAAACACCATGCAGCTGAATCAAGATGACATTCAACGCATGATGGACCGCATTCAGGAATTGATGGAACAGGGCCGGATGGCCGAGGCTGAACAAGCCATGCGAGAATTGCAAGAATTGTTGGACAATTTACAATTTACCGAAGGGCAAGGCGGAGAGGATAGCGGTGAACAGGCGATGGAAGAGCTTGGCGAGGCGCTGCGCGAACAACAGGGCCTGTCCGATCAGGCCTTTCGCGATCTACAGGAACAGTTCAATCCAGGCGCGCAGGCCGGCCAATCCCAAGGCAATGAGGGCCAAAGTGGCGGCCAGGGCAAAGGCGAATCCCACGACGGCACAGGACAAGGGCGTGGGGATGGCCAAGGTGAAGATGGCCAACAAGGTGCCCAGGGGAAAGGTCAAAACGAGCAAAGCCTTGCTGATCGCCAAGAGGCTCTACGACAGGAGCTGCAACGTCAGCGTGGTAATTTGCCGGGTGCCGGAACAGAATCTGGCGATGCTGCGCGCGAGGCCTTAAAAGGTGCCGAAGGCGCAATGGGACAAGCCGAAGAGGCGCTGCGAGATGGTCGCCTTGCGGATGCGCTTGAGCATCAATCAGAAGCACTTGATGCGCTGCGTGACAGTATTCGAAACCTTGACGAGGCCTTGGCAGAACAGCAAAATCCGGGACAACAAGGCGATCAAAACACGGCAGGACGTCAAAATTCACAAGACCCGTTGGGTCGTTCGGGATCGGGTGGAGCCGAGGCAGACGGCGACAATTTGCTGCAATCTGAAGACGCCTATGGACGTGCTCGCGAATTGTTAGATGAAATTCGCCGTCGATCCGGTGATTTTGATCGCAGTGAGATAGAGCGCAATTATCTGGAACGTCTGCTGGATCGCTTCTGAACCCCGGGGCGCCCTTAGCCTGATGAGGCATTGGATGCTTTTGCATCCAGCCATTGCATCATCACGGTCAGATGCTCATCCAGCCAGAGCCGCCCTTTATTCATTGCAGCCACCAAACCGTCAATAACAGGTGCAATTTGTGGGGCGGTCTCTTTGATGACTGGGGCGTTGGCATAAATCAGCACGATTGCCGCCGCGAGAATAAGCATCAGAGAAAACCCCATACGAAAGCCGCCTCTTTGACGCTTGCGCATATCCATGGCAACTGCGGCACTTTCTTCTAGAGGACGATCCCCGGTGGATCGCAAGGTAGAGTTTATCTCTTCAATGTCTGGCAACAATTCGCGGCGAGACTCGCCAAGAGTACGTGTGTCCTCTGGCGCGTTTTCTTCGATATCGGGCTGTCCACGCATCCGTGCCATTCGTGCTCGGGCTTCTCGGGCGCGTTTGGTTTCACCGTCATCGGGTTCGCCAATGCCCAACTCTTGTTGGGTTTCTAGGGTCGGATTATTTTCTTCTTCGCGGATTTTGGTTTCGTGCTCGGCCTCTTGGCGCAGCACCTCGGCGATCATAGGATCCAATTCACGACGTGCCGGAGGCTCTGCCTCGGTCAGGGGGGCATCGTGATCCGCAGTGTCAGAAGTATCATGAGATTCTTGGGTGTTGTCGCTGTGTTCGTCCGCCCCCGGTGCGGGCGTATCTTGAGGTGCGTCATCGTTCGAAACTTCGGCGTCATCAGGCACCCAATCCTGATCAGGAATAGGCAGGCCCATGTCCGCCGCCATATCTGCAGCCTCTTGGGTGTTCTGATCCGGGTGTGCCTGAAACCACGTATCACCGCAGTTAGAACATTGCACATCACGTCCCGATTCCGGGATTACGTCATCAGGCACTTCGTATTGCGCACCGCAATTTGGGCAACTCAGCCGCATCCTGTCCCTCTTCCCCAATTTCTCGCCTTCTTTGGATTACCATATTGTGTAACTTTATGCCACGAAAGAGCAAAGCCTGCCCGACATACATTGAACCTAACGCGATGCTCAGGCACAACAGGGGCGACTGATACAAGAGGCCGCGCGTGATCGAGTTTGAAAATACCGCCTATAGCTATGGAGGAGGTGAGCTTTTGAGCGATATATCGCTAAAGCTCTCGCCCGGTAGTTTTCATTTTCTGACCGGTCCATCGGGGGCCGGAAAAACCACATTTCTAAAGTTATGTTATGGAGCGTTGCATCCAACAGCAGGCCATGTGCGCCTATTTGACCAGGATGTGCGTGGGATGAATCGCGATGATCTGGCGATGATGCGGCGGCGTGTTGGTGTTGTGCATCAAGACTGCCAATTTCTGAACCATTTGCCGGTGGCGGATAACGTGGCTTTGCCACTGACAGTGTCTGGGCGGGACAATCTGGATCAGGTGTCCAATCTAAAAGAGTTGATGAATTGGGTTGGGTTGGGCAACCGCGCCAGTGCCTTTCCACCAGAGCTATCCGGAGGCGAGCGGCAGCGCGCGGCTCTTGCGCGAGCGGTGATTATGTCACCAGATGTCGTGCTGGCGGATGAGCCTACAGGGAACGTGGATTGGGAAATGTCTCAGCGTTTGTTGCAGTTGCTGATCGAACTGAACAAGATGGGCAAAACCATTATGATTGCCACCCATGACATGAACTTGATCCGCACCGCGAAATCCAAGGTGCAGGCGCGTGTTTTGCGTATTTCTAACCGTCGTTTGCAATTGGCAGGGGCAGATTTGTGAAGCTGAACCTTACGTCCATACTGGTGCGTGACACACAGGCGGATCGCATTGTGCCGCCAACTGGATTTACCGCGCGCCTTACCTTGATTGCAGCGGCGGCGATGGCGTTTCTAACGGTTTTTGCGCTTGCTTTGTCTTTGGCATCAGGCAGATTGGCTGCACGTTGGGGGGGCGAGCTGGCGCAAAGCTCTACCCTGCGCATTTCCGCCCCGGCTGAACAGATGGCGGCGCAAACGGCTGCTGCATTGCGTGTTTTGGATACGACGCCGGGCATTTCTTTGGCACGTGCCTTGTCTGCCGAAGAACAGGCCAAGTTGTTGGAGCCATGGTTCGGACCGGATTTGCCATTGGAAACGCTGCCTGTACCGCAGTTGATCGAAATTGCCGAAACTGCCGAAGGATATGATGCCGCCGGATTACGGTTGCGCCTTCAGACAGAGGTGCCGGGGGCGGTTTTGGATGATCATGGCCGGTGGCGCCGTCCATTGGAACGTGCAGCTGCGCGACTGCGCCTTTTGGGCTGGGCGTCCATTCTATTGATTGGGGCGACAATGGCCATCATGATTACACTTGCGGCCAATGCGGCCCTTGCAGCCAATGCACAGGTGATTTCTGTGTTGCGCTTGATCGGGGCACAGGATGATTATATCGCCGAGGCATTTGTGCGTCGTTTCACGGTGCGGGCACTTAGCGGTGCCGCTGCGGGGACAGTTTTGGGATGTGGTGCGGTACTTTTGCTGCCTGCCGCACAAGCCGAAGGCGGTATCCTGACGGGACTTGGCTTTCAGGGTGTTGCGTGGCTTTGTCCAGTTCTAATCCCGCCCATCGCTGCGGCAGTTGCCTTTGTTGCTACACGTGGGGCGGCGCATCGCACACTGTCGGAGTTATCGTAATGTTTTATGCTATCCAATGGGTTCGTTCGCTGGTGTTCATTGTGCAGATGTATCTTGCCATGGCGATCATGGGTGTTTTGTTTCTGCCATGGGCCTTGCTGCATCGTGACGGTGCGCGGCATGCCTGTAAGACATTTTGCCAATGGATACGGTGGACTGCTGGATGGATGGTTGGTCTGAAATCCGAAGTTCGTGGCACGCCACCGGAAGGTGAGGTTCTGGTTGCGGCCAAGCACCAATCATTTCTGGATATCTTACTGATCTTCTCTGCCTTGCCTGCCGGAAAGTTCATTATGAAGCGTGAATTGCTCTATGCACCGATATTGGGGCAATACGCCTATCGTATTGGTTGTGTTCCAGTGAATCGGGGCAAACGCGGCAAGGCAATCAAACAGATGGTGGATGATGTGGCCAGTGGTGCGCAAAATCCCGGTCAACTTGTGATCTATCCCCAAGGCACCCGTATCGCACCGGGTGTCAAAGCGCCTTACAAAGTTGGGTCATTCGCACTTTATGATCAATTGCAGCAACCGTGCGTTCCTGTAGCTGCAAATGTTGGGGTGTTTTGGCCCAAACGCGGCATATATCGCAATCCCGGCACCGCAGTTGTAGAGTTTTTGGATCCAATTGCGCCGGGCCAATCGCAACGCGAATTTATGACCACTTTGCAAGAGGCCGTTGAAAATCAATCCAATGTGTTGATGAAAGAAGCGGGATTTGACCCTGACGCGACGACTGACCCGTCTGCGTAAACTTTTCTGTGAAAATATGTGATCCGTTGCGACGGGAAATTTGAGCTGCCGCGTACTATCTCTACAATACGTTCAGAAAACGTATGCCTCATTCACGGGGCTGCGATCTCCCCTGATCGCATCGAGTTGCAGTTATCCCCTTTTCTGCATCTCTTTTTAAGCCGACGAGGTGCGTCCCCCTCGTCGGCTTTTTGCGGTGTTGTTTTGATCAGCTGTGGATTGGTCCATCCCCACAAGCCAACGCAGCCTCGCGCACGGCTTCGGAATAGGTGGGATGTGCGTGACAGGTCAGTGCGATATCCTGCGCAGAAGCCCCAAATTCCATCGCCACACATATTTCATGGATCATATCACCTGCGGCTGGCCCGATGATGGCAGCACCCAGAATGCGATCTGTTTCTGCGTCCGTGATGAGTTTGACAAACCCGCCTTCGGCTTGATGCACGGCCTTGGCACGGGCATTGCCCATGAACATGAACTTGCCGACCTTCAGCTTACGACCTTCGGCCTTTAGCGCATCTTCGGACGCACCGACGGTCGCAACCTCTGGCGCTGTGTAAACTACGCCGGGGATCACACCGTAATTCACATGCCCATGTTTGCCTGCAATTACCTCGGCCACCGCCATGCCTTCGTCTTCGGCCTTATGCGCCAGCATCGGCCCCTTGATCGCATCACCAATGGCATAAACACCGGCCAGATTGGTCCGCCAGTGCGCATCGGTGGCAACTTGTCCACGGTCGGTCATGGCAATACCCAGCGCATCGAGGCCAAGCCCATCGGTGAAAGGTTTGCGGCCGGTTGCGACCAGCACCACATCGGCGTCCAGAACTTCCTCGGTATCTGGAGATTTCTTGAGCGCGTATTTGACCTTGGCTTTGGTTTTGGACGCATCCACGCCTTGCACAGCCGCACCCATGATGAATTTCAAGCCCTGCTTTTCAAGGATACGCTTGAAAGAGCGCTGCACGTCCTTGTCCATGCCGGGACAGACCGCATCCATATATTCCACTACAGTCACATCAGACCCTAGCCGCGCATAAACCGACCCCAATTCCAGTCCGATCACGCCAGCGCCGATTACAACCATCTTCTTTGGTACTTTGGGCAATTCCAACGCGCCGGTGGAGGACACGACAATCTTTTCATCCACCTCAATTCCTGGCAGGGATGAAGGCACAGAACCAGAGGCAATCACGATATTCTTGGTGTCATAGGTGGTGTCATCCACCTGCACCTTGCCCGCAGCCGGGATGGTGGCCCAGCCTTTGATCCAGTCGATTTTGTTCTTTTTAAACAGAAACTCGATGCCGCCCGTGTTTTGGCCGATGACATCGTCCTTATAGGCTTTCATCTGTTTCCAATCGACGCTGGGCGTTTTACCCTTCAGGCCCATGGAAGCAAAGTTATGTTCTGCTTCATGCAGCATGTGACTTGCGTGCAAAAGCGCCTTGGACGGAATGCAGCCGACGTTCAGGCAAGTGCCACCAAGGGTTTCGCGCCCCTCAACCACGGCGGTCTTGAGGCCCAGTTGGGCGCAGCGAATGGCGGATACATAGCCGCCAGGGCCAGCGCCGATGATGATGACGTCATATTGGGACATGTTGTTTGTCTCCTTAATCTTGAGGGGGGCGGGGGCGCTGCCCCCGACGCCATTGGCGTCTCCCCCGGGATATTTTCACCAAGAAGAAGCTCAAAGCTTCTTGCTCGACACGGCTTACAAATCCATCAGTAGACGGCGCGGATCTTCCAGTGCTTCTTTGACGCGCACAAGGAAGGTGACGGCGCCTTTGCCATCAACGATACGGTGATCATATGAAAGCGCCAGATACATCATTGGGCGGATCACCACTTGGCCACTGATTGCCATCGGACGATCCTGGATTTTGTGCATCCCAAGAATCCCGGATTGCGGCGGGTTCAAGATGGGTGAAGACATGAGCGAGCCATAGACGCCACCATTCGAGATAGTGAAGGTGCCGCCTTGCATTTCTGCCATGCTCAGCTTGCCATCACGTGCGCGTGCGCCTTTTTCGGCGATCGCCTTTTCGATGCCGGCAAATGACATCTGATCCACATCGCGTAGAACCGGAACCACAAGGCCTGTTGGTGTGCCCGCTGCGATGCCCATATGGACAAAGTTCTTGTACACAATATCGGTACCATCGATTTCTGCGTTGACCTCGGGCACCTCTTTGAGCGCATGAACACAGGCTTTGGTGAAAAAGGACATGAAGCCAAGTTTCACACCGTGTTTTTTCAAGAACAGGTCTTTGTATTCGTTGCGCAGGGCCATCACTTCGGTCATGTCGACCTCGTTGTAGGTGGTCAGCATGGCGGCGGTGTTCTGACTATCCTTCAGACGTCTGGCGATAGTCTGACGCAGGCGAGTCATCTTGACCCGCTCTTCACGAGAAGCGTCTTCTGCGCTGACAGGGGCACGCGGGGTGGGCGCGGTCGGCGCAGCCGCCGGGGCCGAAGCCACGGCCTGAACAGCAGCACTCGCAGCTTGCACGTCCTCTTTCATAATACGGCCATCGCGACCAGAACCTTGCACTTTGGCAGGATCAATGCCTTTCTCCGCCATCAATTTGTTGGCAGATGGGGCGTTCTCCACATCTTTGCCAGTGCTCGCCGCAGGAGCAGGGGCCGCTGCGGCAGGCGCTGCAACGGTGCCAGTACCACCCGAGATCACAGCCAGCTTGGCGCTGGCATCCACGGTTGTGCCTTCTGGCGCGAGGATTTCTGCCAACACGCCAGAGGTTGGTGCAGGAACTTCGACGCTGACTTTGTCGGTTTCCAACTCGCACAGCATCTCGTCTTGTTGAACGCTGTCACCAGCGGCCTTGAACCAAGTGGAAACAGTGGCCTCTGTGACGCTTTCGCCCAAAGTTGGGACCATGACATCAGTGCTCTTGCCGCTTGCTGCAGGGGCAGTTGTCGGTGTCGCTGCGGCGGGTGCAGGGGCTGCGCCTTCACCGGCAATAATCGTTGCCAGCAATGCGTCAACGCCAACGGTTGCGCCTTCGGCTGCAACAAGTTCTCCCATGACGCCTGCAGCAGGTGCAGGGACTTCGACAGTCACCTTGTCTGTTTCCAGTTCACATAGCATTTCGTCCACCGCAACAGCATCGCCGGGTTTCTTGAACCATGTGGCAACGGTGGCTTCACTCACGCTTTCACCCAGGGTTGGGACACGTACTTCGGTTGTCATGATCTTATTTCCCTTCCGTGGTCAGCGCGGTGTTCACCAGCGCTTCTTGTTGTGCTTTGTGTTGGCTTGCGAGTCCTGTGGCGGGAGAAGCCGAGGCAGGACGACCCGCATATTTTGGACGTGTGTGCTTAGCCTTGATCCGGCTGAGCACCCATTCGATGTTGGGTTCGATAAAGGTCCAGGCCCCCTGATTTTTGGGTTCTTCCTGGCACCAAACCATTTCAGCGCCCTTAAACCGTTCCAATTCCTTGACCATAGAGATGGCGGGGAATGGGTAGAACTGTTCGACACGCATTAGGTACACATCATCCAATCCGCGCTTGTCACGCTCTTCCAATAAGTCAAAGTATACTTTTCCCGAGCACATAACTACGCGTTTGATCTTGTCATCAGCGACCAGTTTCGTGTTGGAATTTCCATGCTGTGCATCATCCCACAACACCCGGTGGAAACTTGACCCAGTGGTGAATTCATCGGCCTTGCTGATACACATTTTGTGACGCAACAAAGATTTTGGTGTCATCATGATCAGCGGTTTGCGGAACGTGCGGTGCAATTGGCGGCGCAGAATGTGGAAATAGTTCGCAGGCGTCGTACAGTTCGCAACGATCCAGTTGTCCCCGCCACACATCTGCAAGAACCGTTCTAGCCGGGCAGAAGAGTGTTCCGGTCCCTGACCTTCAAAGCCATGCGGCAACAGAACTGTCAAACCCGACATCCGCAACCATTTGCTTTCGCCGGACGAAATGAACTGATCAAACATGATCTGCGCGCCGTTGGCAAAATCGCCAAACTGCGCTTCCCAAAGAACCAATGCGTTTGGTTCAGCCAATGAATAGCCATATTCAAAGCCAAGCACAGCGTATTCTGACAGGGCGGAATCGATCACCTCATATCGCGCCTGTCCGGGGCGGATGTGGTTCAAAGGATAATACCGGTCTTCGGTTTCCTGATTGACGATGCCTGAGTGACGTTGGCTAAAGGTGCCGCGGGTGGCGTCTTGTCCGGCAAGACGCACAGGGTATCCTTCGGTCATCAAAGAGCCAAACGCCAAAGCCTCTGCCGTTGCCCAATCAAATCCTTCGCCAGTTTCAAACATCTTGGCCTTGGTTTCCAACAGGCGACCAACTGTTTTATGCAGCGGATACCCTTCGGGAGCGGAACTTAGTGATTTACCAACCTCAGCGAATGTTTCAGGTTTGATCGCAGTGGCACCGCGTTGATAATCCTCATCCTTACGATCCAGATGAGACCACTTACCATCCAGCCAGTCGGCCTTGTTTGGCTTGTAGTTTTTCCCGATTTCAAACTCTTCGTTCAGATAGGCTTGGAAAGAGGCTTTCATATCCTCGATCTCGCCCTCAGGGATCAGGCCATCCTTGACCAACCGCGCCGTGTACAGCGACAGGGTGGTTTTGTGGCTTTTGATCTTTTTGTACATCACCGGGTTGGTGAACATGGGCTCGTCACCCTCGTTGTGACCAAAGCGGCGATAACAGATGATGTCGATGACAACGTCCTTGCGGAATTTCTGACGGAATTCCGTGGCAACTTTGGCTGCGTGCACCACCGCCTCTGGATCATCGCCGTTGACATGGAAAATAGGGGCCTCAACCACCAGCGCGTTATCCGTTGGGTAAGGCGAAGAACGGCTGAAATGCGGAGCGGTGGTAAACCCGATTTGGTTGTTCACAACGATATGCATGGTGCCGCCGTTTTTGTGTCCTTTCAGACCTGACAGCGCGAAACATTCCGCAACCACACCTTGGCCCGCGAATGCGGCGTCGCCGTGCAGTAGAATGGGCAGCACGGAAATGCGTGCGTCATCGTTGTTTTGGTCTTGCTTGGCGCGCGCCTTGCCCAAAACTACGGGGTTCACCGCCTCGAGGTGGGATGGGTTCGCCGTCAGCGACAGGTGGACGGAATTGCCATCAAACTCTCGATCACTTGATGCGCCAAGGTGATATTTCACATCCCCTGATCCATCAACATCCTCGGGTTTAAAGCTGCCGCCCTGAAATTCGTTGAAAATGGCGCGATACGGTTTGCGCATCACATTGGCCAGAACGCTTAGGCGCCCCCGATGAGGCATGCCGATGATGATATCACGCACACCCAGATTACCACCGCGTTTGATGATCTGTTCCATCGCTGGGATAAGGCTCTCGCCGCCATCCAGACCAAAACGTTTCGTGCCCATGTATTTCACATGCAGGAATTTCTCAAATCCCTCGGCCTCGACCATCTTATTCAGGATCGCCTTGCGCCCTTCGCGGGTAAAGGTGATTTCCTTGTCAAAGCCTTCGATCCGCTCTTTAAGCCAGCCAGCCTGTTCCGGGTCGGAAATATGCATGTACTGTAACGCAAATGTGCCGCAATAGGTGCGTTTCACAATGGCGAGAATTTCGCGCATGGTGGCAACCTGAAGGCCCAATACATTGTCGATAAAGATCGGGCGATCCATATCCTGATCATCAAAACCATAGGATTTTGGGTCCAGCTCTGGATGCGGGGTTTTGTCCCGCATGCCAAGTGGATCAAGATCGGCCACCAGATGGCCCCGGATACGATAGGCGCGGATAATCATCAATGCGCGGATGCTGTCCAGAACAGCGCGCTTGATGGCATCGTCAGACACCTCAACACCTGCAGAGGCCGCCTTGGCCTTGATCTTGTTGCCCGCGCCTTTGGCCTCAGCAGGGGCAGGCCATTCACCTGTCAACGCGGCCGTCAGATCATCCTGCGGGGCAGGGGGCCAATCGGTGCGCGCCCAACTGGGTCCCGAGGCTTCGGCCTTAACATCAAGTTCCGCATCGCCCATCTGGCGAAAGAACTCTTGCCACGCTGCATCAACCGCATTCGGGTCATTGGCATATCGCGCATAGAGCTGTTCAAGATATTCTGCATTGTGCCCCTGCATAAAGCTGGAGGCATGAAACAGATCGTTGGAGGATTGATCCGTCATTGATTGACCTCTTTTGTTTTGGTCGGAGAAAACGGTGACCTGGATGTATTCAGAGTGAGTTGGGAAGAGCCCATAATCTTTGCAAGTGTGGCCTTAGTGAAACCGATTGCGGACATAAGGGGTAAGAAAATCACACCTATGAGAAGGAATTCCCATTTTATGGCACGGTTCATTGGCCAATTCCCCACGTTACAATGGATTTGTTATCGCCAAAATCCAAACTCGTGTCAGGTGCTACCTTGTATACGTTTAACCATCCAAGAGACGATGCGGCTTTGGTGGGAAAGGTCAAAATTCGATATGACCCTCTTGTTTCGTAGCGGCGTGAATCTTTCGAATTTGCATTTGATTTGGAATATCCAAGAAAACTGTACGGAACTGTGTCGCCCTTGAAGGCGGTGAAGCCGCAGTATCTTTTGTGGTTGATCTGCGCATAAACAAACAAAGTGTCGATATCCGGATGGACAAGGTATCTAATGAAAGATGTTTTGTGCCAACTGATGATACTATCGAATGACCGTTGTTGTTCTGAGCTGAATTCCTGTGGATTGGGGAGGGTAGCCGAGTTTATGGATCTGCGTAAACGAGATGCATAGCTTTCAATCTCCGCTACGCGTTCAATCTCGTCCATATTTGGAAGGCGATAACCTTGCTCAAACAATGCTTCCAATATGTCACCTTCTTTGGAAATCACTTGCCGGCATGTCTCTGCAACTTCGAGCATGGCAGTTTCAGTTGGTGTGGCCGCCACTGATGTTGCACCAATTGTAATCGACAGCATCAACGAAAGAATTGCCCGGTAAGAATACCGGACAATTCTTTGAACAATCCTTTTAGCATATGCTGAAAGGACATTCATGTTTAACCAATCGCCTCAAGCACAGCTTCGCCAAGACCTGCGGGGCTTTCGGCGACGACGATGCCGGCAGAGCGCATGGCTTCGATTTTGTCATCAGCGCCACCTTTGCCGCCGGCAACGATCGCACCAGCGTGACCCATGCGGCGACCAGGAGGGGCCGTGCGGCCGGCGATAAAGCCCGCGACAGGTTTCCAGCGGCCTTTTTTCTTTTGGTCAGCAAGGAATTCTGCGGCTTCTTCTTCGGCGGAACCACCGATTTCACCGATCATGATGATGGATTGGGTTTCATCGTCATCAAGGAACATGTCCAAAACATCGATATGTTCGGTGCCCTTGATCGGGTCACCGCCAATACCCACGGCGGTTGATTGGCCAAGGCCGATATCAGCTGTCTGTTTCACAGCTTCGTACGTTAGGGTGCCTGAACGAGAAACAACACCCACGCTCCCGCGTTTGTGAATATGGCCGGGCATGATGCCGATCTTGCAGGCATCGGGTGTGATGATGCCGGGGCAGTTAGGACCGATCAAGCGAGAGGTTGATCCCTCAAGCGCTCGTTTTACACGCATCATATCCAGCACGGGAATGCCTTCGGTGATGCACACGATCAGTTCCATTTCCGCGTCAATCGCTTCGAGGATCGAATCTGCCGCAAAAGGAGGCGGCACATAGATTACCGAGGCATTCGCTTCGGTCACGTGCTTGGCCTCATGGACCGAGTTAAAGATAGGCAGGCCCAGATGTTCCATGCCACCTTTGCCCGGCGTCACACCGCCGACCATTTTGGTGCCATAGGCAATCGCCTGTTCAGAGTGGAATGTGCCCTGTGAGCCAGTCAGGCCCTGACAGATCACTTTGGTATTTTCGTCTACGAGGATAGCCATTGTTTTACCCTTTCACCGCGTTAACGATCTTTTCAGCACCATCTGACAGATTGTCGGCGGCGATCACGTCTACGTCTGAATTGTTGATGATGTCTTTGCCAGCTTCGACGTTGGTGCCTTCAAGGCGCACAACCAGCGGAACCTGTAGGCCCACTTCTTTTACAGCAGCAACCACGCCTTCGGCGATAACATCACAGCGCATGATGCCGCCGAAGATGTTCACGAGGATGCCTTTGACCTGCGGGTCAGACGTGATGATCTTGAACGCTTCGGTTACTTTCTCTTTTGTGGCGCCGCCACCGACGTCAAGAAAGTTGGCAGGCTCTGCACCATAGAGCTTGATGATGTCCATTGTGGCCATCGCCAGACCTGCACCATTCACCATACAGCCGATTTCACCGTCCAGAGCGATATAGTTGAGGTCATATTTGGAGGCCTCGAGCTCTTTGGGGTCTTCTTCGGTGGTGTCGCGCAGCTCAGCGACATCGGCGTGGCGGTAGACTGCGTTGCCATCAAAGCTGACTTTAGCGTCCAACACTTTGAGGTTGCCGCTGTCGGTAACGATCAATGGGTTGATTTCCAGCATTTCCATGTCTTTTTCGACAAAGGCATTATACAGTAGGCCCATCAAGGCGACGCATTCTTTGACTTGTTTGCCGGACAGACCCAGTGAAAACGCAACGCGACGGCCGTGGTATGCTTGATACCCGGTTGCCGGATCAACGCTGAAGGACAGGATTTTCTCAGGAGTAGCCGCAGCGACCTCTTCGATGTCCATGCCGCCCTCTGTCGAGCAGACGAAAGACACACGGCTTGTCTGGCGATCGACCAAAAGCGCGAGATACATTTCAGTTTCAATTCCGGCACCGTCTTCGATGTAAATTCGGTTGACCTGCTTACCCGCTGGGCCGGTTTGATGTGTGACCAATGTGCGGCCCAACATCTTCTTGGCTTCTTCAGCGGCTTCCTCGACGGATTTGGTAAGGCGCACGCCACCCTTTTCGCCGGCGTCAGCCTCTTTAAAGGTGCCTTTGCCACGGCCGCCTGCGTGAATTTGTGCCTTTACGACCCAAAGTGGCCCATCAAGCGCGCCTGCTGCGGTTTTGGCATCTTCTGCTTTCAGAACCACACGCCCGTCGGAAACCGGGGCGCCGTAAGAGCGAAGCAATGCCTTCGCCTGGTATTCATGGATGTTCATGAACCTATCCCATGTTGCTGCAATTACCCACAGGTATAGGCATAAGGTTGCTTGGGAATTAAACGTTTTTTTGGATAAATAGATGAATTGTGCAAAAATCATTAGTTTTGTGATCACAGCCAGAAAATGTGTGATCACAAAAATCTCCTATTAGAGGAAATTCAGTGTGAAAGGATAAAAAGATGCCGAATCATCTGCGAATCAAGGCCTTCAATAGGTTGGGTAAGCCAAATTGGTGAAGGAAAATGATGTACAAATGAAAAAGCGCCACCTAATAAGGCGGCGCTTTCTGATCAATTGATTTGACGTTTAGGTCAGTGAACTGTCGATTGCCTTACATGCATCAACCAAGCCTTTGACTGCATTGACTGACGTGTCAAACATTGCTTGTTCGTCAGCGTTCAGCTTGATGTTGACCACACGTTCTACGCCACCGGCGCCGATAACGGTTGGAACACCAACATACATACCATCCAAGCCAAGGGCGCCATCAACGTAAGCTGCACAAGGCAGGACGCGTTTTTGGTCTTTGAGATAAGCCTCGGCCATCTCGATTGCAGATGTGGCCGGCGCATAATAGGCAGAGCCGGTTTTCAGCAAACCAACGATCTCTGCACCACCATCACGGGTGCGTTGGATGATTGAGTCCATCTTTTCCTGTGTCGTCCAGCCCATGTCGATCAGGTCAGGCAATGGGATGCCGGCAACTGTCGAATACCGCAAGGATGGCACCATGGTGTCACCGTGACCGCCCAGAACAAACGCGGTTACATCGCGCATGGAGACGTTGAATTCTTCAGCGAGGAAGTGACGGAAGCGCGCGCTGTCAAGAACGCCGGCCATGCCGCACACTTTGTTGTGGGGCAGCCCAGAGAATTCGCGCAGTGCCCAGACCATCGCGTCCAGCGGGTTGGTGATGCAGATTACAAATGCATTTGGTGCATGGGCGGCAATGCCTTCGCCAACGGATTTCATGACTTTCAGGTTGATGCCCAACAGATCATCGCGGCTCATGCCGGGTTTACGGGCAACACCTGCTGTCACGATGCAAACGTCTGCGCCTGCGATGTCGGCATAATCGCTTGTGCCTGACATTGCGGCGTCAAAGCCTTCGGACGGACCTGATTCTGCGATGTCCAGCGCCTTACCTTGTGGCAGGCCATCTGCGATGTCGAACAAGACGACGTCGCCCAATTCTTTGACTGCTGCAAGGTGGGCGAGCGTGCCGCCGATGTTACCTGCACCGATAAGGGCAATCTTTGCTCTTGCCATGTGGAAAATCTCCGGTTCGGTTGAAATTGGGCGGATGGGTACGCCGGAAAACGCAATCGCGCAAGGGTGATGCGCTGCACTGCGGCGATTTTACCAAAGATGGAGAGGGCGGAATTACGTAAAAAAGATACATTCACAAAGGGTTTGGCAGCGCGACACAAATAAGTGAGACCAGTATGCAAATTTTGAAATTTGTTGTGATCACAACAAAAAATAGCCGTCAAACGCAAGTTAATGGCTGGTCACGATACCTGAAATTTGTCGATTCTCTATGTCGGGGTGTCGTCTTTGAGTGGGCTGAACGCCCTAAGGACATTGTCCATCATCAGGGCGTTCAGTTGAAATTTCAGGCGTCGTTGCCTTTTGGCGGCAAGGCTTCGGCTAAGGCCTCATAGGCTTGTCCACTGGCCACAAGGCAGGTCATTCCGTTTGGCATGGTGACGGTAATTGTCCAACTGCCGCTTTCATCTGATGCGAATACCTCGATAACGGCGTTATTGGCGCCAAGGCCCATGGATTGACGGGTTTCCCCAAATCCTTCGGCCAATCGTTGCAGGACCATTTCGCGTGGCCCGCAATTGCGGGCATTTTGTGCTGTGACCTGCTCGGCGGCCAGAACCATTAGGCCCAGACCCATTGTCATTTTCAAAAGTGTGTCTTTCATCGTTTTACCCTTTCAAGCAAAATGCACATTGCCTGTCCCCCCGCGCAGCTTTGGCGCGGCGGCATAATGTGCCCCCGTTGAATATTCTGGATCGAACCGTTGTCTGCGCTGGCCGAAACCTGCGGGTCCCCCTGGATTTACGTGTCCGATGGGAAAAGCATGGTCTGTATTCTGCAAAATTTGGGTTAATTTGGCGTTCGTTCCGGGTTTGTACTCAAAAATCGTGCCGCGACGCGGCGTTTTTCTGCGTTGCGGCAAAAATCCTCTTGAACTTATCTTTGAAAAACGCTCTCTTCTGCGCAACATTCTTGCGGGAGAGACTCATGGATACGCGTTCGCGCCCTTATCGCTCTGTACTTTACATTCCAGGCTCTAATGGACGGGCATTGGAAAAGGTGAAGACGTTGCCGGTGGATGCGATCATTTTCGATCTTGAGGACGCCGTTTCCGTTGGAGAAAAAATTAACGCCCGCAATTTGCTTCAGGCGTCATTGCGGGGTGGTGGATTTGGGGCGCGTATGCGGATTGTCCGCATCAATGGGTTTGATACCATTTGGGGCAAAGAGGATGCCGAAGCCGCAAGTGAGATGGATTGCGATGCGGTTTTGTTGCCCAAGGTTGAATCGGCGGCACAAGTGTCTGCCATGGCGGAACTGGTTGGGAACAAGCCTATTTGGGCCATGATGGAAACCCCGCGTGGCATGCTAAATGCTGCTGAAATTGCGGCGCACCCACAGATTGCCGGAATGGTGATAGGCACCAATGACCTTGCAAAAGAGCTGCAATCGCGATTCCGCCCGGATAGAATGCCCATGATGACAGGGCTTGGTCTATGCCTGTTGGCCGCCAAGGCTGAGGGCATCGTGATTGTGGATGGAGTCTATAATGCCTTTAAAGATGCCGATGGCCTTGCTGCTGAATGCGAGCAGGGGCGCGATATGGGGTTTGACGGAAAATCCTTGATACACCCAGCGCAAGTTGATGTTGCCAATGCGGCATTTGCCCCTTCCGAGGAAGAGATCAGCCTTGCCCGTCGTCAAATCGACGCATTCGAAGAAGTCGAGGCCAATGGCCAAGGCATTGCTGTGGTGGATGGGCGCATCGTTGAAAACCTTCACGTTGCAACTGCACGCGAAATACTGGCAAAAGCGCAGGTAATAGAAACATTGCAAGCGGGGTAGGTCAGTATGGGTTTTCTGATTTTGGTGATTGGGGTCGGTCTTTGGTGGGCAGCCCATCTGTTCAAACGAGTGGCTCCTGAACGCCGCGCAGCCATGGGTGATAAAGGTCGCTCGCAGGTGGCGCTTGCCATTATGTTGAGTGTCGTACTGATGATTATCGGCTTTAAGGCGGCGCCCTATGTTCATATCTGGTCCCCCCCCGCCTTTGCCATTCATCTAAATAACGTTCTGGTGCTTGTGGCCATCTGGATGATGAGTCCGGCAGGCACCAAAGGCAAAATCATGTCTAAGGTGCAGCATCCCATGTTGATGGGATTTCGGACCTGGGCTATGGCGCACCTGTTGGTGAACGGTGATCTAGCGTCGATCATTCTCTTTGGTGGGTTGTTGGTTTGGGGCATGGCAGAAGTCATCGTGATCAATAAAACCGAAACAGATTGGACGCCGCGAACAGATGGATCGCTAGCCAAAGATGGAATGTTCTTTGTCGCGTCGATCGTCTTGCTTGTGATCATCGGCTATATCCACGGCCTTGTAGGCCCAACCCCTTTCCCATCCTGAGGAATATCTGATGGCAAAATTGTATCGGTTTTTGTCCGAAGACGACACGTCTGCCTTTTGTCATAAGGTGTCGGATGCGCTGGCCAAAGGATGGGTTTTACAGGGTGAGCCTGTTTATGCCTTTGATGCCGCGCGCGGTGTGATGCGGTGCGGACAAGCGGTGACCAAAGAGGTTGCTGCGGACTATTCCCCAGATATGAAACTTGGAGCGCAATAATGGCCAAGACCAACCCCGGACGTTTTTTCGAAGACTATAGCGTCGGCGATATGATCCATCACGCGGTACCGCGCACTGTTGGGGCGGGCGAGCGCGCGCTTTATCACGCGCTTTATCCTGCGCGTCATGCGTTGTATTCTTCGGATGAATTTGCCCGTGCGTCTGGACTGCCTTCGGCGCCTTTGGACGATCTAGCGGCATTCCACGTGGTGTTTGGTAAAACCGTGCCCGATGTGTCGTTGAATGCACTGGCAAATCTGGGGTATGCCGAGGGCCGCTGGCTCTTGCCCGTCTATTCCGGAGATACCTTGCGGTCTGTATCTGAGGTGATCGGGGTTAAGCAAAACTCTAACGGGAAATCCGGTGTCGTCTATGTGCGCACCACTGGATATAATCAACGCGATGAGGCCGTGATGTCCTATGTGCGCTGGGTCATGGTGCGCAAACGCGACTTTGACAGCCCAGCACCTGAGACTGTGATTCCTGCATTGTCCAAAACTGTCGCGGCGGATCAGCTTGTGATCCCAGAAGGGTTGGATTTCACCAACTACGATTTCACTCTTGCCGGAGAACCGCATCGCTGGGGCGATTATGAGGTAGGCGAAACAATTGATCACGTGGATGGCGTGACTATCGAAGAAGCCGAACACATGATGGCCACACGCCTGTGGCAGAACACAGCCAAGGTGCATTTTGACAATACAGCGCGTCCAGATGGGACGCGTTTGATCTATGGTGGGCACGTGATTTCCATGGCACGCACCTTGTCTTTCAATGGTCTTGCCAATGCGCAAATGATTGTTGGATTGAATGCAGGCGCGCATGCAAACCCCTGTCTGTCGGGTATGACCATCCGAGCGTGGTCCGAAGTGTTGGATAAGGCCGAAACCTCTGCGCCCGGTGTCGGGGCCATTCGTTTGCGCCTTGTGGCAACCAAAGGTGGTGCGCCGTTTGAGCTGAAAGCCGAAGATGGCAAATATCTACCAGGTGTCCTGCTTGATCTGGATTATTGGGCATTGATGCCGATGTAAGCGGGCACCTCTTAGCGCTGGAAAAACCGTGACATTCACCAAGAAGTAACGCTTGGCGAGAAAGTGAACTGTATTTCTGTTGTGATTGGGTAGAGTGGCATCATGAATATGATGTCCACGATCTTGATCAGTGCTGCTCTGAGTGTGCCTGTTACTGCGCGCGCCTGTGATTTGGCGCTGGTGTTGGCGGTGGATGTGTCTGGCAGCGTTGATACCACCGAGTATCGCATACAGATGGATGGGCTGGCGGCCGGGCTGCGTGACGGCGTGGTCAGTGAGGCATTGGTTCGGGCAAATGCGGCGGTTGCGCTTGTGCAATGGTCGGGAACTTCGCGCCAGCGGACAGTTGTAGATTGGGTACGGATTGCATCTTTTGAGGATACAGAGATGCTTGCCCGCCAAATCGAAGAGACCCCACGTGCGTGGCGTAATTTTTCCACGGCAATTGGCGAGGCATTGCAGCATGGGACAAATCTGTTTGATGCGGTGCCCGATTGTAGGCGACGTGTGATGGATGTGTCTGGCGATGGGCAATCCAATGAAGGAGTGGAGCCGGTTGAAGTGCAGCGGTTTGCGCGTGCAGCCGGGGTCACGGTGAATGCTTTGGTGATTGAAACAGATGATACAGATTTGACCGGCTATTTCTGGGAAAATGTGATCACGGGCGAGGGGGCCTTTGTTGTAACGGCAAATGGTTTTGAAGATTATCCCGAGAGAATCCGTCAGAAATTGGTTCGTGAAACCACGCGGCAAATTTCAAAATTGGAGCAATGAGAATTTGTGATCACGCTGGTGTGGCCTGTGATCACTAAATGCCTTCACGTTTTCGCCAACAAGGAAAAACCGACGTGATGTGCCAAAAAACCGCGCTTTTTAAGAGGCGGGAAAGGTGACATCGCTAAAAAATAGGTTACTAAGTAGGCAAGGGATCTGGAAAGGAGACACCATGGCAGATGTGAACCGAGGCAATCGCCCTCTTTCACCCCATCTAAGTATTTATCGTCCACAGATGACATCGATCTTATCGATTATCCACCGTATCACCGGTGTGGCAATGTCGTTGGCGGCCTTGTTGATTACTTGGTGGTTCCTGGCGGCGGCCTCTGGATCGGAGTATTTCGAGTTTGTTGATGGGCTGCTGACGTCTTGGCTTGGTTATCTGGTTCTGATCGGGTCGCTCGCGGCCTTCTGGTTCCACTTTTTCAACGGTATCCGGCACCTGCGCTGGGATATGGTTGTTGGGCTTGGCCTTGGGGAAAGCGCACGCTCTGGATGGGCAGCCTTGATCCTATCTGTTGTCGCCACCGTCCTTACCATTATTCTCGCGCTCTGAGCAGGAGGTTCCCTATGTCATTTCTGACCGATTACAAACGTGTTGCGGGTCTGGGATCTGCCAAGTCAGGCACCGAACACTTTATCGAACAACGCCTCAGCGCGATTGCGCTGATCCCGCTGGGTGTCGCGTTTTTATATACTTTCATTGGCGCGCTGGGCGCAGGCCATGAAACGGTGATTGAAACCTATTCCCGTCCTATTCCAGCGTTGATTGCCATCATGTTCATTTGGGCCATGTTTGCGCATTTGCGCATGGGGCTTCAGGTGGTGATTGAGGATTACATATCTGGCGAACGTGCTCGTATGCGTGCGTTGATCATCAATGCGCTGATCTGGCGAGGTGCGGCCATCGTGGGCGTCTTTGCTATCGCCAAAATCGCCTTTCTGGCGTGACCAAATTTTCCGGAGATAACTGATGTCCGCATATGAATATGAAACTCATGACTATGACGTTGTGGTGGTTGGTGCTGGGGGCGCGGGTTTGCGCGCGACACTTGGTATGGCTGAACAGGGGTTGCGCACGGCGTGTGTAACCAAGGTGTTCCCAACGCGCTCGCACACGGTTGCCGCTCAGGGTGGTATTGCCGCGTCATTGTCCAATATGGGCCCCGACCACTGGCAGTGGCACATGTATGACACCGTTAAGGGATCTGATTGGTTGGGCGATACAGATGCGATGGAATACCTCGCACGAGAAGCCCCCAAGGCGGTTTATGAGTTGGAGCATTACGGAGTTCCATTTTCGCGTACCGAAGAGGGTAAAATTTATCAACGCCCGTTTGGTGGGCACACTACCGAATTTGGCGAAGGGCCGGCGGTACAACGCACCTGTGCCGCGGCGGATCGGACGGGACATGCGATCCTGCACACGCTGTATGGTCAATCGCTGAAGAACAACGCTGAATTCTATATTGAGTATTTCGCGATTGATCTGATCATGTCTGATGACGGTCAGTGTCAGGGTGTGGTCTGCTGGAAGCTCGACGATGGCACCATGCATGTGTTCAACGCTAAGATGGTGGTGCTGGCTACAGGCGGGTATGGTCGTGCCTATTTCTCGGCAACCTCTGCGCATACATGTACTGGTGATGGCGGGGGTATGGTGGCTCGTGCAGGGCTTGCCTTGCAGGATATGGAATTTGTGCAATTCCATCCAACCGGCATTTATGGGTCTGGCTGTTTGATCACGGAAGGTGCGCGTGGCGAAGGCGGGTATCTAACCAACAGTGCGGGCGAACGTTTCATGGAACGCTATGCGCCGCAGTACAAAGACCTTGCGCCACGGGATTATGTTTCACGCTCCATGACCATGGAAATTCGTGAAGGGCGCGGTGTTGGCGCTGAAGGGGATCACATCTTCCTGAACCTCAACCATCTGCCGCCAGAGGCGTTGGCAGAACGTTTGCCGGGCATTTCCGAAAGCGCCAAGATTTTTGCCGGTGTGGATGTCACCAAAGAACCAATCCCGGTTATTCCAACTGTTCACTACAATATGGGCGGCATTCCGACCAACTATTGGGGTGAGGTGTTGAATCCGACCAAAGATGACCCAACGGCCGTTGTGCCGGGCCTGATGGCCGTGGGGGAAGCGGGGTGCGCATCAGTGCACGGGGCAAACCGTCTGGGGTCGAATTCTTTGATCGACCTTGTGGTCTTTGGCCGTGCTGCTGCGATCCGCGCCGGTAAAGTTGTCGATGCAGGCGCGCCTAGCGCAGAGGTGAATACAAACGCAGTCGATAAAACGTTCGACCGCTTTGATGGTCTGCGCAATGCGAATGGGTCTATTGCGACGGCTGATCTGCGTCTTGAGATGCAGAAAACCATGCAGGCGGATGCGGCTGTGTTCCGTACCTCCAAGACATTGGCTGAAGGTGTCGAGAAGATGACTGCGATTGCCGCCAAAATGGATGATCTGCAAGTCACCGATCGCAGCTTGGTCTGGAATAGTGATCTGATGGAAACGTTGGAATTGGACAACCTGATGCCCAATGCTCTTGCCACCATTCATGGTGCAGAGGCGCGCAAAGAAAGTCGTGGTGCGCATGCGCATGAAGACTTCTCTGAGCGTGATGATAAAAACTGGCGCGTGCATACTGTCAGCCGTGTCGAAGGCACGCAAGTTGACCTGAGCTATCGCCCTGTTGTCATCGATCCTTTGACCACCGAAGACGAGGGCGGTATCAGTTTGAAAAAGATCGCCCCCAAGGCACGGACGTTCTAAGACTGATGTCTGAAGTGGCGAAAGATATGATTAAGAAGCGGTTGATCATCCATTGTGGTGTCCAAAAAACTGCTTCGACATCTTTTCACCATTTGGTCGAACATAATCTCGATCTTTTGGGCGCCCATATGAATGTTCTGACACCGCGCAAGGGCTCGCTGTGTCGCAAATTGGGGCGCGAGGCAGGGCTTTTTTCGTTAAATCCTGAAGCGCACAAAGTTGCATTTATTGGCCTGATTAAGCAATTGCGTGATCAGATTATGAAACTGGATGCTCCTTGCCTTGTGAGCCACGAAAACCTGCCCGGTGCGATGCTAGGGCGGGATGGTGTGATCAGCCTTTATCCACGGTTGCCAGAAATTCTGACTCTATTGGATACGCACTTTGCTCCTCTTGTGCCTGAATATGTGTTTTATACCCGAGATATGACCGGTTGGAAAAACAGTGTCTTTAATCAGGCAGTAAAGTCTGACCGATATTGCGCCACGCATGAAGAATTTCTCGGACAAACTAAAGAATGTGGCAGTTGGGGCGATTTGCAACAGATCGTTGAAACACAGGTTGGTGCGGATCGTGTGCGATTTTTCCGATTGGAAGATGAAGCTGATTCAATGCGCCCCGGCCTTCAATTGCTTGGGTTTGCGGGGCTTGATCAAGATGTACTTGATGCGCTGGTACCTCTTAAAAACCAACGCAACCAAAGTTTAAATACTGGTGCTTTGGAATTCATGCGTCAGATTAACGGCTGTAAGCTAGATCAAGACGCGCATCGTGCGGTGGCTAAATTGATACAACAAAATCAATCCCTGTTTGTGGCCAATCAGGCGGTGGGCTATGAATGAGATGATGGACGTTCAGGCAGAAGATATCGCACCGAACCCGGATTGGGCCGAATTGGGTTTTGTCCCTGGAAAGGTGTTTCGCTGTTTTGGGATGCGTCGCGCGGGGAACCACGCGATGATCAACTGGATGCTGCGCAATGCACCGCCCGGGCATGTGTTTTTAAACAATTGCACCCCCAGGCGCAGCCCGTATCGCACCTGTGCGACGATTGAGGTGAATGGTGAGCGCCGTACGCGTCGTCGCCGCCGTGCGGTATCCTCTATCACGGGGGATGTTCAGGACGGTGGCTTGTTGATGATTTCTTATGAAGATCATATGCCGCCTGCATTAGATGCACGACCCGATGTGACAACGGATATGCCACGTGATGCTGTGACCCAGGATATTTTGCTGTACCGGCGATTTATCAACTGGTCGGCGTCCTTGATGCGTAAATTGCAAAGTAATGAAAATTTCGACTTTTCTGATCGCATGCGTGTGGCGACAATCGCCCTGAGTAAGTTTCGTACCGGATTAGCCCAAATTCTGGCCCCGACAGAGCACAATATCCTGCCCGTTTCTTATGATAGTTGGCTGCGCTCAGACAGTTATCGCAAGGGTGTTTTACGCATGTTGGATTTGCCGTTGCTTGATGACACGCTTGGTGAGGTTCAGCCCTATGGCGGCGGATCGTCTTTTCAAAAAGATGCAACTTCGGCAGAAGAATTGGGAACCTCTGAGAGATGGGCTGAAATGATCGGAATGGCAGATTATCAGCTGATCCTGTTGATGGTTTCACAAGACCCGACTTTCATGGATCTTCTGGAGCGAGCGATGCCTCATGATGCGGCCACAGTGTGTGAATTTGTATCACAAGCACGCTTTCCTTTCGACGTCAAAGTGGGGGATGGCACATGACATTCCCGCAAGCCTTGACTCCCCGCTTTTTCAATTTGTTTTTCACTCGCCAGCACCCTCAGGGCGCACTGCTAAAGGAGAAGACGTAATGGTCGAACTGGCACTCCCCAAGAATTCCCGTATGACAACTGGGAAAACATGGCCTAAGCCCGATGGCGCAACAAATGTGCGCAAGGTTCAGATTTATCGCTGGAACCCTGACGATGGTCAGAATCCACGTTTGGACACCTATTTCGTTGATATGGACAGCTGTGGGCCGATGGTTCTGGATGTTCTGATCAAGATCAAGAATGAGATTGATCCTACGCTGACCTTCCGCCGATCATGCCGTGAAGGCATCTGTGGGTCCTGCGCGATGAACATCGATGGGATCAACACTTTGGCCTGTATTTACGGTTTGGACGAGATCAAGGGTGATATCAAGATTTACCCACTGCCGCATATGTCGGTGGTTAAGGATTTGATCCCTGATCTCACCCATTTTTATGCACAACACGCATCGATTATGCCGTGGCTAGAAACCAAAACGAACCGCCCTGCGAAGGAATGGAGGCAGTCCATTGATGATCGTAAAAAATTGGATGGCTTGTATGAATGCGTAATGTGTGCGTCCTGCTCGACGTCTTGTCCGTCGTATTGGTGGAACAGTGACCGCTATCTGGGGCCCGCTGCATTGTTACATGCCTATCGTTGGATCATTGATTCACGGGACGAGGCGACAGGTGCGCGTCTGGATGAATTGGAGGACCCGTTCAAGCTGTACCGCTGCCACACCATCATGAACTGCGCCAAGACATGCCCCAAAGGGTTGAATCCGGCTAAGGCGATTGCTGAGATTAAAAAGATGATGGTTGAGCGCACCATTTGATGCGCGCGTCTGCCGGGGGTTTTCCACCCCCGGACCCCCGAGGATATTTTAGCCAAGAAGAAGCCGATACCCCGACGGATGCGGGGACACGAGGTATCGCATGATCATCGTTGTGGGTCTTTTCACTGCTTTTTGTCTGGTTGTTTTGTTTTCCAATCAAAAGATGCGCGATTGCCGTTGGCGGGCCGATCGTAGTCGTGATCAAGATGGATGCCATTTTCATATCTGTATGTCCTGTGGCCGTTCTTGCTTGACCAAAGGTGTGGATGCCCCCAAGCATTGCGAAAAGACCCATCCGACAGGTGAGATATGACTGAGCCAACCGATGCCGCCGCCCGCAAAGCAATCAAACCGGTGATTTGTTATCCTAATGATACACTGCCTGTGGCGCCGCTTGGGCTGTATCAAGCCGCGCGCCAGACAGCGGTGAAATCAGACGAAATATTGGTGCCTGCACGGGATGCTAAGTGCTTTGAGGTGCCTGCCGGGCATTTCTTTCGTATTTCGTCAGTGGAGGGGCCACAGGTGGGGGATTTGAACCTGTGGAACGCACATGATCTGAATGAACGCTTCTATTCAGGAAAAACGCGAGCATTGCACGGAACACATATCACCACGGGTGAACGTATGTGGAGCAACTTTCCCGCATTGCGTCCGATTGCCACGATCATAAAAGATACGCTGGCTTGGTATGGGATGGATGAATTTGGTGGGTCAGTGCATGATGTAATCGGAACACGATGTGATCCCTACACGGGCAACCTGTTGGCCGGGTCGCAGTACCACCATTGCTGTCATTCCAATCTGACGCGCGCTTTGGCAGATCAAACGGGCATGTCGCTGAGCGAGGCAGAACCATTTGTACATGATGTGTTAAACGTCTTTATGTGCACTGGCTTTACTCGCGATACAGGGCAGTATTTCATGAAGGCCAGCCCGGTGCGGCCCGGAGACTATCTGGAGTTTTTTGCAGAAATTGATCTTTTGGGAGGCCTGTCTGCCTGCCCTGGTGGGGATTGCGGATCTGAACATTCTTCAGATACCGTACCGTGTTATCCGTTGCTGGTTGAAGTCTTTGCTCCGATCGAGGGTGCGCTGGATGGGTGGCAGTCACCAGATGTGAACGGGTATGACCGTTCACATGGGCGTTAATCAAAGGCAGCGCTGAGCGCGATTTCGACCATGTCGGCAAAAGATGTCTCTCGATCTGCGCTGGGAAGGGATTTCCCTGTGATCAGATGGTCTGACACGGTTAGAACCGCCAAAGCGCGCACATTATAACGCGCGGCCAGATTATAAAGTTCTGCAGCTTCCATCTCGACGCCCAGAATACCGTGGCGGATCATCTGATCGTTCAGATCAGGGCGTTCGTCATAAAATACATCACTGGAATAAATTCCGCCAACATGTGTCGGCGTGCCTTTTTGTGCGGCAGCATCGGCAGCGGCTTTCAGCAATCCATAGTCTGCACAGGGGGCGAAATTGATCTCTTTGAAAATTCCGCGCGAAGGCGTGGAAAGGGATGTCGCGGTCATTGCGATGATGACATCGCGCAGATTGATTGCTTCCTGCATCGCCCCGCATGAACCAATACGGATCAGGGTTTTGGCGCCGTAATCGCGGATCAGTTCATTGGCATAGATGGACAGCGAAGGCATACCCATGCCCGAACCCTGGATGGTAACCGGATGCCCGTTCCACGTACCTGTATACCCCAACATTCCACGCACTTCGTTCACGCATTTTGGGTTGTCTAGAAAAGTTTCTGCCGCCCATTTGGCACGGTATGGATCGCCTGGCATCAGAACCGTTTCCGCAATGTCGCCCGCTTTTGCCCCAATATGAATTGTCATTTCAGCCCCTCTTTTACAGGCAGACTATGCAATGGGACGCATCCCTACAAATGCAAAACGCCCCTGCGGGTGCAGAGGCGTTTTAAGATGGGTGTATAATGTGCACTTATTCGGCAGCAACAGCCTTGGGATCGGCGAGCGTTACGATGTCTTTCATAATGGTGTTCAGCTCAAAGTCTTTGGGTGTGTAGACCCGTGCGACACCCATCGTGCGCAGGCGCGCAGCATCGTCATCGGGAATAATGCCCCCCACGATAACTGGGGTGCTTGTCAGGCCCGCATTTTTCACCAATGTCATCAGGTCCTCTACCAGAGGGATATGGCTGCCGGACAGGATCGACAGGCCGATGACATGGGCCTTTTCTTCGATGGCTTTATCCACGATTTCCTGTGGCGTCAGGCGAATGCCGTCATAGGTGATGTCCATTCCGCAATCGCGCGCGCGATAGGCGATTTGTTCAGCCCCATTGGAATGGCCGTCAAGACCGGGTTTTCCAACAAGGAATTTCAAACGGCGGCCCAATTTGTCACTGACGGTGTTCACTGCCTCGCGGATGTCATCAAGGCCCTCGGTTTTGTTTGAAGGGCTGTCGGAAACGCCAGTGGGGCCGCGATATTCACCATGGATGCTGCGCATCTGTGCAGCCCATTCCCCTGTGGTGACGCCTGCCTTTGCTGCCACAATTGAGGCAGGCATGATGTTTTCCCCATTGCTGGCGGCATTGCGCAGGCCTTCCAGCGCTTGTCGCACTGCGATTTCATCACGTTCTGAGCGCCATTGGTTCAAATGGTTGATTTGTTGCTGTTCAACGGCAGGATCGACAACCATGATGCCACCATCACCTGTCATCAAAGGAGAAGGCTCTCCTTTTTGCCATTTGTTAACCCCAACCACCACGGTTTCACCGGCTTCGATCCGGTTTAGACGGTCGGCATTGGAATCTACCAAGCGGGCCTTCATGTAATCAATCGCGCCAATGGCCCCCCCCATGCCATCCAGCGTAGACAATTCGTGGCGTGCACCTTCCTTGAGCGCTTGGACTTTGGCGTCCACGGCGGGATTGCCATCAAACAGATCGTCAAATTCCAGCAGGTCGGTCTCATACGCCAGAATTTGCTGCATCCGCATGGACCATTGCTGATCCCAAGGGCGGGGCAGGCCGAGGGCCTCGTTCCAAGCGGGTAATTGCACGGCGCGCGCACGGGCCTTTTTGGACAATGTCACGGCCAGCATTTCAATCAAGATGCGATAGACGTTGTTTTCGGGTTGTTGTTCCGTGAGCCCAAGTGAGTTCACCTGAACGCCATATCGAAAACGGCGTTGTTTGGCATCAGTCACGCCATAACGTTCCTGACAGATCTCATCCCAGAGTTCGACAAAGGCGCGCATTTTGCACATCTCGGTGACGAAGCGGATACCTGCATTCACAAAGAAAGAAATGCGTGCGACCAAGGGACCGAAATCTTCGGCAGGAACGCGGGGCCGCAGGGTGTCCAGAACCGCCTGCGCTGTGGCCAAAGCAAAAGCTAATTCTTGTTCAGGTGTCGCACCGGCCTCTTGCAGGTGATAGGAACAGACATTCATCGGGTTCCATTTGGGCACGTTGGAATAACAATATTCAGCAACGTCCGCGATCATTTTCAAACTGGGCTTGGGTGGGCAGATATAGGTGCCGCGGCTCAAGTATTCCTTGATTAGGTCGTTTTGAACGGTGCCTTGCAGTTTGCTGATATCCACACCCTGTTCCTCGGCAACAGCAATATACAAAGACAGCAGCCAGGGGGCGGTCGCATTGATCGTCATTGAGGTGTTCATCTGATCCAGCGGGATCTGATCAAACAAGGTACGCATGTCGCCAAGATGACAAACAGGGACCCCAACCTTGCCCACCTCGCCACGTGCCAACACGTGATCGCTGTCATAACCTGTTTGGGTTGGGAGGTCGAAGGCGACCGAAAGACCTGTTTGTCCACGTTCAAGATTGGATCGATACAGTTCGTTTGATGCCTTGGCAGTGGAATGACCTGCATAAGTACGGATGAGCCAGGGGCGATCTTTCTGCGCTTGCGACATGGGCGGGCCTCTTGAATCTGAATGGGCAATTTTATTTCGTCATGGCGTTGATACGTGGAACTTTATACCTTTGTCAATTCGCTGCACTGCGGCGTACGCAATAATGCAGATGCAATAAGACACCAACCCATGATCGCTTGGCTGTGGGCTGAAAGAGTGAAGCCCTCTGTAAAGGTTAAAATACGTAAAACCCGCAGAGGAGAAGGTGGGGTCTTAACAACAGATTGCAGGGGTAATTCTGGAAAGATCGCCAAATAATAAGTGTAATATATTTGTGGAGACAGCCACAAAAACAACCAGAAAAGACCCAGTGTGATGACAACTTTGCGTAGCGGAGATCTCTTCTTGCCCAGTCGTCGGGAAAACCACAGCGACCCAATCCACAGCGTGGCTGACAGCAGGATCAACCCGAACTGTTCAGGGCCACTGAGAGTAAATAAAGAATCACCTTGATACATGGTGTTGGTCCGAATGTGGGTGTGTCAGGTAGGTTACGGAACGTGTCAGAGTGCTGCAACAAGTAACGCTTTGGTATTTACGCGCCCGGCGTTGGCTGCGAATGTTGCGCAATGATGCGAACCGTGGAACTCCCTATTTGGCTTTTTGTCTTGATCGTGCTGTTTGCAGCCGTGACCTTTGCATCGCATTTTCTGTTTCCCTCTGTGCGTTGGTTTTTTCGTCGGCGGATGGAACGGGCGGTTGCCAAACTGAATGAGCGCCTAGAGCGCCCGATTGAGCCGTTTAAACTTGCGCGGCGCTATGACATGATCCAGCGCCTGATTTATGATCCCGAAGTTACTAAAGGCGTTGTGGAATACGCACGTAAGAACAAAGTGCCCGAAAATGTGGCCTTTCAAGAGGCAAAATCCTATGCGCGGGAAATCGTGCCGGGGTTTAGCGCCTCAGCCTATTTCGGATTTGCCATTCGTGCAGCGCGCTTCCTATCGACTGCGCTTTATCGCGTACGATTGGGGTATTACGATGAAGATAGCCTGAAAAACTTGGATAAATCCGCGACAGTGGTCTTTGTCATGAACCATAAATCCAACATGGATTACGTATTGGTGACATATTTGGCGGCGCAACGCTCTGCTCTTGCTTATGCGGTTGGCGAATGGGCGCGAGTGTGGCCTTTGTCCAAATTGATCCGGGCTATGGGGGCCTATTTCATCCGCCGCAAGTCGCGCAATAATCTATATCGACGAGTGCTGGCGCGTTATGTGCACTTGGCGACACAAGGCGGGTTGACACAGGCGATGTTTCCAGAGGGCGGCCTTAGCCTTGATGGTGCGCCACAAAATCCAAAGCTGGGTCTGTTGAAGTATATCACCGACGGATTCGACCCTGAGACGCGCGACATTGTCTTTGTGCCGGTGGCTCTGAACTATGATCGCGTGCTGGAAGATCGTATTCTATTACAAGCATTGGATGAGGGTGGGCGCCGTTTTCATGCGCGTATCAGCGTCGTTGCTGGATTCTTTATGAAACAAATCTGGCTGCGATTGCGCGGGAAATATCACAAATTCGGCTATGCTGCGGTCAGCTTTGGCAACCCTCTGTCGTTGTCGGATTTTCAAGACACAGATGCCCCAATTGATGAAGAACGCCTTGCACATGAGTTGATGGCACGCATTCAGTCGGTTGTTCCAGTTTTGCCCGTGCCCTTGGTGGCAACGATCATTCAGGATGCACAAGAGCCTATGACGCACACAGAGATAGAAGCAGAGTTTTCGACCCGTGTGGATGCGCTGAATGGTGCGCATGTGCATTTGCCCAGAGATGATAGGGTATATGCCGCCAGCGTGGGGCTGCGCATGCTGCATGACCGCGGCATAGTGCAGGAGGGTGATCAAGGGTTTGTCATGAACCCAGAACAGAGAGCCATCGTGGCATTTTATGCCAATTCTATTCGGCATCTATTCTGACTGTGCAATTGCAGAAAATATTTCTGCAATTGCGGGGTTATAAAGTTTCAAAAAACAATCAAACAAGGTTGCAATGTTGCGCAAGCAATACTATCCCTCTTGCATAATCCGCGATTCTGCGTTGCGGCGAACAGCACTTTCAGGAGGCGACGATGGCTCTGGACACACACAACAGCATGGTTGAATACGATGCACCCGAAAAAGATCTTTACGAGGTCGGCGAAATCCCTCCCATGGGATATGTACCAAAGCAGATGTATGCTTGGGCGATCCGCCGTGAACGCCACGGTGAACCTGATCAGGCGTTTAAGGTAGAGGTCGTTGACACGCCAGTTCTTGATAGCCACGAGGTTCTTGTTCTCGTGATGGCAGCAGGTGTCAATTATAACGGTGTTTGGGCAGGTCTTGGGGTGCCAATCTCCCCCTTTGACGGGCACGGCGCTGATTATCACATTGCTGGTTCCGATGCGTCCGGCATCGTTTGGGCCGTTGGTGACAAAGTCAAAAACTGGAAAGTGGGCGACGAAGTTGTCATTCACTGTAATCAGGATGATGGTGAAGACGAAGAATGTAACGGTGGCGATCCGATGTATTCACCGTCACAACGTATCTGGGGCTATGAGACGCCGGATGGATCGTTTGCACAGTTCACCAATGTTCAAGCGCAACAATTGTTGCCACGTCCTAAGCATCTGACTTGGGAAGAGTCGGCCTGTTATACCCTGACACTGGCCACTGCATACCGTATGTTGTTTGGTCACCATCCACACGAGCTTAAGCCGGGCCAGAATGTTCTGGTTTGGGGTGCGTCCGGTGGTCTGGGATCTTACGCGATCCAATTGATTAATGCCGCAGGTGGCAATGCCATCGGTGTGATTTCTGACGAAGACAAACGTGACTTTGTTATGGGGCTGGGTGCCAAGGGTGTTCTGAACCGCAAAGATTTCAATTGCTGGGGTCAATTGCCCACAGTGAACACGCCTGAATACAATACATGGTTCAAAGAGGCGCGTAAATTCGGCAAGGCCATCTGGGACATCACCGGTAAGGGCAACAACGTCGATATCGTGTTTGAACATCCTGGCGAAGCGACGTTCCCGGTGTCGTCCTTTGTCTGTAAAAAGGGCGGTATGGTTGTGATTTGCGCAGGTACCTCTGGGTTCAACTGTACATTCGATGTGCGCTATATCTGGATGCACCAGAAGCGTTTGCAAGGCAGCCACTTTGCTCATCTCAAACAAGCGGCAGCAGCCAACAAGCTGATGGTCGAGCGCCGTCTTGACCCATGTATGTCAGAAGTCTTCCCTTGGGATGAAATTCCTGCTGCGCATACCAAGATGATGCGAAATGAGCACAAGCCCGGCAACATGTCTGTTTTGGTACAAGCGCCAAACACCGGTTTGCGCACTCTCGAAGATGTGTTGGAAGCTGGAAAGTAAACGATTCTTCCTCTGGTTGAAATTCTTTTTGTACGATCCAATGACTGAATACCCGCGAATCACACACTGTGTTCGCGGGTATTTTCATTTTTCTCTCCAGGACGATTTGTTGATCAATATCTTAGAAAACCGCCCCTCACTATTTTGGGGGAGTTGAAATTCGCGAATTTTCACAAAGATATCGCTCGTGTTATGCTTGTGTTAACCTTTCATTAACTACTGAAAACGAGAGTGAATATGAAATACGACTGGATACTCGACGTTCTCGCAGACCTGAAAACCTTCGCTAATGCAAATGGGTTGGACGCGTTGGCCGAACAGCTGGACGACACACAGCTGATCGCCGCGACTGAAATTGCGTCGAAAGCTGAAAAGGTAGGCGCGCAAGCTCATGGGGATGAAGCAGCGACAGGAATCGATATTGGAGGAGTTGGCGAGCGCGCAAGAGCTTGACGCGCTTCAGGCAGCTATTGAGAACCTGCGGGATCTCT
This sequence comes from uncultured Paracoccaceae bacterium, assembly GCA_947489325.1. Classification (GTDB taxonomy): domain Bacteria; phylum Pseudomonadota; class Alphaproteobacteria; order Rhodobacterales; family Rhodobacteraceae; genus CANLDA01. The sequence goes on along the minus strand of CANLDA010000001.1, from coordinate 141,561 downwards.
TTGGTGCCGATCACATGGTCTATCATTGGGTGAATGCCGATGGTGATCAATATGGATGCGGGACATACTCACCCGAGTGGGTAGAGAATTATGTGTCTCAGGATTACCTGAGGGTCGATCCGGTTATCGTGGGGTGCTATCAGCGGTTTCACCCTGTGGATTGGAAACGTTTGGATTGGTCGAGCAAAGCCGCCCGTACCTTTCAGAAAGAAGCCATCGAACATGGTGTCGGCAACCAAGGATTTTCGGTGCCCATTCGCGGCCCAAACGGACAGTTCGCCTTGTTCACGGTCAGCCACAATTGCGACGACGACACATGGGCGGAATTTACCGAGAAGCACCGTCGTGATTTGATCCTGATCGCGCATGAATTCAACAACAAGGCGTTGGAATTCGAACCCAACAGAAGCCCCGAACAATCCCGCGCGCTCTCACCACGTGAAGTCGACGCTATGACCTTATTGGCAGTTGGCTACAGCCGGGCGCAAGTGGCGGACACGCTGTCAATTTCGGAACACACATTGCGGGTTTATATCGAATCTGCGCGGTTCAAATTGGGGGCACTTAACACCACGCATGCAGTTGCGCGTGCGATGAGTCGCGGTCTGATCGTAGTCTAAAGGTTAACGCCTCGGACGTGACGGTCGGGGGCGGTTAATTTTGCTTCGCTAGCTCTCATTCCATCGAAATTGGAAGGGGCACAGCATGATCCGTTATATTTACGCCAACGATTTACATAATTTTCCCAAACTCGCACGCAGCATGTTTCTGGACCGGGCAGACCAGTTCAAGACGCGTCTGAATTGGGAGGTGAGCGTTGATGAAAACGGCGAAGAACGCGATGAATACGATGCGATCAATCCGCTTTATGTGATTTGGGAAAAATCAGACGGCACCCATGGTGGGTCTATGCGCCTGTTGCCAACCACTGGGGATTGCATGGTGAATGATCACTTCCTTGATCTGACCGATGGCGTGAAAATCCAAAGCCCCATCATCTGGGAATGCACCCGCTTTTGCCTTAGCCGGGATGCAGATCCACGCACGGCGGCAGCCTTGATGCTGGCCGGTGGTGAAGTGATGAAAGGGTTTGGTGTTGAACATTACGTTGGCGTATTTGATGCGCGTATGGTGCGAATCTATCGGATGATCGGCTCCTCTCCGGAAATTTTGGGGGCCAGTGGGGAAGGCCGTGAAAAGATCAGCGTTGGCTTATGGAGTTATTCGCAAGAGGCGGGTTCTGCGGTGGCCCGCCGCGCAGGTATTTCACCAGAGTTGTCTCGTCATTGGTTTGAACGCGCTTTCGGGCAGGCACCGCAATTGGCCTTGGCGCGTTCTGCCTAAAACCCATCTGGTACTTGTCATGGCGCCCCTGTAGGGTCCCGCCATGACACAAAATACGCTGACATTCTCTCACGATCAGGCCGAAGCCTTCGATAATATTGCCACGCTATTGCGCGGGGCGGGTGTCAATATGGATGATGGTCTACTGACGCCACCTTATGATGGTAAAGCGGCTGTCGCGGCAGTTATCGGCAAGGCAGGTTCTGGGAAAACCATGCTATTAGGAGAGTTGGTCAAAGCGTTAGATAGTGCAGGCGTTTCAATCGTTTCGGGCGATTATGAAGGCAAGAAAAGTAAAGACCGTCGTACCCTTGCAATTTTGGCACCAACCAACAAGGCTGCCAGCGTATTGCGAATGCGTGGTGTACCGGCCACAACCATTCATCGCATCATCTATACCCCTGTGTATGACCCGGAATATGAACGGATCGCCCAGTGGCTGGCCGGTGAGGGGGAACGCCCTGAGATGGAAGGCTTGACTGATGAGGCCTTAGACCGCGCCCATGCCTTTTACCAGATACACAAATCCATTCCGGGGGCTTTGGCTGCGGCGGGTTTGCGCGGGTCAGATTTTATTACTGGATGGAAGCGGCGGGACGAACCCTTGGATATTGGGTTTGTTGATGAAGCATCCATGCTGGATGATCGACAGTTTGAGGACCTAAAAGAGATTTTTCCAACGCTCGTTTTGTTTGGAGATCCGGCGCAACTTGCACCAGTCAATCAATCCGGGTCGATGGTGTTTGAAGGGTTGCCTGAGAAATCCAAACTCACACTGGACCGTATTCACCGCCAAGAGGCAGATAACCCCATTCTTGATCTGGCGCATGCGCTCGCTGATCCGCACCTAACGTTTGAGGATTTCGAGCGTATGGTCGAAGATAAAGCGCGTGCAGATGAACGCGTGGTGTGGGGGCAGCGGGTCGAGGTGGACCTGATGGCACGCAGCCCCGTGTTGGTGTGGCGCAACGCAACGCGCATTCGTCTGATCAATGCCTTTCGCCGGGTGTATGACGCGCCAGAAGATGCGCTTTTGGAAGGCGAACCCCTAATTTGTGATGGGCTTGAACTGCCCCTTAAGCATCGCAAAAAACGTCTGGACCTCGAGGCGCGCGGCCTGATCAAAGGCGCGCAGGTGATTTATCTTGGGCCTGGTCGCAAACCCGGCTTTTCGCGACTTCATGTAATGGGGGCAGAGGATCCGCAAGTTAGCGCCGCCAGCATCGTGAAAATCGAAATGCCCGACGAGGAAGAGCCATTTATTCCCTATGCCGCACGTATGGGGGCGACCTTTTTACATGGCGCGGCTGTGACCATCCACAAAGCACAGGGATCGCAGTGGGAGACGGTGCAGGTCTTTGCGCCTGATCTTTATGCCGCTGCCCGTATGGGGCGCAGCGAGGCGGGCCTGCCTTTGTGGAAGCGGCTGGCCTATGTCGCGATTACACGGGCACAGGAACGCCTGATCTGGGTTGTGCGCAACCGCCTGTCAAAACCAACAGACTCATTGCGCACTGATGACCTGCGAGTGGTTGCAGCACCGCTGAAGCTGGAGGGGTTGGAAGAATGAAAACGGCAATCATCACTGGGGCGAGTTCTGGAATTGGGCGCGCCACGGCCGAGGCTTTCCTGAATGCAGGTTGGCAGGTTGGTTTGATTGCGCGCAGGCAGGATCGTCTGGAAGAGATGGTCACGCAGTTTGATCATGCAATCGCTTTGCCCGGAGACGTGACCAACCCCGAGCACATGGCGCAGGTATTTGATAGGTTTGCCAAACAGGCAGGGCGTTTAGACGTCTTGTTCAACAACGCAGGTGTGTTTGGACCTTCTGCGACAATTGATGACATCTCGGTAGAGGCATTTGATGCGGTGATGAACGTGAACCTGCGGGGCATGTTCATTTGCGCGCGACTGGCATTTGCGCAAATGCGTTCGCAGTCGCCACAAGGGGGACGTATCATCAACAACGGATCAATCTCGGCCCATACACCGCGCTCCAATTCGCTGTGCTATACCACATCAAAACATGCGATTACGGGCATGACGCGATCGTTGTCATTGGATGGCCGCGATCTGAATATCGCCTGCGGGCAAATCGACATCGGCAATGCGCGCAGCGAGCTGGTCCAAGACCTCATTTTACGGGCACAAGAGGTCGATCCAAAAGCGCCCGTAATGCCCACTATGGATGTGGCAGATGCTGCGCGCTCTGTTTTGCATATGGCAGAGTTGCCGCTTGAGGCAAACGTGCAATTCATGACGGTGATGGCAACACAGATGCCCTATATTGGGCGTGGTTGATTAGCCCTGACGCATCAGACGGAAGGCTGCAGAGGCGCTCCACCCAGCGGCGATCGCGATTGCCAAAGACAGCAGGCCGTACATCAAAGGTTGCTGGCGCGACAAGTTGAATAACCAACGTTCCAATCCCACTTTGCGCACGTCAATAATGGTTTCATATTCTGAAACCACCATGCCGCCACGGGTCAGGAAGATACGTGTGGCATAATCGCCTTCGGTCAGGTTCGCAGGCATTGCGATGGATGTGCTGAACAATGTCTGATCGTGCACTTCGACAGTGTTTTCAATGATCTGATACAGCCCATTGTTTTCGCGAATACGTACGACCGCATCGGCAAAATCCTGTGCGCCCTGAATGTGCATGGCTGCGCCGACAGAGCGGATCGCACGTTCGATTGAGACGCGGTATCGCAAATCTTCGGTGTCGGTAATGACCTGATTAAACGGACCACTGGTGGCAACGGCGTAAAAACTGGGGGCCGAGTCGACCAGAACACTGTCGACATTCACCCAAATGCCAAATTTCTTTTCTTTGCGGCGCACTGTGACTGGCTCTCCGGGGCCAGAAATGGCGACAACCACTTGCAAAGGTGGCGCATCAGCGGGAATGGGCTCCTCACGCTTCACTGCGCCAAAAACGAGGATCTCGGATCCATCGAAGGTTGCCGTGATGGCAACTTCGTCTTGGCTTAGGCCAAGAACCACCTCTTCTGCGGCCTGAACCGGTACAGCAAGGCATAGGGCAAGTGTCAGCCAACGCAGCATGATCAATGCCCTCCCGCTTCGCCAATAGAGTAAAGCTCGGATGGCATGATCAGCAGATCAAACGCCAACTTAAGACAAACAGCAAGAACCATCATTGCCAGCAGAATACGAAGCTGTTCGGCCTTCATATACGTGCCGATCTTGGTGCCGATCTGCGCGCCAATCACCCCGCCAACCAACAGCAAAACCGCAAGTGCCATATCCACAGTATAGTTTGTGGTGGCATGCAACAGGGTGGTGAAAGCAGTCACAAAGATAATCTGGAAAAGCGATGTGCCAACAACAACCTTGGTGGGCATGCCCAGCAAATAGATCATCGCAGGCACCATGATGAACCCGCCACCAACGCCCATGATGGCCGAAAGAATACCAACGAACACCCCGACAACCAGCGGTGGGATGACAGAGATATACAAGCCAGATACACGGAAACGCATTTTAAATGGTAGGCCGTGAATCCAGTTGTGGTTTTTGCGTTTTACCGGACCAGTTGCCTTGCGTGATTTACGGATCGCATTCAGGCTTTCGATGAACATCAATCCACCGATGATGCCAAGGAACACGACGTAACACAACTTGACCAGCAGATCGACCTGACCAAGGGATTTCAAATAGTTAAAGATTACGACCCCAAGGGCCGCCCCTGTCAAGCCGCCAATAAGCAGGACCGTGCCCATCCTGAGGTCCACCGTCTTTCGCCTGAAATGGGCCAAAACCCCAGAGAAAGAAGAGGCCACAATTTGGTTGGCTTCGGTTGCAACCGCTACGGCGGGTGGGATGCCTATAAAGAACAAAAGCGGCGTCATAAGAAACCCGCCCCCGACACCAAACATTCCAGACAGGATTCCAACCATCCCTCCCAATCCAAGAAGAAGGAAAGCGTTCACGGAAACTTCGGCTATGGGTAGGTATATCTGCATGTTTTCACATAGCGCGTGGGCCTATTGTTTGGCAACCTGTCAAGGGGATAAAACCCTGACAGGCCTGAAAAAGGGCACCAAACTGGACTTATATCATCGCTCTTTTACGTAAGGTTCGCCACCAGCGCGCGGCGGGATCGCTTTGCCGACGAAACCAGCAAGAATCACGACCGTCAGAATATAGGGCAAGGCATCCAGCAATTGAATTTGCACAGTAAAGCCAATGGCCGACTCGATGATATCCGGACGCAGCGAGATGGCCTGAAGGTATCCAAATAACAGCGTGGCATACAACGCATGCCAAGGGCGCCATTTTGCGAAGATCAGGGCCGCAAGCGCGATAAACCCGCGACCGGCGGTCATGTCTTTGACAAACCCTGCTTGCAGGGCTGTTGCCAGATAGGCCCCTGCAATCCCGCACAGAACGCCGCAAATCATCACTGCGGCATATCTAAGACCCACAACCGACACGCCAGCAGTATCCACTGCTGCTGGGTTTTCCCCCACGGCGCGCAGGCGCAACCCAAATCGGGTGCGGTACAATATCCACCATGTCGCGGGAACCATCAACAACGCTAGATAGACCAAAACCGAATGGCCCGAAATCAAATCATGATAAACTGGACCGAAACCCGGGGTGTCTTTCAGAGTTGTCGCCAAGGGTAATTCGATCGGGCTAAATCGCCCTTGACCGATAAGGGACGGCGTGCGACCGCCTTGGTGAAACCAATCCTGGGCAACTAGAACTGTCATACCTGCGGCAAGAAAATTGATTGCAACGCCTGAGATCAGTTGATTGCCGCGAAAGGTGATCGAGGCCAACCCATGCAGTAGGGATAAGGCCAATGATGCGGTGATACCTGCCAAAAGGCCAAGCCAAACCGATCCGGTCAAATGCGCCACCGCCGCCGAAAAAAAGGCAGCAGCAAGCATTTTACCTTCAAGTCCGATGTCAAAAATACCTGCGCGTTCGGAAAATAATCCGGCAAGGCATGCCAACAATAAAGGAACTGCAAGGCGTACGGTGCTGTCCAGAACGGAAAGATCAAAAAGCGACAGGAAATCCATCAGGCACCTTCCTTTCGCAACGCCAGAAACAGTTTTTCCAGCGGCATGCGCACCATATTGTCCAAGGCCCCGGTAAACAGGATTACCAGTGCCTGAATAACCACGATCAATTCCCGCGGGATGCTGGTCCAAAGAGCGAGCTCCGCGCCGCCTTGATACAAAAATCCAAACAGTATCGCTGCCAGAAACACACCAAACGGGTGGCTGCGCCCCATCAATGCCACGGCGATACCAATGAATCCGGCCCCTTCTGTCGAGTTCAGGATCAGACGCTCACTCTCGCCCATTGTTGTGTTTACGGACATCAACCCAGCCAAGGCCCCGGAAATCAACATGGCAATGACGGTGATTTTAACCGGTGAAATCCCAGCGTATTTTGCCGCCGTTTCAGATTCACCAAAGCTGCGGATTTCATATCCCAGACGCGTGCGCCAAATCAGAACCCAAACCACCACACAGGCTGCGACCGCGACAAAAAACGTCACGTTGGCCGGTGCGCCGCGAAACAGGATCGTGTCAGCTGTTGAAAACATGTCTCGGAATGTGGGCAAATGTGTTGCATCAGGAAATTTTGCGGTGGCCGGGTCCATGGCCCCCACCGGACGTAGGATATTGACCAGAATGTAATTCAACACTGCTGCCGCAATGAAATTGAACATGATGGTGGTGATTACGATATGGCTGCCGCGTTTGGCCTGAAGGATCGCGGGGATATAGGCCCAAAGCGCACCAAACAACGCCGCCCCAACGCTTGCCCCTATCAATGCCAAGGACCAATGCGGCCAAGGGACGTATAAACACGCCAGCGCAACACCCAGCCCCCCCAACATCGCCTGACCTTCACCACCAATATTGAAGATACGTGCATGAAAGGCGACCGAGACGGCCAACCCCGTAAACATGAAGTTTGTAGCGTAATAGAGCGTATAACCCCATCCGGCAGAGCGCATTAACGCCCCTTCAACCATCAAATTAAAGGCCGCAGCTGGGCTTTCTCCAATGGCGAGAATAACCAAGGCAGATAAAAGCGCGGCTAGAAGCAGGCTGATGAGTGGAATCAGCAAGACATCGGCCCAATGCGGCATCTTTTCCATTATGCGGCCTCTCCTGATACACCAGCCATCATCAGTCCTAACTCTTTTTCGTCGGTTTCTGCGGTCTGGCGTTCGCCCATGATTTGCCCGTCAAACATCACCGCCACACGGTCAGCTAAGGAAAGTATCTCCTCAAGTTCGACACTGACCAGCAAAATGGCCTTGCCCTGATCGCGCAGGGATACGATTTGCTGATGAATGAATTCAATGGCGCCAATATCCACCCCGCGGGTGGGTTGGCCAATGAGCAAAAGGTCCGGGTTGCGTTCGATTTCTCGGGCCAGAACGATTTTTTGCTGATTGCCACCTGAAAAGTTCTTGGCTGCAAGGCGCGGGTTTGGGGGACGTACGTCAAAACGCTCCATCTTATCACCTGCTTCTGCCAAAATGGCGACATTGTTCATCAAGGCACCAGATTGAAAGACAGGGTCATGGTGATAGCCAAACACGGTATTTTCCCAAGCTGAGAAATTCATGATCAGACCTTCGTGTTGGCGGTCTTCGGGAACATGGGCAATCCCAGTCGCGCGGCGGGCCTGCCCGTTTGCCTCTTTGCCGGTAAGGGGTAGGGAGGTCCCATTCATAGTGATGGTACCCGTTCCAGTGGCATAGCCTCCCAGAACCTCTAATAATTCGGATTGCCCGTTTCCGGCGACCCCTGCGATGCCAAGAATTTCACCTGCGCGGACATTCAGATCGATGCCCTTCAGGCGGGCGACACCTTTGTCATCCACAACCTTAAGATTTTGCACATCCAGCACCGTCGCACCGGGTGTTGCTGGAACCTTGTCCACACGCAGCAAAACCTTGCGGCCCACCATCAATTCGGCCAGATGTTCGGGGTTTGTGTCTGCTGTCGCTACTGTCGCGGTCATCTCTCCGCGACGCATAACACTGACGGTGTCGGTGTATTCCATGATTTCGCGCAGTTTGTGCGTGATTAGGATAATGGTTTTACCTTCATCGCGCAGTCGATCCAAAATGCGGAAAAGTTGATCTGCCTCGGTAGGGGTCAGAACCCCCGTAGGTTCATCCAGAATAAGGATTTCTGCCTTGCGATACAGCGCCTTGAGAATCTCGACACGTTGTTGATGTCCGACACTCAGGTTTTCAATGAGTGCGTCTGGGTCGACATTCAAGCCGTATTCTTTTTCCAGCTGAAGCAATTCTTTGCGTGCTCGTCTTAGCGATGGACGCAAGAGGCTGCCGTCTTCCGCCCCAAGGATAACGTTTTCCAGAACCGAGAAATTTTCTACCAATTTGAAATGCTGGAACACCATGCCAATACCCGCAGAAATGGCGGCTTGGCTGTCAGGAATCTGCCGTTGTAATCCATGGATGAAAATCTCGCCTCGGTCAGCTTTGTAAAACCCATAAAGGATCGACATCAAGGTGGATTTCCCCGCGCCGTTTTCACCTATGATGCCGTGGATGGTGCCGGGTTGAACGGCGATTGAAATGTCCTTGTTGGCCTGCACGGGGCCAAAGGCCTTGGAAATACCGCGAAGTTCAATGGCTGGAGCGGCCTTATCCGGCCGCCCCTGTGTTTTGATGACTGTCATAAGGTTTATTCAACCGGGCAGTTGTTGTCGGCCATATAGTCATGCACGCTCAGCGAGCCGTTTGCGATCTGGCTTGCGGCCGCGTCAACAGCGGCTTGCATGTCAGCGCTGACAAGAGCTGCGTTATGTTCATCCATCGCGTACCCAATGCCACCATTGGCAATGCCCATAACGTTAAATCCGGTTTCCAGATCAGCGCCTGATGACATCGCATTATAAACCGCATTGTCCACGCGCTTCATCATCGAGGTCAGAACCTTGCCAGAGTGCAGATAGTTCTGATTGCTGTCCACGCCGATGGACAGGATGTTTTCGTCCGCTGCCGTTTGCAGAACGCCCACACCCGTGCCGCCAGCCGCGGCATAGACCACGTCGGCCCCTTGGGCGATTTGTGCCTTGGTCAACTCTGTGCCTTTCACGGGGTCATTCCAAGCGGCAGGGGTGGTGCCCGTCATATTTTGGATGACCACGGCATCGGCGTTCACGGCCTTGACGCCTTGGGCATACCCACAGGCGAATTTGCGGATGAGTGGTATGTCCATGCCACCAATAAACCCAACGGTTCCCGATTCTGACGCCATCGCGGCCATCATGCCCACCAGATATGATCCTTCGTGTTCGTTGAATACAACTGAGCGCACGTTGGGTTGATCCACGACCATGTCGATGATTGCGAATTTGGTATCGGGGTAATCCGGTGCGACTTCTTCCAGAACATTACCAAAGGCAAACCCTGTCATAACAATGGGGTTTGAGCCCGCTTCTGCGAACCTGCGCAGGGCTTGCTCACGTTGGGCTTCGGATTGCAATTCGATTTCGCGGAATGTGCCGCCAGTTTCTTCGCTCCAGCGTTGCGCACCAGCAAAGGCGGCCTCGTTAAAGGATTTGTCGAATTTACCACCAAGATCGAAAATCAGCGCTGGTTCTGCAAGTGCAGCACCCGCCGAAAGGGCGACGACTGCCGCAGCCCCCAGAAATTTTGTCATAAGGGTCATGTGTCTCTCCCACGATTATTCAGCCGATTTTTACCTTCACATCGGCTGTTGAATTGAAATGAACGCGTTGGATCATTTATTAAATAAGGCCGTGTTGAAGGGCGGGGGTCAACCGATTCCTGACCAAATGGGCAAGAAGTGACGCAAAGAGACATGTCTTTAGGTGAGCCATTTTTCCAATAAAAGAGCATCGCAGGTGGAGCCATCATTGCGCGTGTAATAGGCGCGACGCGTCCCGCTTTGGGTATATCCCACACGTTCATACAACGTGATCGCGGCTGTATTATCGCTGGCCACCTCAAGGAAAGATCGCGCCGCGCCGCGTGCTTTGGCTGTTGTTTCATAGTCGCGCAACAGGCCGTATCCGATGCCACTGCCTTGTTTATCTGGGTGCACGGCGATGGTGATCAGCTCCGCCTCATCTGCAATCACCCGTCCGATGGCAAACCCTTCGGGATGGGTTGCCGTAAAACATAAGGGAGAGGTCAGAAAGGACGTGATTTCATCGGCACTCCAGACGCGTACGTTTTGAAAGGCCTGAGCATAGATATGAGCGAGGTCTTCGGCGGTCACGGCAAGATCACGGGTGGCAAATCACGGGCAGGGGCAGCATCGGCAGGTTTGATATACAGCGGTGCTGGAAGCGGGGTGTTTTGCCCCAAATGCTGGGATGCCATCCGGGCTATGTTCTCTGCTAAAACCTGTGCAGAAGGGGGCGCCATGACCTCGATGTTCGCAATATCGTCCTGCGGGATCAAGGTAGGCGTTGGGAGGCCCGGTTGTGACAGATACACCTGATCACGCGGCGCAGGCACTATCACGCTTTGTTGCGCATCATGTAGGCGGGTTGCGTCAAAGGTTGAGACGCCAATGGCAGGGCAGTCCAATGCCAATGCCAGACCACGCGCTGCAGATACGGAAATGCGAATGCCGGTGAAATTGCCCGGACCGATTCCCACACCGATGGCGTCCAGATCAGAGAGGGCAAAATCGGCATCCGCCAACAGTCCAAGTATCAGGGGCATCAGGTGTTCTGCTTGTCCCCGCGCCATGTCTTGCGCTGTGGAGGCAATCACGTGATCGCCACACAGCAAAGCGGCCGCGCAATGCGCGGCCGATGTGTCAAACCCTAGTACAAGTGGATCAGACGGCAACCGGACGCACCTCTGTCACCTCAGGGATGTAATGGCGTAGCAGGTTTTCGATGCCCATTTTTAGGGTCAATGTTGAGGATGGGCAACCCGCACAGGCGCCCTGCATGTGCAGATAGACAATGCCGCGGTCAAAACCATGGAAAGTAATATCGCCACCATCTTGCGCAACGGCTGGGCGGACGCGTGTATCCAGCAATTCTTTGATGATGTTTACAACATCAGCATCCGGACCAGAATGCTCTGCATGCCCCGAAGGTGCTGTGGCTTCGCCCGCCATCACTGGTTGGCCAGACTGGAAATGTTCCATGATCGCGCCAAGGATGGCTGGCTTGATATGATCCCATTCGATTTCTGTGGCCTTGGTCACAGTCACAAAGTCATGACCAAAGAAAACCCCCGCAACACCGCTTACCGCAAAGATGCGACTTGCCAGAGGAGATGCGCTTGCGCCCTCTGGTGAGGGAAAATCCGCGGTTCCCGTAGACAGTACAGTCTGCCCGGGCAGGAATTTCAACGTGGCTGGGTTTGGGGTCGACTCTGTTTGAATAAACATCTGGGCGCCTTTCATCTCTGCCTTGGGATATGCGCTCAGAGGCGTCAAGTGTCAAGGTTTGGAACGATTCTAAGTTGGAGTGACCCGCACAGGTACCCCCATGATTTTACCTATTCCGCAATGGGGATATCTGCCTTTTGGGATCAGGTGATTGCTTCGAGACGTTCTTTGGAAAGATCGCCGGGCACGATGGTAAGAGGAATCGGCAAAACGCCGGCGTTTTTTGTCATTTGCGTGACCAAGGGCCCCGGACCTTTACGATCGGTCGCAGCCCCTAACACCAAAACCCCAACATCTGGGTCTTCTTGGACCTGTGCCAAAATCTCGGCAGCGGGTTCGCCTTCGCGAATGACCAATTCAGGATCAACGCCTTGCTTGTCTCTCATCCATTTTGCGAAAACTTCAAAATGAGCATGAATGCGTTCGCGCGCTTCTTCGCGCATCAAATCACCCACACCAATCCAATGATTGAATTCATCCGGTGGAATAATCGATAAAATCTCTACGCCGGCATTGGTATGTGCCGCACGCATGGCCGCAAAACGCATAGCGTTAAGGCATTCACGACTGTCATCCAGAACAACAAGAAACTTGCGCATGAGTCTATCTCCCTTGGCGCAATCATGACGGATACGCCGTGCTCAGGCAATGGCAGATGATAGGTCCAGATAAAAGTGCAGAAAGACGCTAGTTTGTGGAAAAAGCCCAATCCCAATACATCTCGCGCACGCGTTTGGTCACAGGCCCCACCTGATAATTGGTCTCGTCAAACGCCGTTACTGGGGTGACTTTTGACATGTTGCCTGACAAGAATACTTCATCTGCGGCATGAAAATCATCAAACGTCAGAACGGTTTCATGAACCGCGATTCCCTCGGCTTTCATATTGCTGATGTGACGTGCACGCGTAATACCAGACAAGAACGTGCCATTAGCCACAGGCGTAAAGATTTCTCCGTCTTTGACCATGAATACATTCGCCGTTGCTGTTTCCGCAACATTGCCAATGACATCCGCCACAAGCGCGTTGCCAAATCCCTTGGAACGCGCCTCTGTCAACATCCGCGCGTTGTTGGGGTAAAGGCACCCGGCTTTGGCATCAACCACTGCATCCTCGAGCACGGGGCGGCGAAACCGGGTGCGCGTCAATGTGGTGGTTGCGGTGGCCTGCGCCATAGGAATGGCTTCTAGGCAAATAGCAAAACCAGTTTCTTCTTGTGACGGTACAATCGCGGTGGCATCGCCATGGATGCCCCAATACATTGGGCGAATATACACGGCCTGATCTTTGCCAAATGCGACAAGCCCTTCGTGCACTATACTCATCATATCTGAAGTTGAAACCGTTGGTTGCAACATCAACGTGGCGGCGGAGCGGTTCACGCGTGCGCAATGCGCTTCAAGATCAGGCGTGACGCCCTCAAAGAACCGCGCTCCATCGAAAACCGTTGTACCAAGCCATGCGCCGTGATCGGCGGACTTGATGATGGGGATGTCCCCATCCTGCCAAGTGCCGTTGAAATAGGTGCGAATATTCTGACCAACAGCCATTGCGATCTCCCTTGTGTTGGGCGGATGCTAGGGCAGAATAAAAGCCACGTCTATTGCGACCGAGGGTGCAATAGACGTGGCAATTAATTACGCTGGGTCACGCTCCAACCATGCCAACGATTTCGTAAGTCTTTTTCAAAATTGGTGCCGCAATGACCCGTGCATCTGCTGCGCCTTTGGCCAGAATCGCATCAATTTCCGCAGTGTCCTGCATCAGTCGTGCCATTTCTGTTGAAATTGGCGCAAGCTTCTCGACGGCGAGCTCAGACAGCATTGGCTTGAATGCGCTGAACTGTTTGCCGCCTGCTTCACGCAGAACATCATCCACTGACATATCTGCCAAAGCGGCATAAATATTCACAAGGTTGCGCGCCTCTGGGCGATCTTCCAATCCTTTTGCCTCAGAAGGAAGGGCCTCTGGATCGGTCTTAGCCTTGCGGATCTTCTTGGCGATAGTGTCGGCATCATCGGTCATATTGATGCGGCTGGCATCAGATGGATCAGATTTTGACATCTTCTTTGATCCGTCCCGCAGGCTCATTACGCGGGTGGCAGCACCTTCGATTACAGGTTCGGTAATCGGGAAGAAATCAACGCCATAGTCATGATTGAACTTGGTTGCGATGTCTCGAGTCAATTCCAAATGCTGTTTCTGATCTTCGCCCACAGGTACATGGGTTGCGTGATAAATCAGAATATCTGCCGCCATCAGCGCAGGATAAGCAAACAGGCCAAGTGATGCGTTCTGCGCATTCTTGCCGGCTTTATCCTTGAATTGCGTCATGCGTTGCATCCAGCCCGTGCGGGCAACACAATTGAAAATCCACGCAAGTTGCGTGTGCTCACTGACTTGCGATTGATTGAACAGAATGGATTTCTGCGGATCAAGACCGGATGCAATGAATCCAGCGCACAGTTCACGCGTCGCATGACGCAGCTTTGCGGGATCTTGCCAGACGGTGATCGCATGCAAATCAACCATGCAATACAGCGACTGCGTGCCGCTATCCTGCGTGTCGGCAAATCGCTTCAGCGCCCCCAGATAATTGCCGAGCGTCAAGCCACCAGATGGCTGAATACCCGAGAAAACCCGTGGCGTGAAAGGCAAAGACGTTTGGACCGCCTCAGTCATGATGAAAACTCCGTCTGGATTTACGCGTCTGCCTGCCTTACCCATGGCGCAGGATGCCGTCAAGAAAGGGCCCCTACATGAGTGATGATTTCCAACATGAACCTCCACAAAGCCCGGTAAACCCAGTGCCCCCCGTCGTGGTGGCGCTGTTTTTGGTGCTGATCGGGGTGGAACTGGTGCTGTGGCTGGGTAGTCAAGGCGTCATTGGCGGGGCGCGGGCCATTGGGTGGCGACAGGCTATTATTCAAGATTATGGGTTCAATGACCAAATTTTTGAATGGATGCGCGAAAACAACCTGTATCCATCAGAATTGTTGATCCGCTTTTTGTCCTATCAATTCGTACACGCAAACATCACCCACGCGATTTTCGCAGGTGTTATGGTGTTGGCGATTGGCAAAATGGTAGCGGAACGCTTTGCCTCTTGGGCGGTTGTGGTTATTTTTCTGCTATCTGGCATCGTTGGTGCCACCACTTATGCCTTAGTACTGGACACACCTTATTGGCTGATCGGTGCCTTTCCGGGCATCTATGGTCTGATCGGCGCGTTCACGTTTATTTTGTGGGTCAGTCTTGGTGTTGTGGGTGCAAATCAGGCACGCGCCTTTACGATGATTGGCTTTCTTCTGGGTATTCAACTCCTTTTTGGCCTGCTGTTTGGAGGCAATAGCGACTGGGTGGCTGATATCGCTGGTTTTGCCACAGGCTTTGGGTTGTCATTCCTGCTGGTTCCGGGGGGCTGGACCAAAATCCGAGCCATGATCCGGCACGACTGACATCACTTTTTCTTAGTGAAAATACATCGGGGGAATGTCCATTAGGGCAGAGGGAAAATGTCCCTTATCCCCGATTTCGTCTGAAATCGGAGAGAGCAAAGGCACGCAACCCAAATCCGCTTACAAAGTAGCAGATGATGCCAGACGTGATCAAAAGCGCCAGTGCCAGATATCGCCATCCGTCCATACCCAACATGGGGCCAAGCACCAAAAGTGCTGCCCACAACTCCGCACCCATTATCAAAGACGCCGCAATGATACGCCAGATACGGCGGCGAAAACGTGTGTCAAACCGCGCCACATCTCCCATTGATCGTGCGCCACGGTGCAGTAATAGCACCATAACCCAAGCGGCCAAAGTGGTGGCAATCGCAGGAGCAATCCAGCCGATCACAGGGGCCAACCCAATGGCAACGGCAGCATTGATAACCATTGCCCAAACCGCAAATCGAAATGGGCTGCGGGTGTCTTCGCGGGCAAAGAACAGCGGTTGTTGCAGTTTTTGCAATACGAATGCAGGCAGGCCAAGGCCATAGATCGCCACCGCCACTGCAATGGATGCACTGTCATCGGTTGTGATTGCACCGCGTTCAAACAGGACAGATACCAAGGGCAAAGGAATAACCAACAACGCAACTGCGCAGGGCAGGGTCAATGCCAACGCCAACTCGCCCGAGCGTGAAAATGCCTCACGCGCACCGACATCATCACCGGCCTTAAGGCGGCGGGACAGATCGGGCAACAACACAACCCCAACAGCGATCCCAACCACACCCAAAGGCAGTTGGTATAGGCGATCCGCCGCAAAGAGCCATCCGACCGCGTGATCAAAATACGATGCAACTTGCTGGCCAACCAAAAGGTTAATCTGCACCACGCCTCCGGCCAAAGCGGCCGGTACGGCCACTTTTATTAACCGTCGCATATCAGGTGATAGACGAGGGCGGCGCAGACGGATGGGAAACCCTGCGCGCGTGGCAGCCACAGCTACCAGCGCAAACTGTGCCACACCGGCCACCGGGATACCCCAGACCAAGGCGCGCGCGACATCTTTGCCCAACCAATGTGCGCCAGCCATGATCGCGACCAACAGGATATTCAGCAACACAGGCGCTGCCGCCGCGGCGGCAAATCGCCCGGTTGCGTTCAACACACCAGACAGAAGCGCGGCCAATGAAATGAACAGGATATAGGGAAAGGCAATTCTGCCAAATTCGACCGACAGTGCAAATTGTTCTTGTCCGGCAAAGCCTGATGCCAATCCCCAGATCAGCCATGGCATCGCCAGTTGTGCCAGCAATGTCAGAACAATCAGAACACTGGCCAATCCGGCAAAGGCCTCTTGGGCAAATCCCTGCGGATTTTCATCGCCTTCCAGTTTTTTGGAAAACATCGGAATGAACGCCATATTGAACGCGCCTTCGGCGAAAAAACGGCGGAACATATTGGGCAGGCGAAAAGCCACGACATAGGCTTCGTACAAAGGGCCCGTGCCCAAAAAGGCCAAGATCATTGCGTCGCGCAGAAAGCCCAATACGCGGCTGGCCATGGTCCAACCTCCGACGGTCAGAAAGCTGCGCAGCAGGCGGATTGGTTTCACGCGTGTGCCCTCTCGCTGCCTTTGGTGATCGCTTCGCGCAATTTACGCTCCAATGTGTCTTGTTTGGATTTGGTGTGAAATTTCAGGCCGAACATGTCTTTGACATAAAAAGTATCCACAACTTGTTCGCCATAGGTCGCAATCACGGCGGACGCAATGTAAACATTGGTGTTGGCAAGGGTGCGCGTGAGATCATACAGCAATCCGGGGCGATCACGGGTATCCACCTCGATGATGGTGTAAATCTCGCTGCCCTCGTTATCAAAGGTAATGGTTGTCGGCACACGAAAGGCACGTTCGCGTTTTTTTATTTTATCGCGTGATTTGATGGCTTCAGTTGTCACCACTTCGCCCTTGATGGTTTTATGGATCATCTGTGAAAGGCGGGTCAGGCGGCTGGCCTCATACGGATGACCATCGGCATCCTGTATCCAAAAAGCAGCCGTGGCATACCCATCCTTGGACGTAAATGTGCGCGCATCTACGATATTGGCCCCGACAAGGGCCAGCGCCCCACACATCCGGCTGAAAATTCCGGGATGATCGGCCATGGCAAAACACACCCGCGTGGCATCGCGATCCTCATCAAGATGCAGGTCGATTTGGATTTCGTCATCCTGAATGTCACGCAGCAATCGGGCAAAGACCACATGCGCAGTGACATGAAAGCCTTGCCAATAAGGATCATAATGGCGCTGGGTTTCCACGCGCAGTGCTGAGGCATCCCAACCAGTCAGCGCTTTGCGCAACAATTTCTTGGCGTCGACCCCGCGTTGCTCGCGGTTCAGGGCTTCCATGCCTTCCTCAAGCGCGGTCTTGGTCTGACCATGTAAGGCGCGGATCAAGACGGCTTTCCAGTTGTTCCATGTGGTCGGACCAACCCCGCGAATGTCGCAGACTGTCAAAACTGTCAGCAGATCAAGCCGTTCAACCGTGCGCACAGCCTTGGCGAAATCGCGAATGGTGCGTGGATCGGCAATATCGCGTTTTTGCGCAGTGTCCGACATTAGCAAATGATAGCGCACCAGCCATTCCACAGTGTCACATTCAGCTTTGTTCATTCCCAGACGCGGGGCCACCTTACGTGTCATCTGTGCGCCAAGGATCGAATGATCTATATCGCGCCCCTTGCCGATGTCGTGCAGCAGCATAGCGACCATAAGAACCTTGCGGTTGATGCCGCGTTTCAGAATATCGGTGGACAGGGGTAATTGTTCTTCCAGTTCCAGTTTTTCGATCTGGGTAAAGTTGGAAATCACCTGAATGGTGTGCTCATCTACCGTATAGGAATGATACATGTTGAATTGCATCATCGCCACGATGGGTTCAAATTCGGGCACAAAGGCTGACAAGACACCAAGTTCGTTCATCCGGCGCAAAGCGCGTTCCGGATTGCCGCGTTTCACCAACAGATCAAGGAAAATCTGCTGCGCAACCGGATCATTGCGCATCTGATCATCAATCAAATGCAAGTTGGCGGTGACCAGACGCATGGCATCCGGATGGATCAGCAACCCTGTGCGCAAGCCCTCGTCAAACAGACGTAGAAGGTTAAGCCGATCTATGAGAAATGCAGTGTCATCTTTGATCGCAAGACGATTGTGAATGACCTGATAGCCGGATTTTATCTTTGGGCGACGGCGCAGAATGCGTTCCGCCAAAGGCGCAGCCTTGGCGTGGGTGGCTTCCAACTTAGTCAGCAAAATGCGGGTCAGATCGCCAACCGCAGTGGCATGGCGAAAGAAATCCTGCATGAAATGTTCAACCGCACGACGGCCACCTTTGTCGGTGTATTCCATCGCATCGGCGACCATCACCTGCATGTCAAAGCTCAGCTTTTCCACAGGACGCTTGTTGATCAGATGCAGATGCGCGCGTGTGGCCCACAGGAAATTTTCAGCCCGTTCAAACAGATGAAATTCATCTTGGGTAAACAGGTCAAGATCAACCAGTTCAGCAACAGTTTTCACGTGATAGACGTATTTTGCGATCCAGAACAAAGATTGCAAATCGCGCAGCCCGCCTTTGCCTTCCTTAATGTTGGGTTCCACCACATACCGCTGCCCTTGTTTAATGTGGCGCGCGTCGCGCTCTGCCAGCTTGGCCTCGATAAATTCGCGCTCGCTGCCCTTGAACAAATCTTTGTGGAGCCGATCATACAATTCATCGGCCAAAGGCGCATAACCTTGTAAAAACCGATGCTCAAGAAGGGCAGTGCGGATCGTGTAATCTTCGCCGCCCAAGCGCAAGCAATCCATGACCGTGCGGGTGCTGTGGCCAACTTTTAGGCGCAAATCCCAAAGGATATAAAGCATGGATTCAATCACGCTTTCGGCCCATGCGGTGGTTTTATAGGGGGTCAGAAACAGCAGATCGACATCCGATTGCGGGGCCATTTCCCCGCGACCATACCCGCCAACCGCAAAAAGCGCGATGCGCTGGCCTTCTGTCGGATTGCTCAGGGGATGCAGATAGGTGATGCAGGCATGGTATGTCGCCGCCACAAGGCAATCCGTCAGCCAAGTATAAGATCGCGTCATTGGCCAGGCATCAAAAGGGGCGGCTTTGAACGCCACTTCGATGGCTTTGTTGCCTGCTTTGCGTGCGTCTAGCAAGATGCGCGAAATCTCGGTGCGGGCACCGCTGTTATCTGGGGCGCTTTCAAATATCGCGGCAATGGAATTGCTCAACCCGACACGATCAAAAATCGCATCGGGATCACAAACCAACCCTGCGGGTGGTTCCGGAAGGGCGGGCGTTTGTGGCTTAGAAGCCGGCGCCGCCGAAGCGTCTTGGGGCAGGGTCAATCACAACCACCTGTCTGTCTTGGACTGTTGCAACGGCAAGGCCGCGTTCATTTGTGCCATCTGCACGCAGACGGAAAATACCGTTTACACCTTGGAATCCCGCACCTTGTGTTAGGGCCGGACCTGTCAATGCATTGCTTTTGCCAGCTTTGACCAATGCCCCGATGGCAGCAATGCCATCATAAGCCAATCCACCAATCGGATGGGGTTGGCCGCCATAGGCCGATTGATACCGCGCACGATACTGCGATGTCAGGCCCGGTGAAGGCAGGGCAAACCATCCGCCTTGAACACCCGGCAGCGACAAGGTTTGTGACGGGATATCCCATCGTGTCAGCCCGACGTATTGAACATTTTCTGGGCGCACTCCGGCCTCTGGCAGCATCTGGGAAAACAATGGCAAGGCACCCGAGGTATCTGCCGTCAGGAAAATCGTGTCAGCACCTTCAAGTTCGACTTTGTCACGCACACGACTGACTGCATTGACGACACCGCTTTGAGAAAACTCATAAGAAACGTTGCCGGCATTGGAGGCAGATGTGTGGGAAATGGCCGAATCGATGGCCTGTTTGCCAAGCTGTCCTGACAGGTTTTGGGCGTTTACGACTAGGATACGTCCCTTGCCTTGAGAGGCAGCAAAAGAGGCCAGTCGATTAGCCGTATTCTGAAAGGTTGGCCCTAAGACGAACACGTTGCCGCCTGCAATGGTGGTGTTGTTGGAAAAACTCAGAACGTTCACGCCACTTGGGGCAACCGCAACGCCCACAGCATTGGCCGCTTCGGCGTAAACGGGTCCAAGGATGATCTTTGCACCGTCATTCACCGCCTGTACAGCCGCCGCCTGCGCGGTAGCTGCGTCACCTGCGGTGGCATAGACCCGCAAATCAACCTTGACCCCATCCAGATCATTGATTGCAAGGCGTGCGGAATTCTCAAGGCTTTGAGCAAGCAGCGCATCACCAGATTTGGAAGATCCTTTGGGCACCAACAATGCCACGGCAACAGGTTTTGTGGTGTCGACACTTGGCCCACCGCCTACGGTTGGCTCGCAGGCAGCCAATGTCAATGTGGCCAGACCCAGCATAGCCCCTTTCAGAAACTTGTGAGCAGAGGTAATAAAGGCAATCATGAAATCGGTCCTTGCTGGCTGCGGATGTTCCCGGGACTTATAGCGCCCGGTTCAAGAGGCTGGTACGGGGAAAGATAATAGACGTCACTCAGATCGGGTCCAGCCTTGAATCATCAAATCCAAAGATTGCAGCCCGGGTTGTACTTTGTCGCAACACCCATTGGCACCGCGCGGGATATCACATTGCGTGCGTTGGACATTTTTGCCAGTGCCGATGTCATTGCCGCCGAAGACACGCGTTCCTTGCGACGTCTGCTGGACATTCATGGTGTGCCACTGGGCGGGCGTTCGCTTATTGCGTATCACGATCATTCAGGGGCCGGGGTGCGGGCAAAGCTGCTTGGTGCGTTGGCTGAGGGCAAGAGCGTGGCCTATGCGAGCGAGGCCGGAACACCCTTGATTGCCGATCCCGGATACCATCTTAGTCGCGAGGCCGCAGAGGTCGGGCACCTCGTAACATCGGCACCGGGACCGTCGGCAATTATCACCGCCCTGACCTTGGCGGGATTGCCCACAGATGCATTCTTTTTTGCAGGTTTCCTGCCCAACACGAAAAATGCGCGTAAAACTGCGATGCAGGAAATTGCATCAGTTCCGGGGACATTGGTGTTTTACGAATCGCCCAAACGGGTGGCCGATATGTTGCGCGATGCTGCCGAGGCCTTGGGGGGGGGCAGGCAGGCCGTTGTGTGTCGCGAATTGACCAAAAAATTCGAAGAAGTGCGTCGCGGAACTTTGGCGGATCTGGCGCAAGAGCTGAAGGATCAGAAAGTCAAAGGCGAGATCGTTGTCTTGATTGAGCGTGTCAAACCCAATCAAACAGACGAGGCCGATCTGGAAGCAGCGTTGTCGAAAGCTATGGAAACCATGTCAGTTCGAGATGCCTCTGAAACCGTGGCAATGGCTTTTGGGGCGCATAAACGAAAAATTTATCAAATGGCCCTAGCATTAAAAGACCACTAGGAATTTGCCATGCCGTTGCCATCACGTCAGTTGAAATCTGATTGTTCGACGCCCGCCAACGCCCGGCAAGCGCGGCGCCTGACTGCGCATCTGGCCGGGGACGCTGCGGAACGATCTGTGGAACGCATATATCTGGATGGCGGATATCACCTTGTTGCGCGACGTTGGCGTGGCAAAGCGGGCGAAATTGATCTTATTTTTCGCGATGCCGATGGGTGTGTCTTTGTCGAGGTTAAGAAAAGTCGCAGTTTTGATCGCGCAGCCCTTCGGATCAGCGCCGCGCAGACACAGCGTATCTTTGATGCAGCAAGCGAATTTGTGACAAATGAACCAAGCGGGCAATTGACTAACATGCGTTTTGATGCGGCGCTGGTGAATGGCACAGGTGAAATTCAGATACTCGAAAACGCTTTGTTGGCATGATTGCTGCTTAATCAGCATTGAACAGGTCCCGTTCATGCGCCATGTAATGGGCAAGCTTTTAAAGGGATACCCATGAAAATTGCCTTTCAGATGGATCCGATCGGGTCAGTTGATATCAATGCAGACAGTTCCTTTCGCCTTGCCGAAGAGGCACAGGCGCGTGGACACGAGCTGTTTTTCTATTCCCCGGATATGCTCGCCTATGAAGAGGGCGACATCACTGCACGTGGTCAGAAAATGACCGTGCGCCGCGAACAGGGAAATCATGTTGATCTTGGCCCGGTGGAACGGGTTGATCTAGCCGATTTTGATGTCATCTGGCTGCGTCAGGACCCGCCTTTTGACATGCATTATATCACCTCAACGCATCTTTTGGATCGGCTCAAGGGGCAGGTGTTGGTTGTGAATGACCCATTTTGGGTGCGCAATTACCCTGAAAAACTGTTGGTACTGGATTTTCCTGACCTGACGCCGCCCACCACCGTGGCACGTGATCTGGACACGATCAAAGCGTTCAAGGAAAAGCACAGTGATGTTATTCTGAAACCACTATATGGCAACGGGGGCGCAGGCGTGTTCCGTCTTGATGCCAATGATCGCAACCTCACAAGCCTGCATGAGTTGTTCAGCAGTTTCAGCCGCGAACCCCTAATCGTGCAAAAATTTCTGCCTGATGTCAGCAATGGCGACAAACGTGTGATCCTTGTGGACGGCGAACCTGTGGGCGCAATTAACCGCGTACCAGCCGCGGGGGAAACCCGCTCTAATATGCATGTAGGTGGTCGCCCTGAAAAAATCGCCCTCAGTGCGCGTGATCTGGAAATCTGTGCCGCCATCGGCCCGCTGTTGCGTGAAAAAGGGCAGGTGTTTGTCGGCATTGATGTGATTGGGGACTATCTAACCGAAATCAACGTCACTTCACCCACTGGCATTCAAGAGCTAGAACGTTTTGATGATGTGAACATCGCTGAAAAAATCTGGCAGGCGATCGAAGCCAAATTGGCATGAGTTGGCAGCGCCCCGTTCTGAACCTTATGTTGCGGTTGACGGAAAAACCGCAACTGGCACGGGGCGCGCCAGAAAAATTACGCCGGAATTTTGAATTCAAAGCGCGTCATCTGTTTCGTATGCCAAAAGGTGCGCGCGTGACTGGTCGATCCGACAAAGGGCTGTGGGTGGAAGGCAAGGGCGCGTCCCGTGCCAAAGTGATTTTCTATGTGCACGGCGGGGGGTTTGTTTTCGGCTCCCCCAGAACACATCAGGCAATGCTGGCGCGATTGTCTGAAATGACGGGTGCGGCGGCCTATTTGCCATTTTATCGTTTGGCCCCGGAACATGTCTTTCCTGTGGCGGGTGAGGATGTTCTGGCTGCCTATCTCTCCCTTTTAGATGCAGGTATTTCGCCAGAAAATATCGTCATGGGTGGCGATAGCGCCGGTGGGTGTTTGATATTGTCTTTGTTGCAGCACCTGTTGACGGCCAGCTTGCCTCTGCCTGCTGCAACGTTTGCGTTTTCTCCAGTGACGGATCTGACGTTTTCTGGCGAGAGTTTCAGAGCCAACACGCGCGCCGATGTGGTGCTGCCTGCAAATCGCGCCACTGAAATGACGGGCATGTATCTGAAGGATCATGATCCGAATGACCCACTGGTATCGCCGCTTTTTGCGGATTTTTCTGGGGCGTCACCGGTTTGGCTGACTGTAGGGGACACCGAAATTCTCTGTGATGATACGCGACGCCTGGCAGAGGCAATGGCGCAGGTCGGGGTGGATGTAACTTGTGAGGTGGAACGGGACCTGCCTCACGTCTGGCCCATATTCCAAGGCTGGTTGCCAGAGGCAGACCAGACATTGCAGCAGCTTGCCCAGTGGCTCAACCATCACCTGAAGACGTAATGCGATAACTTACAGCTTCGGCCAAATGTGGGCGGCGCACATCTTCGGACCGGTCAAGGTCGGCAATTGTACGGGCAACGCGCAACACACGATGATAGCCGCGCGCAGACAGGCCGAATTTTTCGGCCACTTTGTTCAGGAAATCGCGCCCTTCTTGATCGGGCGTTGCGATGTCTTCCAGCGCCTGTCCCTGAATTTCGGCGTTTACACGGATTTCGGGCGTGTTGCGAAACCGCTTCGTTTGTCTGTCCCGAGCTTGCGCCACACGTGCCGCCACCGTTGCAGAGGTCTCACCATTTGCGGGGAGATCGAGGTCGACATAGGCCACGGGGGGCACTTCTATGCGCAAATCAAGTCGATCCAGCAGCGGGCCAGAAATGCGCCCCAGATAATCCTCACCGCAGGAAGGAACGCGTGCGCAGGCACGGGCAGGATCATACATATAGCCACATTTACAGGGGTTTGCTGCTGCAATCAGCATGAACCGACAAGGATAGCTGACATGCGCATTGGCGCGTGCGACCATGACTTCTCCGGTTTCCATCGGTTGGCGCAATGTTTCCAGAACAGAGCGTGGAAATTCTGGAAACTCATCCATGAATAACACGCCATTATGAGCAAGGCTGATTTCACCAGGGCTTGCGCGGCGACCACCGCCAACAATAGCAGCCATTGAGGCCGTATGATGGGGTTCGCGAAAAGGTCGGTTGCGTGAAATGCCTCCCTGATCCAACAATCCCGAAATGGAATGGATCATACTGGTTTCCAGTGCCTCTTGGGCGGTCAAAGGTGGCAAGATCGTCGGCAGTCGTGCTGCCAGCATGGATTTCCCAGACCCTGGCGTACCGATCATGAAAAGATGGTGACGCCCGGCGGCGGCAATTTCCAACGCACGCTTGGCACGCTCTTGGCCTTTGACGTCCCGTAAATCTTTTGTTCCCGGATCACTGTGTACTTCGCCCGGCTCACTCGGAGAAAGTGGGGATTGCCCGGTATAATGTCGGATTACATCCGCAAGGCTGTCTGCGCCCAGCACCTGTGTCGCCCCCACCCATGCGGCCTCTGGTCCCGAAGGTTTGGGGCATAATAGGGTTCGGTTGTCCTCTGCGGCATTCATCGCGGCAGGTAAGGCTCCAATAACTGGAACCAAGGATCCATCCAGTGACAATTCCCCCAACGATACGGTGCCTTCGGCGGCATCGTTGGGAATGATGTCAATTGCCGCTAACAACGCGAGCGCGATGGGGAGATCAAAGTGACTGCCTTCTTTCGGAAGATCCGCAGGTGACAGATTGATCGTGATGCGTTTGGAAGGGAGCGCAATCGCCATTGATGACAAGGCAGCACGCACACGGTCTCGCGCCTCTGATACGGCTTTATCTGGCAATCCAACGATGGAAAACGCAGGCAATCCCGGAGAAACAGCGCATTGCACTTCGACCTGATGGGCGTCGACCCCTTCAAATGCGACTGTATATGCGCGCGACACCATTCCGCATTCCCGTTTTATTAACCAATATGAACAGGATTAGGGGGTGATGGTTAGCGAGGGGTTAACGCCTTAGAGCGCGCCCGATCTTTTTGTGGTCAAAATACCTCGGAGGAGGACCGCAGTGCCTAGGGCCACGCCCCCATTCTGCACGCAGAAACGTCTCTTAGATCAACGCCATAAAGGCAGGCCATGCTTCAGGGTCGGCCAGCGTTTTATCGCGACAGAACGCATTGCAGAATCCGAAAACGCGCCCATTCAATTGCAACATATCTGTGCTGGGATCACCGGAATACGGGCAGGTCGCGTTTTCGGGGATACCGTCACAGATATGCGCGTCTAATGGTTGTGGGCCGGGCCAGTTCGTCGTTGGATGGCTCTTGGCATATCTGGATAAGGTTTCCCCACGCACCAACCCCATTGCACGCCAGCGTCGAAAGGCTAGATCGCCAAGGTGCGCCTGAACATAGGCGTGTGCCTGCGAAGACACAGGCAGATTATAGCCTGCAATCCGCGCGGCAACAGGTGCAAAAAATGCGTCTGCAGCAGAATATGCGCCAAAGAGCCAAGGCTCATGTGTTGACGTCATTTGCCGCGCATGTGCCCAAAGCGTATCAATACGTGCAACATTATCCAACACGGCCTGACTTGGCTGGCTATCAACATATGCAGTACGCAGGTTCATCGGGCAGTCTTCGCGCAAGGATGTAAATCCGGAATGCATCTCGGCACACAATGCGCGTGCAGTGGCACGGGCCAACGGATCACTCGGCCAAATACCCGCGTCAGGGTGACGCGATGCCAGCTCTTCGGCGATGGCAAGGCTGTCTGATACAATAGCCCCCTCTGGCGTGCGCAGGGTGGGCACGGTTCTGGCGGGCGCAAATTCTGGCATTTGATCGGCAACAGAGGCCGCATTGTGAAAACTCACCCGATGCACTTTGCGCGGGATGTCGAATTTTTCAAACAACAACCAGCTCCGCAAGGACCACGAAGAATAGGCGTAATCGCCAAGGATCAAATCATAGGTCATCTGAACAGCCTACAATCAGGGCATCCCACCGCAAAATGAAAGATTGTGGCGCGGTGGATCACGGGATGTGATTGATACATCCTGATTGCCAACCATCAGATGTTAGGGACACTTCTGTGACGGATAGGTTGTCGATCTTATGGCCAAAGGCCTCATAGGCACTGAGGCCACCGGCGCGTTGTACCTGTGTCAGGATTACCCCAAAATGAGCAACAAGAATGATGTTGCATCCTGCGTGGCTTGTAATCAATCGCGCGATTGCATCATTCACGCGCGTCACCACGTCATGCCAGCTTTCGCCGTCAGGGGCGCGCACATCTCCCGGTGTTTCCCAATAGCTGCGCAGATGGTCTTGATCCTCGATCTCGGAAAAATGCTGCATCTCCCACGCGCCAAAATGAATTTCGCGCAGGTCAGGATCATGGGCCAGCCGTATTCGTTTGCCCTGAATGGCGTCTGCTGTGGCAACTGCGCGACTGAGGTCTGATGAAATGACGACTGCTTCTGTGGGCAGATAGTCATGTAATCGAGAGATCGCAGCGGTATCGGATAAATCGGCAGGCAAATCAGTCCACCCAACAAAAGATTTGGCATGGGTCGGGCCGTGTCGCACCAAAAACAGCTGCGTCATGGCAGATGCCCTTTCAAGACCTGAGGCAGTCCTGCAACAACAAAAACGGCAAGATCAGAAGCGGTGGCAAGATGTTGATTAAGCCGTCCTTGTTCCTCGCGAAACTGTCGCGCCAAGGCATTGTCTGGCACAATTCCCATGCCCACCTCATTGGATACGACCACCACGCGGCCCTTGCAGTCGTTCAATGCCTGCAACAATGTTTCGGTTTCGCTCTCAAGATTGTTTTCGGCCAACAGATGATTGCTCAGCCACATGGTTGCGCAATCCAACAAGACAACCTGATCTGCTTTGACCAGAGAGAGAGCGTCTTGAACATGAAAAGGGGTCTCATGTGTGATCCAGTCAGGCCCGCGCATGGTATGATGACGATCCACCTTGGCACGCATTTCATCGTCCCAAATCTGGGCGGTTGCCACATAGACACGGGCAGCGCCATCCGCGAAAACAAGGCTTTCAGCAAAGGCAGATTTTCCCGAGGTAGCCCCGCCCAAGATAAATGTGAGATGTGGAAGTGTCATGATGTCCGCGCGCGTGTTTCCGATCACGCCACCCTGCGGAATAATGCATCCAAGTGCAAGCAAGCCAGCGCGGATTTGCCTCGGCCAGCGAGTGCTTGTTTCTGTATCCGCAAAGCCCTAGTGTTTGCAGCGAAACATTGGCCAGAGGCATCAGAATGCTGGAAGATAAACGAATTCTGCTGATTATCGGCGGTGGCATTGCTGCTTATAAAACGCTGGAGTTGATCCGGTTGCTGCGCAAACAAGGCGCATGGGTGACGCCCGTACTCACCCGCGCTGGGCAGGAATTTGTAACGCCCTTGTCTGTGGCCGCATTGGCTGGGGAAAAGGCATTTACCGATCTCTTTGATCTCACGGATGAAGCAGAGATGGGACATATTCAACTGTCGCGTTCTGCCGATTTGGTGGTGGTGGCCCCGGCTACGGCCGATTTAATGGCCAAGATGGTCGGTGGGCAGGCGGATGATTTGGCGTCTACATTGCTTTTGGCGACGGACACACCTGTGCTGATCGCGCCTGCGATGAATGTGCGGATGTGGCAACACCCGGCGACGCAGCGCAATATTGCGCAACTGAAATCTGACGGCGTGTCCTTTATTGGCCCGAACGAGGGCGATATGGCCTGCGGCGAATATGGCCCCGGGCGTATGGGCGAGCCTGCAGAAATTGCCGGTGCGATTACCGGCGCACTTGCAGAAGGCCCCCTGACAGGGCGGCGTATTCTGGTGACATCCGGGCCGACGCATGAACCGATTGATCCCGTGCGCTATATCGCGAATCGTTCCTCTGGTGCGCAAGGCACGGCGATTGCGCGTGCCTTGAATATGTTGGGGGCAGAGGTGGTGTTTGTCACCGGTCCCGCAGAAGAGCCACGCCCCGAAGGAGCGCATGTGGTTGAGGTGCAAACCGCTGCCGAAATGATGATTGCGGTTGAGCAAGTGCTGCCAGTGGATGCCGCGGTGTTTGCCGCCGCTGTGGCGGATTGGCGTGTTGAGAGCGCATCAGACAGCAAGATTAAGAAACAAGCGGGCAAGATTCCGGCGCTTTCGTTTTCTGAAAATCCAGATATTTTGGCATCCGTGTCGCAAATGGCCGAAGGGCGCCCTGACTTGGTGGTTGGATTTGCGGCAGAAACGGATGATGTGTTGGCGAATGCCTCTGCCAAGCGGATGCGCAAAGGCTGTGATTGGATTGTGGCCAACGATGTCAGCCCCGAAACAGGCATCATGGGAGGCCGTGAAAATACGGTTGTCGTGATTTCTGAGGATGGTGCGGATCATTGGCCGCGGATGGGCAAGGATGAGGTTGCATTGCATCTTGCAGAACGTATCGCCTTGGCGCTGGGCTAGGATGCCTCCGGCGGGGATATTTGAACCAAGAAGAAGGGGCAGGCCGTGGTTGCCATAAAGGTCAGCTGGACAGAGGGTGCGGATAAGAACGTGGCCTTGCCATCTTATGAGACGGTTGGTGCGGCGGGCGCAGATGTGCGCGCGAATTTTCCTGATGAGGCTCGCGAAGGGGTCGTTTTGAAGCCAGGAGCACGGGCTTTGGTGCCGACCGGAATGCGGATTG
Organism: uncultured Paracoccaceae bacterium; assembly: GCA_947489325.1. Taxonomy (GTDB): domain Bacteria; phylum Pseudomonadota; class Alphaproteobacteria; order Rhodobacterales; family Rhodobacteraceae; genus CANLDA01. The sequence continues at coordinate 112,283 of CANLDA010000001.1, read as the reverse complement.
AGATTCCCGTCGGGTTTGAAGTGCAAATTCGCCCGCGTTCAGGCCTTGCGTTAAAATATGGGATCACTTTGCCTAACAGTCCGGGCACAATTGATAGCGATTACCGGGGGCCTTTGGGTGTTATTCTGATGAACACAGGGCAAGAGCCATTTCATGTCGCGCATGGCGCGCGGATTGCCCAAATGGTTGTTGCCCCTGTGGTGCAAGCCCAATTTTCGGTGGTAGGTGACCTGAGCGATAGTGTGCGTGGCGAAGGCGGTTTTGGCTCTACTGGGTTCGCGTAGAAATGATCCTGTTCCTGATCATTACAGCCGTTTTGTGGTGGGGCGGTATGTTGCTGGGATTGTCACGTAGTGTGCGATCCTGCTTTGTCGGGGTGTTGTATGTCTATGCGCTGTTAATCAATCTTACATTACCGGATGGGCACCCCATGCGTGAGTGGCTGGGGCGCGAACCAGAGTTTTGGTTAATACTGGGCGGGGCATTTATTGTTTGGTTTATATACAGGCAAGGTTTGCGTTGGCTGCAAGCACGGGCGGACAAGCGAATTAGTTCTGTGCAAGATGAACCAGAAGGTCCTTTCAGTGAGGCAGAACTGAACCGATACGCGCGCCATATCGTTTTGCGCGAGGTGGGTGGCCTTGGTCAGAAACGCCTAAAGGATGCGCGTGTTCTTGTCGTTGGGGCCGGGGGACTTGGGTCTCCTGCGTTGATGTATTTGGCGGCGGCTGGCGTTGGCACGATTGGTGTTATTGATGATGATGCGGTGGATGCCTCGAATTTGCAGCGTCAAATCATTCACACGATGGATGATGAAACGCGCCCCAAGGTGGCATCTGCTGCGGAATCCATGCAGGCGATCAACCCACATATTGTTGTGAAAACCTATCAGCGGCGAATGGATGAGGCTGATGCTGTTGAAATAGTTTCGGACTATGATCTTGTGCTGGATGGAACGGATAACTTCGACACGAGATATCTGGTCAACCGGGCCTGTGTTGCGATGGGTAAACCGCTTGTTTCTGGCGCACTATCGCAATGGGAGGGGCAGTTGAGTGTGTTTGATCCCACATCTGGCGGCCCCTGTTATCAATGCGTGTTCCCAGAGGTCCCCGCTGCAGGGCTAGCCCCCAATTGCGCTGAGGCAGGCGTTATCAGCCCATTGCCGGGTGTTGTTGGGTCAATGATGGCGGTAGAGGCGGTGAAGGTGATCACCGGAGCGGGCGAAGCATTGCGCGGCGAAATGTTGATTTATGACGCTTTGTACGGCGAGAGTCGAAAAATTGCACTAAAGCCACATTTAGCGTGCCCGGTTTGCAACTCTATCAAGAGATAATACAACCCAGAGTGTATAAGTGTTAGACAACGGCAGGTTAACATTTTGTATGTAGCGTGTGAGATTTAAATTTTGGATGAAAATTCGTGAATGTAATTAGAATGCTGTTCTCTTTTGGTGTTATTTTGACACTGGCGGGATGTTTTGAAACACCTGAAGAACGCGAAGCCCGGCAGACGCAGTTTAATGGTAAAACACTGCAAGAGGTCGAGGCGCGGATTGGGGAAGCTTATAAAAGAACGTCACAACAGGCCATTTGGAAGCATTCGTATACGAGTCGCCAGGCCGTACCGATCTATGCCTATTTGAATGGTCAACAGACTGTGGTTGGGTATCGATACCAGACTGTCACTCATTCTTGCACGTTCACGGCTCTTCTGAAGGGGCGCAAAATTGTAAGCAGTGATTATCAGGGTAATGACTGCCGCCGATATGCGCCAAAATTAGAAGCTTAGGCAGAAGAAACAGCCGGGGCATTGTCTGACTGGCGTTCGAAGAGGCCTGATGTTTACGTCAAATCAGAGGGTCATAAGCCCATTGCAACAAAGCCTGTCGTTGACGGGGGCGGCAGAAGACGTCTCCGGGATGGCAGTTTGCACGGATTTGCCCGGCGTGACGTGAAAATGCACGCCAGCGTTTGATCTGCCAAGCATCGACGTCTTGGATACGGCGCCCCAAATAATAACGGCAATACCATTGAAACCATCCTCTGGGATCAGGGTCGATGAGCCATCCTTTTTGTTTCCAAACGCTCAGAGATTGGCGGCTTTTGATGCCGAAATAGTTCAGTGATGGATTTGGCGTGTCACTTTGCTTTGCGTTTTCAAACCAATCATGCGGAAACTCTGCGGTGCAATCGGTGCAGTATTTCCCTTCAAACACACCCATTTCAAGCATCTCCTTTGGTGTGTAATACGGGGTGAAATTGTCATCAGATGCCATACCTATTGGAGCAACCAGATCGTAACAATATCCGGTTTGCATCTTGTCATTGACGCAGACTCTGGTGCCGATTGAAAACGGCATACAATCATTCATTTGATGTTGAATCCTGTGTGATTGCGATGAAAACTGTACAGTTTTCCGCCCCTAATCGAACATAACTGTGTTCGGGGCTTGGATCAAAATACATGGCATCACCTTCCTCCAATCTGTGTTGGTCTCCTTGTATGTTGATTTGAAGCTGGCCTTTCAGCACATACACCACTTCTGCGCCGAGGTGGGAATGGGGCGGAGTTGGAGTGGCGCTGGAAAACTCTGCTAAAAAAGTTTCAAGCAAGCGATCGGTGATAGGGAAATCAAGGCTTTCGAAATGAAACTGCGGTCGGCCTTCGGTGGTATTTGGAAACCGCATGCGATCTTGTTTTCTGACAATCGCTAAGGCGGGCGTTTCTGTATTTGCCGCAAAAAAGTAATCCAACCCCACGCCAAACACCATGGCGATGCGCAGTAATGTCGGCAGTGTCGGGAAAATATGACCGCGCTCAATGCGTGACAGCATGCCCGCCGACAGGCCTGTGTGGCTGCCCAGTTGTTCTAGGCCCATGCCCTTATCAAACCTTAATGTGCGAATCGTGGCCCCGATTTCATAGGCCTGAAGTCCGTTTTGCAGTGTTTCAGACAGCATTTGTATCCTCCGAAATTTCGCATCATGCAATTTACCTTATCAGTTTTGCATGTCAGAAAAATATATTTCATTTCCTTAAATTTGTAGTTGATTAACAATTTTTTAACAACATACAAAAAACTCATATCCTCGTTTGATGAGGACACACTCGAAACGAAAAGGAAGATGAAATGACTGGTTCAACTTTGAAAATGATTGCGTTGACAACCTCCATCACGGTGGCGTCTGTAGCCGGAACAGCCAAAGCAGCCGATATCGTAGATACAGCCGTACAGGCCGGGCAGTTCGGGACGCTTGCGGCGGCTCTGTCAGCGGCTGGCTTGGTTGATACACTCAAGGGAGAGGGGCCGTTTACCGTCTATGCGCCCACGGACGAGGCCTTTGCGGCTTTGCCTGCGGGGACTGTGGAAACCTTGCTTAAACCTGAAAACAAGGAGCAGTTGACCAATGTCCTGCTGTACCATGTGGATGATCGTAAGTTGACGGCGTCGATGATCCCGTCGGGATCGACTTACTTTAAGCCGGTTCTTGCAAGTGAACGTCTGTGCATCACTGCGACTGCAGGCGGAGTCTCTATCGCGGATGGGACGGGCGAGATGGCAAATGTGATTGTGGCAGATATCATTGCCGACAATGGAGTGATCCATGTTGTGGATAAGGTTCTTTTACCGGGCACACGTCCCACCTGTCACTAAACGACCAAAACCTACAGAATGGGAAAAACACAGATTGTGCGACCCGAAATGACACTGTAAGTCATGGAAAATTCCGGCAATGCGCTGGGATTTTCTCTGTGGTCTTGACGGGTCAGCCAAAAACCCATACCACGCGCTATCTCTGCAAAGAGAATCATATATTGCCTGCGGGATGTTCCTGTTTGCAAGATCACCTGATCAGCTGCGGCCCGATGCTTAATTGCTCGGGCTTACGTTGTGAAAAAAGGTTCTGGAGCTACGGAACCGCAACGAAAAGGAAAGTGACACGTGGCACGTATCGCCGGCGTAAACATCCCGACCCACAAACGGGTCCCGATCGCCCTGACTTATATCACCGGAATTGGCAACACTTCTGCTGCCGCCATCTGCGAAGCCGTAGGCATTGACGTAACTCGTCGTGTAAACGAGCTGTCCGATGCCGAAGTTCTGGCTGTTCGCGAACACATCGATGCAAACTTCTCTGTTGAGGGTGACCTGCGCCGTGAAGTTCAAATGAACATCAAGCGTCTGATGGACCTTGGCTGCTATCGCGGTCTGCGTCATCGTCGCAACCTCCCTGTACGCGGTCAGCGTACTCACACCAACGCTCGTACTCGCAAAGGCCCTGCAAAGGCCATTGCTGGTAAGAAGAAATAAGGGGGGCTTGAGAAATGGCACGTGATACCCGTCGCGGAGGCAAGAAAAAGGTCTCCAAGAACATCGCAACCGGCGTTGCGCATGTGAATTCTTCATTCAACAACACCAAGATCCTGATCTCGGACGTGCAAGGCAACGCCATTGCATGGTCTTCCGCAGGCACCATGGGCTTCAAAGGGTCGCGTAAGTCGACTCCTTATGCTGCTCAGATGGCTGCAGAAGATGCTGCTAAGAAAGCTCAGGAACATGGCATGAAGACGCTGGAAGTTGAAGTTCAAGGCCCAGGTTCGGGTCGTGAATCTGCTTTGCGCGCTTTGGCTGCGGTTGGCTTCAACATCACATCTATTCGTGATGTAACGCCAATGGCGCACAACGGCTGTCGCCCACCAAAGCGTCGTCGCGTCTAAGCACTGTATTTTAATCTGGGGCTGCGTGTTTTCACACGGCCCCAGTTTGTCATTTTGAAGCCTCGGGAGTCTGATCCTTTTTGGACATGAGGGTTGGACAGGAATGGAGGGACGTATGATCCACAAAAATTGGGCAGAACTGATCAAGCCAACCCAGCTTGAAGTTAAGCCGGGTAATGATCCTGCACGCCAGGCCACTGTGATTGCTGAACCGCTGGAACGCGGCTTTGGCCTGACACTGGGCAACGCGCTGCGTCGCGTTCTGATGAGCTCACTGCAAGGTGCGGCTATCACCAGCGTGCAAATCGACAACGTTCTGCATGAGTTTTCTTCGGTCGCCGGTGTGCGCGAGGATGTTACTGACGTAATCCTGAACCTCAAAGGCATCAGCCTGCGTATGGAAGTCGAAGGGCCAAAGCGTCTTTCGGTGAATGCAAAAGGTCCTGGTGTTGTCACTGCCGCTGACATTTCCGACAGCGCAGGCATCGAGATCCTGAATAAGGATCACGTTATCTGTCACTTGGATGATGGCGCTGATCTGTTCATGGAATTGACTGTGAACACTGGCAAGGGTTATGTCTCTGCAGACAAAAACAAGCCAGAAGATGCGCCAATCGGTCTTATTCCGATTGATGCAATTTACTCGCCTGTCAAAAAAGTCAGCTATGATGTTCAACCGACCCGCGAAGGTCAGGTTTTGGACTATGATAAACTGACCATGAAGGTTGAAACCGATGGTTCTTTGACCCCAGAAGACGCCGTGGCCTATGCCGCGCGTATTCTTCAGGATCAACTGTCGATCTTCGTCAACTTTGACGAGCCTGAATCTGCAAACCGTCAAGAAGAAGACGATGGTCTCGAGTTCAACCCACTTCTGCTCAAGAAAGTGGACGAGTTGGAACTGTCTGTTCGTTCGGCAAACTGCCTCAAGAACGACAACATCGTTTACATTGGCGATCTGATCCAGAAAACCGAAGCAGAAATGCTGCGCACTCCGAACTTTGGCCGCAAATCTTTGAACGAAATCAAAGAAGTGTTGTCAGGTATGGGTCTGCACCTTGGCATGGACGTTGAGGACTGGCCACCAGACAACATCGAAGATCTTGCGAAGAAATTCGAAGATTCCTTCTAAGACTTCCGGGTGGGTTTCGGCCCACCCGAAAATGCCCGGACCGCCGGGGAAGATATGGGCACATGCCCCAAGGAGAGTTGGTGACACGCATCACCAGCCAGACAAAGCAAATCAGCCCGTAGAGGGCAACACTGGAGAACGACAATGCGTCACGCACGAGGCTATCGCCGCCTGAACCGTACTCACGAGCACCGCAAAGCTATGTTTGCAAACATGGCGGGCTCGCTGATTGAACATGAACAAATCAAAACCACTTTGCCAAAGGCCAAAGAACTGCGTCCGATCATTGAAAAAATGATCACGCTGGCCAAAAAAGGTGACCTGCACTCACGTCGCAACGCCGCTGCACGTCTTAAGCAAGACCAGCATGTTGCGAAACTGTTTGACGTGCTGGGCCCACGCTTTGCCGAGCGTCAGGGTGGTTATGTCCGTATCCTCAAAGCGGGTTTCCGCTATGGCGATATGGCACCTATGGCCATCATCGAGTTCGTAGAACGCGATGCCGATGCCAAAGGTGCTGCTGACAAAGCACGCGTTGCTGCAGAAGAAGCAGCTGAAGAATAAGTTCTTATGAACTGATGAAAAAAGACCTCCACTTGTAAAAGTGGAGGTCTTTTTGTTTGTCTGAAACCGATCAAGGCCAAAAAGGAAAACCGCATCAGGACCCCCAAATTGCCTGCTGTGCTTCCTCGCCAGTTTCGAAGATATGTGGCTGAACACCCCGCGCTGCGAGGGTTTCATTCATCTTCAATCGCATAAAGGCGCTGGTGGTGTAATGCGCAATTGAGGTACTGTTGCGTGCAAGCGTGTCTTCAACGGTTTCCACATAGATGTCTTGCAGATCTTCGGCGACGCGAAAGCCGTTCTTGTTCACGATTAGGTTCACCTTCTGACCACTCTTGGCAAAGACATCGTTCAAAACCCGGTTAAGATCATCAACATCCTGCCGCTTCTTGACGCTCCATCCTTCGAGGTTAAGGAAAACGTTGTTCTGGGTTGCATCAAACGTAACACGTTCTGACAGGTTTACATTCAGAAGGTCATCCAAAAGCCCCATAGGCGTGTCCACAAAAATACGCGGATCCATTTGGATGACATTCTCGATGATCGGCTTAAAGCCCATATGCGCAACGATATCGCGTTCAATATCGATGCCCGGCGCCACCTCAATCAATTCCAAACCGCGCGATGTTAGCTGAAACACACATCGTTCGGTGACATAGATTACTGGTTGCCCTCGTTCGCAGGCATAGGTGCCAGAGAAGGTTATTTGATCAATCGCACGGACGAATTTCTGGTTACGCCCTTCCTGTACAATCCTCAAATTGCCGTCCTCAATCGCGATTTGCAGCCCGCCCGCAGTGAAGGTTCCGGCAAATACCACAGCGCGCGAATTCTGCGAAATATTGATGAACCCACCGGAACCATTTAAGCGACCGCCAAAATAAGAGGAGTTCACATTGCCCTCTCGATCACATTGCGCCATGCCCAGACAGGTCAGATCCAACCCGCCGCCATCATAGAAATCAAACATCTGGTTCTGATCGATGATGGCATGGGCATTCGTGGATGATCCAAAACTGGATCCACCAGCAAGCACCCCTCCGATGGCCCCGGCCTCGGTTGTTAGGGTGATATAGGGGGTAACCTTTTCTTCATTGGCCACAGCGGCAACCCCATCGGGCGCACCAACGCCCAGATTGACGGCACCATTGGGTGGCAATTCGAACGCTGCGCGACGGGCGATGATTTTACGTTGTTCCAGTGGCATCTTTCCAATGCCGTCAACAGGGACACGGACTTGGCCAGACAGCGCCGGATCATGCTGGACACCATAATTCATGCGATGCATCTCGGGCTGATCAGCGACAACCACACAATCTACGAGAATGCCGGGGATCTGCACGTCTTTGGGTTTGATCGACCCTTCCTCGACGATACGTTCGACCTGAGCGATAACAATGCCGCCATTGTTATGCGCCGCCATTGCTTGGGCCAGACAATCCAGCGTTAAGGCTTCGCGTTCGACACTGACATTGCCCGAGGGATCCGCACTGGTGCCCCGAATAAAGGCCACGTCAATCTTGGTCGCTTTGTAAAACAGCCATTCCTCGCCTTCGACTTCGACCCGGCGCACGATGTCCTCTTTGGTGCGGCTGTTGACCTTGGCACCACCATGGCGAGGGTCAACAAAGGTGTGGAGACCGACCTTTGAAAACAAACCCGGCTGACCGGCAGCGCAGGCGCGATAAAGCTGCGAAATTACACCTTGCGGCAGGTTGTACCCACAAATCTTGTTTTCCTGCGCCGCTTGGGCAACTTTTGGCATCCGTCCAAAATTACCGGCAATCACACGCCGCAACAATCCTTCGTGATGCAATCGCCCGGTGCCCAGCCCCTTACTGTCCCCGGCACCCGCACACATGATCAACGTCAGGTCGCGCGGCGCGCCTTGTTCCAGAAATCTTTTTTCCAGCGTTGCATGCAGCAGCTCAGGAATACAGCTTTGGACAAATCCAGTTGTGGTCACGACGTCATCATCGCGAATAAGGGCGATGGCCTGTTCAGCAGTGGTTGTCTTGTCCTTCATTCGAGTCATATCGGCCATTGCCCTCTGCGAGTGTACACATGTCAGTAGTCGGAAATTCAGGTTCGTTCTTTGTGACCCTTTAAGACCTGTTCAGAGAAATTGGAATACGACAAAGAGTGTGTGACATGCGCCAATTCGGACGGAATTTGTTCGTTTTTGATGTCAAAACAGTCGAAATTTTCGCATGCCTTGGTGTACAATTTAGTCAGTGAAAATGAATTGCCATCGGCCTTCGACACACGTGAACGGGGTGTTTCGATACTGGTGGCTCAATTGAGGAGTGCCGTCCTTTTATCGGCTCAGGGTCGCCTTGCAGCCAAGGGTGTCTTGCAATCCGCCATGCCACCCCGCATATCGTTTGAAATAGATGATTTCAGAGGTACACATGTTCCGAGCATTTTGCGCCAGCTTGGCGATTTCCCTGGCTACTATGGCCGCCGCTGACACCAAGGTGCCTACGTCACAGGTCGAAATTCAACTAGGATTTGCGCCTTTGGTGAAAGAGGCGGCGCCTGCTGTGGTAAATATCTATGCCAAACGGGTGGTCGAAGTGCGTGAAAGTCCCTTTGGCAATGATCCGTTATTTCAGCACTTGTTCCGGGAATTTGGGAACACCCGCCCAAAGGTTCAAAACTCACTTGGGTCGGGCGTGATCCTGTCAGAAGGCGGGATTGTCGTGTCGAACTACCACGTTGTGGGCATGGCGACTGATATTCGTGTGGTTTTGAATGACCGTCGTGAATACTCGGCCGAGGTTTTGTTGGGGGATGAAGACAGCGATCTTGCCATCCTTCAATTGCATGGGGTTGAAGACACCTTGCCGCATCTCGCGTTTCGCGACAGTGACAGCGTTGAAGTAGGGGAATTGGTTTTGGCGATTGGGAACCCTTTTGGTGTGGGGCAAACCGTCAGCAGTGGCATTGTCTCTGGGCTGGCCCGTTCCGGTGCCGCCGCAGGGTCTGCGCGTGGGTATTTCCTGCAAACCGATGCGCCGATCAATCCTGGCAATTCCGGTGGCGCGTTGATTGACGTGAACGGTGATCTGATCGGCATCAATACCCGTATCCTGACACGATCAGGTGGCAGTAACGGAATTGGTTTTGCCATTCCTTCAGCCTTGGTAGAACAATTCGTCAAACAGGCAGAGGCAGGAAATTTACGCTTTCAACGTCCTTGGGCGGGCATGAATGGGCAGCCTGTGGATGCTGATTTGGCAGAGGGCCTTGGTTTGGATCGTCCCGGCGGGATCGTGATCTCTGATCTGCATGAGGTCAGCCCGTTCAAGGTTGCCGGATTTCAACCCGGTGATGTGATCCTTGAAGTGGATGGCTTGCCAGTAAATAACCCGGCGGAAATGATTTTTCGCATGTCGGTGGCGGGATTGGGGGCAAAAACCTCTATCACTGGGATGCTTGATGGCGCGCTAACCCAAGTGCCAGTGCAGTTGATGGCTGCTCCCGAGAATCCACCCCGTGAGACCATCACCACGTCCGACAACTTGGCCATTCCAGGCCTTACCTTGAGCAATATTAACCCAGGTGTTCTGGCTCAGTTTGGCTTGCCTTTGGGTACCGCTGGGGTGGTGGTGGAAAGCCCCGGTGAATTGGGCGAGCGGCTTGGCCTGCGGGCAGGGGATGTGTTGCACGGTGTAAATAAGGACGTGATAGAAACGACTGCAGATATTGATGAAGCGCTGCGCAATCCGGGGCGTCGTTTGGCGTTGGATGTGCAACGCGGAAATCAGCGTGTCGTGATGCGATTCAAGCTGTAAGATAAGATATGGCTGATCTGTTTGATTCCGATCCAAAGGCACAAACCCAAGAGATAACGGGAAACACTCCGCGCCCTCTTGCGGATCGGTTGCGCCCAAAATCCTTGGGCGAGGTGATCGGGCAAGAACAGGTTCTGGGCCCAGAGGCCCCGCTGGGTGTCATGCTGGCTTCGGGGTCTTTGTCATCGCTTGTTTTGTGGGGGCCGCCCGGCGTTGGAAAAACAACGATTGCGCGATTGTTGGCGGATGCAACAGATTTGCATTTTATTCAAATAAGCGCGATTTTCACCGGTATCTCCGACCTGCGCAAAGTGTTTGAGGCCGCACGCATGCGGCGCCAAAATGGGCAGGGCACCTTGCTGTTCGTGGATGAAATTCATCGTTTTAACAAGGCACAGCAGGATGGGTTTTTGCCCCATATGGAGGATGGCACAATCCTTTTGGTTGGTGCCACCACCGAGAACCCATCATTTGAGTTAAACGCGGCGGTGCTTAGCAGGGCTCAGGTGTTGGTATTGGAGCGCTTGTCACTGACCGATCTCGAACGCCTTGCCCAACGGGCTGAACAAGAGCTTGAACGCGCCTTGCCATTGGACGGTCATGCGCGCGAAGCCTTGTTGGAAATGGCGGATGGCGATGGGCGCGCGTTGTTGAACCTGATTGAACAAGTAGCGGCGTGGAAGGTGGACACGAAGCTTACCCCGGATCAACTGGCCACCCGCCTGATGAAGCGCGCGGCGAAATATGACAAATCAGGTGACGAGCATTACAATTTGATTTCGGCATTGCACAAATCTGTGCGCGGCTCTGATCCTGATGCGGCGCTTTATTGGTTTGCGCGAATGTTAGAGGGTGGCGAAGACCCGAGGTTTTTGGCGCGTCGCCTGACGCGAATGGCGGTTGAAGACATCGGCCTTGCCGACCCACAAGCGCAGGCCGTGTGTTTGCAGGGCTGGGAAACATATGAACGTCTGGGTAGCCCGGAAGGCGAACTTGCGCTGGCACAGGCCTTGGTCTACTTGGCGCTCGCCCCTAAATCCAATGCGGCCTATGTGGCCTATAAACAGGCGGTGCAATCAGCGCGTAAAACCGGCTCGCAAATGCCGCCCAAACACATCCTAAATGCGCCAACGTCTTTGATGGGCGCGCAGGGGTATGGCGCGGGGTATCAATATGACCACGACGCTGAAGATGGGTTTTCCGGACAGGATTATTTCCCAGACAACATGAAGCGTCCGGTGTTTTATGCTCCTGTGGAACGTGGATTTGAACGAGATTTAAAGAAACGTGTCGATTTCTTTGCTAGGAAGCGTCTGAAACGCAATTCGTAATCCAGGAAATATTGATGTTTCAATATTCCATTTAAGCTCAAACGCCTTTGAAAACTTGACAATCGGCGGCATGCGGGCGACAGACGCCGCCATGGTACATTCCCTGTTCTCTGTTGCGCTTGGCGGCGCTTTGGGTGCGTCGGCGCGCTATCTGACCTCTATGGGGGTTGTGCGGCTGTTGGGGCATGGTTTTCCATTGGGAATTATTGCGGTGAACGTGATTGGTTCATTCCTCATGGGGGCATTTGTGGTATTGGCTGCGCATCGCGGATTGACCCATTTCAGCCCGTTGATCATGACGGGATTTTTGGGCGGGTTTACCACCTTTTCGGCGTTTTCGCTTGAGGCTGTGAACCTCATGCAAAAGGGTCAAATGGGCAGCGCCACATTGTATGTCGGGTTGTCCGTCGCGGGGTCAATTGCCGCCCTTATGTTAGGCATGTGGATCACACGAGGGTTTTTGACATGAGCGCTGTTCAGAGCATTACAATTTCAGAGGACGACGCGGATCAACGGCTGGATCGTTGGCTGCGCCACAGGTTTCCGCAATTGAACCAAATTCGCATCGAAAAGATGTGTCGTAAAGGTGAATTGCGGGTGGACGGTGGCCGGGTCAAACCGAATTCACGCCTTGCCGAAGGTCAAGTGGTGCGCGTACCGCCCTTGCCAGATAAAGCGCCTCCTCCAGCCGATGGACCACGACGTGTGTCGGATGCGGATGCACGCCTTATCCAAGACTGTGTGATCTATCGTGACGATCATATCATTGCGATTAACAAACCCGCCGGCTTGCCAACACAAGGTGGCAGCAAGCAGACCCGCCATGTGGATGGGTTAGCTGAGGCGTTGAAATTCGGGTTTGAAGAAAAACCGCGCCTTGTGCATCGACTGGACAAAGACACCTCGGGTGTTTTGTTGCTGGCACGTACACGCCAAATGGCATCGGCCCTGACGACCGCGATGCGTCACCGTGAAACCCGCAAGATTTACTGGGCGTTGGTGGCAGGTGTGCCGACGCCGTATCTTGGCGAGATCAAATACGGCCTGGTCAAAGCTGCTGGGCATGGCAGCAAAGGTGAAGGCGAAAAGATGATCTGCCTGCACCCGCGCGAGGTGGACAGAACGCCGGGCGCGAAACGCGCGATTACGCAATATGCGACGCTTTATCGGGTGGCCAGCCGTGCTGCCTGGGTGGCGATGGAACCCATCACAGGGCGTACTCACCAATTGCGTGCCCATATGGCCGAGATCGGACACCCGATTATTGGGGATGGGAAATATGGTGGCTCCGGTCAGGAAAATCTTGGTGATGGCTGGGGCGCGCAACTGGGCGGTATTATCAGTAAGAAACTGCACCTTCATGCCCGCACCATGCGTTTTGAACATCCGGTCACGAAAAAAGAAATCACCATCAATGCGCCGCTGCCTGAGCACATGCAACATAGCTGGGACACCTTCCAGTGGACCCCTGACATGGCCTCCAGCGATCCATTTGAGGAACTGCGATGACCGACCTGCGGCTGGTTGTTTTTGATGTCGACGGCACGCTTGTCGACAGTCAGGCGGATATTCTGGCCGCGATGGGGCGGTCGTTTGCATCCGAAAACATCACGGCACCTGACCGCGACGCGATTCTGGGTATCGTTGGGCTGTCGCTTGATGTGGCTATTTCACGCCTTGTGCCAGATGTGCCTTTGGACACGCAGGAACGTTTAGTGGAGGGCTATAAAGATGCCTATATCTATCTGCGGCAAGAAAAGGGAACGGCAGAATCCTCACCGCTTTATCCGGGCGCAATGGATGTGTTGCAGATGCTGAATGCGCAGCCAAATGTGTTACTGGGCGTGGCCACCGGCAAATCGCGTCGGGGCTTGGATAAATTGATTGAGGGTCATGGGCTGGACGGACTGTTCGTGACGCAACAAGTCGCGGATCATCATCCGTCCAAACCACATCCGTCCATGTTGTACACAGCCATGGAAGATTGCGGTGTCACATCACGGCAATGCGTGATGATTGGTGACACGAGTTACGACATGGGAATGGCGCAAGCCGCAGGTGTGGCCGGAATTGGTGTGAGTTGGGGCTACCACGAACTCGCGCAATTGCATCAGGCCAAGGACGTGATCAACAGTTTTGCCGAACTGCCTGCGGTTCTGGAACGATTTTTAGGAATAAATGAATGAGTGCTTGGAAAGCAAAACGCTTTTGGTCGGCTGCATCGGTGTCTGAAGTTGCGACTGGATTTGGGATTGAACTGGATGGGCGCAAGGTTAAAACGCCTGCCAAGGTTGATCTAATCGTTCCAACGCGTGCCATGGCCGAATCCATTGCCGCAGAGTGGGATGCGCAAGAGGATCAGATTGATCCCTCGACTATGCCGTTTACCAGATCTGCTAACGCTGCGATTGACAAAGTGGCCACGCAATTTGGCGAGGTTGCTGACATGTTGACCGAATATGGTGGCACGGATTTGTTGTGTTATCGCGCGACCGAACCACGTGAGTTGATCGAACGACAGGCCCAAAACTGGGATCCGATTTTGGATTGGGCGGAGGCAAAGCTTGGGGCGCGTTTGAAAACCGCAGCGGGGGTCATGTTTGTGCCTCAAGAGAGTGCTGCAATAGAAATTCTGCGTGGGCAGGTCCACGCCATGAGCAATTTCCAACTTGCTGCGTTTCACGACCTCGTGGGGATGTCTGGGTCTTTGCTTCTTGGATTTGCTGCCGTGCACGACCTGCATCCGGCAGAAACCATTTGGGATCTGTCGCGAGTCGATGAGACTTGGCAGATCGAGAAATGGGGCGAAGACGAAGACGAAAAACAGCTTATTGACGCCAAGCGTCGAGATTTTTTACATGCCAGCAAATTCTATAAAATTTCCTGAGGGTGAAAATGCCTGACATTTATGGAGTTACGCAAGGTTAATATTAGGTTTTGTATATCAAATACCATGATGTGACCCTTGACCTTATGTGATGAATTTGCCCAAACTGGTCGGCACTGAAGAGGGGGAGCACCCTGTACAGTTACAATTCGACCTTTCGAGGTTGATTTAACCGCCGATACAGGCGGACCATCAGGAAGAGGTAAATATGAAAAAATCCGTAATTTTTGGCGCGCTTACTGTCGCCGGTCTTGCAGCTGGTGCAGCCGCAGCAGGAACACTTGACGATGTCAAAGCACGCGGCACGATGAACTGTGGTGTGACCACAGGTCTTGCTGGTTTTGCTGCACCTGACGCCAATGGCGTTTGGGAAGGCTTTGACGTATCAGTCTGCCGTGCTGTTGCAGCTGCCGTTCTGGGCGATGCCACTGCCGTAGAATTCGTCCCAACCACCGGTAAAACACGCTTTACCGCGCTGGCGTCAGGCGAAATCGATATGCTGGCCCGTAACACAACTTGGACTTTCAGCCGTGATGTCGACCTGAAGTTCACCTTTGTTGGGGTGAACTATTATGACGGTCAGGGCTTTATGGTTCCTTCCGAGTTGGGCGTGTCCTCAGCCAAAGAGCTGGACGGCGCGACTGTATGTATCCAAACTGGTACAACGACAGAGCTGAACCTCGCGGATTTCTTCCGTGCAAACAACATCAGCTATGAGCCAGTGCCAATCGAAACCAATGCCGAAGCGCAACAGCAATATCTTGCAGGTGCGTGCGATGTTTACACGACAGACGCATCTGGTTTGGCCGCGACACGTGCCACATTCGAAGATCCAACAGCGCATGTTCTGCTGCCTGAAATCATCTCCAAAGAGCCTTTGGGCCCACTTGTACGCCACGGCGATAACGAATGGGGTGACGTGGTTCGCTGGACACTGAATGCACTTATCACCGCAGAAGAACTTGGTGTTACATCGGCAAACCTTGCTGAAATGTCAGGTGGTAGCGCAAATCCGGAAATCAACCGTTTGCTGGGCACAGAAGGCAGCCTTGGCGAAATGCTAGGTCTGGATGCAGAATGGGCCAAGCGTGCAATCGCAGCTGGCGGCAACTACGGTGAAGTGTTCGAAAAGAACATCGGTGAAAATACTCCGATCGCATTGTCACGCGGTCTGAATGCACAATGGACCGATGGCGGTCTGCTGTATTCACCCCCGTTCCGTTAAGAACAACAACGCAAGGGCGCAAACTATGGTCTGCGCCCTTCGCATTTTGTGACGACACTACTAAAACCCGGCAAATGAGGCGCAAAAGCGCCCGAACAAAAACAAAGCCGGCTTTACGGGGAACATTTCAATGACGACAATGACCGACCCTCCTAGGGCGTCGTTCCGCCTGTCGATGTTGTTGAACGATACACGATATCGTTCCTACACTTTCCAGGCGATCGCGTTGCTAGTACTGATCGTGGCTTTTGCATATTTGGGAAACAATCTTCTTACCAACCTCTCTGCGGCTGGTTTGAACATTGCTTATGATTTTCTTGATGCACCTGCCGGATATGATATCAACCAACGCTTGATCGAATACGATAGCCAATCCTCAAACGCACGTGCAGCGATTGTTGGCATCTTGAACACGCTGCTTGTGGCCTTTTTGGCCTGTGTGACGGCGACTGTTTTAGGTGTGATCGCAGGCGTTTTGCGTTTGTCGAAAAACTGGCTCGTGTCCAAACTCATGGCGGTTTACGTCGAGATTTTCCGCAACATTCCGGTTCTAATCTGGATCGTGATCATTTTCACCATCATGATTGCGGTATTGCCTGGACCAAGAGAGTTTCGCGGTGACGGTGCCACGGCATCTATGGTGCTAGGATCGTTTGCCTTTACAAACCGGGGGATTTACATTCCCGCGCCGGTTTGGGGACCGGGCTCTATGATGGTCGTTATAACCTTTATCGCCTCCCTCATTGGTGTATTTGCCTATCGCCGTTATGCAAAGAATTTGCTTTATTCCACTGGGCGTTTGCTGCCAATGGGATGGCCAAGTCTGGCAATATTCTTTGTTCCATCAATTGTGATGTTCTTTATCATGGGGCAACCGATTGGATTGGATATTCCAGAGCTCAAAGGATTCAACTTTAAGGGCGGAATCAAGATAGGCGGCCCACTCATTGCTCTTTGGATCGCTTTGTCAGTCTATACGGGGGCATTCATCGCTGAAAACGTACGGGCCGGTATTCAGGCGGTATCCAAGGGTCAAACCGAAGCGGCAGGTGCATTGGGACTGCGTCCCGGACGGATTATGAACCTTGTGGTTTTGCCGCAGGCGTTGCGTGTCATCATTCCGCCACTGATCTCTCAATACCTTAACATCACCAAAAACTCGTCTCTGGCGATTGCGGTGGGGTATGCGGATGTTACGGCGACCCTTGGTGGCATTACGCTGAACCAGACAGGCCGCGCGATTGAATGCGTTGTATTGTTGATGCTGTTCTACCTTACGATCTCGCTGTCGATTTCGTTCATCATGAACATCTACAACAATTCTGTTAAGCTGAAGGAGCGCTGAGCCATGTCAGATACACATGAAAACTCTGTCGCCTTTGTGCGCACAGAAACAATTCCCGAAAGGGAGCCGCCGTTTACGGCATCTGGTCCTGTCAAATGGATGCGGGAGAATCTGTTTGCCACTCCAGCAAACAGCATCCTTACGGTGCTTGCGTTGCTCTTTATCTATCTCATCTTGGCAAAGACGTTGCCATGGATGTTGAATGGTATCTGGTCCACAGATAGCCTCGCTGCATGTCGTGAGATATTGGATGGCTCAACCGGTGCCTGTTTCTCAGTTTTGACAGAACGTTGGAATCAATTGCTGTTTGGGTTCAAATATCCTGCAGAATTTTACTGGCGCCCTACCTTGGCTTTGGTGTTGTTGGCTGTTGCTGGCGCTCCGGTTTTGTTCTTTGATCTTCCGCGCAAGTTGTTGGCCTTCACTGCTGTGTACCCGTTTCTTGCCTTCTGGCTGATCTGGGGTGGCACAATCCTGGTGCCGATCCTTGCATTTGTCGGGGTTGTGGCCGGTGCCATGGTTTACAAGCGTTTGGTTACAGGCAGTTTTGCTGCAGGTTTCTTTGGCGGGATTGGCGCAGCCATCGTGGTTTGGTGGGTTGGGGGCTTTTTGATCCCTGAAGGTGCATCAGACAACGCAATGTTGGGCGCAGTACCAAGTCGCGACTTGGGTGGCTTTATGCTGAACATGATGCTGGGTGTGACCTGTGTGTCTTTGTCAGTTCCCATCGGGATTGCCTTGGCGCTTGGACGGCAATCGTCCATGCCTTTGATCAAAGTGATATGTGTGGTGTTCATCGAGTTTATTCGCGGCGTGCCGTTGATTACCTTGTTGTTCGTTGCATCGGTGATGTTGTCGTATTTCTTCCCACCAGAATCTACGGTGGATTTGTTCCTGCGCGTGGTGATCATGATCACCATGTTCTCTGCGGCCTATATTGCCGAAGTGATCCGGGGTGGCCTTGCGGCGCTTCCGAAGGGACAGTTTGAAGGCGCAGACAGCCTTGGTTTGGATTATGCACAGGCAACGCGCCTGATCATCCTGCCGCAAGCGCTGAAAATCTCTATTCCAGGAATTGTAAACGTGGCCGTGGGTCTGTTCAAAGACACCACGCTTGTTTCTGTGATTTCCATGTTCGATCTTGTCGGCATGATCCGTGGCCCAATTCTGGCCTCGACGGAATGGAATGGCGTTTATTGGGAACTGCTGGGCTTTGCCGCTCTGCTCTTCTTTGTCGTCTGCTACGGCATCTCGCAATACTCACAATGGCTCGAACGTCGCCTTGCGACCGACCACCGCTAATAGGAGGCCTGACCAATGGCTGAACAAGCATCACAAATGATGGTCTCTGACGAGATCGCAATCACTATCGCTAAGATGAACAAATGGTACGGTTCGTTTCATGTACTTCGTGATATTGACCTGACAGTAAATCGTGGCGAACGCATTGTTATCTGTGGCCCATCTGGGTCCGGTAAATCGACGCTCATTCGTTGTATCAATGCGCTTGAGGAACATCAGCAAGGCTCCATCGAAGTGGATGGTACTTTGTTGTCTTCGGACCTTAAAAACATCGATAAAATCAGGTCCGAAGTGGGGATGTGCTTTCAGCACTTTAACCTGTTTCCACATCTGACCATTTTGGAAAACTGTACGTTGGCCCCGATCTGGGTGCGTAAAACGCCCAAGAAAGAAGCTGAAGAAACGGCGATGCATTTCCTTGAAAAGGTGAAGATCCCGGATCAGGCGAATAAATATCCCGGTCAGTTGTCTGGTGGTCAGCAACAGCGTGTGGCAATTGCGCGGTCCTTGTGCATGAAGCCACGGATCATGCTGTTTGACGAACCCACATCAGCACTTGATCCTGAAATGATCAAAGAGGTGCTCGACACCATGATTGAGTTGGCCGAGGAAGGGATGACCATGCTGTGCGTCACCCACGAGATGGGTTTTGCCCGTCAGGTGGCCAACCGCGTGATTTTTATGGATGCAGGACAAATTGTGGAACAGAACGAACCAGAAGAGTTCTTCAATAATCCGCAAAGTGATCGAACCAAGCTGTTCCTCAGCCAAATCCTCGGTCACTGATACCCTTGTTTGATACTCAGAAAAGGCGGGGTTTTCCCCGCCTTTTTTCATTCCGCCAAGTCTCGGGGAATCATAAATGTCTCAACTTGGCCAATACCAAAAGAAACATTTTTCCAGTGATTGATCGGAAACGTCATCACAGTGGTGGCACAAGTGGGATAGTCAAAAAAGCGCGGATGTGCAGGATGTACTGTCACCAACCGTTCTGCAAATTCTGCAATGCCGGGGTTATGGCCCACCATCATAGTGCAGAGACCCGTGGCCTGACGTAATACACCCAGCATAGTTTTAGCCTCAGCCAGATAGAGGTCGCGTGTGAGTGTGGGGCTAACCCCCAAATTCATGCACTCGATTGTTTCTCCTGTTCGCGTGGCGTTTGAACTGATGATCTGATCAGGCACAAACCTCTGATCTCGTAGCCATTTTGCGATCAGCGGGGCAGATGCGCGACCACGAGCGTTTAAGCGGCGCGTGTGATCCGGCCCGGTATGTGACCAGCTTGATTTAGCATGACGTGTCAGAATTAACGTTAAGGTCATGGGTCAAGAAATGCTCGCATATGAAATTCTGACTGTGCCGCGACCCGAGGATGTTTTTCGGATACAGGGCATCGGCGGCGTGCAATGCAGCCGTGACTTACGCATTCTCGTCCTTCATCCGTGGAGATATGTGACTTGCAGGCGGGCACATCATAGTGACCGTTGCCAAAAGCATCTACAGGGCAGCTAAAGGCACAAGGTGTATCCTTACAGGTCAAACAAGGCGAAAGGGGTCCAGAGGGCAGCAAAATGCGTTGTGATAATGCTATGGCACCTCGAAAAGAGATAAACATTCCAACGCGATCATGCACCAACAATTGAATGGGCGATTGAAAGCACTGTCCGCTTTGCAAGGCCCATTGGAAAAACGGTGGATAGGGTGGCCCATCGGATGGAAAGAAGGCCTGCCCATCCATGATCGTTGCCAAATCAGTCACCATACGCTTGGACCAGCGATCCATTGGATCGGGGAGGTCATCATTATACTCTGGCTCTGTTATGAAATGCGGCCAGAAATCCGGTTCGTTTGGTCCAAACAACACAAGCGTCTGAGTGCCAACAGGCAGCAGATCAGACGGGGCAGGGTGCAAGACCCCAAGAATGGTCAGTTGTCGCGCCTGCGCGGCTTGTTCTATATCCGAATAGATCATTTTCGGAAGGGGAGCCAAAGGCTCCATCCCAGTTTGGACGGGCGCGTATCTTGCCATTGCAAACCAATGGTCATGTCATCATGTCCTGCTTTGGGTTGTGCGATATACGTGCCAAACAGCCGATCCCAAATTGACAACGCAAACCCATAGTTGCTGTCGTGTTCACTTCGTTTGTCAGAATGATGCACACGATGCATGTCCGGTGTCACCAGAAATTTCCGCAATACGTGATCCAATGCCAGCGGAAGACGCATGTTGGCGTGGTTGAACATGGCTGTTCCATTCAGGATGATCTCAAACAAGATGATCGCGAAGGCTGAGGGCCCCACTAGGTAAACCAGCCCAATTTTCAACAGCATAGAGAATGCGATTTCGATGGGGTGAAAGCGAATGGCCGTTGTTACGTCGATGTCGCGGTCTGCGTGGTGAACCCTGTGAAGACGCCATAGCAAAGGAACCTTGTGGGTTATGAGGTGTTGCGCCCAGATGGCGAAATCAAAGAAGAGAACCGCGAGAAATGTTTCAAGCCATATAGGCCAGTTCAAATGGTTCAATATGCCCCAACCGTGCGCATTAGCATCTATCGCAGTACCAACAGCGAGCAACGGCAGCAAAACGGCCAACAGCCGCAGCGTTGCTGTGTTGACAATAGTCATACCCCAGTTTGTCAGCCAACGGGTGTGTCGAGGTTGGGTTCTTTGGCGACGCGGGACGATGGCCTCAATGGTAGCGAAAAGCGCAAACAAGCCGATAAATATTGATAGGCGGATCAGGGTTTCGTTTTCCATGCTGCTCACATTAGGAGCGATTGGAGCACTGTCAATCTGTCAACGATCAAGAATACATGGCTACTCATCCGTCCCTGTGGTCCGTCTTCGTTTATGAGATAACAGCGAAGACGGACCACAGGGACGGATGAGCGTTAGGTGTCACCCCGAATAAGGGAACCGGCGCCGTGTTCGGTGAACAACTCTAGCAAGCAGGCATTCGGTGCGCGTCCATCAAGGATAACAACCGCGCGTACGCCGTTCTCAATGGCATTCAGGGCGGTTTCCGTCTTAGGGATCATGCCGCCAGCGATCACACCGCTTTCAGTCATTTCTCGAATTTGCTGTGCGCGCAGTTCGGTCATAACATCGCCACTTGCGTTTTTCACACCAGCGACGTCAGTTAATAACAAAAGGCGATCTGCGTCCAAAGAGGCAGCAATAGCACCAGCCGCCGTATCACCATTGATATTGAAGGTTTCGCCATCGCGACCCGCGCCCAAAGGCGCAACAACTGGTATGGTGTTATTCGCAAATAGGTCGCGCAACAATTCAGGGTTCACATCTGTGGGTGTCCCGACAAATCCCAAATCTGGGTTGGTTTGATCGCACACCATCAGGTTTGCATCTTTCCCGGACAACCCTACGGCTTTGCCACCCTGGCGGTTGATGGCTTGCACGATGCGTTTGTTAACGCGGCCGGAAAGAACCATTTCAACAACTTCGACAGTGGCCGCATCGGTGACGCGCTTACCGTTGACGAATTCGGATTTTATGTCCAGTTTGTCCAACATTGCATTGATCATTGGACCACCGCCATGCACGACAATGGGGTGGATGCCGACCATCTGCATCAACACAACATCGCGTGCGAATTCTTCCATTGCTTCGTCGCTGCCCATGGCGTGACCGCCAAGTTTGATCACGACAATAGCGCCAGTATAGCGTTGCAAATACGGCAGAGCCTGAGAGAGAGTGCGCGCGGTGGCGATCCAATCGCGGTTCATTTCTTGCTTTTTCATCCTTCCGTCCTTTGTCGACGTTATTCCGAATGGTGCGCTGTCGCGCAAGATGTCACCTGGGCCTCGTCCTGTTCCTCCCCAAAGGCGAAGGGTGCCTGAGGTGGGCAATCCCGTTACACAAGCGTAGCGATGATCGAACGCAGCGTGGGCAAGCCATCGCCTTTTTCACTAGAGGTTAGCACAATCTCTGGAAACGCAGCGGGGTGTTTGGTGAGTGTTTCGCGCACTTGAGCCAAGACGGGTGCTCGGTCTTTCTCTTTGACTTTGTCTGCTTTGGTTAGGACAACCTGAAATGTTACGGCTGCGCTGTCTAGAAGGGACATGATTTCCTCGTCCACAGCTTTGACGCCGTGGCGACTGTCGACCAGCACAAATGCGCGGCGTAAATTGCTGCGACCTGACAAATACTGTTTGAGCAGACGCTGCCATTTTTCAACAACGGCTAGTGGGGCGTTGGCAAACCCGTAACCGGGCAAATCGACAAGGTAATGGCTTTCAGTCAGAGTAAAAAAGTTGATCTCTTGCGTTCGTCCGGGGGTGTTGGACGCCCGTGCAAGTGCTTTACGATCTGTCAATGCGTTGATCAGGCTGGATTTCCCGACATTTGATCGTCCGGCAAAGCATACTTCGATCCGATCGTCCCCGGGCAGGCCAGACATGGCCACGACGCCTTTGAGAAAGTCAGAATTGCTGCCAGAAAAGAGTTTACGACCCAACTCACGTGTGGCGTCATCTGGTTCTGGGGCGAAAGGGAATTGAAGCTGCATTAGTTTACCTGAATTTCATCGCCAACAGTGATGTCGCCGCTTTGAAGAACTTCGGCGTAGATGCCGAAATTCTGATGATTTCCGATGCGCTTGAGTGCTGCCAGCGTATCGGCATCCCGTTCACCCGTATCTGGATTTGCGGTGGTTGCAAGGCATCGTATGATAGGCTCGCGTACAATCAGTTCACATGTTCCGATGCGTATCTGTTTGCCCAGCCACTGTAATTCATCCCACGCGGGTGCCCCTGAAAAATGCACGTTACACCGCCAACGGCGTGGATCAATCTGTTGTGCAAGCTCATCCGCAACCGATTGGTTGGAGTTCAGGTTGATCAAGCTAATTGAGGGGAAAGGTGTGTCGGTCATACCGCGGTCAGGCACACGATGAATGGCGACTGACTGATGACGCCCTTCGGGCATAAGCGGTTTGATCCACTCAAGAAATTGATCCGCTTGCGCGTCAGGATCAATCGTAATTGTATCACGTAAGGGGTGGGATAGAGACACTGTCCCAGCAACCTCGTCCACTTTGGCATTGATAGCCATCAACGCAGGAACTTTTGCGCCACGAGAATAGTTGATGCAATGGGCCCATTCCGACCCATCGCTCTTAGCACCTTCATGTGCAACAGCCCAACGCCGATCCCAAGGCATGGTTTGTCCCTTGGTCAAGCTGACCGTAGACAGGGACTCGCGACCATGCGATTTGATGGGATGGCGCCAAAGGGCTGCGACAGTGATGGTCATTTCTCGTCTGCCTTACTTCCACGTTTAAAGCTGGACATGATGTTGCCAAACACGTCGGGGCGATACCCGTGGCTGCGCATGATCAGGTATTGCTGTGTAAACGTGATGGTGTTGTTTGCGATCCAGTAGATCACAAGCCCGCTGGCAAAGCTGCCAAGCATGAACATGAACACCCATGGCATCCAGGCAAAGATCATTTTTTGAGTTGGGTCTGTAGGGGCGGGATTCAGCTTTTGCTGCATCCACATGGAAATGCCCAAAATGATTGGCAATACGCCCAGCGATAGGATGAACAGGATGGAGCCCGGCTCTGGTGTTGAGAAAGGCAACAGGCCAAAAAGGTTCAAGATCGATGATGGATCAGGGGCCGACAAATCGTTAATCCAGCCGAGCCAAGGTGCATGGCGCAATTCCAGCGTTACAAAGATCACCTTGTAGAGCGAAAAGAAGATCGGGATCTGGATCAGGATTGGCAAACAGCCAGAGGCTGGATTGACCTTTTCTTTCTTGTACAGCGCCATCATCTCTTGTTGGAGCTTCTGACGGTCATCGCCTGCTTTTTCCTTAAGCTTCTCCATCTCTGGCTGAAGCTCTTTCATTTTGGCCATAGAGGCATAGGATTTATAGGCGAGCGGGAACACAAGAAGTTTGATGATGAACGTCAAGGCGATAATGGCCCAACCCATATTGCCGATGATGCCATTCAGCCAGTGCAGCAACGCAAAAATAGGTTTGGTAAAGAAGAAGAACCACCCCCAGTCGATGCTATCGACAAATTTAGAGACGCCAGCCTGTTCTTCATACTCTTTGATGGTGGCCCATTCCTTTGCGCCAGCAAATAAACGGCTTTCACTGGTGGCGCTGCTTCCTGGGGCCAGTGTCAGGGTTTCCCCTTTGATGGTGCTTTGGAAAATGTTGCGCTTTGTGTCTTGCAAGGTGGACAGTTTAAAACCTGCCTTGCCAGGGATCAGCGTGGTCATCCAATAATGGTCTGTAAATCCGGTCCAGCCACTTTCAGTGATTTCTTGTTCTTGGTATTCATTGGCAGGAGTAATGTCGTCATAGTCGGTCTCGGTGAGTTCCCCATCCACCATGTCGATGGCGCCTTCGTGCAAGATGAAAAAATTCTTGAGGTCTTCGGGTTCACCGTGACGTGCCAAAATACCATAGGGCGCGAGGGAGACTGTGGATGCTCCGGTGTTTTCGACCATTTGCACCACTGAGAACATGTAATTCTCATCGACAGAGACTTCACGGCGGAAGGTCAAGCCCGCGCCATTGTCCCATTTAAGGATCACAGGTGTGTCAGCTGTGAGTGTTGCGCCGCTTTCAACTGACCAGATGGTGTTGGCCGCTGGAACCTGATCTGACGTCAAACCCTTACCCGCTGCCCAGCCATAGAGCGCATAGAAGGCGCCGTTGTCACCAACAGGAGAGAGTAAAGTAACAGTTGGCGAGTCTTCATCAAGTGTCTCGCGGTAATCGGTCAGGTGCAAATCGTCGATCCGTCCACCCTGAAGCGAGATAGAACCACTCAGACGATGGGTGGCGATATCGATGCGGGGCGCATCAATAGCCGTCTCAAGGTCGTCGGCGGGAGCGTTTTCCGTGTCAACAGTCGGCGCGGCAACCGGGGTCGTGATCTCATCGGTTACTGTGGCAACCGCGTTTGGATCTTCAGTGGGCAGGGGCTCCGGTGGGGGGAAGAAAATCAGCCAGACGGCCAGCACAGCTGCGCTGAGCACCATTGCGAGGATGAGATTCTTGTTCTGATCGTCCATATCGGAGGCACCTGTCTTTTCAAACATGCCACAAGCCGCAGGATCTGTTCTGCGACTTTCATGACTTTTCCGGGTTATGATCCCTACGCTTGATTGATGTGCAGGGGCCTTTTTCTTCTGGGTCGTTCAACAGAGAAGGGCGGAAAAGGTCAAGAGGATTGTGCCCCAAATGCGGGGTTTGGGGCCAAGCAGCACAGAAAAACCGCGATTTTGTAATTTTGATGGATGTTGCAGGCCAAATTGCGCTCTCGGTCGTAATGAAGAGTCAGCCCGTTTTGCGCCCAATTGGAGGCGGGTTCTCAAGCTTTTCATTGTGTTTGCGAATCCAGCTCATTGTGTTTGCAAATGGCATTGGCCGGGCAATACCGTAGCCTTGTACGTGATTGCACCCAAGCTGCGCCAGCATTGCGTGCTCGCCAGCGGTTTCCACGCCTTCGGCCAATGTCTCCATGCCCAGGCGCTCTGCCATGGTGACAATGGCTGCGATCATACGTTGTTGTTCTGGATCTTGATCAGCTTTCATGACAAACGATCTGTCGATCTTGAGACGAGAAACCGCAAACCGGCGAATGGAAGAGATCGAGGCATGCCCGGTGCCAAAATCATCCAGATCAATGCGGCACCCCAGTTTTGCCAAGCCATTGATATTAAGTGCAATTGTATCATCTGGAGAGTTCGCAACGACAGTTTCCAATACTTCCACAGCAAGGCGGTCCGGTGTGATCTCAAAGCGGTCCAGTTGCCATTTGATTTTGTCGATCAAAGAAGGATTGCGCAGCTCGTCCCCTGCGAAGTTAACGCCAACTTGAGGGACATCAAGCCCTGCTCCATCCCAGGCCCGCAATGCGGTCAGAGATTGGTGTAACATGAGCTCAGCCAGCCGCTCAAGCTGCCCAGTTTGTTCAAGTGTTTCAAGGAACTCAATCGGGGGAATGGTGCCGCGTTCTGGATGCTCCCACCGTGCCAGTGCCTCAAATCCAGTCACACGACCTGTATCCGTGGAAATCTGGGGCTGGAACCATGCCCTGATCTGGCCATTTTCCAATGCGGAACAGGCCTCTTCATGGAGTTTGTCACGCTTGACGACGCTGCGCTTCATATCATCGGAATAGGCACGGATGGCGGAGGGACCTGCGCGCCGCGCCTCCTTAAGGGCAAGGCCAGACGCATGTAGGAAGTTTGCCGTATTAAGGTCAGCAACTCGTGAGGCCATACAGAACCCAACACTGCAAGAGGTATAGATCGTGGTGGCATCCAAAGCGATGGGTTCAGCGATTGCATTTTGCAGACGCGACGCCAACTGAATACATATTTCCAGATCCAGATGGCGTACAGGGGATATGCAGACAGCGAATTGATGTTCGCCCGTTCTGGCCACCAGATCATTGTCCCGAAATCCCGAAGTGATGCGGCTGCTGACCCTGCGTAGAACTTGTTCTGCGGCAGAATCTCCGAACCTGGAACTTAGGTCCGCGAATTCATCCAACTGCAAAAAAAAGACAGCGCTGTTTTGGCCGTTTTGTCGAACCTCATGCAGCACCGATTCCATCTGAGTTTCCAGCTCTTCACGTTGGATGAGACCGGTTAAACCATCAATATAGTGGAGTGTCGTGTCCGTCTCCATCTGTTTGCCATCAAGCAGAAGGTAGAGCAAAGGCAGACAAACAACCGTTCCTAACAGCCATTTCTCCCCGCCAAAATGATAAGCTGCGATACAAGCCAGCACCAAAGCAACTGGCGCGAGCCTTTGCGCGGCGAATATACGTGCCAGCAAAATTTGGCGGAGTTTTATGACAGTTGCGTTGAGATGCTCTTGCATCGTTTGTCTTTCCTTGGTCCGAGGTGACTCGTTTCAAGGAAAGACTAGGGCACGCATGTGTTGTCGAAGTTAACGCAACCTTGGGATGTTGTCGGAATTTTCCTCAAATTCTACGCAACTGCGCATTAAGCCCGCAAAATCGAACAATTTGGGGTCCATCATGTGTGATGGGCGAATGTTGGTAAGGGCGCGAAACATGACTTGACGGCGGCCAGGAGAGTTGACTTCCCATTGATCCAAAATTTGCTTAACCTGTTGACGTTGAAGCCCATCCTGAGACCCACAAAGATCACATGGGATAATAGGGTAATTCATTGATTTTGCGAATTTTTCGCAATCCGCCTCGGCCACATGCGCAAGCGGGCGATAAACAAACAAATCCCCCTCTTCGTTTACAAGCTTGGGTGGCATCGTTGCCAAGCGTCCGCCATGAAACAAGTTCATGAAAAAGGTTTCCAGAATGTCGTCACGGTGATGTCCAAGTACGACAGCGGAACATCCTTCCTCCCGGGCAATTCGATACAAATTGCCGCGTCTTAGCCGTGAGCAAAGCGCACAATATGTGCGGCCGGCAGGCACCTTGTCCTTAACGATTGAATAGGTGTCCTGGTATTCGATCCGGTGCTCTACACCCATCTTTTCCAGAAATTCGGGCAAGACGGTTGCAGGGAAGTTGGGTTGCCCCTGATCCAGATTGCAGGCCAGCAGATCAACCGGCAGCAACCCGCGCCACTTCAATTCATGTAAAACAGCCAAAAGCGTATAGCTGTCCTTACCGCCAGACAGGCACACCAACCAGCGCGCCCCTCGTTCGATCATGCCATAGCTTTCGATGGCTTCACGGGTTTGGCGCACGATTCGTTTGCGCAACTTCTTAAAGTTGGCAGAAGAGGGGGCACCATGAAACAGCGGGTGGATATCGTCCAGATCATCAAGCATGGGCGGGCCAATGCCACAAACGGCGGTCATAATCCAGCGTTATTGATCTTTGCGATCGGGCACCGGATCATAACCCTCCCCGCCAAGGGGGTGACAGCGACCAATACGTCTGGCAGTCAGCCACGCGCCTTTGATCCCGCCATGTTTTTGCAAGGCTTCCAGTGCATAGGCGGAACACGTGGGTTGATAACGGCAATTAAAACCAACCCAGGGCGAAAAGATCAGGCGATAGGCGCGCACAGGAAGGGCGAATATATGCGCCAGAGGAGTCATGATTTGGATTTTGACGGACGCTTGGGCGGGTCTGCATGCAGGCGTTTCAGTGCATAGATCAGATCGTGTTTCATGTCTTCGAAATCACGCTCTGCTGTTTTTCCTTCGCGGCCAATCAGAACGTAATCCCAGCCGGGTTGTCCTTTATCGGGAAAGATAAGGCGCGCGGCCTCACGTAATCGCCGTTTTGCGCGATTGCGGGCGACGGCGTTGCCAACTTTTTTGGAACAGGTGAACCCAATACGGATCGCATCCATTGAAACAGCTTCATCGACACTGCGACGACGGGCTTGCACCAACATGGATTGTACGGGTTGCTTGCGAGCGCGTGCAGCACGCAAGAAATCGCTGCGCTCTTTTAAACGCAGTAGACAAACGGAAACCGCCGGGGGCATATCCCCGTGGCTGGCATTGCCATCCAAAGGGGCCTCCGGCGGTGTCATTTCCGTAAAACGCTCTGGTCGCTGGCTTATGCGCTCAGCGACTTGCGACCGCGTGCGCGGCGTGCGTTCAGGATTTTGCGGCCAGCTTTGGTGGCCATGCGCGCACGGAAGCCGTGGCGACGTTTGCGAACCAGGTTCGAGGGTTGGTAGGTGCGTTTCATCGCTCCGTCTCCGTCTAAAAGGGTGCCGAGGCGAGGAATCGCCGCGCCCATGTGCTATTCGAAGCCCGTGCTATAGGGGGGGGATCAGAATATGTCAAACGCACATCATGGGTTTTGCAACAAAAACTGTGGCAGAGAGGATGCAATGTTTCATTTTCCACCAAATGGAGCACGGAACATCACAGTTTCCCCTATGGAAATCAACCACACGTGATGGACCTGTTGTCTGACGCTGTTATCACGCATCTTTGTGTAAACAGTAAGTGCACGAGCAGTATGATGACCGACATGACACAAAATACCAAAAGCGGCTTGGCCCGCAAGCTGCCCATGATTGCGATCATCGTGGTGGCCTTGATTGGGGCCTTCACATTGCGTGATTACCTGAGTTTTGACGCCTTGCGTGACAATCGCGAGGCGTTGATTGCCTTTCGTGATGCAAACTATGTCCTGACGGTTATGCTCTTTATTGCGGCATATGTCGTGATTGTTGGCTTTTCACTGCCCGGCGCCACCATTGCCACGCTGACAGGCGGGTTTTTATTCGCCACATTTCCGGGGGCTTTGTACAATGTTACCGGGGCCACAATAGGGGCGACCATCATCTTTCTGGCAGCGCGCTGGGGCTTGGGCGAAAAACTGGCCTCAAAGATGGAAAGCAGCGAAGGCGCGGTAAAAAAGATCAAAGAGGGGATCGATGAGAATCAGTGGTCGATGCTGTTTTTGATCCGTCTCGTGCCAGCGGTTCCGTTTTTTGTGGCCAACCTTGTGCCTGCATTGGTTGGGGTACCGTTGAGCCGGTTTGTCATCTCGACGTTTTTGGGGATCATTCCGGGGGGGCTTGTTTATACGTCGGTTGGGGCTGGCCTAGGAGAGGTGTTTGCCCGCGGCGAAACACCAAATTTGGGCATTATTTTTGAGCCGCACATTCTGTTGCCTATCCTCGGGCTGTGCGTTTTGGCGGCCTTGCCGTTGGTGATCAAGGCCCTACGCGGGCACAAAGGTATCTGACATGGAACGTATCAAGACAGATCTGCTTGTAATTGGAGCAGGGTCGGGGGGCTTGTCTGTGGCTGCTGGCGCAGTTCAGATGGGGGCCAGCGTGGTTTTGTTGGAAGGCCACAAAATGGGTGGGGATTGTCTTAATTTTGGCTGTGTCCCATCTAAGGCGCTGATCGCCAGCGGCAAGGCGGCTCATAGTCAAGCTCACGCAGCACCTTACGGTGTTGCTGATGTGACGCCTCAGGTGGATTATGCCGCGGCCAAGGATCATGTTGCCGATGTGATTGCGCAGATCGAACCCAATGATTCTGTCGAACGGTTCGAAGGCTTGGGCGTTAAGGTCATTCAGGAATATGGCGCTTTTGTTTCGCCAACTGAGGTGCAGGCAGGTGATACGGTAATCACAGCGCGCCGGGTGATCATCTCTACGGGCTCGTCACCGCTTGTTCCCCCTATTCCGGGGTTGGAAAATGTGCCCTATGATACCAATGAAACCATCTTTGAGTTGCGGGAAAAACCTGATCATCTGCTGATTGTCGGGGGCGGCCCAATTGGAATGGAAATGGCGCAGGCGCATCGGCGATTAGGATGTGATGTCACAGTCATTGAAGGCATGACTGCACTGGGTAAGGATGATCCAGAAATGGCTGCAGTGGTTTTGAATAACCTGAAAGCTGAAGGTATCATCATCGCAGAAAACGCTATGGCTGCGCAAATTCGCGGTGAAGCCGGTGCCATTGAAGTGGTGGCACAAGACGGGCGTATCTTCAAAGGCACGCATTTGTTAATGGCGGTTGGGCGCAAGCCTAATATTGATCGCCTTAACCTTGAAGCTGCGGGAATTGAGACACGTCGCGGCGCGATCAAGGTGGACGCAGGGATGCGCACGGCCAATCGACGGGTCTATGCCATTGGTGACGTGGCCGGTGGGCTGCAATTTACACATGTCGCAGGGTATCATGCTGGGCTGATCATACGGTCGGCGTTATTTGGCCTGCCTGCCAAGCAACGCACAGATCACATACCCTGGGCAACCTATACAGACCCGGAATTGTCACAAGTTGGCCTGACCGAGGCGCAGGCACGTGACAAGCATGGCGAACAGGTTGAAATCATACGCTTTCCTTATGCTCATAATGATCGCGCCATTGCGGAACGTAAAATGCAGGGGTTGATTAAGGTGATGGTGGTAAAAGGGCGTCCTGTGGGGGTCTCAATCGCAGGCTACCAAGCAGGAGAGCTTATCAACTTGTGGGCCTTGGTGATCGCCAATAAGCTTAAAATGAGTGCTGTAGCGAACATGGTCAGTCCCTATCCAACGATAGGAGAGGTGAATAAACGCGCGGCGGGCGCCTATTTTTCGCCGCGCCTGTTTGAGAGTGATAAGGTGAAGCGGCTGGTCCGGCTGGTTCAGCGGTGGTTACCCTAAAGGGTCAAGCGAGGAACAATGTTGAATACGCTTTCTGGACGCTTTCTGATTCTAACCTTCATCTTCGTGATGTTGGCGGAAATCCTGATTTTTGTCCCTTCTGTTGCCCGCTTTCGTGAGGAATTTCTTTTGACCCGATTGGAGCGGGCGCAAATCGCTTCGCTCGCTTTGTTGGCCGATGACATGCTTGATGCAGATCTTGAAGAGGAACTTTTGAAAAATGCGGGTGTTTTCAACGTCGTTTTAAGGCGTAATGAAATTCGTCAATTGATGTTGTCCTCGCCTATGCCTGCGGTCATCGACGCTACTGTGGATCTACGCGGTGCAGGGGCGTTTGAGTTGATTATGGATGCCATGCACCGGATGTTTGATCCCGAAAATCGGGTGATTCGGGTGATCGGCGCTCCAGTACGAGAGGCCGGTTTGCAGATTGAGGTTACGATGGAAACCAAGGATCTGCGTGCGGCCATGATTGATTATGGTCTGAACATTCTGGTGCTTTCAGCGGTCATTTCGGTGTTTACCGCTTTCCTGCTGTTTATTGCCGTGCGAGCGACCCTAGTGAAGCCAATCAAGGGTGTGGTGGGGTATATGAAATCTTATGCCGCAGCCCCAGAAGATGCACGTAGCATCATTCAACCCAAGACCAACATTCGCGAATTGCGCGAAGCCGAAGATGCATTGCAATCCTTGCAAACTGAATTGACCGCATCTTTGAAACAAAAGGAGCGCCTTGCACAGCTGGGTGGCGCGGTTGCTAAGGTCAGCCATGATTTACGCAATATTCTGACCACAGCGCAATTGTTCACGGATCGATTGGAAATGAGCGAAGACCCAACCGTTAAACGCTTGGCGCCTAAATTGGTGAACTCCATCACTCGCGCGGTCAATTTGTGCGAAAGCACGCTGGCCTTTGGCAAAGCCGAAGAGCCTGCGCCGCGTTTGGCACATGTGCCATTGCGTGAATTGGTTGCGGATGTTTTTGAAGGGGAACGCCTCGCCACTGGGGATCAAAAAGTTATATTTCGGGACGATGTCCCTTCTGGGCTGACGGTGCGCGCCGATGCAGAGCAATTGTTCAGAGTGATTTCCAACCTTGTTCGCAATGCACGGCAAGCCTTGATCACAGCAGGTAATGAGGGTGAGATTGTGGTTTCGGGACACGCAGACAAGGAAACTTGGTATATTCATGTGGATGACAACGGTCCCGGTTTGCCCGCTCGCACCAAAGAGAATCTCTTTACGCCGTTCCAAGGCAGTGCACGCAAGGGGGGCACGGGGCTGGGCTTGACGATTTCTGCAGAATTGGTGCGGGGACATGGGGGAACGCTGAATTTAAAGAAGTCAGATGAGACCGGAACATGCTTTGAAATCAGCTTGCCTATGGGCGAAGTGGGATAAAAGCGAAGTCAGTGCATTTTCCTGCTTTTTTGCTCTTGCAACCCCGCAGGCTTAACTTTAAACCGCCCCTATAACGCGCTCTGGTAGCTCAGCTGGATAGAGTACCTGACTACGAATCAGGGGGTCGGGGGTTCGAATCCTCCCCAGAGCGCCATTTTTCTCTTTAAGAAGCGACACATAGTTCTGCCTTTTGCGTCAGATAGTTTTGCCATTGCATAGTTTTAAATCGGCACAACCCCAAAAATGTAATGTTTTTCTTAAAAGCCCTCATCCAGTCAATCTGCGCTGGATCGACTGCGATTAGGTGGACCATGTGGCGCAAATGACGAATTTCTCCTCGCCGCGACAGCCCAAAACCCCCGTAAACTAGCCAAGATATTTCCCGCACCGCAGCAAATGTGGAAAGCCTGATAGGATTCTCCGCCATTGAACAGCAGACACTTGCAAGCGTTCGAGGTTGGTCGTAGGACCACGGCGTTCCGCGATGGAGCGCGGCACGCTGGTCCCACATCATGACATCATGTTGTACCACATCTTGGTTTCTGGGTTTGTCGCACTAAGTGCCGATCCGAAGGGGTCTTCCAATAATGTGCTGAAGATATGGTTCCGAGTTCTAAACAGCCCGGACTGCACATCGTGAGGTTTTAGGAGTTTCGTGCGAAACGCATTTTCTTGCGGATCTTCATTCCTAACGCACACGTCGATCGCACATTCAAGATCACACACCCTCATCGAGGGGTCTTTAAAATCGGCAATTCCCAAAACCTGCGGCACGCGTTATAGGGCGCATCATGTCACAGAACCCGCCAAGCCTTCGCCCCGATCTCGCCAATGCCCGCATCAGTGCGGACAATCGCCCCGGTCAACCAACCATCGGTATGGTCAGCCTTGGGTGCCCCAAAGCTCTTGTCGACAGCGAACGCATCCTGACGCGCTTGCGTGCCGAAGGGTATGGTATTTCACCTGACTATACCGGCGCGGACGCAGTGATTGTGAACACTTGTGGATTTCTGGATTCCGCCAAGGCCGAAAGTCTTGATGCCATTGGTGAGGCGTTGACGGAAAACGGCAAGGTGATTGTAACCGGGTGCTTGGGCGCAGAGCCGGATTATATCCGCGAGCATCATCCCAAAATCCTTGCTGTGACGGGACCACACCAATATGAACAGGTGCTGGATGCAGTGCATGACGCGGTGCCCGCCGATCCAAATCCGTTTATTGACTTGCTACCTGCCCGCGGCATCAAACTGACCCCGCGCCACTACAGCTATCTCAAGATTTCCGAGGGTTGTAACCACAAGTGTAAATTTTGCATTATCCCGGATATGCGCGGTAAATTGGCCAGCCGCCCGGTACATGCTGTCCTGCGCGAGGCAGAAAAGCTCGTACAGGCAGGTGTGCGTGAGTTGTTGGTGATTTCTCAGGACACATCGGCCTATGGGTTGGATCGCAAATATTCCACACATCCGTGGAAAGACCGCGAGGTGCGCAGCCATATTACCGATCTAGCGCGCGAGTTGGGTCAACTTGGTGCAGGTGACGATCTGTGGGTGCGTCTGCACTACGTCTATCCCTATCCGCATGTACGAGAGCTGATCCCTCTGATGGCAGAGGGGCTGATCCTGCCCTATCTGGACATTCCATTCCAACACAGCCACCCGGATGTTTTAAAACGTATGGCGCGCCCTGCGCATACGGCAAAAACCTTGACCGAAATCGCCGCATGGCGTGACATCTGCCCCGACATCACCCTGCGCTCGACCTTTATCGTGGGGTATCCAGGCGAGACTGAGGCAGAGTTTCAGCATCTTCTGGATTGGATGGACGAGGCTCAACTGGATCGCGTCGGCTGCTTTCAATATGAAAACGTGGATGGCGCAAGGTCAAACAACCTGCCGGATCATGTCGCAGCTGAGATCAAACAGGACCGCTGGGACCGCTTCATGGAAAAAGCACAGGCAATTTCAGAGGCCAAACTTGCCGCGAAGGTCGGTCAAATGATGGACGTGATCGTGGATGACATTGATGATGACGGCATCGCCACTTGCCGCACCAAAGCGGACGCCCCAGAGATCGACGGCGACTTGTTCATTGATGACGGAACCGAAGGATTGTCGGTCGGGGATATCGTGCGTGTAGAGGTCGATGAGGCAGGGGAATATGATTTGTGGGGCTGTTTGTCGAAATAGAAATCTTCACCGGAAGGTTTCTGAAAACGTGAAACAGTAAGTTGTTCTGGGATCAATCCCTAAGCCAACTATTTGCTGGCTGTGCTGCACTACAAATCAATACAGGCGGTTAGAGCGGGTGCAGCGATGTATCCTATCATCCTGAGATCTGAGCTTTCAGTTACCTGCAGCACTCTATGCAATGCTCTTGAAGTAGCATCGTATTGGTGCTGAGATATAACATGAAGCATTGCACACCATTGTGAGAATTGAACCACATGCCAAAAGACGAAACGCCGACATTACCGACGATCGCTAGTATGTGGGTCGGTGATCCAATGAGCTTTGTTGAAATCGTCACTATGAAATCCTTCATCGAACAGGGGCACAAATTCATCCTCTATACGCTGGAAGACGTCGGGTATGTGCCTGAAGGTGTAGAGCTTGCTGATCCACGCGAAATTCTGTCGCCAGCTTTTGAAATTGGCCCCGGGATGCGGCACAACAATGCCGTATATACAGATCTATTTCGCCTTTACATGGTGCAAAAAACGGGGGCGATCTGGGCGGATTTAGATGCTTATTGTTTAAAACCCTTCTCTTTTTCAACTGGATTTGTGTTTGGTCTAGAAGAGGACGATCCCACGTCACGTTTCCACACTGTCGCCAATGGTGTTATGGGATTGCCCCAAGAATCCGTTGCATTGCAAACTTGTATTAGTCTGATTTCACAGGAAAACCCTATCCCACCATTTTTTAATGGAGGACGACGCAAGCGGCTCCAGAAAAGGATTGATAACGGCGAAACCTTTGGATTTCAGAACTTTGGATGGGGTGTGAGTGGGCCAAAGATGCTGGACTGGGCGCTCAAAGACGCAGGAGAAAAACACCACGCAATGCAAAAAGATGTGTTTTATCCTGGGCCACGCCCTTCAAAGAAACCTCTGCTTAACCCTGATTTTCCAATTGATGCTTTGGAAACGCCAGATACTGTTTCTATTCACATCTATGGGAAAACCAAAAATTTCTTGAAGCAAGAATTCGACGGTGTTTTACCAGCAGGCTGTTATCTGGATACGATCTGTCGACGTCATAATGTCGATCCAAAAGAATTTCCTGTCTAAAAACGCTGCTCACTTAAGGCGTTTTCGCTTTCTATTTAGCTTCGTCACCAAACGAGTCATTCCAAGCTTTGTCGGTGTGGTAATTCTCAAGCGGATCGCCATCAAAGTTCATCGGGGTTCGCGACAGTGAATCCAGAAAAATGGAGATGAGTTCACCCTGTGCCCCAATGCCAAGCTTAGAGTAAATTCGCTTGCGGTGAGCTTTAATCGTTTCGGGGCTGTTATTGAATTCCCGTGCGATGGCCTTGGACGAATGTCCTTTCAGAATAAGGCGCATGATTTCACATTCGCGTTCTGTCAGGATCGACTTACCAAAGGCAAGAAACGCCGAATTCAGATGCGTTGCGATACGACCAGATCCATCAGTTTGTTCGGGAGAAAGAGCCGCCCAGTGCCGCCGTACCAATTCAGACAGCAAAGGCAGCACGGTTCGTAGTCGAGTAGTGACTGTTTGTGCGTGTGGGGTGTCATTTCCAAAGGAAAAGAACAACGCAGCGCTGTCCCCAACGTATATGAGTACGCCCACTTCGTCCGCCACGTTCAGATCAACATAGAACTTGTGGAAGTATTCGCTTTTTCTGAAATCGTCTGGAGCAATGTCATCCAGATGAAAAACGCAATCCGGATGTTTTTGCAAAAACAGAGCATAAAACGGGTCCAAGAGATAGGCAGTTTGATGATAGGTGTTGAGCATGTTTTTGGCGATTGCATCGCTACGGCTTGAATACAATTCAACCGGAAGAGCATCATCAAAGAATGCACAGAGATAGACAATCCCTGCATTGCCCATACTCATGCAAAGCTGTGAGATGTCTCTCGCAAAATCTGGCGAGCCAATACTGTGGACACAGCGTGCCAACTGCTCAAAATCAGATCTATTGTAAACGCTTGTTTCCATTCTGTCGTATACTCTGCAAAATCTCTAGGGTGTCCAAAGCTACGCGCTTTTGCCAATGTTTACTGAATTAAAACGTGCTCGTCCATCTATGTAGCTTTCTTGCTTTCGCAGGATTTTATACTGCTGAGGGGCCTTCATCCCCCTTTTGGGGGAGTGCGCGTACTGCGATGTCTTTGGTAGAACAGTTCACGGCGCGAACGGGGGAACAGGCATTACATATGGATCAAGCCCAATATCATGGCGATCTCAACAATGTTGCTGGGGCTCTCGGTCGTCATGGTCACGATCAGCTATTTCGTAAGCAAAGCTGACAATACTAAATAACCAACAGATGGAGAAAAAGATGAAAAATCTGATGAAAACAAGCGTTGCGGCGCTTGCTCTGACAGTCGGCGCAAACGCTGCTGCTGCCGAAGGCAACCTGGTTCTGTACCATTGGTTCGAATACATCCCGCAAGAGCTGCTGGACCAATTCACGGCAGAAACCGGTGTCGAGGTCACCATGGACACCTATGATGGCAACGAAGCCATGCTGGCCAC
Source organism: uncultured Paracoccaceae bacterium (assembly GCA_947489325.1). Lineage (GTDB taxonomy): Bacteria > Pseudomonadota > Alphaproteobacteria > Rhodobacterales > Rhodobacteraceae > CANLDA01. The sequence goes on along the minus strand of CANLDA010000001.1, from coordinate 74,723 downwards.
GCTGAAAGCGGGTGCAATTGGCACATATGACGTTGCTGTTCCTTCGGATTACATGGTGTCAATCATGGCGGGCGAAGGCTTGCTCGATACCATCGCGGAAGGCGAATTGCACAACAAAGGCAACATCGCGCCAGAGTGGGCCGACCCAAGTTTTGATCCGGGCCGTCAACATTCGATCCCTTACCAGTGGGGATCAACGTCTTTCTCTGTTGATACAGCCAAGTATAGCGGTGACATCAACACCACTGACATTATTTTTAACCCACCAGCAGAGCTGTCTGGCCGTATCAACGTTGTAGACAGCCAAGGCGACGTTCTCGCCCTTGCGTCCTTGCATTTGGGTATTCCGCAGTGTTCCACGGATCGTGACCAGCTGAAGGCCCTCAATGAAATGGTACAGGGTGCCAAAGAGCACTGGGCGTCTTTCAACTCGGACACCGCCAAAGAGGTTCTGGTATCTGGTGATGTGACTGCCGGTATGATCTATGACGGCTTTGCAGCCAAGGCACGATCAGAACTGTCGACCCTGCAATATGCATTCCCAACGCAGGGTTATATCGCGTGGATGGATAGTGTTGTTTTGCTGAAAGACGCGCCTAACCGTGACAACGCACTGAAGTTCATGGATTTCCTTCTGGAGCCAGAAAACATCGCCGCGGTGTCGAACTTTGCACGCTACAACAACGGCGTCGCTGGCGCGGGTGAATTCCTTGACGAGGATCTGGTGACACAACCAGAAAGCAATCCACACGATTCCGCTGGTCAGCCAGTATTCGTTCAAGTTTGTGACGAAGCAACTCAGGCCGTTTATGATCAAATCTGGACCAACCTGAAAAAATAAGACCAACACTATGAAAGAGGCAGCAAAAATTCTGCGGCCTCTTTCTGTCTGAGGCAGCTACAGGTGATGTATGGAAACGATTTACACAGAAAAACACAAACTGCGTGATGCAAAAACGGAGCTTTTCGGCGGCGAACTCGTTGCTCCTCATGAGCGGCCAAGCCGCGCTGAATACGTACTTGAGCGTGTAAAAGGCCAAAACCTGGGACAGATTTCAGCACCAGAGGATTTTGGGTTTGATCCAATCCATGCGATTCATGACAAAGATTTCGTCACCTTCTTGCAATCTGCATGGGACGAATGGGAAGCCGAAGGTTTTAAGGGCGAAGCCATTCCCACATCACTACCTGCACGGCGTATGGCGCAAAAATGTCCAAACTTTATCGAAGGTAAGCTAGGATATTACGCCAACGCGATTGAGACCAGTATTTCCAAAGGTACTTGGGAAGCAGCCTATGCCAGCGCGCAAGTTGCATTGACCGGGGCGGCAAGAATGCAGGCTGGGGCGAAAAGCGTGTTTTCGCTGTGCCGCCCACCAGGCCATCACGCGGGGTCAGACTTGTTTGGCGGATTTTGTTTTCTGAATAATGCCGCAATTGCTGCGCAATCAATGTTGAACAATGGCGCGAAACGCGTGGCCATTGTGGATGTGGATTTCCATCATGGCAATGGCACGCAGGACATCTTTTATGACCGTGACGACGTGCTGCTTGTATCGTTGCATGGCGACCCGATGGATACGTTTCCATATTTTCTGGGGCATGCCGACGAAACAGGCACTGGCAAAGGCGAAGGGTACAATCTCAACATGCCCATGCCTGCGGGTACATCGTTTGAAACATGGCGCGCGGCGTTAGCCACTGGCTTGAACAAAGTGCGGGATTTTGGGGCCGATGCGTTGATCATTTCTTTGGGCGTAGATACGTTTGAGAATGATCCTATCAGCTTTTTCAAACTGAAATCAGATGATTTCTCTACCTATGGCCAAGACATTGCAAAACTAGGGCTGCCAACACATTTTGTGATGGAAGGCGGGTATGATGTTGAAGAGATCGGGATCAATACCGTGAATGTCCTGACTGGATTTGAGACAGGTTAGCACATGCCACACTTATAAGTATTGGCCGCCTTGGAAACGTCGAAGACGAAGCAACGTAACCAGCGAGGCCAGCGGCATCGGGTACGATTTTTTTGTTGGTTAGAAAATTCGTGGCCGATGCCATTTAAGCCATCAACCTATTGCGCAGAATGCTCTTGTTTATGGGGTTGTCGCTGGGCAAGCCAAATGACAGCAACCATAATAACTGCACCGATCGCAAACACCAACTGCATCCCATAGGTGATGGAGCCGGCTGAGGCGTCGGCGATTGCGTTCGTTCCAACACCGAATGAAAAATCGCGCTCATTGCGGAGGAACCTAGAACCAGCCCGAGGTTGCAGATCAGATGACGCAAACCATTGCCGGAGGGCAGACTGTTTTGGCGTTTGTATTTCTTTTCTTCCTTGGTCTGGGTCCGCGACACGATTTAGGTTGCGTTGATCTATGGGGAAAATTCGCCGGTTGAGCGCGGGTTCGCCTGTGGACTGTTGTGTGTCGGCGTGTCTGTGCTTAGCTTGATATGAAAGAGTTTTCTCGCAGGGGGCTGTGATGCGGCTGATTAAAGTGTTGTTGGGTTTGGTGGTTGTCTTTGTGATCGCTGTGGTTGGGTTGCTGTTTTTGTTGCCCGGCGAGAAGATCGCAAAGCTGGCGGCGGATCAAGTCAAGGCGCAGACCGGGCGTGATCTGATTTTTGATGGCGAGGTCAGTCTTTCCTATTATCCCACCCTTGGCGTGGCGACTGGACCGGTGACGCTTGGCAATGCTGATTGGTCTGATGCGGGACCAATGTTTCAGGCGCAAAGCGCGGCGATTGGCGTGGATATGATGGCGCTGATTGGCGGCAATATCCGCATCAAACGTATCGAGGTGGTCGGCCCGCAGGTTCTGCTGGAAAAGGCGCGGGACGGGCGGGTGAACTGGGATTTGTTACCTGCGTCGGACGAGACGACCAGCACCACCGACAGCGGCGGTACAGGCACAGCTTTCACATTGGACAAGCTGATCGTGAAGGATGCCAGCCTGCGATATGTCGATCATGGCGGCGACACGGTCGAGGTTAGCGATCTGGATGCCCGTTTGAATTGGGGCGGTGCCGGGCAGGCCGCAGAGGTACAACTGAGCCTGAACCCTTATGGTGAGGTCATTGAGATTGACGCCACTGTGAACGATCTGAACGGCTTGCTTGAGGGAACAGTGTCAGAACTGACGGCCAAGGTTTCTGCGGCGGGTGCCAAGATCGATTTCACGGGACGCGCCAGCACTGTGCCAGAGGTTGCAGGCGTGATTGATGCGGATATTCCCAATCCTGATGCCTTGATGGCAGCCTTGGGGCAGGGGGGAGCAGGATTGCCAGGTGCCGCCGCTTTCGGGGGCGAGATCACATATACCAGCAATGGTCGCATGAGCCTGCGCAAAGGTAAGGTAACACTGGGCAAAAATGCCGCCAATATTGCGGCGGATGTGGATATGAACGGCGCAAAACCGGTTGTCACTGCGCAGGTCGTCGCAGGCGCACTTGATTTCAGCGCCTTTCTGGATAGTGGCGAAAGTGGCGATGGTGAGGCCGGGGACGGGTGGTCCAAAGAAGCAATTGATGCCAGTTCTTTGGCCGGGTTTGACGGTGAAATCACACTTGGCGCGGATTCAATCAATCTTGGCACGCTGCAATTTGGTCGTTCGCGGGTGAAAATCGCGAACACCAACTCCCGTGCCGTGATCACTCTGCAAGAATTGCAGGGATACGAAGGGGTAATCAGCGGTGAGTTTGTGGCCAACAATCGCAGTGGGTTGTCTGTGGGCGGCGCAATCAAAGTTACTGATATCGCGATGCAGCCCCTTCTGATTGCCATGGCCGACTTGTCGCGCTTCACTGGAACCGCCAATGCAAATATGAGCTTTTTGGGCAGTGGCAATTCAGTGCATGCCATCATGAATTCGTTGAAAGGTGATGGTTCGATGGTTGTTGGGCAAGGTACGATTTCCGGTATTGATCTGGACAAACTGTTCCGTGGAACACCGGGGGGTGGCACAACGGTGTTTGACAGCATGAGCGCAAGCTGGACCATTGCCAAAGGGGTGATGAACAATGAGGATTTGCGCATGGAATTGCCCAGTATTCTGGCCAAAGGCGCGGGCACCATTGGGTTGGGCGCACAAGACATTAACTATACCTTCACTCCACAACTGCGAAACGAAGCAGAAGATGGCATCGCCGTGCCTGTCCGTGTCAAAGGGCCATGGGCGGATCCACGCATCTGGCCTGATCTTGAGGCGGTGGTGAAGCAGAACTTTGACGAGGAAATCGATCAGGTCAAAGACGAGGCGAAGGAAAAGCTTAAGAAAAAATTAGGCATCGAAGAAAGCGAAGACGGTAAGTCATTAGAAGAAGAGCTTGAAGATAAGGTCAAAGATAAGCTGTTGGATTTGCTTGGCGGGGATTAGGATCAGGCATCGGTTATCTGACCCGCGTCAGGTAAATCCAGAATGTGACGGCAAGTTTGCGTCAGATTACGCAGCAGAGGTTCTGCAAGCCGTCCCTTGCGTGCAGCGATAACAACCTGCGCCGTGCCGATATGTTCACGCAACGGTACAGCGACAACCCCATCTCCGTGATAGGTGCGCGGATGGGGCGGCTGAAACAGCGTCAGGGTGAACCCCATGCCTTTGCCCACACAACTGCGCACAAATTCATAAGATCGAGACGCCACAGCGACTTCGGGAAATAGACCAGCGGCGTTGAGCATGTCTAAAAAGCTGAGACCGGGACCTTTTTCTTCGACCATCACATAAGGCTCGCCCTCTAGATCTTGCAACGATATGCGTGACCGCGTGGCAAGGGGATGCGTGTCTGGCAAGATGACACGTGGCGTGGCCTCGCACAAAGGCACGATGTCAAAGCGGCTTTGGTCGAGTTCCTGATCATAGGTCAGCATCAGGTCGACCCGCCCGTCTTCAAGTCGCTCTTTTAGGCCAAGAAATGTGTCTTCAATGACTTGTACCGTTACCCTTGGCCAAAGGTCACGGTGATGTAGCACAATGGGGGCTGCGAAAATATACGCCAATGCGTAATAGCTGCCAAAGCGCACATGCCCTTGCGTGTCCGACGACAATGTACGTGTTAGATGTGCAAGGCTTTCGGCTTGGCTTAGAACCTGACGCGCTTCGCCCAAAAACGCCTGTCCGCTTGCCGTAAGGCGCAACCCATGCGCGGGAAAGCGATCAAACAGAGTTAACCCGCTGACATCCTCCAGCTTATCCAAAGCTGCTGCAATGGCCGGGCTGGATACGCCAAGCGTGCGCGACGCTTGGGCAATGCTGCCACAATCGGCGGTGGTGCAGAAATAGGTCAGCTGCCGCAGGGTGAAAGGTATCATCAGAAAAATCGTTCTTTAAGGTAGATATTATATAATTTTCTTGTACATTAATTGTTTCTAACCTGCCAAGGCAAAATGCATGTTGGAGGAACACAGATGCAAATTCGTCCCCTTACTGGTGGCCTTGGCGCAGAAATCATAGATGCCGATATTCGGCGGAGTGACGATTTTGAGGGGGTATTTGCAGCCTTCAAACAGTACTCAGTCATAGTGATGCGAGAGCAGCAGATTACTCCAGAGGATCATATCCGCTTTGCTGAACGCTTTGGTGTGATCAACGTCAACCGCTTCTTCCAGCCCATTGATGGGTATCCACAGATTGCATCTGTTCTGAAAGAGGCAACCCAAACCGAAGCTGTCGGAGAGATGTGGCATACAGATCAGTCTTACGATGAAGCCCCTGCGATGGGGTCAATTTTGCATGCCATTGAGGTTCCCGACGTTGGAGGGGATACAATGTTTGCGTCGATGGGGATGGCGTATGAGGCATTAAGTCCAAAATTTAAGGAGATGATTGTAGGTCTAAAAGCGTGGCACAGTTCACGTCATGGTTTTGGCATGGCGGCAGCGGATGCCGAATCATCTCAAGATGGACGGATCGGGAATGCGCATTTGGCGACCCAAGACAACTTGCATCCCGTGGTGATCCGCCATCCGTTGACAGGGCGAAAGGGGTTGTATGTGAACCCTGATTTCACCACGCATATTGAAGGCCTGTCTGCGTCAGAGTCTGCTGCATTGCTCGAGTTTCTGTACGAACATTGCAAACAACCTGAATTCCAATGTCGCGTGCGCTGGAAGGCAGGAGATGTGACAATGTGGGATAATCAGGCGACGTGGCATAAGGCGATCAATGATTATCCAGGATCACGTCGATTTATGCATCGTATCACAGTCGAAGGTCGCGGATTGGAAGCGGCCTGACTGGGAACAGCGCAACGCCAATAAATGAAAAAGGCGCCTAGGCGCCTTTTGTCTATTCCAAAATGTGCAACTGTCTTATCGGCGGCGATCGCGGCGCGACGACATGGGCTGGAACGCCACACCAACATGTGCTTCGCAATAGGGCTTGCCGGATTGCGTAGGAAGGCCGCAGAACCAGAAATCTGGTGTCGCAGGGTCGCCCACAGGCCATTTACAGGTGCGTTCGGTCAATTCCATCAATGACAGTTTCTTGGCACCTTTTTCGATCTCGTTCACCTTGGCAAGAGCCTCGGGGCTGATCTCATTGGCAGAAGGCTGAGGTGGCAAGGGTTGGCCTGCCGGGATGATTGCTTTGCGCGGATTTGGTGCACCGGGAACACGTGGCGGAACGGCCGGTTCTGTTTTCAGATCGGGCTTTGCGCTCACGACCTTTGGCTCTGCTGCCTTAGGTTTTGGCGCAGGCTTGGCCTTTGGTTCCGCCTTAGCTTTGCTTTCGCCGGCAGATGTGGCGCGGTTGGACAGGCCCAAACGGTGCACCTTGCCAATCACCGCATTGCGGGTCACACCGCCCAGTTCTTTGGCGATCTGGCTTGCGGATTGGCCTTCGCCCCACATTTTCTTCAGCAGCTCTACGCGATCATCGGTCCAGGACATACACGAGTTCCTCAGCTAAAAAGCGACCCAAAGTCGGGCCGCCTCGCATTTCTTGGTCAGGGGCCTATTTTAAACATACGCGCCTGAGTTACAAGGCGCAGAATCAGTTATTGAGGCTAGCAACGATGAATCGTGTCGAAATGGGCGTGCGCCGCTTTGGTAGAGTGAACTGGCTGGGGCTATATACCCTTGCTTGGCGTGAGGTTATGCGGTTCTCAAATGTCTGGACGCAAACCCTGTTGGCACCGCTTGTCACGGCGGGTTTGTTCCTGATGATCTTTAACATCGCGATTGGTCCGAAACGCGGGGATGTGCTGGGTGTGCCGTTCATCGAATTCCTTGCGCCGGGTATCTTGATGATGACGGTTATTCAGAATGCCTTTGCCAATACGTCCTCGTCCTTGGTGATTTCCAAGGTGCAGGGCAACATTGTGGACACACTGATGCCGCCACTTTCGGGCGCCGAGATCGTGCTGGGCTATCTGGCGGGGGGAATTGTCCGTGGGGTCATCGTGTCCGTGGCTATTATGACTATGCTGATTGTGTTTCTGGGCATGGGTGTTGCGCATCCATTATGGACATTGGTTTTCGTTGTACTGGGCGGCGCATTTTTGGGTGGTGTAGGCATTGTTGCGGGCATATTTGCCAATAAATTCGATCAAATGGCCGCAATCACCAATTTCATCGTGACGCCCTTGGCGTTCTTGTCCGGCACGTTTTATTCGGTTTCGGCCTTGCCACCAGTTCTGCGAGAGCTGACCACATTCAATCCAATGTTCTATTTGATTGACGGGGCACGGTATGGGGTGCTGGGCGTGTCAGATGGATCGCCGGTTCTGGGGCTGTGTGTGGTGATTGGTGCGACGTTTCTTGTGTGTACAGCAGCGTGGCTGATGATCCGCAGCGGTTATCGTCTCAAGGGGTAAGACGTTTTGCGCGGCTTTCGCGCCATGCCAACAACGCAGCGCCGCCAAGAATAAGGAATGCCCCGATTGCGCTGGTCAGGTCAGGGAATATCCCAAACGCCAAAGCGTCATAAAGTGTCGCAAAGACCAGTGTCATGTAGAAAAAGGGCGATACAAAGCTGGCATCCGCGCGGGCCATGGCGTTAATAAAACAGGTTTGCGCCAATGCCATAAGGCACCCAATTGTCGCCAAAGCAGCCCATTGTGTGGGTGTCGGCCAAATCCAAACCAAACTGGCGGCGCCGCTTGCCAATATTACACCGATGGCATTGTTCATCAGCAAAATCTGAAACGGCTTTTCCCGTCGTGCCAACAGTTTGATGGGAATCACTTCGGCACCCAATGTGATGGCAGCTGCCAGTGCGATCAAAGCTCCAAACTGCAACGCCCCTGATCCCGGTCGCATAAGAATAAATGCCCCTATCAGCGTCAGGACGGCAGACCCCCAACGCCAGGGTCCCACCCGCTCACGTAGCAATGGAATGGCCAACACCATGGCAAACACAGGATTCAAAAAACTGATGGCCGTGGCATCTGACAGGGGGATATAGGCCGCCGCTGCAAACATCATCGTCACTCCACCCCACCCCAATACCGACCGGGTGACATGTAACCCAATATGCGGTGCGGTGAATTTGGGTCGCAAGACAAGCGCTGCCAATCCAAGGACCGCAAAGGCAAACATGAAACGCCCCTGACTAATTTGCAGTGCATGCAGCTCAGGCCCCAATGTACCCGTCCCCAAGGACTTGGCCAACAGGGTCGTACCTGCAACAAAAGCAGAGGCCAAAATGGTCAGTCCCGCCGCCAGAGCCGGGTTTTCGCGCGCATGGATCATAAAGCATCTTTGGGCGCAGTCGCGTTGCGCTGCAACAGGTAAAGAATAGGGCCAAGATGAAGTGCCATTTGTGCTGCGATAAATTGGGGCTTCTCAAATCGCCTAATCTGTCCTATGCACGCCTTATGATCGCTTGTTTTACATATCTGGATGTCCGACGACTCCGACGCTAAGGCACCTGACCTGATTGATTTCAGGATGCAGGAGTGATCGCCGTGTTTCAAATTCATGCAAACACAAAACTATGCGCCTCAAAATTGAAGCAAATTGGCGCAGCAAATTCAGACATTGTTGACTTGATGACCTGCGTGGGGCAACCACGGGGTTTCTATAAAAAGGATTGGGCCATGATCCCCTCTATTCTTCCGACCTATAACCGTGCACCGCTGAGCTTTGTTAAAGGCGAAGGTAGCTGGATGATCGAGGCGGATGGTCGACGTTTTCTGGATTTGGGCGCGGGAATTGCGGTGAATGCATTGGGTCATGCGCACCCTGATCTGGTGGCAGCGCTGACCGAACAGGCGGGCCAGTTGTGGCATGTGTCCAATCTGTATCACATTCCTCAGCAACAGGCGCTGGCTGACAAATTGGTCGATGCCACCTTTGCGGATACGGCGTTTTTCACCAATTCCGGCACCGAAGCCTGTGAGCTTGCCGTTAAAATGGCACGTAAGTATTGGTTCGAAAAAGACCAACCAGAGCGCGTGAATATTATCGCCTTTGAAGGGTCTTTCCATGGTCGATCTGCGGCAGGTATCGCAGCGGCTGGATCGGAAAAGATGACCAAGGGCTTTGGCCCAACGTTGCCGGGGTTCAAACATCTTCCTTGGGGCGACATTGACGGGGTCAAAGCTGCGATTGATGATGCCACCGCAGCGGTTATTTTGGAACCTGTACAGGGGGAAGGTGGCATTCGCCCAATGGCTGACGCCGATCTGCGCGAATTGCGCGCAATCTGCGATGAGGCAGGCATTTTGTTGATTTTCGACGAAGTTCAGTGCGGCGTAGGTCGGACTGGTCGCTTGTTTGCACATGAATGGGCTGGGGTGTCACCAGACATCATGATGGTTGCCAAAGGCATTGGCGGGGGGTTTCCGTTGGGTGCGGTTCTTGCGACCGAAGCTGCGGCCGCTGGTATGGTTGCGGGAACACATGGGTCCACTTATGGCGGCAATCCTTTGGCCTGCGCTGTTGGGTGTAAAGTTATGGATATCGTGGCCGTGCCTGCCTTTTTGGAAGACGTGAATCGTAAATCGGGTCTGCTTCGGCAAAAACTGGAAGGGCTGATTGCGGCGCATCCCGAGGTGTTCGAAGAGGTGCGTGGGACGGGCCTTATGTTGGGTCTAAAATGCAAAGCTGTGAACATCGACGTGGTGAACGCAGGATATGACGCCCAAGTGGCTGTTGTGCCGGCGGCGGATAATGTCATTCGTCTTTTGCCGCCTTTGACTATCAATGATGAAGAAATCGCAGAGGCGGTCAATCGTTTGGATATGGCAGCAAGCGCGCTTGAGCAGGCAGAAGGATAAACCGATGAACCATTTTCTGGATATTCACACCACGGATTCTGCTGACCTGCGCAACATCATCGACAGTGCGCATGCAAGCAAAGCCGCGCGCAAAGGTTTCACGCGTGGGGCACCTGACAAAGAACAACCCCTTGCCGATCATATGGTGGCGTTGATTTTTGAAAAGCCCTCCACCCGTACCCGGGTGAGTTTTGATGTGGGCGTACGTCAGATGGGCGGGCAGACAATGGTGCTGTCGGGTAAGGAAATGCAGTTGGGACATGGTGAAACCATTGCGGATACTGCACGCGTTCTCAGCCGCTATGTCGATCTGATTATGATCCGTACCTTCGATGAATCGGTTCTGACCGAAATGGCCGAATATGCGGATGTTCCTGTGATCAATGGTTTGACAGATCGCACACATCCCTGCCAGATCATGGCGGATATTCAGACGTTTGAAGAGCATCGCGGTTCTATCAAAGGCAAAAAGGTTGTCTGGTCTGGGGATGGCAATAATGTTTGTGCCTCTTTCTTGCATGCGGCGGGGCAGTTTGGGTTTGACTTGACGTTTACGGGCCCGCAAATTCTTGATCCGGAACAAGAGTTTGTTGATCTGGCACGCTCCAAGGGCGCGACCATCGAAATTTCCCGTGATCCATTCGAGGCAGTGAAAGATGCCGATCTGATCGTCACTGACACATGGATTAGCATGCATGATGCCCAATCCGCACGTGAGCGGCGCCACAATTTGCTGCGCCCCTATCAAGTGAATGATCACCTGATGTCACACGCAAAACCGGATGCGTTGTTTATGCACTGTCTACCTGCGCACCGCGACGAAGAAGCGACCAGCGCAGTGATGGATGGGCCTCATTCGGTGGTGTTCGACGAGGCCGAGAACCGCCTGCACGCGCAAAAAGCAATCATGCGTTGGTGTCTGGACGTCTGAGCCGAAAACCACAAAATGGCACACTCTTGAGGCGAGTTTTTCATAATATTGCCTCAAACTTTGATTAAATCAGAACGCACCTGTCCTTTGGATTGGGTGCGTTTTTTGTGTTTCAGGCAAGTGTGCGCCACCAATAAGTTATTTTATGGGGACAGCATGTCCAAAAGCAAAGTTTCAGATAGATCAAGTTATCCCCGGATCGTGATTGCCGGAGCGGGAAATATTGGCTGTTTTGTGGGCGCAATGTTGGTACGTGGCGGATGCAATGCCGCCTTTCTGATGCGGCCTTATCTGCAAGATGAAATTCTTCATCAGGGTTTGACGATATCGGACTTTCATGGCCTTGAGGTCGATCTGTCCCCGGACCTTTTACAAATTAGCACCGACCCCAAAATCCTGCGTTCGGCAGATATCATTCTTGTGACAGTCAAAAGTCATGCAACGCAGAAAATGGCACATCTGATAGCGGATCATGCCGCCAAGACCACCACTGTGATCAGTCTGCAAAATGGCCTGAGCAATGCCAAGATTTTGCGGGACACATTGCGAGGCTGGGATGTGCGTTCGGGGATGGTGCCGTTTAATGTGGTCTATCGCGGGGCTGGTTGGTTCCATCGCGGCACCAGTGGGGACATTTTAATTTCAAACGGGGCGGGGCACATCGCACGTGAACTGTCCGTTGTGGATATGCATGTGCATGAACGTAAGGCTTTGACATCATATCAATGGGGTAAATTCCTGTTCAATCTTAATAATGCGCTGAATGCGTTATCTGGTTTGTCGATACGAGAACAATTATCGCACACAGGGTGGCGCCTGCTTGCGGCAGATCAGATTGCGGAGGCTTTGAAAGTGTTCAATGCCACCGGGATTGAGGCGTGGGCACCCGTGCCCGTCCCTGTGAAATATTTACCATTTATCCTGCGCTTACCGACCTTCCTGTTTCATCGGGTTGCCAGTGCGATGCTGACAATCGACCCACAGGCCAAAAGTTCAATGGCCGAGGATTTGTTGCGTGGGCGGCAAACCGAAATTGACGAGCTTCAGGGCTTGATCGTAGAGCTGGGGCGTCAGCATGAAATACCTACGCCAGTGAACGCGCGTGTTGCGGAATTGATCCGCACGGCAGAACGTAATCAAAGTGCAAGTCCAGCCCTGACACCAAAACAAGTGCGTACAGGTCTGTTCTCCATGGGGAAAATCAAAATCGCGGCATGAGGTCTTGCAGCTTTCTGCGGCATGGATCACTCTGGGTCGCAGGCAGCACAGAGGACGCAACATGCACAAAGCAGACATCGGGGTTTATGGCCTTGGCACCATGGGCAGCGCGTTGACGCTGAACCTTGCGGAAAAAGGCTTTGATGTCGCTGTTTGCAATCGTGAAACTGACTGGATCTCTGATTTTATAAACGAGGCGGGCGCGCTGGCCTCGCGGATTTTCGGACGCGATACCCTGCAAGGATTTGTTGAGACCTTAAAAGCGCCACGCGTGATCCTGTTTATGATCCCGTCCGGTGCGCCGATGGACGCGATGATCGACAGTGTTTTACCCCTGCTGGAAGATGGCGACACGATTATTGATGGCGGGAATGCCGATTTCAACGACACTCGTCGCCGATTTGCTGAATTGCGCGACAAGGGGGTGCATTTTGTCGGCATGGGAGTGTCCGGCGGAGAAGAGGGCGCGCGTCACGGACCATCCATGATGGTGGGCGGGTCTGATCACAGCTGGCAACAACTTCGTCCCATGGCCGAAGCGATTGCCGCGCAATTCGAAGGGTCCCCCTGTGTGGATCATCTGGGGCCGGATGGCGCAGGGCATTTTGTTAAAACCGTGCACAACGGTATCGAATATGCCGACATGCAAATGATTGCCGAGATTTATGGCTTGCTGCGTGACGGCGGCGGATGGGAGGCAAAACGTATCGGTGACATGTTTGCGTCTTGGAACGAGGGACCTTTGCAGTCCTTTCTGATCGAGGCGAGCGCTGCGGCGCTACGCACCGTGGATGAAGATACTGGCAAGCCCATGGTCGATGTTATTTTGGACAAAGCGGGACAAAAGGGCACCGGACGCTGGACCGTGATCGAGGCCCTGAAACTTGGTCAATCTGCCAGCACAATTGAGGCGGCGGTGGGCGCGCGGTCCTGGTCTTCTTACAAGGCGGCGCGGGTCAAGGCCGAGGCGTCTTTGGCTGTGGCCGCGAATAGCGACTTACCGACGCAGGCGGACTTACAGCAAGCGTTGGAGGCCGCGCGTATCCTTGCGCATATGCAGGGCTTTGAGGTGTTGGAAGCCGCATCAGAAGAATTTGACTGGTCACTTAATCTCGCGCGTATCGCTGAAATTTGGCGGGCAGGATGTATTATCCGCTCAGCGTTGTTGGATGAGTTGGCCGAGGCTTTGAGTGGAGACAACTCAGAAGATGTGCTGATATTGGCGCCTGCCTTGATCAACCGTTTGCGCGCAACAATGCCCGCCTTACGTCGGGTGGTGGCCGCAAGTGTGTCTGGTGGGTTTGCTGTGCCGTCCCTGTCAGCTGCGCTTGCATGGCACGACAGCATGGCACGTGGCCGGGGCACTGCGAACCTTATTCAAGCGCAAAGAGATTTCTTTGGCGCGCACGGGTTTGAGCGCATTGACCGCGAAGGCAAATATCACGGCGATTGGGTGCGATAATTTCCGCGGCGACAAAAGAAAACGCCAAAGCCATGATATCTCACGGCTTTGGCGCTATTGTTTTGATGGTCTGATTGTCGTTAGGCCACAAAGACCGAGATAGCCAAGAAGATTACCGCAGATAGCAAGGCTGCTGCGGGTACGGTGATCACCCATGCGGCAAGGATCGTCATAAAGTGGCTGCGTCGTACCAATTTACGGCGTCGGCGCTCTTCTGTGGAGTAACGGACGGGCAAACCATGTGCCTTGAGATTGTTTCGCAAGCGGCGTTCGGTATCCCATTCGCGAAAGAACCCAACCCCAAAGACCGCGCCAACCGCGATATGGGTTGAGGACACAGGCAAGCCCAGCCAGCTTGCGACGATCACGGTGATCGCTGCGGACAAGGCCACACAATAGGCGCGCATGGCGTTCAGTTTGGTAATTTGCCCACCAACCATGCGGATTAGTTTGGGACCAAACAGGAACAGACCAAAGGAAATCCCAAAGGCACCAATGATCATGACCCATAGCGGGATGGCCACTTTGGCGGCAAAGCTGCCAAACTCACTGGCATGAACAATCGCCGCCAGTGGGCCAACCGCATTGGCCACATCGTTTGCACCATGGGCAAACGACAACAATGCGGCAGAAATGATCAGAGGAATGTTGAAAAGGATTTTCAACGATTTGTTGCGGTTTTCAAGGCCGCGCGACTGACGTGCGATCAAAGGACGCGTAATGGCCCAAGACAGAACTCCTGCGCCCAAGCCGATCATCAAGGCCATCTGTAGGTCGATTTTTACAATCCGTTTTAGACCCTTGATGGCAAGATAGGCCGCAAATGCTGCGGTCATGATCCCGATCAACACAGGCACCCAGCGGCGCGCTGCGGCCAGTTTGTCGTCTTGATAAATGATGCGCGATTTGATGAAGGCCAGGAACATGGCTGCAACCACACCGCCCAGCACGGGTGAAATCACCCAAGAGGCGGCAATTTTGCCCATGGTTGGCCAATCAACTGCGCCAAAACCCGCAGCAGCAATGCCAGCCCCCATGACGCCACCCACAACAGAGTGTGTGGTGGACACCGGTGCGCCGACCCAAGTGGCGAGATTGACCCAAAGCGCCGAAGAAATGAGCGCTGCCATCATGGCCCAGATAAAGACGCTGGTTGATGCCATGCCCGAAGGATCAATGATACCTTTGGAGATGGTGGACACCACATCCCCGCCTGCAAGCATCGCGCCGGCACTTTCAAAGATTGCAGCAATTGCAATAGCGGCACCCATCGAAAGGGCGCGTGCCCCAACTGCGGGGCCCATATTGTTGGCCACATCGTTTGCGCCGATGTTCAACGCCATGTAGGCGCCAAAACCTGCCGCAGCGATCACGATAAGCGTGTTAGAATCCTGCCCAAAGAACAAGGCGGCCAACAATGCTGCGACGACGATAAAGACAAAGGAAATGCCCGCACCCACAAAGGGACGGGACACATATGCGGTTGCAGTTTCAAGGTTTGAGATGCGCTGTAGATCTGAATCCAGCGCTTTCCATTCTTGACCAAGTTTAGGGGAAGACATCGCAGGCTCCGGCTATTTTTCAGCTGGGCCATATCTAGCACAGCCCACGCATGCAAGCGTTGTAAAAATCAGCGCGGTAATTTTTGTTACATTTCTGTCACAAGCTGCAAAAAAACTGTCTTAGACTCGTCTCATTGACCATGTCGGCGGCTTGTTCTGGGGTCACCCATTTGCGCTTACGTTCGTGGGATTCGGGGAATTTGTCGACGATGTCTGTTACGTCAACACGGTAGATATGCACGATGACAGGCAAAGGCAGTCCAGAACCAAGAACCTTGGTATATTCATAGGTGCCCACCTGATCTTCGGTCAAATTTCCTTCTGAAATTCCGGCCTCTTCCCAGGCTTCTTGTAGGGCAGCTTGTGGGTCTTCGATGTTGGGCATGGGCCAACCTTTGGGTAAAACCCAGCGTTTGGTTTCGCGGCTGGTGATCAGTAGAATTTTTTGGCCTTCGTCATCTTGACGCAAACACAGCGCAGCCACCTGATGTCGCTTGGGGCGACGCCAAATAGGGGCGACGACCTCGGTCATCGCTTTTTTGATCACGGCGTTCATTGTTTATGCCTGAATATTGTTTTTCCTGTTCTTGATCATTGAAAATAAGGGATTTTCAAGAAAATACAAGCAAGTGGTCATCACAGGTGGGTGTGATTCGTTTAAAGAATCACCTTTTGCGCTTAACGCGTAAGGTTGGATCGGCCTGTGTCGGGTCTTCGGGCCAGGGGTGTCTGGGATAACGTCCACGCATGTCTTTGCGAACATCTGCATAGGATGTTGCCCAAAAACCGGGAATATCGGTGGTTGTTTGTACAGGGCGCTGGGCGGGTGACAACAGTGTGACACGCAGGGGCGTGTTGCCAACTTTGGGATGAACAACCTGGCCAAACATTTCTTGTATCCGAAGAGTGATTTCGGGTGTTTCGCTGCCATAATCAATCGGGATCTGACGCCCCAAGGGCGTTTCAAAATGGGCAGGGGCCAAGTGATCTAGAAGCTGTGTTTGTGGCCAGTTCAACATTGCGCGCAATGCATTGAGAACGTCGAATTTTCTCCAATCATCCACCGATTTGATGCCGTGAATATGGGGTAACAACCAATCGGCAATATTTTCCATCAAGGCCTGATTGGACATATCTGGTAGATCGTGACCTGCAGCACGGATCAAATGCACACGCGCAATAAAGCGCTGGGCGGCGGTGCTAAAAGTGAAGCCTAGATCACGCACGCCATCCAGCATGGCCAATGCAATGGTTTCAACGGGTGCCTCTTTCCAAAGGCGGTCGTTTAAGGCAATGGCACCAAACATCTCACGGCTTTGGGCAATGACGCGACGCTCTCGTTTGGACCATTCACAGATGTGTTGCCATGCGATCTGATCGGAATATATCGTGCGCAATTCGGTTTCTGATATTGCGATGGCTTGTCTGATGCGCGCTTCGCGGGGATTTCCGTCAGTGTCGGTGATGACAATCAGGCGAGTTGAGGCGAGCGGGTCGTCGTCGGGCAGTATCGCGCCTTTGCCACCTGACAGCAAAAAGCGGGGGGCATCGCCTTTGCGCCGCAGGCCGATGCGGTCTGGATAGGCGAGGGCCGCCATTTCTGCGGGACTCATCGCTCCCTTATGGTCGCTCTTCGTCGTGCGACGTAGGCGTTTGAGCTCGTCGCGGATACTGTGAAGGGCTGTGCGATTAACCCGCCATGGACGATGATCGGTAAAGCGTTTGAGGTCATCAATCGCCTCAAGGCGAAGGGCCAGATCACAAGGCGCACCACGCGAAAGAGGATCACGTGCAGCGAGCAATGCCGCCAGCGGTGACGCATCTTGGCCAGCAACAGACAGCATATGGGACAGGCGTGGGTGCAAGGGATGCATTGCCATGTGGCGGCCATGATCTGTCAGGCGTTTATTCGTATCCAAAGCACCCAACATACCCAGCACATCCTGCGCCTCGCGAAAGCTGCCCTCATGTGGCGGGGTTAAAAATGGAAGATCAGTTGCATGAGCCCCCCAAAGCGCCAATTCAAGCGCAAGGCCGGTCAGGTCCGCGGCTTCAATTTCTGCAGGGGGAAAGGCGGTAAGAGCCCCTTCTTCGCCTTTGGTCCAAAGGCGAAAACAGTCCCCTTCGGCAACGCGACCTGCGCGACCCTGTCGTTGCGTCGCCTCGGCGCGGCTGACCCGTTCGGTGACGAGGCGGGACATGCCAGAGCCGGGATCGAACCGTGCGCGGCGTGCGCGTCCTGCGTCTACCACGACACGCACGTCCTGAATTGTCAGAGAGGTTTCTGCAATGGAGGTCGACAGCACAATTTTGCGCCCTTGGCTGGCGGGTTGGATTGCAGCGCGTTGGGCGGCGAAATCCATCGCTCCATACAAGGGATGCACGTGGCAATCTGGTGGCAGGTTCAATAGAGATTGGACGCGTCTGATTTCGCCTTCGCCGGGCAGGAACACCAACACGCCGCCATTGGTTTCGGATACCGCCTGTTCGATCAGGTCTGCCGTTGCCTGCTCCAGGCGCTGAAACTTTGGCACAGGGGCATTCAGCCAATGTGTTTTGACAGGAAAAGCGCGGCCCTGAGATGTGATAATGGGGGCTTGCATCAGTTTTGCGACCGGCTCAGCATCCAGCGTCGCTGACATGGCTAGCAGGATCAGATCGTCGCGCAGGACATCTGTAATTTCAAGGCAGAGGGCCAATCCGAGATCTGCGTTCAAGGAGCGTTCATGAAATTCATCAAAGATCACCGCCCCGATGCCTGAAAGCTCTGGGTCCGATTGGATCATACGCGTTAGAATGCCTTCGGTGACGACCTCAATGCGGGTAACTTTCGTGGTTTTGGAGTCTCCCCTAATGCGATAGCCCACAGTTTGACCGACCTGTTCGCCCAAAGTTTGCGCCATGCGTTCTGCCGCAGCGCGGGCGGCCAATCTGCGAGGCTCTAACATAAGAATGCGCTGAACAGTCAGTTGCGCGTCGAGCATGGCAAGCGGCACGACCGTGGTTTTGCCTGCTCCGGGTGGTGCCTGAAGAACGGCGCAGCCCTGCGAGCGCAACGCATTCAGAAGGTCTGGAAGGGCGTCATGGATGGGTAGATCAGTCATTGTGTGGTTATCGGAGAAGATAGCACTGGGGTAAAGGAGCTTTGCCCCACGGAGTGACTTGAAAGAGGGGCATTTCTCCCCTGTCTCTACGGCGCATTCATACCCAAGGTTTTATTGCCAAGGAAAAACTGTAAGGCCGGTTTGTGCATATATGCGACAGTTGTGGACTGGACAGCAGGGGGGAGGGCAAGGCAAGAAGGCTGTCAGAGGAATTGAAGCCGTAAGAACGCGAGACAGGTTGATGGATATAGCAGAGCTGCGTGACAGGATTTTGAAGCAGGACCGGCGCGCATTGGCACGTGCGATCACACTTGTGGAGAGTGGGCGCGCGGATCATCGGGCGTTGGCCGGTGAGTTGCTAGAGAGTCTGCGTGAGAGTGGGCGAGAGGCTCTGCGGATTGGATTGTCGGGAACTCCGGGCGTTGGCAAATCGACGTTTATCGAAAGTTTTGGGTTATTTTTGACAGAACAGGGCAAGCGGGTTGCGGTGTTGGCGGTTGATCCATCCTCGGCGCGTTCTGGTGGGTCTATTCTGGGGGATAAGACCCGGATGGAACGTCTGAGCCGTGATCGAAATGCGTTTATTCGCCCTTCGCCCAGTCAGACCCATTTGGGTGGGGTGGCGCGGCGCACGCGCGAGGCCGTGGCTCTGTGCGAGGCAGCGGGATATGATATTGTGCTGATTGAAACCGTGGGGGTTGGACAATCTGAAACTGTGGTTGCCGAAATGTCTGATCTGTTTTTGTTGTTGTTGGCACCTGCGGGTGGCGACGAATTGCAGGGGGTCAAACGCGGCATCATGGAGATGGCGGATTTGATTCTTGTGAATAAGGCGGATGGGCCTCTTAAAAATACCGCAATGCGGACGTGTGCGGACTATGCGGGGGCGCTGCGCCTGTTGCGTAAGCGCAGCCAAGATCCAGAAGGGTTCCCCAAGGCGATGACAATTTCCGCATTGGAAGAGCAGGGGCTTACAGATGCGTGGGAGGATATGTGTACCTTGACGCAATGGCGCCAAGACAACGGGCATTGGGCCACGCGGCGGGCTATGCAATCTCAGTATTGGTTTAATGAAGAAGTGCGTCAGGGTGTTTTGGCGCAATTGCAAACGGGGTCTGCGCGCACGCAGATCGAGAAACTGGGTGCGATGGTGGCGAACGGGCAGATCACGCCGGCGCTGGCTGCGGACAAGGTTTTGGCCGCTTTGGATATTCGAAGCATGTGAATTTCCGCTTTGCGGCATTTCCTTGTGGTGAATCACTTGACGCCCGTCTGGGTTTGACCTAATGACACCCAACGAAATTCCGGGTGCGGCCGATGGCAGCGCCTATAAGCATTGACGGGGCACATGGTTCCCCGTGGACTGAAAAACGAGGATGATCCTATGTCGCGCCGTTGCGAACTGACCGGAAAAGGCCCGATGTCTGGCAACAATGTCAGCCACGCCAAGAATAGAACCAAGCGTCGCTTTCTGCCAAACCTGAACGATGTGACTTTGCAGTCCGAAGTTTTGGGTCGTGGTGTGAAGATGCGTATTTCGGCTGCTGCATTGCGTACAGTTGATCACCGTGGTGGTCTGGACGCATTCTTGGCAAAAGCCAAAGATGTAGAACTTTCAGACAACGCGCTGAAAGTTAAAAAAGAGATCGCAAAAACGCAGGCTGCTCAAGCTTAACCTGCTGATTTCTTTTTCGTCACTGGACAGTGATTTAGGCTCCGTCTGATTTCAGGCGGGGCTGTTTCCTTTTGTCGCTTCACATTCTTTGTGGGGAATGGGTATACCCAAGGTGATGAAGCGTATTCGCAAACATATCGCAGTGATTCTTGCTCTGGTGATGGTTCTCACCGGGCACTCTATGGCGATTGCGCGTGGCATGCCTGCGGCGACCGGGTTTATGGAGCTGTGCACCGGAACGGGCCCTGTCATGGTGCCGATGGATGCACAGGGCAACCCGACGGGGCCTGCGCATATCTGCCCTGATTTTACGCTGTCGTTGATGGACGCTGTTGCGGTGCCGCAGGGCATTTTGATGCAGCTGAGCGGATCAGTGCATATCATATGGGATGCCGAGGTTGCGCTGTTTATTGGTGTTCAGGCAATTGCACCCTCTGCGCGTGATCCTCCGGTGAATTTGTAAGTTTTTATTAACTACGACCTTACAAATTCTATCGGACAGGAGAGAAACATGTCCTTCAAAACTCTTTCAATCGCGGGGCTGGCTGCTGCGACGTTTGCTTTACCTGCTTTTGCAGAAAGCGTGATTACCATCAAAGATCCCTATGCGCGGGTGGCTTCTAAGGTTGCGAAATCAGGGGCTGCATTCATGATGGTGGAAAATACCGGCGATGAGGCCGATCAATTGATTGATGTGCGCACCGAAGCATCCAAGTTGGTGCAGTTGCACACACATAAAGATGCAGGCGATGGCGTGATGCAGATGCGTCATGTACCCGAAGGTTTTGCCATTCCTGCGGGTGGTATGCACATGCTGCAACGTGGCGGCGATCATGTCATGATGATGGGACTGACTGGTCCTTTGGATCATGGCGATGTGGTGACTGTAACACTTGTGTTTGAAAAGGCAGGAGAGATCGAGGTGGAAATTCCGGTCGATCTTGAGCGCAAGCCAGTGCACGGTGGGCACAGCAACCACAGCTCAACTGATTAAATTTCAGCACCTAAACGACTAACAAAGGCCGGGCACGATGATGCTCGGCCTTTGTTCAAAAGATATAAGCGTCAATATCAGCTATAGACAACATCGCGGTTGATTGTGAAATCAGAGCCATCCGTGGCATAGGCCCCGCTTTGCGACAGATCGGTTTCAACCACCAGATAGGTGTTGCCACCTTGGTCGGATACGGTGATTTGATCGGTACCATCTGGGGCTGTGGTCGTTGCAAATACAAGCGCGCCAGTTACTTCGGGTGGCAGGTTCAGGATGATTGGCTCGGGGGCATCTGCCGAAATAGTGGCGGGATCGCGACCAAGATGATCGGCGTGAACATTGAGTGTGTAGCTATCACTGCCAGCCGCGCCACCATCGGCCGTTTGTCCAAGCGTCAGAGTGATGTCATCAGCACCGTCACCACCAACATAACTGACATTCGCACCAGAAGTGTCACCTGCAAGGAACGTATTATCGCCATCACCCCCGTAAACTTCGACAAGGTCGCGATTAATTGTAATATCGTCGTTGCCTTCGCCGCCATAGATGATGCTTTGCCCCTCATTGGCGCCAGAGTTTAACCCGATCGTGTCATTTCCACTCCCGGCAAGAATGGTCTGTGAACCTCCCGCTGCAGCGGCATTGTCATCACCAGCGCCAAGATGCACAGCGCCATCAATATCGTTGATGACCAATGCATCAACGCTGTCGCCAAGCATATAATAATTCCCTGAACTGGCGATGCTTGCGTCAATGCCGTCGGTGCCAGACAAGGGTGTGAGTGCACTGGCTGTGTTGCCATCTTCGCTAAGTAACAGTGTGATTTGATCCTCGCTCAGGCTACTGACGCCCTCCAGACGGATCGTGGCGCTTTGCTCTGGAATGGCAGGACCGTCACTTTGGGGGTGGTCATAGGTCAGCGTGACATCAGTATAACTTCCGTCGCCTGCTGGGGTGATGTCGATACCCGAGAGATAGTCGCCATCGCCAATTTCTATGATCAGCTGTTCAGTGGTTGGATCAAAGTCAGTGAGGGTAACCACAGGTGTGTCGGGCGAGAGGGATGCGCCCTCTGCAAGATTCAGGTCAATGGTAAAGCTGTCGACGCCCTCGCCGCCTGTCAGGGTGGTGATGACCGAAGCATCCACCTGTAATGCATCTATTTCGGCAATCAGAGTGTCGTTGCCCGCGCCGCCGTCAGCTTGCCCACCGGTCGCCACAGTGATCGTGTCATCCCCTTGGTCGCCATTCGCCTGGCCTGCGGCACCGCCATCTGCATTGGTGACGGCTAATGTGTCATCTCCGGCGCCACCGTTACCTGTGGCCATGCCTTGGATCGTCAACAGATCATTCCCCGCATCACCGTTAATGGTGGCTGTATCCTGTCCGATCAACGTGTCTGCATCATTGCCGCCATTGGCGGTGCCATCTCCGCCAATAGTGAGCATATCAAGGCCGTCGTTGCCTTCCAATAGAACGCCAGTGGCCCCGGCAACCATCGACAATGTGTCATCGCCTTCTCCTCCAAAGGCAGATGATCCGGTTCCGGCTGTGATTGTATCGTTGCCAAGGTCCCCATGCAGCGTGGCCCCAGTGGCCCCATCTTCCATGGTGATAGTGTCATTGCCTGCTTGCGCGCGCAGGGTCTGGTCGGTGGCGGCGGTCAGAAGGTCATCATCGTCCGTTGGGGTGTTTGCTGCACTATCATCGCCGGAATCACTGTCAGAATCGTCATCAGCCCCGCCGTCTGGATCATCACTGTCGTCTCCATCATCTCCTGTGTCATCATCGTTGCCATCGTCGTCTGAGTCATCATCTGATCCGTCATCACTATCGTCAGATCCATCGTCACCGATATCAGGTTCATCGTCAGAGTCGTCCTGATCTGCCCCCCCGTCCATGTCACTATCATCATCCGTCATGGGCGGGTCGAATTGGTCGTCCTCCATACTGACCTCGTCTTCAGGTATGGTTAGATCAACCAATCCTGCGGTGACGGCAAAGCCAACCAAAGTCAAAAGTGCAATTGTGACCATTTCCGATCTTCCCCACTGGCCGCCGGATCGGCAGGCGAAGAGCATGCGGATAGGGCGGAATTGACTAAAATCAAGTGTTTCCGCAAACATTTGGGCGCCAAACTGGTTAAGGAATCACGAAAATCGCCAATTTGAGACGTATTTTTTTTGTCCCGAAAGGGCTACAAACGGTCGCAGGCGGACTAAACCCTTGAAAATAAGGCATTCAACAGAGTCACATAATATTTCAAACAATGTTGCGAGGCGGGAAAGGCTCTGCTAAACCCCGGCTGGATTTTACCGTTTTTGATGTAAGTCAATAAACAGAAACACCCCCGGGGAAATGGCAGGAGCCAGTATTCTTAACCGGGGCCAGAAATCGGAAGGGTGGACGTGTCCGAACCAGCTTCGATCTCCTTTGGCATTGCTGCGCGCTATGCCACTGCAGTCTTTGAGATTGCAAAAGAGTCAAAAGACCTGAATGCCGTTGAAACCGATCTGGATGCGCTGGAAGCGGCGCTGAATGACAGCTCGGATTTTGGCGCTTTGATCAGTTCTCCAATTTATAACCGCGAAGAGCAAAGCAAGGCTGTATCAGCACTTGCAGCCAAGATGGGCTTGTCGTCCACGATGGCCAATACTCTTGCTCTGATGGCGTCAAAGCGCCGTCTGTTCGTGTTGCCACAGCTTGCTGCAGTCTTGCGCGATCTTATTGCGGATGACAAAGGCGAAGTAACAGCCGAAGTCGTATCAGCCAAAGCGCTGACCAAGACCCAAAGCGAAAAGCTTGCCAAAACCTTGAAGGCGCGAGTCGGCAAGGACGTGAAAATTAAAGCGGCCGTTGATGAATCTCTCATCGGCGGTCTTGTCGTTAAAGTGGGTTCAAAGATGATCGATACCTCGATCAGCTCCAAGCTCAACTCCCTACAAAATGCAATGAAAGAGGTCGGATAAATGGGTATCCAAGCAGCCGAAATTTCGGCGATCCTAAAAGACCAGATCAAGAATTTTGGTCAGGAAGCCGAAGTGGCCGAAGTAGGCCGTGTGCTTTCCGTCGGTGACGGTATCGCGCGTGTCTATGGTCTGGACAATGTTCAGGCTGGTGAAATGGTGGAATTCCCCGGTGGCATCCGCGGCATGGCGCTGAACCTGGAAAGCGACAACGTTGGTGTCGTTATCTTTGGTACCGACCGTGACATTAAAGAAGGCGACACAGTTAAGCGTACTAACGCGATTGTGGACGTTCCTGTCGGTCCTGAATTGCTTGGTCGTGTTGTAGACGGTCTGGGCAACCCAATTGACGGCAAAGGCCCGATCGACACCAAGCAGCGTTCTATGGCTGACGTTAAAGCCCCTGGTATCATTCCACGTAAATCGGTTCACGAACCGATGGCAACTGGTCTGAAATCAGTTGACGCGATGATCCCAATTGGCCGTGGCCAGCGTGAATTGATCATTGGTGACCGTCAAACAGGTAAAACTGCGGTTGCTCTGGATGCGATCCTGAACCAAAAATCATATAACGACGCCGCAGGCGACGACGAAAGCAAAAAACTGTATTGCGTATATGTTGCAATCGGCCAAAAGCGTTCGACTGTTGCTCAGCTGGTGAAAAAGCTGGAAGAAAGTGGCGCGATTGAATATTCGATCGTAGTTGCAGCAACAGCGTCCGAGCCTGCTCCTATGCAGTTCCTTGCACCTTATGCAGCGACCGCGATGGCAGAATACTTCCGCGACAGCGGCAAACACGCCCTGATCATCTATGATGACCTCTCCAAGCAAGCGGTATCTTATCGTCAGATGTCCCTGCTGCTGCGTCGTCCGCCCGGACGTGAAGCCTATCCTGGTGACGTTTTCTATCTTCACTCTCGCCTGCTGGAACGTTCGGCGAAACTGAACGAAGATTACGGCTCTGGTTCTTTGACTGCTCTGCCAGTTATCGAAACCCAAGGTGGTGACGTTTCTGCGTTTATTCCAACCAACGTGATTTCGATCACAGACGGTCAGATTTTCTTGGAAACTGAATTGTTCTACCAAGGTATCCGTCCTGCTGTGAACACTGGTCTGTCGGTTTCTCGTGTTGGTTCGTCCGCACAAACCAAAGCAATGTCTTCTGTTGCTGGTCCGGTTAAACTGTCTTTGGCTCAGTACCGCGAAATGGCGGCCTTTGCTCAGTTCGGTTCCGATCTTGACGCCGCAACCCAGCAGTTGCTGAACCGTGGTGCACGTCTGACAGAGCTGATGAAGCAACCTCAGTATTCGCCACTCAGCAACGCCGAAATCGTTTGCGTCATCTTTGCTGGTACCAATGGTTACCTCGACAAAGTGGATGTATCCGAGGTTGGTCGTTTTGAAGCTGGCATGTTGACGCATCTGCGCGGCAAGCACGCTGATCTGCTGGCAGACATCACCGACAATGATCGTAAGGTGAAGGACGAGCTGGCTGACAAAATCAAAGCTGCGCTGGACGAATTCGCCGCTGACTTCGCATAAGGGGTTCGGTAAATGCCTAATCTCAAGGACCTTAAAAACCGGATCGCGAGTGTGAAAAACACGCGTAAGATCACAAAGGCCATGCAAATGGTTGCCGCGGCGAAACTTCGCCGCGCGCAGGAAAGTGCAGAGCAGTCTCGTCCATACACAGAACGGTTTAACGCCGTTCTGTGTGGACTTGCCGCTTCTGTTGGTGGTTCTGATTCCGCGCCCAAACTGCTGCGAGGCACGGGCAAGGATGATGTGCATCTGTTGGTTATCATGACTGCGGAACGTGGTCTGTGCGGTGGCTTTAACTCGAACATTGCCAAACTTGGCCGTGCCCGAGCGCAAGAATTGCTGGCACAGGGCAAAACAGTGAAAATTGTCACTGTTGGCAAAAAAGGTCGCGATAGCATCAAGCGTGAGTTGGGTGATCACTTTGTCGGGCATGTTGATTTGTCCGACGTGAAATCCGTTGGGTATGACAACGCGCAAGACATCGCGCGTGATATCCTGGTACGTTTTGGCGCTGAAGAGTTTGACGTTTGCACGATCTTCTTTGCGAAGTTCGTAAACGTTGTGACCCAAATTCCGACAGCTCAGCAAATCATCCCTGCCGCATTTGATGCAGCGGAAGATGACGGCACAAGCGCTTTGTATGATTACGAGCCCAGCGAAGAGGCCCTTTTGGCTGACCTCTTGCCGCGCGGCGTGGCCACACAAATTTTTGCAGCACTGCTGGAAAATGGCGCATCAGAGCAAGGCTCGCGGATGTCCGCAATGGATAACGCAACCCGCAACGCAGGCGAGATGATCGACAAGTTGACCATCCAATACAACCGCTCGCGTCAGGCCGTGATCACCAACGAGCTGATTGAAATCATTTCGGGCGCTGAGGCGCTCTAAGAGACAACCGGAGACAAAAACATGGCAAATGCAAAAGGCAAAATCACGCAGGTGATTGGCGCCGTTGTCGACGTTCAGTTTGAGGACGATCTGCCTCAGATTTTGAACGCTCTGACGACAGAAAACAACGGTAAGAAACTGGTTCTGGAAGTTGCTCAGCACCTTGGTGAGAACACTGTTCGCGCCATCGCGATGGATGCTTCTGAAGGTCTGGTTCGTGGTCAAGCAGTGGCAGACACTGGTGGCCCGATCACTGTTCCAGTCGGCAAAGGCACTTTGGGCCGCATCCTGAACGTAACTGGTGATCCGGTTGATGAAAAAGGTGATGTTGCTGCGACTGATCGTCGTGCGATCCACGGCGATGCGCCTGCTTTTGACGAACAGTCAACAGCAACCGAAATCCTGACCACAGGTATTAAGGTTATCGACCTTCTGGCCCCTTATACCAAAGGTGGTAAAATTGGTCTGTTCGGTGGTGCCGGTGTTGGTAAAACCGTTCTGATCATGGAATTGATCAACAACATCGCGAAGGTGCACTCTGGTGTGTCCGTGTTCGCGGGTGTTGGTGAGCGTACACGTGAAGGTAATGACCTTTACCACGAGATGATCGAATCTGGTGTTATCGTTCCTGATAACCTGGAAGAATCGAAAATTGCTCTGGTTTACGGTCAGATGAACGAGCCTCCAGGTGCGCGTATGCGTATTGCTCTGTCAGGTCTGACACTGGCGGAACAATTCCGTGACGAAACCGGTACAGACGTTCTGTTCTTCGTTGATAACATCTTCCGCTTTACACAGGCTGGTTCAGAAGTTTCGGCTCTGTTGGGTCGTATTCCTTCGGCGGTTGGTTATCAGCCTACACTGGCAACCGACATGGGTGCGATGCAGGAGCGGATTACATCCACGAAAAACGGTTCGATTACGTCTGTTCAAGCCGTATATGTTCCTGCGGATGACCTTACCGACCCTGCACCAGCGACATCGTTTGCGCACCTTGATGCGACAACCGTTCTGGACCGTGCGATTTCTGAAAAAGGTATCTATCCTGCGGTTGACCCACTGGGTTCAACTTCACGCCTTTTGGATCCACTGATCATCGGTGAAGAGCACTATAAAGTTGCGTCCGACGTTCAGCAGATCCTGCAACGCTATAAGTCGCTGCAAGACATCATCGCCATCCTTGGTATGGACGAACTGTCTGAAGACGACAAACTGGCAGTGGCCCGCGCGCGTAAGATCGAGCGTTTCTTGTCACAGCCATTTGACGTTGCAAAAGTGTTTACTGGTTCTGATGGTGTTCAGGTTCAGTTGGAAGACACGATCGCGTCGTTCAAAGCAGTTGTTGCTGGCGAATATGATCACCTGCCCGAAGGCGCCTTCTATATGGTTGGCGGCATCGAGGATGTGATCGCAAAAGCCGAAAAAATGGCTGCGGAAGCCGCCTAATAATGGCTGAAGCCCCCGGGCAACCGGGGGCGCCTGAAAGGAGGCTCAAATGGCAGATATGATGCAATTCGACCTGGTCAGCCCAGAACGTATGCTGGCGTCAATTCAGGTGAGTGCCGTGCAAATTCCGGGTGCCGATGGCGATATGACCGCCATGCCTGGACATGCTGCGACACTGACATCCCTGCGCCCCGGCGTTGTACGTGCGCAAACAGCGGAAGGCGAAAAAGATTTTGTCGTCACCCGTGGTTTTGCTGAAATCTCAGCCGAGTCAATCTCGGTGATTGCAGAGCATGCACATGTGGGTACTGAAGTGACCAAAGCAGACCTTGAAGATGTTCTTGGTTCTGCGCGCGAGGCTGCAACAGCAGCTGCTGCAGAAGACAAAGATGCCGCTGAGAAATTCGTGGCGGACCTTGTTCAACTTATGGACAACATGGACTGATCCTGATCATTGGTATCAAGATTTGGACCGCTCTCTGAAAAGGGGGCGGTTTTTCTTTTTTGGGTTGGCCATTTGCTTAGGATTTCGTTTAATCAGATTGGATATTGGAAAAACTGATGAAACGACTGAAAAGCAATTTGATAGGTGTAGAGCGAGGTGACATCGCGCTGTTTTCGGATTTTGAGGACGAAGGCGAGATGTGGTCCGGGAATGGTGCGCGTGAAAGGCGCAAGAAAATCCGCTTTAGCGAGACCTATGCCGCTGTACCCACGGTGCATGTGACACTGTCTTTGTGGGATATCGATAGCGCCCACAACGTGCGCGCAGAGGTGGTGTCAGAGAAGGTAACGAAACATGGATTTGATTTGGTGTTCCGTACTTGGGGGGACACTCGGGTCGCCCGCGTGCGGATGTCATGGATGTCTATTGGTGAATTGCCGAACGAAGATAACTGGGAACTTTACTAACCTTATCAGAAACGAAGAAAAACGCGCCCCGATGGGCGCGTTTTTGAGTGCGTAGCTGTCCAAATAGATCTTGGGATTAGTGTCCCAGCAAACCTTCATAGGCGGCTTCCATCGTTTCGGTTTCAAACAGCGATGAAACCGATGAGCCGTTCCAGATGTTCAGGATTGCATGTGCAAACATTGGTGCGGTTGGTACGATGCGAATGTTTGATGCGGCTTCGATGGCATCAGTGGGCTTGATCGAATCTGTCAGAACCAAGGATTTCATGACAGAGTTTGTGATGCGTTCAACCGCAGGGCCGGACATGACGCCGTGGGTGATATAGGAGTGCACTTCGGTGGCTCCGTGGTCCATCAACACCTCAGCGGCCTTACACAGCGTTCCTGCGGTGTCACAGATGTCATCCACGATGATGCATTTTTTGCCTTCGACATTCCCGATCACAGTCATCTCTGCAATCTCGCCAGCCTTCTCACGACGTTTGTCCACGATGGAAAGGGGGGCATTGATCCGCTTGGCCAGCTCACGCGCACGTGCCACACCGCCCACGTCGGGGCTGACGACCATCAAATCGTCCATGTTGTCTTTGAATTGGTGCATGATATCCAAAGCAAAGATCGGGCTGGCATAAAGGTTATCAACCGGAATATCAAAGAAGCCCTGAATTTGGGCTGCGTGCAAATCCATGGTCAAAACCCGCTCTACGCCAGCCTCTACCAGCATATTGGCGACCAGCTTGGCGGAGATCGGCGTGCGGGCCTTGGCGCGGCGGTCTTGACGGGCATACCCAAAGTAAGGAATCACGGCAGTGATGCGTTTTGCCGAAGACCGGCGCAGCGCGTCTGCCATGATCAGTAGTTCCATCAGGTTGTCGTTGGCAGGACGAGAAGTGGATTGAATGATAAACATGTCCTCGCCGCGGACATTCTCATAAACTTCGACAAAGATTTCTTGATCGTTGAAGCGTTCAACGCGGGCATCTACAAGCCCAAGGTTTCGGTGGATCGACATGCGGCGCGCGATTGCTTTTGCAAGCGGCTTGTTGGCAGTGCCGGTGATGAGCTTCGGTTCCATGGTGGTGGGCATAGGCGCAAATCCCCAGGTTCGCAGATGACAGATTCGTGACGTTGCGAACGCCTTAACATGTCACTACCTATAGGCAAAGCAATGCATGCGTGCGGAGGACCAAATGGCACATATCGATTACTATTTTGCAACGATCTCACCTTTCACCTATCTGGCCGGAACCCGGCTTGAGGAGGTTGCGGCAAAACACGGGGCGAGCGTGACCTACAAGCCGCTCGATATCATGGCGTTGTTTGCACGCACGGGCGGTACACCACCCAAAGATCGACATCCAAATCGCATTGAGTATCGCGCACAGGATCTGGTGCGTCAGGCGCGCAAACTGGATATGGATTTTAATCTGAAGCCTGCGCATTGGCCCACTAATATGGCGCCGTCATCATATGCGTTGATTGCAGCACAAGCCGCCGGTGGCGGAGATTTGGGCGCGCTTGCCCATGGCATCACACGCGCATGCTGGGCAGAAGAAAAGAATGTCGCAGAAGATGGCATTATTCGCGACTGTCTGGAAGCTGCCGGATTTGATGGGTCATTGGCTGACAGTGGCCTTTTAGCAGGCGCTGAAACTTATGCGAAAAACCTTGAAGACGCAGTAAAGGCGGGCGTGTTTGGCGCGCCGTTTTATGTGGTGGATACAGGTGCGCGGTTCTGGGGGCAGGACAGCCTGACCGATCTGGACATGCATTTGGCAGGGGAACTCTGAATAGAATCTTCTGTATGTGCCTTCAGAGCAGGAGAGGCTTTGCTCCTCTTGCCCATGATTAAGAACTGGCCAGCGAGAGGAAAGCGTCCACACCTTCAACGCTGGACGACCAATCGCATACGAGGCGCGCATCCAGTGGCTCATCCGCAGCCCCTTCAAGGGAGCCCGAAAGCAGATGATATTTTGCGCCCCCCTCCAGCAATCGCTTGTGCAATGCGCGCGGGGCCGTGAAAAAGATCATATTGGCCTGCGGTTCCGCCAAAAAGCTGACACCAGGCAGCAGGCACAGCCCCTCTGACAGGCGGCGCGCAGCGGCATTTGCGGATCGTGCGTTGCGCAGCCATAGATCGCCTGTGAGATACGGCAGCATTTGTGCCGAAAGATATCGGTGCTTGGAAAAGAGATGTGCTCCTCGCTTGCGGCGTAACTCAAATTCGTGACCATACTTGGGATCAAAAAAGATCACTGCCTCAACCCCCATGCAGCCATTTTTGGTGCCGCCAAAGCTGACGGCATCCACGCCTGCCTTCCACGTCATTTCAGCAGGGCTGCACCCCAGTGCGGCAAGAGCATTTGCAAACCGCGCGCCGTCCATGTGGACGGGCTTGTCAAAGCTGTGGGCGACTTTGCTGATTTCTGTGATCTCTTCCACAGAATAGACGCGCCCCATTTCGGTGACCTGTGTGATTGACACGGGGCCGCGTTGTGCCCCATGTACCCCAAGATATTCCAGCGCGCCCATGGTTTGAGCAAGCTCTGACGCGGTCATCTTGTCAGCGTCACCCACAAGGGTCAGTTTGCTGCCGCCCGAGAAAAATTCTGGCGCATTGCATTCGTCGTTTTGGATATGGGACAGCGGCGTACAAAGGATGGTTTCCCAAGGTTGCGTCAGCGTGGCAAGGCCAAGCACATTGGCCGCAGTTCCGGTGGCCACCAAATGGACACAGGCTTCGGGGGCCTCAAATATCTCTCGCAGTCGCGCTCGGACCTCTGTCATGATGTCGTCGTTGCCATAGGCGTTTGCGTATCCGGTGTTTGCCGTGATCACACCTTGCAAAACATCAGGGTGGGCAGGGCCTGCATTGTCAGAAGCAAAAAACATCAGATAGGCTCCTCGATGATGTGATCTTCCCAGTCGTCGTCAGCGACTTCGAATTCAGGCACAGTTCTGCCCTGTATTGATACGCCTGCCTCATGCACAGATTGAGGGTTGCCAGAAATCAAAGGATGCCAGTCATAAAGCGGCTTGCCGTCCCACAACAGGCGATAGGCACAGGTTTGAGGCATCCAATAGGCGTGTTGATCAATGTTTTTTGGCGTCAGGATGATGCACTCAGGAACGAACTGATGGCGAATGTCGTAATGGGCGCAACGACACGTGCTGTCATCCAAAAGTCGGCAGGCCACACAGGTCAACTCTACTTGCCCGGTTTCCTCGTCTTCCAATTTGTTCAGGCAGCATTTACCGCAGCCATCACACAAGGCTTCCCATTCTTTGCGGGACAGCTTTTGCAAAGGTTTCTTTTCCCAGAAACGAGGCGTCAGGTCGTGACGGTCGATTGGATCATCACTCATATGCAGCCAGAATATCGCGACAGGTGTCGCAATCCTTATTCATTTGGGAAATCAGCGCATCCAACCCGTCAAATTTCAATTCGGGGCGCAGGTATTCAACCAATGCCACAGACAGTGAGGTGCCATAAAGGTCACCTGAGAAATCAAACAAAAAGGTCTCAATATTGGCATGATTTTCGCCAAACATTGGACGCACGCCTACGGAACTTGCTCCGTGATAGCTGCCCTTGTGAGGGCCTTCCAATACGTCAACGATAACCGCATAAACCCCAAACTTGGGGGGGTGCAGCCCGTCAATCGACATGTTCGCCGTGGGGAAGCCCAATTCGCGTCCGCGTTGCTCTCCGCCAATAACGGGGCCTTCGATGCG
Organism: uncultured Paracoccaceae bacterium; assembly: GCA_947489325.1. Classification (GTDB taxonomy): domain Bacteria; phylum Pseudomonadota; class Alphaproteobacteria; order Rhodobacterales; family Rhodobacteraceae; genus CANLDA01. The sequence goes on along the minus strand of CANLDA010000001.1, from coordinate 42,064 downwards.
GTGCCAATGGCCCAACATCGCGGCGGCATCGCGAGGACGGCCTTCGCTTAACGCATTACGGATGTTGGTTGAGCTAACCTGACCATCCCCACCAGATACCAAAGGAGCAATCGTCACGCCAAAACCGAACTTTGCGCCAAATGCTTGCAGATCCTCAGCGGTGCCAATGCGCCCTTTGCCAAAACAAAAATCGGCGCCGATAACCACATGGGTAAGGCCCAACCCCCTTGCAATCACGTCGCGGGCAAATTCTTCTGGTGTCAACGAAGACAAAGTGGCGTTGAAAGGCAGCTCATATAACCTTTCAACTCCCAGTTTTTCCAACCGATGTGCCCGCGCGGCGGACCCCGTCAAACGAAAGGGTGCAGAGTGAGGTGCAAAATATTCACGCGGATGGGGTTCAAACGTGACAATCCCCAAAGGTGCGTCTGGGGCCGCACTGCGTGCAAGGTCAATCACGGACTGATGGCCGAAATGAACACCATCAAAATTACCGATGGCAGCACTTGCGCCTCGGTCCTGATCTGTCACGTATTGAAAGTCTCTGATAATCCGCATGAGGCAGGGTTAGCGGCCCTTGCAAAAGCATGCAAGTATCACTTGGAAAATTGCCATGCCTTAGGCTTCTTCTTGGTGGAAATATCCTGGGGTGAATGCCCATAAGGGCAGAGGGGCAAAGCCCCTACTACACATGCAGGCAGATGACGCCTCAGTCGAATTTGCGCGAAGGAGCCATCACAGTGGCTTCGCCAATCAAAACCTTCTTGCCATCCACCATACACCGGCAGTCAAGCGTCACGCGGCGTTTATCAATTTTGATGTCGGTTACTTCGACCTCAGCCATAACCAGATCGCCGGGGCGGACTGGGGCGAGGAATTTCAGAGATTGCGACATATAGATTGTGCCGTGACCGGGCAGTTGTTCGCCAATTACCGCAGAAATAAGGCCTGCAGTCAGCATGCCATGGGCAATACGGCCCTGAAACATCGTGTCTTGGGCATATTCTTCGTCCAGATGCACCGGATTATGATCGGTCGACACCTTTGCGAACATTTCGATGTCCTGATCTGTCACGATCTTCTGGAGATACCGAACCATACCCATTTCGATATCTTCGATGCAGATGGTGCCGCGGGGCTGATTGTCCAACATTCGATCCTCCGATTGCGTGCTTGGGTAATTTTCAGGCGTTACTTTGTAAGGTTTCGCAACTTTATTACTTTGCAAGCGCAGAAAATCAACCCCTATTTCACCTATCTCAAGTGACCGATGGAAAAGGTTGGGCTGGATTTTTCTTTTTCCAAATAGTCGCTTAGCGCGACCGCATCAGGCTGGTCTGATGTTTTTGTCTCACTGGCTGCAAGTCCGCCGGTAATAAAGAGGGAATCAATGTCCTCGCCAGTCGCACCGGCAATGTCGGTCAGGATGCCATCCCCGATGGCCAAGATGCGCGAATCCGGAATATCTTTGCCCAAAGCGGCCAGACGACGGCGCGCCAAATCATAGATAGGCGGATACGGTTTGCCAAAATAGAGGCTTTCGCCCCCCATCTCGGTATAAAGCCGCGCCAATGCGCCTGCACACCATTCACGAACCTCCCCACGATCAACAACAAGATCCGGGTTTGCACACAAAAGCTTCAAGCCTTTTTGCTTTGCATACAGAAAATCAGCACGATTTACATCCGGGTCAGCCATGGTGTCAAAAGGGCCACAACAGACGATCCCTTCGGCCTCGTCCAATGGGACGCGCGAGATATTTACAGGGTCTTCAAGCAGGCTTAGCGGTTCAAAGAACCCTGCATCTCGTTGCCATTCCCCCATAAAGAATACTTTTTGGCCTACGGTGCCCCGAAACATTGCAGAACGTGCAGAGTCGCCCGATGTCGCGATGGTGTCATAGGCGTCGTTGGGAACACCAAACTGTCCTAGTTGTGCTGCCACTCCAGCGCGAGGTTTGGGGGAATTGGTGACCAACACCACAATGCCCCCTTGCGCGCGATATTTCTGCATGGCGCTCACCGCGTCAGGAAAAGCGTTGATACCGTTGTGCATGCATCCCCAAAGATCCACGAACAATGCATCATAGTTATGTGAAGCTTCACTGAGGGATTGGATGATCTGGGTCATATCTGGCCTTATGAGGTAAGGAAGGTCTGCTCAGAGCTATGCCAAACCTTGGCCGCCTTTACCAGTGGCACCAGCGTTATCTGTACAAGTTGGCATCTCAAAAGAGTTATGATCAACTTTGGGTTGATCTATGGTTTTTTCTCCACCAGAATCGGGAACAAAGAAACTTTGGAATTGAATGATGAAGACATTTGCACGAACGATTTTGGGGGCGATATTCCTCTTGGGCACGGTCGCCTGTGGAACCTCTTACGAGTTGCCGGAACCAGAAAGTGTACATCGACAGCAAGCTGCCCAGATGTTTGCGAAGGGCCGTGCCAGCCCACCTGTGCGTGAGTTGTCCAACGCTGCGGCAGAACGCCGTTTTCACCGGGTTGCTGCACGTGTCAAACCTGTCGCTGAAAAATATTGTGAGCAATTGACAACCCATCGAGTTGATGTGTTCTGCGAAGGAGATCTTGATATTGAACGCGAGCTGGAGGTCAATAATGCATTTTTGGTGCAATTGCAGCATCCAGTAACCAAGGAAACCTTTTCTTTTGTCAGGTTGACGTTGCCTTTGCTGAAATCCACGGCCAACGATGATGAGGTCGCCTTTATCATCAGTCACGAATATGGCCATTTGATTGGGCGGCACACACGAAAGAAGGAAAACCAAGCGTTTATCGGAGCGATGATGGCCGTGCCCTTTGGAGCGGTCGACTTGGGGGCTCATGCGGGTTCTTTGGCCTTTACAAAAGAATTCGAATTGGAAGCTGATGCGCTGGGTGTGCGTATTGCGCAGGCAGCAGGGTATGATCCGATAAAGGGAGCCCAAAATTTGGCGCGCCCCATTCCTGGTGTTGATCTTGAGGAGGGGCCTTCGTTTATCGAGACCCATCCACTGGATGTGGATCGGTTGGCGACAATTTTGGCCGCGGCCGAGCAGATCAAAGCAGGAATTGTCCCGGAAAAGAAAAATCTATTTTGAGAGCATCAGCGAAGGGGGCTTTGACCGGTTTGGCGGAAAACAACGCAAAAAGGCCCGAGGGTGATCTCGGGCCTTGGCAATGTATCTTCAAATGAAGATTTAGTAACTGATGCTGCGCTGGCCATTCAGGATGTCATGTCCAACTCTGTGCGTGCGAATGTCGTTGAAAATGGCAGGATGCTCACATCGACCTGATCATAAAATGCGCTTACAAAAATACCATTTGAGAAGCGATAGCGGGGCGCTATGGAAAACTCCCACGTTTCAGTTTCTTTAGAGGTATTGTCATTTTCTGAACGGATGAAAGCGAACGAAAGGTCTGTTTCCAATGCGTCATTGAATGCAACTGTGCTGTCGAAAGTCACAGTTGTCTCAGTGGTGTTGATATCGCCTATTTCAACATCGGAACCAATTTGATTAAAAGATACCGTCGCTGTGTGGTAACCAAGCGTTGCCGCGCCATCAAAGGTGATTTCAGCAGGGGAGATTGACGGGATCCCAAGCAGACCAGTGATTACCAGCAGTTTTTGAAAAGTCATTTTGGCCACTATAACGTTGAGAATGTGTTGGAGCGACAATGTTCGCCATTGAAACTGTACTAAATGTATGTCGCGTTGAGGCATGGATGCCATTGTACTTTAGGTGGAATGGCAGTGTAATTTTTCAATTATGTGGCTTATTTTCTGTAAAGGTGTTTCTGCTCAAACAGCCTTGGTTTTGGGTCGACGCAAATAAGAAGGCGCCGCGGTTTGAAGCGAAATTCTCAAGAGGTCCTCGTAGTACAGCATTGTATGAATGAAGTGGGGCGTGCTGTCACTGGGGTACACGGCGGGTAATAAATACAGAGACAGGTTGCTTTATAAGCGAGTGATAACTGCAAAACGGTCCGTCAAAAGGGGAGAGTGTAAAAAGGGTGCATTTGAGCACCCTTTTCAATGTATTAGACCTTGGGTCAAACTTTCAAATTCGGAATGATCTGCTTTTTGCGGCTCATGATGCCGGGCAGAACGATGGCGTCGCCTGTGGTTTCTGCGCCAAAGGATTTGCTCGCAACTGCTTTTACCAGTTCGTTGGGCACCAGCAGGGTGGCCTCTTCGTTCAGGATGTCGACGACGAACAACAAAACTTGATCAACGCCATCCTCAGCCGCGACTGTGGTCATGCTGTCCATCAGGCTTGCCTTGCGATCCAGTACAACACCCGGCGCCGTGGTTTCCAGAACCGATACACGGAACTTGGTGCCCTCGACTTCGTATTCTTTACTATCCATACGCAGCAATTCTGCATCTGAAAATGACGATACGTCCGATTTGGCCGCGAACATGTCGGCGGCATAGGTGGAGACATCCAGATTCAGATCAGCAGCCAGTTTTTCGGCAACAGCGCGGTCGTGATCGGTGGTGGTGGGGCTGCGGAATTCAAGCGTGTCAGACAGGATGCAGGTCAGCGCCGCGCCTTTGATGGCTTCTGGCATTTTGGCCGCGTCATCGCCCATCAGATCGATCATGATGGTTGCGGTGCAGGCCAGCGGGCGAATGGTGATGTCGATCGGGCCTTTGGTTTCCAGACCGCCAACCAATTTATGATGATCAATGATTGCCTGAACATCTGCACCATTGATGTTGGCTGGCAGTTCAGCTGGGTTGTTAGTGTCGACGATGACAACAGGTTGATTATCCGCGACATCTGCAATGATCTCGGGTTTTTCAAGGTTCCAGCGTTCCAGCATAAATGCGGCTTCGGTGTTGGGTTCACCCAATAACTTTGGCTCGGCAGTAACGCCTTTTACCTCGTTCAAATACCAAGCCCAAACAATCGGAGAGCCGGTAGAGTCAGTGTCGGGAGATTTGTGGCCAAATACCTGCAAAGTCATCAGTGCGTCCTTAGAAAACAGTCAATTTGCGCGCGTTATACGCAGCGGAGCAGGGGATGTCACCCTTACTTTGCTCGATGCGACGAGAGGTCATGGCATTGGCTGTTGGAGAGGGTGACAGGCAATCAGGTGCCGAACCCCAAGAGGCGAGACAGGCCAAATTGACGGGCAAGGCCGCGCAGGATCAAGGGGCCGCCAACCCCTGCAATCATTGCCAGGATCAGGTGCAGGGGCAAATTTGTCAGGTCAAACTTCAGCAACACAATTCTAAAGAAAGCACTAAAGATCGTGTGACTGAGAAATATCGCCATTGAGGCCTGTCCACACATGACCAGAAATGCGTTTGTTCCGGCAAAACGCTGGATAACAGCGATGAAGGTCCAACTCATGACCGCCGCGAGGGTCAAAGTGCTTAACAGGGTTGTGGGTAGGGTAACCGCAGCCCACCCCGCTGCGATAAAGGCGGCCACCGCACCCAGCACATAAATGATGCTGCGCGGCCATGTCAGGTCTAGGCGCGCCATCACCGCACCCAGCAGATAAATTGGCAGATAGAGTACCGCAGGCTGCGCCCAAGGACGTAGGGCGTCGGGCATGTCCCACAGCAGGCAAACACCTATTGCACCGATTAAGAATGCAACCCAGCTGACACGCGTGGGTTCGGGCACCCAGATACGTATGGCCTGCACCAATGTCGCTATCAGAAAGAGCGCCCACAGAAACCAGAAATGTTTTTGAGGAGGCAGGGGAAGAACGAATATCTCAGATGCGTCAACGGGTGTGTTGGCCCCGGACCCGGCCGTAAACACCAATGCAAGGAAAATGTAGTTCCACAAGGCAAGCGGCCAAATCAGACGCTCGACATTGCGTAAAACCGAGGATGGAAAGGAGCGCAGCCGCGCGCCGGGTAACAAGAAACCGGACAGAAAGAAAAACAGCGGCATGTGAAAGGCATAGATAAACCGATCCACAGCTTCAAACAGTGAGGCATCTCCAATCAAACCTGCAGAATACAATCCCCTCCAGCCATGCCCAAACACCACCAACAGGATTGCAGCACCTCGTGCGGCGTCGATCCAGTGTGATCTGCTGTGCGGATTGAGAGAGATCATGATCTGCCCAATCAGTTCAGCGGCATTCTGGTTACGGTGAAACCTTGCTTTTCTAACAGTTGCAGCAACCCAGCTTCACCTGACAAATGCAATGCGCCAACTGCCACGAAAGAGGGCGTTTGCGTCAAGGCCGGGGCAAGCGTGGTCATCCATTGATGATTGCGCTCATCCAGTATGCTTTCTTCCATTTCTTGCATCACCTGATCAATGCTACCACCGTGCTCTGGATTGATCATGTGGGCTTGATGCACCCCATAATCCCACATCAGTCGAGGTTGCTCGCGGAAATAAAGCTCTGCCAGCGTTCCATCAGGGGCATCTTCGCCAATCATGGAAATGCCCAACTCAAGATCTTTGAACTGTTTTTCCATTGGGGCGCCGGCAAGCACAGCCAGCAGGCTGGGAATTGTGTCCAGTGAGTGTCTGGGAATGTCGTTTTCTCGTGCGACCTGCTCAATTTTGCGATCCATGCCCAATTGCCCGGCTTGTAATCCTTGCATGGCGCAAACCGGTACAGAAAGCACCAATCCCAGATACCAAGGCTGAAATTTTGCCGCCATGAAGCCGGGAATACCCCGACGTTGCAACATTTCTGTAATTGTTGCCCAATCTTCTTCACTCAATCGCTCTATCAGGCTTGGCCCTTCGGTGATCAGGTAACTTTCCGGATGAGACAGGATGTGCTGTTGAAAGTCCTGTTCCTTTTCCGAGGTCAGCTCCAGAAACATCTGTTGCGCTTGTGATATAGGATCTTTGAGAATGTTCAGTTGTATGTCCAAACGCGGATCCGGAATATGCATCGTGCCCATGAGATGAGAAACAACGCCGTCTTTTTCGACCTGCCAAAAAAGCCCCTCTGCAAATGGATGCTTGGATGATGTTTCCAGAAGGGCGTTCTGCGTCTCTTTGGATAAATCATTAAAAAGGACGGGATCGTTACATTCCGCGTTTGCGAAGCTTCCCAAAAATACAAAACAAAGTGCATAAATAATGCGTGTCAAATTTACAGACCTTTCACTCTTATCATGTGGCAACGTTACCTAATCGTATGTTCTGCACAAATATTACACATGAAAAAGGCATTGTCAGGACAGTTTGTTTTCCTCAATTTTCTTGGTTTCAGCTGTTGACTCGGGCAAATCACGTGCCTAGCTATTGCTCGTTAGCACTCGCCGATAGGGAGTGATAACGACTCCGCTCGGAGTTTGAGGGAAACTTAATAGGGAAACCTACAAAATGGCATTTACACCGCTGCATGATCGCGTGCTGGTAAAGCGCGTTGAAAGCGAAGAAAAGACCGCAGGCGGCCTGATCATTCCAGAAAGCGCAAAAGAGAAACCCGCCGAAGGCGAAGTGGTTTCTGTTGGCGCAGGTCTGCGTGACGATGATGGCAACCGCGTCGCTCTGGACGTCAACGCAGGCGACCGGGTTCTGTTCGGCAAATGGTCCGGCACCGAGATCACCGTTGATGGTCAAGAGCTGCTGATCATGAAAGAATCCGACATTTTGGGCGTTATGTCCTAATCGTCGCCTACCTTTTGAAATTTTAATTAGGAGCAAGCTAAATGGCTGCTAAGGACGTCAAATTCGACACAGATGCCCGCAATAAAATGCTGCGTGGCGTAAATATTCTGGCTGATGCCGTCAAAGTGACACTCGGCCCTAAAGGCCGGAACGTTGTTCTGGACAAATCTTTCGGCGCACCACGCATCACCAAAGACGGTGTTTCCGTGGCCAAGGAAATCGAACTGGAAGATAAGTTCGAAAACATGGGCGCGCAAATGGTGAAAGAAGTTGCTTCTCGCACCAATGACGAAGCTGGTGATGGTACAACAACTGCAACTGTTCTGGCACAAGCGATTGTTCGCGAAGGTCTGAAGCAAGTTGCCGCTGGCCTGAACCCAATGGACCTGAAGCGTGGCATCGACCTGGCAACTGCCAAGGTTGTTGAAGGCATCAAGGACATGGCACGCGAAGTCAAAGACTCTGCTGAAGTTGCACAGGTTGGCACCATCTCTGCCAACGGCGAAGCAGAAATCGGCGAGCAAATTGCTGGTGCGATGCAAAAAGTTGGCAACGAAGGTGTTATTACCGTCGAAGAAAACAAAGGTCTGGAAACAGAAACCACTGTTGTCGAAGGCATGCAATTCGACCGTGGCTACCTGTCACCTTACTTTGTCACTAATGCTGACAAAATGATTGCAGAGCTGGATGACTGCCTGATCTTGCTGCACGAGAAAAAACTGTCTTCTCTGCAAGCAATGGTTCCACTGTTGGAATCTGTGATTCAGTCGCAAAAACCTTTGCTGATCATCGCAGAAGATGTTGAAGGCGAAGCGCTGGCAACTTTGGTTGTGAACAAACTGCGCGGTGGTCTGAAAATCGCAGCTGTGAAAGCACCTGGTTTCGGCGATCGTCGTAAAGCGATGCTGCAAGACATCGCGATCCTGACCGGCGGTCAAGTGATCAGCGAAGATCTGGGCATGAAGCTTGAATCTGTCACCATGGACATGCTTGGCACTGCTAAGAAAATCCAAATCACCAAAGACGAAACAACCATCGTCGACGGTGCTGGTGAAAAAGCGGAAATCGAAGCACGCGTTGGCCAAATCCGCGCGCAAATCGAAGAAACCACTTCTGATTACGACCGTGAGAAACTGCAAGAGCGCGTTGCCAAACTGGCAGGCGGTGTTGCTGTGATCCGTGTTGGCGGCATGACCGAAGTTGAAGTGAAAGAACGCAAAGACCGCGTTGACGATGCACTGAACGCGACCCGCGCTGCTGTTCAAGAAGGCGTTATCGTAGGTGGTGGTGTTGCTCTGGTTCAGGCCGGTAAAGCACTGGAAGGCCTGAAAGGCGCAAACACTGACCAAGACGCTGGTATCGTTATCGTGCGTAAAGCAATCGAAGCGCCCCTGCGTCAGATCGCCGAAAACGCGGGTGTTGACGGTGCGGTTGTTGCAGGCAAAGTTCGTGAGTCTGACGACAGCAGCTTTGGTTTCAACGCACAAACTGAAGAATATGGCGACATGTTCTCCTTTGGTGTGATTGACCCGGCCAAAGTTGCGCGTACTGCTCTGGAAGATGCATCTTCGATTGCTGGTCTGTTGATCACAACCGAAGCCATGGTTGCCGACAAGCCCGCCAAAGAAGGCGCGGCAGGCGGCGGTATGCCCGACATGGGCGGCATGGGCGGCATGGGCGGCATGATGTAATCATCGCCATCCTACCGGATGATTGGGGCTGCGCTTTGCGCGGCCCCTTTTCTTTTGGGAACAGGGTAGCCAGTGGCTTGGGCGGCTTACCAATTGCAAAACCGTGCGACGTCACCTTCGTTTGGTCAGATGTTTTTTCGACAGTGACGTGTGGGTTTAGTGCGGCAGCGCATCTAACAGATGCACGTCCCAACCTTAGGGATGTTCGAAATTCAGTGTCGGAAAGTGAATAGACAAGTTGACCACGATGGAACAACCTCGTTTTAGAAAAGGAGATTGCGATGGTTCATGTGGAAAAATTGACGCCTGCAATTGGGGCAATCCTGACTGGCATAGACTTCACCAGACCGCTTGATGATAAGGTGTGTGATGCAATCTATCAGGCGTTGATTGATAACTTGGTGATCTTCTTTCGAGATGCAGAGATTAGCCCAGCCGCGCATATGGCTTTCGCTCAGACCTTTGGGGATTTGGGCGAGCCACACCCTTTGTATCCGCATGTGGATGGGCTTGAGCGTATCGTGAAGCTGGAAAACGACAGTGGAGCACCGCCTGACACCAACAGCTGGCATACAGATTTGACGTTTCAAGCGAAGCAACCCTTTGCCTCTGTCTTGGTGGCGCGTCACGTGCCAGAGGTTGGCGGTGATACCATGTGGTGCAGCACCTATGCCGCCTATGAGGCGCTTCCGGTGGGCATGAAGCGCGATCTGGAAGGATTAGAGGCCGTGCATGATTTTGGTGATTTCCGCAACAGTTTCGCCACGGATACCGACACTCAAACGTCCAAGGAGCGGCTGGACAGTGCCGTGGCTCGATTTGGTCAAATGGTACGCCCACTGATAGCGACCCATCCAACCACCGGGCGGAAATTCCTAAACTTCAACGAGGCCTTTGTCACCCATGTCGTCGGCCTTACCACGAATGAGGCCAATGCACTGAAAACCTGGCTGGCCAATCACATGGCGAAACCAGAGTTTCAGATGCGTTGGCGATGGCGCGCCGGGGATGTTGCCATGTGGGACAACCGGTGCACCATGCATTATGCCGTTGCTGACTACCTGCCTGCGTATCGCTGTATGAACCGCATCACAGTCATCAATGACAGGCGTGTGTCGTAAACTGGATATCCACCCATATGACAGGAATTTCAGTGGTCCCTGACATTTGTACGCGTTAGGGTCCATCTATGCGCATTTTCTTCCTGACTGCTCTTACCATGATCGCCTTTGCGGCAAATTCGGTTTTGAATCGGATGGCCATTGTGGATGGAGGAATGGATGCCGTGTCCTTTGGGCTTGTGCGTTTGGGGGCAGGAGCCTTGGCTCTATCGCTTATGGTAGGCCTGTGCGGAAAAGGGTTCGCCTTTGGCGGAGCACGTCGCGTTTTGGGAACGTCGTCCTTGATGTTGTATATCTTTGGATTTTCCCTTGCCTATGTCGCGTTGGATGCCGGATTGGGCGCCTTAGTTCTCTTTGGGATGGTGCAAATCACCATGTTCGCATGGGCGGTTTTAATGCGTGAAACCTTACCCAAGACACGTTGGGCAGGGGCCGCACTGGCCTTTGGTGGACTTGTTTTTCTGTTGTGGCCAAACGAGGGTTTTGTGCTTTCTGGGGGGCATGTATTCTCTATGGTGTTGGCAGGTATCGGGTGGGGAATATATTCTCTTGTTGGACGCACTGAGGTCGACCCCCTTCAGGCCACTGCAATGAATTTCAGTATTGCTGCGCCGATTGCGATCATCGTGGCACAGGTGTTGCCGCTGGATATTGAGTGGCCCGCGCTTGATGGCGGGTTCGCTCTTGCGGCCCTCTCCGGGGTGGTTACCAGTGGATTGGGATATGCTTTGTGGTATCAAATCCTTCCAACGCTTGGCGCCACGCGCGCGGCCGTTGCGCAATTGACTGTTCCCGTGATCGCCCTTTCTGGGGGCATTGCATTACTTGGCGAAGCGCTGTCGATGCAATTTGTCATTTCTGCCGTGCTTGTACTTGGCGGTGTGGCGCTTTCTGTAATGCCCATACGCAAGCCTTGAGGCAGAGCGCGCGGCCCATCTTACCGTGTCAAAACCAACCCTTCGCCAGAGCCCGCCAAACCACCAACCCATCGCCCTGGCGCCACCCGATGTAGCCTTGCAACCACACGCATATGACGACTGAGGATAAGCGTATCAGAGGAAAGGTGCCACCGCTGCACACCATAGATCGCCCCAGAACACAAAGGTGTGCCTCGCACACGGCCACCTCTAGCGTATCCAACTGGCAGAAGGGTCATGGAACAAGGCGCCCCAGCTCCCTCAAACACCGTCCAGTTTCCTGCTATCCCAGCTGTGCCACGATAGGCATTGCTGGCAAAGTCGTTGACGGACGCATTTTCAACTGGTGCAGGCGCCCCAGCCGTAGAAGTGCTTGTTCTTTCTCCATTTGTTCCAATCACAACAGGATCATCCAACGTCCCCACCTTGGGTTTGGCAGCGCTCATCGGCGTGTCGGCCTGGGGGCCAATGGTATGAAGTTTTTCAGGATCAGAAGACGACGTGTCTTTGACGCATCCGACAACTATCAAAAGACACAGTGTCAATAAAAGGCAACGAACAGAACCCAAGGCAACGCCTCCACAAAATTGGCAGGATGACTCGGGTGTAACGCAAACTGGTAAATCAGCGATTGACGGCAGATTATTTGATTATGGGTTCCAATGGATCATAGGTCAGTCTGGGCCCATCCGTTTCATGTGCCCATGCCACATCCACAAGACTGTCAGGTTTGAAACGCAGATCCAGCAATTCATCTCTTGTAACAAAACGGCGCTGGGTGACGATGCCTTCGGGGTCCTGCCATAGATTGTGGATCTGCCCTGTACGTATCTGACAGTGAAAATAAATATCAACCTGGTGGAAACTGCCGTGTGGATCATGGAATTCATTGACCAGACAGGGCGCGCCTACATCTATTATTAGTCCTGTTTCCTCAAAGATTTCCCGGCGCAGGTTATCCGGCAAAGACTCGCCTCTATGCACCCCGCCGCCGGGAGCGCACCACAGGTTGCTTTGCCCATCCGCATAGGCGTTCACTATCAAGAGCCGGTTCTGATGCAAGATAAGTGCACGCGCTGCGAGTCGAGGGGACGTCATCATTTTCACCTGTCGTTGCGTCAAACCCCTTTTGTAATGGCGTTGGACGTACTATCTCAAGTGTATGCGCATGTTGTTCGTCCTTTTATTGGCCTTGTTCACCAGCACTGCACCTGCGTTTGCGCAGGCGGAGTGCGTTGTGCTGTTGCACGGTCTTGCCCGTACCGAAGACAGTTTTATTGTCATGCAGCAGACGCTTGAAGGGGCAGGCTATGATGTCGTACGCCCCGGTTATGCCTCGACCAAGGAAACAGTGCAGGAGTTGGCTGATCCCACCCTTGAAGGAGCGATTGCGCGTTGTCCGGAGCAATCCAAGGTGCATTTTGTGACCCATTCGATGGGGGGCATTCTGTTGCGCCAATGGCTTGCCGACAATCGCCCATCTGAACTTGGACATGTAGTGATGTTGGGTCCACCCAATAACGGATCTGAACTTGTAGATGTGCTTGGGCAGGTCAAGGCATTTCGCTGGGTCAATGGCCCTGCTGGGTTGCAACTTGGCACCAATGGTCTTCCCCCGGCGTTGCCAAAGGTGGATTTCAGTCTTGGTGTTATCGCGGGTAATCGTTCGCTGAACCCGTTCTATTCCGCCCTGATTGATGGGGCTGACGATGGCAAGGTGTCGGTTAATTCAACCCATGTCTCCGGAATGCGCGCCCATATCACCTTGCCCGTGACACATACATTCATGATGAATAACCCGCAGGTCATCGCGCAGACCTTGTCTTATCTGGACAAAGGTCAGTTTGATACAAGCCTTGGCCTTGCAAAATCATGGGCCTTGCTTCAATCCCACGTTCTGCCACCTTGCTTGTTCCAATCCTGCGAGAAATAACGTGTCTCTTAGTCTGACGTTCACCAATGCACAGGTTTTGCTGCCTGATGGCATGCGCGATGTATCGCTGAGCATCTCTGGCGGCAAAATTTGTGATCAACAAGGACGAGAAGTGGATCTGTCCGGCTATATGATTTTACCTGGCATCGTGGATATTCATGGGGATGGCTTTGAACGCCACCTTGCCCCGCGGCGTGGTGCGATGAAAGATTTGAGGCAGGGATTGGCCTCGTGCGATGCGGAACTGGCCGCAAATGGGATCACCACTGCCGTGCTTGCGCAGTTCTATAGTTGGGAAGGCGGCATGCGTGGACCAGACTTTGCCCGCCGCTTTCTGGCGTCTCTGGAGCAAGAGCGGGAAGGCCTGTCGACAGATATCCTGGTGCAGTTGCGGTTTGAAACCCACCTGCTTGAACACTATTCAATCGTGGAAAATCTGATCTCGCAGCATCATATCCCCTATGTGGTGTTCAATGATCATCTGCCGCATAAGGCGTTGGAGAAAGGAAAGAAACCACCACGTTTGGTCGGGCAGGCGCTCAAAAGTGGGCGTAGCCCTGAGGCGCATTTGCAGCTTTTGCAAGAGCTGCATGCACGTAAGAATGATGTTTCTGAAGCGATCAAAACCTTTACTGCGCGTTTGAATGATAAGGGGGTCGTTTTGGGCAGTCACGATGACCGAACCGCAAGCATGCGTGAAAGTTGGCGACAGAACGGAGTGCATATTTCAGAATTCCCAGAGACCTTTGAGGCTGCAGATGCTGCTCGGAAAGGTGGGGATAGTATTGTTTTGGGGGCACCAAATGTCGTGCGTGGAGGCAGCCATTCAGGCAATGTTTCTGCGGCACAACTGGTGTCTGAGGGATTGTGTGATGCGTTGGCGTCTGATTATCATTACCCGGCGTTGCGGCATGCCTGTTTCGAATTGGTCGCGCAAGGGGCGTCTCTTGAACACAGTTGGCCCCTGATTTCACAAAACCCTGCGCGACTATTGAATCTGACAGATAGGGGTCAGTTGAGCGCAGGATTGCGTGCTGATCTTGTTGTAATCAATACACAGACCACCCAGATTGAGGCGACCTTGGTCAAAGGGAATATCAGCTATCTCAGTAAACAAGCGGCAAAACGTTTTCTGTGCTGAACTGTCAAACGGTGCGCGCTGATGCGCGCGCTTTATCTCTCGTCCAAATCCATGTTGGATTTGATCTCGGGTAGTCTCCTGCGGGGATATGTCACCCAAAAAGAAGCCTCATGTTTCTTACCTTGGGGTGAATGCGGCTTCGCCACAGAGAGGTGGGAGGGTGTGTTCGGTGATTATGGGGCTTTGACGAAGTTGGCGTGACCCATTTTGCGTCCGGATTTTGTTTCAGCTTTTCCATAAAGGTGGAGAGCGGTGTGTGATTGAGTTAGAATCTCTGGAACACGATCCATATCGTCGCCAATCAGATTTTCCATTACCACATCAGAGTGGCGTTTTCCGTCACCAAGAGGCAATCCAACGACCGCCCGGATGTGTTGTTCAAACTGATCCACGGCGCACCCATTTTGTGTCCAGTGCCCTGAGTTATGGACGCGCGGGGCGATTTCGTTGACGATCAACCCTTGCGGCGTCACGAACAGCTCAACCCCCATAACGCCAACATAATCCAACTTGTTCAGAATCTGTGCGGCCAAAAGGATAGCGTCGCTCCGCTGGCTTGGCGACAGGCGCGCAGGCACGGTCGTTGTACGTAAAATGCCATCTTTGTGCACATTCTCACCGGGATCAAAACAGGCGATATCACCTTTGATACCTCGGGCAGCAATGACACTGACTTCGTGACTGAAATTCACGAACCCTTCCAGAATGGCGGGGGCGCCTGCCATGTCTTTCAGGGCTTGTTGCGCATCGCCAGGGGTCATGATGCGTGCCTGGCCTTTGCCATCATATCCAAAGCGGCGGGTCTTAAGGATCGCGGGTGTTCCGATTTCTTCGAGCGCTTCGGCGAGGTCTTCGGCATCATCAACTGCTGCGAAAGGGGCCGTTTTCAGGCCCAGATCGCTGAGGAAGGCCTTTTCAACCAAGCGATCCTGGCTGATAGCCAATGTGCGTCGGTTGGGGCGAATTGGATTACTTTCTTCTAGCGCATCAAGGGCAGATGTTGGAATGTTTTCAAACTCATACGTGATCACGTCCACTGACGCTGCAAAGCTGCGAAGGGCGTCCAGATCCTCGTATGAGGCGGTGGTGATCGCATCAGCAACCTGTCCGGCAGGCGGGTTAGCACCGGGTTCAAAGATGTGTGTTTTATAACCAAGACGTGAGGCCGCGACAGAGAGCATACGGCCAAGCTGGCCGCCGCCCAAAATGCCGATGGTGCTGTTTGCGGGTAAAGGATCAGTCATCTTGGGGCTCATCTGGAATAGAGTTTGATAGGGCTTCACGCCATGCATCAAGGCGTTCTGCAAGGGCCGGATCGCTCAAAGCCAGAATGCCTGCCGCCATCAGGCCCCCATTCGCAGCGCCCGCGGCGCCAATTGCCATGGTGGCAACGGGAAAGCCTTTGGGCATTTGCACGATCGAATACAGGCTGTCGACGCCAGACAAAGCACGTGTCTGCACGGGAATGCCGACCACGGGTACGCGAGTTTTACTGGCCATCATACCGGGCAGATGGGCAGCACCACCCGCACCTGCGATGATCACATGTAAGCCACGCTCAGCGGCGGTTTTACCGTAAGACCATAAACGATCAGGGGTGCGGTGCGCCGAGACGATCTTGGTTTCATAGGCGATGCCCAATTCGTCCAAAATCTCTGCTGCGCCTTTCATTGTTGGCCAATCGGATTGACTGCCCATAATGATGCCTACTTTGATATCCGTCATGCTCTCTGCCCTTGGTCACGAAAGAGCGCGAAACATAGCGGATAATTGCGCTTACGCAATGATATCCGGTGTCAGACGGTCCTCAATCAGGGCAATTCTGTCCTTAAGTCGCAGTTTTTGCTTCTTCAGGCGTTGAATCGTCAACTGATCGCCGGTTGCCCGCTCGACAAGAGCGGTAATGGCTTCGTCAAGGTCGCGGTGCTGACGTTTGAATTCTTCCAGTTCAATGCGCAACACATCTTCGGTTTTCATCGACAGGTCGCTGGGGGCATTCATCTGTGAATTTCCTGAATTTCCGTGAGAATCCTACATAGCAACTTGCCCAGCCTGTGCAAAGCCCTTGCGCTTCCCTTTCAGCTTTCCCATATTCTACCCGAGAGCGTTGCCAAAATGGGACGCAAACTGGACGGTCGCTTACGGTTGAGGACATGTCGATGACGAAAATGACTTTGGGATCTTACCCGCATATGCTTGGGTTTGAGCAACTGGAACGCCTACTGGAACGTACGGCGAAAACCGGGAACGAAGGCTATCCGCCTTTCAATATTGAACAGACTTCTGATTATTCATATCGAATCACATTGGCCGTGGCCGGGTTCGCCGAAGATGATTTGTCGATCACGATTGAAGATCGGCAATTGGTGATACGTGGGCGTCAGCATGACGATGGATCGGAACGTGTGTTCTTGCATCGTGGCATTGCCGCGCGTCAGTTCCAGCGTTCCTTTGTGTTGGCTGATGGTGTTGAGGTTGGCGAAGCAATCATGGAAAACGGTCTTTTACATGTGGATCTGACGCGATCGCGTCCGGAAACCGTTGTGCAAACCATTCAGATCAAGAAAGGGTAAAGATTATGCACGCACCCTATGAGTTTTCCGAAGCAGACGACAGCCGCATTGTGTATGTGCGCAAGGTTGATGTGGATGATTTGCCCGAAGACCAGCAAGAACAAGCAGAGGGAGCTTTGTTTCTCTATGCGGTTCACGCCTCTGATGGAGAGCGCCTAGCGCTGGTGAAAGAGCGTAATTTGGCCTTCATTCTGGCGCGTCAGAATGATTTTAAGCCCGTTACAGCGCATTAAACGGAATATGTCTAATGGCTCTGTGCTTACGATGGGCGCTGTCAAAACCGGATAAAGACAAAATAATAGGTTGCGATCCAATGATCGCAACCTATTGCGTTTTGTTGGGTCGTTACCCTGCGATCAAGCCCATTTGCTCTAATTTCAGAATGACTTGATGGGCGCAGTTGTCGACATCGACATTTTCAGTTTCTACGCTCAACTCAGGATTTGCAGGCACGTCATAGGGATCGGAAATCCCTGTGAATTCCTTGATTTTGCCTTCCCGCGCGAGCTTATACAATCCCTTACGGTCACGGCGCTCGCATTCCTCGATTGAGGTCGCGACGTGGATTTCAAGGAAGGCGCCAAATTGTTCAACCTCTTCGCGTACCGCACGACGTGTTGTCGCATATGGCGCGATGGGCGCGCAGATCGCGATACCGCCGTTTTTGGTGATCTCGCTGGCAACGTATCCAATGCGGCGGATATTCAGATCGCGATGTTCCTTGCTAAAGCCCAGCTCTGAAGACAGGTTTTTACGCACAATGTCGCCATCCAGCAGGGTCACGGGGCGACCACCCATTTCCATCAGTTTCACCATCAAGGCGTTTGCAATGGTTGATTTGCCGGACCCGGAGAAGCCGGTGAAGAACACCGTAAAGCCTTGCTGGCTGCGAGGTGGGCGTGTTTTGCGCAACTCGGTCACAACCTCGGGGAAGCTGAACCATTCAGGGATTTCTAGGCCTTCGGCCAGACGGCGACGCAATTCTGTACCGCTGATATTCAGGATGGTGACATCATCCTTGTCTTTGATTTCATCCATGGGTTCATATTGGGCGCGTTCCTGAACCCAAACCATATGTTTGAAGTCGACCATTTCGATGCCGATTTCTTCTTGATGCTCGCGGAACAGATCTTGGGCATCGTAGGGGCCGTAAAAATCTTCGCCGGCAGAGTTTTTACCGGGGCCTGCGTGGTCGCGGCCAACGATAAAGTGGGTGCAGCCGTGATTTTTGCGAATCAGACCATGCCAGACAGCCTCGCGGGGGCCGGCCATGCGCATGGCAAGGTTCAGCAATGACATAGAGGTGGTGGACGCCGGATATTTATCCAGCACGGCCTCATAGCAGCGCACGCGGGTAAAGTGATCCACATCGCCTGGCTTGGTCATGCCTACAACCGGATGGATCAGCAGGTTGGCCTGTGCTTCCTTGGCGGCGCGGAACGTTAGTTCCTGATGCGCGCGATGCAGCGGGTTGCGGGTTTGGAAGGCCACAACTTTGCGCCAACCCAGCTTGCGGAAATAGGCGCGCAATTCGTTTGGTGTGTCGCGACGGGCGCGGAAATCATAATGTACGGGCTGTTGAATGCCCACGACCGGGCCGCCCAAATAGATTTTGCCAGCTGTGTTGTGCAGATAGTTGACGGCTGGGTGCGCATCATCATCCGCGCCAAAAACCTGTGCGGCCTCGTGTGATTTGTTGGGCTCCCAGCGATCTGTGACAGTCATTGTCGCCAGAATAACACCTTCTTGGTCGCGCAGGGCGATATCTTGGCCAAGTTCCAATTCAGCGGCGAATTCTTCGTTTACATCCAGCGTGATGGGCATGGGCCACAAAGAGCCATCCGCCAGACGCAAGTTGTCGACAACAGAGTTATAATCTTCTTCGCCAAGAAAGCCTTTCAGCGGGTTAAATCCGCCATTCATCATCAGTTCAAGATCGCAAATCTGGCGCGGGCTCAGGTCCCAGCTGATCAAATCGGCGGCTTCAACCTTCAGCTTCTGAGAGCTTTCATAAGAAACGTATAGTTCGGGGATGGGGGCAAGGTTGTTTTGCAAGAGTTTTGTCCTGTACTTAAAGGGAACGAGGCCACTGGTGGTGCCGGTCAATTCAGCATGAAGAGCATCATATTCGGCGAATTTTCGTGTGAGAAATTGATCGGTGAGGCGCATTTTTTCCGCAGCGCCACGTGATGTCAGCGTGTAGGTGAACCGTTGACGCTTGTCCGGACCTGAGCGTTCGCTGATTTTGATAAATCCAGCATCTGCAGCGGTGCGTAACAACGCATTCAGGCGACCAAGTGAGATATCAAGTGTTGCCGCAATCACGCGCTGCGAAGCATCCGGTGTCAGATCAAGCTGACGCAGGAGGCGAAAGATCTGATCTTCCTCTTGCAGCGTAGGTTTTGGGCGGGTCGCGGGCATCGGTGTGTAGCTCAAAGTGTGTTCATTGATGAACGCATTACATAATTGGATACATTAGCAAAGCAAAAAATGGTAAAAATCTGCGATTTAAGGGGGCGTATCCTGATTGCAACGAAAATCATGCCGTCGAATTTCCGCTGAAACTGAACGAAAGCAAAACGTGGTACCAAAAAAGCTATTGATCTAGGGCAGCTTTCCGCTGTTGTAAGGAAATGGCCTGAAAGAGGTCTATTTTGCCGAGTTGCTTGAAATCCACGGGATGGGTTTGCCGGAAATTTCTAATTGGGTGCGCTTTGGGTGGTTCCATTTGAATAAAACGACGTGCCAACGTTCTGGTGCGCTGCGGGCGGCGTAAATCAAACCATCGGCGCCCGAGTCGCGCACGGCATCACTTGCCTGCCAGCTGGTGGCTTTTTGTCCGACCTGTCGTTCTGGCTGCCATGGCACAGATGGTGTTTGGGGCGTGATATTCATTCGTTTGCAGATGGCAGGATCGCGCAGATCCAAAAGATGCGCATTGCGCAACATCAAAGGAACCATAATACGTGGAGGATCATAAGGGCGCACAAACGCCTGAATCGTGTGGTCTACGAATTTGGGATCGGGCGAGGCGTAAAACGCCGGTTGCCCAGAATGATGAAAGCGCCCTTCGTGATGAAGGACGCCTTGTAATACACGCGACATGTCGCATTCAAAAATGATCCGCCAAAGGGGCAGATCAGCCATGATTAATCGTCCTGTTCCGCCAAAAACCGCTCGGCATCCAGTGCGGCCATACAGCCCATGCCTGCGGAGGTGACGGCCTGACGATAGATGTGGTCTGTCAGATCGCCTGCGGCAAAAACACCAGGCACGGATGTTTGTGTGCCTCCGGGGTTAACCTTCACATATCCACCCATGTGGGTTTCCAACGCGTCTTTGACCAACTCGCTTGCAGGGGCGTGACCGATCGCGATGAACACGCCTTTGCAAGCGATCTCGCTGATTTCCCCAGTTTGCACGTTTTTCACCTTAACACCTTCAACGCCCAGTGGTGCGTCGGTGCCAGTCACCTCTTCCAGCTGATGGAACCACAGGGTTTCGATCTTGGGGTTCTTCATCAGGCGATCTTGTAGGATTTTCTCGGCACGCAACTCGTCGCGGCGGTGGATCAATGTGACCTTGGAAGCAAAGTTTGTCAAAAACAGCGCTTCTTCGACAGCGGTGTTGCCGCCACCCACAACCACGATTTCCTGACCGCGATAAAAGAAGCCATCACAGGTTGCGCAGGCCGAAACCCCGAACCCTTTGAATTTTTCTTCACTTTCCAGCCCCAGCCATTTCGCGCGCGCACCTGTCGCAAGGATCACAGCATCGGCTGTATAGGTGGTGCCGCTGTCGCCCTTGGCAACAAAGGGGCGTTGTTCCACGTTTAGCTCTGTAATGATGTCACCAATGATTTCACAGCCCATTGCGGTGGCATGCTCCTGCATCTTAATCATCAGGTCAGGGCCTTGCACCTCGGTAAAGCCGGGGTAATTTTCAACATCGGTTGTGGTGGTCAATTGGCCGCCGGGTTCAATGCCCTGCACCAGAATGGGTTCCAACATGGCGCGGCTGGCATAGACGCCCGCAGTATATCCAGCAGGACCCGAACCGATAATCAGAACCTTGGTGTGTTTCGTTTCCGCCATTGGGCACCTTTTCATGTTGTAGACTGGGGTTGCCTAGGGGATATAGCGACCCGCACACTGCACGAAAACCCCTGTATCAGCACGGATCGTGATTGTGGCGGCATCAGGTGCCGAAAGTAGTAAAAGAATATTGCGCAGTGACGAAAGAATATTGCGCGTACAGGCTGTGGTGCTATAAGAAACGCAAATTTCGCATCGAAATTTTTCACCTAAGTTTACGGAGACTTCGAATGTCTGGAGCGCGGCTTGATCCGATTGATCGCATGATTCTGGCAGAATTGCAGGCAGACGGACGCATGACCAATGTGGAATTGGCCAAGCGCGTCGGCATTTCTGCGCCTCCGTGTTTGCGCCGTGTACGCACCTTGGAAGAAGCGGGGCTTATACGTGGCTATCACGCCGATGTGGATGCGCGCGAATTGGGTTTTGAGGTGCAGGTCTTTGCCATGGTTGGACTTGTCAGTCAGGCCGAGGTCGACCTGAGTGCATTTGAGGCGCGCTGTCGCGAATGGTCGCTGGTGCGTGAATGCCATATGTTGAATGGCGAAGTTGATTTCATCCTGAAATGCGTGGCGCCGGATCTGTCAACATTCCAGAGTTTTCTGACAGAACAACTTACGGCGGCGGATAATGTTGCCAGCGTGAAAACATCCCTTGTGATCCGCGGTGCCAAGGATGATCCGGGCGTGCCATTTGATGTGCTAGAGGATCGCTTGGCCAAAGAGGCTTGATTTCACTGATATACGCCGACAAAAAAGCCGCCTCTAATGGGCGGCTTTGTGCATTTTAGGGCCTGTTTGCTTAGGCGGCCTTTTTCATCACGGCCGCTTTGCGCTTGGCAATAAAGGCCTGACGGCGTGCGCCACGTGCCCATGGCATTGCAGGTGCTTCTTCGGATGCTTTCAGAACCGATTTGATGAAACGTGTGTTGGTTTTCATGTCATTTCTCCTGCGTGCCAAGTTAGGGCAAATTGTCGTTAAATTTAAACTGACGGCAGAATGCGGCAAGGATGGGGCAGGAATGGTCAGATTTGAAGAAATGACAGCGGTGTTTGTACGTCTTGAGAACAATTACAGGCGGATCACAGACACGAGTCGCCCATAGTCGGCCTCTTTCGCATGAGTGGCGCGGCGATAAGAATAGAATTTCTCAGCATCTGAATAGGTACAATGACGGGTCCATTCCGCATGGCCAACGCCTGCTCGGCGCAATCTGTGGACACCATAGGCCGGCAGATCGAATAAGTAACGATCGCCCTGACCATTGGCAAAGAACCTTGTATTGTCAGGGTCCTCGGCTATGAAGTCGTCCAGAAATTCCGGCCCAACTTCATAGGCGGCTTGGCTGATGGAAGGCCCTACAACTGCGGAAATCTGCGCGCGTTTGGCGCCAAGTGTTTCCATGGCTTGGATGGTGGATTCCAGCACGCCATCCAATGCGCCGCGCCATCCGGCGTGGGCAGCGCCAACAACGCCCGCCTCATGATCTGCAAACAAAACGGGCTGACAATCTGCTGTCAGAATTGCCAATGCCATACCGGGGCGATTTGTAACCATGGCGTCGGCTTTGGGGCGTTCGCCCTCAATTGGCGCTTCAATTGTCAAAACATCTGGGGAATGGACCTGATGGACTGTTGCCAGATGGTCAAGCGGCACATCCATGGCCTGTGCCACGCGGGTGCGGTTCACTTCGACCACTTCGCGCTGGTCAGAGCTGCCGATACCGCAATTCAGCCCAGCAAATACTCCAGAAGACGCCCCACCTTTGCGGGTGAAAAAACCATGCCGCATCGGGGCAAGCGCGTCTGCTGTCAGTATTTCCAGCGTCATATGGTACATCCTGCAGGTAAGGGCGCGCCATTTGGATACAGCGCGAGCACTTTGAACAGATTTCCCATTTCCTCGGGGTGGGTCAAGCGTCGATGTGCCAGAATATGCGCTTCCAGCTTGTCCTCGCTCATTTGTGAGGCCAGTGTTTGGGCGCGTGTTGTGATGCCCAAACGTTCCAAAAACACGCCTTGGGGCACAAGGCGCGCAAATGCGCAGTTGGCGGCCATGCTCAAGGCTTCAAAATCCACATGTGCCGTCAGGTCAGCCTCTCCGGGTGTCATCAGAACATCGACGCGCTCATGCGCGCGCAGGGCCTGCAATGTGTCCCCCAAAGATCGCCAATCCCCATAATCAACGATAAAGCCCACGCCGCCATAGGCTGCAATTAGAGAGCTGAACTTGGCCATGATGGGCGCAGCTTGGGGGCAAATTTCGACCAAATCACCTTCTGATGTGTCATCCAGTCGATGTGTGAGCGTCGGCTGATCCGCCATTGCGCCAAGTCCAAAGGCCAGTGCTTTGTCATCCTCCCCGATCAGCCGTTCAGACCATCCCGGTCCGGTGCGTACAAACTGGCGTACGGGAAGCGCGTCGAAAAACTCGTTCGCTACGAAAAAGGTCGGTTGTGGGGGCAAGGCGTCAAATCCATCATGCCATGTGATGGTATCGCCCAGCAATTCCCGTTGCTTATCGCGCAAGGTGGGTGAGGCCTCGATCAGATGAACCTGTGCGGCCTCAGCACACCCCGGCACTGCGCGCAACGTGCGCAAAATGTCTGCCATCAGCGTGCCGCGCCCCGGGCCTGCTTCGACCAGAGAAAACCTTGTCGGGGCACCTTGATCCATCCATGTTTGTGCAAGTGCAAGGCCAACCATTTCGCCAAACATTTGGCTGATTTCGGGGGCGGTGGTGAAATCCCCGGCAGAGCCCAATGGATCGCGCGTCACGTAATACCCATACTCCGGATGCAGCAGACATTCGGTCATGTATTCAGCCACGTTGATTGGGCCGGTTGTGGCAATGCGTTTGCGTAACAGGTCAGCCAACTTCGTCATGATGTGGCGCGCCCCTTGGCTGTTATGACAAACCAAATGCCCAGCGCGATCATCGGTATAGACAGGCATTGCCCCATCGTCAGGCCATACTCGCCAATGTGAACCGCAAGTCCAAGCGGATTGCCCTCGGTGATAAATTGCACGTCAGGTTGGCGCACGAATTCCACAACGAAGCGGCTTGCACCATATCCCGCCAGAAATACTCCAAGTACACGGCCGGGTGTTTTGAATGCCCCCCGCCGAAATGCCATCCACAGCACGACAGAGCCTAGTAAAAGACCTTCAAGAGCGGCCTCATAAAGCTGTGATGGATGGCGCGCGCAAGTTTGAACAATCGCTTGGCCGCAATCTTGTGCGGCCTGTCCGGGAAAGGCCACGCCCCATGGCATGTCTGTTGCGCGCCCCCACAACTCTGCATTGATGAAATTTGCGATCCGTCCCAGCAATAACCCGGCAGGGGCTGCAATCGCCAAGGCATCGGCCATCTGAAACCGATCAAGCGCGTGCTTGCGACAATAAAGCCAAGCCACGACCACAACCCCTAGAAAGCCGCCATGAAAAGACATGCCGCCCTGCCAAACCATTGGGATTTCAATCGAGTTGGCCAAGTAATAGCTGAACTTATAAAACAGCACATATCCCAAGCGCCCACCCAGAATCACGCCCAGCACGGCCCATGTTGCGAAATCTTCGACCTGTGCGGGTGTCATAGGAGTCTTGTTATTGGGCCACATCTGCGGCCGCTTCACGGCCATCACCACAAGCCGCCAGCCAATGATCAGCCCAAAGATATAGGCCAACGCGTACCAGCGCAGCGCAAACGTCATGCCAAACAAAGAAACCGAAAAAATTTCGGGCGAAAGGTCGGGGAAGGGGATCATAGCCTGCATAAGCGCCTGTCTGCCCGGCAGAGCGGGCGAGAGTCAACCTTGCACCGAGGGTCATTGCGGACCATATAGAGCACAAAGCAATTGCGGAGAATCTGATGCAGACCCGAAACAAGTTCATGGATGACATGTCCCAGCTGATGACCAACGCCATGGGTGTGGCGCAAGGCGCCAAGGACGAGGCCGAAAACGCCATGAAATCCCTTATGGATCGCTGGCTTGCAGATCGTGATTTTGTGACGCGCGAAGAATTCGACGCCGTGCGCGCCATGGCGCAAAAAGCCCGCGAAGAAAACGAGGCGCTGAAGGCGCGCCTTGATGCGCTGGAAAGCAAATAATACCGTACTTACAGGGTAAGTTGCCCTGTAACGCAGATTGTGCAGTCACCACCGACCCAAATTGCAGTATCTTTGCGCGCAACAAAAATACGCCCATCGCGTCCCAACACTGTTCCTTGTCGCGCGACATAGTTTTGCGCGGCAAGGCCTGACCCCATCAGCCATTGCGCAATTCCGGCGTTCAAGCTGCCAGTTACCGGGTCTTCAAACCCTGCTGCGGTAAATCCGCGGACTTCAAAATCTGCGATGTCATCTGGCAGGCAGGGGCCAACCACCCCGATACGTAACCCGTTTAGAGCAGAAAAATCTGGTGTCAGATCTAAAACGCTTTGGCTGTCTTGCATCAGAATGCCGATCCAACCCGGCCCGTTGTCGATCCATTGTGCTGCTTTGATTGCATCGCGGCTTATTCCTAAACCGAGCGCGATTTGCTCCAAGGTTTCCTCTGCTACCGGCCCTTCTTTGATCAGTGGCGGTGCGGCAAAGGCCAGCCGCGCGCCATCGCGTTGAATATGAATGAGTCCCGCGCCACATTCCTGAACGATGGTTGCACCCTTGGGCTGCCCTCCGGCGGCAAGCCATGCGTGACAACTCCCAAGTGTAGGGTGACCGGCAAATGGCAATTCCCTCTGTGGTGTAAAGATACGTACTTGGTAGTCAGCTGAGGCATCTTCTGGGGGAAGCAGAAACGCTGTCTCACTCAGGTTGAACCAATTGGCCAGCCGGGCCATGTCTGCGTCGCTCATCCCTTGTGCTGCATGCACAACAGCCAGCGGATTGCCGAAAAATGGCACGTCCGAGAAAACATCAACCAACTGATACTGATAAAGGCGATCCGGCATTTTTGCGACTCTGGCGAGGGATAGGGTTGGTGCAGACTGACAAATTATATACGTCCCAACAAGGCACACAATTGACGCGCGTTTTTTGCACATACCACGTCGTGACGCTGGGGATATCTCTTGTGGTGTATTTCAATTCATCCACAACTTATTGTGTTATCCACAGATATTTTGCTTTACAGGGCGGCCTTTACCCACCACCATATATGGTAAGGGGGATGATATTACCCTCATTCCCTAGAGCAGACACCAAGCGTTGGCGATGCTGTCAACTCCCAGCGCAATAACAGAAAAGAGGTGGCGCCATGGCATTGTCAGAGCAGTTCTTTGAAGAAGATATTCACCCAATTGATATCGTCGAGCATATCGCAGAGCACCATGATTGGTCTTTTGACCGCATCGCGGATGATCAGATTGCCATGGCGGTTGAAGGGCAGTGGCGTACCTACTCAATCACCTTGGCCTGGTCTCACTATGATGAAACCTTGCGATTGGTTTGTTCCTTTGAAATGGAACCCCCTGAAGAAAAGCTCCCCCATCTTCACGAAGCCCTGAACGCGGTTAACGATCAATGTTGGGCCGGGGCCTTTACCTATTGGGCAAAGCAAAAATTGATGATCTATCGCTATGGTCTTGTGCTGGCAGGCGGACAAGTCGCCAGCCCTGATCAGATTGATACCATGATCAATGCCGCCGTGCTTAGTGCCGAGCGGTTCTATCCGGCCTTCCAATTGGTGGTCTGGGGCGATCGTAAAGTCGAAGACGCACTGCAGGTCGCCATTGCAGAGGCTTACGGGCGCGCGTAACAATCCCCCCGATAACAAATCGGGGGATTTCCTTTCATGGATATGAATTTTGTGGCTGAACGTGGCCTTGTCCTGCTGGGATGCGGGAAAATGGGCTCTGCTATGCTTGAAGGGTGGCTGGCGGACGGACTTCCTGCGGCGTCGGTTTACGTGCAGGACCCCTTTCCAAACGACTGGGTCAAGGCCACCGGGGTACATATCAACGCGGACTTGCCTACCACACCCGCGATTGTCCTGATCGCCGTGAAACCTCAAATGATGACCGAAGCTTTGCCAGCCCTGCAATCCATGGGCAATGGTGAGACGCTATTCCTATCCGTGGCAGCAGGCATCACAATCGCCCATTACGAGGACATGCTTGGTGCGCAAACGCCGATCATCCGCGCGATGCCCAACACTCCGGCCGCCGTGGGCAAAGGCATCACTGCAATTGTCGGTAACACACACGCCAATGATGCAATGATGACACTTGCAGATGCATTGCTGTCCGCCGTAGGACAGGTCGTGTGCCTTGAAGATGAGGGGCAGATGGATGCAGTGACCGGGGTGTCCGGCTCTGGCCCTGCCTATGTTTTTCATATGATTGAATGTCTTGCTGCTGCGGGCGAGGCACAGGGCCTTGCGCCTGATCTTGCCATGGCGTTGGCCAAGGCCACTGTCGCAGGCGCGGGCGCTTTGGCGGAAACAGCAGACGAAACACCTGCGCAACTGCGCGTCAATGTCACAAGCCCGAATGGGACGACTCAGGCTGGGCTTGAGGTGTTGATGGATGCATTGCCTGTGCTGATGGAAAAAACTGTCGCCGCAGCTGCAGATCGCTCACGCGAGCTTGCAAATGGATAATCTGAGTTTTGATGAATTCCTAAAGGTCGATATTCGGGTGGGCACTATTGTCGATGCACAGCCCTATCCTGAGGCCCGCAAGCCCGCAATCAAGCTGTGGGTCGATTTTGGCAAAGAATTGGGCGTAAAGAAGAGTTCCGCTCAAATCACAAGGCATTACGATCCTGTGCAACTGTTTGGCAAACAGGTGATGGCGGTTGTTAACTTTCCGCCGCGCCAGATCGGCAAGTTTATGTCTGAAATCCTTGTTCTGGGATTACCGGACAAAGACGGAGAGATCGTGCTGATTGGCCCTGACCAAGAGGTGCCGCAAGGAGGACGAATGCATTGAAGAAACTTTTTATTTCCCGGCCGCTGCCAACGCCTGTCGTTGACGCAGCTAAGACGCATTATGATGTGACAGTGCGTACAGAGACACACCCTTTAGGGGCTCAAGAGTTGCGCGATAGTTTGCGCAATTATGATGCCGTTTTGCCGACCTTGCGCGACATGTACACTGCAGAGGTCTTTGCAAATGTGCCTGATGCTCGATGCAAGATACTTGCCAACTTTGGCGTTGGATATAACCACATTGACGTGGATGCAGCCACTGCCGCAGGCATCGCTGTGACCAACACGCCTGGGGCCGTGACGGATGCAACATCGGACATCGCTCTGATGCTAATGTTGATGAGTGCGCGCCGCGCTGCCGAGGGCGAGCGGCTGGTACGCACGGGGCAATGGGATGGTTGGCATCCCACCCAAATGCTTGGCCTGCATATGAGCGGCAAAACAGTTGGTATCGTTGGAATGGGCCGTATCGGCGAAGCGATCGCTCGTCGCTGCCATTTCGGATTTGGAATGCGTGTGAAATATTTCAACCGCTCACCTAAACAGGTTGATTTGCCTGCCGAACAAATCGGATCCTTGACAGAACTTGCCTCTCAGGTGGATTTCCTTGTCGCTGCCGTGCCCGGTGGTGCCGCGACTCGCCATATCATCAACACAACTGTGTTTGATGCCATGCAGCCCCATGCCCATTTTGTGAACATCGCACGTGGGGATGTGGTGGATGAAACAGCCTTGATCGCCGCCTTGCAAACCCAATCCATCGCGGGTGCGGGGCTTGATGTGTACGAATTTGAACCTGCAGTCCCACAGGCGTTGGTCGATCTAGATAACGTGACACTGCTTCCACATCTTGGAACAGCTGCGCTTGAGGTGCGTACCGATATGGGGTTGATGGCGGTGAATAACCTGATCGCCTTTGCTACAGGGGCTGCTTTGCCAAATAAAGTCTGACAAGTGTGCCCCCATTGGCTACGTCAATTCCATTAACTAGAAAAACAGGGGGCTTCTTCTTGGATGAAGTATCCCCGCCGGAGGCGACCCGAGATCAAATCCGAATAGGATTTGAGCGAGATATTAAGCGCGCGCGTGAGCGCGCCCATTTGGATCACGCCATCGCTTCTCGCCAATGACGTCGGCATAGGCTGACATAGGTTTCATTCCCACCGATTTGTACTTGTGCGCCGTCTTTTATGGCGGCGCCGTCTCTATTTTGACGTACAACCATGGTGGCCTTTTTTCCGCAGTGACAAATCGTACGCACCTCGCGCATTTCATCAGCCAAAGCTAACAGAGCAGCCGATCCAGGGAAAAGTTCCCCCTGAAAATCGACGCGCAGGCCATAACACATGATGGGAACCCTCAGGTCATCTACTGCGCGCGCCAATTGCCAGACCTGATCTTTACTCAGAAACTGTGCCTCATCAATAAACACACATGCGATGGGGGATTCGTCTAAGCGCTGAGAAAGTTTTGCAAACAGATCATCTGCACTGTCAAAGGTATCAGCCTCTTCTGCGATGCCAATACGTGAGGAGATACGCCCATGCCCGGCGCGGTGATCAAGGCGGGCCGTAAGTAAATAGGTCTTCATGCCTCGCTCATGATAATTGTGCGAGGCTTGCAGGAGTACCGTGGATTTACCGGCGTTCATTGTCGAGTAGTGAAAGTAAAGCTTGGCCATAGCGCGGTGTTAATCTGCCAGTGCCCGTATTGGCAAGTCTTCAGACTGAGACCCGGACCCACGAAGGGTCCGGGTTCGCTTGTTAATCAAATATTTTCACGAGGCATAGCCTCTGGGGATGGAAAAATCTTTGATCAATACCCAAGCGAACCTGCCAATTTTCAGTTTGCCCCTCACAAACTTTGGCTGCCCCACCCGTAGTCCGATGTTGGGGGCATCGGTTACTCAAACAGTTCCCGGAAAACCTTGGGAACACTTTACAAATGACAAATGGTTGTTAACCCTTTAATGGGAAAAGACTTGGTCATTTCCCCGTGTTGATGGGGGTCATATTCGAGGGGATCAGTATATGGCTGGAGTAGGCAGCTACTTGAAGAAGCATACAGAGGCGCTTGTAAAGGATGTGGGGATAGAGCCCGCTTGCGTGTTAACAGGCAAATCCAAAGCGACTTTGGGCAGGTATTATTCTGACCATCCCGAACATATGGATCGCTTTATGCCGATTGATGCGGTGGCTGCTTTGGAAGAGGCTGCAAGTTATCCGCATGTGACGTCCGCCCTTGCAGAGCTTAAAGGCATCACTTTGTCGCATGATGATCGCCGTGCCAACGTCAAGGAAAAAGGTGGCGTGAATTCGGATGTTATTGTTTTAAGTCAACGATTTGCGATGTTGATGGCGGAATATAATCAATCCATTGAAGATGGTGTTATTTCTGTGAATGAGGCCAAGCGGTTGTTGCGTGAAACCTTGCTTATTCAACAAATCCTCATCGATATGAAACTGCATCTGGAAGAAGAATCCGTCTGATCACCCATCCAGAGAACTGAAGGGATTGTCGGGGTATTCAACGCCGGCAAGATACAATCCTTGAGGCGGAGAGACTGGCCCGCACGCGGCGCGATTTGTGGCTTCTAGGGCAGATTTGACATCCTCTGGTGCCCAGCTTCCGGCGCCAACACGTTCCAAAGTGCCGACAAAACTACGCACTTGATTGTGTAAGAAGGACCGCGCTCTCACATGAAAGTGTATTTCCGGGCCTGTCAGCGTGTCGATTTTTTCAACGCGAAGTTCATCCAATGTCTTAACCGGGCTTGCCGCTTGGCAGATCGAGGACCGGAACGTGGTGAAATCATGCAGGCCAATCAGGTGATCTGCACCTTCTTGCATGGCGGCGACGTCCAAGTCGTGACGCACTTGCCAAACCAAACCGGCCTGATGCGTGGCTGGTGCGCGCCGTATTAGGATGCGAAACAGATAGCGTCGTTCACGCGCTGAAAACCGGGCGTGCCAATCATCGGAAACCTGAGCTGTCTGAACGATGGCAACGGGTGCAGGTTTGAGGTGATAGTTCAACGCTTCGGACAGGCGGAACGGATCCCAGTCTTTTTCCAGATCGCAATGGGCAACCTGTGCAAGGCCATGTACGCCCGCATCGGTGCGCCCTGCCGCAGCAATCGTGTGCGCGCGCGGCTCTAGCTTGGCCAGCGCCTCTTCTATCGCGCCTTGCACTGACGGCTGGTCGGCCTGACGTTGCCAGCCAGCGAATGGGGCACCGTGGTATTCAACTTGTAGGGCATATCTGGGCATAGAGGTGCCATAGCGCTCTGATGCGTGGCGATCAATCCCCTGCGCGGCATCGGTTGCAATTTGATCTGTTTGTGTGCGAATTCCCCGTGGCTAATGCTCTGGCAATTCTGTCCGGTCGTTCATAGGTTGGTAGGAGACAGACAAGGGGCAGATCAACTTGGTGATTACAGCATTGGCAGAAGGTGTGAGTCGTGGCGTCGAAAGCGTTGGGGATCGCATATCAGAAAGCCTGTTTGAACCAGTGGTGCGTTTGGGTGTTACTGGGCTTGCTCGATCGGGAAAGACGGTATTCATCACATCGCTTGTGGCCAATATGCTGGATCGTGCGCGCATGATCAATCTGAATGCTGCGGCCGAGGGGCGCATTCTGGCGGCCTATTTGCAACCACAGCCGGATGTGACCGTGCCTCGGTTCGACTTTGAGGCGCACCGTGACGCGCTAATTGGGCCTGAACCACATTGGCCACAAAGCACACGCTCCATTTCAGAGCTGCGTCTGTCTTTGCGTGTAAAACCCAACGGTCTTTTGGCTGGAATACAACGGCCGCGCACAGTGCATTTGGATATTGTCGATTATCCGGGCGAATGGCTGTTGGATCTTGGTTTGATGAACAAGAATTTTGACACGTGGTCCCAAGAGGTTTTGGGGCGCCTGAGTGGGCGCGGCGAAGCGCGCGAATTTCGGGCCGAGCTTGAGCAAACCGATGCCTTGGCAGAGCTTGACGAACCTGTGGCGCAGGCGCTTGCGCGTGCGTTCACCGCGTATTTGCATACTGCGCGCGACGCGGGATATTCTGATTGCACGCCGGGGCGGTTTTTGTTGCCCGGTGATTTGGCAGGCTCTCCAGCGTTGACTTTTGCCCCAATGCGCCCGGCCGAACGTCCCGGTCGAAAATCGCTTTATCGCGAGATGGAGCGCCGGTTTGAGGCTTATAAATCCCATGTGGTGCGCCCATTCTTCAAGGATCATTTCGCCAGAATAGACCGACAGGTGGTGCTGGTTGATGCATTGGGGGCAATTCATAATGGACCAAGCGCCGTAGATGATTTGAGGCTGGCCATGCAGGATGTGTTGTCGGCATTTCGCCCCGGCGGAAATTCCTTCCTCCGCTCTATCTTCGGGGGCAGGCGTGTGGAAAAGATCCTGTTTGCGGCGACAAAGGCGGATCATTTGCACCATCAGCAGCATCCTCGCTTGACCGGATTCATGCAGGCCTTGATGCGAGATGTGCAGGAGCGCGCACAATTTGCAGGGGCCGAAACGCATGCGCTGTCCTTGGCGTCCTTGCGCACCACAACCGAAGACATGCTGCGGCACGCAGATCAAGATCTGCCTTGTGTGCGTGGCCGGTTGTTAAACACAGGCAGACACGCCGCATTTTATCCCGGCGAGTTGCCCGAAGACCCTACGCGGCTGTTAACCCCCGCGCGACAAGGGGCGGAACGATGGTTGGATGCAGACTATGAGGTGATGAGTTTCGCGCCTGCACCTCTGACGTTACGCCGATCTGAAGGGCCACCTCATATTCGACTGGATCGCGCGGCGCAGTTTTTGTTTGGGGATAAGTTATGATGGCGACCTTGTGTTCAGCCAGTGCGCTTGATGCCGGGGTGATTGGCGGGATTTTATGGCGGTATCTGAATCGTACGGATTGGATGCCTTGTTTGTATTCTGGCGCGGAAACAGTGGCCTATTGTGGCACGATGATTGATCGAAACTGGGTGACGGTTGCAAAACTGGACCAACACGTCATTGGGTTTATCGCGCGGTTTGATCAAGAAATCCTGTCGCTTTATGTCGACGATATGCATCAAGGACTTGGGGTCGGCACCTTACTGGTTGATCACGCCAAAGCCGCCGATTGCCGTCTGAGTTTACGGGTGTTTCAAGCCAACAAGGATGCGCGCCGGTTTTATGCACGTCACGGGTTTATGGAAACAGACACCAGCGACGGTGCAGGGAATGACGAAGGACTGCCCGATGTACAGCTTGTGTGGGAAAGGATGCCATCATGAACAAAGGCTCTGCAAAAGGCCCGATTCTGATTGATTTAGAAGACACGCCCACTGTCTCTGTCAGCGACGCTGCTCCGCTCCCGGATATGCCGGATGATTTGCCAAAGGGGCACGCGATGCAAGTGGCGGTTGGTTTGACGACAAAGCGGCCTTCGCGGTTGTTTGCATGGGCGCTTGGTTTGATGTCGTTGTTGATGGTGACAGTGGTGTCGGTCATGATGTGGGATTTCACCTTGTCGCTGCTTGAGCGCATGCCGATTGTGGGGTGGGTCGTCAGTGGGCTAGTTGCGCTTTTACTGTTGATCCTCTTGGCGGTATTCGTGAAAGAACTGGCCGGATTTTCGCGTTTACGTCGCATGGATCGATTTCGTCATAGAGCTGAGGAGGCGCGTGCCGAGGGGAATTTGCAATCCGCGCGACGGGTGATGGTGCAATTGGAGACGCTGTATCGCGGGCGCAATGATGTGGCTTGGGGGATTGAACGGTTTAAGGAGCGTCAGGAAGACGCGTTTGAGGCGGACGCGGTGTTTGATCTGGCGGAAACCGAAATCCTAAGCACGTTGGATAATGCGGCCAGTCTGGAATGTGAACGTGCAGCGCGACAAGTGGCGACGGTTACGGCCTTTGTGCCGCTTGCGCTTGCGGATATCGTGGTCGCCCTGACCGTCAATATGCGTATGATCCGCCGCGTGGCCGAGATTTACGGTGGACGTACAGGTGCCTTGGGCAACTGGCGATTGACGCGCGCGGTGATGACCCATCTGGTGGCCACGGGGGCGGTGGCGATGGGCGATGATATGCTGGGGTCCTTGGCAGGAGGCGGCCTGTTGGGCAAATTGAGCCGCCGCTTTGGCGAAGGTGTGGTGAATGGTGCGTTAACCGCGCGTGTGGGTGTCGCTGCGATGGAGGTCTGTCGTCCATTACCGTTTTCGAAAAAACATCGTCCATCCGTAAGCAAACTGGTGCGTCGTGCCTTAACCGGTGTGTTTGGTGGATAGGGTGTTGGGGGCTTTGCCTCGCCACTTTGCGACTCCCCGAGGTATATAGCCCAAGAAGAAGCTATCTTAGGATAGGGGGGGCGTCCTTGGGGTGACGTACTTGTTCAAGTCCCATGCGCAAACCATTGCCAATACGATGGGCAAGGGCGGAAAACGCCCGCGCCGTAGGGGCCGGAAGCTCTGCGGTCAGCACTTCATCAAACAGCGCCAACCATTGGGCGAAATGTTCTGGTTCCACATCTGGTGCAGCCATGTGCACGCGCATCGGATTGCCGGAATAACAGCGTTCCTTGAGGATGGCGTTGCGCCAGAAACGGGCGATTTTATCTTCATGCGGGGGCCAATCGGTATCAGGGATATGGTTGGCAAACACTGGCCCCAGCACGGGATGTTGACGGATACGTGCGTAAAACACAGTCACAACATGCGTGATCTGGTTCGGGGTGATTTCAAAAAGTTGGAGGGGATTTGACATTGGCACCTCTGTGGTTGAGGCCATATTGGACAGAAACCACAAGGCCGCAAGGGGACATGCTGTCACAATGCCCAGATGCGTCTTTACGACCTGTACAGACAGGCCTATAACGCAGCCATGACACGCATTTTGGCGATCATTATTCGAATTACATGCCCGGCGCTCTGAGAAGATCGAGCCGCCGGGACAAGGCGTATGGACCACCGCGCCGCCCCTTCATCCCAATTTTCTGATCTGATGACCGAAGGACGCCACACATGTGCGCCGATACACCTGAAAACACCGTTGATTACAAAAACACGCTGAACCTGCCCAAAACTGATTTCCCGATGCGGGCAGGATTGCCCAAGCGCGAACCTGAATGGTTGGACCGGTGGGCCAAACTGGGCATTTATGACCGTCTGCGCGCCAAGGAAGGGCGCGAGAGCTTTACGCTGCATGATGGCCCCCCCTATGCCAACGGGCATCTGCACATCGGACACGCGCTGAACAAGATCCTCAAGGATATGGTCGTGCGCTCTCAGCAGATGATGGGCAAGGATGCGCGCTATATCCCCGGTTGGGATTGCCACGGCCTGCCGATCGAATGGAAGATCGAAGAACAGTACCGCAAGAAGGGTAAGAACAAAGATGACGTGGATGTCATCGACTTTCGTCAGGAATGCCGCAAGTTTGCCGAGGGTTGGATCGATATTCAGCGGGATGAATTCAAGCGTCTGGGCGTGACTGGCAAATGGTCCAACCCATATCTGACGATGAACTTCCACGCCGAACGCGTGATCGCCGAGGAATTCATGAAGTTCCTGATGAATGGCACGCTCTATCAAGGGTCCAAGCCCGTGATGTGGTCACCCGTTGAAAAGACCGCGCTGGCCGAGGCAGAGATCGAATATCATGATCATAAGTCACATACGATCTGGGTGCCGTTTTCGTTTGCTGGTGCTGCAGGTGATTTAGCTGAGGCGCGGGTCGTGATCTGGACAACGACTCCTTGGACGATCCCATCCAACAAGGCTGTGGCCTTTAATAAAGGTATTTCTTATGGCCTGTATCGTGTTGATGCGACAGAAGAGGAAAGCTGGACCGCTGAGGGCCAACTTTACATTTTTGCTGATGCATTGGCCGAGGATGCGTTGGGAAAATCACGCGTCACTGAACACACTCGTGTTCGTGATGTTGCAGCGGATGAGTTGAATGGGCTGATCTGTAAGCACCCTTTCCACGGTCTCGAAGATGCTGATGGATTCTGGGATTATGATGTTCCGATGATCGACGGCGATCACGTCACCGATGATGCGGGGACGGGCTTTGTGCATACGGCGCCGTCCCACGGTGCGGACGACTATGAGGCCTTTGTTGCGCGCAACTGGATAGACCGGATGACCCATAACGTGGGTGAAGAATCCGAATTCCTGCCGCATGTACCGTTCTTTGCCGGGCTTCAGGTCTTTGACAAGAAAGGCAAGGAAGGCAAAGCCAACAATGCCGTCATTGCCAAACTGGTCGAAGCAAACAGCATCATCGCGCGTGGGCGTGTGACGCACAGCTATCCGCATTCATGGCGTTCCAAGGCGCCAATCGTGTTCCGCAACACACCACAGTGGTTTGCATCAGTTGATCGCGAAGTGGGGGATGGGCAGGACACGTACGGCAAAACGATCCGGGAACGTGCGTTGACTTCGATTGATGAGTTGGTGACATGGACGCCGCAAACCGGGCGTAACCGTCTGTATTCGATGATCGAGGCCCGCCCGGATTGGGTGTTGTCACGTCAACGCGCATGGGGTGTCCCGCTAAGCTGTTTCACTAAGAAGGGGGCGCTGCCAACGGATGCCGATTTCCTGCTGCGCAATGAAGACGTGAACGCACGTATTGCCGAGGCGTTTGAGGCCGAAGGCGCGGATGCTTGGTATAAAGAGGGCGCGAAGGCGCGTTTCCTTGATGGTATTGTGGATGTGGACGCCTATGAGCAGGTGTTTGATATTCTGGATGTGTGGTTTGACTCTGGGTCCACGCATGCATTTGTGCTGCGGGATCGCGAAGATGGATCTGACGATGGTCTGGCTGATTTGTACCTTGAGGGCACAGACCAACACCGTGGCTGGTTCCACTCATCAATGTTGCAATCTTGTGGCACGCAAGGGCGCGCGCCTTATCGTGGCGTGCTGACGCATGGCTTTACGCTGGACGAGAAGGGCAACAAGATGTCCAAATCGTTGGGCAACACGATCGCGCCGGAACAGGTGATCAAGCAATATGGCGCGGATATTCTGCGCCTGTGGGTGGCGCAGTCTGATTACACTGCGGACCTGCGGATCGGGCCTGAAATCCTTAAGGGTGTTGCGGATGGCTATCGCCGTTTGCGTAACACCATGCGCTATATGCTGGGCGCGCTGGGCAATTTCACCGAAGAGGATCGGGTAGTGCCTGCGGATATGCCAGAACTGGAGCGCTGGGTGCTGCATCGTCTGGCAGAATTGGATCACAAGGTGCGCACAGGCTATGCATCCTATGACTTCCAAGGTGTGTTCAGCGCGGTCTTTAACTTTGCCACGGTAGAGTTGTCGGCGTTTTACTTCGATATCCGTAAGGACGCGCTCTATTGCGACGGCGATACGTTGCGCAGCCGTTCGGCGCGCACTGTCATGGATATCCTGTTCCATCGTCTGACCACATGGTTGGCACCGGTTCTGGTGTTCACGATGGAGGACGTGTGGCTGGAGCGTTTCCCGGGTGAGGAAAGTTCAGTTCACCTGATCGACATCCCTGTAACCCCTGCGGATTGGTTGGACGAACCACTGGCTGCGAAATGGGACAAGGTGCGCAAGGCGCGTCGTGTTGTGACAGCGGCCCTTGAGGTGCAGCGTACAGATAAAGTAATCGGTGCCTCGCTTGAAGCGGCGCCAGTTGTGCATGTGCGTGACGCGGATGTGCTGGAGGTGCTGAAATCGGTCGCGTTCGAGGACATCTGCATCACATCAGACATCGTACTGACCAACGACCCAAGCCCGGCAGAAGCGTTTCGTTTGCCAGAGGTCGAAGGCATGGGCGTGGTGTTCGAAAAAGCCGAAGGCGAAAAATGTCAGCGTTGTTGGAAAATTCTGCCAGACGTTGGCCGTCACACGCACGCAGGTACCTGTGGGCGCTGTAACGACGCGTTAACCTAAGAATTGCGCTCCTGCCGGAAAATTCGGGCAGGAGCGTCTTCATCATTCCTTCGGAGTGATCTTTCCGGCGATTGTCTGATACATGATTTTGCCATTCTCAACGACAAATGTATCTGTTGCGACTTCGTACACATTGTCAGCAGTTTCTGCTGTCCAAACGATGTACGCCACGCGCCCATCAACCTGCATCTGCAGCATTTCAAAGGTCATGCCGGGTTTACCAAACTCGTCAAAAAGCGCCTGTGCGATGGGGCGCATGCCTTCGGCACCGACGGCTTTGATGTCGTTGAATATGATCACAGACTCATCGGTGTAATCCGCAAGGAACTCGTCCATGTTGGCGGTCCCAAAGGATTCCAAGTGGTGGTTTAAAACTGCTTGCGTGGCTTCGGTGCCATCCGCGAATGCGGGTAGCGCAGTAAAGCCGATCATTGTTGCCGCTACGCATACTTTGGTCAGTACTGTAAGTGTCATAGTATCCCCCTGTTTTCCCCACTCGCGATGCGATTACATCGCGAAGTCTTTGAGGGTATACGAGAAAGGCGATTTTTCCTAATTTTGAACTTGGCGCATCACGATCTGCAAAGAAGATTGGGATTTACTTGCGTAGGATTGGGGATGCCTTAACACTTGTTCTCATGTTGATTGGCACAGTTGAAACCCCGTTAGGCCGTATGGGCTTGGTCGAAGAAGACGGCGCAATTGTGCGTCTGCTTTGGCACACAGACCCATGCGCGGCGCAGACGGATCTGTTGGTTGAAGGTTGCCGCCAGATGGACGCCTATTTCAAGGGAGAGTTGACAGAGTTTGATTTGCCTTTGCGCGTAGCGGGATCAGATTTTCAACGTGCGGTGTGTGATCAGATGTTGGCCATTCCATTGGGAGAAACGCGTACTTATGGGGATATTGCCAAAGCCCTGAACTGTCCGGCGCAACCTGTTGGCAATGCCTGTGGCGCGAACCCGATCCCGGTCATCATCCCTTGTCACCGCGTGTTGGGTGCGAACGGATTGGGTGGATTTTCAGGCTTAGGTGGCGTAGAGACAAAGGTTGAATTGCTCAAACACGAAGGTGCTGCTGGTCTGTTGATTTAGGCCTGCGTTTTTTGTGGGATGATCTGCTGAACCATCCCGACCAATAACAGGTATACCGACGTTACAACCAATCCCCAATGTGCCCAGCTTTCGGGGTGAAAATCGACCCATGCGGCCCATGCGGCAAAGAATGTCCAAGCCAAAGCCATCGGCAATGACAACGTGCGCCAGCGCTCTGTCCGCACGGGATGGATGAACTTAAGCGGCAGGAACATCGCAATTGCCAGAACAGTCACCAACACGAGGCTGATCCAGAAACTTGGTTCGACTGCAAAGATCACAATCACCAACATATTCCAGCACCCCGGAAATCCGGAAAATGAATTATCCTTTGATTTCATGCGTGTATCGGCAAAGTACATGGCCGATGTAAAGGTGATGACAATAATTGCAAACCATCCAGTCCAGCCATCCATCAACCCTGACTTAAACAGCGCAAAGGCAGGAATGAAGACATAGGTTAGATAGTCGATGATCAAATCAAGCAACACCCCGTCAAATTCTGCCGCGTATTTTTTGACATGATATTTGCGCGCTAATGGCCCATCAATCCCGTCCACAGCAAAGGCAACGACCAGCCACAAATACATGAGGCTCCATTTTTCTTCGACGGCGGCCAACATGGCCATCATTGCAAAAACCGCGCCGGTGGCGGTGAGAAGGTGAACAAGCAGGGCGCGGATTTGTGGTGTCATCTGTCCCTCTTGCCGCAAAAATGATGCGGGTGCAATCGTTGCGTATAGAGGGGACTTTCAAATTGCGGAAATATTGAACAGAAGATAAAGCGCAGGCCAGATCACAGACCCGGCCCACCCTGATAAGTTAATTGACGATATGTTCTTCTTTGACGAACATGTTGGCCCACGCGCGGTCGATTAACTCGGTGCTCATCTGATAGGGGATGCCCTCGAATTTGCAGATCTCGATCATCTGATCAATCAGGAACACGGGTTGATAATTGGCATAGGTGTTGTCGATCGTTGGGTATTTGTTTTTCAACAAATGGATCAATGCGTCCTGATCCAACGGCATACCCTTTTTCTTGGCGACCATGGCAAAGATTTTCAAAAACCCTTCCTGATCGGGGCCATCAATTTTGATTTTATAGAAAATCCGACGCAAGGCCGCTTGGTCAAAGATTTTGTTGGGGTGAAAGTTGGTCGAGAAGATGACCAATGTGTCGAAGGGAACTTCGAATTTTTCACCTGACTGAAGGGCCAAAATATCCTTTGATTCCTCTAGTGGAACAATCCAACGGTTGATCAAGGCCTGTGGTGGCTCTGCCTGACGGCCAAGGTCGTCCACAATAAAGATGCCGCCAGTGGATTTAAGTTGCAATGGCGCCTGATAGGTTCGTGCAGTGGAGTTATAGACAAGGTCAAGCATATCAAGTGATAGCTCACCGCCTGTGATCACTGTTGGGCGATCACAGCGTACATAGCGCGTGTCAAATCCGCGTTTGCGGCGCAAAGAGTTGGGGTCATCCACCTCTTCCTCGGCTTTGGAATGCACGATCGGATCGTACACGGTGATGACCTGACCTGCATATTCGATCGCGCGTGGCACATAGACCTTATCGCCCATCGCGTCGCGCACCCCGTTTGAGATCGACGATTTACCGTTGCCAGGAGGGCCATACATCAGAACCGACCGACCAGAGCCAACCGCAGGTCCCAAATGATCAAGCAATGTTGGCGGCAAAATCAAATGCCCCATAGCGTCAGTCAATTGCTTGCGGGTGATTTGGATGTTGCGGATAGACTGGCGTTTGACCTGTTCGGAATAAACCGCCAAAGGCACAGGCATCGCGCCGAAATATTCGGATTGCGCAAGGGCATCCTGCGCGCGTGTCTTACCCGCGTCCGTCAGTTGAAACCCCATCTCATTGCCACTGTTGGCGTTGAGCGTGCCTGTCGCCTCTAGCAGACGTTGATCGCGTGCAAGGTCGATCAATTCTTGGGTCACTGAATTTGGCAGACAAATTGCGCGGGCCACGTCTGACACCATGTCCACATTCTTGCGAAACATGGTCTTGATTAGAATATCGCGCATCATCACGACGGGCAATTGCATCTCCACCATCCGCTTGGGGGCAGGGGGCGCAATGACATTGGTTGTCTGCATATTCATAAGCGGGCCTCGCAAAATCTTTGCCCCATATGAGACGAGGAGAATGGCATTCCTGTGGCAACAGACGGGTAATCATGAGGAAGTTGGGCTAGGCATAGGTGAAAATCCGACCGTGAAAGGCAAGGTAAATGTCTGCTTAGAGCCCTCTTTAACGGATGCTGTGCTAGGCACCAATGTGTTTGATTGCAGAAAAGTGGGCGTTCGTGAACTTTATTGCGGGCGCTCAATTTCATAGTGACAGACATCTACCAGACGCCCAAGATAGTCGCCGTCAAGGGCATCGAATAGAAACTTTGAATTGCGCTCAAACTCCTGACAGACCTTACGTGTCTCCAATTCCACATCAAGCGGCTTCCGCTTACTCACTTTAAAGTCGTTTTTGATTGAAAATACGTTCCACGCTCTACCGCTGTTGAGCAAGTATTCGTCAATAGGTTCATAAAGCCAACAATCAGTCCATTGCTCTGCAACTTGCGGGACGTCTTCTAAAGTCTTGATACCAAAAGAGTTAGCACTTCTTATGATGTCAAACCGAAACGAGTGCCAAGACGGATAAAATGACACGTTAAATTGATCTATGAAGTCGGAAGCAACCAAACGAATTAGTGTTGCCTCATATGCTTGGCTTCCCGGTTCCCATGCCGAAACGTAGGCTGGGTGTTCAACAAATCCTTCGGCACGGCAACGAGTTGCCGCCTGCTTCAAAACATCAAAGAAGAGCTTCTTGTTGGGTTTCAATTTCTGCCATCCCTCCTCAAACCATAAACGCGGAATGCGATGTAGGTAAGGGCTATTTGCAGCCGTTGACGCCCAGAGGCGTAGCGGCAGCTTTGTCTAAGGTTTGTGGTTGCTGACAGCGCGAGCTGCCGCGGCGACAAACCTGACAAGGAGGAAAGCGCGGGCGG